>CAWKLH010000001.1:0-241653 GCA_963850405.1 Nitrospirota bacterium
GTTGCCCTGATGCCTTGACGGTTGAACCAAGACGGCTGTGACTAATGTTTTGCCTTGTGATGGGACTCGCCTCTTGATGCGGCTCCGCTCTTGGCATTGAGCGGGGTAAAGCGGGCGGCGTAGGCCTGCTGTTCCGGTAGCCTGAGGAAGACCAGAATTCCGGTATCCGGATAAATCGTAAATGTTCCGCTCCCCTTCAGCTGGTTGTCACCAGACGGTTCCAGTTCAACCTGGATCGTGGCCTTCTCAAACCCGTGCTGGATCGTGGCCTTAGCTTTCGCTCCATCGGAAGGGATACCCTTGTCGGAATGATCGGTCACATACAGCAGCAGCTCTCCGTCCTTGGCAACCAACTCAAGATGATACGGGCCTGCGGCAAGCGATTGCCCGCCGTGAAGGGCCTTCACGGGTTCTGCGTGTTTCGCTGAATGGGCCCAGACCGGCGCCGCTCCGAGCAGCGTTGCACACAGGGTTAAATGTCCTAGGAGATATTTCATGATCGGTACTCCTAGCAGGCTGTTGAAAAAGTCCGCCAGCGGCGTTCTCGCATCGCTCAGAGGCTCAACGTACCGAAGCGTACGCCTCGCCGTTTCGCTCGCTGCGGCCTTGCTGGATGGTCTTTTTGACCAGCCTGCGCGTTGTCAGCCCTTGGGAAATAGTTTGTCAATCTCCTGCTTGAAAACCGCGTCACATCTATCGATGGAGCGGAAGTCGTCCATCAATGCTTCGGTGAATGGTGATGGTGGTGTGGGCCGGCATCATCCGCGTGGGACGGGGATTTTTCCGCCTGTTCGCTCTTGGGTTTCAACGGCGTGAAGCGGGCGGCATAGCCGTCTTGGTTCGGCAGCTTCATGAAGACGACGACCACGGTATTGGGGGTCAACGAAAAGGTGCCGGAACCACTGAGCATATTGTTCCCCACGGGGTGCATGTTCACTTGGGTTCTGGTTGACCCGTTCTCGACGTTGGCTTTGGCTAAACCGCCGTCGATGCTGATGGGGTTGTCGGCGTGGTCCGTGACGTAGACCGTCAGATCCCCATCCTTGGCAACCAACTCCATATGAAACGGGCCGGTCATGCGCAATTGTCCGCCATGGGGCGCCTGGACAGATTCAAAATATTCGTCGGTATGGGCACCGGCCGAGAGGGACAGGGTCAGGGTCATGCCAAATACCACACCAGCAATCGTCTTGTTCATGCTCTGCTCGCCTCCTAACTCATCGATCGCTCAGTGCTGCCTGATCCAGTGGTTGTGGAAGAGTCTCCGGGTTCACTGACTCACGATGCAGCAGCGGACCTACTTGAGTAAATGGTCTGAAATGAGTGCGGCGAGTTCGGCCGGCTCGACGACTCCTTCGCGTGTCAGTAGTAATTTACCATGCGCGAAGAAATGGGTGGTGGGGTATGTCTCAAACGTGTGGGTCTTCTTGATCTCACGACAGCGGCCCGGCACATGCATCTTGGCCTTCCCGATTTTGATCTCAGGAAATTTCGCAGCGGTCGCTTCAAGAATGGGATCGTAGGCCTTGCAAGGCTCGCAAGTGGCAAGGCCGTACGCGACGACCGCACCGGCGCTGTCGGTGAATTCTTTGTAGTTGGCGTCGCTGACGTCGAGAATAGTGCCAGTCATAAGCTACCTAAAGTTGAAAGTCTGAAAGTCAGGAAGCCAAAACGTGACGACTTTCCAACTTTCAGACTTTCTGACTATAGAGTTAGTTCAGCTTGGACAGCGCGTCGAGGATGTCCTTGTCTTCGCGTGCCGTCTTGATCTCCTGCACCTTCGCGTAGGCGACCTTGCCGTTCTTATCGACGATCACCGTCGCGCGCTTCGAGCAGTTCAACGGCTCAAAATACAGGCCATACGACTTTGCGGTCGTCCGGTGGACGTCCGACAACAAGCGGTGCTTCAGGTCCAGCGAATCCGCCCAGGCTTTGTGGGAAAAAAAGCTGTCGCAGCTGATGCCAAACAATTCCGCATTGGCGGACTGGAACTTGGGGAAGTCATCGGTCAGGCACTTGTTTTCACCCTGGCACACAGGGCTCCAATCCAACGGATAGAAGCAGAGCACGACGTTCTTCTTGCCTTTGTACTCGCTCAACGTCACGTCCTTTTGGTCCTGATCCTTCAGATTGAAGTCCGGTGCTGTATCGCCCACCTTAATTTCTGATGCTACATCGCTCATTGCAAACCTCCTTATTAGGACATCTATATTTGGGTGATAGCTGTACTGAGGTCTCGGATTGGCAGGACCCCACATGAACCATAAACTTTGTAACCTGTGCTTGAAAGGGATGTCAACAGCCCGCTAGGCCTAGCATTGGGTGTGAATTGATAACATATTGAGTTATCAGCGGACTTACGAGGATTGAAGTTCTCGGAATCCCAGCATCCGTCCGGCAGGCGCAGCGGTGCGGTAGTTCCTGACGTGAAGGGTACGGCCGAGCAGAGGAAGGTCGAGCGCTGTTCCAACTTTTGGAGAATGCCCCAGCCGCAGTAATTCACCGGCCGACTCAGTCAACAGGTCCTTCGCCGCGCTGTCGGAAAGTCCTTTTGCCGTAAACATTTCAACTTCGTCCAACCCAAATTTGCTGAGTCCGAGTGAGTAGGACCACACCCGGTCCGGGTGAGTGGTGTCGTCATGGACGATGGACACATGGTCATCCAGAAGAAAACTCCCGAGTGTACGAGGCTGCCAGTCCGAGGGATTGGCGTACGCTTGCCTAATGACGTCATAGGCCGTGCCTTGCGATAAGAGGGTCAGACAACGGGCCAATCGTGTGGCCAGGAGGACGGTATCGGGCATATCACGAGGGGAGGTGACGGACGGTGCAACGGCACCCATGAGGTCATGTTCCCAGGTCAATTGTTTCATCACTTCAGCCACATGACTCATCGGGAGTGGCAGTACTACATGTGCGGACCAAGGGCCATGGGTTGCCTGCCAGGATTCAGGCGAGCCGTCTTCATGGTGGATGGCCAAGGGGACGCCATATTCCCGGTCGTAGAGTGCCTGAACCTCGTCGGTAGATGGAGCCGTACCCCGATAGCCGATGAAGTAGAGAGGGGGGCGCGTGGCAGAAGGCTTAGGAGACTTTTTCCGAATCCTCATATGGGTACCTGTGACAATTACTTTCCGGACTTCTTCGCCTTGCGGCGGTCATCCGGATTCAACAGTCGCTTACGTAGACGGAGGTTCTGTGGCGTCACCTCGACCAACTCATCGCCCCCAATGTATTCCAACGCGAATTCCAGCGTCATTTCGCGCGGAGGGGTGAGCACCAAGGCTTCATCAGTACCGGACGCCCGCATGTTCGAGAGATGTTTTTCCTTGCACACGTTCACATCCAGATCTTCATCCCGGCTGTTTTGGCCGATGACCATCCCCCGGTACACTTCGACTCCAGGGCCAATGAACATGGCGCCCCGCTCCTGGGTCATGAAGATGGCATAGCCGGTACTCGACCCGTCCTCGTACGCGACAAGCGAACCATGCGGGGTCACGAGGAGGTCTCGTTCTTCCGCCGGTTCGTAGGCCGAGAAGACATGGTGCAGAATGACGGTCCCTCGGGTCTTGGCCAACAGAATGTTTTTAAGCCCCATGATGCCGCGTGTCGGAATGTGGTATTCCAAATGCATCTCACTCGTGCCGACATCAGAGTGAATCAGCCGCATGTGCCGCATTTCACCCCGGCGCTTCCCGAGTTCTTCGATCACGGTTCCCTGATAGGTCTCCGGCACCTGGATGGTCAGCTCCTCGTACGGCTCCATGACTTTGCCGCCTTCGCGATGGACAATGACCTCCGGTTGGGAGACTTGCAGCTCGTACCCTTCCCGTCGCATCTGCTCGATTAAGACGGAGAGGTGAAGTTCCCCTCGTCCCGCCACGAGAAAGCGATCGGCGCTATCTGTCTCATTGACGCGGAGCGACACGTTGGTCTCCAGTTCCTTGAACAGGCGCTCACGCAGATGGCGTGACGTGAGGAACTTGCCTTCGCGTCCGGCGAATGGACTGTTGTTGACGGAGAAGGTCATTTGTACGGTCGGCTCATCGATCAAGACCCGGGGGAGGGCGACGGGACGATCGGCGTCGGCGATGGTATCCCCGATGCTCACATCATCAAGCCCCGCGACCGCGACGATTTCTCCGGCCGCGGCCTGTTCCATGTCGGCCCGGTCCAGTCCAGAATAGACGGCGAGGTCGGATACTTTGCCAGCAACTTGTGCGCCGTCCTTGCCGAGCAACATGACGTTTTGCCGCCGAGCAATGGAGCCGGACTGGATCTTGCCGATTCCCATCTTGCCTTTGTAGGGATCTTGCACCAGAGCCAGCACAAGCATTTGGAGCGGAGCATCGACGGTAATGGCTGGGGCAGGGATCTTCTCTAGCACGGTATTGAGCAACGGCTGGATATCCGTTCCTGGTTTGTTGACATCCAGCGTGGCGATTCCTTTAATGGCCGACGTGTAGACGATCGGGAAATCAAGTTGCTCGTCGGTGGCGCCAAGATGAACGAACAGATCGAAGGTGCGGTTGACGACGTCGTCGATGACCGCATCCGGCCGGTCGATCTTGTTGATGACGACAATGGCTTTGTGTCCAAGCGCCAAGGCTTTCCGCAACACAAAGGTTGTTTGCGGCATGGGGCCTTCTTTCGCATCGACCAAAATCAACACCCCATCCACCATCCGCAGCGTGCGTTCCACTTCACCGCCGAAATCGGCATGGCCCGGCGTATCGACGATGTTAATTTTCACCCCGTTGTAGATGACGCTGGCGTTTTTGGCCCGGATTGTGATTCCACGCTCCCGTTCCTGGTCCATCGAATCCATGATGCGTTCGCCCATATCATCGATCTTGCGATGGACGTGCGTTTGGCGGAGCACCGCATCGACCAAGGTCGTTTTGCCGTGATCGACGTGGGCAATGATGGCGATATTCCGAATATCGCTTCGACGGTCTTGAGGGGCGCGTACTGATGGACATGGTGACGGTGCTTCCTTAGATGACAAAAAAAGACGCCCCGGTAGTGAGGCGCAAACTCGGCAGTATACTCGAACTGCGTTCTTCTACACAAGCTAGGGTCGCGAAATAAAATGGAGGGGAGTTTCAGAGGCAGGGAACGCTGGAAAACCACAGGGCGGTCTTCGTGATGCCATGGAGCCGGCTTTTCACGTCACCGTTTGGTCGAAGAGTATGGAGCAGGATGGCTGTGCGTGCTGATCAGGCCTGTTTGAGTTGCGGCGCTTGTTGATCGGTTGGTCTTGGCAAAAACAGCGCCACGGCCTTCATAAGGCGTTCCTGCGAGAAGGGTTTCTTCAAATATTCTGTGGCTCCAAGGTGGGTCGCCTCGGCCATCGTTTCTATACGCGTATCGCCGCTGAGTATAATCACCGGTATCCACTGCCATTCCGGCGTTGTTCGAATAGCGCGCAAGACCTCCAGCCCTGACAGGGAGGGCAGAGAAATGTCGAGCAGGACCAAGTCCGGCGGTTTGGCCGTTTCAGTCAGGCGTTTCGCGTGCCACCCGTCAGGAGCATGCCTGACCGCGTAGCCATTGCGTTCCAGGATGAATCGTACCAAGCAGGCGGTGTCGTCGTGATCCTCGATCATGAGTACGGTCGGTGTTGAAGAGGTCGTACCTTTACCCATTCGGTCTCCTTAAAGGGGATTCATTGAACTGCAGAAGCCGGTTCGATGACAGCGCATCTGTAGAGACACGTCTCTTCTTTTCCTCACGGTGTGCGAGGAGCCTATAGGAATGGGTCACGCGGCCCGTTTCTTTCTCTGGTTGCCCCGAAGGCGATGGTGTGCTGAGGCGCGTCGTGTTCGAGGTTCCCCGCTTCCCGCTTTAGGGACTATCTGGTCCTGTGGCGGTGTGGCTGGCAGGAGCCGTTTCGCCGCCTGGAGCAGACCAGCCGACCCCTTCTGCTTCGTCACATAGGCCGTGGCTCCTTCGCGCAGAACTTGCTGAATATCCGGCTCGTAGTCATCGGCGCTGAGCATGATCACAGGGACCATCGCAACTCGAGCTGACCGACCACTTGCCGGCCCAAAATACGGAGCGCGTTCGTTTGATCGACAGTCAATTGCCGGGGAACTCGATCAATCACGCAGAGGGTACCCAGTGCATAGCCGGCCGGAGTGACGAGGGGCATACCGGCATAGAATCGAATGTTCGGGTCAGTGGCGACGAGGGGGTTGTCGGCAAATCGTCTGTCTTGGGTGGCATCCGGTACCACGAACAGATCGTTGCCATGGATGGCGTGGGCACAGAACGCGATGTCGCGCGGGGTTTCCTGGGCATCGATGCCCACCTTGGCTTTAAACCACTGGCGGTGGGTATCGATGAGGCTGACCAGCGCAATCGGTGTTCCGCAGATCTGAGCAGCCAGCGCCGTTAAGTCATTGAACGCTGTCTCCGGTGGTGTGTCGAGGACGTGGTATTGGTGTAAGTCGCGCAGACGGGACGCTTCGTTCTCAGGCAACGGTGCACTTTGCATTGCTCGCTCTTTCGTCGCTTACCCGGAAAGATCCAACGTGCTAATCCACTCGAACTTGGTCTTCGATGTGCCGTGATGGTGTGCAGGCACCTGTACCGATGCCAGCGAGTTCGTGTGTCGGAGGTTTACTCCGCCACTATATGTCTGAAGTAATCGGTACTTGAGGTGGAACCCTTGAGGAAAAAGCAGAACCTGGGAGACGCCGGAGGGCTGCGCGCGGTCGGCATCTTGCTTGAGTTTTGGAAGGGCACATTGTAAGGTTTTGCTGACCTCGAGCTCACCTTCACGAGGATTGCATCCCCGATGCCGAACGACGGGCGGTTTGTGGAAATTCAGAAACAGTCACGCCGCCGCCTGCGCTGGTGGCAGGTCGCCCTGATCGGTGTGTTGGCCTGTAGTATCGTCGGAGCGACGACGGTCGCAGGAATCATCTGGTATTTTTCCCGAGACCTTCCCTCGCTCGATCTGCTCCAAAACTATCAACCGAGTTTGGTCACCACCGTCTATTCCGATGATCGGCAGCCCATTGGCCAGTTCTTTATCGAGCGCCGCATTCTCACGCCGCTCCCAGAAATTCCCAAAACGCTGACGCAGGCGGTTATTGCGACGGAAGATGCGAGGTTTTTTGAGCATCCGGGTCTGGATTTTATCGGAATGCTGCGAGCGGCTTGGACGAACATTCGGCATGGGGGGAGGAAGGTTGAAGGAGCTAGCACCATCACGCAACAACTGGCTCGTGCACTCTTTCTGTCGTCCGAACGGTCCTATGAACGGAAAATTCGCGAACTCGTCTTGGCCTACAAGATGGAAGTGGTATCCGGGAAAGAACAGATTCTTGAAACCTATCTGAATCAAATTTATTTCGGGCAAGGCGCCTACGGAGTCGGCTCGGCGGCGCAATCGTATTTTGGAAAAGACATCAGGGGCCTGACCCTTGCCGAATCCGCGTTCTTAGGCGGTCTGCCGAAGTCGCCCAGCCGGTTTTCTCCGTTCAGCGCCTATGAATCGGCGAAGAAACGCCAAGAGCATGTTCTCGCCAGAATGGAGGAGGTTGGGTTTATTACCGCAGCGGAACGGGAAGCGGCCGCTCGCGAAAAACTGAATTTCCATCGGCCTGGGAGCGAGCATCTTGCTCCGTACTTCGTCGAATACGTCCGTCAACTGCTCATGGCGAAGTACGGGGAGTCGATGGTGTACAAGGGCGGGCTTCAAATTTACACGACCTTGAATGTGGAGATGCAAAGAGCGGCGGAGTCGGCGTTTTTGAACGGGGTTCGCGAGCTTGATAAACGAGAGGGGTGGCGAGGGCCTCGGCGAACCGTCGATGTAGCGACGTTCCAACCTTCGGAACTCGCCTCCGGGGATCAGCTGCTCAAACCCGGGTATCTCGGGGAAGGGGTCGTTCTAAGAGTTGCGAAAGATCATTATGTGGTTCAAGTTGGCGCGTTCACCGCGAAGCTGGCGTTTGACGACATGGCCTGGGCCAAGCGGATGCTCAAGGGGCCGGATCCCACCGTGGATTTCGTGGTGAATCCGAATCTCAAATCACTCCTGAAGCCTGGGGATGTCATCGAAATCGGTGTGAAAAGGATCACGAAGGATGGTGTGCAACTCACATTGGAGCAGACGCCGGTCGTCGAGGGAGGCCTGATTGCGATCGATCCCAAGGGGGGTGCGATTCGTGCGATGGTGGGTGGGTATGATTTCTCCCGGAGTGAATACAACCGTGCGGTGCAGGCCCACCGGCAACCGGGGTCCGCGTTCAAACCCCTCATTTATGCGACCGCGATGAGTCAAGGGTTGAGCCCTGCCACACAGATCCTTGATGCCCCGGTCGTCTATGAGCAGGCAGAGGACGAAAAGATCTGGAGGCCGGAGAACTACGGCCGGAAGTTTCATGGCATGGTGAGCCTTCGGGATGCGCTGGCGCAGTCACATAATCTTGCCACGGTTCGGTTGTTGGACAAGATCGGCGTGAAAAACGTGATCGAGTTCTCGCGTACGGTCGGGATTACGAGTCCACTTCCTGCCGATCTTTCCCTTGGGCTTGGCACCTCGTCGGTTGGCTTGCTGGAGTTGACCTCAGTCTATGGGGTGTTTTTGAACCAGGGAAATCGAGTGGAGCCCTTTGCCGTTAAATCGGTCAAAGACAATACGGGGAAGGTCCTTGAAGTGACCGAGCCCGAGCCCCATGAAGTCATCGCCAAAGAAGCCGCCTATTTGATTACCAACATGATGGAAGACGTCGTGCAGCGGGGAACCGGGCAGGCGGCGAAGGTGCTGGGGCGTCCGATCGCCGGCAAAACCGGCACGACGAACGACTACATCAATGCCTGGTTTATCGGTGGAACTCCAAATCTGGTCACCGGCGTCTATGTTGGCTTTGACGACCGTCGCTCGCTCGGAGAGAGTGAAACGGGGGCCCGTTCAGCCTTGCCGATTTGGATTGCATTCATGAAAGAGGCGCTCAAGCAACTTCCTGTCATGCCGTTCGAGATTCCAGACGGGGTGACCTTTGTGAAGGTTGATTCCTCGACAGGGCTTCTGGAGTCGGAACAAGAAGGAGAAGGGCACAAGGGAACGGTTGAGCTCTTTACGAAGGGGAGTGAGCCGACTCAGGCGGTGCAGCGTCGACAGGATCCGATGGATTTCTATAAGTTGGACCAGATTCCCGAGGGACAACCAGCAGGGGACGGGAATTTGTAACGCCGGTGACTAGGCCTTCGTGTCCTGATATTCCTCGTGCCATGCCATCTGAATCATTTCTAGGATTTTCTCATTCGATTTCTTCGGATCGTCCTTAAATTCAGGCAGGGCCACGATCCAGGTATGCATCTCGGTGAAGCGCACGGTGAGCGGATCTGTCTCAGGGTGTTGTTCGATCAGCCGTATGGCGATCTCTTCGGCATCTTGCCACTTCAGGTCCATCGGTACTCCTCCACGATCACGATACCTCCGATACTTTCTTTCCTTGCAGACTTTTCTTGAGTGAATGGTCGAGCATCATGACATTCAAATGCTTCGCGGTCTGTTCGAGTTCCGCCATACGCGCACGGATGACACGAGAATCTATTCCGTTCTTCGCGGTGGACAGCTGAGATAATGACGTCCGAATACCGTCAGCTTCTTCCGCTGCAATTAGGTGTCCAGCGTCCACGAGGGATTTGTCGGTGGTCTTAATCAAAGCTTCGGCGTCCAGCCTGGCTTCGATCAATTTTCTGGCAGTCACATCTTCTGCCGCAAACTTGAACGAGTCTTCGATCATCCGCTCCACTTCTGTGTCGGACAATCCGTAGGAGGGTTTGACCTCGATCGACTGGCTTTTGGCCGTCCGCATGTCTGTCGCCGTCACGTTCAAAATTCCATTGGCGTCGATCAAAAAGGTTACCTCAATACGCGGGACGCCGGCTGGGAGCGGTGGCACTTTCAGCCGGAATCTCGCTAAGCTCCGGTTGTCTTTCACGAGTTCGCGCTCACCTTGCAGAATGTGAATGTCTACTCCGGTCTGACCATCGACATAGGTCGTGAACATCTCCTTGGCGCTCGCCGGGATGGTCGTATTTCGGCGGATCAGGCTGCTCATGACCCCACCCATTGTTTCAATGCCGAGAGACAAGGGCGTGACGTCCAACAGCAACATATCTGTCGTCCCGCCGCTGAGAATATCGGCTTGCACCGCAGCCCCAAGTGCGACGACTTCATCCGGGTTCAAGTGACAATGTGGTTGCTTCCCAAAGAGCGCTTCTACTCGTTGCCGGACCAATGGCATCCGGGTAGACCCGCCCACGAGCACGACTTCATCAATGTCTTTTGGAGTGAGCCCGGCGTCTTTTAACGCGATGCGACAGGGCGCTAAGGTGCGTTCGATGATCCCTGCCACGAGAGACTCGAGCTGATCACGCGTCAGCTCTCTGGTAAAGCGTCCTTTGTCCTCCGGTAGCTCGATGGTGATTTCGGTCTTGAGCTCATCGGAAAGGCGGATCTTGGCCCGCTCCGCTTCCAACCGGACAGTCTGCATGTGATCGGGGTAGCGGCTGACGTCGATCCCGTACCGGTCTCGGATGTCTCCGATGAAGAGGTCGACCAACACGCGATCGAGATCGTCTCCGCCAAGATGGGTATCGCCGCTGGTCGCCAGCACTTCAAAGATGCCGTCTTTCAACTTCAGGATTGAGATATCGAATGTCCCACCCCCGAAGTCATAGACGGCGATGGTCCCTTGGGTTTTTTGTTGAAGTCCGTAGGCCAGCGACGCGGCGGTCGGCTCATTGATGATGCGCAATACCTCCAGCCCGGCAATGAGGCCGGCATCTTTGGTGGCCTGCCGCTGGCTGTCGTTGAAGTAGGCCGGCACCGTGATGACGGCCTTGGTGATACTTTCGCCGAGGGAGGCTTCCGCACGCAGCTTCAGTTCCTTAAGGATCATGGCGGAGACTTGTGGTGGTGAATAGCTCTTCTGGCCAAGGCGGATCCGGATTACACCACCGGTCTCAGTGACATGGTATGGAAAATAGACCAGCTCGTCCTGGACATCGGCCAGTCCCTTACCCATGAATCGCTTCACGGAGTAGACCGTCCGTTCCGGATTGCGGGTTAAATGCTCTTTCGCCGAATCTCCGACGATCAAGCCATTGTCCGTCAAGGCGACCACCGAGGGCACCATGGTCCGACCGTTGCGGTCTGGGACGACGCAGGGCTGCCCATCCTTCATGTACGCAACCAGTGAATTGGTGGTGCCGAGATCGATACCGACTATTCGTGCCATATCAAAGATGAGGATGTTGGAAAAGAGTTGCTTAGGCGATTGTTGCTGCCAGATCGTTCACGATATTGTTGACGTATGTGCGATGAGAAAGGAGATCGCGCATCTGTTTCAGAATTCTGTCCCGTTCCACCCTCGCCAGGCTCGTGGCTTCTCCCGCGTCTTGTAGCTTGTCCCAGTCGGCGAACAATTGCCGAAGTTGAGCTTCCATCCCTTCCTTGCGTCGCTCCAGCGCCTCTTGCTCAGTCTGGAGGGTGGCGCGGAGGCGGTGGCCCTGATCTGAATCACGTTCCGATGCCCGGTACTCTTCCAGGGTATCTTGTAGGTCCAGGATCTCTTCAAAGAGATCGGCCGGCGGGGAGGTTCGAATGTCTTTGACCGAGCCGGTTTCCAAGGCCAGGAGGTATTCCGCTCGTTGAATGGGGTTACGGAGCGTGCGATAGGCGGTATTGAGAACTGCGGCATTGCTGAGGCTGATCGTCTGTTCGTCTGCGCTCTTGGTCTGATAAAAATCAGGATGGAATGTCCGGCTTAGTTCGTAGAACTTGGCCTCTAGTTTCTGCGGGTCGAGCATGAGGCGCCGTGGAAACCCGAGGCAGGTGAAATAGTCAGTTTCTTTTGAAACCGGCTGGACTTTCACACACCGGTCACAGAAGTATTCTCCTGTCACTTCTGACTGACAGTGCCAGCACATGCTCCGGGCCATCTGCAGCTGGCGACGAGTATCGAGAAGGGGAGGTGATTGCTGGTTATCCATAAGCAAAAATGGGCATGGTGTATACCCCATGCCCGGTCGGCATCCTCAGTGGATGGCGAATTAAGCCGAGAACGATTCTCCGCAGCCACAAGTTTTGTTGGCATTCGGGTTCAAAAACTTAAAGTTTCCGCCCATCATGTCTTTTTGATAATCCAATTGGGTGCCCTGGAGATAGATGGCGCTTTTCGCGTCGATGATCACTTTGACACCATCGATCTCATGGATTTGATCGAACTGTCCGATCTTCTCATCGAAGTTAATCGTGTAGCTGAGGCCCGAACACCCGCCGCCTTTCACGCCAAGGCGAAGGCCACCTTCTTCAATGCCTTGTACGTTGATGAGCCGCTTCACTTCTTTTACGGCTGCGTCGGTGAGTGAGATGATCGGAGTTGGAGTCTCGACATTCGTGGTGTCCATGAGGCGCTCCCTTCGTGGCTGTTACTTGGTGCCGGTTGGTTGCCCGTCTGTCTTCTTTTGATAATCGGCCAACGCGGCTTTGATGGCATCTTCTGCCAGAACCGAGCAGTGAATTTTTACAGGAGGGAGATTCAACTCCTGTACGATGTCCGTATTCTTGATCTTTTGGGCTTCCTCGATCGTCTTCCCCTTGAGCCATTCGGTGGCCAGGCTGGAGCTGGCGATCGCTGATCCGCAACCGAAGGTCTTGAACTTCGCATCAACGATCGTATCGTTCTGGACCTTGATCTGCAGCTTCATCACGTCACCGCACTCCGGGGCTCCCACCATTCCGGTGCCCACGTCTGCATCGTCCTTCTTAAAGCTGCCCATGTTGCGGGGATTATTGAAATGATCGACGACTTTATCGCTGTATGCCATGGTGTCCTCCGAACTATACGTTGTATCTCAGTTTAGTGCGCGGCCCACTGAACGGATTTCAGGTCCACGCCTTCTTTGGCCATCTCATAAAGAGGGGACATTTCCCGCAACTTGGTGACGACCTCAATAACCTTTTTGGTCGTATAGTCAATCTCATCGTCGGTATTGAAACGGCCCAAGCCGAAACGAATCGAGGAGTGAGCGAGCTCTGTCCCGACGCCAAGTGCGCGCAACACATACGAGGGTTCCAGGGTGGCCGATGTGCAGGCCGAACCGGACGAGAGCGCGATGTCTTTCATGCCCATGAGCAGTGACTCGCCTTCGACGTAGGCGAAGGAAATATTGAGATTGCCCGGCAAACGGTTTGTCGGGTGGCCGTTGAGATAGCTTTCTTCGAGCGCTGCCATGATCTCGGCTTGGAGGCGGTCGCGCATCTTGGTCAGCCGAGCCGTATCCGCCGCCATCTCCTGCTCGCAGAGTTCACAGGCTTTTCCAAATCCAACGATCAATGGGACCGGCAGGGTGCCCGACCGCATGCCTCGTTCATGGCCTCCTCCATCGATCTGAGGCGCAATTCGTACGCGAGGGTTCCTTTTTCTGACATACAGCGCACCGACTCCCTTGGGGCCGTAGACTTTGTGGGATGTGAATGACATGAGATCAATGCCCATAGTCTGGACATCGACAGGAATTTTTCCGACGCCCTGGGTCGCATCGCAATGAAACAGGACCCCTTTCGCTTTGGCGATCTTGCCGATCTCCTGGATAGGGTTAATCGTGCCGATTTCGTTATTGGCCAGCATGATCGAGATCAGGATGGTCTTGTCGGTGATTGCATTCTGGACGTCCTCCGGATTCACCATGCCGTATTTGTCGACCGGCAGATAGGTCACAGTCGCTAGCCCTTTGGCTTCAAGGGACTTGGCTGTATCGAGCACGGCCCGATGTTCCGTGGACGATGTGATGATGTGAGTGCCTTTCTCCTTATACATCTCCAAGACACCCTTCAGTGCCAGGTTGTCCGATTCAGTGGCACCGCTGGTGAAGACGATTTCTTTTGCGTCGGCCTTAATGAGCTTCGCAATCTGTTTCCGGGCTTGTTCCACCGCTTCTTCCGCGGCCCAGCCAAACGCATGGTTGCGGCTGGCGGCGTTGCCGAACTTCTCCACGAAATATGGGAGCATTGCCTCCAAAACTCGCGGATCCATGGGAGTGGTGGAATGGTTATCGAGGAAAATGGGAAGCTTCATCGTTCGACTCCTTGTGCCGAGGGAGACTGAATCGTAATAAGAGGCGTGCCCCCCATCATGTCTCCCAACGTCATGTTATTCAGTAACTGATAGATGCTGTCTTGGATTTTCAGGAGCGGCGTGCGGATGTTACAGTGTTCGCGCTGCATGCAGAAATCGCCATCTTTTTCGTGGGAGCAGTCGGTGATGCCTAAGGGGCCTTCTATACTTTCAAGAATCTGCGCGATGGTGATCTGTCTGGCGCTCCGCGCCAGGAGATACCCTCCCTTAGGACCATTGTGGCTTTCGATGAGGCCCTGCTTTGAGAGAACTTGCAGGACCTTCGCCAACAATTCCAGGGGAATATTGTATTCCTCGGCAATCTCTTTCGTATTCACCACGCGGCCGGGCGTCACATCGCCGAATTGGACTGACGCAATGTGCTGCAGCGCCATGAGCGCGTAATCAGCCTTTTTTGATATCTTCAACATTACTATTGCCGATTCCTTAGATCGGAGACTATAATGATCTCCGATCAATATGGTCGTACTAAGAGTAGCATGCAGGTTTCTCTGGTGTCAATACACAGCCAGAGTTCTTATGATCGCTCAGAAAGGAATAGGCGCATGGGTGGCACAAACCCCTATATTGAACGGGCAGAATATGAACTTCCCAAAGTTTCCTATACCATTACCTTTATCCAGCCGGATGGAAGCTCAACTGCGGTTGCAGTCGATCCTGCAAAGATTCCCTATGGTCCCACTGGGCTGCCAGGGAGCATTTTAGATATTGCAATGGGTCATGGCATGGATTTGGAGCACGTGTGTGGCGGGGTCTGCGCCTGTTCGACCTGTCACGTCATGGTGAAGCAGGGATTAGACACCTGCAATGAAGGTACGGATGATGAGTATGATCAGTTGGATGAGGCTCCCATGACGACACTACAGTCTCGTCTGGGATGCCAATGCGTGCCGAACGGGACCAAGGATATCGTCGTCGAAATTCCAGCCGTCAATAAAAATCTTGTGCGGGAGGGGCATTCATTGGCGTGATTTCTCACACGCGACTCATTCAACACTTCGGCGTGTTCTGAGTGAACAGTGCGGACCGACCATTCTAATCGTATGTCTCTATCTTCACGTCCTTTCGGTCGTACCCTTCTTTCATGAAATAGGCACGCAGGGGACGGACGAACGCTTTGGTTCCACAAATCATGGGAACGACTTTGGGCTGTCCGTTGACCAGCGGCGTGAGCATGGCCAAGGTCTTTTCCACAGCCTCCGACTCCCCGTTCTGAACGACCAGCGGAAGATAGCGGAACGAGGGATATTGCATGGCCATCGTGAGCCATTCCTGATGGAACAAGACCTCGTCTTCGCCGGGTGCCACGGCAATCAATAGGACGGGAGTCTGGATTTTCGAGAAAAACATTTGTTTGAGGAGGCACCGCATCGGAGCAAGGCCCGTGTAGCGCGCAATCAACAGCAGCTCGCGATCGAGTGGTTGAGGGAGGACGAAATTCCCATAGGGGCCTGACAGGGGAACTTCATCTCCAGACCGCAATTCATAGAGATAATCGGAAGCCAGCCCACCGGGAACACGATCAAATACCAGCGTTAATTCCCCATACGGAGACGAAGGATCAGCCATGGAGTATGCACGGTTGAGCGGGGGCTTTGGTCCCACCGGCAGTTTGAGGGAGACCCACTGTCCCGGTTGAAAGGAAATCTTCCTAGTCTTGGGTTTGACGACGAGTTGGCGAACGTGGGGCGTGAGATCGGTGACCGCAAGTACCGTGGCCGGTTGCGTGTGTTCCGCCATAATCGATTCGCGGCACCGTCATAGCAGAAGCCGTCAAGAGATGGAAGTGGCAAGGCGATGTACAAGGATTTTCACAGCATGGTATAGATGACTGGGTTGTCGTGTGTGAAGAAGGGACGGCACGGTCATGAGTCAGGTTCGCGTTCGGTTTGCCCCCAGTCCGACGGGGTTTCTCCATGTAGGAGGAGTGCGTACGGCTCTGTTCAATTGGCTCTTCGCACGCCAGCAACAGGGTGTGTTCATTCTGCGCATCGAGGATACCGATCAAAGTCGGTCAACCGATGAATCGATTCAGGCGATCATCGAAGGCATGAAATGGGTCAGACTTGATTGGGATGAAGGGCCATTCCGCCAAACAGAGCGGATGGACTTGTATCGAGCCCACGCCATGAAGTTACTGGAGACCGGGCAGGCGTACTGGTGTGTGTGTAAGGCTGAAGAGTTGGAGGCTCGGCGAAAAGAAGCCGAGGCCAAAGGGTTGTCGCCTCGCTACGACGGGCGCTGTCGCAATGTGAAGCTCGCCAGCCCGCCCGGAGATGCCGCGCTTCGATTCAAGGCCCAGCAAGAAGGCCAGACGGTGATCGAGGATCTCATCAAGGGCAAGGTCGTCTTCGACAATGCCGTCGTGGACGATGTGATCATTCTCAGGTCCAACGGGTATCCAACCTACAACTTTTCAGTCGTGGTCGATGATGCCTTGATGGGTATTACGCATGTGGTGCGAGGAGACGACCATCTGACAAACACACCCCGGCAGATTCCCATTTTCGAGGCGTTAGGGTTTGCCGTTCCGCGCTTTGGGCATCTGCCGATGATTTTAGGAGCAGATAAGACCCGGCTCTCTAAGCGCCATGGTGCCACCTCGATTATGGCTTACAAAGACATGGGCTATCTTCCCGATGCCATGGTCAATTATCTGGTCCGCTTGGGCTGGTCGCACGGGGATCAAGAACTCTTTACTCGGCAGGAGCTAATCGAAAAGTTTTCGTGGGATCATGTGCAAACGTCGGCGGCAGTTTTCAACCCAGACAAGTTACTTTGGATGAACGCCGAATATATCAAGATGAGTCCGCCGAGCGAGGTGGCGCAAGCGCTCGTGCCACACTTGGAACAGGCGGGTTTGACGGACGAACTGCGCACGGTGTCAAACGAATGGCTCGCTCAATTGGTCGTGCTGGTCAAGGAACGGGCGAAGACCTTAGCCGACATGGTGGAGTGGGTCAGGCCCTATTTTGGGCAAGGGGCCACGTTCGAGGTGGAGGCAGCCAAGAAATTTCTCACCCCAACGACCGCGCCGTTGCTTCAGAAGCTTCTGACACAATTTGAGGCGCTTCCGGGCTTTTCCAAGCAGGTGTGGGAAGACAGTTTCAAAAAGCTCGTCGAAGAAGAAGGTATCAAGATGGGTGCGTTAGCCCAGCCAGTTCGCGTCGCCTTGACTGGACGGACGGCAAGCCCGGGGCTTTTTGAGGTCATGGAGGTTCTTGGACGCGAACGTACCCTCGTTCGGCTGAAGGCAGGAATTGAGCGCGCGAAAATCTGCCAGGCTTGACGGATTGAGCGGTCCTATATTACGTTGAACGCCGGTTGGGGGATCGTCTAGCGGTAGGACGTCAGTCTCTGGATCTGACTACCTAGGTTCGATTCCTAGTCCCCCAGCCAAAAACTCTTTCTTCCTGTTCCCGCAACACGCAGTGCCACCGTACCGCGCTGGGGGATCGTCTAGCGGTAGGACGCCGGCCTTTGGAGCCGGCTACCTAGGTTCGATTCCTAGTCCCCCAGCCATTTTCTCCCAAGAAATGCCAGACCTGGCGCTCAATCCATCGACGCCATGTCGATTACAAATCGAAACTTCACATCCCCTCGCAGTACCCGCTCGTAGGCTTCGTTGACCTGTTGGATTGGAATCACCTCAACCTCTGACTCGATCTGATGCTGGGCACAGAAGTCGAGCATTTTTTGTGTTTCCTTGATCCCGCCGATGAGCGAGCCGGCCAAACACCGCCGTTTGAAAATGAGCGAGAAGGCCTGGACTGGAGTTGGCGTTTCGGGTGCGCCGACCAGAATCATGGTGCCGTCCGTCTTCAGGAGGTTCAAATAGGCGTTGTAATCGTGTGGAGCAGAAACTGTATCAAGGATGTAGTGAAAGTACCCCTGGAGCTTGGTAAATGCCTGAGGGTCTGATGTCACGACAAAGTTCGCCGCGCCCAGCCGTTTCGCGTCCTCCCGTTTTTTCTCCGATGTGCTTAATACCGTGACCTCGGTTCCCATCGCCCTGGCAATCTTCACCGCCATATGGCCAAGCCCACCGAGGCCGACGACGGCCAGTTTGTGATAACGCCCGACACCCCATTGGCGCAGGGGCGAGTAGGTCGTAATGCCGGCGCAGAGCAGCGGGGCCGCTCCCGCTGGGGAGAGTGTCGTGGGAATTCGGAGGACATAGTTCTCGTCCACGACGATCTGGGTCGAGTAACCGCCCTGAGTAATCTGGCCAGCTTTATCCTGGCCACTGTAGGTCCAGAGTGTTCCGCGGTCGCAGTATTGCTCTAGACCTTCACGGCAAGACGTGCACGTTCGGCAGGAATCCACGAAGCAGCCGACGCCGGCTCGATCACCAACCTTGAAGGCTGTCACCGCAGTGCCGACTTGCGCCACGGTTCCGACGATCTCGTGTCCTGGTACCATTGGGAAGAGGGAGATGCCCCACTCGTCACGGGCCTGATGGATATCTGAGTGGCAGATGCCGCAGTGCGATATCGCGATCAGGATGTCCTGGGGACCGACTTCGCGTCGTTCGAAGGAAAAAGGTTGTAGGCTCTCTTTAGCGGCCATCGCCGCGTAGCCGTTAGTCGCAAGCATGGAATGTTCTCCTTCAGGAGGTAAGTAGACAATACGACCTTAGCAAGTTCAACGGGACTTGCCAACAGCAAAGGCAGCATATTGTTGGTGTCACCGATAGCAGCGGTTCATTGGGTGACGTTGGACTGCGGGGAGAAGGTGGAATTGGAGGGGGTGTACTTAGGTGCAGTCGTTCGCCTTGCCGTCGTCGGTCGATTCAGGAATACGGGTGTCCGTGGTGAGTGGCGAACCGGGAATGCGGTACTGTTCTGCTGCCCATGTTCCCAAGTCCGTGACCTGACAACGTTCAGAACAGAATGGGCGCCAGGTGTTTTCTTCCCACGTGGTTGGTTGGCGACAGGTCGGGCACAGCATGAAAATTGTTTAGGGCTGAGGGGCTTGCTGGGTTTTCTCGATCTTGGCCCAGGCATCCTTGAGCGAGACAGTCCGGTTGAAAATGAGTATCTCGGATGAGGAATCAGGGTCCACGCAAAAGTATCCCTGCCGTTCGAATTGGAAGCGGGACCCGGGTGCAGCTGAACGGAGGCTTGGCTCAACCACACAGCCGCTGAGGAGTTCAAGTGATTGGGGATTCAAGGATCGAGTCCAATCCTGATCAGCCAGAAGCTTAGCCTGGTCAGGAAGAAAAAGCGGATGATAGAGCCGGATGCCTGCCTTGGCTGCATGTGACGCAGACACCCAATGAATAGTGGCTTTCACCTTGCGCTGTTCCTGCGACGATCCGCTTCTGGTTTCCGCATCGTAAGTGCAGTGCAGCTCGGTGACCGCACCGGTCTGAGGGTCCTTGGTCGCGCTCACACACTTGATGATGTATCCATAGCGCAGCCGGACCTCGCGGCCAGGCGCCAAGCGGTAGAACTGTTTGGGTGGGTCCTCGCGGAAATCGTCTTGCTCAATGTAGAGCGTTCGTGAGAAGGGGACTTTTCTGGTTCCCGCCGACGCATCCTCGGGGTTGTTCACCGCATCGAGTTCTTCAACGACCCCTTCCGGATAGTTGTCGAGCACCACTTTTAGGGGTCGGAGCACCGCCATCACGCGTGGTGACCGTTTGTTCAGATCTTCTCGGATGAAGTGTTCAAGCAGCTGCATCTCGACGATAGCGTCCCGCTTGGCCACACCAATGTGCTCGCAAAAGGCCCGAATCGCTTCAGGCGTCACGCCTCGGCGACGCAGGCCTTTCAGCGTGGGCAGGCGAGGGTCGTCCCAACCGGCCACCAATTTCTTCTCGACCAATTCGAGCAGCTTCCGCTTGCTCATCACCGTGGAGGTGAGATTCAGTCTGGCGAATTCGATCTGCTGTGGGCGATGCGGGGCATCGGTTTCGGCCACGACCCAATCGTACAAGGGGCGGTGATCTTCAAATTCCAACGTGCAAATGGAGTGCGTGATGCCTTCGATGGCGTCGGACAACGGGTGCGCGAAATCATACGAGGGATAGATGTCCCACGCGGTGCCGGTCCGATAATGCGTGGCATGTCGGATGCGATACAGAATCGGGTCCCGTAGATTAATGTTGGGCGAGCCCATATCGATCTTTGCGCGTAAGACATGCACCCCGTCGGCAAACTCTCCCGCGCGCATGCGCGCCAACAGATCCAGGTTGTCTTCGATGGACCGAGTTCGAAAGGGACTGTCTCGGCCTCGTTCGGTCAGGGTGCCGCGATACTCGCGGATTTCATCGGCCGTGAGACTATCGACGTAGGCTTTTCCTTTTCTGATCAGGGTTACTGCGAACGCATAGAGTTGGTTGAAATAGTCCGAGGCGTAGAACATCTTGTCATGCCAATCAACTCCCAACCATCGGACGTCTTCCTGAATGGCTTGGACATATTCAGGGTCTTCAGTCGTTGGATTGGTGTCGTCGAATCTCAGGTGGCACATCCCGCCGGGGGTGTCCTGTGCAATCCCAAAATTGAGGGCGATGGACTTGGCATGCCCGATATGGAGGTGCCCATTGGGTTCAGGGGGAAATCGTGTGACGACTCGTCCACCGTGTTTACCGGCGGCACGATCGGTCGTCACAAGATCCCGAATAAAATTCGATGAATGGGAGGATTCTGGTGTGCTCATGAGCTTTTGAGAGAACGGTTCAGCCTGGTCATTGTCAGTCAATTCCAGAAAGGAGTTCTACCATAGACGGGTCGACGGGAGAAATGGGGGGACGGCTAAGCAGAAGGTTCTGGGGTAGAGCGGTCTGACGCCTGCATGACATGGAAGTCCTTTTGAGCGATGAGATGCCCATCCATTCGCAAGCGGAATTCATACCGGCCAGGCGCGGGAAAGATTAACAGCGGAATGTTGATCCCGAAATCAGAAATCTGAAGGCGGTCGCTGATCTCGATGTTGGGAAGCGCGGCCCGGCAGATGAGTTGTTCGGAGTTGAGGTAGATCAACTCAATATCAAAATGGTACAGGCCTTCCGCATCGGTGAGGCAGAAATAGAGGCCCATTTGCTGATGCTGGAAGGGGAAGGCTGCTGTCTGCAGATGTGTGAAGATTCCGATCAAGCTTTTCTTTTTCGTGAAGCTGTCTTCGATGACTTGGTCGCAGACGAGAAATGCTTGGACGGTGGGTGTGGGGATATCGGCCATGGGGACATTCTAAGGAAAGCAGGAGGAACGGTACAACGGTTCCTGCTTTTCTGCAGAACGAGGCGGAGGATATCGCGTCCAAGGAGAAGGCTGACAAGATGAAGAATACGTATGAGTCGAAGAGTGGGTGAAAGACCAACTGCGGTCAACCGAGGACAGCTGGGCCACCTTGGGCTTCGATGATTTCCTGAAACAGGGTTGTCTGGGAGCCGATCCGGCAGTAGTGAGAGGTGATTTCCACCGGTATGCCTTTATGCGAGTGCAATCTCCCGCAGATGAGGTCGACTCTGGAGTCCGATGCCATCCGTGCCTCGAACACGAGGTGACCAGATTGTAAATCTCTCAGACGAACAGACGGCATGTCGGACGGCGACAGACCTTGTCCGAGCCGCACATCGACGGCGAACTGTTCGCGGTCATTCAACGTGAGGACGTTTCGACGCAGGTGCGCGATGCGGGTTCCGCGCTCGTCATACAGATCGAGCGTGGCGAGAAGCAGTCCCTGCTCCAGTTTGGCTTCAATGACGAGTTGCTCTTTCCCATGAATCGTGACCACACCGTTGGTGCGACGAAAAATGTTGGATCCGATCCGCAGTTCGAGTCCTGGCCTGGAGAGTACTCCCGCCGGTGCCGTACGACCAAAGGATTCGGTCCTGCGGAACGCCGCCGGATCATCCATGTGAGCCTCAAGTCACAGTTGTTCCAGGTCCTGTGGAGCTTCGCAGACCCCACAAGGAGTGTTGCTAAAACATTCGGGAGGCTAGGCTTTTTGCGTAACTCTGTCAAGGGTATGCGATGCGAGGACCGGGGCATATTATGGCCATGTGCAGTAGGCCCGAATGGATGCTCTCAAAAGCTCTTGCCCAACGAGTGGTGCTTCGTTGCAAACAGAAAACCGCTTATGCTACGGTCCATCCTTCGGGTAGTTCCCGGATGGTCCCATCGTCTAGCCTGGCCTAGGACGGAGCCCTCTCAAGGCTTAAACACGGGTTCGAATCCCGTTGGGACCACCACACCGCACTTCGTGTGGCCCGGCGGCTATTTTAGGAAGTATTGTACATCAACGCCGCCGGATAAAAACCTCAAGTAAGACTCATTCCATACCAAGCTTGCTCGTGCCGCGTGCCTCGGTATTGCAGCGCACGAAACCCTCTAGGGTTTCCGACAAATGCAATGCATGTTCTCTGAGTTCCAATAGCAGTGTGCTGTACAAGTTAGTTATGCTGGGTAACGGAAGGCAAGGGTGACCCGATATGGTCACGGCTGCCATTTCTCCAAAGTTTCAAATCGTGATTCCCCAGCAGGCGCGAGAAAAGCTGCGCCTGAAGCCTTGCAGCGGTTGGAGAAGAATGACCGGTGAGGAAGATGTATGAACAAACGATTTTAGAGAAACTCCGGCAAGTGTCCCCGGAACGACTTGCCGAAGTCGAAGATTTCGTTGATTTTCTGGCGCATCGCCAGGAAGATGAGCGCGGCTTAACCCATGCTGCTGGCCAACTGGCCACAGCCGCCTTTACACGAGTCTGGGACAACCCCGCCGACGCCGATTATGGCCGGCTAGGAATTGATGGTTCTGGTTTTGGGAGGTCGGCTGATTGCTCTTTCGGAGTGCGGAACGTTGACCGTTACGTCAGTTGGTACACCCGTCCTACGGCCGGCGGGGTGATCGTTTTGCGCACAAAGTCTTTCCGCACTTGTTCCAATCGGCGCATGTTGTCGGCGGAGTAGTACGCCTCCCCGCATTGCGTGCAGGCCTCGGCATCCACAGTCACCTCACCGACGTGATCACACTGGCTGATACCGGCACCCTGGATCTGCAGCCTTCGCGAGCGGGTGTGCAAGCAGTGCTCACTGCCCTCGATGAACGCCTGACGCTCGCCACAGCGCTCGCAGGGCCGGCGAATCGGATCACGGCGATGCTCATAAGGACAGCGGGGGATCACCGGTGACACGATCAACGACAAGGTTGTGGCGCAGCAGAAGGGATGGCTCATGTCTCCCTTGTGGATTCCCCACCGTGGACGAAGGTCCGGCGGCCTTTGACGTTGAGCGGGGCGCAACCTCCCTGCCCCCCCCATGAGAGCTGTTGTTTTGCTGGCCTCGTGCTTGTCACAGCCGGAGACATTTTGCCCCTTACTGTCTGCTTGGGTTTGACGCTTCCTGCCACGGTCCGGTCTTGTCTCCGTGGGGTACCGGTTAGACCAGCTGGAACCGTGGAGTCCGCCTTTCACCACGCAGACGTCTACGCACAGACCATAACTGGTGCGGCTTTCGGATGTCCGGGCAGAGGGGAACTGGATCACGCCCAGAGCCTCCGTTACGCCCCACAGCTCGCGGGAACACAATTTGCGCTATTGATTAGTGAGACGAAGCTCGATGTCACCAGACGGAGCGGACACCACGTGGCTCCGAACAGGCTGTCGATCGGCGGAGCGGAGGTGTGCCATGCATGAGGGGGTCCAGGCATCCCATGAGTCAGCCTCGCACTGTGTCGAAACAAGGGAAGAGTCCTACGCACGCACGACCCTCGACGACCGGTGTCTCGTCGACACACCTTCAACAAGGAGAGAAGATGCTATGAAGAGCAGAAGAACTGTTGCTACCTATCGAAGAGTCCTCATGCTGGCCGTCGCCGTGAGTCTCGTACCTACGGCCACGCTCTGGGCCGACACGATGGAAGTGGTGGCACCATCCCCACCGTCGATTGCGACGGTCCAGTCCACCTATGGAAAACTGCCACTCAGTTTCGAAGCCAATCAGGGCCAAGTGGATGCACAGGTCACGTTCCTGGCGCGGGGCCCCGGCTATACCCTCTTCCTCACCCCATCCGAATCGGTCCTGGTGTTGCACCAGCGGGAACCGACCACGGAGTCGGCTCAGCGGGAGCGCGGGAAGCCCATCGCCAGGCCGAAGCCGCCGGCGATCACGCAGGCGGTCGTACGGATGACATTGGACGGCGGGAATCCCACGCCGGCCGTGGACGGCACGGAACCCCTGCCGGGGATCGTGAATTATTTCATCGGCAATGACCCGGCCAAGTGGCGGACCCACATTCCCACCTACGCCAAGGTCCAGTACCAGGAGGTCTATCCCGGCATCGACCTCGCCTATTACGGGAACCAGGGCAAGTTGGAGTACGACTTCATCGTGGCGCCGGGGGCCGATCCGGATCAGATCAGGCTGGCCTTCGAAGGGGCATCCGACATCCATGTGGCGGACAGCGGCGATCTCCTCCTCGCGACCGACCTGGGCGACGTGCGGATCCAGAAGCCGGTCGTCTATCAATTAGATCCGGATGGGCACAAGACACTCGTCGCGGGGCAGTACCTCGTCGAGCGGCAGACAACCAACCTGCGGTCCGCGTCCAACCCTCAGTCCTCAGTCCTCAGCACTCGTTACTCAGCCCTTCCCAAAATCGGCATCCAGCTCGCGGCCTATGATCGCACCAAACCCCTCGTCATCGATCCGGTCGTGCTCTACTCCACCTGCCTGGGCGGCAGTGGCTACGACTGGGGGGGTGACATCGCGGTGGACGGGAGCGGCCAGGTCTATGTGACCGGCATCACTGAGTCCCTGGACTTTCCCACGCTCCAGGCGAGCCAGCCCGCTCACGGAGGAGGCGGCTATCCGTGCGGTCCCGGGGGAGAAATCCGGTGCTCTAGCCAGGATGCGTTCGTGACCAAATTCACGGCCAGTGGCACCCTAGCCTACTCCACCTACCTGGGCGGCAGTGGTGACGAGAACGGGAATGGTATCGCGGTGGACGGGAGCGGCCAGGCCTATGTGACCGGCCTCACTGGCTCCGGGGACTTTCCCATCCTCCAGGCGAGCCAGCCCGCTTACGGAGGCAACGGCGATGCGTTCGTGACCAAATTCACGGCCGCGGGCGCCCTGGCCTACTCCACCTACCTGGGCGGCAGTGAAGCCGAGGGAGGAGGTGGCATCGCGGTGGACGGGAGCGGCCAGGTCTATGTGACCGGCGGCACTAGCTCCGGGAACTTTCCCACCCTCCATGCGAGCCAGCCCGCTTGCCAAAGAGATTTCGAGGGTTCCCTCGATGCCTTCGTGACCAAACTCAGTGCCTCGGTGACCAACCAGCCTCCGGTGTGCCGCGCAGCCCAGGCCAATCCCGCCGTGCTCTGGGCGCCCAACCATCAGTTGGTCCCGATCGCTGTGACCGGTGTGACTGATCCAGAGGGCCATGCGGTGACGATTACCGTCACCGGGGTGACGCAGGATGAGCCGGTCAACGCCAAGGGGGACGGTCACACCAGTCCTGATGCGGTGATTCAGGCTGGTGCCGCGTCGGTGCGCGCCGAACGATCGGGCAAGGGCAACGGCCGCATCTATCGCATTGCCTTCACAGCCGACGACGGCCACGGCAGTTCCTGTGGTGGCGCGGTCACAGTCGGCGTGCCCCATAGCCTGCACAAGGGGACGACGGCAATCGACGACGGGCAGGTCTACGACTCGACCGTTCCGTAGGCTCGTCGACCAGCACGTAAGCCTGCAGGGCCGCCCCACGATCGGCGGCCCTGCCATGAGAGAGGTCAGCTCGGGGCATTCTATGCGAGAAGGGTCGGTCCAGAGACTCCTTTGCCTCACAGACGACATTCATGAGCGCCTCCAGGTCGTTGAGACCAAATGAGGTGCCATTGTGCCAGGCACCGGACTGATCCTTTAAACGGTCGCGAAAAGGTCGTTGCGAAGAATGGTCCGTTCTCACTGACATTCTGCCAGATCGTGGCCTTGATGTTGCCGCAGCGCAGCGTCGTCGTTTGCCAATATTCGGCCCAGGTCCCCTGATGTCGCTGCATGTTTTAGTCGTACCCGTTTCTGACTTGAAGAAAAACGTCCAAGCTCTCAACAATAAAGGGCGAAGCCGTCGTCGCATTCAAACACGGGTTCGAATCCCGTTGGGACCACCAAACCGCAATCCGTGTGGACCGCCCGCTATTCAGGCGAAGCCTCTCTTCATTGAGCGGGCGGATAAACACCTCCAGCAGCTCGGTTGAGATACCCTTCTTCGCGCCCGTTGCCGACCCACTGCTTGCTGATGCAGCGGGGCACTCAATTTCACTCTTGGAATTCAAAGAGACTGCACACGCAAGTCCTGCAAGCTTGTGAGGACTGACCGAACCACCCAACCTTTCATTGACGCTCCTATTCATGGTTGTGTATAACGAAAGCGTTTGAGAATTTCTTTACGAGGATCGCTATGTATGCACGTGAATTTCATGATGGTGCCAAAGACGGCTTAGAAGCGCTCGAGCCGCTGGATCCTGACAAGATTACCTCGTTCAGCGATCTGCTGGCAGCCATGGGCAAGACTGCGTTCGGGGGGCGGCATCTCGGCCACGCGTTCGATGTGTTGTGGGAGATGATTGAGGACCCTGACTGCCATGTTGTGATGACCTTGTCCGGTGCCATGACAATTGCCAAGATGGGGAAGATCATCACGAAGATGATCGATGAAGGCATGGTGCAATGTATCATTTCGACCGGGGCGTTAATGGCGCATGGCCTCAGTGAGTCGGTCGGCAAGACGCATTATCGCCACGATCCTGCGATGAGTGACGAAGAGCTCTTTCGGAAAGGGTATAATCGCGTCTACGACACGCTTGAGATGGAATCGAATTTGAATTATGTCGAGCACGTCGTCGCGCAAACATTGAAGCGTCTCGATCAGGATCAGCCACTGTCGTCGGCTGTCCTCACGAGGGAGATTGGGAAGACGCTGGCGGAGGAGTTAGACAGCGACGGAATTTTGAAAAGCGCCTATTTGAAAAAGGTGCCGGTCTATATCCCGGCGTTCACTGACTCGGAAGTGGGGCTGGACATGGGAACCTGGGCGATGGCTCGGGAGGTCGATCGAGCCCGAGCTCAGGTCGGGCCCGGGAGAGATCTGGACATTTTACGAGCGATCCATCAATCGTGTCCTTCGTTCAATCCGTACCTCGATCTCAACAGCTATGCCGACCATGTCCTTTCCGCTAAACGACTTGGAATTTTCACGATCGGCGGAGGGGTTCCTCGGAACTGGGCGCAACAGGTTGGGCCATACATTGAAATCAGTAATCTTCGGTTGGGTCTGAACGTGAAGCCGCCCCGATTTCATTACGGGGTGCGAATTTGTCCTGAACCGGATTACTGGGGGGGCTCAGCGGCTGTACGTATCAAGAGGGGCTGTCCTGGGGAAAATTTGTGACTCCCAAAGACGGTGGGCGATTCGCCGAAGTCTTAAGCGATGCCACGGTTGTCTGGCCTCTGTTGATGATGGGAATTCTTGAGCGAAAGAAGGCTGGCGCGGTGCGCCGCCCATGAATCGAGTGGTAGATCGACGATCGGTTCAGCTGTTCGTGTGTGGTGTTCTTCTGTGGTCTTCCTCGGTCCTGGCCGGGCCTTCACCTGAAACCGACGTGCGGATCAGGGGGCAGGCCAACGCACCTGTGACCTTGATTGAATATAGTGATTTCACATGCGGGTATTGTGTGAAATTTTTCAAACAGACGTGGCCACGGATTCAAGCTCGTTATGTCGACACGGGGAAAGTCCGATTTATCTACCGCGATTTTCCACGCGGAGATCAAGGTTCCGGGGTAGATGCGGCGATGGCCGCCCGATGTGCCGGTGTCCAAGGGCAGTATTGGGCGATGCATGATCGATTGTTTGCCGAAGGGGGTCAATTGGGCAAGCCAGTCTACCTTCGCCATGCTGCGGCGCTTAGTTTGGATCAGCCCGCGTTTGAGCGCTGTGTGAACGAGGGGCGGTATACGAAGGCGATTTTTGAAGATCGCCAGGAAGCCAACCAATGGGGGTTTCACGGAACTCCTGGGTTCGTCCTTGTGCGAACGGCCAGTGAGCCGACGGACAAAGAGCCGGCGGTAGCGATCCCTGGAGCTTTTCCATTCGAGATGTTCGCAGAGGAAATCGACCGGCTTCTGGCGAGTGAGAAAAAATAGCTGAACTGCGCCGGAGCAGCGTGAATCTTTGCGCGTGCTGTTGACATCCGCACGCAGGTACGATAGTCCTCTTCGACAATAAAGGTAGGGTGCCTCTATGGATTCGATTCAATCGTTCTGGCCCGTTTCCCATCGCGCTGACGACTTCTGGGTGTGTATGTCGTGCCTGACCGAAGTCTTCTATAGAAAAGTTCCGATGCCGGAGTGTCCGTCGTGTCACGGGGTATCGACCTACGAGGGATTTACCTTGGAGGCGATCCGCGATTGGGGCACGGAGGAACTGATCGGCAAGGCCGTTGCCGCACAGGAAGCAGCCACAGTTGCTCAACCTGCCGCTGAAGCCGCTGCGCCGGTTGAAGCAGTGGACTAACACCAACCTCGTCACAGACTCCAGCGAGTCCTCCAGTGCAAGAATCCCGTCCGTTCCTCGTGCATGGCCAATGGAAGTCAGGCGAGCGCTTGGCCCCGGTCGTTGATCCGTTCACTGGAAAGCTCGTTGCCCAGGTTACCCAAGCAACTGAATCGGATGTCGATGAGGCCATCGCGTCTACGCGCAGTGCGGCTACTACCATGGGCCAGCTTCCGGCCCATGCCAGATACAACATTCTCCAGCAGATCGCAGCCCTGCTCTATCGACGGCGAGAGGAGGTCGCGCAGACCATCACGGCGGAGGCCGGTAAGCCAATCACCGACGCGAAGCGGGAAGTCAGCCGGGCAATCCAAACCTTCACGGTCGCGGCCGAAGAGGCTCGTCGCATTCCCGGGGAGGTCGTCCCGCTGGATTGGACGCCCGGTTTCGATACGCACCTTGGCATGCTCCGCCGATTTCCGATCGGTCCGATTCTTGGCATTACCCCCTTCAACTTTCCGTTGAACCTTGTGGCGCACAAAGTGGCGCCGGCGCTCGCCGCGGGCAATCCGATTCTGATCAAGCCGGCGCCTCAAACCCCGTTGACGGCGTTGCTCCTCGGAGAGATCGCGCTTGAAGCGGGACTTCCTCCGGGCGGGCTCAACGTGGTGCCCTGCGACAATGCCCTTGCCGAACGGATGGCGGTCGATCCGCGCTTCACGTTGCTGAGCTTCACCGGAAGTGCTTCGGTGGGATGGATGCTGAAGGCAAAATGTGGGAAGAAAAAAGTCACGCTCGAACTTGGCGGTAACGCTGGTGTGATCATTGAGCCCGATGCCGAGCTTGAACTGGCGGCCCAGCGTTGCGCAGCGGGCGGATTCGGGTATGCCGGCCAGACGTGCATTTCGGTGCAGCGGGTGTTCGTGCATCATTCGGTCGCCGATGTGTTTACGACCAAGTTGCTTATGTATGTCGCTCGATTGAAGGTGGGAGATCCTGCCGACGAAACGACGAGCATCGGCCCCCTCATCGATCATGCGGCTGCTCAGCGCGTGGAGGGCTGGATCGGGGAAGCGGTTGCGGAGGGGGCGCGTGTGTTGCTGGGAGGAAAGCGGAGGGGTTCGCTCGTCGAAGCAACGGTGTTGTCGAATGTGAAGCCCGATATGAAAGTCTCGTGTCAGGAGGTGTTTGGGCCGGTCGTGACCGTGACGCCGTATCGTCAGCTCAGCGAGGCCGTGGCGCTACTCAATCAATCGGCCTATGGATTGCAAGCCGGTCTGTTTACGCAGGACATCAACAAGATTTTTTACGCCTTTCGGCATCTGGAAGTCGGCGCGGTCTTGGCGAATGAAATTCCCACGTTTCGTGCCGATCATATGCCCTACGGCGGAGTGAAAGACTCCGGATTGGGACGCGAAGGGGTTCGTGCTGCGATCGAAGATATGACTGAGCCGCGCATGCTCATCTTGAATTTAAAAGACCTTCCTAATTTACCCGAAAAAAGTGTCTAGAAGATATTGCGAAGCCAGTCCAATCTTGCTACAACAAGCGCCTGATACAGCAGTTGATCTGGTCCGGTTTGTTTGTCTGGCTGGCCGATTGGGAACACGTCACCAAACAACCTTCGAACAACCAGAGAGAGGCCGATTACCAGACGAAAGGGGAAATGATGGTACCTAAGCATATGTTTTTAACGAGAGGAGTGGGGGTCCACAAGGAAAAGCTGACCTCCTTCGAGGAAGCGTTGCGCAGCGCTGGTGTGGCCTACTGCAACCTCGTCAGCGTGTCGTCCATTCTCCCGCCCCATTGCAAGGTTGTTCCCAGAAAGCGTGGGGAGCAACTGTTGAAGCCTGGAGAGATTACGTTTTGTGTTATGGCCCGATCCGAAACCAACGAACGCAATCAGCTGGTTTCAGCCTCCGTCGGTCTTGCGAAGCCCACCGACCTCGGCACGTATGGCTATCTCTCCGAGCACCATGCCCATGGTGAGACGGACGAGGAGACCGGAGAGTATACGGAAGATCTCGCGGCGCAGATGCTGGCGACGACCTTAGGCGTCGAGTTCGATCCGAATGTGGCCTGGAAAGAGCGTGAACAAGTGTTCAAGATGGGTGGGAAAATCGTAAAGACCCAGAATATCACCCAGTCGGCCGTCGGGAAGAAGGGGAAGTGGACGACGGTCATTGCATTAGCGGTCTTCATCCCACCAGAAAATGTGCCCACCCGGTCACGCAAGTAAAGGCTTGCCGGTCTTGACTGTATTCATACCGCTTCAGCCGTTGGCCTCATCAAGAGAAGCATGCCCATGACGCTTCCCGCCGGTTGGGAGGGGCCCGACCATAACTTTCTGGGCATCGACGAACCCTGGTGTCATCCAGACCACGCGGGTGTCTACGTTCTGCCTGCTCCCTACGAGCACACCTCCAGCTATATCCGCGGATCGGACCACGGCCCCTCCGCCATTTTGGAAGCCTCGTCCCAGGTTGAATTCTACGACGAACAACTCGGGACTGAACCGTTTCAAGAATGGGGCGGGATTGCGACGGCTTCACCGCTCGATCTCAAAGGGCGCGTCGACCGCGCGGCAGTCGACGCCATTGAAGCGTTTGTCTCCCCGCATGTCGGAAGCGGACGGTTTCTCATCACGCTGACGGGTGAGCACACCGGCGCCTTGGGAGCGATCCGGGCCCATGCGAAGCGGTATCCGCAGATGACCGTGGTGCAGATCGATGCCCATGGAGACCTACGGGAGGCCTATCAAGGCAATCCGTTCAGCCATGCCAGCGTCATGGCGCGGGTGGTGGATGATGCATTGCCGCTGGTGCAGGTAGGCATCCGATCGATCAGCCGGGAAGAGGTCGCTCGTATCGACGCCACGGATCGGATCAAGACGTTTTTTGCGGCGACGATCCTTGATCCATCCGGTCCGTACGAAGGCAAAGCATCGAACTGGATACCAGATGTGGTCGCGGCCTGCCGAACGCCCGTGTACCTCACATTCGACTGTGATGGGCTGGATGCGTCCATCGTGCCCGCTTTAGGTACTCCCGAGCCGGGCGGTCTCGGGTGGTACGAGACCCTCAACCTCATCACCGCACTGGCCAACGGGCCTGGCATCGTCGGGATGGATGTCAGCGAGATTGCCCCTATCGAAGGATTCGTGGCGCCGCAATTTTCCATCGCACGGTTGATCTATCGCATACTCGGTCGCATCAGGGCCGGCCGTCGCGTACATTAAGCCGGATACTGAAACAGGCCGCCCGCATCGTTCTCGCCTCGCTCAGACGCTCGACGTACATCAAAAAGTACGACTCGCGCCTTCGCTCGCTGCGGCCGGCCCGGGAAAGGCGCGTCTAGGCGCGCCGGGGTTAGGCGGGTGAGAAGAGGAGACTCGGTGGGTTCAAGGTCCTAGTGCAACACCTGTATCCTGGGGATTCCAGGAACCAAGGAGTTGTACATGGGACACTATCACCGTTTGACTCTTATGGAACGTGAAGAACTCAGTCGCATGTTAGCCGCGGGGTCTAGTTTACGTGCGACGGCTCACGCCCTGCAGCGCGCCCCCAGCACGCTGTCACGTGAACTCGCTCGGCACCGCACCAGCCCGGCGACCTATCGCGCTGTGCCCGCCCATCAATGGGCATCCCGGCGGGCCCATCAGCCACGGAAACCCCGGAAGCTCGCGGCTGCCCTCCGACTCCGCCGGGCGGTCTTGGTTCGGCTGGCGCAACGCTGGTCGCCGGAACAGATTGCCCATGGACTGCGCCGGCAGTATCCTAGAGACCCAACGATGCAGATCTCGCATGAAGCCATCTATGGCTATCTCTATGGGTTACCCCCTAACGCCTTCAAGCGCACCCTCACCCGGCACCTCCGGCGGCGGCATCGCTTTCGGCGGCCCCGCAAGCCCCGGCTCTCCTCCCGCGCCGTCCAGGAGATGGTGAGTATTGATGCCCGGCCAGCCGAAGTGGCGGCACGCACCGTGCCGGGGCATTGGGAAGGCGACTTGCTCGTCGGCCATGCCAACGCGTCAGCGCTGGGGACGCTCGTCGAACGCACCACCCGGTTTACCCTGTTGGTCCCGTTGAAGGCCAAGCATGCAACGGCGGTGCGGCAGGCCTTTGTCCGGGCCGTCCGGACCCTGCCGTCCCAACTCCGCCGATCCCTCACCTATGACCAGGGGCAGGAGATGCGCGACCATCGGCGCTTCACCACCCAGACAAAGATGCCGGTCTACTTTGCGCATCCCCACTCTCCCTGGGAACGGGGCACCAACGAGAACACCAACGGGCTCTTGCGGCAGTTCTTTCCCGCCGGGACCCACTTTAACAAGGTGTCACGGGGCGAGATCAAACGGGTGCAGACGATGCTCAACGATCGGCCACGGAAAATTCTGAACTGGCACAGCCCAGCGCATGCGTTTCACCACCTGTTGCGTTAGGATCTTGAATGCACCCTGTTTGAGTATCCGGCGACGAGACTAATTTCTTGTGGCTCACACCGTTCGCATCAACAAGTTTTTCACGGAACAGGGGATCTGTTCCCGGCGCGAAGCGGACCGCTTGGTCGAGTCAGGAATCATCACGATCAACGGCCGGGTGGCCAAACTCGGCGACCAGGTCGAGTCAAGTGACGTCATTGCTCGCGAGGGCCGCGTCATTCCGTGGGGAAAGCCGAACCTCTATATCAAGTATCATAAGCCGGTCGGTGTGACGACTACGAGCGAATCGCATGTCGCACGCAACATCATTGCGGAGATCGGGCACCCGGAACGGATTTTTCCGATCGGACGGCTGGACAAGGATTCGTCTGGCCTCATCTTGCTGACAAACGATGGGGACATCGTGAACGAGATTCTCCGCGTCGAATTTGGACATGAACGGGAGTATCTCGTGCAGGTCGATCGTCCGTTCGACCAAGCGTTCCTGGATCGCATGGCCAGCGGAGTCGGCATTCTCGGAAGCGTCACGAGGCCCTGTCGGATGGCGCGTGTCGGGCGCGATCAGTTTCGCATTGTCCTGACCGAGGGACGGAACCGGCAGATCAGGCGCATGTGTCACGCGCTTGGCTATCGCGTGACCACGCTGCACCGGACGAGGATCATGCACATAACCGTTGAAGGGCTGCGCGTCGGTGAGTGGAAAGAGCTCAGGAGTCAAGAGCGAGAACAACTCCTGCAAGCTGTGGGGCGGTCTCACGCATGAGAGATCTCGTCTTGAAGTCAGTCAAGAACGCCGCTGGCGGACTTTTCGACAGCCTGTTTTTAGCCGAGTAGTTCTTGTCGAGCGGTCCGAACGAGAGCAAGGACGGCCGGGTGCTTTAGCCGTCGCTCGGCCGTGATGGCGTAGAAATGCTGCTTGAGGCTATCCAATCGTCCAACCACTTGCACCCGATACTGGCGGCAGATCTCCTTCTCGATCACCGACACTCCGGGGAATATTCCGTATCCATCTTGGCCGAACGCTTTTAAGGTCGCGCTGTCGTCGAACTCCCCCACGATGTTCGGACTGCAGCCCATGGTTGACCAGCCATTGGTCGACCAGCCGTCGAAGCACGGCATTGGATGTAGGGAGGAGCAAGAGGTGCGCTGTTTAACGATTGCGGAAATTCCCGACGATATTGTGCCGTCAGCTTCGCCGTTGCAAACAGCGTGATTCCTGATTCGCCCAAGGGATGGCTGTAGGTGTGCTCCTTGATGCTCGATGGGGCTGGTGTGTCAGCGATCACGAGATCCAATCGATGGGCCGTCAGATCGGTCAAGAGTTGGAGCAGCTTGTCTTCGTGGCAGATCAAACGGGTCGGTCGGTACAGTTTCAGGGCAGACTTGAGGAGTTGGGTCGCCAGCGGTTTTGGGACGGCGTCAGCGATACCGACGACCAGCCGGGCAGGATGCCCATTCGTCTGCCCTTTGACCGTGTTCATCAGCTCTTGCCCGGTCGAAAAGATGTCTTCGGCGTACTTGAACACCAGATGTCCCATCTCCGTCAACGCCAGCCGTCGCCCTGTGCGGATGAACAACTTCTCCCCCAAGGTATTTTCCAACTGACAGATCTGTCCGCTGATCGTGGGTTGGGCCAAGCGGAGTTCTTCACACGCTTTCGTCATGGTGCCGTGCTTGGCGACGGACCAGAAATACAAGAGATGATGATAGTTCAACCAATCCATGCGGCCCTATCCGGTTAAGTTGGAGGCACTACTATACATCGAAATTACCGATATCTCCAATCCGCTTTATCTATTTTTAAAAAAGAAGGGGAGGTTGTTAGTGTTGGCGCCGTCCGCCGAATGTATACGAGAGGAGCATCCTTCATGATCGCTCTGGTATTGGCCCTTGTGACTCTCCTGCCAATGACCGCACTGGCGGAACAGATTCATGATTCCAGCGCATTGAAAGCCCAGTCGACGCGCACTGCTCCACTGAGTATCAGCGAAGTTCTGGCTCGCATCGAGTTGACGCATCCGCTGCTTCGGGCGATGGGAGCCGAGCGAGCGAAGGCGCGGGCGAAAATCCTAAAGGCGCTCGGGGCCTGGGAGCCGCAGGTCAAGAACTATACACAGACCGAACGTTATAATACATGGAATCTCACGACGGCGTTCGACATTCCGAGTCAACAAACGACAGGGTATGCCGACAGCACGGTCCAGGTCGGGCATCCCTGGGGCTTCACGGTCGAAGGCGGGCTCCGCAGCGGATTCGGGGATAAAGGTAACGCCAGTGATTGCTTATCCGCCTGATGTACTGGGCACCTATCAGCAGCAGCATTTCTACTACGGCGGGTCGTTCCACCTGCTTCGAGGCTTCATGGTCAACGAGGAGAACGCCCAGTTTCAACAGGCCGAACTCGCGGGGCCGCAAGCGGAGATCAAGGTGGCGCAGAAGCGACAAGATCTCTACCTGGCCGGGGCCGTGCAGTACTGGGATTGGCAGGTCGCCGTCAGACAAGCCGAGATGGTAAAGCGCGCCTTGGCCGTTGCCGAAGAGCGCGTGGTCCAGGTCGAAGGGTTGGCCAAGGGCGGGAAGGTCGCGCCGCTCGATGTCGTCGAGGTGAACCAAGAGGTGCAGAAGCGGCGAGAGGCTGCCATCGCCGCGCAGCGGAAGGTGGAGTATGAGCAGTACAAGCTGTCCCTCTTTCTCTGGGAGAACGGCGAGCCGGTGACGCCGCGACCGGAATGGGCGCCGGAATTCCAGGGCGAAACGCCGCTCCCGACGAAGGAAGAGGTCGCGGCTTATAAAGTAGAGGCGAAAGAAGATCGGCCGGAAGTGCAGGACCTCTACATCGAAGCCAAGATGAACAATATCGATCATCAAGCTCGCCAAGAACAAACTGCTCCCGTCGTTGGATCTTGAGGGGGGCCCGACCAAGGGCGCCGCGGACTGGGTTGTGGGACTCGGGTATCGGGTCGGCCTGCACGCTTGAGATGCCGGTGTTCCAGCGGGAAGGGCGTGGGAAAGTCATGGCTGCGGAAGTGAACCAGCAACAATTGGCGTTGAAACAGCTGTACACCGAGCAACAAGTCAGCTTCGACGTGGATAACTGGCTCTCAGCCCAAGTACGCGCCAGAGATCGGGTGACGGCGGCAACGGAAGCCCTGCGGTTGGCCAAGACGCTGGAGGAAGGTGAGCGGACGCGATTTAATCATGGGGGTCACCACCGTGCTCTTCGTGAACCTCCGTGAGCGCAACGTGGTGGAATCAGCGTACCAGCTATATCGGGCGCAGGCCGACTACGCCGTGTCGCGTGGAGGGATGCTGTGGGCCAGGGGAGCATTGGCGAAGCCGTGGGCCGAAAGTGAGTTGAGCAAGTACGGGAGCCCGCTGACGGCAGCGGGTATGAACGGTTACAAACAACCGGGCCGCGATTAATCCGGCACAAGGAGCATCCTTCGATGGCCGCTCTATTACTCATGATTCTGATCCTGTTGCTTCCCGTGGCGACCGTGGCGGGACCGGTGCACGATTCAAGCGCGTTGAAGGCGCAGTCCGCCCGCACCGAGCCCCTGACCATCAGCGAAGTGCTCGCCCGTATTGAGCTGACGCATCCGCTGCTTCGGGCGACCGGGGTTGAACGGATGCAGGCCCGGGCGAAAATTCTAAAGGCGCTCGGGGCCTGGGAACCGAAGTTCAAGAACAGGACAGAGGTCGATCGTTATCAGTCTTGGAATTTCTTGGCCTTCGTGAATGAGACGACGGGGGGATTTAACGACAGCACGATCGAGATGGGGCATCCCTGGGGCTTCAGGCTCAATGGGGGGATCCGCAACGGGTTTGGGGATCGCACCAACCAAGGCGCCCATGCTCTCCTCGCGAATGATGGACTGCTCTTCTGGCATAACCAGCAAATGCTCGTCGGTGGGGAGGCCCACCTGCTGCGCGGCCTCATGATGAACGAGGAGTACGCCGACTTCCAGAAAGCCGAACTCGCGGGGCCGCAGGCGGAGATCGCGGTCGCTCAAGAAACGGCAGGACGCTCTATCTCGCCGGCGCCGTGCAGTACTGGGATTGGCAGCTGGCGGTGAAGCAGGCCGAAGTGCAAAAACGGACATTGGCCGTCGCTGAAGAACGCCTCGTTCAGGTGCAAGGGCTAGCTAAGGGTGGGAAGGTGGCGCCGCTCGATGTCATCGAAGCGAACCAAGAGGTTCAGCATCGGCGAGAGGCTGCCATCGCCGCCCAGCGAAAGGTGGAGTATGAGCAGTACAAACTGTCCCTCTTTCTCTGGGAGAATAGCGAGCCGGTGACCCCACGACCGGAGTGGGCGCCGGAGTTCCAGGGCGAGACGCCTTTGCCGACCAAGGAGGAAATCGCCGCAAACAAAGTGGCGGCGAAAGAAGATCGGCCGGAAGTGCGGGAGCTCTACATCGAAGCCAAGATGAACAATATCGACATCAAGCTCGCCAAGAACTACCTGCTCCCAAAGTTTGATTTCAAGGGGGGGCAAATGGAGGCCGGATGCGGACTGGAATGTAGGAGTTGGGTATCGGATGGAAAATTGGTTTGCGATGCCGCTGTTCCAGCGGGAAGGGCGTGGGAAGGTTCTGTACGCTGAGGCGGACCAGCAACAATTAGTCTTCAAACAGCTGTACACCGAGCAACAAGTCAGCGTCGACGTGGACAACTGGCTCTCGGCCCAAGTGCGGGCCAGAGACCGGGTGAAGGCGGCGACGGAAGCGCTGCGATTGGCCAAGACCTTGGAAGAGGGTGAGCGTACACGCTTCAACATGGGGGCGAGCAGTGTGTTGTTCGTCAATCTGCGGGAACGCAATGTCGTAGATACAGCCTACAAGCTCTACCAGGCACAGTATGATTACACATTGTCACGCGGAGGCATGTTGTGGGCCAAGGGCGCCTTGGCCAAGCCGTGGCCCGAAACCGAGTTGGCCAAGTACGGGAACCCGCTGACGGCGGCAGGCATGAACGGATTCAAACGACCGGGTCGCGATTAATTCAGCAACAAAGGAGCATCCTTCCTTGATCCTTCTCTTGCTGTTCTCGTTGATGATTGTGCCGGCGGCCGCACTGGCGGACCCGGTGTTCGACTCGAGTGTCCTGCAGGCTCAGTCGACTCGCACCGCTCCCCTGACCATTGAAGAGGTGCTCGCCAGGATTGAGTTGACCCATCCGCTGCTCAAGGCAACCGGACTGGAGCGGGCGCAGGCTCGAGCGAAAGTCCTGAAAGCGTTGGCTGCGTGGGAACCGAAGGTTCGGAACGAGATCGAGTACGACCGATATCAAACGTACAATCTGACGAACGTCAGTGGCGCGCCGAATCACTTAAGCGCTGGCTATAACGATACCTTTCTCAAGATCGGACACCCTTGGGGATGGGAGCTCTTCGTCGGTATCCGTAACGTCTTTGGGGATCATGCGACGCTCAGTGGGGTGAGCTCTCTTACTCTCGAACGTAACGTACAGAGTCCCGCGGTGGCGGTCCCTCAAGACCTTCAACTGTTCTATCCGCAGCAAATGGCCATCATCGGCGGAAAGTTTAATCTCCTGCGAGGGTTCATGGTCAACGAGGAGAACGCCCAGTTTCAACAGGCCGAACTCGCGGGGCCGCAAGCGGAGATTAAGGTGGCGCAGAAACGGCAAGATCTCTATCTCGCCGGGGCCGTTCAATACTGGGATTGGCAGGTTGCCGTCAAACAAGCCGATGTGGTGAGGCGTGCGCTGGCCGTCGCGGAGGAGCGCTATCGCATGGTTGAGGGGAGGGCCAAAGCCGGCGCGGTCGCTCCGATCGACGTGGTCGAAGCCCGAGAAGAAGTTCAGCGACGTCGAGAGGCTGCCATCTATGCGCAGCGGAAGGTCGAGTATGAGCAATATAAGCTGGCGCTCTTTCTCTGGGAGAACGACGAACCTGTGACGCCTCGTCCTGAATGGGCGCCGGAATTTCAAGGGGAAACGCCGTTGCCGAGTGACGAGGATGTGGCGGCTTTCAAAGTGGAAGCCACGGAGGATCGTCCGGAAGTGCGAGATCTCTACATTGAAGCCAGATTGAACAATATCGAACTGAAACTGGCGAAGAATGGTCTGCTTCCCAAGCTCACGGTTGAGGGGGGGCCAGCGATCGGCTCTATCTATTGGGTTGGAGGTGTCGGCTACCGAATGGCTACTTTGTTCAGTATGCCGTTGTTCAATCGGGCAGCCCGCGGGAAGGTCCTTCACGCAGAAGCGCAGCAGGAACGATTGGCATGGAAACAAGCCTTTACCGAGCGACAAGTTCAGATCGATGTTGATAACTGGCTTTCTGCCCAAGTGCGGGCGCGAGACCGTGTGAAGGCTGCGACAGAAGCTCTGCGCTTGGCCAAGACGTTGGAAGAGGGCGAACGGGCTCGGTTTAATATGGGAGCAACGAGCGTGCTCTTCGTCAACCTACGAGAGCGTACGGTGGTCGAAGCGGCTTATGAGCTCTACCGCGCTCAGGCCGACTATGTAGTGTCCCGTGGGGGGATGTTGTGGGCCAGAGGGGCGCTGTCGAAAGCAGTGGCTGAGAAAGTACTTGCCAAATACGGTGATCAATTACACGCCGCAGGGGCCTCAGGCCGTAAACTGCCTGGACGTGACTAAGCTGTGCGTAGGGTCGGTGGTAGAAGATAGTTCATTCGGTGGGTTGGAAATAAACTCTCGAACATGATTTAGTTGGTGAGGGGTATGAGGGGTATAAGGGGTCGATGATTCACATTTTGACTTATTACTGGGGGTGGTCATGAAAGAACCTCAGGGCGAAGGTTCCAAGGGGCTGTTCGAAGCGCTGATGAAGCAGCTGTCCGTGGCCATGAAGGCTGAGAAAAAAATCATGAGTTTGATTTTTTCTTATGCGCTGGCCGTTGGGTTCTTTTCTCTTATCATCCCGTTGACCGTGCAGGAATTGGTCAGCACATTTTCCTATGCGGTTCAGCCGGTCATGATCTGGACGTTGACCGGCATTATGTTGTCGGTGCTGTTGTTTGTCGGCTTGTTCAAGACATTCCACTTCTACGCGGTGGATGTCGTGCAACGCCGGATCTTTGCACGAGTCACCGTTGCGATGGTTGATCAGCTTCCTCGGAATCGTTTTAAAGGCACACGGCCGGAAATTGCGAATTACTTCATTGAAACGGTTTTCATGCAACGTGCCTTATCCACGTTGCTCATCGACCTGATCAATGTTGTGGTGGGTGGTACGGTCGGCATGATTATGCTGGTCGTGTACCATCCCTATTTTCTTATGTACGATATTCTGCTCATGACTGGGTTCGCGATCACGTTTTTCGTGCTCTCGCGTGGTGCCCTCCGGACGACCCTCGCCATGTCTCATGCAAAATACGACGTCTTCAATTTTGTTCAAGAGGTTTCAAAGAATGCGTTGCAGCTGAAGGCCACTGACAGCCGCCCGTTCCTCATGAACAAAACGAACGAGCTCGTTAGTCGGTATGTTGAAACTCGGAAGGCGCGATTTGCTGTTCTCGTGCGGCAATATATTGGGTCCGTGGGCGGACAAGCTATTGCACAAGCTGGAGCGCTTGGCATCGCAGCCTCACTCATGTCGTCAGGGCAGTTGACTCTGGGGCAGTTAGTCGCCGTTCAAGCGGTCGTGAGCGCACTCGTCATCAATTTCGACTCCCTGATCAAGAACATGGGATATGTGTATTATTTCTTCGCCTCCCTGACCCACCTTGATGAGGTCTTTAGTCAGGAGCAAGATCAGATCTCAACTGAATCAACGGTGGCGTTGCCCAAACACTTGGCTCAAGGAGTTCGGGTTACCTGCAAAGGTGTGAGTCTGGTTCACAGTGGGGTATCCGTATTCGATGGATTCAACCTGGATGTTGCACCGGGTGAGAAGCTCGGTATCTACGCTCGGACCACGGGGGCCAAAACAGCTCTGGCCAGAGTGTTGGGTGGCCTCGAAGTTCCAACGAATGGCGTCGTTCAGTACAATGGGGTCGACCTCCGGTATATCGACGGTAATGCCATCAACCAATGCCGCAGCGTCATGATCGACTCTCAATTGTCGTTGGTGAGGGGAACGGTCGAAGAAAATATCGTCATGGGACGTTCCTATGTCACGTATGACGATCTCAACTGGGCGCTCCGCTTCACCGAACTTGAAGAAGATGTCGAAGGGTTGCCACGCGGAGCCAAGTCCGATATCTCTACGCTGGGAGAATCCCTTTCGCCGACTCACATTGTGCAGATCCTCCTGGCTAGAGCCATTTTGGGACATCCGCAAGTCCTTATATTTGATGGCCTCATTCACTCGCTCGAGCCGTCGTTGCGTGAGCGTATCTTGCGTCGGCTGTGCTCGAAAGATGAAGCCTGGTCCGTGATCTTCGTGTCGACGGATCCCAATCTTACGGATCATGCGGATCGTCGCATCATGCTGCATCACGCTCATGCGTAAGCAATTGGAACGGCAAATCAACACCGGTAAATTAATGGAGGCTCCATGGCTAGCCTAGGTCGCGATCTCGAAAACAGTGGGGAGCGTGCGCTGGTCCGGCGAGGGGTCGGCTTGGCGGCGATCACCATCGAACAGGGGCAGGCATTGGCCAAGATGCCATGCTGGGAAGCGGTACAGATTCCTCGCGGAATGTTCACGGCTTCTCGCGCCATTCTGACGATTCTATTGCTCTTTCTGATCATCCTCGAATTCGTGCCCTGGACACAAACTATCCAGGCGTCTGGAAAAGTTTCCGCCTACACGCCATATGACCGGCCGCAGCAGATTGAGTCTCGGATTACAGGCCGTGTCAAAACCTGGCATATTTATGAAGGAGTCAAGGTCAAGAAGGGCGAACTTGTCGGCGAGTTGGAAGATTACGATCCAACCTTTATGGCGCCCGAGATTCTCCCCCTCTTCGAACAGCGCAAGGTAGCCTTGGAACAAACGCGCCAGGCAGCTCATGTCCAGGGCTGATCAGCTGACGAAAAGAATCGGGGAGATGAAAAAGTTGGTGCAGGCTGCCGTGCCCTCGGCGGAGGCCCGCGTGGTTGAGGCAGACAATAAAGTGCGTGAGGCTCAACAGAAGGTTGAGCAGTACAAGATCGACGTGCACACGGCACAACTCAATGTCGACCGTCATCGGCAGCTTGTCCGAGACGGACTGGTTTCCCAGCGTGAACTTGAGCTCACGATTCAGACTGAAATCGGGACCAAGGCCGGTTTGCAGGCAGCACAGGCCGCTTTGTCGGGTGCCGAGCAGGGGCGGTCTGCCTTGAGCTTCGGTCGTGATCAAATCACCGCAGATGTTCAACAACGGCTCATGGATGCAATCGCATCGCGCGACTCCGCCGTGGCAGAAGCCGCCAAGGCTACAGAGCAGTTGGCGGATATCTCCTACCGACAACAGGGAGTTCAGCAACGTATTGAAGCCGCAAAGCTGTTTGCACCGATGGATGGCACGGTCGTCAAGATGGCCAAAGTGGGTCTCAATGAGACGGTCAAGCAGGGAGAAAACCTGGTCACCATTTCTCCATTAGCGTCGGATCCCGCTATTGAAATGACGGCCGAAGGGTTGGATTCTCCACTTTTGAAGCCTGGGCGAAAGGTTCGGATCCTATTTTTCGGCGTCCCAGCCATCCCATTGCCGGCCTGGCCTGGATTGATGGCAGGCACTCGCGGGGGCGTGATCAAGGTCGTTGACCAGATTGACGATGGAAAAGGGAACTACCGGTTCTGGGTTGTTCCTGATCCAGAGGATCCTCAACCATGGCCTGAGCAGACTCAGGTGAGGCAGGGTACCAAGGTATTGGGATGGGTAATCATGAATCGTGTTCCGCTCTGGTACGAGCTGTGGCGGCGCTTTAACTTCTTCCCGCCAGACTACCTGGAACGGTCACCGAGTGTGTTTGAGATGTTTGCGCCTAAGGTGGCAGCACCAGGCGGTAAATAGTTGATCGTGCCGCACCATCGGTGCGGCACATCACCTCTCCTTCTTGAAGATGGCTCAGGGTATTTCCCTGGGCCATCTTTGTAATTAGCAATAGCTGTAAGCCTTGTCTCCGTCAATTGTCCGGTGCATGTTCATTTCTCCAACGCACCGTGATCGGCAGCCACAGCTCCTGCAGTGGTCTCGTTGTGTGTGCAAACCAGCGAATTGCTGTTAGCGCCGTACCCCGCTCAATTGTTCGAAGGGGTAATTGTCACACCTCCAATCTCCTTGACCCCAATAGTTGGACTCGCTAAGGTGCCACTACTTTTTCTCTGGAAAGAGACTGCATGGTGGACATAGAAGGAGAGGTAGATGATGGCCAGAATACTGCAGGCAGCGAACCGCCCTCGGCAACGAGCGAGCCGAGAGGTCAAGAACCGCAAGCCGCTTGTCGGGGTCTTGGGGGGGAGTAAATCAGATTTTCCTATTTTGGAAAAGGCCGGAGTGATTTTGGACGAGCTCAATATTCCCTATGAGCTACTCGTCGTTTCTGCGCATCGAACGCCGGACCGCCTCTTCGAGTACGCCGCCAGTGCTCCAGGGCGCGGGATCAAAGTCATCATTGCGGGGGCTGGAGGAGCGGCTCACCTTCCCGGCATGCTGGCAGCAAAGACTCATCTTCCGGTGATCGGTGTCCCGATTCCTACAGAAAACCTTCGCGGCCTCGATTCCTTGTTGTCAATCGTTCAGATGCCCAAAGGCATTCCCGTGGCCACGGTGGCGATCGGAGGTGCCGAAAATGCTGGCCTCCTCGCAGGACAGATTTTGGCGGGAAGCCATCCTGAAATTGCCCAAAACATTAAGCGCTATCGGGCGGCTCAAACGAAGAGCGTTCTCAATTCTCCCGAGGCCAAGGGCCAGGTCTTGGTAACCTCGGAGCGGACGAGATGAGCCGACGACCGTGACGGAACGAGTCCTTGAGCCTGGCTCCACCCTCGGAGTATTGGGTGGGGGACAATTGGGGGCGATGTTCACCGGGGCTGCCCACCGCATGGGCTATCAGGTGGCTGTCTGGGATCCAGATGTGGACGCGCCAGCTCATCGGCTTGCCACCCACTCATGTACTGCGCCATTCTCAGATCTTGGCGCCCGTGACCAATTTGCCAGTATCGTCGATGCCGTGACTCTGGAATGGGAAAATGTGCCGGCTGAGCTCTGTGAATGGCTGGAGATGCGTTGCCCGATGCGACCTGCTGGAGCTGTGCTTAAGATCCTCCAAGACCGGATTGAACAGAAACAATACCTATTGTCACGACACCTCTCTGTCCCCGCGTTCGCCATCGTCGAATCGGCATCTCAACTAGTCTCAGCTGTCGACCGTCTCGGCCTTCCCGCTGTCTGTAAGACCGCAAAGAGTGGGTACGACGGGAAAGGTCAGTGGCTACTTCGAAAGCCCTCGGATGTCCAGGAACTTGAACACATCTTGGGAACAGTCAAGTCCGGCCAACGATGGATTCTCGAACAGTTCATTGAATATGTCCGAGAGCTCTCGGTGCTCGTCGTGCGAAGCGAGTGTGGGGCGTCCTGTGTGTATCCAGTGGTCGAGAATCGGCATGAGCTGGGCATCTTACGAGAAACGCGGGTGCCTGCTGCTATTCCACTTGACGTTGCTGAGCAGGCAACAGAACTTTCGAAGCGAGCCGTCACGGCGTTACAGGGTGTAGGTGTATTTTGTGTGGAACTCTTTCAGGCCAACGATGGGTCCCTGCTTATTAACGAGATTGCACCTCGTCCTCACAACTCGGGTCACTATACGTTGGACGTCTGTACGGTATCCCAATTCGAGCAACAGGTACGAGTGACCTGTGGGCTTCCATTGGGAGAAACAAGACTTTTGAGCCCCGCGGTTATGGTCAATCTCATTGGTGAGGAAATGAGAGCTGTAACATCCAGCGAAGGATCCTACGGACTCCATTCAACCCCAGGGGCTGTGCTTCATCTGTACGGAAAGCGGATGATTCGTCCTGGGAGGAAGATGGGGCATGTGACCTTTACTGCTCTTCAAGTGGCGACAGCAGCAGAATTGGCGCACCAATTCATCAAACGGGTCCCAAAGCCCGCCTAAGTTCGTTCCCATACATCAAGCACATGGGGTGAAAAGGCTCTTCGGCAGCCAACAGGCTCCTGCCGTTCGATTTTGTTAATGGCTGGTCCGAAAAGGATCGGGAGGAAGATAACAACCCTCGTAATTAACATGGTTGGCTGAGAATCCTAGGGTATGACACTTGCTGGCTCCCACGTCCTGTTGCAAGCGGGAGGCACGAAAAACATGGGACATAATTTGGTCCAAACAGGTACCAGTCAGGCGTCGGCTAGACTCTGTCGGTTGCTCTCGAATCCAAGCTCCCGGTTCCTGGTTCTCCAGGGCCTCGTTACCATCATCCTCTCGTATGAATTGCTCTTCGGTGCCGAATCAGTCGTTAGTCGAGTGATGAGCAATAGTCTGGTGGTAGGGCTATGGCTGGGAATCTTCGTCATCGCGATGTTGCCTCAAGCTGTACTGGGAGCGGCCTGGTTCAGTGCAGGACTTGTTGCAGCAGATACGCTGCTTGTGACAACGGTCATCTATCTTTCCGGAAACGCCCGATCAGATCTGTACATTGCCTATTTTGTTCTTATGTTGGTGGCGGCGTCAGTCAGGCGGCTCAGTCATCTACTCGGCCTCTCACTGCTCTTGAGTGCTGGGTACGCGGTTGTGCTCTATGAGGGGGTACTGCAAACCGGAGTCATGGCTACCGGACAGCTGCTGGGCATCCCGGTTCTTCTCGTCATGGCGGTGTTCTACGGGGTCGCGCTAGAAAGCACGGCCGTTGCTCAGGAAGAAAAGGTCTCGCTCCAGAAAGATGTAGAGCAACTGAAGAAGACCGAGGAGGAATTGGAGACCGCCAAAACTCAGCTTGAAGCCAGAATTAAATCCCTGAAAGAGGACCTTGTAAAGGCGCATGTCGGTCTCCGCGAGGGGCATGTTGTCAGGCAGGGACTTGAGCGACAACTTCATGAGGCACAGAAGATGGAAGCCGTCGGTCGAGTCACGGCCAGAATTGCCGGTGAATTCGGGGCGTTGTTTGCCGTCATTGGAAAACAGACCGGCGTCATGTTATCGGGTCTGCAGCCGAATGACCCTGTCAGGTCCTCTGCCGACGAGCTCTTTAGAGTCGGTGAAAGGGCTGCCACGCTCACGGCTCAGCTCATTGCACTGGAGTGTGAGAGCCGGTACGTTGGACACATCTGGTCCGTCCAAGCGGTGTTTGCCGATCTGCACAGCATGATCGTGAGTCTATTACCCGACCATATTGAGTTGATTGTTCAGGTGGATGAGCAGGTGGCCTACGCCGAGGTGGATCGAGAAGGCTTGGAAACCGTTCTTCTTCAATTGGTCCTCAATGCACGAGATGCTATGCCCAACGGAGGCCGACTGACGATTCAGATCAAGACCATTGAGGACCTCCCAACATTGGCCCGACCGGTGTCGATCAACACAACACATCCCCAGATCCTCATTCAAATCAGTGATACCGGAACCGGCATGAGTCTGGATACTCAGGCCCATATGTTCGAACCGCTGTTCTCGACGAAAGAAACCAACATCGGTCTTGGTCTCACTGTGGTCTTCGGGATTGTTAAACAAAACTGCGGCCTTCTAGACGTCGAGAGCCGACCAGGGCAAGGGACTGTTGTCCGAGTCCTGTTCCCTGCGGCCCCGGCGCAGGAGGTACGGGACGAGATGACTCCCAAAGCTCTGTTGGCCAAAGGAGATGAAACGATCCTGCTTGTGGAGGAAAGCGAAATCGAGCGGAAGCTGGCACGGTCCATCTTGCAGCGCCATCGCTATCGAGTCTTGGAGGCGGCCTCATCGGTCGAGGCGCTTATGCTCACTCAACACTATAAGGGGATTGTTCATCTCGCCGTGAGTCCCTTAGTGATGCGTGAAATCGGGGGGCGTGAACTTGCCCGCCGACTTCTGAGCCAGCATCCAACGATGAAGACGCTGTTTGTCTCGGGCTACGATGATGAAACGATTCAGCACCATCGGATCAATCAGCGGTTTGTCCTACAGCATCCCTACCGCCAGTCCGGATTAGTCGAGAAGGTCAGAGAGATGTTGGATGCTGCATGAGCAGTCTTGTGGGTTCAGGGAGGGACGTCCTCATTAAGGCTACGTCGACCGGCCAGGCGAAAAAAAACGCACATCCTTCCGTTTGAAGAGACCGATCAGTGCCATGCCTGCGATGAATCCACCGATATGAGCGAAAAAGGCGACGCCCCCTCCTGTCGCGCCCACGCTCATGCCTCCACTGATCAGCTGCGTGATAAACCACATGCCGAGAACGATGCCCGCTGGCACTCGGGTCATCCCGATCGCCGGCAGCAAGACCAGCACGTGAGCGCGTGGAAACAACAGCAGATAGGCACCAAGCACAGCCGAGATGGCCCCGCTGGCGCCCACCATCGGGATTTGGGAGGAAGGGTCAGTTAAGGCATGGCTCAGAGCGGCCAGGATACCGGATAGGAGATAAAAGACGACGAACTTCGCGTGACCCATCGCATCTTCAATGTTATTGCCGAAAATCCAGAGGTAAAGCATGTTCCCGAGTAGGTGCATCCAGCCTCCGTGAAGAAACATGCTAGTCACCAGACTGAGGGATGCCGGAAAGGCAACGGCTTCCTCGGGAAGCGAAGCCTGGCCGAAGACAATGGCAGGGATGGCGCCGTATTGAAATGCGAAGAGCTCGGCGGCCTCCTGGGGAAGATTTACTTGATAGAGAAACACCGCGACACAGATGCCGATAAAGATCATCGTGACGATGGAAATCCGTTGAGTGGGATTATCGTCGTGGAGAGGAATCATAGGGGTTTGTGGCTATGGCGCTTGGCGATGACCTTGGATCACACGAGGCAATCTGGGATCAATCGGAGGAGTCCCATCCTTCTCCAGCGGAACGGAAAAGCCAGCTGCATGGGTATGGCCTCCGCCGCCAAACGAGGCGGCAATGGTCCCAACATCGGTCCCGTCGCCACTGGAACGCATACTAAAATAGCGACGACCATCGCGGTCATGCCAGATCAGGCAAAAGGGATGATGCGGCGAGAGCCGTTCGCCAATTTGGCTGGTCAGTATCGCGCTTTGCACGGCGGGAACGACGATCCCCTGGAATTCAACCACAGCGGCCTGTGCCGCGAGTTTGCCGACCAGTTCCTGTTCATACCGCAAGATGGCTCGGCCTTCCTGCTCGAGCGTCGACTGAGTAAAGCGATCCCATACATTGAAATCAAAGGGGTAGGAGGCTATAGCTGCGTTGATTTCTCGGCTTCCCGATAAAGCCCAGGTCCATAAATCCTTGTCCTGAATGTATTGAAGCAGCCAGGGAGCCGGCGTGCCGTGGGCCCATTCCCAGCTCAGGACGGCGCCGGACTTTGTTTGATCGAAGTACGCGTTTGAAAAGCCGTCCAAGATCCGTTCGGCGGTGATATGGTGATCCAGAATGAGAAGTTCCTTGGTCTCGGAGGCCATGGCTTCCAGGATCGGTCGAGCGTAGCTGAAATCGACGATCACGACACGGCGATCCTTGAGATCGGGAGGGGGCGGGTGGCCGTGTTTGACTGGTAAAAAACTCGCACTCGGAAACTTTTTCCAGAGGGCCCAGGCCGCCCCGAACCCATCGGAACATTCGGCATGGTACAGGACAATGTCCGGAGAACCATGGAATGGAGGTGCTGAAGATACATTACCCATAAAGAGTTGGGAGAGAATAGCATGCCCAAGTCAGGACTAAAAGGAATCTGTCGCGTTCATGCCGACCGGTACGGCATGGCTCACAACTCGTTCAGGTGACTGATCAATTGGCGAAGTCGGCCAGCGTTGCGTCGATTAAAAGTGAACACGAGTCGAGGGAGATCACGCAGGGCCGGTTCGTCCAATTCTTCCGCGAGTGGGCCACGAAGTTCGAACGTGCCTTCCGATAGGAGATCGGAGAATCGGTCCCGGAGCTGTTCGAGTTGCTCAGGCGTAATGGTCTGCTTGAGTCGCATGACGAGCTCTCGTCCCACAAAGCGCATGGAATGATAGCGGCGATAGAATCTGAGGATCTGGCTCACGGCTGTATCTGCGGAATTGACGATGGTGAAGAGGCTCATGTCCTCTTCATTGATGAGCTTACGCTTTAGCAGTTGCCTCGTCACAAAGGCCGACCAATCGTCCCAATAGTCGCAGCCGGGGGCCTGAATGCAGATGATCGGTTGTGGATCACTCTTGCCCGTCTGGGCGAGCGTGAGGATTTCAAAACCTTCGTCATGTGTGCCGAACCCACCAGGGAAGAGCGCGATGGCGTTGGCTTCCTTCTGAAACATCAACTTGCGGGTGAAAAAATATTTGAAGGTAATGAGCTTTGGGTCATCGGCGATCGTGGAGTTCGGACCTTGTTCGAAGGGAAGCATAATATTGACGCCGAAGCTGTTCTCGCGTCCGGCACCCTCTTGAGCGGCACGCATGATCCCATCTGCCCCACCGGTGATGACCATGAACCCTTCCCGGACGATGGCTTGGGAGAATTGGTGGGCGAGTTGATAATTGGGATCGGTGGAGGGGGTGCGAGCCGAGCCAAAAATGCTGACTTTCTGCCGGTCCCGATAACCGTTGAAGACGCCGAATGCATGACGCAGTTCTTTGACGGCGCGGTTCACAATTTTCACATCCAAGAGATTTAAGTGTGTGTCATGGAGTTTCAACATGCCCGTCAGGAGCTCTCGCATGAGCGCGGCATGCAGATCATCCTCTGGGCTATCAAGAAGGGTGCTGACCTGATGAAGAATCTCATCTCGCGACAAAACGGGGCGGGATCGACCCTGCGAAGACTTACCGGTTGTATTCATAGCTACCCTTTCCATTGAGTGAGACACAAAATTGTACCAATGGATCAGACGTTGGTCAAAGATTGCGGGATCTGGTGCGGTCTAGGAGGACTCGAACGACTTAGGGAGATTGGCCAGCACCCAGGCCTTGATTCTGGACTGGTCTGCGGGAGAGAGATCGACGAATTGTATCTCTATACCCCGAGGTGCGGCTATGAGGGAACCGGTGGCGCCAGATATCAGCTCAGCTCGTGTGGTATTCAAGATGCTCCCTCGGATGGTCAAAGGGCTCATCATCTCAGAGAGGCAAAAGCTCAATAGGACTCTGGTCCCCGGCAGTAACAGCGAGGGAGACTCCACCGAAGCGCCGGCATGACTGAGCTGTGAGATGGCGACCTGATGCTCATCTCCCACGCCCTCTCCCTCCAGGACACTGATGGTGGCTGAGATCTTTGTCGAGCATCGTTTTGGAGAAAGGATCAGGTCTCTCGCGGTGAGGACGCCGACCGGTTGATTTTGTTTCGTGACGATGAGGATCGGTGTCCCGGTGGACATCATGAGCGCTGACGCCTCGTCCATCGCGCGATCGTACTCGATAAATTGGACCGGTCGTGTCATGATGGCGCGGACCTCGATGTCATCCGGTTCGAGGCCCTGTGCGACGACCTTTTTGACGATGTCGGTCGGTGTCATGAGTCCGAAACGAGACTCGGTATCCTTGACCAAGAGGCAGGGCATGCGTTCGCGTTCCAAAAGCGACGCGGCTTCAGTGACCGAGACGTCTCCCGGCACTTGGACTACGCCGGGTGTCATCATGTGTGCAACCAGTATGGTCTGGTGATCCGTGGCTTTTGGCTCTTGACTGTCCGTGTCTGCCATTCCTCAGCGAGGTCCTTTTTTCTCACGAATCTGCCCCCCTCCTGGCCGCAATGTATGCCAAGTATAGCAGAAGGTCCATGGGGGCCATGAGAGGTTGAAAGCCTTGTCATTCAATGGTTTGCCGGAATACACTAGGAAGGTATTTTGACTGTCGGCAAGAGAGAAATGATGGCGTCGAGTGGGCCTTATCATAGGGAGTTCATTCGTCGGCTCGGGACCATTCCGGTGCATGGATTGGGGCTTTCCGTCGATATTCATGCTCCGGACCTTGCTAGCTTGCGGCGAAGTCTACAAGAACGTCAAGTGCCGCCTGCCTACCTTGAAGTATTCCGTACGACATCGATGGCTTTGGCATCCACCAGGAAAGAGGTCGGCGATAGTCTACTGACATATCATGGCGAAGGGTTGTGGGTCACGCAACCTGAGATGGCCGATTCGACGGCGTTTAGACAGGAAATCTCCGAGGCTGCAGAACAACTGATAATCTTGCAAAGTGCCTGGCTCAATCATGAGTGTGCGACAAAATATCTCGCCGGCTATCACTACGGGACCTACCTTCCCCCGCTCTATACGCCGTTAAGCGCGAACGTGGTGGCTGATAATACACGATTGATCCAACGTCTGCTTGATCAACAGTGTCGTTTGGCCAATGGGAGCACACCGTTGGTGCTGCTTGAAATGCCGCCCCTCACGTACTTTGTCGCAGGGACGATGTCCATCCCAAGATTTTTTCAGGTTGTCAGCGAACAGGCTCCCTGTGGGCTGGTCTTGGACGTGGGCCATCTCTGGACGGTGTTTCGATATTCCGATGCGCATCGGACCATGTCACTCACACGATTTATCGAAATATTTCTCAACGAGTTTCCCATGGACCGTGTGGTTGAGATTCACGTAGCGGGTCTGGCCATTCATGAATCACACCGAGCCCTCGCTTCACAACTAACGGGTGGCATGGGCGATGATGCGCTTCCTGCCTGGATCGATGCCCATGCCGCTCCCATTCCGGCCGTCTTGTTCGAGATGCTCGATCAGATTCTCTGCCATCCACAGCTCACCAGCCTGAAAGGTCTTGCCCTGGAGGTGGATACGAAACCGGTTGACTTGATCGTGGATGAATTCGCGGAGTTCTCCCGGCGCTATAGGGCACTGTTCCGCCGACTCAGCAACAGCGAGCAGGTCGTGCCGGATTGCGAGGCCCGCGCATTGTCGGAAGGGCTGATGTTGACATCGAGCACACAAAATCTTACAGAGGCCTACGATCGATATGCGCGAGTTGTGGCGGGAACAATGGAGCCAACGGGAGCAGAATGGAGCCAAGACAGCGCCAACATCCAAGAGTTGGATCTCTATCGTTCCGTCTATCTCCCGTATGAGATTCTTCACTGGGGAGGAAAGGTAGAGGATATGTTTGTAGAATCCTGTCGTGGACTCAGAGCGCGGGATGTGTTGCTTGATGGGTTTGTGGCATTCTGGTTCCGTGAGCCACGGACTCTCGTCGGTACGTACGATTTCTTCCTGCTGAAGGTCGACCGGTTTGTAGAATTTGTCCAGGAGGTGGTGCCAGAGTTGCACAGTATTGCCGAAAGAGAAGCCGAGGAGCTTCGGAGAGCGTACCGCTTTGCCAACGAACCCGGTGTTCCAGTGTACGAGAGCTGATATGAGCTTTTGGCTGAATCTCCCACGTCCGATCATTGGATTGTCTCCAATGGATGGTGTCACCGATGCGTGCTTCCGATCGGTCATCGCACAGCAAGGGAAGCCGGATGTCAGCTTTACTGAATTTACGCATGTCCATGACATCTGTCATGGACCGGAGAAGTGCTTGGAGACGCTTCGGTACAGCGAGGGGGAGCGTCCCATCGTGGCGCAGCTCTATGGGAAAGACCCGGAGCGTTTCTATTTGGCGGCACAGGTGGTGTGCGAGCTGGGCTTTGATGGGCTGGACATCAACATGGGGTGTCCGTCGAAGAGCGTGGCGTCGTCGGGATCAGGCGCCGGGCTGATCCGCACGCCGGAACTGGCGCGCGCAATCATGCAGGCAGCCAAACGGGGCATCGAGGATTGGGCCGACGGACAGACGCTTGAACAAGCAGGGTTGAAGCCGGTGCGCATTGCCATGTTTGAACGTCTCAATCAACAGCGCGGCGACACGAGCCCTCCCCCACGGCGGCGACTGCCGCTGTCCGTGAAGACGCGGATTGGGTACGATTCGGTCACGGTTGAAGACTGGGTCGAACAACTTTTACTGGAAGCGCCGGCCGTGCTCTCGCTCCATGGACGAACGCTCCAGCAGATGTATCGCGGCACGGCGGATTGGTCGGCCATCGCCCGCGCTGCCGCACTTGCGCGGGGAACCACGACATTGGTATTGGGAAATGGGGACATTCAGCGTCTTGACGACATCGCCGGACGAGTGTGTGACACCGGAGTCGATGGAGTGTTGGTCGGGCGGGGGGTGCTTGGCGCGCCGTGGTTCTTTCGCGCAAAGGAGCAGGCTCGCATAGGAGTCGGTGGTGTGCGCGATCCTGAGGTTGGCTCGGATGTCTGTGCGCGTCCGCTGCACGAACGGTTCGCGGTCTTAGTCGAACATGCCCGTCAGTTCACGCAGTTCTTTGGCGCACAGCAATTTCACCGCATGCGCAAACATCTGGGCTGGTATTGCAAAGGCTTTCCTCATGCCGCCTCCCTGCGCGCGCAGATGGTGCGAGTCTCGTCCGTCGAAGGGCTCCAGGCCCTCCTCTCAGAATTTCACGATCGCCCCGCAGCCTTCATGGACCTGCCCCAGGCCGAATCAGCCGAAGAACCGAGCGTGCTGGTCTCACGATGCAGCTAGTGCTGGCGTCCAGTTCGCCGCGTCGCCGGGAACTCCTGGCACTGTTGGGCTTTTCCTTCGAGGTGTGCCCATCGGAATTCCATGAGCATCCCACGGTCGGATTGTCGCCCATTGAACAGGTCAGGCGCTTTGCGCTCGAAAAAGCACGATCCGTGGCATGTGTGAGGTCGCAAGCCCTCGTGCTCGGCAGCGATACCGTGATCGACCTCGATGGCCAACTGCTCGGGAAGCCGGTCGATCTTGCAGATGCACGCGCCATGCTGGCACGTCTGGCCGACCGTTCCCATCAGGTCCATACGGCCGTCGCCTTATGCGATCGAGAGCGGCATATTGAATCAGTGGAGGTGGCCACGGCGGAAGTCTGGATGAAAGCGGACCTCGAACAAGCGTATGAACGGTATCTTGCATCGGAGGAGTCGTTAGGCAAAGCCGGAGCCTATGCGATCCAAGGACTCGGTGGAGAGCTAGTGGAACGGATCGCCGGCGACTATACGACTGTGGTGGGATTACCGCTGAAGCTTGTGGCGCATCTGCTTCGGTCAGCCGGTTATCCTCTTCTCGTGAACGTCGAGGACCTGTATCGACGTCAACCATATGCGAACTGGAATCGGTTCGTCTCCTAATTGCAAAGGCATGAGGGTTCACCTACAATGCACGCCATTCATCTGATTGTGCCTAATACGTTGGGTCTCGCCATATCGGCGAGATAAAAGGAAGACATGACTGTTCGCAAACGGATTGCGTCGCTGGTGGGCTTGATCGGAGCCCTTGCGGCAGGGAACAGTGGGGTGTGGGCGATTGAGGTCAATCTATCGCCCGACGAGGCGCACAAAGCGCTGGAGATCGGGCGCATTCCGATGGAAAAGGCTAATTCGCCGGAAGACGTAAAGAAGGTCCTTCAGCAAGCGTCCTTAGCGACTCGCGTGGGGGCCGACCCGGAGAAAGAGCCCTGCGGCGCGAGCGCTGTCCTTCGCACCAAGCGGTATCGCCTGGAAGCCTTTGGTCGCCAAGAGGCGGCAGAATCGAAGAAGCGGAAGACAGACGTGCGCATGCCCGAGGAGTTCATCCAGAAAGTGATGGACATGCCCAACATGGAAATGGAAGTACAGCTGTGCGGCGATGATGAGTATTTCGCCGAGGGCGCATTGATTGAGTTGCAGCAAGGATCGAAGCGGATCAAGCCGATCGACATCGGTAAGGCTGAACGGGGGAGAAAAAACGAAACGAGCGGCCCAGTCTTCCGATCCCGGTTTACCGCAGTGTTTGCCTATGAACAGTTCGACCCCAACGCCACGTCGGTGTTCGTCGTCAATCTGCAAGACGGACAAGAGATCAGAATTCCAGCCGAGTTGTCCAAAGTGAAGTAAGCGGCACTATTAGGTCCCGTCTTTCTGTCAATCAACTCTTCCACGTGTTCGTGCATCAAGGGCCCAATGTGCCCTTCCCCCTAGCGCCATCTTTGGGGATTGCACGATCCACAAACCTGCGTACAGTCTGCCATCATCTCCGCACCGTCACCGTTATGCCAAGGACCAACAGACGATCGACATGCCTAACACGATGAATTGGACCACCAGTCGCAAAGACCCGCTCTTGCAGATTGAGGAGAAGAAATGAGGGGTTGTGCGTGCGCACAGCGAGAGGCTCCCGGCCGATAGGCCGAACCGGATGTGCCTTCCGCTGAGGTCGACAATGTGCCATTCTCGTTGCGTCCACGACGGAAGGCGGTAGAATCGCTCATCCGGTGGTCTGACACTCGGGTTCCGAGAGCACCTCCGGTTGCCGGCCTGCTTCGGTGCACGAAGGTCAGTCGCCGCACGCACCTAAGACGACGATCGGTCGCAGCGCGCATCTCTAGGGCATGAACCGATGCACGATACAAGAGCGGACTCTTATTCCGCTCATTCGCGGAGATCGCGGCCCATTTTGGCGTGCATGCTGCCACGGTGAGTCCACGGGTGAAGCAGGCGGAGCAGATGAATGTATGATTGCAAGACTTGACCCCTTTATTATACGTACGATGCGGCGGGCAATCGAATTAAGACCGGAGGCACATTCGCCCGGTCCAATATTCCTCCGGCCCTCACCACGACGAACTATAATGCCAACAATCAGCAATTGACGTTCGGCACGACGACCGAGACCTATGACCTCAACGGGAATCTCGCGACGACCACGGACGCCGGAGTCACGACCACCTATACCTGGAATGCTCGAAACTAGCTGACCGGTATAAGCAAGACGGGGCTCACCGCCAGCTTTAGCTATGACAGTTTCGGCCGAAGAACCGGAGGAACTGTGAATGGTGTCGTGACCAATTATGTCTACGATGGCTTGAATCCTGTGCAGGAAAAGAACGGCGCTACCATCAATGCAAACCTTCTGACTGGATTAGGCATCGATGAATTCTTTACGAGAACCGAAGGGGGTGTGGCCAGATCTCTGTTACCTGATGCCCTCGGCTCAACAGTTGCTCTTGGTGACAACACGGGTACGCTCCAGACCCAGTACACCTACGAGCCCTTCGGCGCGACCACCCAGACGGGACTCACGAGCACCAACAGTTACAAATACACTGGACGAGAAGATGACGGCACTGGGCTCATGTACTACCGAGCGCGGTACTACCAACCAAGGTTCCAGCGGTTTGTGAGCGAGGATCCAATTGGGTTTCGCGGGGGAGATGTGAATCTTTATGGCTATGCACGTAATAGGGCAACAGTATTCGCCGATCCACTTGGGCTTTTTGAGATAAAGATAAGTGTGCTAATTGGTATGACCAATTACCAATTGGATATTCCGCGATTAACTATATCTAAAGAGACGGTGTTCCCGCCGAACATCGGGGGAGGTGTTCAATGCAAGATCGGTGAGCCCTCACCCACCCCAGGCGAATTCTCGATTGACGTTGGAGTATCAAGACATCTCTCAGTCGGCACGAACTTTATTCCAAACCCTGATTTTGATGGAAGCAACCAGTCTTATCTCACACAAGGCTTGAATCTAAACATTGGAGTGGATCTGCTTCGCACTGGTGGAGCAATTAGTGCACCTCAGAAATGAGCATGGCAATTTCAGGCCCGTTTTTGTGTCACTGATCTCACGAATATGAATAATACGGTCGACCTTCAAGACCTTTATCCTGAATTTATTGTCTACTGGTTATTTATTCTGATTGGCGCAGCAATCCTTTATGCGACCTGGAGACGGGTGAAGTTTTTCGTTGATCCCTCCGCCGATATGCCGTTCGGCAGTTCTGGTGTGGTGCTCAAGAAACTTCTAGGCGGCACAGGCTTCCGAATCTATTGGTATGTGTTTGGGGGCCTCTGTTTTTTGCAGGATTGGCAGGATTTATTGCAGGGCTTCAAAAGCTTTTTCTTGGAGTCCAGCCATAGCATACTCCTCACCACCGCTTTTACCGACAATCCAAATAACAATCTGCTGACCGTGACGGATGCCAAGAGCCAACAGACGGTCTACACGCCCAACAACATGAATCGGACGGTCTCGAGAAGAGATCCACTCCTCAGAACCGAAACCTACACCTATGACAACAATGGCAATCTCGCCACGGTGCTTGATCGGAAGTAAAAAGGGTCAGGTCTTATAATCAGACAGGTATTCTGGTATGCTCATGCCGCCATGACTCGGCCGTTGCGTCTGGAATATCCCGGTGCCGTCTATCATGTCACCAGTCGCGGCAATGCGCGACAGAATATTGTCGCAGATGATCGGGACCGCACGTTGTTCCTTGAGCGGTTGGCCCATGTCATTGATCGCTTTGGCTGGCGCTGCCATGCCTACTGCGTGATGGATAACCACTATCATCTCCTGATCGAAACGCCGAAGCCAAATCTCTCGCAGGGCATGCGGCAGCTTAATGGCACCTACACGCAGGCCGTCAACCGTCGACACCAGCGGGTGGGGCATCTCTTTCAGGGCCGGTTCACCGCCATTCTGGTGGAGAAAGAGGCGCATCTGCTCGAACTGTGCCGCTACGTCGTGCTCAATCCCGTGCGGGCCAAACTGGTTCCACATCCCCGGCAATGGGCCTGGAGCAGTTATCGAGACACGGTTGGAGAGCGTCCCGCGCCGACCTGGCTCACGACGGACTGGATTCTTGGGCAGTTTGGCAGCCGGCAGCGGGAGGCCCAGGTCCGCTATCGGGAGTTTGTCGCGGACGGGCGAGACGGGCCGCGGCCCTGGGACCAACTCAAAGGGCAGATCTACCTGGGTTCTGAGACGTTTATCGCGCGACATCAGCCGGATCGGATGATTCGAGACATTCCCCGCCGACAGACGCAGGCCTCACGTCCTTCGCTTCAAGAGCTCTTTCAGCGCCGAAGGCACGAAGTCCAGCTGATCGCGGTGGCCTATCGGCAGTATGGGTATCGGCTGCGAGAGATTGCGGACCAGTTGGGGGTGCATACCGTGACGGTCAGTCGACGTCTCAAGCAGGCAGAACAGCGAAAAGTATGATTGAAAGACCTGACCCTATTCTTGCCCTTCGTCACTCCCGTGATCTAGCCAAGATCCTTGATTTTCAGCCAATGCAGATGGGGACAATGCGGCCTGTCCTGCGCTGACGAAGCGACCGTTCTGTGGGCAACTTCCTCCCTGTTCATCCCCACGCCTTACTTCCCTCGTTTCAGCAGCGTCTTGAACAACGGTTTTATGCCCTGGCGCACGAGTTTACGCCGTTGTTGTTGGCGTTCAACCATGCGTCCTGCGACGAATCCGGCGCGGATACTCGTCGAGTATTTGAGGAACTGTCGGACGTGACGTTCGGCTTGGATCGCATCCTGATGGAGGCCCAGTAGGTCCTGGACCGCCCGCGCGGACTTGATAAACCGGCTGGCGGGTTTGCCCACCGAGCTGCGAGTAAGTTCCGCCGCATAACGGGCCCGTTTGGTTTTGATGCGAATTGTGTGCAGTGCGGTATCCGATGGGGAAGGGGTGAGCCGGCTGATCGCTTTGCGTAACTTCTTGAATTCCTGTCTGGCGAGGTCGCGCACGGTGAGGGGAGACTCCACGACCGAGGGGTTCTGCGCCGCTTGTTGAAGCCGCCGAATGAGTTCGACGTAGCGAGCGCTTGTGAGTTCGCTGACCACCATCTGCTGAACGGCTTCTCGTTGCGTGCGTAGATGGGCGATGAATGGTGCCAGCAGCTTGCGATCTCGCGCATCTAAATTGGCAGATTCTTCCGTGAAATGGGCGATCTGGACGTCGAGATCGCGGGCCGGCCCTAGCAGCTCGCTGAGCCATGTGAGCTCTTGTTCCAGTGTCGTGACCCATGCGGGACGGAGGATTGGCCGGGCTGTGCGGAGTACTGCGCGCAGACGCCTGGTCGCGACGCGCAGTTGATGCAGGCTCTCAGGCTCGGTGCCGAGTCTCGTGCCGGGATCATGGGCCAGGAGCCATCCGACGTGCTGCGCGAGCGCCCACTTGAGATAGTCGACCACCGGGGCCTTCGGCTCAGGCGGTGCACAGGGGGTGGGGGCTGGGAGCGAGAGGGCCAGAAAGAACTTGGGCCGCCCGTCATGATCGGACGCTCCGGCCTCGCGCAGCTGCTGTTCAAGGGAACGAAGCGAGGCCTCGTCGCCCTGCCGCTGTTCGATTTCAAGTTCGCGAAAGCGTTGGATGATACCGCCGTTCTTCTCAACTGCCACTGTGTCGAGGGCAATCTCCGCAACGGGCACTCGGCCATGATGCACCAAGAAGCCCCGTCGCCAGACACGCAGGGTCACAACTGGCACCAGTTTCCGATGTCCAAGATGGAGCATCAGCAGACGGCGCAAGGAATCTGGTGGATCGGCCTGGGTGCTGGCCACTTCTATCTCCTGCCGATCGTCGCCCAACGGGAGTTTCAGCTGCCAGGACTGCTTTCCCCGTTCGATCCGATGGCGCAGGGTCATCCGCGCATGGGCCAGATCGTAGGCTGCCGTATCGTAATAGGTGGAGATCAGCTGCCGTCGAGGGAGCGGTGTGCCGGGCAGCCGAGGCAGACGGAAATCAGGTGTGATGGTCAGCTTCCGTTCGCGTTCTCGTTGTGAAGAGATCGGGGAGGAGCGACCATGAGGAGCGAGGTGGGTGTCCAATCGAGACAAGGTGGAATCCTCACGGCAGAACCGGCGCCTGTAAGTATCAACGCAGGAGAGAGGGAAACGCAACTCCTGGTGGGTCGTCAGGAAATGCCGGGGGAGATCGCCCGTGCGAACTGGCGATGTGGAAGAGAGGGGGCGAGGGGCTGCCTATCCGAGCAGGCAGCGGGCTCATGAAAGGCAGGGTCGTTAGAACTCGTCGAGGGAGACTGGACGAAGAAAGTCCCGAACCGACAGCAATCCGATGAGTGCACCGGCTTTCGTGACTCCCAGGTGGAGTGTGCGTTGCTTGTCCATGAGATCAGCGGCTTCCGTCAACGGCCGCCGCTCTTCGATGCCTGGCACCGGACTGCTCATGATGTCCTCCACCGGCACGAAGTACGCGGCTTTCTCCGCGCCCACAAACTTCTTGACGACATCCGACTCGGTCACAATGCCGATGATCTGCGCTTGGCGGACCACCAGCACACTTTCCACGTTACAGGCCTTCATCAATTTCGCCGCCTCCACGACCGACGTGCCCACATCCACCGTGACCGGTTCTTTCTGCATTAAGTTGCCTACAGTGACCATAATGGATCCTCCTTATTATTTATAATTGTATTGTTTGTATATTAGCGTTGGAGTATTGCCCGAGCGTTAAGGTGAGATTACGTTGGGGTAAAATTCAGGGGAGCTTGCAGCACGCTAACCACTTCGAACTCACCCGTGCAATCTCCGCATAGGATAGCGGGGAGTGTCCCAAGCCGAGTACCAGCTCCTGGCCTTGCCGGCTCAGCGCGTAGTGGACCAATTCCGCAGTTGCCGGAGTGGGGTTCGATCGTGAGGGTCTGGTGCTGTAGAGGTAAAGATTTCGTCGAACAGGGTGGAGGCGATCCACTTTACTCGGTATCAAAAAGTTGGCATTCCGGTTGTCGTTGTGAACGAAGACGGTCGATGCGTGACGAGCCACGGGAACCTCCATCGGTACGTACCCATATTCGAAGATAAATTCCGCAATTTCAGTGGGAGTGATGCGGCGGGACATGGCTGCGATCTCCGCCCGACGTTCAAGGAGTGCTGCGAGGCCGGAGTCAGGGTCCTCTCGTATCACAGTGACGTTTAGGTCCGGATGCTGGCGAATCAGATCCCCTGCCCAGGCCTCAACCAAGGGCTTCATCGTTTCAGGCGTGGAAATGGTCAGTCTGCCGGATACCGAATCCTGAGCGATATAGGACGGGATGTCAGGATCGATCGTCGCGCGAACTTGCGCCAAATTCTCCGGTGGAAGTACCCCCTGCACTGGTATCGCGATCACACAGACGGCGAACGCCAATTGAGAATTTCATCTGAACCCTCCTTTATGTTTGACCACTACCAATACGGCATTGCGCCGGTATTAGACGGGTATTACAGGCCGGTAAATTTCCAGGGAAGGAACAGTGTTTTACACGGCGTTTACGATTCGGCAATGAGGCCGTGATGCACGAAGGGTACATATCTACTCAATGCACAAAGGAGTCCGCCTCACGAGTAATCACGCTGACTTATTGATGTGTACGAATCGAGTCGTACATGGCTTGCTCCACGAAGGTGTGGTCAGAGGGATACACGAATAGGAATTCACTGATCCTGGGTGCGAGATGGGTGAATCAATGGAGCAGGACAATGTCCTGGTCCTCTTTTGAAGACAAGGAGGAAGACACTATGCTTGCTAAGCTGCGGGTGGGGTTCTTGCTCGTGAAGTCCCTTATGACTTGCGTGGGCATCATCGTGATGAGCGTCTGTGGCATCTTCATCAGACTACGGTTGGCTCGGTGAAATAATTACCCCCAACTGGTGAACAAGATGCACGATACCATGCGCTGAAACTTGTCGGCGCCGAGTGTGGTTTCGTTATGCAACGACACGCAGCACGAAGACGTCGATTTCTATTCTCGCAACAAGAGTTGATCTGAGCAAAGGAGATGGAATACATGATTGCCGAGCTCCGCGCAGGGGTTCTTCTCGGTATGGCATTGGTGTTCTTCGTGATGATCATAGCCATGTTCGCCCTTAGCATGGCCATGAGACCGGACCGGTGGAGTGAGCGGACTCACTCAGGCAACCGGCTACGTGCAACCAGGAGTGGCGGTGTCTCACCAGCTGCGTGAGACAGCAGGTTGCCTCAGCGATTGGGAGACGACCTTCGAAATCAAACTGCGAGCGGGGGAGAACATCAGTGCGAAGAGGTGATGGTCGCTGCGAGAGGATATCGAGGCTTAGCGGTTTGCCGAGAGCGAAATATTATCTTGACGCGGGCCGGTGGGCTTGTTCCCCACCGGCTCGCGTATGTCTGCCGCCCATTCTCGTTTAAACCTCCTTCTTTTGAAAATCGACGCGGGTTGCTTCGTCTATTCGCGACCTACGTTAAGCGCTGCGTACATCACTCCCAGAATGGTACTTATCAGAAGTACCTCGATAACCCATGTCATCATGGCCTCTCACCCCCTTCCTTGCTGATATTTATTTGGCAGTCATCATTGGCGACCCCACTGATCAACATGGTGGAAGTCTACAGAGGCACTGTTTCTGGGCCATTACAGAGATGCTAATTCTGTGTGAAAGGATGGTGTGATGATCGTAACGGGAGGATTCTGACGCGAGATACGGCTAAAGCAGGATGTGGTTACCCTCCCTATTCGTTCGCCTGACCGCTGCGTGCATGGCCAGGTGGGTAGCTGTGAACACAATCCGGCAAGCGTAGGCGAGTACCGTTACTCGAATTCCTCCCATCCGCTCAGGCGGCTGCCGAAGACGAGCGTTCGCTTCGTGGTGGAAACGAGAATGAGCCCATTGTCATTCTCCACACCCACGATGCGCTCATGCACGTCCAACAGCTTCGATGCGAAGCCGCCGAGCAGTGGCGTGAATCCAACCACACGCTCATTGGTGATGAAGACTGCTCCATAGTCGTTGCTGTGAAAGCGAGTCACCTTTTCCCGCACTCCTAACGCTTCTTCGAGCCACAGCCCGTTGACCCCACGAAATCCGTACAGATGCCGATCCGTTCTGACGAGGCTGAAGCTTGGCAGGATCTTCCGTTCGAGGACTTTTTCGTTTACGTCCAGTTCTTTCTTGCTCCAGGTCAGGGCACGGCTCGAAAACCCTAAGAGCCGACGAGACGTCACCACGATGCCATTGATCCCATTCGTGCCGGAGCTGATGACCACTTCCTGAGCTCCCAACGGTATTTCCCTCCGGCCGCTCAATTGACTGGTCGCGACGGCTTGACCAGACTCCAGCCACACCGTTACTTCAGGCTGGAGCTCTGCTCGGGTGACATCTTGTGACAGGAGCCAGCTCAAAGAAAGGCAGGCGATGAAACAGAGCCGATTTGCTGGGGACGCGGTTCCAAGAGCATTCATGATTCGTCCAGACAAATTAACATACGAAGCACCACGGCTGATTACTCTATCCGGTCTGAGAAGGCTATTTCAGGCCAAGCGATTTTCAAGGCACACACGGAATCGAAGATTGAATGTCAGCAGTCTCTCGGCATAATGGCTGTCACTCCAGAATCAGTAGGAGACAATAGGCGAGCTGGTTCTTGCGCCACGAATGTTCCTCGAAACAGACGCGTTGTGCTTCACAAATACCAAGTAGTGGCCAGCCGTATGGTACGGCACAAGATCGAAATGTTACAGATCTGTAACGCCCCTGCAATGGTGCTGTGATCAGATACAGAGTAAGCTTCCACGGTTTGTCGCTTGGTAGGTTGAACGGATTCCTGGTGGTATCGGCTGGCAGTGTAACGGTGTGCGTTTTGTAGGACCATGGCCAGGTGTCCTCTCTGAATACGATCAATCTCTCCTGCAGTATGCTAAAGAACAGGTGCAAGAGACTATTCATCAGCAAGGAGCTTCCATGATCGATCAGTCTGCGGGGTCAGGGAGAATCAGCCGCCGAGCCAGAGCAGGGTATCGATGAGTCGCGCCATCTCCTGAATCGAGAACTCAGCTGGCTGCGATTCAATCTGCGGGTCCTCGAAGAAGCCGAGGACAAGGGGCACCCCCTCTTGGAACGAGTGAAGTTTCTGGCGATCTTCGCCACGAATCTGGATGAGTTTTTCATGATTCGAGTATCAGGTCTCCACCGTCAGGTGGCTGGTGGAGTCGTCGGAACAACGCCCGACGGCATGACACCATCAGAGCAAATACTGACGATCAACCGAGAGCTGATGATCCACTATGAACGATACGATATGTGCTGGAAACAGGATGTTTTGCCAGGGTTGGCAGAAGCAGGCATTCGTATTCTACATTATGGAGAGTTGGGGCACAGGGAACGAGAAGCGATCCAAGGGTACTTTCAGCGAGAAATATTTCCAGTGCTGACTCCGCTCGCCTTTGACCCGACCCATCCTTTCCCTCATATCTCGAGTCTGAGCTTTAATCTTGCCGTATTGGTAAAGGACCCCGAGCGTGGTGACTGTTTCGCGCGCGTCAAAGTGCCTGACGTCTTCCCGCGACTGGTGCCGATCCCCACCGATGAGGATGTTGCGCGTCAACAGATGGGTTTGGGCGGGGCTGGAGGAGTGCAGCAATTTGTCTGGCTGGAGGAGGTTATTGCGCACAACCTGGGCAATCTCTTTCCCGGTCTGGACGTTGTCGCATCCTATCCATTCCGTGTGACGCGAGATGCCGATGTTGCGATTGAGGTAGACGAAGCATCCGATCTCATCGAGGCGGTGGAAGCACAGCTCGATCAGCGACAGTACACGTCAGCCGTTCGATTGGAATTGGATGCGGCGACACCCAGTCCCATCCGCGAAATCCTGACAAGAAACCTTCAGCTCCCGTTGTACCTTGTCTATGCAGGACACAGCCCGATCGGGATGGCTGGGATTCGTGAGCTGCACGCACTTGAGCGTCCTGACCTAAAAGATCAGCCGTTTGTTCCGGCCGTCCCTCCCTGCGTGAGTAAATCAGGCAGTCTTTTGGCTGCCATCCGCCAGCAGGACGTGCTGTTGTATCATCCTTATGACAGCTTCATGCCGGTCGTGGAGTTTCTGCGAGAAGCCGCAAACGACCCAGACGTCCTCGCCATTAAACAGACCCTCTATCGCGTCAATCCAAAATCACCCATTGTCGATGCGCTGTTGGAAGCTCGCGTCAACGGTAAACAAGTTGCGGTCCTGGTTGAGCTCAAGGCTCGATTCGACGAAGAAAATAACATTGAATGGGCTCGAAAACTTGAGGACGAAGGTGTGCACGTTGTGTACGGTGTGCGCGGGCTCAAGACGCATGCGAAGGTCTGTCTCATCGTCCGGCGCGAACCGGAGGGAATCCGCCGCTATGTCCACCTCGGCACAGGAAACTATAACGTGGTCACCAGTCGTATCTATACCGATGTGAGCTATTTCACCTGCGATTCTACCATTAGTCGTGATGTATCCGATTTGTTCAACTCACTGACTGGGTACTCCCGCAAGAATATCTATTCCAAGTTACTCGTTGCACCGACGACGCTCAGGCAGCAATTACTGGATCGGATCAAGCGCGAGTCCTGCCGCCATCGCCAGCACGGTGATGGATATATTGCGTTCAAGATGAATGCATTGGTTGATGCGCAGTGTATCCGCGCTCTGTACCTTGCATCGCAAGCCGGAGTCAAAATTGACCTTCAGGTGCGGGGTATTTGTTGCCTAAAGCCGGGTCTTCCAGGGATCAGTGAGACCATCACCGTCACCTCGGTGGTTGGGCGTTTTCTGGAACACGCGCGGATCTACTATTTTCGCAACGGCGGGCACGACGATATGTTGATGGGGAGCGCCGATCTGATGCCTCGAAATCTGGACCACAGAGTGGAAGTGCTGTTTCCCGTAGAGGATCCTCGCTGGCGCGAGGTCATCCTCAATGACATTCTCGGTGTCGGGCTACGAGACAATGTGCAGGCAAGGCGGTTGCTTCCAGACGGGACCTATGAGCGTGTGCATCCGGCATCTGGTGAAGCTGCGTTTAATTCTCAGCAATGGCTTTTGGAGCACTGGAAACCTAGATTATAAAGAGTCGAATAGAAGGCAATGGCGACGGTCCTCGTCATCCATGAGGAGCGGCGCATAACATCAAGTCCTCACGAGCATCTGCCTCACACGACATCGCCTAATTGCCAGGCAGCCTATGGAACCATCGACATCATCTGCCACGAGTGACGTATGCGAGGAGATTGCGCTCGACCGCGGCCTCATGGTTAGGCATTTCCGACAGATAGTACTCTGGCCACTCCAGTTAATGCCGATACGCGACGATCTGCCGATCCAGAAACACTGCGACTTTATTCAGACGCAGGGGTTCAATAATCTCTGGCGAGAGGTGGAAGATGAGTTTACCGGCGACCCATCTCAGTTTCAGGAACGGCACTACGGCGAATTCATCACCTTCCTCCCCTCCATCCAGCGATTTCTCTACGGCGAAGGCACAGGCCGCGGGACAGGTGTCAACCAGGAATCACCCATTCGTGTGTTCCGCCGCACCGATATCGCACGGGTGCGGATGACCTACCCCGATCCCAGATCTGTGCCGGTCATATTCGAGGTCGCGCATATTGATTTGTACTTTTTCTATGACATTGACATCGTCATCTTGGCCATGGAGATCTTTGCCGATGACCTCTCTTTGGCCTGTGTAGAGGACACCATGCTTCGTTTTGCCAGAGGATATCCCACGTATTGGGAATTTGAGGGACAGGGTGGTCATTGCCTGAAAAAGGCCGAATGGCTGGCCAGGGATGGCACGGTGCTGGCATCCTCCGACTACGAACACAAGGAGAAATACTTGTCATTTGTGTGTCAGTACCGGGCGCCGTGCATCGCCTCGCACTGGGAGTTTCTGCTCGAACCGTTGGTGCTCCACCATTCTGGTAAGACGGGCCTCATCCGCTATCGGCAGATCGAATCTCACCTCTTGCCGCTGATGGCCTATCTGACGATTGATAATCCGGCTGCGCTGACCCGGGGGAACTTCATACGGCTGGGGTTAGCCGCCGCGCCTGATCCATCGGACTCTCTGCCCTATTCCGAACGACACTTATGCGACTTTGAAGACCGGTACTTCTATGATCGCTACTGGAGCGAACAAGACCCCAAGCGCCCGGGAACCCGCTTCATCTGCAGCGGACGCGTGTTGACGCAAGTGAGTGACTGTAGCGACCGGTTTTTAGCCATCCGAAAAACTGGTCTTGAGCAGTTCCGGCACGAGTATTTTGTCCTCTTTTTGATCGCCCATTTTCATAAGGCCGCCATGCTCATGCTGTCCGACCGTCTCGTTGATGCCCTCAACCGGCTGGAACCAGGAAATCTAGAATCGGTCAGAAATTTCAGGCACATGATTCAGCAGATCCTCGGTATGTTTCTGCGTTTTACTCATCGGTATTGGTTCCAGGACGTCTCGGAACATACCCAGGTGAAGGAATTGTTTCGGATGACGAATAGGCACCTTGGAACAGCCCAGCTCTACACCGAGGTTCGGGAAGCGATTGAAGATATGAGTCAGTATCTGGACAGTGATGTGCTGCGCCGGCAGGGAGAGACGATGGTGCGTCTGACCGTCGTGACCACGGTTGGGTTGATCGGCATGGCCACAACGGGCTTTCTGGGCATGAATTTAATCGCCGAGGCTGATAGCCCATTCATAAGAAAGCTCTTCATCTTTCTGTCCGTCCTGATCCCAACGACAGCCGTGACGGTGTACACGGTGCTGAAATCTCGGCGTCTGTCAGAATTCCTGGAGAAGGTCTCCGATGAGCGCGCATTGGTGAGAGTCAAGTTTGCAGCATTTCTTAACGTATGGAGAACAAAGCATGACCGGTTACATTGAAAAGGCCTTGCGCCGCCGAATACTGTTGTCACATTTGCTTAAGCATGCGCGTTGATTAGTTGAACCTCCTTAGGGTTATGCTCTGCGGTTTCAGCGGTCAGATGATCTGGAGGAACTAACCGGGAAAATTGCAGAGCATATCGTCTTCCAAAGTTTGAATTCACCGCAACTGACGTTTGCAATTATTGAGGAGCCGCAGGTCAAGGTCTTTTGGTTGCAGGCGCGCGGGCTGGAGACTGATGACCAGGATGTCACATCGCCATCGATCCCATTCGATTCTGTAGTGTCTCTTTTGGTCTGAGGCTCAGCACAGCGGGTCACTTCTCGGTCAGCTCTCCTCTATGATTACTGCGGATCTATTCCAGGTAGACCGATTACGTCTATAGGTTGAAGTTCGTGGGCGTCCGGGCCGTACAGATCGTTGGCGTCGGCGGTTCATCAGGATGACATCATCGATGACGTCCCCACAGTGAACACAACGCATCACAGAAAGTTTGGCCCCTCCCTCAACAATAACCTCGGGTACGTCCATGCCGGCACAGCGTGCGCATTGCATAGCCACCACCTTCATCGAAAGTAGACCTTCCATTTAAGTCGCGCTTGCCCCTTCTCTTGAAAGAAAGGGCAAGCGTGGAGGAGCCAGGCACTGGCTTGGGAGGGCAGGTCGGCTCCCCCGGGGCGTCTGCGATCCGTCGTCAATGTTCGTAGTGTTTACGCTCCATGCGTGCTAGGCAAGACACGCAGAAGAGCGCATCTGGCTGAACCGTCAGTCGGGCATAAGGAATCGCCTTCCGGCACCGCCGACAGCATCCATAGCTTTTGGTCTGCGTCAATTGTAGGGCGAGCTCAATCCGCTTGAGCCTCGCGATCATTCTCGTCCTTACCTGTATGGCCAGATCTTGCTCGAAATCGTTCGATGCCTGATCGGCAGGGTCTGCATAACATGCTCGTTCGGACGGCGGAACAAGCGAGAAGTTCCACTCGGTCAGCAGTGAGGTGCGTTGCCGGCTGAGTTCCTCTCTTAATCGTACGCGCTTGGTCATGTGGTTCACTCCCGTGAGCGCGGGCAGGTTGCTGTGTGCGCTCACTCGACTGCCATGTGGTTGTGCAGTAGGGGCCTCCCCATAATCTCTTGAGGCTAGTGATACAGCAGGGATGGCAACGTTTGGTTACAGAGAGTTTACGTCCATGTAAAAAGTGTCCTAGTGGCCTTGTGGAGGCAGTTTTACGGTTGACTGATCAATAATTATTGATGTACTTAAGGAGTCAGGACAGCGACCCGGACGAAAATAAGGGAGAGGACCCTGCGTCACTTTCATGCGCTGGCGGATGAGGTGCAAGTGCGAATTCTAGAGCAACTTCGGAATGACGAGCAGCGGAAACGCAGTACTGCTCCGTCACGTTGTTGAATCACCAGAGGATATTCATCATGGACATCACAATGGCATCAGGCCCGCCAGTTCAGTCTCTAGAGAAGCGGCTGAATCTGTTCGAACGGTATCTCACGATCTGGGTGGCGCTCTGCATGATCGGGGGAGTGCTGCTGGGGAAATCCGCTCCCGGCGTCGTCACATGGTTGCGTAGTTGGGAATTCGGGGAGGGCAGCCATGTGAATGCCGCGATCGCGGTACTCATCTGGTTCATGATCATTCCGATGATGATGAAGATCGATGTCGCATCCATTCGCAATGTGGGCAAGAGACCGACCGGATTGCTGGTGACTCTCTTTGTGAATTGGATCGTCAAACCGTTTTCGATGGCCTTCTTCAGCTGGGTGTTTTTTCGACTCGTGTTCTCTGCCTGGATTGCTCCGAGCGAGGCGGATCAATACATTGCCGGAACCATTATTTTGGCTGCGGCGCCCTGTACCGCCATGGTGTTCGTCTGGAGCTATCTGACCGATGGTGATCCCGCCTACACGCTTGTCCAAGTCTCTGTGAACGATTTGATTATGCTGCTGCTCTTTGCCCCGATCGTCGGATTCTTGGTCACTGGTGCTTCGGCGTTGACGGTCCCACTTCCGGTCTTGCTCTATTCCGTCTTGGCTTTCATCGTCATTCCACTCATCATCGGCGTGGTCTTGCGGCATTGGTTCATTGCACAACAGGGCAAAGCCCGGTTTGAAGATCGTGTGCTCCCTCGATTCGCTCCGATCACTATTATCGCCCTCCTCGCGATGCTGGTGTTATTGTTCGCGTTCCAAGCCGACAATATCACCGGCAAGACATGGCATGTGGCGCTCATCGCCGTCCCCATTCTGATCCAGGTTTATTTCAATGCCTCATTGGCCTATGTGTTGATGAAGTGGCTCCATGTGCCACATTCGGTGGCGGCACCGGGGGCACTGATCGGCGCGAGCAATTTCTTTGAGTTGGCGGTTGCAACGGCCATCGCCTTGTTTGGACTGGAGTCGGGCGCTGCGCTGGCAACTGTTGTGGGAGTGTTGGTCGAGGTGCCGGTCATGCTCTCCGTCTGTGCCGTCTGCAATCGGACGCGGACTTGGTTTCCAGTGGAGCAGCCGGCATGAAACCTACCGTCCTCTTCTTATGTACAGGCAACTCTTGCCGCAGTCAGATGGTGGAGGGATGGCTACGCCACTTGGCTGGAAATCGGTTTGAGGTTTTGAGTGCGGGAACCAACCCGGTCGGTATGAATCCACGAGCTGTGGAGGTGATGGGAGAGATGGGAGTCGATATCTCTCGTTCTCGCTCGAAGCACGTGGCCCAATTCCAAGGACGACATCTCCACTGCGTCATTCCGGTCTGTGATCACGCCCACGCATCGTGCCCGACAGATCCCAGAAGCGACGCCCAGTTGCATTGGATTTTCGATGATCCTGCCGACGCACAAGGCGCGGATTCTGATCGCCTGCAAGTCTTCCGTCGAGTACGTGATGAGATTGCTGCGCAGGTCCGAAGGTGGCTGCGAACGGTGGATCAATCATCGGAATCTGGTTCAACGTCTTCCCTTCAAGGTCCATGCCCGGAGGAGATGGAGAAACGGCGGAGAAGATGAGAGAGGTTCCTTAGGTCCTATGCGATGCAAACGACATCGGACAATGCAGGGGAAGTGACTATACTTGAGGTTGATCCAATAATTTGTATCCAAGCGTCTTGACCGAGACAATCGAGTCATTCAGGAGTGGTACTTTCAGTTTCAACCGCCGAACATGGACGTCAACGGTTCGCGTCGTCCCATAATAGTCGTAACCCCACACTTCATTAAGCAGTACCTCCCGCGTCAGTACCCGTCCAGGGTGACGTAAGAGGTGCGCCAACAGTCCAAACTCCTTAGCTGTGAGCAGCACTTCTTTGCCTCTGACCGTCACTTCGTGTCGCGTCAGGTCCATTTGGAGGGAACCGTACACTAAGGACGTTGGTTTGTGATCGCTTGTCCGCTCCAGCCGACGGAAGAGAGATTTGACCCGAGCCACCAATGTCTTGGGGCTGAAAGGTTTGGTGACGTAATCATCGGCTCCGAGCTCCAGTCCGACAACCGTATCGGACTCTTCGTTCTTCGCCGTGAGCATGATGATCGGCAACAGCGCGGTCTCAGGCTTGTGCCGGAGTGTTTTGCATACCTCCAATCCGTTCAGGTGAGGCAACATGAGATCGAGAATCACCAGATCTGGATGCTCAGACGGCACGAGCTTCAACGCTTCAAGGCCCGTTGTGGCGAGGCAGGTGTGAAATCCTTCCTTTTCAAGGTAATGCTTGACCAACTGTGCAATGTCCTGTTCGTCTTCGACGATAAGAATTTTCTTGAGACGTGGTGAACTCAAAGGTCTTTCCTCCCCATTCTTGCTTATGCTGGTGTCTGTCACGATACGCTCTCCGTGTTACAGACTCGTTACATGTCTAAATGCTGGTAAAGAATGGAGTGCTAGCGCATAAGCCATGTCGAAAGTGATTGGCGTCTTCCCGGAAGGGATAGATGAATCGAGAGTCTATCGTCAAGAAATTATCGTGCAGATAACCTGCCAGTGAGGCTTCCTCGCGTGCAAAGAGAGGAGTTGCTCGGCTAAGCTATGATCGTTAAATGAAAGCGGAAGGCTTAGGTGGCGCTCATGATATCTCTTATTGTTCTTATTGCGTTCATAGGGCAAGTTTCCTTGGCTTGGGCCGAACTCCTTCCTGATCAAGTCGTCATCGTCGCCAACGGCAATAGTCATGAAAGTCTCAGGGTGGCCGAACATTATGCAGTGCGACGTGGCGTCCCGCTGCAGCAGATTGTCAAGTTAGATCTTCCTCCAGATGAGACGATCAGCCGACATGGGTATGAACAGCTGATCGTATTGCCCGTGAGGCAGGCCCTGCAAGCGCACGATCTTCAGAGGCGGATTCGTGTGTTGGTCACGGTGTATGGCGTCCCGCTTCGTGTGGGACCGCCGCTCTATACGGCCGAGGAACAGGCGTTGCGTCGTGATGTGGCCACGAAACTAGAGGGGGCGAGATCTCGTCTGCTCGCAGTGGATCAGCAAGCGCGGAAGATTGGAGGCTTGCCTCCCAAGTCAGATGTGAAACCTGGGGGCAATCAGGGTCAGGTGGGACCGAGTTATGAGCGAAACATGTCGTTTTTTCTAGAGGTTAATCGATCGGTGCATCAGGCGTTACAACAGGCTCGGGAACAACCGCCGCGTGATGCTCAGGGCTATACACGGTTGGAAGCGATGTTCCGCAGCTATCAAGGATTGGCCGGCGTCGCAGAGTTGCATCATGAGCTTCCGCCGTCTGCGCCCGCTGCTGGCCGTGAGGGTGAAGAAGGACGAACCCGGCAACTTGAAGGTTTGCAGCTGCTCGTGGGGTCTCTGAAATTGCCGGTTCGTCGAGAGCGGACCGAATTCTATCGGCACATCGAGCGGATCTACGGACCGTACGGGGTCTTTGTGCTGGCTGCAATGGAATCAGAGCTGCTTTCCGACGAATCCAGCGATGCCAGCGTGGATAGTGAGTTGAGTCTTCTCTGGTGGGAGCGAGGCGAGTACCCTGTTGCCTGGCGGCACCCCAATCCATTTCATCATGCGTCTCGGTCTTCTACGAAAACGGGGACTCGAGAGCTTCCGGTTCTGATGGTGAGCCGTCTCGATGCACCGACCGCCGAACTGGCTATGAAACTGGTGGACCGCGCCATGGAGGGTGAACATCTCGGCTTGACGGGAACAATCTACCTGGATGCGCAAGGATTGCCGGCGAAGGATTCCCCCGATACGTACACGAAGTATGACCTGAGTCTGCAGAACCTCCATACGTTTATCGGGGAGCAGAGTTCCTACCGATCGATCTTGGAAAATACCAAATCACGGTTTGAGCGCCCTGGGCAAGCTCCAGATGTCGCCCTCTATGCGGGCTGGTATAGGCTCAGGAATTACGAGGATGCCTTTACGTTTCAGCCCGGTGCCATCGGCTACCATATGGCGTCTGCCGAAGCCGTTAGTCTGCATCAGCCCGGTGAAACCGGCTGGTGCAAAAATGCCCTGGAACACGGCATCACGGCCACGCTTGGCTCCGTTGGAGAGCCGTATCTCGATGCGTTCCCTGAGCCGCTCGAGTTCATGGTCTTGTTGATGACCGGCCAATACTCGCTGGTTGAAGCCTATTATCTCAGCAGTCGATGGGTGAGTTGGCGCATGGTGCTCCTAGGAGATCCGCTCTACAACCCTTGGAAGAATAAACCAGCCATCAAACGCTCCGCCTTACGTATGTTCTCCCTCGCACCGATTGCACCCTCTGATCAGACCTTTCTGGATCCGCTTCGTACCCGAGAAGCAAGGCGACAAATGTTTGAACGCTCACGGGCCAGGCTCGACGACATCCTAAGCCATCACGCATTGGGTGTCCGACGGGGTCTCTGAGCAATAACTGACCAAGGCCTTCACCCAAATGCCTCCCATCCACGTTCGCAATCCGCTCGTGCACATCCCAATGGTTTGGAGGCGAAGCTGCCGAGCAACGGAGGAAAGCCTATCACTCGCTGATTAGTGATGAAGATCGTTCCATAGTCGTTGCTGTGAAAGCCAGTCACCTTTTCACTCATGCCCAGCTCTCTCTTGCTCCGGTCAGAGCACTGCTTGAAAACCTCAAGTGCCGGCGAGACGTCACTACGATGCCATTGATTCCGCTCGTGTCGGAACTGATCACAACTTCCTGCGCCCCCAACGGTAGTTCCCGACGGCCGCTCAGCTGGCTGGAGGCGACGGCCACACCTGACTCCAGCCAGAGCGTGACCTCGGTTCCCCAGTCCATAGCTGATGCGATAGCTCCGCAAGATGAACCATTCACGAGAAGCGATGTGCAAAGGAGCAAGTGTCGAGAAAGCAAAGACATGGTACCGTGATTCTACCGTAACTATGCGAACGATTGGGGCAGCGAGCGAGTCAGAAACGATCTTGGTCGAGCGGTTATGTAGCTGTGTCTGAGAGGGGTCCTTGTAGCGCGGGAGCAATCGGGATTACGCGGTCGGTTCGTTCAAGCGGAGGGTATAGAGGTAATGGTACAGACCCTTACGCTCTAGAAGCTCCGCGTGAGTGCCTTGCTCGACCAATTTCCCCTTATCCAGGACCAGAATTCGGTCGGCCCGCTGGATGGTCGACAGTCGGTGGGCAACGACAAAGGTCGTGCGACCTGCCATGAGGCGATGGAGTGCTTCTTGAACTAGCCGTTCCGATTCGGTATCGAGCGATGAGGTGGCTTCGTCCAGCAGTAAAATGCGAGGATTCTTTATGATGGCTCGAGCAATCGCAATGCGTTGGCGTTGTCCGCCTGAGAGGTTGACCCCCTTCTCGCCGACCAGGGTTTGGTATCCATCGGGCAGGCCAAGGATGAAGTCGTGTGCATGCGCGGCTTTGCTCGCTTCCGATACTGCGGCTTCGTCCGCTTCCCTCTTTCCGTAGCGAATGTTGTCGAGAATGGTTCCTCCAAACAGGATGGTTTCCTGTGGGACCAGTGCAATCTGTTGGTACCAACTTTCAAGGGTCACATCACGCAGATCTTTGCCGTCGATGGTGAGGCGCCCTTCGATCGGATCGTAGAACCGGTGAAGCAGGTTCATCACCGTGGTTTTCCCGGCGCCGGTTGGGCCGACGAAGGCGACCAATTCGCCAGGCTTGGCTTCAAACGACAGGTCGAATAACACCGGATGTTGAGGGTCGTAACCGAAGCTGACCCTCTCGACTCGGACGTGTCCTTCGACTGTGGAGAGACTCTGCGCCGTGGGTTGATCCGCAATTTCCGGTTGTGCATCCAGAATCTCAAAGACCCGTTGCATGGCTCCCTGCGCCTCTTTGAGCTGCGTAAAGATGCGGGCTCCTGCGCTAAATGGGCCGATGAGGATGCCAGCAAAGAGGACGAAGGCGAACAGCTCCCCTGGCGTGACAGTCCCGTCGATGACCTGTTGACCGCCGTACCACAGCACCGCTGCTGCCGCGGAAAAGGTGACCAGGCTGATCACGGGAATGAACACGGCCATGATGCCAGCCCGATGCAGCGTGAGGCGAAGCATCCCGTTCACCTGGGTGGCGAAGCGGGTTTCTTCCCGCTGTATCTGCACGAAGGATTTGACGATCCGAATGCCTGAAATCACTTCTTCGATGAGGGTGCTGAGCGCGGCTGTGTGGTCTTGAATCGAGGTGGAAAGGGATTTCAGTCTGCGGCCGAATATTTTAGCGACCAGGACCAGCAAGGGGAGCAGGATCAGGATTAGGAGGCAGAGGCGCCAATTCATCATCAGCAGAAATGTCATGCCGCCAATGAAGGTCACGAGTTGCTTGACTGTGTCGATCGGGGTTTCTGTGACGATGGATTGAATGACCGCGACGTCGTTCATTACTCGCGACAGCAACTCCCCGGTGCGGCGCCGTGCGAAAAAACTGACCGTCAACGTCTGCAGGTGGCCAAAGAGATGTTGACGAAAGTCGGCGACAATGTGCTGAGAAACCCAGGCTGTCAGGTAGCTGTGGCCCATCGAACAGAGCCCCTGCAGAATCACCAGGCTCAGGAACAGGCCGATCGACCGGGTCATCTGGTCAGCATCGTGCTGAACCGTAATGACATCCCAGAGGGTGCCGGCCAGCCGAACTAAGGCGAGATTGATGAGCGCAACCCCGCTCACTAAGAGCCCGGCCAGCATCAGCCGTGGCAAATACGGGCGTACGAACGGCAGGAATCGCTTGAAGATCGACATCGTGGTCAGGCGGTGTGTCGGCACGAAATCGTGCCCTCGCTCACGGCAACGCTGAACGAGTACGCTGACGAGGGTGAGAGGAAACGACTAGAGTTGAGCGATCGACTCGATTAGATTCTTATTGATCGCAATGAAATCCGATCGCTCCTTATCGTCGACAACCACGTCGGTCAGGCTGATAAAGAGACGGGCTTCTTCGTTGATCGCATCGGAGACGCGATGCCGCATCGGAGGGACGAGGAAGTCGCCCACGTAGGTACAATTGACCGTTCGTACGCGGATGCGGACTTTCTTCCCTTCGGCCACGGTTCCCTCCTCCGGCTACGCCGGTAGAACTTAGCTTTTTCGGCGAAGAAACTTCTGGCGCTGGCGCAGCTTCTTATACTTGTGCTTGCGCATCTTCTTTCGCCGTTTCTTCAGGACGCTTGACATGTTCTGTATCTCCTAAGGAGGGCCGAGTCTAAAAGCTTTCCGCTGAAAATGCAAGGTCACGGCGCCTTTTCCCCTTATGCTATACTGCGCCACCATGTACCTTGGAAGGATTGGTTTTTTACGGCCTCCAGCCATCGTGTGGCTGATCGTGCTTGCTGTAGCGATCGTTGGGTGCCCGTCGAAGACCATCCGATACCCAGCAGAGCATGAGCGACTCCTCCGTATCGATCAAGCGGTGGAATCCTTGCGGAGTGCCTATCAACGAAAGAATCAGTCCGAGTTCCATGCCCTGCTGTTGCCGATGGAGCAGCTGGACGAACTGAAACGGCAGGTCGAAATGGACTTCACTGCCTTTTCCGCCATCTCCCTCGAGTTCAAGATCGAACGGGTCGTGCTTGAAAAGGACGATATCAACGTCCTCCTCCATTGGCAAGGGACGTGGAAACGAGACGCCACTGACATGGGGGTCCGACAACGAGGCCTCGCACGGCTGCAATGGGTCGGTACGCACTCGATTCTCCTGCGCGGTGCGCAAGGAGATGTGCCCTTCGGAATGAAGACAAAACAGCTGTTGGCGGAACCTCCCGCATCGCAGACCCTCCCACGATAACGATGCCGCGAAGCGCACTGGAAGCAGATTTTCTCGTCATCGGCAGCGGAGTCGCTGGGCTTCGCGCCGCCCTGGACCTCTGTCGAATCGGTCGAGTGATCGTGCTCACCAAGGGCCATCCCTTACAAAGCAATTCCATCTTTGCGCAAGGCGGGGTGGCCGTGGCCTTGAGTGAAGAGGATGATGTCGCCATCCATTTGACCGATACCGTGAAGGCCGGACACGGCCTGTGTCGTCGTGAAGCGGTGCGTGTTTTGGTGGAGGAGGGACCGGATCGGATTCAAGAGCTCATCCGCTGGGGCGCGAAATTCGACAAAACGGGTGGGAAATTTGCCTTTGCACGTGAAGCGGCCCACAGCCGCAGCCGAATCCTCCGTGCGAGAGGCGATGCGACAGGGAACGAAATGGTGCGGGTGCTGATAGCGCAGGCTATGCGACACAAGCGGATCGTCCGGCTGGATTACCATTTCACCGTTGATCTCGTGGTTGAGGAAGGCCGATGTTGTGGAGCGGTGGTGCTTGATGAGCATTCAGGGGAACAATTCATTATTCCTGCAAAAGCCGTCGTCCTGTCGACAGGGGGGGCGGGACAGATTTTTGCTCGCACCACCAATCCGCCGAATGCGACCGGCGACGGCATGGCCATGGCATTTCGTGCAGGAGCGCAACTCCAGGACATGGAATTCGTCCAGTTTCACCCGACCTCGCTGTATCTGCCCTCAAGCCCGCCTTTTTTGTTGTCAGAAGCCATGCGAGGAGAGGGCGGTCAGCTGCGCAACAATAAGGGAGAGACCTTCATGTCACGGTATCACCCGCTCGGCGCCTTGGCTCCGAGGGATATCGTTGCACGGGCGATCTGGGCGGAAATGGCGGCGACGCGTGCGCGGCATGTCTACCTTGATGTGACTCACTTGGGGGCGAGTTTTGTCAAACGGCGATTTCCGACGATCTATGCGACCTGTCTCCGTCACGATATCGATATCACGGAAGAATGGATCCCGGTCTCCCCGAGCGCCCATTACATGATGGGGGGGGTAGCGACCGACCTCAACGGAGCCACGACATTGCCGGGTCTTTTTGCGGCGGGCGAGGTTGCCTGTAGCGGTGTGCACGGCGCCAACAGACTGGCCAGCAATTCCTTGCTGGAGGGATTGGTGTTTGGGATGCGGGCCGGCGTGGCCGCTACCGTCTGGGCCTCACGCCGTTCGATGCCTGATTTGACTCACCATGTGGAGGGTCTGAGGAGCGGTCGGTTGGAACGATTGGAGGATGCCGAAAAAGTGCGCAGTTCACTTCGGCGGATCATGTGGGGGCAAGTGGGGCTTATCCGTTCTCGGGAGTCGCTCGTTCGTGCCACGGCCCAGCTTGCGCGGTGGGGACAGATGGTGTCCCGATCCTTTATGGGGAGGGCCGATTTGGAGGTCAAGAATATGGTGCAAGTGGCGCATTGCGTGGCCGAAGCTGCGCTCTGGAGAGAAAATAGTGTGGGCGCCCATTACCGATCCGATTTTCCAGGATCCAAACGACCGGGCTGGAAACAGCATAGTCAAGTATATTGGGGGGGCCGAACTACTGGCCGGACTGAATCGAAGACACGGGGGCGGGTTGTGGCATTGCGTACTCCGAAGAGGGGATGACGTGTCCGGTCACGGCAAGGTCACGGGCGAGGAAGAGTCGATAGTATCGCAAGACCTTGCGGACATAGAGGCGGGTTTCAGTAATTGGCGGAAGAGCTCGGTAACGATCGACGACATGCTCCCCGGCGTTATAGGCAGCGAGCGCCAGTGGAAGGTTGCCACGGAATCGGTCGAGCAACTGGCGTAAGTACTTCGTCCCTCCTCCAATATTGTCTTCGGGATCATAGAGGTCACGGACCTCCAATCTCACTGCCGTTTGCGGCATCAATTGCATCAATCCGATGGCTCCGGCTCGTGAGACCGCACGAGGGTCGAAATCCGATTCAGCCTTAATGATGGCGCGGATAAGCGCAGGGTGTAGTTGATGCTGCTGTGAGAATCGACGGATCACCGGTTCCAATTCCGCCTCTGAGAGAACGGGATGGAGCCGATTCGGGTGGAGGTCGATCCGGCGGTATCGAGTGTCAGAGGGAACATTGGTGAGCGATATCGTCCCCTTGGCATCGACATATTGGTACATCTCTGCACGACTATCACTTGGAACAGCCAGCAGGATGCTGCCGCTCAATGCGACGAGAATAGTCATGACAGGCCGGTACGTTGAGGAGTGATGCAGTGTGTTTGGTTTTGGCATGGTCAAACGATAGCAGTCTGTCACTGCCTGTCAAGGAAATGCAGATCTTGTGTTTTGGGGCAGAAGAATGATGAGAGAAAACGGGAAGATGAGGGCTTATCGAGTATGAAGCATGTTCCCGTATCGGCCTCGCATCGCTGGGAATTGCTCCCTTAGCTTCAGGGTCAGTGGACCTGGTTTTCCGTCGCCGACAGCTCGACGGTCGACGGAAGTCACCGGCATGATTTCCATGCTAGTGTTCGTGAGGAAGCATTCGTCGGCCTCGAACAAGTCGTCAACGGTATAGCGGCCTTCGTCGGTGTGGATGTCGAGCTCCCTGGCCAACTGAATCACGATCATTCTGGTGATGCCATCGAGCAAGCCGCATTCCAGAGCTGGCGTTCGCAATGTGCCGTCCAGGACAAGGAACACATTGCTGATGGTGCATTCAGTCAGATGCTGCTCCCAATTAAGCAGGATACTGTCGAATGCGCCTGCTGCGATTGCTTCACGTTTAGCCTGGATGTTGTTCAGGAAGTTTGTGGACTTGATCTGCGGCGACAACGCGCTCGGCAAATTCCGTTTCGTGGACGCCACGATCAGCTGAACGCCCGTTTCATAGAGATGGGACGCTGGGGGCACGAGAGGCTTGGCCATCACGACAACGGTCGGTGACGAACAGAGTGCCGGGTCCAATCCGATGTCTCCCGCTCCTCGCGAAACGGTGATTCTTAGATAGGCATCCCGCTGATCAGTTCCAACCTCGTTGCGGATCATTGCGTCCTGCAGAATGTCCGCCAAGCTCTTCATGGAAATTGGGATCGTCAGCCCGATTGCTTCTGCGGAACGGAACAGCCGTGACAGATGCTGGTCTTGCATAAAGATATGAGGGCCATAGGAGCGCAGCGTTTCATACACTCCATCTCCGTAGAGAAACCCATGGTCGAAGACGGAGATCACGGCGTCTTCGTCTTTGACGAACTTGTTATTCAAGTAAATCCACATGGGGCTATGAAAAGGCGCTGAAGAAAGCTTGGGCTTTATGGATGGTTTCTTCATATTCGCGTGTGGGGTCGGAATCGGCCACAATTCCTGCTCCGACCTGGAGATAGCCCTGGCCGTTCTTCATGACAAGCGTACGTATCAGAATATTGAAATCGAGGTCCCCACTCCAGCTGAGGTAACCCATCGAACCGGTGTAAGGACCGCGGCGTACCGGCTCCAACTCCTCAATGATCTCCATGCAGCGGATCTTAGGTACCCCGGTAATCGTCCCACCTGGAAACATGGCTTTCAACAGATCAAAACCAGTCGCGTGATTTTTGAGGGTGCCGGCCACATGGGAGACCAGATGGGTGACATGAGAATATTGCTCCAAGGTCATCAATTCATCCACCTGGACGCTCCCGAAATGACAGACTCGCCCGAGGTCATTCCGCTCAAGGTCAACCAGCATGACATGTTCCGCGCATTCCTTTTCATTGACCCGCAACTCATGGATCAGTCGCTGATCGTCGTCGGCGTTTGTTCCACGAGGCCTCGTTCCCGCGATCGGCCTCGTATCGGCTCGATGCCCTTCCAGCCGAACGAGCCGTTCCGGTGAGGAGCTGATGAGGCGAATTGCGTCAAACCGGAGTATTCCCGAGAAGGGGGAAGGGTTCAACATGCGCAAGCGACTATAGGCAGACAGATCGGTTTGAAGGTCCCCGAGAGAGGAGAATGCCGAACCGGTCACGTTGAACCGGTGGGAGAGGTTGGCTTGATAGATGTCACCGGCTGAGATGTATTCCTGGCAACGGCGCACGTTCCGACTATAGATCGCCTGCTCCTGCTCCGGTGTAAATGTCAGGCGACCGAGATGACTCCCGTGCGCGTCTGCCATATCAGGTCTGGTCAATCGAGCTTCAAACTCGGCTAGTCGATCCCTTCCCTCGCGAAATAGCTTTTCCCGTGGCTCGCTCAAAAATCGGTCAAGCGGAGGACAAAACATGAGCACCAGGCGGTTCAGTTCATGATCGATTGCCCCGACAAGATCGAAAAATGCGAACTCCAGCTCAGGGCAGGCAAGGTCATCTAAAGCTAGAGACGGCAACCTCTCGAACTGGCGTACGAGATCATAACTCAAATAGCCGACTGCGCCGCCGAAAAATGGCGGAGCCTCGGGAGGACGAACGATCCGCTGACGGTTTAGGAGATGAGTCACATATTGAAACGGAGATGTGCCTGGATCCATGCGGCCTTGAATCGATCGGCACACACAGGTATCTCCCTTCCCATGCAGTGTTTGATAGGGATCAACGCCAAAGTATGAATACCGTCCCATGGTGCCATCACCGGTACCGCTCTCAAAGAGAAACGAAGGGCATCGAGCTGATGCGATCTTCGAGTACAGTTCAAACGGGCTTGCCGAGGGAGCGGGGCGTGTCAGAATGAGAGGCGAAGGAGAACCGTGCAGGAATGGGATCGATGAGGGGAAGGTTGTGGGCATAGGCAACGCATTCTCAACACGAACGGGAGATCACTATACCGTAACAGCGGTTTCTGTGCGCATAGCTCTCTAACCGCTTGACATTGCAAGCACGGTTTTGTTTAAATTGCGAACCCCATCACGGGCAGAGTTTTGCTCACGTGCTCTCGCCTTCCGTGGGTTTGGGATGGCCCCTTCACAAGATCCTTTATACGCGGGGCTTGGTCAAGCCGTTCGAATTGGAACGGAACTGCTGGCTGCGCTAATCGTCGGCGGTGGGCTTGGATGGGCGATTGATGCTTATCTGCTAGAGTCGGCTCCGTGGGGGCTTGTTGTGGGCTTGGTCTTTGGGTTGGCGGCAGGTATCAGAAGCGTCTACCGATCCGTGCAACGATGGCAAGTGGCGGTAGACAACTCGAATAACAGAGAATAGCCAAGGATCGTCATGGAAGAAAGTCCGCTTCATCAATTTGAACTTCAACGCTGGGTCCCGATTTCGATCGGTGGATTGGATCTCTCCATCAATAAAGCTGTGGTGTTTATGTGGGTTGTCATTGCCGTGGCAGCGGTGCTTATGGTCATAGCTGGATCATCGCGCAAGCTCGTCCCAGGCAAGCTCCAGAGCTTGGCGGAGATGATGGTGGATTTCATTCGCACCATGATCATGGAAACCATGGGCAAAGATGGCATGCGATTTTTCCCCCTCGTAGCCACGCTCTTTGTGTTTATCCTCTTCTCCAACTACATCGGGCTCATTCCTGGGGCCTATACTGTGACGAGCCAGATCATTGTGACGGCGGCCTTTTCCTTCCTGGTGTATGGGATTAGCTTGGTCGTGGGCTTCTCAATACACGGGGTGAAGTTTCTGGGCATTCTTATCCCGCCTGGTACGCCAGGATGGCTGGTGCCTCTCATGGTCCCGATCGAGATCATCAGCCAGATTGCACGGCCCATTTCCTTGGCGGTGCGGCTCTTTGCCAATATGACGGCTGGCCACGTCATGCTCGCCGTGCTATTTGGGCTCACAATCAGCGGGGGATTGCTGGTCGGCTGGCTGCCCTTTGTATTTACGGTTGCAATCTATTTGTTGGAATTCGGTATTGCGTTCATTCAAGCTTATATTTTTACGATATTGACCTGCGTCTACTTGGGAGATGCGTTTCATTTACATGGCCATGAGGAGCACGCGCATTAGCGCATGCAGGTTTAGCCAAGGGAGGAGTAAGACATAATGGATTCAGCAGCAGCAGGGTTGATCGGTATGGGATGTGCCGCAGCGGGATTTGCCGGGGCCGGTGTGGGGATCGGCTACATCTTCGGGAAGATGATTGAAGTGGTGGCGCGGCAGCCTGAAGCAGAAGCTCGCGTCACGAAGTATATGTGGATCGGGTTCGCGTTGGTGGAAGCCATTGCGCTGTATGGCTTGGTTATCGCCTTCATCATCATGGGTTTTCGGAAGTAGGGAGCGTCAACCGTTATTCGAGAACCGTTCATCGAGAGGTCCCTCTCGTTTCACGTTTCACGTTTAACGTTTCACGAACACGCATATGCCACAGTTTGAACCTGACTTTTTTTCTTCGTTGATCTTCTGGGAAGTTATTTCGTTTGGGATTCTCTTGTTCGTGCTCTACAAGTATGCCTTTCCCGGCATCTTGAGTGCCTTGGAAGAGCGCGAAAAGAAAATTAAAGACAGCCTCGATCAGGCGGAGCAGCACCGATCTGAGGCCGAGCGACGGCTCAAGGAATATGAAGCCAAGCTCAATACGGCGGGGAAGGAGGCTGAGGCCATCCTCGCGACGGCAAAGGAGCGGGCTCAACGGTTGCTCGATGAGAATGAACAGCGGTTGACCGCAGAAGCGGAGCGTATCAAAGGTGATGCGACGCGTCAGATCGAGCAAGAGCGTCGTAAGGCGTTGCAAGACATCCGAGCCCAGACGACAGAACTCGCTCTGATGGTAGCGGAAAAAGTGGTTCAGCGGAGCTTAGTAGAGGCTGATCACAAAAAATATGCAGACGAGGCGCTTGAGGCGCTTTCGAAATCACAGCCCCGTTAAGTTGCCGTGATCTGCGGGTGGAGTCAGCTTAGGGTGACTCCACCCGGCCGGTAGCCTTCCAGATCGACCGTTACGAATTTAAACCCCAGCTCTTTCAGTCTGGCACTAATTTCCGTACAGCGATTTGATTCCATGAGCCGGGGGAGTTCGTCCTGTGCCAATTCAATCCGCGCAATCTCACCGTGATTTCGCACTCGAAAATGACGGAATCCTTCATGATGGAGCACAGCTTCTGCTCCTTCGACGCGGCTTAATTGTGCGCTGGTGATTACGATTCCACGCGGGATTCTTGATGAAAGGCAGGCCGCGGCCGGCTTGTCCCAATTTGAAAGTCCCAGTTCTTTGGCAAGGATGCGGATATCGGCTTTCGACAGTTCAGCCTCAACGAGCGGGCTGCGCACGCCCCATTCCCGAGCCGCTTTGATGCCGGGACGGTCATCACCCAGATCGTCCAGGTTGGTTCCATCGACGACATACGCGACAGCCCGTGATTGCCGCACATTCCCAAGAAGTTGGTACAGGTCGGTCTTGCAGTGAAAACAACGATTCGCGTCATTTCATCACGAAGTCATCAATGGTCAGCTGATCTGTCTGTACGGTTTCATGGCGGGCGCCGATCTCCTGAGCGACCCGTTCGGCAGCTTCCAACTCAAGAGATGGAAACGTCGGTGAGATGGCCGTGATGCCGACCGCCTTCTCGTGGAGTTGGTCGTGCGCGACTTTCAGAACGAAGGTGCTGTCGATTCCACCGGAATAGGCCACCACGACCGAGCCCATCTCCGTTAGGAGGGTTCGGAGCCGATCGAGCTTCTGTTGCATAAGGGTCGGTTGCATACGGTGCGCTGTTCTTGAGCCTAATGGCGAACTTTTGCCTTCGCGATATTGCCGACCACGACGAGCGCGTAGTGCTGAGGGTCCAGGTACTGTTTGGCCACGCGCTGCACGTCTTCTTTCGTCACTCGCTCAATCCATTTTTGGTACTGACTAAAATAGTCGTACCCCAACCCAAAAAACTCCACTTGTGCCAAGACTTGCGCCAGCTTCGACGTAGAATCGAGCCGCAAGGGGAAGCTGCCCATTAAAAATGCTTTGGCATCGGCCAATTCCTGATCGCTGACCGGGGCCTCCCGAATCGCCTTCATTTCAGCCAAGACGCCGCTGATCGCTTGATTAGTGGTTTCCGTCCGAGTCTGCAGGTTGATCCAGAAAGACCCTGGTAGTGCCCGGGCGTCGTAATGACTGGTGATACCATAAGCAAGCCCCTGCTTGTCTCGAATGGTATCCATGAGCCGTGATGAAAATCCCCCAGCTCCTAACACATGATTCATGACGGTGACGGCGTAATAATCAGGGTTGGTTCGACTGATTCCAGGGTGACCGATGACAATCGTCGATTGTGTGAGGTCCTTTTCGATAAGCTGCACGATTTTTTTGTCGATAGCAGCCGGCTTCTTGACCGTTCTGGGTTGGACCACCCCTTTCTTCCAGGATCCGAAATATGTCTGGATGAGTGTCGTTGCTTGATCCACCGTCACGTCACCGACGATAGTGAGGATGACTTGGTTGGGAAGATACTCTTTGGCGTAGAAGCTCTGCACATCCGCCAAGGTAACCTTGCCCAACGTTTCCTCCGTCCCGTTCACCGGCCAACGATAGGGATGATTCTGAAAGACCAACTGATTGAAGGCCTTCATGGCGACATGTCCGGGATCGTCATTGTCGCTAGAAATTTCCCCAAGGGTCTGAGATCGGACCCGTTCAAATTCTTGCTTGGGGAAAGCCGGGTGCTGAAGAATATCAGCCAACAGGGTGAACCCGAGATCGATATCTTTTTTGAGTGTGCGTGCAGATGCGGTTGTGTAGTCTTCGCCTGCCTGGACCGCCAGCGAGCCACCGACAAAGTCAATCTGTTCGGCCAGTTGCCTCGAGGATCTGGTTGTTGTCCCTTCATCCAAGAGGCTGGCCACCAAATTTGCCACACCCGCTTTTTCTGGAGGATCCTGCGCAGCGCCGGCCTTGATCAGGGCATGGATTTCAACGATGGGAAGGAAATGTTGTTCCAGGACGAGTACCGTCATACCGTTGGGAGCTATGAATCTCGTCGGTGCAATGTCGGCGGCAAGCCCTGTCGTCGTGATACACATCACGAGTACGGCACACTGGACTAGTCCCAACAAGGAAGGCACTGATATTCGTTGGATGGATCGTGGGTCAGGCCCCTGGCCTCTCTTGTTTCTAGATTCCTTACCCATGATCGCCTCTATGACTTTCCTTCTTGAGCTGTTGCGGGGCTTGATTCTGGGGGCTTCGGGGGCAAAGGAATGAGAATGCCGACGGTCCGATTGTCTTGGGTGAGATATTGCTTCGCAACCCGCTGGATGTCCTTCGCCGTCACCGTACGGATACGTTCCACGAATTGATCGACCCGCCGCCAGCCGGCGCCGACGGATTCTGCTTGTCCCATCAACATGGCATGGCGAAAATTTGAATCTTGTTCGAAGACGCGCGCCGCCTCAACTTGGTTCTTGGCTCGCTGAAGCTCCTGCTCGGACGGCGGTTCATTCTGGAGCCGCACGATCTCACGCTGGATGGCCTCTTCGACCCCTTCAACCTTTGCGCCTGGATTCACCAATGAGTAGAAATAAAACAAGCCGGGATCCGTCTGCAGCACACTATATTCGGCCCCGACGGCCAACGAATTCTTCTGGTCATAGACCAGGCTTTGGTAGAGGCGAGAGCTTTTCCCGTGAGACAAGATCGATTCGAGGATGTCGAGCGCATAGGAGTCTTCGCTCGAATAGTTGGGTACGCGAAATCCCATCATGACAAACGGCACCTGGGCATCGCGTTTCAAGAGAAAACGGCGCTCGCCTCGCTGCTCCGGTTCCGGCGCCAGGGTTTGCTTGGGTGAGGGGCCTCTGGGAATCGGTTCAAACAGGCGCTTGATCGTCGGAAGTAGAGAGTCGGGCTTGATATCGCCCACAACCACGAGGGTTGCATTGTTGGGAGAGTAAAACGTGTCGTAGTGGCGTTGCAAGTCTTCCAGCGACATCGCATCGAGATCAGCGAACCATCCGATGACGGGCCAATGGTAGGGATGGCTGAGGAAGGCTTGGGCAAACAGCGCTTCAACCAGCGCACCCTGCGGGTCATCTTCGGATCTGAGGCGGCGTTCTTCTTTCACGACGTCGCGCTCGGTCTGAAATTCGCTGTGATCGAGAAGGAGGCCCTGCATCCGATCGGCCTCCAGCTCAAGAGCCAGTCCGACACGATCCGCTGCCACGTTCTCAAAATAGGCGGTAAAGTCTTGTCCGGTAAACGCGTTGTCGATACCGCCGTTCTTTCTGACGATTCGTGAAAATGAGCCTTTCGGATACCGTGCCGTGCCCTTGAACATCATGTGCTCAAGCATGTGCGAGAGTCCGGCCCGTCCCATGACCTCGTTTCGAGAACCGACTTTGTACCAGACCTGCACCGTGGCGACCGGAGCCTTGGGAACCTCAACCAGCAGCACTTTCATGCCGTTTGAGAGGATGTATTCGCTCGGTTCTGCTCCGAGCGAGATCGAGATCGAGCCGAAGACGAGCAGCGCCGTTACGAGGTGGATGCGCCAATGATAGTGGATAGTCCGCATGATCATGATGAGGTAGAACTTGCTATGCTAGCAACGAGTTTCAATAGGTGTCAAGGTAAGAGGAGGTCGGTTGCTGGGGAGCTCTCCAAGTTGTCCGCAGGCGCCGAGAACGTCCCGTCCTCGGCTCTTTCGAACAAATGCATCGAGGCCGGCGTCGCGGAGGATGGATTGAAAACGAAGCACCGCCTGTTCGGACGGGCGATGAAAAGGGCTGCCTGGAAATTCATTGAACGGAATCAAGTTGACCATGCATCGCATGGCTCTGAGCAATTGTATCAGTCGGCGGGCATCAGCCGCATGATCGTTGACGTCGGCGAGCAGCACATATTCGAAGGTCAGCCGTTGGCGAGGGGCGAGCGGATAGCGTCGACAGGCAGCCAGGAGTGATCTCAGTGAAGCGATCTCGCTGGCGGCAGGCATCAGCGCTCGTCGCTGTTCTTCAGTGGTGGCATTGAGCGAGATGGCGAGATTCACGCCGAGCGCCGCGACCTCCGGAAGGCGAGACGCCAACCCCGCCGTGGACACCGTCAGGCGTCTACGCGACCACCCAAGACCCCACGGTTTGTTGGTCAACGCAGTCACGGCCGCCTTGAGACTCTCCACATTGGCCAGAGGTTCCCCCATCCCCATGAACACGAGATTCGTAATGTGTTCATCGGAGCTCAGCAGGTCTTGCGCGGTCAGGATCTGATCGATGATTTCGTGAAGCTTAAGGTTGCGTTTCAGTCCCATTCTCCCGGTCAGGCAGAATCCACAATCCAACATACACCCGACCTGAGTTGACACGCAGAGCGTCAGCCGATCCTCATCCGGAATCAGGACGGCCTCGATCGTCAGGCCATCGTCGAGCATCAAGAGCAGTTTGCGCGTTCCGTCCTGGGACGATAAGATCGTGGTCTGTGCCGAGCGCCCGACCTTGGTGGATGGAGAGAGCGTCATGCGATCATGCATGGGGAGATCCGTCATGTCGGTGAGAGTCCGTGCGCGCCGTTGATAGAGCCATCGCAAGATTTGCTGTGCGCGATAGTCCGGCCAGTGTTGCGCGCGGACAAACTTCACCATCTGGGGTTCGGTGAGACCTAAGAGCGTTGTCACGGTACCGGAAGCGATTATCTGAGAGTCGGCCATATCATCCTCAACGCTAGGAGCCTACCATAGCGGAAGTCATGCCGCATACGGCCAGACCCATCATCGGGTCCGGAAACTTCTTTCATTGCAGACGGCTCTGTATATAATGAACTCGGATGAGTGTCGTCAGGCCATCATGATGAAGATTGCTACCAAGTATCGTTCTCTCCGTGGCTGCCGCCTGGCGGTCGCGTCAAGCCTGGCCCTCGCCCTCGGAGGTGTTCTCTCATGCGACGGGTATGCGGCACAGGTTGAGGCCTCCGAACAATCGACGGCTACTGGCTGTGCGACAGCGGAAGAGTGTTTTGTGGCGGCGGCCTGGCCGAAAGAGCGACTAGGTCAGGCGTTGACGAAAGATCAAGTGGTGGCGCTCAAGCTGGAACGTCTCCGAAAGGTGATGGAGGGATTTCCCGGCACGCAGTGGGCCAAGCGTGCCGGGTTGCTGTCCGGGGTGGTATTGATCGATCGAAATCCCGCTGCCGGTCTGCCATACCTTCGGGCAGCCCAGCGGGATTTTCTCGTGCTCGACGATTACATTCGATTCTGGATCGGAGAGGCCTTGCTGCGTCTCGGGGAGTCCAAGGAGGCGGCCAGTATGTTTGAGGGGGTGCCGCAAGCGGTCCCCGATTCTAATCTTCTCAATCAGGTCGCGCTCCGCGCCGGGGAAGCGTGGTATCAGGCGTCTAGCTGTCCCGAGGCCGTGTCCTGGTTCGCGAAGGCCCTCAATGTCAATGACAAGGACCCTCAGATCGCTCAGGCCTGGTTACGGTCGGCGTCTTGTTCTCTCCGAGAGAACAAATTGGCGGAAGGACAAGAAACGCTGAAGCAGTTGTGGATGAAGTTTCCGCAGACGAAAGAGGCCAAGGAAGCCGAGACTTTGCTTGGGGGCAATATCGGCGGGGTACCATGGACCGCGGCGCCCGACACGTATTATGAGCGCGCTCAGGCTTTTCTAGGGCAGTCGCTCCATGCGGAGGCCATCGAGGAGCTGAAAAAGTTCCTGGCGCGAGATCCGGCCTCCCCACACCGTGGGGAGGCCAGGCTGAAATTGGGTATTGCCCAAGTTCGGTTGAAGCTGTACGACCAGGCTCGCGACACGTTTCATGCGTTGACGGCTGAGCGAGAGCCTCGCGCGGATGAGGCCACTGTCTGGCTGGCGAGGGTCTATCTCAGACAGGGACTTGGGGAGAAGCTCTTGGATCTGTGCCGGACACTCCCGAAGCGAACGGTCACTCCAGAGCAGAAAGGGCAGATCAATCTATTTGCCGGGATCTGGCTGGAGGATGAGGCACGGTTCGATGAGGCAATCGCGAGGTATCGGCAGGTGGCCAAGTTGGGAGAACCGGCTTCTCAACGAACTGAAGCACAATGGCGGGAAGGGTGGGTGCTTTACCGAACGGCTCGTTATCAGGAGGCGATCAGCGTGTGGCAGCAGATCGTCGATCAGAAGGACAGCGATCTAGAGCCACAAGCCCTCTATTGGATTGCACGTTCCTACGGTCATGTGGAAAGTGTGAAGTCAAAGGAGATATTTGCGCTGCTCTGTCAGCGGTTTCCGCACACCTACTACTGCCAGTTGGCGCGCGAACAGAGTGATCTGTCGGTTCCAGGGCAGACGAAACAGGAAGGCTCAGTCGTCGCGATCTCGTCCACTCCGCCTGCTGCTGAAGTCACTCAGGCGCCGGTCCAGGACAGTCAGGCAAGTAGCCGGATGCAGATCGAGCTCCACCCGGCGTACCGGCGGGCGGTAGAACTCAGAACGCTCGGGCTTGAGCAAGATGCCGCGCGAGAGCTCGGCGCGTTAACGGATCGATATAGCCGTGACTCCGAGGTGTTGGCGGCATTATCCATCATGTTGAATGAGGTCGGTGCCTACCATCATGCCTTGCGTCTGGTGCGGTCTCGATTCCGTGAAAAGTTAGAGCGAACTGGTGGAGTGGCCGTGGATGGATTGTGGAGCGTGGCCTATCCCACGGGATTGATTCCTACGATCAAAATGTCGGGAGCTAACGGGGTTGATCCGTTTCTTGTTGCGGCAATCATTCGGGAGGAGAGTCAATATGATCGGAGAGCCGTCTCTCGCGTCGGGGCGATCGGATTGATGCAGGTCATGCCCGCCACCGCCAATGCCGTGGCTCAACAGCACCGTCTTCCAAGCCTCTCCCGAGAAGATTTGTTTGATCAAGAGACGAATATCCGGATCGGGGCTCGGTATGTCGAGCAACTGTTTACGCAGTTTTCTGGCAATGTCGTGCAGACGATCGCTGCGTACAATGCCGGCCCGATCGTGGTGGGAACTTGGGCGGCAACCTATCGGGGGCGGAGTGAGGATGAATTTGTCGAGCTGATCCATTATCAAGAGACCAGGCAATACGTCAAACGGGTATTGCGGAGCTATAAGGAATATCTGCGTCTGGCTAGGATCCCAAAAGCCGTTTCTTGACAAGATCTTGTGAAGTTTTTATAGTGCGCCACAATCCGTAGGGGCAATAACGAAGAGGGGCTGATTATGTCGTTGGATCGACTTGATGCATTGGAAACCAGAATTCGTGACCTGGTGAAGCTTGTCCAAGAGTACAAGCGAAAGAATGCGCTCTTAGAGGAAGAGCTCAAGGCGGCTCGCCAGCGGTTGGCTTCGCAGGATGATACGAATCGCCAATGGGAAAAGGAACGGATGGATATCAAGGCGAGGATCGAAAAAGTCATGAATGAGATGGAGTTGCTTGAAGGTGTCGAAGATCCTAAGGAGGTGGCCATTGACTAAGACCATTGATGTTGAAATTTATGGTCAACGGTACGCGATCACAGGAGGTGGCGATGATGCCTATGTCCGGCGGCTGGCCAATTTTGTCGACGATCATATGAAACATCTGGCGGAAGGGATGAAGACGACGACCCCCTCGAAGTTAGCGGTGCTGACGGCGATCAACCTTGCTCATCAGCTGTTTGAGTCCGAGAAAAAACGGGTCCAAGGGGAAGCTGATGTCGAACGGCGGATGGTGACGTTGATGGAATCGATCGATGAGCAGATGCCGACATCGCTCTTTCGATAGCGGAGATTCGCCTTGCTTTCAAAGAGTCCCTTTGTTATCGTGTACATAAGTGAGTGTGCGGATGAGTAGGGAAGAGTGATATTGCCGATTGTTGATCTCCTGGAAACGAGTGCTAAGAAAACCACAGAGAACGTTTACTTGATGGGATACGAAGTGTTCATTCGGTGGATGCTCATGGTATGGGTCGTGCGCGGGCGACGGCAAGTGGGCGCCCAGCGGCCGGTTTCTGAAATTGAATCGATCCGGAGAATACCTGCCGGACGGAACGAGTATCTACCCTCCATGCCTGTTTCGATAGTTGACTCTCTCCAATGGCTGATGTCTGGAAACAGACGGCTAAGGAAGGGCAGAGAGAGAAACTTTCTGAGTATGGCATCGTATCCTGACAATCTCTTGCGGTTCCAGGCGAGACGACTCGCGGTCTCCTAAGGCCCTTCTACTCTTCACCTCACATCGTGCTCGCAGTCTATTCTGCTCGGCCTGTGGCGGGATGTCCGCACTAGGTTGAGCTCATCGGGTCTGTATTGTTTTCAAGAAGGGGGTGACTCCCATTTCTACTGCAACTGTTGTGTACATTGTCCTTTCGGTGATCTTCGGGGCTGTGGTTGGTGCTGGGATATTTGATTTCCTGCGACGACGGATGATGGGCGCCAAGCAGGCTGAGGCAGAAGACTTGGCTAAGCAGGTTGTGCAGAACGCACAACGAGAGGCCGAGAATGTTGTCAAAGAAGCCAGGTTTGAAGCCAAGGATCTGGTCTTCAAGGCCAAGTCCGAATTCGAGCAAGAGCAGAAAACCAAACTGGCTGAACTCTCGACGGTGGAGAAGCGTCTGATCCAACGAGAAGGAGGGCTTGACGGAAAGGTTGCTGCCCTCGAAAAGAGAGAAAATGAGTCGCGCAAGTGCGAGGTGGATTTCGCGAAACGAGAAGAGGGGCTGGCGGCCAAAGAGTCTGCTTGCGCCAAGGCTGAACGCGAACATCGAGACGCGCTGGAACGGGTCGCCGGGATGACGGCCGATGAAGCCAAGAAACAATTGATCCTCGAAATGGAATCGCAAGCGAGGCTTGATGCTGTAGGACTTGCCAAGCGAACGATCGAAGAGGCCCGTGAGAACGCCGAACGTGAGGCGCGGGAAATCATCACCAGCTCGATTCAACGCGTCGTTCGTGACTATGTCGCGGAATCCACGATCTCGGTGGTTCCCATTGCCAACGATGCTATGAAAGGTCGAATCATCGGTCGGGAAGGGCGCAATATCCGCGCGCTTGAAGCGGCGACGGGCATTGATCTGATCATCGACGAAACCCCTGAAGCCGTGATTATCTCTGGATTTGATCCATTGCGGCGCGAGATTGCCAAAGTGTCGCTGGAGCGTCTGATGCACGATGGGCGCATCCATCCCACGCGCATCGAGGAGATCGTCGAAAAGGTCAAGGTCGATATCGACAAGCTGATGTATGAAGAAGCAGAGAAAATTATTTTCGAACTGGGGCTCTCGGATTTTCATCCTGAGTTGATCAAAGTCTTGGGGCGGCTCAAGTATCGCACGAGCTACGGGCAAAATAACCTCTATCATGCCCGTGAGGCCTCGTACATTTGCGGCATCATGGCGTCGGAATTGGGTCTCGATGTCCGACTGGCTCGGCGCGGCGCCTTGCTGCATGACATCGGCAAGGCGGTGAGCCACGAAGAAGAGGGACCGCATGCCATGCTCGGGGCCGAGATCGCCAAGAAATACGGCGAATCTCCAAAGATCGTCAACGCGATCGCCGCGCATCACGAGCAGGTGGAGCCGATCTGTCCGGAGAGTGTGTTGGTGGCGGCGGCCGAAGCGTTGTCGGCGGCGCGTCCTGGTGCGCGGCGGGAAGCGCTGGAGTCTTACGTGAAGCGGTTGGAAAAGCTGGAGTCCCTGGCGACCGGGCATAAGGGCGTACAGAAAGCCTACGCGATCCAAGCGGGACGTGAAATTCGCGTCATTGTGAGGCAAGAGGACATCACCGATGCTGAGTCGTTTCAACTCTCTCGTGAACTGGCCAAGAAGATCGAGCAGGAGTTGACCTATCCGGGACAGATCAAGGTCACCGTCATTCGAGAAAGCCGGTACGTGGAATATGCCAAATGAAGGTCCTTTGTCTCGGAGACATCATGGGGGAGCCTGGCCGTCGGGCTGTCGCTCGGGCGGTGCCTCGGCTGGTCGCGCAGCATCGTATCGATGCGGTCATCGCCAATGGTGAAAATCTGGCAGGAGGCTTCGGGGTGACGCCGGAGTTGGCCGAGGAACTGTTCGACACCGGTATCTCGGTGATCACCACTGGAAATCATGCCTGGGATAAGAAAGAGGCGATCGATTATTTTGCTCGTGAGCCCCGCTTGTTGCGGCCGGCAAATTATCCGGCGGGCGTCCCTGGAAATGGGAGCGTCGTCATCGAGACCGCAGGCGGTGAGCGGCTGGCCATCTTACAGCTGATGGGTCGGGTGTATATGCCGACGATCGATTGCCCGTTTCAGACGGCTAAACGCGAGTTGTCACGGTTGAAGCGAGAGACGTCCGCGATCATCGTCGAGATGCATGCGGAAGCCACGTCTGAAAAGATGGCCATGGGGCACTTCCTGGATGGGGAGGTGGTCGCTGTCGTGGGGACGCATACGCACGTGCAGACGGCCGATGAGCAAATCCTTCCGAAGGGCACGGCGTACATCACGGATATCGGCATGACGGGACCGCTCCATTCGGTGATCGGAGTCAAGAAAGAATTAGCGATCGAAAAGTTTTTGACCGCAATGCCACGGCGGTTTGAAGTCGCATCAGGGCCGTCCGTATTTTGTGCGGTTCTGCTTGAGCTCGATCCCCGCCTGGGCAAGGTGATCGCGTTTGAGCGCATTCGCAGCATCGATTAGCAGGCTGTTGAAAAAGTCCGCCGCCGGCGTTTTCTCACCGCTCAAGGCCTCAACGCACCACCTGGGAAACGCCTGTTCACACAGGCGATGGGTGGGCGGGTGAAAACAGCATACGCCTCGGTCTTTTGCTCACTGCGGCCTTGCTGGGCAGACTGTTGTGAACAGCTTGCCGGTGAGCTTCAAAGGAGAGGACTCACGACTACGTACTCTCGCCCGCCCTTTTTCACGTCCGAGTTGACAGCGAGACAAGTCCTCACCGTCTCGGAACTGACTGCCATGGTTCGGGCTTCCCTCGAAACGGACTTTGCCGAGGTGTGGCTTGAAGGGGAAATTTCGAACCTGCGCGCACCAGGATCCGGGCATCTCTACTGCACCCTCAAGGACCAGACGAGTCAGATTCGGGCGGTGATCTTCCGTTCGGCGGCCGTTCGGCTGCGGTTCGGCCTGGAGGAGGGGCTTCAGATTGTCGCAAAAGGGCGACTCTCCGTCTACGAGCCTCGTGGAGAGTACCAGGTCATACTTGACTATCTCGAACCCAAGGGGCGAGGTGCTCTCCAGTTGGCGTTTGAGCAACTCAAGCGCCGCCTGGAGGATGAGGGGCTCTTCGATGTGGAGGGCAAACAATCGTTGCCCGCATTCCCTCGGACGGTCGGAATCGTGACCTCGCCGACCGGGGCGGCGGTTCGAGATCTGATCACTGTGTTGCGCCGTCGCTGTCCTATCTTGAGTATTATCATCGCGCCCGTACCGGTGCAGGGGGCCGGATCGGCTGAACAGATTGCAGCTGCCATTCAGGCATTGAATCAGCTCGGAGTTGTCGACGTCATCATCGTCGGGCGGGGTGGTGGCTCATCGGAAGATCTGTGGAGTTTCAACGAAGAAACCGTCGTGCGGGCCATCGCCACGTCACGGGTGCCCATCGTGTCGGCTGTTGGGCATGAGACCGATGTGACACTGGCCGACTTTGCGGCGGACGTACGGGCTGCAACTCCGTCCGCTGCCGCCGAACTCGTTGCCCCGGTGTTGACCGAGATCGTTGAGCGGCTGGGCATGCTCACCGCCCGCTGTCAGCAAGCCATGAGCACACAATGCCTGGAACAGCATCAGCGACTTGATCTTCTGCTTGCCCATATGGGCAACATCCGTTTTAGAATTCTCAAAGAAGCTCAGCGGGTGGATGGCGCGGTGGCAGGCATGCGAGAAGCAGTCCGTGCCTATCTCAAGCAAGCGATGGTGAATGCGCAAACATGGACGCAAGCGCTACGCTCGAAGAGTCCGGCGCTCCACGTGGGTCGGGATCTGCTGATCGTTCCACAGTTGCGATCGCGTGTGATCGCTGCCATGAACCATAGCCTCAAACAGAAGGTCCAGCACACCCATGCGTATCAGGGCCGATTGAATGGGCTGAGCCCGCTCGCGATTCTGGATCGGGGATACGGGATCCTCGAGACGATGCCTGGGGGCCAGATCATTCGCAATGCCGGACAGGTCTCCGTCGGGGAGGAGGTCTTGGCACGTCTCGCCAGGGGTCAGATCCGATGTACGGTGGAGGAGGTCATGGTGAATCCGTCAGTTTAAAAGCCGGCTGAGACTTCGCTATAATGGGCGGCGAGTTGGCGTGAAAGGAGAGGGTTGTGGCTGGGGTGAAGTTCGAACAAGCGATGGCCAGATTGGAAGTCATTGTGGGTGAATTAGAGAATGGAGATCTGCCCCTGGATGAATCATTGAAGATTTTCGAGGAGGGCATCCGGCTGTCGAGGAATTGCTTAAAAGTATTGGAAGAGGCTGAACGGAAAGTCGAGGTGCTTGTTCAGGATAAGAATGGAAAAAAACAACTACGCGCCTTCACCTCCGATGACATTGATATCCAGGGTTCCGCTGAAGACTCATAACAGGTCGCTCTTCTGAGTCTCGTTCTTTTCTCATCTTTCCCCCGTTACGATTCTCATGGGTATGAACAAACGACGCGATAGGGATCGTTGTGACCATGTGTTGGCGGCTCGGGGATTGGTGCAGAGTCGAGACGCCGCGATCCGGATGATTCTTGCGGGAAAGGTCCGAAGTAACGGAGCGATCGTCGACAAACCATCCAGAGTGATTCCCGTCGATGCGGTCATCGAAATGATCGGCGAGACCCAGCCGTTCGTCAGCCGAGGGGGTGAAAAACTGGAGGCAGCGCTGGATGCCTATTCGATCGCCCCCCAAGGACTGATTTGTCTCGATGTGGGGTGCTCGACCGGAGGGTTCACCGACTGTTTACTCAAACGGGGAGCTGCGAAGGTCTACGCAGTTGACGTGGGCTACGGTCAATTTGATTGGCGGCTCCGACAAGACCCACGCGTCGTGCTGAGTGAGCGGACCAACATTCGCTATCTGTCTCCATCCGCCATCCCGGAGCCGGTCGATCTGGTCGTCATCGATGTCTCGTTTATTTCATTGACGAAGGTGCTTCCGCCCATCCTGCCGTTTCTCCGTGCTCCGGCCCGCATCATCGCCTTGATCAAACCGCAGTTCGAAGTCGGCAAGGGCCAAGTCGGCCGGGGCGGTATCGTGCGTGATGACGCACAGCGAGCGGAGGCTGTTCAGAGAATCGTCCAATTCGCAGCGGACAAGGGGCTGAAGACCATAGGGACCGTTGCGTCTCCGATCAAAGGGAAAAAGGGCAACCAGGAAATATTAGCAATCTTTGAGTACGGCACCTCGTTTCATGGTATGTAAGGTCTGTCGTAACTGCTGAGCGTTCATTCAGGAGGGCCAATGAAAGTACTCGTCACGGGCGGGGCAGGGTTTATCGGGTCTCATGTGGTGGACCGACTCGTTGAAGAGGGGCATCAAGTTGTCATTGTCGACAATCTGGCCACGGGCAAGCGGAAGAATGTCAATCGTGCAGCGAGCCTCTACAAGACCGACATTACGAGCTGGCGTCTTGAACGGGTGTTTCGCAATGAACGGCCCAACATTGTTCTCCACCTTGCGGCGCAGATCAGTGTCCCTCGTTCGATAGACGATCCGGTGTTCGATGCGCAGATCAATGTCTTGGGAACCATGAACGTGTTGCAGCAAGCGGTTCGGTATGGCTGCCGAAAGGTCGTGTTCTCCTCTTCCGGTGGAGCGATCTACGGCGAACAGGAGACGGTTCCTGCCGCAGAATCTCACGCCACCAACCCGCTCTCGCCCTATGGCATCAGTAAGTTATGCGGCGAACATTACTTGTCCTACTTCCAGCGGGTCAGCGGGATTCCGGTCGTCAGCCTCCGGTATGCCAATGTGTATGGGCCGAGACAGGATCCCGAAGGAGAGGCAGGGGTCATTGCCATCTTCATTCAAAAGATGTTGAACAACGAGCAGCCCATCATTCATGGAAACGGTCGTCAAACGCGTGATTTCGTATTCGTGGACGACGTGGCCGAAGCCAACCTGGCCGCCATGGGGCAGGATGCACACGGAGTGTATAACGTCGGAACCGGGGCCGAGACCTCCGTCAATGAGTTGTTCCGGATGCTCGCCGGGCTGACTGCGTCAAGCGTCAAGGAAGTGCATGGTCCAGCCAAAGTCGGCGAGCAGATTCGCAGTGTGGTTGATCCGTCACGGATCAAACAAGAACTTGGGTGGGAGGTCAAGGTGGACCTTGCCGAGGGGCTGAAGCAGACAGTGGAATTTTTCCAAGGGAAGAGCCGCTAGCTTGTCGGCTTACAGGCTGACGGGCAGGGCGACCACCCGCCAACTGGTACGCCCTCAGACGAACCTACCGACTCGCGACTGCCAGTGTCTTAAAGAGCTTATCCGATCAGTATCGAGGGACGCTCCCATCAACTTGGATTGACCAGGCATCTATTCCACCGATCAAATTCTTCACGTTCGAGAATCCCTGCTGGAGGAGAAAGCCTGTGGCATCTCCGCTTCGCATCCCATGATGGCAGTAGGCGATAATTTCTGTATTTTTGTCCAACTGGGACAGTGAGTTGGGTAATGTGCCAAGCGGAATGAGAGTAGAGTTATCCAGCTTGGCGAGCTGGTTTTCCCAAGGCTCCCGCACATCCAAAAGTACCAGTTTATCCCCTTTATCGATTCGTGATTTCAGTTCTTTCGGCGTAATGACAAAACTCATGTGATGTCCTCCTTGTAGCTGGGCCAAATCATAAGCGACTGAGGAAAAGGCTGTCAAATGCGGTTCGCCGCGCACGTGATGGCGCGTCAGCCTTGTTCCTTCCATGCCTCACACGGTTTCGAACCTCCATCGTCCCCGCAGGTCGGGAAGGGTGAGTGCCTGGTGGAGATGTGTGATGAAGTCCGATCGTGGAATCTCTTCCGCCCCGAACCGGCTGACATGGGGAGAGAACTGTTGGCAATCCATGAGTCGAAAATTCCAGGCCTGAAGCTGCGTGATGAGTTTCACAAGTGCCACTTTGGATGCGTCATCAACCGTAGTGAACATAGACTCGGCAAAGAAGGCTCCACCAAGCGAGACACCATAGAGTCCTCCGACCAGGCGAGCATCCTGCCATGTTTCTACCGAATGGGCGCAGCCGAGTTCGTGCAATCGGGTATAGGCGTCCAGCATATCATCGGTGATCCAGGTGCCTCCCTCGGGATACTGCGGGCGCGGTCCTGCGCATTGTGTCATGACCTCTCGGAAACAAGTGTCGAGCGTGAGGGTAAACAGGTTTGAACGAAGGCTTCGCTTGAGGCTGCGCGAGACATGGAGTTTGTCAGGGAACAATACGGCGCGAGGATCCGGCGACCACCAGAGAATCGGTTGATCGTCGTTGTACCAAGGGAAGATCCCGTGACGGTAGGCCTGGAGTAACCGCTCCGGACAGAGATCACCTCCTACGGCGAGTAGCCCTTCTGGCGATGCCTGATCAACCGGGGGAAAACGGAAATCGTGCGGTCTTAAGCGGAACATTGCCATGCACGATACGTGAAGCGAGGCAAAAAGACCACGCCGGGAGAAAGAGGTGTCGTAGGTCAGGCTCTATACCTGGCAGTCAATGTCAGCTATCGGCCATTTTGTGACGTTGGCCACCGTCTGTTCTTGAGGTGCCGAATCGAATAGCCTTAAGGTTTCTGCCTAGGAACCTGTCCGACATTGATGCCAGAAACCGCTTGCCTGGTGCCCTACTATCCGCTGACGATGAGGAAGGCTGGAAGAGGACGTGGCGTTCTGGGTGGTCTGTGTCAGGAATTCAAACAGGGCGGCCGGATAGTCAGTCAACTTCAATTTCATGACTGATTCCTGTGTGACTCGCTTCTTTAGGAAAGCCGCAGAACCTTCATGGTGGTCCTCATCGTAATGATGAATAAGCCCGCAACGTTCTCTATCCACATATACCAGGCTTTCTCGGGCTTCTGGCTACCCGCAGGTCGTGACGTGTTGCTATAGGCGGTTCCGGTCGAATCGGCTATACTTACCGCGCCGAAAAGATCGGTACACAAATCGAAAGCAGGCTGAGTCAGGAATGACACCCGAACAACTGCAGCACATCATGGAGAGTAGAGAAGATGAGCACTTGGAATTCAAGGAGGCGAAGGCTTCATTCGAGTTTGAAGAGTTAGTGCAGTATTCTGTCGCGCTGGCCAATGAGGGTGGCGGAAGGATGGTGCTTGGCGTCACCAACAAACAACCTCGGAAGATTGTTGGGAGTCAGGCCTTCCAGGATCTTGAGCGAACCAAACTTGGTTTAATGGAACGGCTTCATCTTCGTATCGATGCCGAGGCGCTCCAGCTTCCTGAAGGACGTGTCGTTGTGTTTCAGGTGCCACCAAGACCCATCGGCATGCCGATTCAATACAGAGGGGCCTACTGGATGCGAAGCGGGGAAAGCCTCGTCCCCATGACGCCCGACCAACTCAAGCGCATTTTCGACGAATCTGGGCCAGACTTCTCGGCTGAAATTGCGAAGAACGCCACATTTGCTGATCTCCATCCAGAGGCAATCGACCGATTTCGAGAGATGTGGAAGCGGAAGTCCGGTAATAGTGCACTGCAGAGCGTGACGGATGTTCAGCTCTTAACGGACGCAGAATTGCTGGTCGATAGTGCGGTCACGTATGGGGCACTCATTCTCTTCGGTACAGGGAAAGCGCTGGGACGTCATCTTGCACAATCAGAAGTCGTGTTCGAATATCGGTCAAGTGAGGTGTCCGTCCAGTTTCAACAGCGGAGAGAATTCAGGGAAGGGTTCTTTCTGTTCGACGACGAGCTGTGGAAAACAATCAACCTTCGCAACGATGTTCAGCATTATCAAGAAGGGCTGTTTGTCTGGGATATCAAGACCTTTAACGAAAAGGTCGTTCGAGAGGCCATTCTCAATGCAGTGAGTCATCGTGATTATCGACTCTCTGGATCGGTCTTTATCCGCCAGTACCCCAAGAAGATTGAAATTGTCAGTCCTGGAGGGTTCCCTCCTGGGATCACGCCAGAAAATATTCTACTCCGTCAGTCTCCACGCAATCGGAGAATTGCCGAAGCGTTTGCATGGTGCGGACTCGTCGAACGGTCCGGCCAGGGGGCAGACCGGATGTTTGAAGAGTCAATTAAGGAAAGCAAACGTCGGCCGGACTTTACAGAGACGGACGACTATCAAGTCAGCCTCACGCTCCAAGGCGAAGTGCAAAATCCCCGCTTCTTAACGTTCCTCCAACACGTGACCCAGGAAGGCCTGGGTCCATTCACGACACAGGATTTCTTAGTGTTGGACTCTGTACAACGGGAAGAGCCGGTTCCGCATGAGCTGAAAGACCGTCTCGGATTCCTCAAAGACCGTGGCATCGTCGAACTGACAGGGCGGGGACGTGGAGCCAAACCGATTCTCTCTAGACGCTTTTATGCGTTTCTTGGCAAGAAGGGTGTCTATACGCGCAAGCGTGGGCTAGATCGTGAGACGAACAAGGCGCTCCTCCTCCAGCATATCCAACATTTTAAGCAGGACGGGAGTCGGCTTCAGGATTTGCAACAGGTTCTTCCGCAGCTCACCCGCGATCAGGTTCAGAAGCTGATGCGTGAACTCAAGGATGATGGGAAAGTGTATATTACTGGCACGACTAAATCCGCCAGATGGTTTCCAGGTCCCCTTGAGACCGTAATTGCGCCTAAAGCGACATAAACTAAAAATCGGCGTAATCCGGCGCAATTTTTGACTGAAACAGCACAGTTTAAACAGGTTTTAAATGAGTGTTAAACGCAATTCGGCGCAATTCAGTGTAAGGCGGTATCTGTGAGAAGCCATTCGGAGGATGCCCAATCAACCGGGGGAAAACGAAGATTGTGTTGTTGTAATCGGACCATTGCCACGTACGATACGTGAAACGAAGCAAAAAGACTATGGCGGGAGAGCGAGGAAAAAGTAGGAGTCGTTCGGGCGCAACCTGGCAGTCAGTGTCAGCTATCGATCCAAGCATGTCCCAGGGAGGTTGGTGAGCGGTTGCACTAGGCTAGGGATGTGACGGAGGGCTTACGCTGATCAGCATAAGAACCTGTGATCAAGCGATACGCCTGAACTAGCAGATAAAAGGGAAGCACCGTCCAGACAAAGACTCCAATACCTGGCGTCGAAGAAGAGCGAAAGTCTGCTACCCTCAAGGTGCGAACTGGCAGGCCGGAGCCGTTTGAACACGGCTCCGGCCTGCACTCCCGTCCTGGCGGCAGGAACTCACTTCATCACACTCCACTTGCAGCAATTCGCTACGAACTACTCATCCCATGAAACCGGCGGACAGGAGCGCAATTGCAATGGCCCCGATAAACAGCGCAGCATACAAATACACCCATGGTGGCTCATGTGTTAAGTCGTCCTTTATGTCCTTTAAGTGTAGATCACTCATAGAACACCTCCTTGTTTGAAACCTCCTTATGTTCCGTAGAAGAGTGCTTGGATCGTCCTCAATGCTTGATCCATGTTAATAAGCGGAACGTTCCTTCGCTATCGCCCAGAAGATTGAATTTGCGGCTACACCGAATGGGTGAGGGGAGCGGTAAGCACAGGACGGATCAATGGGCCTTGAGGTATGTCAAAATAGCCTCCACGCGACCCATGTCGGTCGATCACTGATTAAAAAGCAGCCGTTCAACGCCTGCGTGTGCAGTGGGCTAGGGATGTGAGCCTTCTCAAAGAGGAGGGGGCTTATGCGGATCCGTATAAGACCCCGTGAGAAATAGTCCCGTCGTCGCAACTCATTGAAACGATAACAGTTATGGCGTATTGTTCGCGAACAGTAGCGGCGTGTTAGACGGACAGGAACTGGCAGATCCGGCTCTTATGCGGATCGGCCTAAACATAGTTAGCGACACCTACACGGTAGCAGCGAATGGAAAGTGATCATATGCCGCCGGAGCCGAGCCTCACATACGAAGAGTTGGCGAAGCGTGCTCAGCGATTCCTCGCGGACCGTCCCGTTGTCGTTCTGGGCACGGGCGCAACCATTCCACATGGACTCCCATCGATGTCTGCCCTTGCGGACGAACTTCTTGCGACCGTTCAAGATGGACTTGCAGGCTGGGATGAGTTCAAGCCACGCCTTCAGGCGACCAAGGACCTCGAGCAAGCATTGGACGAGGTCGCTCTGCCGCAGGCAACAGTCGACGTGATGGTCCAGGCAGTCTGGAAAATCGTGGCCGCAAAGGACATCGAGTTTCACGACCAGCTTCTCGGCGGAACACCTCGATTCCCGCTCGCTGAGATGTTCCGTTATCTCTTGCGGACGGCTGACGCGCGCATCCAAGTCGTAACCACAAACTACGACCGGCTGGCCGAGTATGCCGCGAACCGAGTTCAGGCGTATGTGTCGACCGGCATCACCGCTGGATGGCTTCAGCGGTTTGCCCCAGCTTCGGTGGGCGCGGAACGACCACCAGCGCCTGGCTTTGAGGGATCTGTCACTCTCCTGAAGGTACACGGATCGTTGGATTGGTTCCGTGATGCGGGCGCAGCTGTAGTGGGAGTTCCCTTTTCGTGTGCGATACCTGCCGACATGCAGCCCCTTGTCGTCACGCCTGGCGTGTCAAAGTACAGGGAAGTCCACAAGGATCCGTTTCGATCTGTAATGAGTGCGGCGGATGACGTTCTTCGCAGGGCCCCGTGCTATCTCTGCATTGGCTACGGATTCAACGACGAGCATGTCCAGCCGGTCCTCGTGAATGGTGTGATGAGAGATGGACACTGCGTTGCTGGTGGTGACCAAGACGCTCACAACGAAAGCGCGTACTGCTTTTCTCGCCACGCCACCCAAGCGATTCTTGTTCTTGGAGGAAGCGCCGGGTGGAACGAAAGCCTACACACCAGATCATCCTGCTGGCACTGTCGTGAATGATGTATCAGCCTGGAATCTACATGACTTCATGCAGATCGTAACCGCTCAGGGAGGTGCATAGCTCATGGCGATTTTTGACTACAGAACCGAAGATGCCATGGGGACGGTGTACAGCGTTGACACTGGTACTGTGCTGGTGAGTGTGTCAGATCTCACGGCTTTAAGGAAGTTGCAGGTGAATCATCTCGTTGTGTTGCGGAGTTCCCGAGCGGGGCAGCACCTGATAGGCCTCATCAACAAGATCATGCGGAAGGCACTCGTCGGGGTCAACGACGAGGACGACAGTGGCGATGGAGTCCGGGACGAACGTGTTCTCGTTGAGAACGTCGTACGAGTAACTCTGATTGGCACGTTGCTCTGCTCCATCGTCTTGGGGTCGATGCAAATCTCACACTTGCCAACAAGAAATCGGTCGACATCGCCGTGATTCTCGGGGCGAGTAAGCCGCAATACCATACCGCAATCGTTAGTGTCAAAGTTCTTGCGGGTAAGACGGGGTGGCCCATTGATAACGTTAAGCCCGGTAACGCCAAGCACTTCATCGTGTTCGTGTGCTTCCACGGCGAAATCGCCGAGCCAAGCGTTAGTCCGTTAGTGTGGGTAGTGCCGTCACTGGATATCCACGCGTTAGCGTACAATGCGCCGGGAGGCCGGAAGCTCATGAATGTCTCTACACTTAAGGCGAAGGGCTCTGCATACCTTGAAGAGAGCAACAAGGCCGATGTGTTGGCGAACTTCACGATCGACAGCCCTGTGCCCTACAAAATTGACGTAGTGCTTGCGAGACTCCGGGATATGCCACGCTTAGCATAATGGTCGCGGGGAAGCACGCGGAGCTCAAGCAATGTCCCTTACACGGAAGGCTAACGGGCTTTGTTCAGCGCCTCGACTCGAAAACGACCGACCGGCGATTGGGATTCCTGATCAGCGGAGGGCCTAACGCCATGCAGTCTGAGCAGATGGAGGCAACGACCACCCTCCTGGGCGCACGCGAGTGGGAATAAAGTGTCAAGATCATCGATTATTCCGAAGTACCTTCTGACATTTTGCCGTTGATTGTTGGCCTAGTCGCGCGCGTCGTCTTTTCAGTCCAGCAATCGACCGAGAAGGAGAAGCGACACCCGATTGCCCTGTTGTGTGACGAGGCTCACCTCTACATCCCTAAGCGCCGCAGCTTGGGCCCTCAAAGCTCAACAGTTGAGCCGTCAATCGGCAGGGCTGAAGACCGCTTTACGGCGGCGTGATCTCGGCGTCCGAGTCAACCGCACTTGACCGATCTCCGACCGTCGCCATCCGACCCAAAGCAGAAGTACACGGCGTCATTTGCCCTCATCTGATCGAACGTTGGGCGGTTTCGCCGAGCTCCTACCGGTGTTGGATATTGGTGAGGCGCTCATTGTTGGCGATGCCGCTATGTTGCCCAGCCGAATCCGTATCGATGAACCGACGAAGCGGCCAAACAGCGCAACCGTAGACTTCTGGGACCGATGGGCCGAGGATTCGGTCGAGAGCGGCATCCCAGCTTCCGTGGAGGCGTTGCGGAAGCAACAGACGACCGGATAGGACGCCGACGGCGCTACGCGCCGCAGCTGATACAGGGCGTTTGGGCTATTCAAAAGGTGTTTGTATGCAACACGTTTTAATCATTCATGAGGTCGAAGCGTATCCGGCATGGAAGGCAATTTTTGACCAAGCAGCTGACATGAGAAAACGGGCCGGGGAGATCAGTTACCAGTTGCTGCGCTATGACAACGATGCACAAAAGATCGTCCACTTCTCGGAGTGGTCCTCGCTGGACAAGGCCCGACGTTTCTTCGAGTCTCCTGAACTGGTAGAAATCCGGAGGAAGGCTGGCGTCAAAGCGCCCGACTTCATGTACCTGCAAGAGATAGAGCGTGGTGTGCTATAGCCTTAACCCGCATTATCCATGAGCGTTTCTGCTGCAATCGCCGATCCGCTGCTGCGACAAGCCTTCGGTCGGCGGGCTCGCCCCTCGGGCCCTCGACATACTGCACGAGTACGCCTCAGGACCTCCGGGCTCCGCGCGCCGCTCTCGCGACGCGGCTCCGTGATTTCGCAACGAACCGTCATGAATAATGCGGGTTAACCTCACGTTCGAAAGGGACGCCGCAAGAGCGCGGCGCCGTTAGGCATCGGAATGCGCCCCGCTCCCGCCGCCGCGCAGCGGTTCATCCAAGACTACAAGCTTCTTATGCTTGAGGTATTGGGCGAACAGGAAGATCGCATCACCGGCAGCGTCGTTCCGTTGCTGAAGGCGCGTGCGAAGCTCGCTGGTGAGCCGACCTTGCTCCGGGGGAGATAAAAGGTGCGAAGGGCCATTCCATAGCGAGCGAAGATGAAAAGTAATGGACCGCCCTTTCACATCCTACCCAGGATTTCTAGGTTCAAGGGCCGATCGAAGCATGAACTTGTGTAAAAAATGTCCCGACACCTTGATCCGATCTTGTTCGACTAGCGCTGGGATACTACTGATGTGAAATCCAATCTGAATGGCTTGGGTGGCAAGTTTGTAATTACGCAAGCATGCGATGGATCCAGATCTGATGAACCGACAGGGGGTTGGCTGACATACACGATTCAGTTGCCTTCAGAACGATCGTCGCCTCTACTACAATCATTCAATTGGTGCGCATTGGTTAAGAGCCGGATGAGGGCGGGGCCCTTGCAACCCCCGCCCTCATCCGGCGTACTGTCTCCTGTATTACCTCTGGGGGTATCGAGACTGGAATTTACGTCGTCCATAATCGACTTTCAATCAACTTCACTATTTGCACTCGTATTTGGGAGCTCCCGAACATTCCCCAGATTTGCATTTGTGGTCATTGCCGAACGAACCCAGCTTGCCGCACTTGTCTCCCTTATCGAGCTTCGGTCGGCACGCATTCACCTTCGTATCGATTCCTGCATCACACCACTGCCCCTGCCCGCAGTCCGCATCTGTCTTACACGCACAGGTTCCCTTCGTTCCATCCAGGCTGCTACACTTGCCCGCTTTGCAGGCGTCATTGAGATAGCAGGTTTCACCCATTGGCACCGAATTGGGGGTGTAGCACCGCGAGAGTTTGCAGTAGCCGCTCTTGCACTGGTGATCGCCACCGGCGATGTCGCACGTCTCGTTGTCATTTTTGAGAGCCAGACAACTATTTTTCGTAGCATCTAACCCTGCGTTGCAGTACGTGCCTTTCCCGCAATCAGCATCCGCCTGGCACACACAGGTGCCCTTCGTTCCATCGAGGCTGCTACACTTGCCCGCTTTGCAGGCGTCATTGAGATAGCAGGTTTCACCCATCGGCACCGAATTGGGGGTGTAGCACCGCGAGAGTTTGCAGTAGCCGCTCTTGCATTGGTGAGCGCCGCCGGCAATATCGCATGTCTCGTTATCGGCCTTCTTCGCCATACACTGGTTCTTGTTGAGATCGACCCCCGCGTTGCAATACTCGCCGCTGCGACAATCATTGTCGGCGTTACACTCCTTCTGCTTCGTGATGTACCGCGAGACCGCAATGTAGTGATAGATGGTCCGCTTTTCATCGGCACCACCTTCGCACATTTGGTAGTCGGCCGTAGGATACAAATTGGTGAAATGCGCGTTACGGCAGCTTTTGCGCCCATCCTCCGCATCGACAAACCCATATTCGTCGTCTAAACCGAAGGCATGCCCGACTTCGTGCCAATAACTGCCGTCAGTGGTCATGGTGGAGAAATTGTTCACTTGAAACACATTGGATTTGTACATCTGATTGAAGTGCGCACGGAGAAACTTTGTGGCGAAATTCACACTCAGATGATCGTCGTCCTCAAATAGTGCGCGGGTCGAAGCCGGGATATTCCCATCATTGTGCCCTTTCAGATACAGCTTCAACTGGAATACATCAGGGATACTCCAGTAGGCCTCCGAGGTTCGAATAAAGTTATCGAGAATCCAATCCTGCGGCTTCACTTTGACCGCCTGAGATCCATCAGCTTCCCATTGCCAATAGAGATCCTTGTTTTTGTCCACTCGACAACCTGCATATGCGCCGCCGTCTTTGCTATAGCGATAGTCGATTTTTCCCGAACTGATCGCCTTATTCTCAGGATCGCGTTGGTGAAGCTCTTTGCCAGCGTACGTGTCTCGCTCACCGGGAAAATACGTCGTGGTCGCGCATTGTGTCATGGAGATCGGTTTGGCGCCGGCCTTGAGTCGAACGATCTGCACTGCCGCGGAAGCTGGCTCCACTTGTGAGCTGTCAAACAAGGTTTGGGCATGCGTGAAATCAAAATCAACCCGGTTCTGGACCAGCTCGTTAAACTGCGGTCGATACGGGATGGTCATAGTCCAGACGCCATTGACCTTGCTCAGCGCATAGACATATTTAAAGTTCAGAAGCGACCCGATAGGCAGACCGACGAAGTCGTAGTGACCTCGCACAATCTTCGTTTCCAAATCCCTCGCTTTTAAGAGCGTTTTCTCCGCAGTGTCTCGCTCGCTCCCAAGCGCCCGAGCTACTTCACGACCCTTGGAATCACGCTGGCGGTTGCATTGCAGAATGATCCCATCCCACCGCAAACTCCCCTGCAACTCCGTATCAGGGAAGAGTTCTGGGTAGTAGGCGCTTTCCGCCACGACTTCAGGCGTCACCGGCCTGACTGTCCCAAGCGCGTCGTTGCAGAGATCCGCATGGACGGGAGGCTCAATGAGGAACAGTCCCAGCAACACTAGGATCATTATCAACAGTTTCATTGCAGTACCTCCTCCTCGGCAGCACGAGCAGCATACGACTGGCCGACACCGCGGCTCTGCGTTGCCCCGCCTCATTTATTTGCACTCGTATTTCGGGAAACCCGAACATTCACCCGATTTGCATTTGTGGTCATTGCCGAGCGAGCCGGCCTTTCCGCAGGTTTCGCCCTTGGCCAACTTGGCGCGGCACTTGTTACCCTTAAAATCTAGCCCGCCATCGCAATATTCGCCGGAGTCACAATCGATATCCTTCTGGCACACGCACGTCCCTTTGGCGCCGTCGATCGCGCTGCATTTCCCTCCCTTGCAGGCATCGTCGGTGTAGCAGGTGTCGCCCATTTCGACCGAATTAGGCGTGTAACACTTCGACCACTTGCAGTAGCCACTCTTGCATTGATGTCCACCCCCGACCGCATCGCAGGTGGCATTGTCTGCCTTCTTGGGCATGCATTTGTTCTGGTTGAGATCGATACCTGCATCACAGTACTTATCGTCACTACAATCTGCGTCTGCCTTGCAAACACAGACCCCTTTGAGTCCTTCGATGTCGCTGCACTTACCTTCCGCGCAGGCATCATTGACATAACAGGTCTGCCGGATGCCACAGAATGTGGTGTGTAGCATCGACCAAACTTGCAGTATCCACTCTTGCACTGGTGTCCGCCGCCGGCCACGTCGCACGTCGCGTTGTCCTCCTTGAGCGGCATGCAACGATTCGCGGACAGATCCACACCGGCGTTGCAATAGTTGCCCTCTGGACACTCCGGGTCCTTTCGGCACCCAGGCAAACCACCGGCAATGTAATTTTCGCCGTCCTTGAGGGTGAAGACCTTCCCCGTGAGGTCGGAGAAGCGAGGATTGCGCTGTTCCTCGAAGTCATAGTCCTCTAAGTCACCGCTTTTATCGTCGACTTGGGGATTGGAATCATCGGCCTCAACCTTCACGATCTCAAAATGCAAGTGCGCCGGCGAGGCACATCCCACATTTCCTTCATCACCCAAATAGTCCCCTTGAGTCACCTTGTCGCCCGCCTTGAGTTTGGCCTTGGTGGTCGTGGTACCGAACTGCATGTGTGAATACTTCGACCATTCATGATTCGCATGTTCAATCCAGACAAAGTTATTGAAACAATCTGGAGTATTGCGGAGGATCCTATCGGATGCTGATTCTTGGATCGGCTGTCCTGGATATGCCGAATGGTCCCATCAGCGGCCGCCACAATGCGATGAGTGCTCGCCGCCTTTTCCGTGCATGTCAATCCGGCCCTGTGGATTGTGAGTGCTAAAATCGCGAGTCCGACTTTCACATTGGTCCCGTCGGCATAGGGAATGCGATAGATATTCTGGGATTCCTGCCCTTTTGGTGGTGGCCCTGGATTCACACAAGCATTCACAGCCTCATCGTAGGCGCGAGAGCACTCTTCCAGCTCGTCCCCTGTCTTGTTCATGCAGGGCTTGATGAGAGACCTGTGCCTCCGCCTCGCAGCGATCAAGTGCGTCGGTTTGATGAGGCGTGACCTTCTTTCCCGCACCAGCCTTGGACATGGCCTTGCCCCGCTCGATCTTCGAGAGAGACTTAGAGGGCTCCCCGCTCTCTGCTGCTCTGCCGGCGTAGACCGAGGAAGCCGTATCGAGGGACCACATCGCAGTCATACAGAGTGTGACCAAGACGCGCGCAACCCAGCTTGTTCGTATCGCGATCATGACAATCCCTCCTATCGGAAATATGCCCGATGCAGACCCACATTGAGTTACTTGCACACAAAGTTCGGCAACCCCGAGCATTTGCCGGACTTGCATTTATGGTCGTTGCCAAATGTGCCGACTGCGCCACATTTCTCTCCTTTATCGAGCTTCAGTCTGCAAGCATTTACCTTGGCATCGAAGCCCTGATCACACCACTTCCCTGGGCCGCAATCGGAATCTTTGCTGCAGACACACGTTCCTTTAGTCACTCCACCGACCGGCGCATTACAGGTTCCTTCACGGCATTCATCGTCGAATCGGCACGATTCGCTCATCGACGCCGATGCGGGAGCCGAGCAGAATCCTGTTTTGCATCGGCCTGCCTGACATTGCTCGTCCTTGGTACAGAGTGCACCGTCGCTCAACTTGTCTTTGCAGGTACGTTTTCCAGAAATTGGATCTCCACAATAGTTACCCGTGCCGCAGTCTGAGTCGGCCCGACACTCATCTGCATCCGCACAAACTCCCCAGCTGCATCGATCCGATGCGCATTGCCGTTTTGTGGTGCACAGCGTGCCGCGATCTGACTTGGGTTTACAGACATTTCGGGTGAGATTCAGGATCCCTGCGGTACAGAACTCCCCATCCTCACAGTCAGCATCAGCTTCACACTGTCCTTCGCCACGGAGGCCGGCGAGTTTGATGTAGTTGACCTTTCCGTCTTTGGTCATGAACTGCGATCTCTGGTTGGCCGCGCGCTCTTGCTGACAGGTGTTCAATGTCTCGGTTCCCGTTACCGTAAATTCCCCTTTCTCATCCGGCATCAGACTCGAACAATAATCCATGACATTCGACACTCCGCCCTCACAGACATAGTACTGATTGCCGCTGCGACCGTCCCGTACGGCAATCTTGCCGTTACAGGAATTGCAATGGCCTAAATCTGGGTTAAAAAGATTCTTGTTCGCAAAATCCTTGTTGCACTGCTTGTTGAAGCCAATATACGGCTCGAATGTATGTTTGAGGCTGAAGAAGTGACCTAGCTCATGAGTCAATAGATATTTGTCGCTGCCCTCGCTGAGCCAAATCCCTTTCTTTCGGTTAAAGGGATTTACGTCATGCGGAAAGTTCGCCCAGCCTCCCCAACACTTCTGTTTGCCGAGCAGATCGTTCCAACAGAGTGTGTTACCGACCAGCAAGGTAAGATGTCCCTCGGTTTCCGTCCTGGCTTGATTGTCAAAGTGATCATCCATGAACGTATTAAACTCTGCCATTCCGTTAAAAGTAAGACTGGAGAGATTCCGGCCGGCTACGGTAGTTTTCCGCTCAATGGTGTAGCTGACTTTCAGACGAGGTTTCGTCGCATATTGTTTCTCCGCCTCTTCAACCCACGATTTGATACGATTAACTTCCAAATCTTCATTGCTCGTGTCTTTCGTCCCGTTCACGAAATGCAGGCTGAGTCGAAACTCGTCAAAGTTGTCCGCTGCCGATGATATGCTTGGGGTTAATGCAAGCAATAAGATGATGAGCATGGTCTTCATGTCTGTTCCCTTTCAATTGCAGATTGCCGGGCTCGCCAGTCATGGCCTGCCCATTAGCGAGTACGGACGCTACATTCACTCGTCAGTGCGCCATCGCCTGTGGTTTCTGCAGCATGTTCCTGATAATGCGATCGAAGTCTCGCTTGGGATGGTTACCGACTAACGACACCCCGTTGATCAGGAACGCGGGTGTGCCGTCAAAGCCGAACTGTTCAGCTTCCGATCGATCATCTGCAATGCGTTGCGTCACTGCGTCACTCTGCAGATCTCGCTCGAGCCGTGCATGGTCGATGTTCAGCTCCGAAGCGATCTCCTTCAATGCCTCGACGCCCCGAGACAAGTTCCGCTGCTGCTGAAATACCAGGTCATGAAATCGCCACGCCTGCTCTTCGCTCTGGAGCGCGATCGCTTCAAAATATCGAGCGGCTGGTTCAGCAGTGGCATGAAAACTTAATGGGTTGTGTTTGTAGACGAAACGAACCTGGTCCCCATACGTGGAAAGCACTTCCTGTATCGCAGGCGACACCGCTCTGCAGTACGGGCACTCGAAATCGCTATACTCAACGACCGTGATGGGCGCCTTGCGCGCTCCGCGGATAGGCCGATCTTCCGCAACCGTCGGAACTTTTGGATTCGCCATTTCCGCCTGCCACTGTTGCTCCTCCGCTCTGGCCTTGCGGAGCTCCGACCCACGATTCACCAGATCCGCAAGCACCACGGGATCATGTTCCAACGCGCGAAGGATCAGGTCAGGATGCTGTCGTAACGTCTCTTCAACCAAAGCTTTGATGTCGGTGGCCGGTGACTGCGAATCCGAGGTCTGAGCCCACGCCTGTCCGGTACTGCTCACGAGAATTCCAGTTGATACTGCCAGGCTGAAAGCCAAGAATGAAACTGTTCTCCAGTTAGACATCATAATAAGCACCTCCTTCATCATTGATGATCATCGACAGATTGTTTTGTGGGAGAATCTTCATGGCGACCAATTCAGGGATCGCTCAGACGTACGACTCCTCAGCAAGAGTTATTCCTCATAATCGCGCTCTCAAAATGGCCTCGTTTTTTAAGCTGGAACATTCGAGCAAGGTGATGCCTCCCAAATGAGATACAGTGGTGTATCTAGTCAGATACTGGCAGGCTGTTTCAAAACATGCTTCTGATAGGCCAGCCCTCGTCATGATCAGAATTGGGCCGGTGAGTTTGGCCTTGGTGGCATGCTGTGTGCCTCACTTTGGTTGCCTCTGTTGTTCCCTGGCCGCTCCCCATGGATAGCAGGACGAAACTGATCCATTTGGTCGCTGCCACGGCGGCGAATGTGCCTGACGGTCAGGTGTTGCCTGAATGGCTGCATGGGCAGGAGACCGGCAGGGGAGGGCGATGCAGCCTACGGCTGGCATCGGAAGGGGCTCCAGCAACACGCTTCCGATACTCAGAACGTTATCCAGATCAATGCCCATCGTCATCGGCCCCTGAACAGGGTGGCGAGCGCACGAAGTCGAAAGCCTGCGCGAACGTCGAACAGGTGTGAATTAATCAGACTTTCCCTAGCCCGCATTATTCATGAGTGCTTCTACTCCGACCGCCGATACGCCGCTATGACAAGCGTGGCCGCGAGCTTCGCGCGGCCAGCGGACAGGCTCGCCCTTCGCGGCCTCGACATACTGTTCCAAGTATGCCTCGGTCTCTCAGGTCCGCGTGCCCGTCTCGCCTGGCGTCTTGGCGGTTTCGTCACGAACCATCATGAATAATGCGGGCTAGAAGCAACAGAACCAGACTCGCTGCTGTTACGTTGGCGAGGATACGAGGAGAAGCGAGGAGACGCTATAGTTAGTTTTACACATGCCGGCTGTGGGCGACGCCGCGCGTCGGCGCAGCCCTAAGCTTCGCGCTGCAACCGCACGGGCAGTTCGTTGCGCGAACGCACACCTACTTTTCGAAAAATGGATTGCACCTGATTCGCCACGGTATGTTCGCTGCAGTTGCGACGTTGTGCGATGTGACGGTTCGTGGAACCCGTTAACAACGCCACCAGTACCTCTCGTTCGGCCTCTGTCAGGTTCGCAACCTGATCGGCAGGAAGGAGCGGATAGGTGCCGATCAGCAATGTGTTGCCATGCACTCCATATTCCGAGAGCGTGGCTCGTGGTCCGTTGGGTGAAAAAAACGACGCGAGCTCAGTGAGCGACGACAAGCCCAGTTTGCGCACGGCACGCGTCGTGCAGTTCGTCACGGCGGAGGGTGAGATCCCGAGCATATAGCTGATCTCCTTGCCACTATGTCCTTGACCGATGAATTCGGCGACCTGGCGTTCGCGCAGGGTGAGGCCGCGCGGATCGGGAAACCGGGGATCATTTTTGATCGCAAGGACAAAGCGGCGTCCGTCTGAATCAAAGTGATCGACGAGCGACCAGCGGCCTTGTACGAGGCCCTCCCAGGCCGCCAATGCTCGGTCGGGATCACTACGGCCGTGGCGGGTTCGGAGCTGGTCGAGACGGCAGACCGACTTACGCAACGAAGCCCGTGCGGTCGGACGTTCTGCGCCCGCACGGGCTTCGTAGAGTTTGCCGGCACCGTCTAAAATAGCCTCCACTGGTGAAGAGTCGAAATCAAAGGCCTGTGCGAATTCACGCAGCCGGAGTCCGGCGCCCAGATGGCTGGCTACACACTGCCAACGGTGTCGCTCCTGCGCGGTCGGCATTATTCGTTCCGAAAACAGCCAGCACAGGATCAGCGCGCTGCCTTGGCCAGTGAGCCCCTTGACCACCAACTTATCGTGGACTACACCATTTGTAATCTCCTGGACGACAGCCGCAAGATCTGGTTCACGCGTATATAGGGCTTCGCTGAGTGATGTCACGGCCGGCCCGCTACGGAAGAAATGGCTGACCGTCGGAGTTTGCACCTGCATGCTTGCTGCGAGAATGTCGCGTGCATGCGCCGGGCCCAGTGCGGTTGATCGTTCAAGCTTCAGATTTCTTGGGGTGTAATGATACGTACCGATGGTGGGCCAGAAGCCCCGATTCGCCAGCGACGCAGCATGTTCGAGTATGCAGATCAACCAGGTATCGTCGTCATCTTCGAGCCTGTACACCTCTTCGATGAGTCCCACCCAATCCTTGGCGTACATGGGCATGAGTTGTTTTTCCCTCACAAAGGTTGAATACGTGATGCAGCCCAGCGGACAGCCGCCTGCTGTTACCCGCCGCCGTAAGTGCTTCATTCGCGAACATTTCGACTACCACAGCAGTTGAATTCAGTGCAAATCATCAACGTCTGATGCCCGAATGGTATTCGCTTATGGGGTTACTTGAACGGAATGAGAGTGAAGGAAGGGTGGTCGATCACTCTTTTCTGCGAAACCACTCGTTGCAGCTATTGCCTCTCAGCGATAGGCGCTTCAGCACGGAGGGAATCAGACTGACCGCTGTGTATCTGATTCAGCAACAATTAAGAGCTTAGCTTAAGGGCTTTTGAGCCGCTGCAAGGATAGGTTGAAACATTGGATCGGCGTCGAGCACGGCCTTCAGCAAATCGCTATGCAGGAAAAATCGCCAGACCTCATCGTCTTTCCCTGGTATGTCGTCAAACCAGCGTTTGGCCTCGGTCAGATGTCGTAGCATCTGACTTTTGTCCCCGTAGTCCGGCATGAAGATCATGCTGTAGGCCATGGTGTATTCCGCGAGAAACTTGTCGAGCGGCAGCTCGGCGAGGGCCGATGAGGCCTGAGCATCCTCGTACGCTCGGACACTGTCCGGGTCGTGCAAGATTCGATTCCACGCCACCTTGTTGATACGCGACCAAGCCAATTGGAGAAGTGCCTCGGTTCTGGGTGTCTTTCGGTCAGTCGGAATGTCGTTGAGCAGGGATTCGAACGTTTCGATCATGTGACGCTGGTCATTGTTCCAACGATAGGCCATGCCGAGTCGAAACCGGTTGTCGAGCTGTTCAGGGTGGGTACGCGCGAGGGTTTCTTGCGCAGGCAACAGCCGGTAGAGGAAGTCTGCCGGGGTCGGTTGCGAGAACCCGCCCATCTCCATGGCGTTTGAAATGTCGAGGCGCCCGGCGGCCGCGTAGATGTTCCAATAGAACTCATTGACCGTCAGCGATAATGCCGGATCCTTGACGGTCAGTTTGTGGCTCTGGGCAGCCTCCTGAAGCAAGACGGCATGGAGCGTCCTGGTCAGGAGCGTGAGCGCGTTGACCTGATGCGGGTCAATGATCAAGATGCGATTGAGCATGGCGACGCGATCGCGTAATTCAGGAAACGCAGCGGCTTGTGCGGCTGCCGCTGTCAGCGTGCCTGGCTGATCATTAGGACCCCACCAGACGATAGAGTCCGGAAGGGGGCGGCTTGCTTCGGTGGCGAACGGTATCCTCTCTGCCACCATGCCTGGTGCTTCAGGTGTGGTGGCAACAGGGAGGTGGAAAACAGCGCTGTCGTGTGGGAACCCATGGGCTCTGAGTCCGGTGAAGACCACCCATTGTGTGATGATGGATTTCACGGCTCGACGTTCGCGTGTGATCGTATTCGCCCAGTGGACGGAGCCTGGCGCAAACGTGACCGGTGACGTGAGTGGGTCGTGATAGTGAACGGTCAGGTCGACCAACGTGGTTGGGACGCCAAGGACTTTCCCGTTGGTTTTCAGTCGGAAGGATCCGTTCGGGATCGGACGGCTGTCTGTCACGGTAAGATGAAGGCCGGTTCCAGGTGGCGAGACTCCGAGGGCATCCATCACAAAAGCAGAGGCCTGAGTCCGGGAGAGCTCGTCTCCATAAAAAACCAGGGAACCTGTGCTGGGCCAGAGGATGTTCATCCCAATATCCGATCGCTTCAAGACCGTGGCATGGCCGGCAATCAGTTCCTGCCAGCAACCCTCATACGAGGCGTCGGTTGCCGGAGGATGTGGAGGGCTGGCCAACGGCACCGTCAGGAGCTTGTATTGGCACGCGAAGTCCAGCTGTCCTGTCGTGATCTTGTCGCCTTTAGCGATCGCTTCGGCATATCGAACGGCTGTGTCGACGGCGGCCTTATGGACGGCCTTGTTTTTAGCTGCCTTTTGAGATGGTTTGGACGCTGCCGTCGCAAGGTCAGGCACGGTTGTCTCAAAGGCCGTCAGGAGTCCCAAGAGGAGTAGCATTCCATGCAAGAGGTTCTTAGTCATGATGAACAAAGTCATGCGGTTGTGGGTTATCGAGATGAGGCGGTTTTGGTTTTCAGGATCTTCTCACGCATCAACGCCCGGTCGGCAGTCGATAGCGTCGGTGCCGGACTGTGGCGGCAGAGCGATACGGTTTGGCGCAACGATGTCACGAAGGTTTCACAATTCGGACAGGCACCCAGATGTTGACGAATTTCTTGGCAAATATTTATGGACAGTTCGTCATCGATATAGGCGGACAACTGGCGAAGGATGCGCAGACATCGGCTTTTCCCATGGGTGTGTGGCTGCCGAGTCGTGGAAGTCATGCTGTTTCCGTTTGGACGCGCTACGTTGTGCCATATGAAGCAGTCCCTCTGCTACCCACGTGAGTCGTGGTTATGATCAGTGAGTGGTTCACCGAGGCCTCGCGCACTGAGTTGACGGCGCACAAACAGTCGAGCCCGGTGCAAACGTGATTTCACCGCGCGCTCGTTCAAGCCCACAATGGAACCAACTGCCTTGGCGCTTAATCCTTCCATGTCGCGAAGCACCAAGACCATTTTGTACTTTTTCGGTAACTGGTTGATCGCGGCATCGAGCGCGGCTCGCAATTGCTTATTGTGGAGCGCGGCTTCAGGGTTGAGTCCATCAATCGGAATCTGCAAACGGAACTCGCCATCAGATGTCGGAATGAATTCCTCCAGGGATAACTCTCGTTCCGGGGCGCCTTTCCGTCTGCGCCGCATGCGCAGGCATGCCCGCGAGGCGATCGTATAGAGCCACGTCGAAATCTGGGCGTCACCACGGAATTTGTCGAAGCCCCGATAGGCATTCAAAAAGGTCTCTTGTACCAGATCTTTCGCCGCCTCCGGTTCGCCGCACAAACGATGGGCGAAACGATAGATCAGATCTACGTGATCTTTATACAGCGTATCAAAGTTCTTCACGGATTGGGGATCCATGGAGGGCGAGGCCCGCGAGCGGCGAATCGTGGATGAGGCAATCATACGCAGCGAAGTCTACGAGGGGATTGAAAAGAGAGTCAAGACGAAGGTGGAAGTCCGAGAGCTACTTCATCCGGTGAAATTCAAGGACGTCGCCCTGCCCGTCGAGTTCTATCGTAATAGGGGTCCCTTCCCGTGCCCCGTTCAGTGTGGATCTCCCAAGCTCTGCAGGGTAGGTCTGTTCCCCCTCCGGGGTCCAGAGCCGGACGCTGGCTCGATCCGGAGTGGCAAATTCCAACGGTCCTGTGATGAAACGGCGGATAAGACCCGAATCGCGAGATGCGGCAAGATCCGCTACGACGGAGTCGTTGTGCATATGCAAGGTCATGGTCTGCCCGATCTTGGCATTCTTGATCCCGATCTTGGCGTTAACGTTGACGATACCGATGGGCGTCTTGAAGAAGATAAAATTAGACTTCATTTTGGAGATCGTGCCGGTGAGCAACAGATGTGCCTTACTTCCCGGGGTGGCGACCTGGCCGATTTGAAGATCGAACTGGAGCTCATGCACGCCGATGATGCTACCCGTGCCGTCCACTTCCACCGTGACAAACTCGCTGTTCTTGGGGGCTGCGAGTACAGGTTCATAGGCTCCCATGCGGAAGGCTCTCAACCCACCGTTTGGCGCCCAAAGCAGTAACTTTGTGCTGTCTCCGCTGTCTCGCTTGAACGGTCCGGTCAGATAGCGGTGGACGAGTGCCCCATCGGTTCGCCTCACGAGATCCACGACAACATGGTCTTCGTGGATCACAAAGGACACCTCTTGCGAGGCAGGGAGGGTTTTGAGCGTGGTTTTTGAACTGAGCGACATGAGCCCGATCGGTGTCTTCAGGAAGACGATCCCTGGCTTGGCCCGCCAGACCCGTCCCGTTAGTCTGATGGAGGGGTTCACGTCCGTGAAAACGGGCGCTGGACGATCGATTTCCTGTTGCGCAGTCGTCGGCTCGTCCGTCTGTGGCGGAGCGGTTGGCGCATTGTCGGAGGATTGAGCCGGTTGAGTCTCGCTGTCCTGAGGCGGAACGACCGGAGGAAGGTCGATTTGTGGTTGAGCCGGTGCAGCCTCGTCGACCTCCGAAGGCTTGGGTGTGACTTCATCCGTCTGGGCCTGAGTGGTCTGGGCCTGCGCCGTGGTCGAGGCATCGAGCTGAGATTCCAAGGGGATAGGATCAGAGGGCGGCGCCAGGGCCTTCTCTCCATCTGGAGAACTTGCTGTGGCGCATCCAGCATGGACCAGTCCTAGGAAAAACACTGCGAGAAAGAGCTGTTGGCTGTGTACGAATCGGTCCATGGAGAAGATGTTCGGTATGGCGGTGGTGAATGTTTCGTCCCGTCTAAACGAAAACGCCTCAAGTCTTGAGGTCATGGTGCCGCAATCAATCCCAATCCGTCAATCGTCTATGCGGAATAACATGAGCTCAGAATTAGAGTCAACCCGAAAGCTGGTGTGCCTGATACAACCCCGAGTACGCTCGTGGCGCCTGCCCATACCCTGAGAGTCTTGTGTTCCATGATGTATACGTGAGGGGACACGGCAACAGGGTCAATGCCGACGACGTGAAAAATACTTGGTTTTTGCACAGACACATCGTGTGTGGGTGTGAGAGGGACGGGCAGGGACCTTCGAAGTGCGCTTACTTTTTCCTGACCATGAGGCGGAGCGGGGTGCCGGTGAATTGGTAGGTTTCGCGCAGTTGATTCTCCAAATATTTCAAGTACGAAGGCGTGAGGTCTTCCGGATGGCCGACAAACAAGGCAAAGACCGGCGGTTTGGTGGCCACCTGCGTGATATAGGCGGACTTCGTCACAGCCGACGGCTTGTGCTTGCGAGCCGGCAACGGATGGGTGTCCAGAATCTTCTGTAGCCAGGTATTCAGCGCGCCAGTGGGGACACGCTTGGTGAACATCGCGTGCACGTCCTTGAGGAGCGGGAAAAGACGGTGGACGGAGTCCGGCTTGAGGGCTGATCCATACAGGATCGGAGCCCAGGTCAGAAAGGAAAGCCGTCGGCGGAGTTCAAGTTCATATTCTTGTCGCGCCTGAGCATCTCCGTCTCGTAAGTCCCATTTGTTGATCAGGAGAATGCAGGCGCGTCCTTGTTTGAGAATGGCCCCAGCGATCTTGGTGTCTTGTTCCGTGACTCCTTCCACCCCATCCAGGAGAAGGACCCCGATGTCGGACCGACCGATGGCACGGAGTGATCGGAGGACGCTGTAGCCTTCCACTCCACGGTCGATCTTGCCGCGTCGCCTGATGCCTGCCGTGTCAGTGAAAACGTAGCGTTGATCCTGGTGTGTGACCAACGAGTCGATGGGATCGCGCGTCGTTCCTGGCACATTGCTGACGACGACCCGTTCCTCTCCCAGCAGCGCATTCACGAGGGTGGACTTGCCGACGTTCGGGCGTCCCACCACGGCCACGCGAGGCAGTGGTGGCACGTCTGCTTCGTCAACCGATGGAAGGAGCGGATAGATGGCATCCAATAATTCAGCGACACCCATGCCATGTTCGGCAGAGACGGCATAGAGTTGGTCGGTCCCCAATTTGTAGAAATCGGCGAGTAACGGCTCGGACTTCGGCGTGTCGATCTTGTTGATCGCATAGAACAGGGGTTTCGTCACTCCGCGCAGCAGCCGCACGACTTCATGATCTGGCGGGGTCAATCCTGAGCGACCGTCCAGGAGCACGATGAGGATATCCGCTTCGGCGATCGCCAATTCCGACTGCCGTCGAATCAAGGTCAACATGCTATCTGATGAAGAGAGATCAAGCCCCCCCGTGTCGACCAACCGAAACTTTCGATTACGGTAGGTGGCATCGGCATAGTTCCGGTCGCGGGTCACGCCGGGGACGTCGTCCACAATAGCGATCTTCGCGCCTAAGATCTTGTTGAACAGCGTCGACTTTCCCACGTTCGGCCGGCCGATGATGGCCACAAGCGGCGGTGGTTCCCCTTCTGTTGGGAGCAACGGCAGCGTCGGTTCTTGTGTGGGAGCGGATTTCGTGCGCGGCATGAGATCTTGGACCGTAACACAGGGTTTTTCTCAAAGACAACCGTCTCGCCTTCTCGTTCGACCTCCGATATACTTTTGCCCATGAAGCAATCCTCAGTCCTCAGTCCTCAGCACTTCCCTGACTGGACGCAGATCGACGATGTGCTGCTCGATATGGACGGCACGTTGCTCGACCGCCATTTCGATAACTTCTTTTTCGAGGAGGAGCTGCCGCGTCGGTACGCCACGCTCCACGCCATCCCGTTTGAGGAGGCTCGTGATCGCCTGATGGCGATGTACCGGTCAGTCGAAGGCGAACTGGCGTGGACGGACCTCGATTACTGGACGAAGCGGGTCGGCCTCGACGTGGTGGCGATGCACAAGGAACTCGATCACATGATCGGTTTTCTGCCCGGTGCCGAGGAATTTTTGCGCCATCTTCGGCAACTCGGGAAGCCTGTGACCATCGTGACGAACGCCCATTCTACCGGTGTATCGGTCAAAGTCGCCAAGACTGGGTTGGATCGGTACGTCAACCGGATTGTAGACGCGTTTGAGGTCGGCTATCTCAAGATGCGGCCGGAGTATTGGCCGAACTGTCAGCGCTTGTTGGGGTTCGATCCGTCGAGATCTTTGTTTATGGATGACGATGAGGGCTGTCTGATGGCCGCGAAAGCATTCGGGGTGGCCCACCTGGTACACAGCGCCAAGTCGAGTTCGCAATTACCGCCGGCGCCGCTTCCCCAGTTTCTCTCCATTGCCGGATTTGCACCGCTTCTCAATGGCCGGTCACCAGCCTAATGCTGTCTGGTTGCCGTGCCTCGGTACATCTCACCAGCCACCCTGGGCACACCCTGCATGCTGAATCGATCGAGGTGAGCGATTGATAGGCCGGACTGGGTGATCAGCCGATCGATCTGCCGGTTCAGGTGACATCCACAACCCACTACATTTTGAATCGGATTCAACCGGTCCTGCCACGCGGCGATCGTTCGGTCATCGCTCCGGCCATGCTCCAAGAATAGAAACCTGCCTCCCGGTTTGAGGACGCGTCCAACTTCATGCAGCGCGAGCACCGGATCGGGAATCGTGCAGAGCGTCCAGGTGCTGACGACGGTTTCGAATTGTTGGTCCGGAAACGGCAGGTTCTCAGCTGTGACATGGGTGGTCTGGATCGGATACGGCGCCGCAGCCATGCGGCGAGCGACCTTCGCTGGGAGCAGAGTCGCCGGATCAACGATGGAAAGGCGAGTGATCGTGGCCGGGTAATGGCGGAGATTGAGGCCCGTGCCGAACCCGATCTCCAGGACCTCTCCGGAAGCCAGCTGCAACAACGCTTCTCGCAGTTGCGAGAATGCCGGTCGAGCCATCACCCAATCCATCAGTCGTGGAAAGATCTGAGTCGCGTACAGTCCCATGTAGCCCCTTCGGGGTATCCCCCTCGACTTTCGCAGAATAGCCAGCATGCCTGCCGAGGCCGTAGTCTGCAAGCAGTAATGCGTTCGGCCATCCAAGGAGATATCTCGATGAATATCAACATCGGAGACGAACTGCGACGGTCCAAGAGCAGGGTTCTCTGTATGGCGATTGCCTTAGGCCTCGTCTCGGCCGGCGGCTGACCACGGCTCCGGTCAGCAGGCCGGTTTCTTACCGGGCGTCTTTCCTCATTCCGCATTCTTGTTGCTCCATACGGTCTGTGATAGAGTCCTCCGTCCTTGTGCGGGTCTGTAAGCCCGTCGATCATACATATCCTCTGGATCATGAGTAAGACCTACGACCATCACGCCATCGAAGCGAAGTGGCAGGCTTATTGGGAACAGCACCGCCCATTTAAAGCCTCTGATGACCTCTCGAGGCCAAAGTTCTATTGCCTCGATATGTTTCCCTACCCGTCCGGGTCCGGGCTCCACGTCGGGCATCTGGAAGGGTACACGGCGACCGATATCGTCTCTCGATATAAACGGATGCGTGGGTTCAACGTCCTGCATCCGATGGGCTGGGATGCGTTTGGTCTGCCGGCTGAACAGTACGCGGTGAAAACAGGGATTCACCCTGCGATCACCACGGCCCAAAACATCGCCACCTTTAAGCGCCAGATGAAGCGTGTGGGGCTCTCGTATGACTGGGAGCGAGAACTCAGCACCACCGACCCGCAGTACTATCGGTGGACGCAATGGATTTTCCTCAAGCTCTTTGAACGAGGATTGGCCTACGTGGCGGAAGTCCCTGTGAACTGGTGCCCAGCGCTCGGCACGGTGCTGGCCAATGAAGAAATCGTCGACGGCAAGAGCGAAGTGGGCGGCTTCGATGTGATTCGCAAGCCGATGCGTCAATGGGTGCTCAAGATCACGGCCTATGCTGATCGGTTGCTTGAGGACTTGACACTGGTCGACTGGCCTCCCAGTACGTTGGAGATGCAAAAGAATTGGATTGGCCGTTCGATCGGCGCGGAGGTCGATTTTGTCCTGGCAGATCAGAACGGCGCGATTCGAGTGTTCACGACCAGACCGGACACGCTGTTCGGCGCGACCTATATGGTTCTGGCGCCTGAACATCCGCTGGTGGATGTGATCACGAGGGTGGAACAGAAAGAACCTGTTGCAGCCTATCGGGAGGCGGCGGCAAAAAAGAGTGATCTGCAACGGCAAGAGCTCGAAAAAGAAAAGACCGGCGTCTTCACCGGCGGCTACGCGATCAATCCGGTAAACCAGGAACGGTTGCCGATTTGGATCGCCGACTATGTACTGATGAGTTATGGAACAGGCGCCATCATGGCCGTGCCGGCGCATGACGAGCGAGACTGGGCGTTCGCGCAACAATACGCGTTGCCGATTCGTGAGGTCATTTCCGGCGGGAATGTTCAGGAAGCGGCCTTCACCGATACGGATCGCGGGAAGGTCGTGAATTCGTCCACGGGCGATGGCACGTTCTCACTCAACGGTCTCACGTCTTCCGAGGCGATTCCGAAGATCACCGATTGGTTGGCGAAGCAAGGACAGGGCACGCGAGCGGTCAACTACAAACTCCGGGACTGGCTCTTTGCCCGCCAGCGCTATTGGGGGGAGCCGTTTCCAATTGTGTGGGTGGACGGAGAAGCGCGTCCGCTTCCGGAAGAGCAACTTCCCCTCGTGTTGCCGGAATCCAACAACTTTAAACCGTCCGGCACAGGAGAGAGTCCATTGGCGAACTTGGACCAGTGGCTCGTCACCACCGATCCCACTACCAACAAACCGGCTCGGCGCGAGACCAACACCATGCCGCAGTGGGCCGGATCTTGCTGGTACTACCTGCGATTCATCGATCCTAAGAACGCAACACAGCTCGTTGACCCTGAAAAAGAGCGCTATTGGATGCCCGTAGATCTGTACATCGGGGGCAGCGAACATGCCGTCCTGCATCTTCTGTATGCTCGGTTCTGGCATAAAGTTCTGTTCGATATCGGCGTCGTGAGCACTCCTGAGCCATTCAGGAAATTAGTACATCAGGGCATCGTCTTGGGAGAAGACAATCAGAAGATGTCGAAGTCGCGGGGAAACGTGGTGAACCCGGACGACATGATCGATCAGTTCGGCGCAGATGCCGTACGCCTCTATGAGATGTTCATGGGACCGCTCGAAGCGATGAAACCCTGGAGTATCAGAGGTGTGGAAGGCGTGACCCGTTTCTTGGAACGAGTCTGGCGGCTGATGGTCGATGAACAAGGCCGGCTCTCACACGCCGTCGTCTCAGCCCAACCGAGCCTTGATCACCAACGGTTGCTTCATCAAACCATCAAGAAGGTTACCGAGGATATCGAGGCCCTCCGGTTCAACACAGCGATCTCGCAGATGATGATTTTCACGAATGAGATGACGAAGGCGCAGCAACGGTCTCGATCGGTGATTGAGCCGTTCGTCTTGCTGCTCTCGCCGTTCGCGCCGCATGTCGCCGAGGAACTCTGGGACTTGCTGGGACACCAACCCAGTGTGTCGCAACAGCCTTGGCCGATCTTCGATCCAGCGATGACGCTGAGCGAGCGCATGATCATCCCGGTTCAGGTCAATGGTCGGCTTCGGGCGAAGATCGATGTCCCCGTAGGCACGTCGCGTGATGAGATCGAACGACTGGCTCGCGCAGAGGCGGCGGAGTGGATCCAAGGTAAAGAATCAAAAAAGGTGATCTACGTCGAAAAGAAGTTGCTTAACTTCGTTGTGTGAGGACATGCGTGGTTCGCGCACTCGACACGCAGGACTCCGTACACCGCTCTCGGCCATCGGGTGCCTCACAGTAATGACTCTGTTGACCGCCTGTGGGTACCAGTTTCGAGTGGAGGGAGCTGGCCCAACTATCGGAGGAGCCACTGCAACCGCTTCCCAAGAGCCTCCGCCGCGCCTCATCATCCGGACATTGCTCAACAACAGTTTTGAGCCGAATGTGGAAATGCGATACACGAACTACCTCCGCGAGGAGTTTTCAGCCGGCAGCGGGGCGCAGGTCGTGTCTGATTCTGAAGCGGCGGATCTTGTGTTAACCGGGCAAATCCTTTCGGTGATCGTGCCGACGCTCAGTTTTTCGTCGACGGCAACGTTGGAAAGCAGAACCGAGGTGGTTGTCTTGGCTCGGGTTGAAGACGTCCGGTCAAGAAAAGTGGTCTGGAGCCAAGTCGTCAAAGGGGCGTCGGAGTTTTTCGTGACCCCCGATCTCCAGTTTAATCGCGCGCTGCAGAATCGCGCGATTGAGCAGGCGGGCCGCTTTGTGGCGGCTGATCTGGCGGCGCGTTTTTTGTTGCAGCTCGAGACTGGGAGCGCTCACGAAGCAAGCGTCTGCGCCGGCTTCTGTGTCTCACTAAGATCGAAGGTCTGGACCAATGGCATCGACCATGAGCCCTGTGCAACTAGAGGCGGCGCTGAAACAGCAGGCGCCCGGGTCTCTGTACCTCATTGTGGGGGAAGAAGACCTTCTACGGGATTCTGCGCTTGCTGCCATCAAGCGCGCGGCTCTTGGCAGCGAAGGAGATGAATTCAATTACGAACTGTTTTATGGAGATGACGCGAGCGGAACCGATATTCGGAACAGTGTGGCGGTTGTGCCGGTCTTCGCGGAGCGTCGCGTCGTCGTGGTGAAGGCGGCTGAAAAACTGACCGCTCGAGAAAGCGAGCCGCTGCTCGACAGTGTGAACCATCCGGTGGACTCCACGACGCTGGTGTTCGTGAGCCCGAAGCTGGATGGTCGGTTGAAATTTTCACAAGCCCTGGCGCGCGCGGCATGCATGGTCGATTGCTCACCCCTCCGCGAGGCGCAGCTGCCTTCTTGGATTGCCCGTGAAGCGGAACGGGTCGGGCTTCGCTTAGAGGAAGCAGCGGCCTACGTGCTGCAGGAGGCTTGCGGCGCATCACTCTATGGCTTGCGGAGAGAACTGGAGAAGCTGGCGTCCTATGTGCCTGCCGATCGGGCGGTGACCGCCGCCGATGTGCATCTGTTGCGTGGGATGGAGCCGGGAGCCTCTGTGTTCGACTTGACGTTGGCTATCGCAGAGGGTCGCCGGGGACAGGCGCTTTCCATTGTGGCGCGCAATTTAGAAGCAGGAGAGGCCCCGCTTCGGATCCTTGGCTCGCTTGCGTGGCAGTATCGCCGTCTCTGGAAGGTCAAAGAGTTGCTGGCCAATGGCGGTCGTGAAAATGAGGCGGCGAGGAGCTTGCGCATGGACCCGTTGAAGGTCCGCTCCTTCCTCGATCGGTTTTCCGAGCGACATCTTGAAGCCGCGCTAGGTCTCTTTCTGGAGACAGATGGGAAGCTGAAAGGGGGCAGCGGCAGTCGGCCCCGAATGGTGCTGGAGCGTCTGCTCTTGAAACTGTGTGAAGATACCGCAAGCCCACATGGCGAAACGCCGAATCGTCCTCCGGCGTCACCGAAGCGGGTTCCTGGACGGGTGCTGTCGAACGTCCGGACGATTAAGAGCCGGACAGCCCGTTGACGTGCAACGCCAGGCGAGAAATTCGGCGGGATGCGGTATTGGGATGAAGCGCGCCTTTCGAAACGGCTTTCCCGATCGCCGAGGTGGCTTCCAGCAAGGTGGTTTTGGCCTCGTCAGCTTTTTCCCCGGCTACGGCGGACTGAACCTTCTTGATGATCGTCTTCACCGCGTTCATCGTGGCCCGGTTCCGATCATGCCGTCGCTCAGCTTGACGCGCCCGTCGAATCGTCGATTTATGAATCTGAGGCATCGATCACTCCTGTGAAAAAGAAAGTGACTAGTATCATAGTATCTCGCCGGTCGTCAAGGATCGGCACTCAAGAAGGAGTACGAGTATGGTGAAGACTGTGGCACGTGACCGACTCATTTTTGCATTGGATGTGCCCTCAGCGGCGGAAGCAGACCGGCTCTTAGACCGGCTCCAGGGGCATATTTCGTTCGTCAAGGTCGGCCTTGAGCTCTACACCGCAGCAGGCCCCGAGATGGTGAAGCGGATTGTGGAGCGGGGCATGCGGGTATTTCTCGACCTCAAGTTTCTCGACATCGAAGAGACGGTTCGTCGCGCAACAAGTCGGGTTGCAGACATGGGAGTGGAGTTTTTAACCATCCACGCGAACCGCAAGGCGCTCATGGCGGCCGTGCAAGGGCGGGAAGGTTCGGCACTAAAGCTGCTCGCCGTGACCGTGCTGACGAACTTCGACAGTCAGGATCTCCGGGAAATGGGAATACAGCGGACGGTCCAGGATCTGGTCACGGCCCGGGCAGCGCTCGCCTCAGAAGTCGGCTGCGACGGGGTGGTGGCCTCCGGTGAAGAAGCAGCGGCTATTCGACAGAAGGTCGGGCCAGACTTTGTGGTGGTCACGCCGGGAGTCCGGCCGGCCGGCAAGGGAGTCGACGACCATGCACGGGCGACGACGCCCACGCAGACGATCGCGTCCGGCGCCGATTATCTCGTGATCGGTCGCCCCATTCGTGACGCGGAAGACCCGGCAGGAACTGTGGCGGCTATCACCGCGGAGATGCAGGCGGCCTTTGATGCACGAGGGTAGGCATCATCGGTCAATCATCGCGGTGGGGACAATGTGGAACTCCCATCATCGATCGATACATGACCCGTGAGGGTTGGCAACCTGCCCTAGCGGGTTGCGGCCACTCCAGCGTCTTTGCTAAGATCACCCGTTGCCGCATCGGTTGCAACCTGCGTATTTCCCTTCATGGTGGGTGTAGCTCAGTTGGTTAGAGCGCCGGATTGTGGATCCGGAGGTCGCGGGTTCGAAACCCGTCATCCACCCCATACCCTCTCGTCATAACCTCTTGGGGCATCAGCTGATCTGAAGATACGGGACGGGCGAAGGATGCTGCTGGTTGCGCCGAGGTTGCAGAATCCGGCTGTAGCACTGGCGTATCGAGCCGGTCGACGGCTTGCTTGTTCCCGCCTGGAATCAGATGGCCATAGAGGTCCACGGTCACTTGAATGGAGCTGTGGCCCATCTGATCTTTCACATAGACCGGGCTTTCGCCGTTCTGCAGCAGGAGCGAGACAAACGAATGGCGTAAGTCATGGAACCGGACTTGTCGAACCTCAGCCGCCTTCAGCAGTCGGAAGAGTTTCAGATGGCTCCAGTTTTGATGGAGTGGCCGTCCCTGCTTGTTGCGAAACACCCACGGTTGGAGTCCCGTTCGAGCCTTCCTCTGAGGTGCCAAGTTTCTTCACGGGGAAGCCGCCGGCAATCCAGCGGCTTCTCTTTCGCATCGACTAGGCTGTTGAGGTGATAGTCGGTTAGGCTTCTGCTCGCGAGGGGCTAATTGTTCGAAATCGGATTTCGGTCCGCCAGGACACGATCCGCTTTGATAGCAACCATGCGTCGAAGGATGCAGCGTGCTTCGCGCAAGATCTTCTCGGGCTGGCGGTTGCAGAGGGTATGTGTCTCGGTCTCCTGAAACTCCGAGTCACTGTTCCACCGCGGTTCGGCAGGCATATCAGCCGAACCGGTTTCAATTGCAAGGAATCGACGAAGGACCTCCTCCATGGATGGAATGGAATGTTGTGATAGGGCGGTCTCACCATGGGGTGTCTTTTCTCTGGCCTGAAGTGAGGCCTCATGATCGGCGGTTCGTGACATCCACATGAGCCCGAGTTTGTGCCGGAGAAATTCGGTGACCCAGGCTTGATCGATCGGTGCCATCTCCTGGGCTTCAATTGCAAACTCATGATCTTTTACCCACAGCACGGTCGCATGATGGATACACAGTGGTGCGGATCGTTCGGGGATGGATACCTGCAGGGTCAACTGCATACCGGGTATCACCGATATCGATCCCACCACTCGCCAGCCTCGAGCGGTTAGATCTAGAACAGTCCCTTCTGCGAGAAGCGCGTCATTTCCGTATACCACGGGCCAGCTGACCGGAAACCGACTATGGCGCCGCATGGGATTCGTTCTGTTCGTCATGGGTTCTCCTTCCGCTTGTGTCCATTGGCCTGATAGATCAAGCGTAGCGGAGAGAGTAAGCGAGCGCATTCCTCGAAATACCTACCACGAAAGAGGGGGGCTCATTCTAAGTGCATAGCCCACGTTACGTACCTTGGGGGGCCTGGGCTTTGGGCGACACAGGGGGAATGACGCACCTTCTATCTATGGGATCAGTGAAAAGACCACGATGATGAATTTGGCCAGGATTCGTCACTCTGACCGGGCAGGGGGACAAGCGTGACCAAGAGTCTATATATGGGATCGCGTGAGCGCTGGAGCCACCTCGACGGTTAGAGGGGAGAATTACGCGTGTTGCGAGTCAATGTGCTTCTTGCTCAATCGTCGTATGCCTAGGTGACAGGCATCCTGATACAATGACGGAAAGCCGGTCAGCGCCGGGAATCCCTACTGGCCACCATGATGCGGCCACGGAGACTGATCGTCCCCACATGTGGAAAGGAAATGTCGCGATGCATCGGCTTATAACCAGCGCACTGAACGGTTTCCTGCTTCTGGCCATCACCATAGTCAGTCTGCCAAATTCCGCCCTCGCCCTTCCGCCCGTTCAAGGAGAAGTTGTCTCCATGACGGTCGGTATTCCTGGAACGATGGTCATTCGAGATGAAAAAGGGCAGCTCCATATTCTGAACCTCACGCAACAGACCCAACTCGGCGGCCAGTTTAAGGTGGGCGACAAGGTGCTGGCCTTCTTCAGCCCGTATGGCGTGAGCGCAGTTCAGTCCCAGACGGGAAGTCGGTAGTCCAGTCCGATCTCCCAATAGATCCATAGACGCAGAGGATGCCTCTCCGTATCTACGCGTCTACTCTCCCCGAAGTACAGTCAGGAGTCCAACCGCGCCGAGGAGCCCACCGAGGATGATCAGGAACGATGACGTGGTTGGTACGCTGGTTTCCTGCGGAGGGGGCCAATCGACAAAGAGCCCAAGCGCAATAAGGACGATGCTGAGTGCAAGCATCCCTTTCCAGCGGATGGTGATCCGCCGATCCGTCTCGTGAGCTTCTCTAGACTGCTTCTCCGACATTGATCCTCTTGGGCTGATTCACGATCAGCATGGCGCCTTGGAACGGCGACAGTCAAGGACCAGTCTTACTCTTGTCGGAAGTTCCTCCAAGGGCGTATGGTTAGCACATGCAAGACCGAGAACATCAGGCAAGGTTTCCATGGCGTGGTTGACGAAGTGCTGGAACTGGTTCTGGCGGCAAAGCCTCCTCAGTAAGGTTGCCATTCTTGGTCTGTTTGCGGCCTTTGTCCCCTTTGTCCTCCCGACGGTTGTGAACTGGTTCAGACCGACGATGATTCATGTCGGCGTATCGTTCTATACGTATGAACGGGGCATTCAGCCACAGGGGATGAATACGCTCTATTTCTTTGAACGACGCAATCTGGTGTCCGATTGCAGCATCCGCCGAGAGGAACAATCGGTGCCGAATGGTCGGGCCAAAGCCCCCGATTCGCAAGCGTGGGTGCTCATCAAGCTGTTGCTCGAAAATGTGTCCGATCGCGACATCACAAATTTGCGGGTGGGTGTCCGGTCTCCCGCCATCAATCAGTCGACGCAGCTCCTGACGGCCCCGAATCGTGTGGTCACCATCCAGAAAGAGGCACCGCCTGATGTGAAGCCATTGTATGTCCTCTCGATCGCGACTCTTCCCGGGAAGAGTTCGGCGGTCGTCACCTTAAAGACGCCTATTGACGACAATCTGCGTGAATTTATTTACGCCAAGCGCCGCCCGGTGACCATCCAGGTTTCTTACGTCTCGGCGGACCAGTTTAGACCATACCCACCGATCGTTTCGCGCACGAATGTGGTCAAGATGTTGAATCGCGAAGGCGTCTTGCGGACCAACGATGAGGCGTTCGCTGAAGAAAAGCTCCAGGTGACGATGTTGCCCCCCAATGAGCCGTCTATGAAGGAAGGAGCAGCTTCGTATCGGACTCTTCCTAGGGCCAAGGCTTGTACGGAGGCAGAGGCAGGCGTGTGGTGATCTTGGGCGTGGGAAGCTCGTGTCGAAAGGAAAGGCGAGTCAACCTGTCAATCATGGGCTTTCTGATGGCGATTTTTCGCAAGAAGGCTCTTGGCTGCTGACCGCCCCGCCAGCCCGCCCGTCGTCCAAGCCCATTGAAAATTGAACCCCCCGATTCGGCCGTCGCAATCCAACAGCTCCCCGGCGAGATAAAGTCCAGGGAGCAGCTTTGATTCCATCGTGCGATAGTCGATTTCCTCCAAGGGCACGCCCCCGGCCGTGACCTCAGCAAAGTTCCACCCGCGGTCGCTCTCGATCGGAAATCGAAACCTGGTCAGAGCGTTCAACAACCGATCTCGATCCGTGCGTGCGACCTGAGCCATGATGTGCTGCGGATCGCAAGAACTATGACGGCAGAGTGATTCGGCGAAGCGATCTGGGACCAGTAACGAGAGGGTTCGTACGACCGAGCGCTTCGGATGTTCAACGGTCTGTCTGATAAACCATTCCTTCAATGCCTCAGATGATCGACCCGGCACGAAGTTGCCATAGAGATCCACACGTAAGCCTTGATTCGTTGCAAGGGTCCAGAAGCGGCTGGCGTCCATGACGACGGGGCCGCTGATCCCGAAATGGGTCCAGAGCAGGCTTCCTGTTCGTCGATCAGCTTCTCGACCATCCACCTGAGTTGTCAGCACTACTTCCTGCGAGAGGCCTGAGAGTGTCGTGTGAAACATCGAGTGATGCAATAGGAGCGGGACTAATGCTGGGACCGTTGGTGTCACGTGATGGCCGAGAAAGCGGGCCAGCCGATACCCAAATCCATCGCTGCCTGTTTTCGGCAACGACTGACCACCGGTGGCGAGAATGAGTCGGGTGGCATGGAGCAGGCCGTACCTATGCTGAACTTGAAAGCCGAATTCAGACCGAGTGACTTCGCTCACACTGATGATCTAGGCATACCGTGACACCCGAATCCCGCGCACGCGCAAGCAGTGCATTGAGAACAGTGCGTGCCTTGTCGGTGGTCGGAAACATCTTGCCGGTGTCTTCGCGTTTCAATTCAACACCCAATGAGGTAAGCCATGCGATTGTCTGTTCAAGTGAAAACGCCGCAAGCACGTTGCGGATGATGTGTCGGTTGCCAAAAAAATCATTCGGTGTCACGCAATCATGCGTGACGTTGCAACGTCCTCCGCCTGAGACCAGAATTTTGGCCCCCAATGACTTAGCCCCATCGAGCAGGTAAATCCTTGCGTCTTGGCTGTGTTCTCTAGCTGCGATGGCAGCAGCAAGGCCAGCCGCTCCTCCGCCAATAATTGCCACATCCGCCGTGGATGTTTTATGGGCGGATGGTGTTGGATTCTTCATGGAGTGTTTCTCAACCACTTTCAGTACAGGAGTTCGCAGCTGAGTCCGTGACTTCCTCGCGGAGAGTTGAACGTTCACACCGGTAGGCACGAGGCATAACGTGCTGAAAAGTTAGATGATGACCGAACGCGACATTAGAGATTTTTAACTGGCCGTTAACTCGGGGTTAATCTCACGATGCTACTGTACCCCTCGTGCATGTGTGACGTGATTGTCATCATTCATCTCAGCAGGAGGGACACCATGACTTGTCTAAAATGCAAAGGCCTGATGATCCAAGAGCGCCAACCGGCGGTCTCGTCCAGTACCGTTATTCTGCGCTGTCTCAATTGTGGACTGATCATTGATCCCTTGATCGAGCAGAATCGCAGCAACCACATGCGAGCCAAGGCGGCCTAGGAGCAGAGTCCCATTCCGGTCAGCCACAAGACTGTGGGATTGATCAGCATGGTTGGAGTGGATGTCGCGCGCACGGTCAGATCGAAAACTCAGCCCACAAAAAAGTGTGGTCTGAAGGTTCTTTCGCTCGCCGCGGCTCGACGTCCACATCCGCCTGCACGCATGTATTTGCCAGGGGCGCGGTGGCCATCATATGATCGATCCGCCACCCTTTGTTGGCCGCAAGTGAGCTCGGCGCACGGTAGTCCCAAAATGTATATTGTTGACGTGTCGGGTGGAGTTTCACAAAGACATCTTGAAATCCCCATGCCACCGTCTGTTCATACGCCTTACGCGCGGCTTCGTGGTAGCAGACATGGTTCAGATGTTTCTCTGGACCGTGGACGTCCATGGGGCGTGGGGCTACGTTCATATCTCCGCACCAGATCGCCGGGGCTTGCGGTGACAGGTGTGTGTTGAAATAGTTCCGCAGTCGTTCGTACCAGGCGAGCTTGTAGGCATACTTCGGTGAGTCGATTTCGAACCCCTGCGGCACGTAGGTGTTCACGATGGGAATCCCATCGATGACCACTCTCAGCAAGCGAGCGTCCTCTGGGTCTCCTCCATCGTCGAATCCGTAGAACACTGCGTCTGGCTTCTTTCGGCTGAGGATCGCCACCCCGTTATACGATTTCATTCCTCGAAACGTGATCTCGTACCCGCTGGGTGCCAGCGCGAGCAAGGGAAACTCGCTATCCTGGACCTTGGTTTCCTGAAGGCACAGCACATCCGGTTTGTGTCGATCGAGCCATTCCAGCACGATTGGCAAGCGTTTGCGCAATGAATTGACGTTGAACGTGGCGATTTTCATCAAAGCCGTGCTTCCGTTGAGTCGGCGGCATCCTAACAAAAGTCATCTGGCGCAACAAGCGCCCAGAAGAAACGCTGAGAGGTGTCATGCCGACTGGTGTTCGCCTGGCGCTATGCTCAATCCTGGCATCTTCAGCCCATGGATTGCATCCCGGATCACGTCGATCACTTGTGGCCGTGTAAACCCTCGGCGCCACGCGAGTCCGATTCGACGCCCCGGTACCGGTTTTGCCAGGTCGATGGCGATCAATCGCTTGTTTGCGTACTTCTTCGTGAGAGCACTGCAGGGTAGCACGGTGACGCCTAACCCTGACGCGACCATCTGGCGAATCGTTTCGAGAGAGTTTCCCTGTAGACCTTCCGCATCGGATCGGCTCAGTTCCGGGCAAGCATTCAACACCTGCTGGCGAAAACAGTGCCCGGCATGGAGCAGCAACACTTTTTCGCCGTCGAGTTCCCGCGCGTCGATCTGTTTCTTGTGCTCCCATCGATGCCCAACTGGGACCACTGCTTTGAACGGCTCGTCATAGAGGGCGTGGGTGTGAATGCCCAGCTCTTCAAACGGCAGGGCCACCATGATCACATCTAATTTCCCATTCTTCAGCATCGCGGTCAGATTGGCCGTCAAGCTTTCTTCGATTTCGAGCGGCATCGCTGGCGCGCGCTTGTGAAGAGTCGGGATTAGATCTGGCAGGATATAAGGCCCGACGGTGGCGATGACCCCAAATCGCAGCAGTCCATTCAGTTGATCTTTACCTTGTGCCGCGATGAGTGTGATGTGCTCCGCTTCTTCGAGCACACGCTGCGCTTGATGGACGATTTGCTCGCCGAGCGGAGTCAGTTCGATTCGGCTCCGGCTTCGTTCGAAAATCATCGTACCCAATTCATCTTCCAGCTTTTTGATCGCGAGACTCAAGGCCGGTTGAGACACACATACACGCTCAGCGGCACGGCCGAAATGGAGTTCTTGAGCCACAGCGACGATATAGCGAAGTTCAGTGAAGGTCATGGGTTAAGTTGCCAAGAAAAGATTGGTCGAATGATTTGCTCAACTAATCGTCATGACCATTATAACCAATTGGAATAATACCGTGGCGGACGTTAGACTTCTATCAGAGATACGGATTACTATCCGCAACCTGGGGGGTGGTTCCGATGATGACTCCGGCCCGGCAGAGAGTGTGGTTCGAAAAGACGGCCCGTTCGATCGGTGGGGATTCAGCTCGAGATTCACAGCCGCCCGATCGGCCACTATCTCAGGACCGATCCGCTTATGGCGAGGGGGAGCCGATGCAAATAGTATTTTCCCGAGTGATGTACTTGCGTCGGCATCACAAGACGGGTAACGTTGCGGCGGAACGGCGCTATCGTGTTGCCACTGACCCGAGACTGTGATGGGGGCGCACCGCCTGTTTGCGATAAGGGGAGGAGCCATGAACTCTAACACTGGGATGACGGAGAATGCGAAGGTGAAAGAGAGTCCTCCCCCAGTTCGCGTTGTCGAGGATGAAAGGATGGGCGAGAGAGTCGTTGATTCATATGGTGATCTACAAGCGCACTGACATTTCAGTCACTGCATGAAGGGAGGAAATAAAGATGAGGAGACGGAAGCTAAGGGTTTCAATATCTGCGTGGGTGTGTATGGTGGCTGGACTGTTGTTGGGAGTCCCTTTCGGCGAAGTACAGGCAGAGGAGTATAAGCTCAAGATTCCTTTCGGTCTCGAAGAGACTTCTGTGGTCATTCCGGCTGACAACCCGTTGACGAAGGAGAAGGTCGAGTTAGGCCGGCTGCTGTTTTTTGACAAGCGGTTGTCGCAGGACAACACCATTGCCTGTGCGAATTGTCATATGGCGAAATTCGCGTTCACGGATGGCAAGCCGGTTTCTGCCGGCATTCGAGGCCAGAAGGGTGGCCGCAGTGCACCAGCGTCCTTCAACCGGGTGTTCAGCAGCACACAATTTTGGGACGGCCGGGCTCCGACATTGGAAGCTCAATCGGTCGGTCCATTTACGAATCCGATCGAGCACGGCTTTGCCAACTACGATGTGATGAATGCGAAGATGATGAAAATCGCAGGCTACCGGAAACTCTTCAAGCAAGTCTTTGGGGATGACACCATCACGACGGAAAGGGTCGGCATGGCCATCGCCAGCTTCCAGCGCACCGTGCTGTCCGGCAACAGCCCTGCGGACCGGTTCGATCAGGGAGGGGAAACAGGGGCCATTCCAGAAGCCGCTCAGAAGGGCCTCATCTTGTTCCGGGATAAGGCACGTTGCACAAAGTGCCACTCCGGGTTCAATTTCACCGACGAAAAGTTTCACAACCTCGGTATCGGCTGGGACGACAATAAAGTAGATCTTGGCCGTTACATGGTCACGCAGAACCCTGAGGAACTTGGCGCCTTTAAGACTCCGACTTTGCGGGAGATCGCGCGAAGCGCTCCATATATGCACGATGGGCGTTTCAAGACGCTTGCAGAAGTCGTTGATTTCTACAACAAGGGTGGTGTCAAGAATCCCCACCAAGACAATCTCGTTATTCCCCTTGAGCTAACGGACCAGGAAAAGCATGATCTGGTGGGGTTTCTCCAGACGCTCAATGGTGAAGGGTGGCAACATGTCACGGAACCAAAGGCGTTTCCCAAGTAATACAATAGTCTGATTGCGTGCGGTCGTGGGGGGCTTCCTTCGGCAGCGAGGGGAGCCCTCTTCCTTTATCAGGGTTGAAACACTATCCGCGAGTCAGTTGGATGTGGTCGTTCCGATAAGATACCGACGCAGGATGGCTTGCTCGATGCGCGAGCGTCCTCGATCGGGAGCTGGAAATCGAAGCACAAGATGGAGCTTGCCGGATTCCGGTAGTTGGATGGTGATGCGCGGCTCCGGCGAAGGCGCTTCCAACAGATTGGCCTGCTCCAGCAACTTCATTTGCCGGACGGCTTCTTCCATGAACGGCGCACACTCGGCCTTGGCCGCCTCTACGAGAGTGCGTTCAGCCTTCTGCCAGTCGTCATCGATCTTGATCGGCACCACGAGTGTATAGAGGCCGTACTCCTGGTCGGGATTCTCCTTGATCAAGGCATTCGTGAACAGCAGGCTGTTGGGAAAGACGGCGATCCGACCGGTGTACAAGTGCGCGGATTGCCCGGGACCGATCTCCAGTAGCTTCGTCGCAAAGGCATCGTGGTCCAGTACCACACCGCGGTGGCCCGCGATCTGAACTCGATCACCGACGGCATAGACCTTGCTGCCCACTCGCAGCGCCGCGCCGCTCCAACAGAGAATCAGTTCCTTTGTCGCCAAGACCATCGCCGCCGCCAACGCGACGAGCGACACGGCAAACGCCTGGAGTTCATGGGCCCAGATGATCACCAGGCCGATGAGAAACGCCAAAACGACGGAATTTCTGGTCGTCACCACCCACCGACGTTTCGACTCCATCGAGAGCGTCTGATTGCCGGCGATCCATCGGACGGCCAGCGCTCTGACGCTGATCAAGAATAGCAACAAGATCAGCGATTTGAGTCCGTCCAATGCGACGGAGCTATCGATGGAAAACCACTCGCTTAGGGGCACGATCATCCTCTATTTGGCGGTCAGCGTTTCGCGGGTTCCCGGAACGCATTCCTCACGTTTCCAGTTCTTCAGGGTCTTGTCTTCGGAGAACGTCAACGTGTACCGATAACAATACAACGTAGGTTTGGCGGTTTCTGCCCCCTTGCCCATCAAGCCGGTGACTGAGTTAGAAGCGTCGGAGACGAATGAGGAGTTCCACGCAGTGAGGTCCTTCTCACTGAGTGCGAACCGATAGGCCCAATGACTATCCCCACCGAGGGCCGGGGTCTTGGCCGTGTGCGGGGGGCCGAGTCGGTCCCGGATCTCCTCCTGTGTCAGCCGACCGACCCCTTTCTTAAAATAGGTATCTCGCCAAGGCCCACCACAGCCGGAAACGCCGATAACCAGCGCGACAAGCAGGGTACAGGTGACAAGAGGGAGGCACTTCTGGATGGCGAACGCAATCGAGACCGGCATGCTGGCGCCTACGCTACACTGGACGATCGGTAAGTGCAACTCTCGCACGCAATCATCGACTATCATGTTCAACGGGCTGCCGCCCTCGGGCCATAGAGCGGCCAAATCGAGGTGGGCTGGATTTTAGTCTTACGTTTTCGGTACCTTAGTATCAACTGAGGCCAACGTATGGATGTCCGACGAATTTTTGCCGCGTGTATGACTGGTGCCCTGACCCTCTTTCTACAGACAGGGCTTGCAGCAGCGACAGAAAGTCGGACGTCGAAGCCTGAGTCCGTCCCGTCCACTTCCCTCAAGCCTGATCTTCCTGCCATTTCAGCGAAACTTCCCGGCGCCAATGGCGATCACAAAGCTGTAGAGAGGAGCAAGTCGCCGACCAACGGTGGCGCTCTGCACCAGCTGGCTGTGCTGTCCACGGCTGCTCCTGAACTGATTGGGAAAGATGGGGCACCGATGGTCTTGGTTTCGGCCGGTGAGTTTGTAATGGGAAGCGACAAAGGAGATGAAGACGAAGCCCCTACGCACCGCGTCTACCTCAATGCCTTCTATATCGATAAATTTGAGGTGACGAACGGACGATTCGCCAAGTACGTCGAAGCTATTCAGAGCGAACCTCCATGGGGATTCACGGACAAGGAGACGCCTGTGATCCATGCCGAGCGTCCTGTCCGCTGGGTGAACTGGATGGATGCGATGGGCTATTGTCTCTGGCTGGGGAAACGGCTGCCTGCAGAGGCTGAATGGGAAAAGGCGGCACGCGGGACTGATGAACGGACCTATCCGTGGGGAAACGATCCGCCGACTCCAGTCCACGCGGTCTATGGGTTGAAGGAAGGCGGTGCGGAGACGGTATCGGTCATCGGCAATCACCACATGGGGCAAAGCCCGTATGGTGTGCAGGATCTAGCCGGCAATCTCTACGAATGGGTGATGGACTGGTACGCCGAGGATTTTTATTCCAGTTTTATCAACAGCCCCGCGATCAATCCACGTGGACCCAGCGAAGGGACAGCCAAAGTCCAGCGTGGTGGATCCTATATCAATACGCCGTATCGGTTACGATCTTCGTTTCGCACGAAGGGTGATCCGACCGAGCAGGATCCTAACGTCGGCTTCCGCTGTGCCCAGGATGCTCCAAGACAACCATAGGATCCACACCCGGGTCCTCCGATTCTAGGAACATACGTGGGTATCTGCAATGTGCCCTCTAATCACCAACGATGGGGCGTCTTCTGCGCTGAGCCAGGGAGGAACTCATGAAACGGTACCGTGTGAAGTCCGGCGCCAAGCTTTCGTTGAAACAGTACGATCCGGACGACACCGGGGAGTACAAAAAGAGCGACCAAGGGAAAGAAAAGGCAAAAGCGGAAACGGCCACACTCATCGCCGGGCTCGATGGACTCCAAGAGCGTCTGTATGCCAACGCGACTCGATCGCTTCTTATCGTCCTGCAGGGGATGGATACGAGCGGAAAGGATGGGACCATCAAGAGCGTGATGTCCGGCATCAACCCGCAGGGCTGCAAAGTGGCGGCCTTCAAGGCTCCGTCCAAGGATGAACTGGCCCATGATTTTCTGTGGCGTGTGCATCGCGAGGTGCCTCCCAAAGGCTACATTGGCATCTTCAACCGATCGCATTATGAGGACGTCCTGATTACACGGGTGCACGGATGGGTGTCCGAGAAAGTTGCCAAGTGCCGTTTGGACCAGATCAAAGAATTCGAGGAGCTGCTGACTGAGAACGGTACGACCGTGCTCAAGTTCTTTCTCCATATCTCGAAGGAAGAGCAGAAAGAACGGTTGGAGGCCCGCATTGCCGATCCGGAGAAGCGCTGGAAATGGAGTTCCGGCGACCTTGAGGAGCGCAAGTTGTGGAATGAGTATCAGAAAGCCTTCGAAGACGTCCTCTCGGCCACGAGTACCGAGCGAACGCCGTGGTATGTCGTGCCGGCCAATCGGAAGTGGTACCGCAATCTGATCGTGGCTGAGCGTGTCGTTGGTGCGTTGGAAGAGATGAACCTCAAGACGCCCCCGGCGCCGGAGGGTGTAGATTTCACCAAGCTCAGGATCGTGTAGCGGGGCGTCAGCGCGATATTGATCGGTCGGTGCAGCCATGCACGCGTAGTCACGGGTGCGGCAGGAAAGAAGGAGGAGTGCGGCAGGAGCACCGCGTTCCTCCTTCTTCTTTATGCGGGAGTCTCCTCTATGAATTGGACCGTCGTGACATGGTGTTGCCGCCTGTTGATCGGGGGCGTGCTCCTGGCCTCAGCCTTAGGAAAATCACTGGACCTGCCTGGATTCGTCGAGATCGTGGTCACCTACCGGCTGTTCCCAGACTGGATGCTGTGGCCAGTGGCGCTTGTCATCACCGCGCTGGAGTGGGTGCTTGCGGCGTGGATCCTGTTCGGGTGGCGGCTCCAGACCGGCGCACGCATTGCGCTGATTCTGAACGCGATCTATGCGGCAGGGCTTGTGATCACGCTTGTCCGCGGTCTCGACCTTGCGAACTGTGGTTGCTACGGCGTGTTCTTCCCTCTGCCTTTGCGATGGTATTCTCCGCTTGAAGATCTTGTGTTGGTCGGCATCTGCGCTGTGTTACGCATCGGTGCCAAGAAGCGTCAGGTCACTCTTGACATGGTTTCCTAATGAGCGTAGTGAGGATAGTGCGGCCCATCGTTTCACGGAAGTTCGAGAGATCGGGTAGACCGCGCGGCTGCCATCCAGGTCTCTCGGTGATTTCATCGCGAGAGGAGGGTGGAAATGGACGATACGACGCCACCTGGCCCATCAGGCCCACCGATTCACGGGTGGGTTTCTCGTCGGTCTTGCTAGCCGATTCTTCGCTGGCTGTGCCAGAATGGCACGCATGGCCCTCATACATGATGGCCAGAGCCATAGAGCGGGGAGCCTTCGGAAGCAGGAGGAACATAGATACCCGGAACTGACGAGGTCTTCCCCGACTGGAAACCTTGGACGACTTGTATCGTGTGGGTCTTCTGGGCCGCAACAACTGAGAGCATCATATTCCGGCGTCCTAAGCGCCGATCACGGGCGATCTCCCACCGTAGTGCAAGGTCGCCCGTGCTATTTCAGGAGCCTTCTTCAACGCCGATGGTTGCGTGGCCTTTCAGATAAGGTCCGGAAAGTCGGAGATAATCCCGTCCACGCCGAGCATCTTCATCCGTTTAATCGCGGCTGGTTTGTCGATAGTGTAGACGAACACAAGCAGGCGTGCGTCATGGAGGCGATGCACGAGGGGTTTGGTTACCGTATCGATGCGCACACCGACATGAGTGGCCTGGAGACTGATGGCTGTGGCACTAGGATCCTCGGGCAGCCGCTTGAATAACGCCAACGTCTGAGCCTTCGGATCAATCCTTCGCACGTGTTGGAGTTCTTCGTGGAGAAACGAGGCGTAGATCACAGATCCGTTGAAGCCGCTCCCACGCACCGTTGCGCAGGCATCGTAGGTCAGGCCCGGCACTTTCAATTCCAAGATCAACCCGATCCGACCGCTGGCTATGGCGAGCGTCTCTTCGAGGGTCGGGACTTTCTGGCTGTTCCCGGCGTCTAACTTTTGGGCGTCCTCTAACGCGAGTTCGGCGATGGATCCTTGGCCATCTGTCGTGCGGTCGACCCGTTCATCATGCAGGAGAACGAGCATGCCGTCGGCGGTCCTCCGGACATCGATTTCCGTGAAGTGGCAGCGAAGATTGATCGCGTGTTCGATCGACACCAGAGTGTTTTCTGGCCGGTAGCCACAGGCGCCTCGATGTCCGATGCGGAGGATCGTCCTCGTAAGGCTTTCTTTTGTCATGGCTCTGTCCTACCATATTGCAGTGGCTGAAAAGAAATTGAAAAGAAACCCGTTGCCTAAAGGGACGAGACGGCGTCGGAAACCGGTTGGAGCCTCGACTGGCCTGGCTGCCGATGAATTGCAAGCCGCTGCACCGCCTGGTGCCGTGGCCGAGTTGCATCAGCTGATCGAGGCGGATGAAGGAAAAGTTCTCTCAGTCTATCGTGCGTGACCCGTATGGGGGACAGTGGCTGGTCCAGGCCGCCTTGCCGATCGACCTGGTTGAGCCGACACCCTACCAACGGAATCTTTCGGACACCCACGTCCGAAAGTTGGAAGGGGTCATCGGGAAAATCGGTCGATTTCTCGATCCGATCATCGCAGTGCGCATCGCAAAACCTGACCATGCAGCGAAGTATTGGACACCGAACGGCAACCATCGTCTGTCTGCCATGCGGACTCTGGGAGCGAAGAGCATCGTCGCGATCGTGGTTCCAGAAGCTGCCGCCGCCTATCAGATCCTCGCGCTAAATACGGAGAAAGCTCATAACCTGCGCGAGAAGGGGCTGGAAGTCATCCGCATGTACAAGGAGCTGGCTCACCTCGACGAGGCGACGGAAGAGCAATACGCGCTTGAGTTCGAGGAGCCAGCGTTCATCACGCTTGGTCTCTGCTACGAAGAACGGCCTAGGTTCAGTGGTGGCGCTTATCACCCGGTGTTAAAACGGGTGGAGGAGTTTCTGAAGAAGTCTCTCCAGGCAGCATTGACTGTTCGGCAGCAGCGAGCGAAAACTCTCTTGGAGCTCGACGATCAGATTGTCAAACAAGTCCAAGCCCTCAAAGCGAAGGGGCTAACTAGTCCCTATCTCAAGAGCTTTGTCGTGGCCCGCGTGAACCCCATTCGCTTTCGTCCCAAAGATGCTCCGCCCTTGTCGTTCGACGAGGCACTCGATCGCATGACCCAGGCGGCAGCCAAATTCAATCCGAATAAGGTCAAGATGGATGATCTGGCGAAATCTGGTGGGGTTGCGGACGAATTCGAATAGCCGGTTTCCACCAGTGATCCCCGCATCTGCACGCTGGTTTCTTGCATCGATAGCTTGATAACGTAGGCAATTGGGCTGTACTGGCGCCGAGATTCGGGTCGACGTAGTATATCAGTTCACGATCTTCGGGGACCGTATTGTAGGGACGGAAGCTACGCGCAACTGGCTTGTCTTGGTGGTCTTTCTGGTGTCACTGCCGCTCTGGGCTGATGCCAATTTGGATTACCAAAATCGCGGGGATCGCTTCGAAGGGATCAAGCCCAAGCCGGTATCTGGCTACGACATCGAACTCATTTCCGTGCTGGTCGATTATCAAGAGCCCGCTGCGCAACTTCCCGACCAACTGCGAGTGGCCTTCCATCTTCACATTCAGACGTCAGTTCAGCTGACGGTCCGGGAGCAGGATTACCGGCTGTACTATTGGCTCGATAAGATTAAGCGGGCAATGCCTTGGCAGCGAACAAGCTCAACGAGTTCACCTGGCCGACGAGTACGGTGCGGCGGGAAATGGATCGGCAGATCAACGCCTCAACCTTAGGGAGTGGGTATGCTGATTCGCCTGAACAGAGAAACGTCGGGCTTGGTCGAAGAGGTTGTGCAGCAATCCATGACACTCGCGTTTGCCCGACAAGATCGGCGGCTATCGGTTGGCGATGAGGTCGATCAGGGACGCGACGAATTGCTTGCAGGATTCTTCGAGGAAAAGAGTCAACAGAGGTGATGACACAAGCGTGCGGCCGTCTTCCTAGCAGCTGGCCGTTCAGTGGGATGGGATGCGTAGGCGTACAGGAAGGGCAGTATACTTGGTCCGTGGCGGTAATATCTCGAAGCAATCAGCCGTTGCGCAAACCGTGCAGTTCGGCACAAGGCAACGACCGGATACTGGCGAGTCGAGGGCTTGACTGATGAGCGACATTTTCATCAGCTATTCCAGCAAAGATCGCCCTGGGTCGAACAGATTCGCGAAGACGTTAGAGCGCACGGCTGGTCGTCTGGTGGGATCGCAACATTCCGACCGGTGGATCGTTCAACGAGGTGATCCGACAAGAGCTGGGCACCGCCAAATGTGCGATTGTTGTGTGGTCTGAACAATCCGTCGAGTCTGAGTGGGTCCAAGCGGAAGCGTCTGAAGCCAAGAAGCAAGACAAGTATCTCCCTATTAAGATCAACGAGAGCGAGATCCCGTTGGGCTTCAGCCAGCGGACCTTTCAATCGTTGGTGGATTGGGACGCAGGCGTTGAGCATGCAGGGTTTGTCCAACTGCTCAAGGATATCGAACGACTCGTCAAGAGTCCGCCGAAGCGAATTGAGCTCGGGCCGAAGCCTTGGTGGAAAAGAGTTCCTCCGATCTGGCTTGTCAGCACCCCAGCCATTCTGGCGGCGGTCGTCGCAATTGGGCTCATGCTATGGTCGATTCCGGCAAGGGTCCAGGTGGAGCTGACCACGGAGCGTATGGAATTCGAAGTCGCGGCGAGTGAACACGGCAAGACGATGCTGGGTGGGTTCGATGTGCAGCGGTGCCATCGAGAAGTTCTCCAGCCTTGCGTTTGAACCGGTCACAATTGAGGACGCTCATCCATTGCAGTATTGGGTGAAGACGGATGACTTTCCACCCTCAGCTTGGAAGCGTTTGAAGGTGGATGGCGCCAAGGTCACATTGGGGGCTAAGGATCAAACCCGGCATCCGAGAGTGACAGTCGAGGGACTGAATGCTGCTGAATCGGAGACCATCCATCTCGACCCGATGGCGGTGGCGCCAGGCACACACGTGACGTTGGCAGCGCGAGAAATACATGGCGGAAAGAAGTCGGGATTGACGCTTCAGGTCAAGGGTCAGGACACGCTCACTCTGTCGATTCACAAACCATTCAAGTTGCTCGCAGACCGAGTGGGGTTGGGCGACATCGCATTGCCTTTGGGAACCAAGACGAGCTGACCTATCGCGTCACCTTGCCGGAGCAGGCCTCCTGGATCGCAGTCACGCCCTACCAGGTGGTCTCATCCTGTCGCCGACCTTTGCGTCAGGCCAGCCAACGACGTCGTTCTTCAGTGGCATTCCCGTAGCAACGATGGATTTTACGAAGCAAGATGCATCCGGTGAGCGGTCAGCGCTTTGACGGGACAGGGGACCATCAGTTTCCCGGATTTTCCGCATCTTGGGATGGTGCCGGTGAACAAAGATGATGCCATCGGGTTGGAACAGCTCGATCGATTCACAATCAAAGAGATCCGTCTGGTTTCGGAAAGCGGCGGCCTGCATCTGATCGGCAACGGCATGGCGAAGCAGGTTCGGACGAAAACCGGCCAGATTCCGATTCAGCACAGCCTCACCGCGTTGGATGCCTTGTGGCATAATGCGCGACTTGCGGTGTTTGTAGCGATTGTCTCTGCGGTGTTCACGAGCAGTCTCGGGGCCTATCGGCTGTGGAGAGAGTTCAAACGATGATCGTTAGAGTCATGCTCATATTTCTTGTGATGCTATTGATGGGATTGGATGCTCACGCAGCGGTTGGTATGCTAGATATAGAGAGCTTAAAGTCAGGGGTGGTGAGGATTACGGCTACAGAAGGGAATAAGAAGAAAGTTGGGACAGGCTTCATCGTCAAGCTCGACTCAGAGAGTGTCTACATCGTGACGGCAGCTCATGTCGTAGCAGGGGATTCCCAGCCGAAGGTTCAGTTCTTCACGCAACAAGATGTCCAGATTCAAGCGACGGTAAACCACAAGAAAGCAGCGATGATGTGACCGCTTTAGCCTTGTTAGTGATTCGAGGAAAAGGAAATATTCCGTCAGGACTTGCGACCATGTTCTTAGCAACATCAGCACGATTTGGGGAGAGGAGCAGGTAATTGTGATAGGGCATCCGCGACAGGCAGGTGAGTGGGCGGTCTTGACTGGCGCCATTGTGTCGCGACAAGGGCGGTACATAACAATTGATGCCAATATCGATGAAGGCAATTCAGGCGGGCCGATCATTCACAATGGCCAAGTTGTTGGTTGATAGGGGGTGCACAGCGGTACGGTAAGGGCGTCACTATTGGTACTGTGCGCGAATACTTGGAAGGACATGGTGTTCTAGTCGAGAAAAAAAAGAAAGGAGAAAAGAACTGGCAAGAAAGCGCGCCGATGGGGCTTGTGCCGGCTGAGGTCAGATGGGCTCGCAAGGGGTGCTTGCCCATTTACGAGCGGCAGCCCGTCTGGGTGTATACTGGAGGCGTTCTATACCGATCGACATGAAGTGACGACCTCTCGCTACGCCAATCTTCCGCGGTAGAACCGACTGGCGCCAGAGATTCGCGAGCAGGTAAAGCCGCAGGCTACACCCGGTGGTTGGGAAGGCCTGGCACACGGTCTCCCATGTCGCTCCGAACCTTTGCCAGGAGCAGAATGGAAACGCGGGCGCGCCGAGCGGTTTCGGACGCGTCCCAGTGGCTTCAGCGATATAGGTCGGGGTGGTGCGCGAGGAATGGAAAATGAAACGTGGGGTGTGAGGAAGGCAAAGTTACGGCATACGATATGGCGGGAATGTATGGGAATGGGTAGTGGACTGGTATGACGAGCATATACGGCAGAGCTCGGTGCGTAATCTAAGAGGCTTCGCTTGTGAAGATCGGGTGATTCGTGGTGGGTATTGAGCCAATGGGTCGTTCATATTCGATCCGCGCTCCTGACGGAGTCACACCCACATCGCGGGTTACGCTATTCGTTCCCGTTTCGTCAGGACAATCAGACTAACTACGCTTACTTGTCACAGGTCTAGAAGGTCAACAGCTGAATCGCGTATCGTTAACACTCAAAGCTTTCAAGCAGCTAGTGGCTGACTCTTTGTACTCTGCTCTTGCTGAGTGTGTTGTTCATGAAAATTGCAGGCCACGACTTCGGTAGGTCTATAAATGCGGTGAAAATTACGAGAAGGTGGAGGGTAAGAATCGAGTGGGCTCCGGCGTCATCGTGAAGCTGGATGAAGACCATAGTCCCTATCGTGAAGAGCTTACATGTCGTCGCGGGTGACAAGCATCCCATTCGTTTCCGTCCCAAAGATGCCCCACCGCTTGTATTCGATGACGCGCTGAAAGAAGGAGGAAAGGCTGGATGGCTGCGCTATAGGTCGAAGGCAGATCCTCAGACTAGTGGCGCCCGACAGCGGCACTGTCAGCGGCGGTGAACGAACACAGACGGCCCAAGCGCGGAAGGTCATGTGGACGAGACGACGGGCAACTGGACGGCGCGGGAGCGCGCTCTACACGGACAGCGACGAAGGCAATCGGGAGGGCAGTGCTGTCAAGGCGGCGAGACCGCAGTGACGCAGGCGGCAGCCAATTAACAACGCGGTGCGCGTGTGGCGCGTGCGTAGAGGGATGGGGGTACGGCTCAAGGAAGAAGCGAAGTGGCGCCAACTCGACAACTGAGGAGAAAGCAGAGCGGTCTCGGTCCAGCTGACGGCAAGAGGACTGGTGTCTGGAACGTACCAGGGGCTTCGTGACCTCTAGGGAGGCACCTCCGTCATCCAGACGGCCTACCAACAAAACGGCGACAGGTCAGCGGCACTTATGCCGACAATCAAGGCGATGCCGGCGTGATGCAAGGCAGTGGTGCAAGGGAATGTCTTCGCCGGACGACTCGGCGTCGCAGATCTTCAGGGTGTGGCTTGCGATTTCACCTCGGAAGTCACCGCGACAGTGAAAACTATACAGGGCACGGTGAGCTGCAATAATGGCAATGGCGGATCTTTTGCGCTGGAACGGCAATAGCACAGGATGCTTGAAAAAGCCCGCCAGTGGAGTTGTTGCCGTAAAAGCTGCCTTCCTGCTGACAGCATTTGTACCTGCTGGCTACCTTCATTCAATCCGAATAACCTCTGGGCGCTCAAGCAATGATGATCTCAAACGGGGCGATGGTGAGGATCACCGCTCAAGGCGAGGGTCACAGCCCAAGGTAGGGACAGGGGTTCATCGTGCGATTGGACAAGGACGCCGCTGTACATCGTGACGGCGGCGCATGTGGTGGAAGGAGATCCCAAACCCACCGTGACGTTTTTCCTCAATCCCCCAGCAGCCGTTCGTAGCTCAAATAGTCGGGATTGAAGGTGGAGATCCACAGGGGCTCGCGGCACTGCGTGTGGCTGGGCCGATTCCAGACGGCGTAGTGGCGCTGCCGCTGGATCTGACCACGAAGCTAGGTGGTGGTGAGGCGCTCACGTTCATAGGATTTCCACGGACGCTTCCACCCTGGACGGTCTCGACGGGCACTCTCAGTGGGATGAACGGGCCGACACTCGCATTTCAGGCTCTGGTTGAAGAAGGCCATTCCGGTGGACCACTCTTGCTGAACGGGCAGGTGATCGGTATTGTGAGCGAGACGCAGAGGACGACTGGGCTACGCGGTGCGGGCATCGATTGTGGCTGTGGCTCTTGGCGGGATGGCGGATCGAGCCACGAGCGAGCGACTCGATGATGGCTCAAGAAAAGATAGGTGCCGATGGTGTTCAGATGGTGCTCATTCGGTCTGGGCGGATCCCGACCAAGATGGTGGAGGTTTTCATGGGAGGGAGGGCAGAGGAGGTTCAAGGTCCCGCGCGATCGGTGTATCTTAGCGGACGATCTGTATGTCGAGAAAACGCTGGTCACGAATGCGCGCTATCGCCGATTTGTCGACGCGACAGGCGCGATGCCTCCTCGCAGCACTGATGGAGGACAGGCGCGTCGCTCGATCGCGATGGACCGGTGGAAGGCGTGACGTGGCACGATGCGGTCGCCTACTGCCGATGGGCTCGCAAGCGGCTGCCGACGGAAGATGAGTGGGAGAAGGCGGCACGTGACACGCAGGGCCGGATCGTGAACGACCAGGTGTACGAGTGGACAGCCACGACGTACCAAGAGGCGCGATGGAGTGCCACGAAGCCGGATGACGAGACGCGAAAGGTGATCCGGGGAAGTCTTCAGGCGCTCGGCATTCGAGATGCTGTCGGAGACCTCGATTATCAGGTGCGCATGTACGCGAAGCGCGGACGAGGGAATGTCCAGCAGAGGTTTTCGTTGCGTGGACGATCTCCGAAAAGAGCAACCAGTGCCCCACCTTGTTCTTCAACTTCAACGCCCCTTTACAATACTTCCTTTGTCATTTGAAAGGAGGCTCTCATGAGTCTTGCCGATAATAAATGTATTCCGTGTCGTGGTGGAGTGCCACCGGTGGCGAATGATCGTGCTCAGGCGCTACTGAAAGAACTGGACCGAGGGTGGGCCCTCAACGAACAGGGTCATCTTGAGCGACTCTATACATTTAAGGATTTTGCGCAGGCCTTGGCCTATGTGAACAAGGTGAGTGCCATTGCGGAGGCCGAAGGCCATCATCCTGATCTGTATCTCGCTTGGGGCAAGTGCAAAGTGGAAATTTGGACGCACAAGATCAACGGCCTGACCGAGAGCGATTTTTATCTGGCCGCCAAGGCGGATCGGGAATTTGAACCCTTTCGGGCTGGAGCCTAGCATCATATACATGAAGTTCGTTCGTGGTGAGCCTGTCGAACCATGAACGGAATCCTTTGAAAATGACACCACCCTTCGACAAACTCAGGGCGAACGGATTATTAACAAAAGTTGTGAGACGCAACGTTACGAGGCATTAGATGAGCGATGAAACGAGAGTTGCGCTCGTCAATATGCCGTTCAGCTACGCCAAGTATCCATCCATTCAACTCGGCACCCTTTCCACGCTTCTGAAAGCCAATGGCATTCCCGTCGATTGCCACCATTTGAACGTCCGGTTCGCCCACCTGATCGGCGTCGAGCTGCATGAGTCGATCTGTGAGAAGCGAGCGCTCTTCGGCGAGTGGCTGTTTTCGTCTCTCCTGTTTCGAGACAACCCCAAACGGGCCGAGTACCCACGAATGTTCAAGCCGGTCTTCGAACAGCTGTCCCAACAGTGTGGCAAACCGGTCGGCTATTTCGAAGAAATGGCGACTCGCATCGCGCCGCAATTTCTCACTTGGGCCCTCACCGCCATCAATTGGGGACAGTATAAGCTGGTTGGGTTTACCTCGACGTTCGACCAGAACGTGGCGAGCCTGACCATGGCCAAGCTCATCAAGGATCTGTACCCCGACGTGACGATCGTCTTCGGCGGAGCCAACTTCGACGGTGAGATGGGGCTTGAACATTTCAGAGCCTTTTCCTTCATCGATCATGTGGTGGTAGGGGAGGGGGAAGACAGTTTCCTGCCCTTGGTTCGCCAGGTTCTGGCCGGCAAGAAGGGTGACTATCCGAACGGCGTGACCTACCGCCAGGGCGAGAAGATCATGCTCACTCCGAATGAATCGCTCTTTTCCGATTTTGCGAAGACTGGCCCACCCGATTACGACGACTACTATCAGCTACTTTCGGAACTCGGGCACACAGCGCAGGGACTTGATCGCATCCTCTTGTACGAGGGCTCTCGTGGCTGCTGGTGGGGAGAAAAGCATCACTGTACCTTTTGCGGCCTCAATGCGCAGAGCATGAAGTTCCGGGCCAAGGCGCCACAACAAGTATTACAGGAGATCGCCGATCTCTCACAGCGCTACGATGCCGTCCGGTTTCGCCTCGTCGATAACATCATCGACATGGCCTATATCGAAGAACTCTTTGGCAAACTGGCGGCGGACCATTGCGACCTGGATGTGTTCATCGAAACCAAGAGCAACTTGCAGAAGCGCCAGATCAAGACCTTGGCTGCCGGTGGGGTGAAGTGCATGCAGCCGGGACTGGAAAGCCTGAGCCTCAATCAGCTGCGCGCCATGGACAAGGGCGTCACGCCGATGCAGAACATCGCCTGCCTCAAGTGGAGCCTCTATTACCACGTGATGGTGTCGTGGAATATCCTGCTGGGATTTCCTGGCGAGACCAACGAAGACTACCAACGCCAACTCGATCTGATTCCATCACTGCTCCATCTGCAGCCACCGGAAGCCACCGGCAAGTTCTGGCTGCAGCGCTTCAGCCCCTACTTCACCCGGCCACACGAGTATGGCATCCGCATCACCGGGCCGGGGATGGCGTACGAGTATGTCTATGACGCGCGGCAGGTGGATTTGAAAAAGATCGCCTATGATTTCGAGTACGAACTCGACAATTGGCCGGTCGATCCGCACCTGTATCAAGAGCTCGTCGCCGCGATCGAGAACTGGCAGCGGATGCATAAGTCCGGCGATCGGCCGTTTCTGTATTACTCGAAGGCTCCGAACTATGTGACCATCTACGATGGCCGCAATCCGAATTCGCCGACTCGTCGGCGGTATGAAGGATTAGCCGCGCTGGTGATTGAGATCTGCAATGAGGCGGCGAAGAGTATCGAGCAGATTCGAACAGCCGTGGCAGAAAAAACCAATTGCGACGACGCGAATCCTGTTACCCAATCCTCAGCGAGCTTACGGCCCAGCGTGTCTTGTACGAAGAGCGGGGCAAATACTTCACGCTGGCGATTCCTGAAAATCCCTATCTGTAATCCAGCCAAAATCCTCCGATATGCCGTTCGTGCTGAGCCCTTCGATTGACTCAGGGCAGGCCAGTCGAAGCGGTTTTGACGTATTGTTGTGTTGGTAGAGTTTTGTTGTGTTTGGGGTGGTGTGTGTTGGGGGGGGTGGGTTGGTGGGTTGCGTGGGGGGTTTGAGTATTAGAGTTGGATGAGATCGAAGACCGTTCATGGTTCGACGGAGCTCGTGACCAGAACGGGGTTTTGAGTGAGCGAGAAAGGGCTGCACCGAAGGGTTTGGTATGCTTTAAAGAGTAGAGATTTAGAGTTTGAATGTGAAGTGATTGATGAATTGGAGGAGGTTGGGTTTTGAAGATTATTGATGATCTTAGTGATGGTGTTTTGAATTGGGTGAAAAGTGAGAGGATGTGATATAGTTATTGGAAGATGAGTAAGTAGAGTTGTTGGTGAGAAATAATTGTGGTGTTGATGTGTGGGTTGGTAGTTGTGAGAGAGGAAGTGAAGTGGTGAGTGATGTAAGTGTGATGTTCGGACAGGTGTTCGAAGCTGTGTGGGATGAGACAGTTGGGTCTGGACAGTATCGGTCAGCATCTCACATGGAAGGGATATAATAGTGGTGATTATGTATAGCTAGAAGGAGTTAGAAAATAGTTAGGTAAATGAGCGTTGTAGGTAAAAATGTAGATATTGAGTGTGTCGACAAACCTTGTTCCTCTTTAGCGAATTCTATTACGCGGTGAATGTTGGTAGCATGTGATGATGTTAACGTCTCTGCACAAGCGAACGCTGTGATATAAGTGATGTTCAGCTGGGGGAGGTGGTTGGTAGTGAATGAGAGGGTGGGGAAAGGTGTGAGATTAGTGAGGAGGGTAGTAAGGAAGTAAATGTGTGTGGGGGGGAAATAATGAGTAGGTGAGGTGCTGTAGTGAGGGGAGGTAAGTGGTGAAGTTAGGTCTGTGAATTAGATGAATTAGTGTAACGACCAATGTATCCTGAGCCAATAAGGGGCTCACCACGAAGAGAGTAGTTAGTTGTGGATGGTGTAAGATTGGTGGATTATGAGGCTGAGGTGGATGTGTTGAGTGGGTGACTGGTAGCGATTGTGTGTTTCCGCTTCGTGCTCACGAGAGAATTTAGTTGCAGAGAGAATGGAGTTTGCAGGTATAGGGATGGTGAGATTAGTGAGGATGCTAGAGTTAGTGATAAGTGGTTGTATGAGTTATATTTGGTGGTTTAGTGGTGATGAGAGTGTGGTTTTTGATTTTGAAGTTGGGGAGAGATGTAGATATATGTGATGATGATGAAGTGATATGTTTGATGACTGATGTGTAAGAATGCTGTGAGAAAAGGTGATATAAGGAGAAAGGGTGATGAAAAGTGTGGTGGTAGAGGAGAGGTGAGAGGGTAAACAACTGACTGACGAAGCTTGAAGAGAAGAGCGCTAGTGAAATGGCACGGACTGCGGATAGCTTCCATCGACAACTTCTCTGCCACATTTCGCATCTGTAGCCGTGAACGAAGCGACGCGTCGCTGCGGATGGCACAGGCGACGTGGACGGCTTCGGTCATCTCTTCAATGTTTGATCTTTTCTCCAGCGACGCCTGGGTGGGTCATCGTCCTTAAAAGCCATTGCTGGGGAGAATGAACAGTGCTAGCATTATGTTAGCACTTACACTCTTTGATAAATGGAGCGGAGCATGGCACAAGTTCTCGTCCGAAATCTCAACGACAAGGTGGTGGCACGGCTTAAAAAACGTGCCAAGACTCGGGGACGGTCACTCCAGGCGGAGGTGAAGACCATTCTTGAAGAGGCGGCAAAGGATGTGCCTGAGGATTTTTGGAAAGAGGCCGATCGTATTCGAGCGCAGCTCGGCCGTTCCGGTCGGAAGTTTAGTGATAGCGCTACCCTCATTCGTGAGGACCGAGAGCGGTGATCGCGTACGTGCTCGATGCGAGTGTGGTCGTCAAATGGTTTATCCCCGAAACGCATAGTGAATCCGCCTTGAAACTGAGAGAGATGGATGGTCGGTTCCATGCCCCGGCGTTTGTGACGTTGGAAATCGGGAATGTTCTGGCGAAGAAGCGACGGCGCAATGAACTCACGCATGAGGAAGCAGAGGATATTTGGCGCGCCTTTCGGCAGGTTCCGATTCAACGACACGCCGATGAGACCTTAGTGCTTGCCGCGTTTGATCTCGCGCAGCAAACGCATACCACCTTGTATGACAATCTTTATCTTGCGCTGGGAATTGAACTGGACATTCCTTGTGTGACGGCCGATAGAAAATTCTATCAGGCGCTTCGAGCCACACCGTATCGCCATCGGGTCTCTTGGATCGAAGATCTCTGAGGCGGTCCGAGAGGGAACAGGCGAGTCACCTCTAGAAATACCTAGCAACGTAGCTTCTGAGTTTCTTACATCGACAACTTCTCTGCCACATTTCGCATCTGTACGCCATGGACCAGTGACGCCCCGCCGCGGATGGCACAGGCGACGTGGACGGCTTCGGTCATTTCTTCGATGTTCGATCCCTTTTCTAGCGACGCTTGCGTGTAGGCATCGATGCAGTAGGGACATTGCACGGTATGAGCGACGGCGAGGGCGATAAGCGCCTTCTCTCGTTCCGTTAGCGCACCCTCCACAAACACCGCGTCGTAGTAACTCTTGAACTTCTCCCACAGGGCTTGGTTGCCTTTTCCGATATCAGCAAACTTGCCAAGATCATGCGAATGGTAATACGAGTCCATGAGGAACCTCCCAGGTGATTCGATGATGTGGAGAAGAAAGAAGTCGCGCGATGAAGCGATCAGGCATGGCCCGGAGGGATAGGCTCAACATTCGCCAGAGCTTCGGAGAAGCGATTACCGACGATGTCGGTTACCTGTGTCATGAGATCCTTCACTTCCTGCCATTCGGCCGGCAGCAAGTCCTGCTTCAACTGAGGGTGGATGGCCCATTGGGCTTCAACTTGTATTCCTTTCCGGCTGACGAGCACGCGGAGCAATTCCACGTCCCAGGCTGGATCAGCGGTTTGATCACCGGAAAGACTGTTGTTCGATTGTTCTGGTGGAGGGACGGCACGCGCCATGCGAAGACTCCGGTTGATCGATGTTGACAGCATACCGTATCCACACTCGTGTTGTACATCAGTGGGGGAGCTTCACGAGGCACGCCTCTCTTGTGTGTTCATGTTCGTGGAGCGTCTTGCTTGAGAATCTGGAGCATCGCCTCGTGGATTTGTCCATTACTCGCGACAAGCTCTTGTCCGTAGATGGAGAGATCCTTTCCGCTGAAATCGGTCAGCCGCCCACCGGCTTCTTTTACAATGACTGATCCAGCCGCCATATCCCAGGGATTGAGCTGGACTTCCCAGAACCCGTCGAAGCGCCCCGCTGCCACATAGCAGAGATCCAATGCCGCAGAGCCCGTTCGCCGGAGTCCCTGTGTCTTGAGTGCAAACCTAGCAAAATGATCCAGGTTGTTGCGCGGTGTGTCTCGGATGTCGTACGCGAAGCCTGTCACCAGCAGGCTGCTGTCGAGCGTCGCCGTCTTGGATACGTGGATGGGGTGACCGTTCAACCGAGCGCCACGATGTTCAATGGCTGTGAAAAGTTCGTCCCGTGAGGGATCAACAATCACGCCAAGAATACAGCGCCCCTCATACTCAAGGCCGATAGAGACGCAGTAGGTGGGGTAGCCGTGAGCAAAATTCGTGGTGCCGTCGAGTGGGTCGATGACCCAGAGATAGGGTGACGGGACCTCCTCAATACGGCCACGCTCCTCGGCCAGGAATCGATGGGTGGGGAAGCGAGCCCGGATATGGTCGATGACACACTGTTCAGCGGCACGGTCCGCATCCGTCACCAGATTGATTGGATTCTTATACTCGATGCGGAACCCAGAACTCGCATAGGTCCGGAGGAGGGCGCCCGCTTCTTTGCCGGCGGCAATCGCCGTGTCGAGCAGGATGTCGTGGGACGGGTGGTCATGAAGAATCGGCACGCCGGATTGTAGCATGCCCTGCATGGAATCGAGCGGGTAACGGTGCTTTTCACAGAAACAAGCCTTTCCTACAATGCACAGGCAAGGAATACATGTGTGCAAGAGTATGTTTATTGAGCGAACATATTATTTGAATCAAGAAACTTGACAGAGATTAGAAGCAATGCTATAAAGCAAGCATGCTTTACGAGAGGTGCTTGTGGAAGAATTAAGAGACATTCTCGTTGGGCTGGATCAACGGATTAACGCCTACAAGAGTCGGTTCCAGGACCTGGAGAAGAAGCGTCGTCGGTTGGATGACGAAATTGCGACGATTAAGAAATATCTCGAACTTGCTGAAACCCTCTATCGTGTCGAGGCCGACAAGGCCAAGCTCGCCAGTCTCTCCAATCAAATCATTCCCGCAGACGACTCCAGGGGCATTCGGTCTTCACAGGTCATGGACGTGACCGATCAATCGCGAGAAATTTTGCTTGGCCGAAGTAAGTACGTTGGGAAAAGCGTCCCGCAAGCGGCCTATGAGATCCTCCGTGAATCAAACCGCTCCATGCATGCGAAGGAGTTGGTGCAGCGTCTCATTGAAGGTGGGTTGCAGATCAAAGGGAAAACGCCGCTGACATCGATTGCCACGTCGCTCAAACGTGACAAACGGTTTAGGAAAGTCGGTCCCAACACGTTCGAGGCGTTAGACGATATGTTGATTCAGGCGGTGTAGCGATCAGTTAACGGGCCTAACGTGATACTGCGAAGGGGGGTGAGACTCTTGGCGACAAAGAAAGCAGCAAAGAAGAAGAAGAAGTAATCCCCGCAACAATGTGATGCGCCGGGGGTGAGGCCACTCACTCCCGGCGTACCATACTGCGATGTGTTGGAATAAAGAGCGCGTCCTGCCAGAAGATCAGCAATCAGCCAGATAATAATCTCTGTAGACTACTACGAAGCCTGAAGTGCGACAGCTGGATGAAGGTGAAGCGCGTGTGCGATCGATCGCTTTCCTTCTCCTGAGGGGTCTGCGTTGAGAAGCACCCACTTCTCTGGCTGCGTCAGGATCTGCTGGACCAACCGCGTGTGGAGTGCATGTCCCGACCGGTCTGCGACGATGTGACCGATGAAGGGCATCCCCATAAGAGAAAAGTCACCGATCAGATCAAGGATTTTGTGGCGGACAAACTCATCGTCGAATCGGAGGCCGGATTCGTTGACGACCCCGTCATCCGACAGAACAATGGTGTTGTCCAGGGTTCCGCCTTTGCCGAGCCCGCGAGCCCACAAGGCTTGGACTTCGTACAGAAACCCAAATGTCCTGGCTTCGGCGATCTCATTCTCAAACGCGCTGGCGGAGCAATCATAGGCATAGGTCTGCGTTTTGATCAGAGGATGTTCATAGTGAATGGAGTAGGTGATCTTCGGGGTGGGGGACGGCTCGATCCGAACACGCTTCGAACCCTCGGCCACTTCGATCGGCGCCATAATCTTAAGAAACGGCTGCTTCCGATTCTGGGGAACAATACCAACGGATTGAATCAGCCGGACAAAGGGCGCGGCGCTTCCATCCATGACGGGAACTTCGCTTGCCGATACATCGACGAAGACATTGTCGACATGAAGGCCGGACAGCGCCGAGAGCAGATGCTCAATGGTTTGAACTTGGAACCCATTGCCGCTGATGGCTGTGCACAATTCGGTTGGGACACGATGTTTAATGGAGGCCGAAAGATGCGCATCAACGTTCGTTTTGCGATTGACAAAAACCACGCCGGTGTCAGGGGGGGCGGGCCGCAGCGTAATCGACGCCGACTGGCCAGAATGGAGTCCCACACCAGAACAGGTTACTGCCGATGCCAAAGTTTGTTGATTGCGCACAAATCCTCCCTTATAGAGACAAATGCTTAAACATGAGTCGATCCAGTTTTAACACAAAGCAATTCATGTGCCTGCGCGATATAAATGTAAGATATTGTTATTGCGATACAATATATGACACATTTTGCAATAGAACTGTATCTAAAAAGGCACAACTGTGTTTTTTTCAGAAAGAGTCAGTAGGAAAATGAAGATTCGGTGACGCTGAATGGCGCCAGATGGCAAGCGTGATATCGGGTGCTGCGTGGATGGTGTCCAGGCAACTCAAAAAGGGTGGAAGCAGTCGGTTCCCTCCCCTATGTGATGCTGCAGCTTAGTGATCGTCTGGCAGTATTAGTATACGTGGAAGAGGTTATTAAAGCAGGGTGGATCACCCATGTATACGGGCGCGATCCTGTCTCATGCCGCATTGGTTTGTGACCTGCCATCGTCATGTCACGTTCCGAATCTCGCCTCATATTCGGTCACCACACGAGTGAGCACATTCGCCAATCGTTTTTCCGCAAAGGGATTGAGCACAATACGGCTGGTCAGCTGAACGTGGATGTTTGCCTGTCCGCGCTCCCACACACTATTGACACCGAAGGCCAGCACCACTTCCTCGCGAGTCGAAGACACACTACCTAAGTTCGCATACGAACTCTGCAGGTTCGAGATATCGAACTGGACCGTCGGAGCGGCACTGGCCGTCTGGGTCGACTGAGAAGGGTTGGCGACAGGCAAGCCCGTTGAATTCCCTGTTGGTCCCGTCTGTTTCATAAGAATCTCCTTGCTGATGGATGAACCCGTCGCGACTAAGAGGGAATGATCCCACTCCTAGTTCTACGCAAGTTACCAAGAAATACAATATCCAACAAAGGGAAAACAGAGTTTCCTCGGTCGTGCCTATCCCATGCAGGTTATTCAGCGACCATGAGCTGAAACCCGTACGGAGCTGATTGCGTGATCATGTGGGTCAGACTGATAGAGAAATGTCCCAAAAGTGAAAAACTGATGACAAACCATGAGAGGTGGGTACGCTCGTACAAAGACAAGTAAAAACCTTTACCGTTGGTCGATAGACACGGCAGAGCTGTGTCTCCAAGGCTAGGTGGGAACGTCTGACCGCACGAACGACGAGTGGCAGTCTTCTGTGCAGCGGCGGGAACCAAACCCGATCCCAAACTCAGGTGTTGCGCCTATGTCCTGGCCTGAGCGCATTTTCAAGCTGCCATGCTGCAAACCACCGCGCGACGATCGACACGTTGGTTGTTGGGAAAATCGTGGAGTTGGCGGTGTCCCTTCTCCCTCCAACATATCGGACAAGAATGCATACTTTGTCACATTCTGCTGCACGCCGTGAACGGCCCCGCAGGGCGCGTTATAAGCGCCTTGTAAGAAAGGGGAATTTACTTCGTCAACTGGCACCTGCCTTGCTAAATTCTTGGGTAACTCGAAAACCGAGGTCTTCTCCCTAATCATCATGAGAATACTACGGAGACGCAAGGAGGCTGCGGTGAAGTCAGCCTGCGGACGGCGGCCGACTTCTGTATACGGGAGTCCGTCCCTTCCCACATACGGCGCCTCCTGGTTCGCGCTCGAACCACGGATCATGTTCGATGGGGCGGGTGTGGCGACGCTCAGTGCCGTCGCCACCGAGCCACTCGCCCAGAGCCAAGCCGAAGCGCTCTCGTCGCCTGAGGACGTGACCGCCAGCGATGCCCTGCCTGATCCGGCACCGACGGGTGAGCCGCAATTCAACTCCAGCGACCAGGCGCTGTTCGATGCCTTGGCGGCGTACGACACCTCGGCTGCTCGCCAGGAAATCGTGTTTCTTTCTCCCAGCGTGCGCGACTATCAACAACTGCTCGATGGCATCAGCCCCAACGTCGAAGTGATCATCCTCGATCCTGCCCGCGACGGGGTGGAACAGATGGCGGAGGTGCTCGTCGGTCGCACAGGCATCGACGCCATTCACATCATCTCCCACGGAAGCCAGGCTGAACTGACCCTCGGCAGTGCAAGACTGACGCTCGAGTCCATGAACGGCGCCTATGCGGATGAACTCGCCGTGATCGGCCAATCCCTCAGCGAGAAGGCCGATCTGCTGATCTATGGTTGCAACTTCGGGCAGGGCGAGCTCGGTGGGGATGCAGCTGCCCGGCTGGCTCAATTGACAGGCACCGACGTAGCGGCAAGCGTCGATCTGACCGGACATGCTGATTTGGGCGGGGATTGGGACCTGGAATATTCAGTCGGGTCCATAGAAACAGGAGTCGCCTTCACCTCTGACGCGCGACAGACCTGGGACGGTTTGCTAATGAATTTGACGTCTACGGGAGAATTCACGGTCAACGATCCTTCCGGGAACGATGAGGAAACCAGCGGGCCGGTACGAGGCACCGAACGGGCTGTCGATATCGCATCCAATAGCGATTACGTCGTGGTGTGGACGGACGAGACTTCAGGCGACAAAGTGTTTGCGAAAGTCTTGGACAAAGACGGCAATGAGAAGGTCGCGCAATTTCAAGTCAACACGGGTGGCGTGAACAACCGATGGGCCGATGTGGCTGTAGACGACAGCGGGAACTTTGTGGTCACGTGGACGAGGAGTAGCGACGTGTACATGCGGCGCTTCTTGGCCAACGGCACGGCTGTCGATGGCGCAGACGTGCCAGTCAATACTACGACTTCTAACACCCAGCAAAATTCGTCAGTCAACATGAACGACACCGGCGATTTCGTCATCGCCTGGGAAGGTAACGGCGGTGCCAATGAAGGCATCTTCGTTCGACAGGGGAGCTTCGGCAGCGGGCTGATTGGCAGCGATATCGCGGTCGATACTGCTGCGGCTGCGCAAGATCCATCGGTGGGAATTGCCGACTCGGGCAACTTCGTCGTGGTGTGGGATGATGGCAACGGAGATGTCTTTTTCCAACGATATAACAGTGCTGGAACTCCACAAACCAGCGGTCAAGTTGATGGAGTTCTTCAGTTCAACGCGGGGGGAGCCGCTGTGGATATGAGTGGCGATGGTCGATTCACTGTGGCCTATCGAGCCACCGGATTTGCGCTCGGTGTCTATGCCAGACAATTTGACGCAGCCGGAACTCCGCTCTTCCTTCCCCTGCTGGTCAACACGACGTTTGCAAACGATCAGACCAATCCCTCGGTTAGCGTAGATGATTCAGGCGACTTTATTGTCGTGTGGGAAGGACATGGGGATCAGGTCGGAAACGTTGATGCCGACGGAGTCTTCGGACAGAAATTCGCCTCCACCGGGACAAGAATCGGCAGTGAATTCTTGGTCAACCAAACCACAGCCAACGTGCAGGACCGTGCCTCGGTGGCCATGATGGACTCGAATAACTTCGTGGTCGTGTGGACCGGCAGCGACGGAGCACAAACCGATGTCTTCGCACGGCAATTTGGCACCGCCGTTAATACCCCGCCCACGTTGGACCTGGATGCCAACAACAGTTCCGGGGCTACGGGCAATAACTACCTGTTCACGTTCACCGAGGGTGACGCCGCCACCGCCATCGCCGACATCGACACCAATCTCGTGGATGCCGACAGCCCCACCTTTGCGTCGGTGACCCTGGCCATCAGTGGCCTGCTGGATGGCAATGCCGAGGTCCTTGTGCTGGATGGCGATACATTTGCGCTGGCCACTGCGGTAGCCGGCCAAAATACGACCGGCGGGAATTACCACGTGGTGATCACAACCGGCGCCGGCACCGCCGCTCTCACCATCACCAAACAGGGCGCCGGCACCTTTTCGGAAATCGAGACAGAGACCCTCATCGAGGCCATTCAATATCGGCATACGGATACGAGCGCCCCTACCAACGGCGGCCGCCTGATCGACGTGACGGTTTACGATGGCGCCTTGGACAGTGCCGCTGCCCGCACCACGATCAATGTGAATCCGATGAACGATGCGCCGGTGGTGACGGCCCCAGGTGCCGCCTTGTCGGCGACCGAACAGGTCGGCTTGGCCATCCACGGCACCGGGTTCGGCGTGAGCGACGTTGATGCCGGAGGCGGCAGTGCAACGGCCACCCTCAATATCGGCGAAGGGACGCTCACGGTGGTGGCTGGCACCTCAGGGGTGACCATCGTCGGGGGCAACGGCACGGGGACCGTGACACTCTCCGGCACGATCGCCCAGATCAATAATTTACTCACTGGCGGTGGGACCGGCACGATTACGTACCTGAATGGGCTCAATGCTCCGAGCGCCTCGACCACCTTGACCGTGACCGTGAACGACCAGGGCAATACGGGGGCTGACCCCGGGCTGACAGGAACCGGCACCACGGAAGAAGGGACCAATTCAGTCACCATCAATCTGAGTGCCGTGAACGACGATCCAACCAACGTCGGCTCCTTGCCCACCGACGTCACCGTGACCGAAGACATCCTGAGTAACGTGGATCTCTCCCTGATCGACCTCAGTGATGTCGATGCAGGAGGCGGCAATCTGACCGTGACGCTGACAACGGCAACCGGGGGCAACCTGACCGCAGTCTCAGGCGGCGGTGTCACCGTGGCTGGTTCGGGAACCGGGGTCCTCACTCTGACAGGCACTCACGCGAACCTGAACACCTATCTCAATAGTGCCGCCAACGGGCAATATCTGCATGGGACGGTAAACACGAACGGCAACAACGCCGATACGATCACCGTTCAGGTCAGCGACAACGGCAACACCGGCAGCGGCGGGGGCGGCACCCTAAGCCTCGGCACAGTGAATGTGGACATCACGGCGCAGAACGATGCGCCGACGATCACGGCGCTGGCGGATCAGACGATCCCCGAAGACGGGACGACGGGGGCGCTGGCCTTTAGCGTGAGCGATGTGGAGACGGCGGCGGGGAGCCTGACGGTGACGGCGGGGAGCAGCAACACCACCATTATTCCAAACGGCAACCTGACCTTGGTGAACCTGGGGGGCGGCAACTGGACCATCGCGGCGACGCCGGCCCTGAACCAGACTGGCGGGCCGGTGACGATCACGGTGACGGTGAGCGACGGGACGACCAGCACCAACGAGATGTTTGATGTGACCGTGACGGCGCAGAACGACGCGCCGGTCATCTCCAGTAACGGCGGAGGTGCTACGGCAGTGGTCAACGTCGCTGAAAACCAGGCTGCTGCTACCACGATCACCAGCGCCGATGTCGACGGGGGCGTGCCTATGTATTCGATCGTCGGAGGGGCCGACGCCACCCTGTTCACGCTCAATGCGACAACCGGCGCGCTGACCTTCAACAACGCGCCGGATTTCGAGGCCCCCGTCGACGCAGGGGCGAACAATGTCTACGAAGTCACCGTTCAAGTCGCCGACGGCAGCGGCGGCACCGACATCCAGGCTCTCAGCATCGTGGTCACAGACGTCAATGAGGGTCTACCGCCACCCCCGCCGATTCCTCCAAGCCTAGTGCCACAGCCTCCAGCCCCTCCATCCGGAGCGGGACCTCTTCCTGCTGGATCGCCCCCGTCATCTCCGGTCGTTGTCCCTGCGCCGGCCAGTCCGAAGCCGAATTCCGAGGTTCCTTTTGTTCCTGTTCCGCCTGGCAATGATCCAGATGGCACCGCGCTGCTATCTTCGGAGATGCCTGGTGCTCCCCAGCCCAAAGGGTTAAACACGCCTGCGTCTTCGATTCAGTTCATGCGCGAGATCAGAGGCTATGTGGAAGAGGGGGTTGCTCCGCGTATGTACCAGGCCGATAAGGAGGTTCCGAGGGCCTTCGGCGGACAAACCCTTGAGAAAACGTCGACAGGGCTCAGCGAGGCCTTTCGCACGAGTCTCGGGGTCGTCGAGGAGGATCTACGACGTGCCACGGACATGTCTGAGAGCAGCCTGAAATTCGCAGTTGGGGTGACGAACTTGGGTGGGGTCAGTCTTACGGCCGGTGTCATTGCCTGGCTGCTGCGTAGCGGGGCGCTGCTGGCCAGTTTGGCTGCCACTCTGCCTGCTTGGCGGCACTTCGATCCACTCCCCGTCGTCCTCACCAGCGATCGAACGCGGCGTAGGAGCACAGCGGATACAGTCGTCGCTGCCGATCGAGAAAACAAGCAATTCCGCGGGCTCAGAGACCTCCTGGATAAGAAAGGAGACAAGGGGCGCTCCGAGGGTGAAGGTAGGGAAGGATGAAGAACTTCGGCCCCCTCATGCGGATCAGCTTCAGCCTGACGTGCCTGACTCTCGGCATCGTACTAACAGGCGACACGTTGGTCGGATTGTCGTCCGGTTCACTCAGCGCGACTGCGGAGTATCGAAAAACGCTTTCCGAAGCCCTCGCGGTCCAGTACTCCCATCTCGCTGGGCGAAATCATTCCGACACCATCCAAGCTGGATTGGACCTCCTCATCGAACGAAACCCGCAAATTCTGTCGGCCGCCATTCAACTGGCTTCCAGCGGGACGTTCGCCCAAGCTGGAGATCACCAGCGGCATTGGACGCAGATCGAAGGTGGCCACTCCTCGATCGATCACATTCAAGTTCCGATTTTCAAAGGTGATGCCCCTTGGGGGACCCTACAGATTGCCTTCCAGCCGGTTGCCGAATTGGAGAATCCCTGGTCCTTCGTCCATCCCTGGAGCCGCTTAATCCTGTTCGTCGCGTTCGGGGGCTTCATCAGCTACCTGCTATTCATTAAACGCACGCTTCGCCACCTAGACCCGTCCGCTGTGATTCCGGCACGGGTCAAGCATGCGCTGGACGTGCTGGCCCAAGGGGTCGTGATGCTGGATCGACACGGGTCCATTGTCCTTGCCAATACCGCCTTTGCGAAGGGGGTGGACTTGCCCTTGAACGATCTGATCGGCTCGACCTTATCTCGACTGGCCTGGGTTCCGGCTACGCCATCTACCGAGCCGTCGAGCGAGCCCTGGACCATGGCGTTGAACACCAGAACCGCCCAGACGGACGTGCGGATGGTGCTGGCCGATTCGTCGGGCAAGTCTCGACACTTCCTCGTCAGCAGCGCCCCGATTGTCGACGAGAGCGAGCGGCTGCGCGGGGCAGTGGTATCATTTGATGACGTCACGCAACTGGAAGAAGCCAATGTCGCGCTCGGCGGCGCGGTGAAGGAATTGGAACGATCGCATGCGCAAATCGTGAATCAAAACTCGGAGCTTGATCGCACCAACCAGTCACTGGTCGTTGAGATCGATGAGCGGAAGAAGGCTGAATCAGAGCGGGAGGCGCTCAACCGCCGTCTGCAGGAAGTCTCACGGCGGATCGGTATGGCCGAGGTGGCAGCCTCCGTGCTGCACAACGTAGGAAACGTGCTGAACAGCGTCAACGTGTCGGTCGGCCTGATTCAGAAAACCCTTGAGCGGACCCCCGTTGGCAAGCTCGGTCGCATCGGACAAATGTTCCAAGATCACATGAACGACCTGAGCATCTATCTGACCCAAGATGAGAAGGGCAAACAAATTCCCTCCTATGTGGTGAAGCTGGCTGACCAGCTGAACACCAATTTCACCGGCATCAATAAGGAGCTCGACTCTCTCGATCACAACATTGATCATATCCGGCGAATCATTATGGCTCAACAAGGCCACGCAAAGACCCAAATCCTGCTAGAACAAATTCAGTTGACGGATGTTGTCGAACAGGCGTTGGCCATTAATCGGGACAGCCTGGAAAAGGCCGGCATCACTGTCGTGCGTGAATATGCGGAGCTACCGGCTACGATGTGTGACCGGCATCAGGTCCTTCAGATTATGGTCAATCTGATCAACAATGCGATCTATGCCATGCAGGCCGTGCCCGATCGCTCCCATCGCCTGACAGTGACGATCGGGTACCATTTCGGAAGCCGCGAGCGAGTACAGATTCAGGTACATGACACGGGCATGGGTATCACGCCGGATAATTTCAAGCGCCTATTTACACAAGGCTTTACTACGCGCGAGGAAGGACAGGGGTTAGGCCTTCACAGTTCATCCTTAGCAGCCAAATTGCTAGGAGGGGTCCTGTCCGCTAGGAGCGAGGGCGAGGGGTTGGGAGCCATGTTCACGCTGGATTTGCCACTTACTCAAGCCACCCTGGCGGCCTGAGAATGTAAAAAATGGAGGAAGGCAGGGTTATGGTTAAGGATAAACACAAAATAACTCTAGAAAACCGTCGTATCCTGGTCATCGACGATAATCTCAAAATTCACGAGGATTTCCGAAAAATCCTGGCCCCCGCCGCCGTCTGTGGCGAACTTGATCAATTAGGGGCATCGTTGTTCGACGAGGAGCCGCAGGCAAATCATGATGTGGTCTTTGAATTACGGTTCGCCGATCAGGGACAAGTCGGTTTGCACATGGTGGAGCAGTCCGTCGCTGCAAGGGCTCCGTATGCTCTGGCCTTCGTCGATATGCGTATGCCGCCCGGTTGGGACGGCCTCCTGACCATTGAGCAGATCTGGAAGGCCGATCCCAATATCCAGGTTGTGATTTGCACGGCATTCTCCGACCATCCGTGGCGTGAAATCAGCCGCAAGGCTTGGAAAAACCGACCGGCTGCTGATTCTCCGTAAACCGTTCGATGCGATCGAAGTGGAACAGTTGGCCGTCTCCTTAACCTGCAAGTGGGAGTTGTCCCAGCGGGCACAACTGCGGATCAACGGCATCAACGCGCTCGTCGACCTTCGATACAAAGAATTGTTGGAGCGTAATGCACAATTGAAAGGGGAAAATGAGCAGTTTCAAACGCTGAATGAACAGTTTCAACAATTCGTGAAAGAGTTACGGCGAACAGTCAACACCGAGGAGAGCTCCAATTGAGGGTTCATGCGGATTTCTGGCCCGCATGACTCGCACGCCGTCTCCACGGCGATTCCACGTGCACCTGCCGAAACGTTCACAAAGTGATGACGCTCGACAGCTATAAGGCGAATCTCCTGAAGGAAGTGAAGCGGCGGCCTGCCCCTGTGGCGATGTGTTTCGCGACAAACGGGAGGAATAGATCAGCAGCAAGTGGCTGGCTCAGGATAAACCCCTGGACCACCTCGCAGCCGAGTTCACGAAGAAAGTCGAGTTGTTCTTGTGTCTCTACTCCTTCGGCTAAAGTGCGCAGGCCAAGGCCGTGAGCCATCGCGATCACCATTCGAGTTATCGCGGCGTCCCGCTCATTTTCCGCGATGTTTCGAATGAACGACTGGTCAATTTTTAATGCATTGAGGGGGTACTGCTGCAGATGACGCAATGAGGAAAAGCCTGTTCCGAAATCATCTAGCGAAAGCTCCACACCGAGAATCCGTAAACTCTGAAGGGTCGCGATGGCATGTTCTGGACTTCTGAACATGATCGTTTCCGTCAACTCTAAGTCAAGGAGTTCTGAGGGAAACTTCGTCTCAGCCAACACTTTGGCGACTGTGTCGGTCAGCTGTACGTCATGAAACTGTGAGTCAGACAAGTTCACCGCAAGCTGAATAGACGTATGGCCGGCCGCCAACCAACTCTTGGCTTGTGTGCAAGCCGCACGAAGCACCCATTCACCGAGCCTGGGTCCCAGCCCAACATCTTCAACGATCTGTAGAAATTTCCCGGGGGGCAATATGCCCAGCGACGGATGGTGCCACCGGATCAGAGCTTCGGCCTTGACGATTGCGCCGGTGCGGAGATCTATCAGCGGCTGGAAGCATATCATGAACTCATCACGGTCCAGTGCGCGGCGAAGGTCGGCCTCTAATGCGAAGCGTTGCTCCGCATGCTGATTCATCGATGAAGAATAGAATTTGTATCCGTTGCGACCCAGCGATTTGACAGAATACATAGCCGTATCTGCATGTTTTAGTAGTGCCTCTAGGTCGAGACCATCCATGGGGAAACAGGCGATGCCGATAGTTGCGGTCACAAACACGTCGTGCTGTCCTAAATGAAATGGTTCTGCCAGTTCGCGCTGAATCCGTTGTGCCACGCATGCTGCGTCTTCCGGATCGGCCAAATTATTAAGCAACACCGTAAATTCGTCACCCCCTAGGCGAGCCAAACAGGACTGAGAAGTGGGATCGGTGTCCCGCGCCACCGAGTCACTCATCCTCACGCAGTTCTTGAGTCGCTCCGCCACTTCTTGAAGCAAGTGGTCGCCCACTTCATGGCCCAGCGTGTCGTTGATGACTTTGAATCGATCCAAATCCATAAATAGGACGGCAGCAATTGCTTGATGGCGCTGTGAATAAGCTAAGGCTTGACCTACGCGATCTTTAAATAAGTGTCGATTGGCAAGGCCTGTCAGGCTGTCATAGTATGCGAGAGAATGAATTTTCTCTTCTGCCTCCTTCCGACTCGTAATGTCATGAATCGTTACTGCCATGCCCTCGACGCCATTTAAATCATTACGAATAGGTCGTGCCTGACTTTCGACGATGAGCTGCGTGCCGTTGGGAAGACAAATGCGGTATTCCATACTGCAATGGTGTTTGGTTGTAAGGCCATCATGCAATGACTTCTGAACCACAGTCCGATCCTCCGGATGAATCAGTTCAAGAAGACCTGTAAAGGATTTCGGGAAGTGCTCCGGTCTCATGCCAAAAATGCGGGCGACTTGGTCTGTGCTCTGCAGCGCATCGGAACGAGGATCCCATTCCCAGGATCCAAGCCCCGCAATGGACTGAGCGTAACGTAGCTGAGCTGCGCTTTTCGTCAAAGCGAGGAACGCGTGGGTGGCGCGAGATAGGTACCTGATACGCTGTGTCAGGATCAGGGGATGAAAAGGCTTGATCATGAAATCCGAGGCACCGGCTTCGTAGCTATGTGCAATCGAATCCGTATCGTCGTGACCAGTGACCATAACAATAGGGACCTGCGCACCACCAGGAAGATGTCGTAACGCTGCGCAGGTCTCAATCCCGGTCATTCCAGGCATTCCAACATCAAGGAGGACGATGTGTGGATGGACGGTACGAAAAACCTCGAGGGCGTGCGATCCGTCGACAGCTTCCTCAACTCGGAAGTCAGCCGACTGTAAACATTCACAAATCAAGGCACGATCGACGGGATCGTCGTCGACGACGAGGATGACGGGCTGATCTAGAGCGCTGTCGTTTGACATCTTTGTTCCCCCTTCTATCAATTCATCCGCATGGTCGTCTGTGTCATGAATGATCCGCGCTCTAAGACGGGACTCTCAAATGAATCGGCCTGTGATGGAACAGTCCACTGTCTCGGAAAGTATCGTAGTGGAGACAGCTACAACGGCCAAGTGAAATGGGGAAATGCTCTTGCAAGCCGAACCACACCGGGAGAACTGGGTAGAGAGGACAGAGTTGCGCGTGTAGGAGCTGGAATGTCCTGCGACGAGGAACCTTTGCTCGCGTAGTCCACTATCAATTCGGAACCATGGGTGACTGCCTGATGTGCCCGGATGGACACAGTGCTTGTGCTGAAAGTTTAAAAACACATGACAAGTGAAAGGGAGTGCGTACTATTTGAGAAAGCCTGCTGAACAACTAAGACGAGTGGGTTTGGCGTGACCGTTTATCCCTGCCCAATTGCCTGCTTTGCAGGCGGAATGGACGGTTTCCTGCCGAAGCCGGTGGGGCTCAAAAGACAACGCACAAGGCGGTCCGCCAGTGATTACCTGCAGTCGGCCTCCCGCGCAGGCTAAGCGGTCGTGCCTGCCGGTGCAGTCAGAGGGAGCTGCATGAATATTTATATCGGCAAAAATAGCCACAATCTCAGCGGCACAAATGCCGTCTCTACAGAGGTGCGCACAAGACGTTTTAGCGCTCCTCAAGGACATGCCTGCGTTCATGGCGGAGCGAAGTCAAGAAACGCAGGTGGGAGAGAGCCAATGATCATGGTCGGCTCAGCGGCTGGAAGGCATGAATAATCATGGGCGCCGGGAATAAAAACCTCCGAATCTTGGTCATCGACGACAACCCCGTCATCCACGAGGATTTTCGCAAAATCCTGGCGACGACCACCGCCTCCGACGAACTCGAGCAGGCGGGAGCGTCTCTTTTCGACGAGGAGCCCGTGGCCGTCCACGGCGAACCCTTCGACCTGAGTTTTGCTGACCAAGGAGAACGGGGCTTCCACATGGTGGAGCAATCCGCCGCCGCCGGGAAGCCATACGCACTGGCCTTCGTCGATATGCGCATGCCACCCGGCTGGGACGGCGTCGAGACAATCGAACATATCTGGAAGGTCGATCCCGAAATCCAGGTGGTGATTTGTACCGCGTTCTCCGACCATCCCTGGCACCGGATCACCGCAAGGCTCGGACAAACCGACCGACTACTCATCCTGCGGAAGCCGTTCGATGCGATCGAAGTGGAGCAGCTGGCTTCTTCCCTGACACACAAATGGAACCTCGCCCAGGAGATTTCCTCCAAACTAAAGGAACTCATGATCACGCGTGATGCAGCGCTGGAGTCGGCGCGGCTCAAGTCGGAATTCTTGGCCACCGTCAGCCACGAAATTCGCACGCCGATGAACGGCGTGATCGGCATGACCGGGTTGCTCCTGGACACCGCGCTCGATGCGGAACAGCGGGACTATGTGGAAAGCATTCGCAGCTCCGGTGACGCCCTCCTCGCCATCATCAACGACATTCTCGATCTTTCGAACATCGAGAGGGGGAAGCTCCGGCTGGAGAGTCTTGCCTTCGACCTTCGTGTCGCGCTCGATGAGGTGATGGAATTGTTGACTGACCGTGCCGAGTCCAAAGGCCTGCAGTTCGCCTGTGTCGTCCGGAGCGATGTGCCGAACGCAGTGCGCGGGGATCCCGGCCGCTTGCGCCAGATTCTGACGAACTTGATCGGCAACGCGATCAAATTCACCGAACAGGGCGAAGTGGCGGTGCGGGTCTCGCTCGCGAAAGAGTACGAAGCGAACGCACTCGTGCGATTCGAGGTGGCGGATACGGGGATCGGCATTGCCTCCGAGGGTCAGGCGAGGCTGTTCCAGTCCTTTTGCCAAGTCGACGGGTCTCACGCGCGCCGCCATGGGGGGACGGGGCTGGGTCTGGCCATCGCGAAACAGTTGGCTGAACATATGGGCGGGACCATTGGTGTGGACAGCGAGGTGGGTAAGGGGAGCACGTTTTGGTTCACCGTTCTATTGGAGAAGGAGCAACCCGCCCTGCCCGTTACCGCAAGCTAAAGTGGATCTCCACGGCTTGCGCCTGCTTGTCATCGATCTCGAGGCCGGCCTCTCCTCAAGAACCAAAGCCCAGCTCTACATTCTTGATGCTTGCTCCGGGTCACATGCAGAAGATTCTCCGGGTCGCATGAGAGACCACTGAGGTGAAGTGCTGGCTATGCGTCCAGCGATATTTTCCCTTGCCGCGCCGTGGTCAGCTCTCATCATTCAATGCCAAATTGACGCACAACCGACTTGAGCATTTGTCTGCCCCACCCCCAACAGCAAAGACACACGCAACTCTCTTCACGAGTCGAAGACGCGAGATCCCATGGCTCAGCTCCGCTGACCCATGCGGAATAGCTACAGAGCGGGATGTGCCAAAAGTGAAAAAATGATGACAAAGTATGAAAGTTGAGTACCTTCGTAACAAGATACGTAAAACCCGACGGATGAGTCCCTATCGGCAGTAGCGCTGTGTCTGATGGTATGGGATGGAACGGCCAGATCGAACGAAAAAGGAGTGTGTGGTGAACAGGCAAGATCCTCCGACGGGCCGAATCCGCGATCGAACAGGGCTTCTGCTGGTCCTGCTGACTCTCATGGCCGTCATCGGCGGGAATGGGTGTGCCATCAAGCCGATCCCGTTGACCGAGGATGAAGTCCAATCACGGGTGAAGGAAGACCGAGCGGTTCTGACCAAAGATCAAGAGCCGCTCGCCGGCCCGGTTGACCTCTACGAAGCGATGGCTCGGGCGCTGAAGTATAACCTCGATGCGCGCGTTGAGCTGATGCACAAGATGCTGGCGCAGACACAGCTCGACCTCTCCCACTACGCGATGTTGCCCCGTCTGGCCGCGAACGCCGGCTTTGACGGACGGAATAACTTCCCCGGCGGCGTCGCACAATCCTTGATCACTGGCCGGCAGGTGCTCGAGCCCTTTACTTCCGCCGAACGAAACATTTTCTCGGCCGATCTCTCGCTCAGTTGGAATGTGCTGGATTTCGGCTTGTCCTACATCCGCGCCAAGCAAGCGGCGGACGACGTGTTGATTGCCGACGAGGAGCGGCGGCGTGTCGCCAATCGGGTCATGCAAGATGTGCGCATCGCCTATTGGCGGGCGGTGAGCGCCGAGCGGATTCTTCCGTCCCTCCGGCTCCTGGACGAGTGGGTGAACCATGCGCTCGGAAAGGCCCAAGCGGTCCAGGATGAGCGGCTCAGTTCGCCGCTGGTTCCCTTGCAGTACAAGCTCGATCTCCTCAATACCCAACGGTACATTCAACAATTGTTCAGGGAGCTCAACACCGCTAAGCTTCAACTGGCCGCGCTGATCAATCTGCCGCCGGGACAGGAGAAGGATCTCGCCCTGCTGGTGCCGGAGCGAGAAGCCAACACAATCGAACTTCCGTCTGATATGGCGATTCTGGAAGACCGGGCGCTTCAGGCTCGCCCAGAGTTACGGATGATTGACTATCGGCGTCGCATCAACGCGCGAGAGGCCAAAGCGGCAATCTTGGAAATGTTGCCCAGCTTGAATCTCCAAGTCGGAGGCAACTACAGCAGCAATACATTCCTCTTTAATAACCACTGGGCAGCCTATGCGGCCCGGACAAGTTGGAACCTGCTGAATCTCGTGCGATACCCGGCTCGGGCCAAGACCATCGAGGCGCAAGACAAAGTGCTTCACACGCAGAACTTGGCGTTGACCATGGCGGTGATGTCGCAAGTCCATGTGAGCGTGGCGCAGGTGGCTCATGCGAAGAAAGAGGTATCGACCGCTGCCCTGTATTACGACACGCAATCCCAAATTGCCGAGCAGACGCGGGTGGCCTGGCGCACCGCCAAACTGAGCGAACAATCGGTATTGCGCGAGCGAGTGGCTCAAGTGGCGGCCCAGCTCCGCTATGACGCCGTGGAAGCCGAGGCCCAAACGGCCTGGGCGGCGCTCCTGGCGGCAGTTGGAGAAGACGTCTTGCCGAACGATCTGAAACAGGAACAGGGCGTGTCGGATCTTGCTCTCCAGCTCCGCGCAGGGTGGAGGAAGAGCAAAGAGTTGCTCAAGTGAAGAACCATGGTAGCCGTTCAATCGACGCTGCTCTGGTGGGCGCATGGCTCCTGCTCGCCGTCCTGCCGGCGACCGCCGGGACCACCGCAGATGCCAAACCGATGGGCAATGCGGCTGAACTGAACACGATCCGAGGCGTGGTGAAGGCGACGGCACAAGCGACGTTAGCCAGCCAGGTCCAAGGCCGAATCAGTCGGCTTCCAGTTAAAGAAGGGCAGAGATTCAAAAGGGGAGCCCTCTTAGTCGCACTCGATTGTTCAAAGTATGAGGCGGAACTCGCCAGCGCTCGGGCCGAACACCGCGGCAAGAAGAAGACCTATGAGAACAATCTCCGCCTGTCCGAACATCAAGCCGTGGGGCAACTGGAGCTCGAAGTGTCTCAGGCCGAATCCGAAAAAGCGTTCGCGGCCGTACAAGCCGCGCAAATCAACGTGAGCGGTTGTACCGTCCTCGCGCCGTTTCCAGGGCGTGTGGTCAAAACCATCGTGAATGAACACGAAAATGTCTTTCCCAACGATCAACTCATCAGCCTCTTGGACGACAGCCAGCTTGAGATCGAACTGATCTTGCCGTCGAAGTCACTGACGTGGTTGAAGGTCGGCACACCCTTCGAATACTCGATCGATGAGACGGGACTCCGGTATCCGGCTGTCGTGGAAGATATCGGGGCGAACGTCGATCCTGCGAGCCAGACAGTCAAAGTCAAAGGTCTCTTTCGGGCCAAGCCCGACAAGGTTCTCGCCGGGATGAGCGGCATCGCAGCGTTTGCTGAAGGCCTACACTGACCACACCGACATGGTCACAGCAGAAGCCACACCCCACAGCACGCTACCGAAAAACACACCCTGGGCCACCCTCTTACAGTTGGAGAGGATGGTACGCGCTGCCGCAACTCAGCAAGAGCTGCACTTTCTCATTGTCAACGAAACTCGTCGGTTGGTGTCGTACAGACAGGCGGTTTTGCTGATTCCGTCTTCGACTGCTGCGTCGAAGTATGAAGTGCGGGCCGCATCAAGCGTGCCCGTCATCGACCGTTCGGTGCCCTTCATGCAATGGACGGAGCGACTGATCCAGCGCCTGCGCGAGACTTCGAACAGCCACGATATCCGGCAGGTTGAAGAAGCCGATTGTCCTCCCGAACTCCAGTCAGAGTGGACTGAATTCACGCTTGGCCATGGTCTGTGGTGCCCGTTGACACATCCAGATGGACAGATGTTGGGCGGCCTGTGGTTCACGCGAGATCAACCATGGCCGGAACACGAAGTCACGGTGCTTCAACGACTCAGCGAGGCCTATGCCTACGCCTGGCGTGCGGTTGGTCCATCCAAGAATCTCGGATGGCGCTGGGGCCTGAGCCGGACGAGGACATGGCTGCTCGCCGGAGCGTTGGTGGGCGCGCTGATCATTCCCGTCCCCATGTCGACCGTGGCTCCTGCGAAGATTGTGGCCAAGGATCCGTTGATTGTCAGTGCGCCGATCGACGGAGTCATCTCGGATATTGCCGTGCTGCCGAATACCGAGGTCACACAAGGAGATCTGTTGTTCCGATACGAGGATACGACCTTCCGCAGCGACTATCAGATCGCGGAACGCAACCTGGATGTGGCGATGGCGCAGTATCGCCGCGCGGCTCAGGGGGCGTTCGTGGCAGCCGACCAAAAGGCCGATGTACCGCTGTTGAAAGCGGAAGTGGAGTTGCGGGAAACGGAGCGAAACTACGCTTACGAACGATTGGCCAAAGTTGAGGTCAAGGCGGAACAGGCAGGCCTGGTTCTGTACAGTGATAAATCCGATTGGATCGGAAAACCGGTCGTCGTCGGCCAACGCATGATGGAACTGGCGAACCCTCGGCAGGTGGAAGTCAGAATCGATCTCCCGGTCGACGATGCCATTGTCCTGCGTGAGGGCGCAGCGGTGTCGCTTATTCCTCAATGCGCATCCGTTATCCAGCGTGCCGGCCACGGTGAGCCATGCGAGCTACCATGCCGAAGTCCTGCCGAACAACACGTTGGCCTATCGTGTCACGGCGCAGCTTGGAGAAGGCGCGCCGGAATTACGGATCGGCTGGCAGGGCAGCGCGAAGATTTACGGAGAGCATGTGTCGCTGTTCACCTACCTACTCCGCCGTCCGATTTCCGCGCTCAGGCCGTGGATTGGGCTATGAAACCATCACCGCATCCGCCGCGTGAATCCATCTTACCGCCGCTGCGAGAGGATCTTCAGCTCCTGGCCGGGGCTCCAGCTGCTGATGGGTCGCCGACCTGGGTTCTGGTAGACCAGCTTCGCGGCAAGTATTTCCAGATCGGCTGGCCGGCCTATCAAATGCTCTTGCGTTGGAAGGGTCGGTCAGCGGAAGCCATCATGTCCGCGATTCATGCTGAGACGACTTGTCGCGTCACGGACGGGGATGTCGACGCATTTCTGCAGTTCTTACACAACAACCATCTCATGCGCGATCCGCCGCAGGGAGGGTATCGAGCCTATCTCGCCCAAGCAGAGGCGGCCAAGCCACAGTGGCTGACGTGGTTGGCCCACCACTATCTGTTTTTCCAAGTGCCATTGGTGCAGCCGGGTCGGTTTCTTCGTGCGACGCTTCCGTTTGTGGAATGGCTCTTTGCCCCAGCCGTGGCATGGATCATTGGACTGATCGGGCTGATCGGGATCTATCTCGTCTCCCGTCAGTGGGACACATTTTCCGCCACCATGCTGCACTTCTTCACGGCGCGCGGCTTTGCGCTGTACGTGCTCTGCCTGGTTATCGTCAAGATCTTTCATGAGCTCGGGCATGCCTATACTGCCACACGCTATGGCTGCCGCGTGTCGACTATGGGCGTCGCCGCGATCTTACTCGTGCCGATGCTGTACTCCGACACCTCCGATGCGTGGAAATTGACCTCTCGTCGTCAGCGTGCCGCCATCGGGGCTGCCGGGATGGTTGTGGAATGTGCAGTGGCGGCGCTTGCGATCTTCGCGTGGAGCTTTCTGGATGACGGGGTGGGAAGAAGCCTGGCATTTCTCATGGCGACGACCAGCTTGGCGTTGGGAGCGGCGATTAATCTGAACCCGTTCATGCGGTTCGATGGCTATTACGTACTCTCCGATCTGCTGGGCATCCCAAATCTGCATGAGCGGGCCTTTGCGTTCGGCCAGTGGCAGATCCGACGAATCCTGTTTGGGCTGGATACGTCGATGCCAGAGCCGGTGTCAGCGGCGCGGCGACGCTTCTTGGTCGGGTTTGCCTGGGCCACGTGGGCGTACCGGTTCTTGCTGTTTCTGGGGATCGCCTTGGTGGTCTATCACTTCTTCTTCAAGTTGCTGGGACTCATCCTGTTCGCCTTTGAAATCGTCTGGTTCATCGTGCTGCCGATTATGCGTGAACTCAAGGCCTGGTGGATGCTCCGCGCGGCGGTTCGCGAACAGCGACGAATATGGATCTCCGCCGGCGCGGTGGGTGTCCTGATGGCTGTGCTCTTCGTCCCGTGGTCGGATCGAATTACACTCCCGGCTGTGTTGGAATCGATGCCCCATGCCACGATCTATGCACCGGCTCCGGGCAGAATCGTCGAGCTGACGTTAGCGGAAGGCCGTCACGTGGAGAAGGGCACCGGACTCATTACTCTGGAGTCCCCGGGACTGGAAAAAGAGGTGGCATTAACGCAGAAGCGGATAGAAGTCGAACAGTTGAGAGGACGGCGCCAGTTCGTGGATCAACAAGAATTGTCAAAACATCAGGTCACGATCGAAGCGCTGAAGGCACGGCTCTCGCAGCTCGAGGGTCTTGTGCAACAACAGCAGACGCTCTCGCTCGTATCGCCGATCTCAGGACGAGTCACCGACCGTGCAGAGGCGTTGCATGTGGGACGCTGGATTAATAAGGAACTACCGCTTGCCTATGTCGTTGATCCAGCAGGCGAAGAGGTGCATGCCGTAGCGCCCGAAACCGAAGTGGGTTATCTCCGCGCTGGCCAGTCGGCCCGATTCATTCCCGACGGCGCGGAACGGCCGAGCGTGAAAGCGCAGATCGTCGAGATCCGGGACATCGACGAAAGCAGCTTCACCGTACCCTATCTCGCGTCGCTCTACGGCGGTGAGGTGCCGGTGCGAGAAGATGCCAACCATCGGCTGAGGCCGGAGACCTCTGTCTATCGGATTACCCTGCGCCTCGTCGAACCGGCTCCCCGATGGAATCAAGCCGTGCGCGGAACGGTACTGGTAGAGGGGCCTCGAATCAGCTTGGCTCAACGGGCCTGGGAGAAGGGCGTTCGGGTCCTGATCCGCGAAAGCGGGGCCTGATGAGGGTGTTGAGGCGCGTCAAGCGGGGTTACGGGTTTCAAGTTTCAGGTTCTTGGCTTCTGCACAACGCGACACGTTGAACGTAAAACCTGAAACTCAGGATCGAAGGAGCGAGATACGGCGGTGTGCTTGGCGACGTTCTTCGATGCGACCGCCGAATTCTGGATGAATCTCCAGATCAGTTGGAAGAGGTCGATTAGGCAACCGCGTATTCGACAGATTTCGGATTCTGCACACGCTTTGAGGCGTTGAGGATTTCAATGCCGACGATGTTCCCCTCCTTGTCATAGTCCAGAATGACACCGGGCTTGTCCTCGTCACTCTCCTCCACAGGAACATCGCTGAATTCGATTGTCAGCACATCCACTTCTTCGTCATATTTCACCTTCATGGCTTCCTCCAACACCTACTGACCTTGCTGGTGCGGTACACCAGTGCCTAGCTGCAATCTGTTCTGGTCGGTATTGTAAAGTGCCTGAGTGTACTGGACCACTGTACCCCTCGCCTGCTCGTTCGGCGAAGGGAGTATTTCCGGCTGCGGACATTGTGTCTGGAATGTGGAGCTGCATGGCAGAAGGCAATGCACCATTCAAGACCCGATCCCGCCCTGTTGGTCGGCTGGTGCTGCGTTATTCTCCGGCAACGAGTTCTGCTTCTAAAGGATGGTCTTTGGGAAAGCGACTGACGCCGAGTACGCTGAAACCCAGGACACGCCCCTGTTCATCGACACGCTCCATGACGGCATCGTGTGCAGTCGGCCGCATGAAGCCTGGAGCTTCTCGAAATTGCACTTCCAGGTAATCGGCCTCAGGATCAAACCAGACTTTTACTTTTTCGGCCATATGCGTTCTCCTGGTTTCAGCTGGTCTGTCAGATAGGCTGTCACGACAAAACCATCATCTGCTGCATACTTTACCACGGCACAGAGCCATTTCCCACCGACACGTGTCTTGGCGTAGTACTCGTAGAAGAGCTGCACCGTGCTATCTGAACGAGAGAGACGTACTTCTGCAGGGTCCTCGAGAACATGAGCGATCTCCGGTTCCATATCGATCATTTCCGGATGTTGCAAAATATGTGCGATTCGTTCGTCTGTGAGTCTGATCGATCGACCAAAACAATCACGAATGGTCTTCATCGGGGCATGTGTGAGGTGAAGAAACCATGAGGAGCAGTCAAATCAATTCCCCTCAGGTGTCCGGAGCTTACCCGTTTCCCCTTGAGAAAGCACGTCTTGGCCTGGGAATTGTTGGGCCGGCCTGTCCTGTGCCAGATGAGGACTCACCAGGAACAGACTTCTGGGGCAGCACACGAAGACTAGCAGTCTGCTGAAAAACTCGGATTCTGCTTCGCGCACCGCTGCACGATGACAGAAACAACTGTGGCACTCTCCATCTCAGAATGCTCAAAAAGGCCGTCCAGCAAGGCCGCAGCGAGCGAAGAGGCGAGGCGTACGCTTCGGTACGTCGAGCCTCTGACTGATGCGAGAACGCCGCTGGAGGACTTTTTCAGCATTCTGCTAGAGCGCGGGGTGGGACCGAGAGCCCTCCCTCCGAAGCATTGGGCTGGTAACGAGCGTCCTTCGTCACATTCTGCAACTCGTACGAACTCCTCCGCAGATCTCGGTCTAACTCCTTTGTAAGAAAGGGGAATTTGCTTCGTGAAGTGGCATCGGCCTTGCTAAATTATTCCTGGTAAACCGGAGAACTCTGGTCTTCTCCCAACCATGAGAATCCTACGTCGACGCAAAAAGACCGCAGCACAATCAGCGTGCGGCCATCAGCCGACTTCCGTGCAGGTGGTCGCGCCCCTTCCTTCCTCCAGTGCCTCCTGGTTTGCCCTCGAACCACGCATTATGTTCGACGGGGCAGCAGTGGCAACGGTCGACAGCGTCGCCACCGAACAACTGGCCCAAAGCCAAGCAGAGTCATTGGTCTCACCCGATGATGTGACAACAAGCGATACACCACCCACTGCACCGTCCGGCGAACCACAGTTCAACGCTACTGATCAAGCCCTCTTCGATGCCTTAGCGGCCTACGATACTTCGGCCGCCCGGCAGGAAATCGTGTTCCTCTCACCCAGCGTGCGCGACTATCAACAACTGCTCGACGGTATGAGTCCAAACGTCGAAGTGCATGTCCTCGATCCGACCCGTGATGGCGTTGAGCAGATGGCGGACGTGCTCGCCGGCCGCACGGGTATCGATGCCATGCATCTCATCGCCGAGGGGAATGAGGCCCAACTGCATCTCGGCACCAGCTTCCTGACGCAGGACTCCATCAGCACTCAATACGCCGAACAATTCCAGCAAATCGGCCAGAGCCTGTCAGCCGACGCCGATGTCTTGATCTACGGCTGTAATTTCGGACGGGGCGATGCGGGACAACTCGCCATGAGTACCCTCGCGACGCTCACCGGCGCCGACGTGGCCGCAAGTACGGACCAGACCGGCCATGTCTTGCAACTCGGCGATTGGACGCTCGAAGCAAGTACTGGCACGATCGAGACGGCGATAGTTGTCGATACCGAGACACAGACAACGTGGGAAGGGTTGCTCACCGCCGACAACACCGCGGTGCTGAGTGGGATGGAGGAACAGCAGCCACAGAATGAAGTGCGGCGCGAACTCGTAATTCTTGATCCGGGCGTGCAGAACTCAGCGTCACTCCGCGATCTGCTGTTCGCGCAACAGGAATCGGGTCGAGACGTGGACTTGGTCGTCCTCGACGGTGCACGTGATGGCGTGGAGCAGATGGTGGAAATCCTGTCCCGTTATCACGACCTAGATGCAGTGCATGTGCTCTCCCATGGGACCGCGCAGGGGCTGCGACTTGGTAACACGTGGCTCGATGCCCAGACGGTCAACGGCTACGCCGAGGTGATTCGCGGGTGGCAAGGTGCCTTTAGCACGAACGGGGATTTGCTGCTGTATGGGTGCGATTTGGCGGCCAGCAACGCTGGACGAGCGCTCGTCGATACGCTTGGCCAATGGACGGGAACCGACGTGGCCGCCAGCACCGATCTCACTGGGTACGCCTTGTTCGGGGGCGACTGGGATCTGGAGTATCAGACGGGCAGCATTGAGACAGGGGATGTGGCTGACCTGGATACGCAGCACGACTGGGTTGGGTTGATGAGCGTGGCGGTTGACGCGACATCGACTGGTTCCGGGAATAACGTCACCAGCGTGACCGTCTCTCACACGACCACTTCGGCCAGCGATCGCCTCCTGCTTGTCGGCGTGTCGATGGATTCCACTGGAGGACGAACCGTCACTGGTGTGACCTATGCCGGACAGAGTCTTACTTTGGTCGGTGCTCAATCCGGTGGCGCCAATCCAGTACGCGTCGAGATCTGGCGCTTGGTCAACCCTCCCTCCGGGACGGCGAATGTTGTGGTCAACCTGAGTGGGAGTACGGACGGGGTCAGCGTCGGCGCAACGACGTTCACGGGTGTGGATCAAACGACTCCCCTTGGCACCTTTGCTTCTGCAATCGGAACCTCCGCTTCGCCGAGCGTCAACGTCACTTCAGCCGCGGGCGAGTTGGTGTACGACGTTGTCGCGGGGAAGGATGCGACGTCGCTAACCCAAGGTGCGAATCAGACGGAGCAGTGGGAACTCGCCAACAGTGGAGGAGACCAGCGCGGGGCTGCCAGCACCGAAGCAGGTGCTTCAACGGTCACGATGTCGTGGTCCAAGACGACATCGGGAACAGCGGAATGGGCCATCGGTGCGGTATCGATCAAGTCTTTCGGTGATACCACGTTGACTCAAAGGGTGGCAGCAGCCAGTGATGATGCCGAAGAAGAAGGGCCCACCGGCACGACCCCCAACAGGATGTGGCTCAATAGTAGTGATATTGAGCTAATAAGCGATTTCGAGTCTCCAACTACCGGCGAGCAGAAGGTCGGGTTGCGCTTTGCGGGATTGAACATTCCTGTCGGCGCGACCATTACCAGCGCGCATCTTGTCTTTCGAGCCGTCGCCGCGGATTCGCCAATGACAAACAGTGATGCGACCAGCCTGACATTGAAAGGGCAATTGATTGGCGATGCACCGACGTTCACCACCACCAGTGGCAATATCAGCAGTCGGACGTTGACCAGCGCGTCCACCGCCTGGACACCAACTACCTGGACAACTGGCTTGGATTACAACTCGCCGGACATCTCTTCTGTGGTGCAGGAAATCGTCGGTCAGGGCACATGGGCGTCGGGGAATGATTTAGCGATCATCATCACCGGGACTGGCCACCGTGCCTCTCAGGCTTACGATACCAACCCGTCAACGGCTGCCCAACTTGTCGTGACGTACACAACCTCCGGAGGATCGGTCGATAATACGGGTGTTGCCGTGTGGCGGGAGAACGGCACGACCACCCCTGAGTACAATCTGTTCGACGGCACCAGTTTTGGCACCGAAGGAAACTCGGCCAACGTGGGTCAATGGGAGGTGATGCAAGGCGCAGAGGCACCCACGCGTGACGAGGCGATAGTCGTCGGGATTCAGGGTGACAAGACGATCACGGGTCAGATGTGGAACGGCAGCACCTGGTCGGCGCTCTCCATCAATGATCTGGGCTCGGCCAAAAATTCAGACTCGTGGTCCTTTGATGTGGCCTATGAGCTACAGAGCGGCGACGCTGTGCTGGTCTGGAATGACTCTCCCAATCTAAAGTTCAGCGTTTGGAACGGCTCGAGCTGGACCGTGCCGGCGGTCGTGGCGGCCTATACCGGCGGCGATCCGGTCGCTATGGAGTTAGCGGCCAGTCCAGACTCCGACGAGATGGTCCTCGTGATTACTGACGATAGCGGTGATGACTATGCCCTTGCGTGGAACGGGACCAGTTGGGGTAACCAGGTCTTGTTGAACACCGTGAACAGCCAAGATGAGACAGACATCTCCGTCACGTACGAACAAACGAGCGGCGATGCGATGGTCGTCTACGCTAAGGACACCGTCGACGTGCATTATCGTACGTGGAACGGCTCGAGCTGGAGCGGCGAGGGGACGATCACCGCGCCGGCTGGTCCGGCAGGCAAGGCGCGCTGGACCGCGATGGACTCAGATCCCAACAGTGATCGTATTGTGCTCGGCGTGCTCACGGAATCCAAAGACACGTACTTCGCCATTTGGGATGGCACGGCCTGGAACGCCGGTGACAAGCTTTCTGCCACGATCGACAATTCTGAACGGACGATGCAAAACATGGCCGTGGCCTTTGAAAGTCAGTCCGGCAACGTCCTGGTGACCTATGGGGAGAGTAGCGATACTACGGTCCGCTACCGAACCTGGAGCAGCGGGGGCGGATGGTCGGGAGAATTGACCGGTCCGGATCTCGTCGATGGTGACCCCCGGTCGATGACGCTGGATGCCGATCCCATCTCGGATAACATCATGCTATCTGTCGTAGATCAGGGGAATGATCTGAACTACGTGCTGTGGAACGGCTCCTCATGGGGCACGCCCTCAGAGCAAGAGATCAACGTGGGTCAAGATACCGGTCAGCCTTTCGTCTTTCTTTGGGATCAAGACCCCAACGACATCCCGGTCATTGCCAACTTGGGTGGCGATATCCTGGCGTACACCGAAGGCGATGGCGCGGTGGTCATTGATCAGGGCAGCAATGCGGCGGTGACGGACGTGGACAGCAGTAACTTTGACACGGGCACGTTGACCGTGAGCTTTACCGCGGGCAGCGACAGCGCCGAGGACGTGCTCAGCATTCGCAACCAGGGCACCGGAGCCGGGCAGATCGGCGTGAGCGGCAGCAATGTGACCTATCAAGGCGTGACCATCGGGACCTTCACCGGCGGCAGTAGCGGGACGAACCTTGTCATTACGATGAATGCCAGCGCCACGCCGACGGCGGTGACGGCTCTGGTCCAAAATATCACCTATGAGAACACGGATACTGCCGCGCCTACGACCGGTGCTCGAACCGTGCGCTATGTCCTCACCGACGGCGACGGGGGTACCAGCGCGAACTACGACACGACCGTCACGGTGAGCGGCGTGAACGACGCGCCGACCATCACGAATCTGAGCGGCGACAGCCTGAGCTACGCCGAGGGCGATGGCGAGGTCGTCATCGAGCAGGGCGACAACGCCACGGTGAGTGATGTGGATTCAGCCAACTTCGATACTGGCACCTTGACCGTGAGCTTCACCGCGGGCAGCGACAGTGCGGAGGATGTGCTAGCCATTCGCAACCAGGGCACCGGGGCCGGCCAGATCGGCGTGAGCGGCGCGAATGTCACCTATCAAGGCGTGACCATCGGCACCTATACCGGCGGCAGCAGCGGCAGCAACCTCGTCATCACGTTCAACGCCAGCGCGGCCCCGACCGCCGTCACGGCCTTGGTCCAGAACATCACCTATCAAGACACCGACACGAATGCGCCGACCACCGGGGCCCGCACGGTCCGGTACGTCTTGACTGACGGCGACGGGGGGACGAGTGCGAACTACGACACCACCGTCACCGTCAGTGGCGTCAACGATGCCCCCAACATCATCGACGCGACCGTGGCGGTGGACGAGAACAGCGCGAACGCCACGGCGGTGACCAACGTGAGCGACAGCTTCACGGGGACCGACTTCGATCGGGACGGCCAAGCGATCACCTACAGTATTACCGCGGGCAACACGGGCGGGGCCTTTGCCATCGACGGCGCGACGGGGGCCATCACGGTGGCGAACAGCGCGGCGTTGGACTTCGAAACCACCCCGAGCTTTACCCTCACCGTGCAGGCGAGCGACGGGACCCTGAGCGATACCGCGGCGATCACAATCAACCTGAACAACCTGAACGACAACGCCCCCAACATCATCGATGCGACGGTGGCCCTCGACGAGAACAGCGCGAACGCCACGGCGGTGACCAACGTGAGCGACAGCTTCACGGGGACCGACTTCGATCGGGACGGCCAAGCGATCACCTACAGTATTACCGCGGGCAACACGGGCGGGGCCTTTGCCATCGACGGCGCGACGGGGGCCATCACGGTGGCGAACAGCGCGGCGTTGGACTTCGAAACCACCCCGAGCTTTACCCTCACCGTGCAGGCGAGCGACGGGACCCTGAGCGATACCGCGGCGATCACAATCAACCTGAACAACCTGAACGACAACGCCCCCAACATCATCGATGCGACGGTGGCCCTCGACGAGAACAGCGCGAACGCCACGGCGGTGACCAACGTGAGCGACAGCTTCACGGGGACCGACTTCGATCGGGACGGCCAAGCGATCACCTACAGTATTACCGCGGGCAACACGGGCGGGGCCTTTGCCATCGACGGCGCGACGGGGGCCATCACGGTGGCGAACAGCGCGGCGTTGGACTTCGAAACCACCCCGAGCTTTACCCTCACCGTGCAGGCGAGCGACGGGACCCTGAGCGATACCGCGGCGATCACAATCAACCTGAACAACCTGAACGACAACGCCCCCAACATCATCGATGCGACGGTGGCCCTCGACGAGAACAGCGCGAACGCCACGGCCGTGACCAACGTGAGCGACAGCTTCACGGGGACCGACTTCGATCGGGACGGCCAAGCGATCACCTACAGTATTACCGCGGGCAACACGGGCGGGGCCTTTGCCATCGACGGCGCGACGGGGGCCATCACGGTGGCGAACAGCGCGGCGTTGGACTTCGAAACCACCCCGAGCTTTACCCTCACCGTGCAGGCGAGCGACGGGACCCTGAGCGATACCGCGGCGATCACAATCAACCTGAACAACCTGAACGACAACGCCCCCAACATCATCGATGCGACGGTGGCCCTCGACGAGAACAGCGCGAACGCCACGGCGGTGACCAACGTGAGCGACAGCTTCACGGGGACCGACTTCGATCGGGACGGCCAAGCGATCACCTACAGTATTACCGCGGGCAACACGGGCGGGGCCTTTGCCATCGACGGCGCGACGGGGGCCATCACGGTGGCGAACAGCGCGGCGTTGGACTTCGAAACCACCCCGAGCTTTACCCTCACCGTGCAGGCGAGCGACGGGACCCTGAGCGATACCGCGGCGATCACAATCAACCTGAACAACCTGAACGACAACGCCCCCAACATCATCGATGCGACGGTGGCCCTGGACGAGAACAGTGCGAACGCCACGGCGGTGACCAACATCAGCGACAGCTTCACGGGGACCGACTTCGACCGGGACAACCAAGCGATCACCTATAGTATTACCGCGGGCAACACGGGCGGGGCCTTTGCCATCGACGGCGCGACGGGGGCCATCACGGTGGCGACCAGCGCGGCGTTGGACTTCGAAACCACCCCGAGCTTTACCCTGACCGTGCAGGCGAGCGACGGGACCCTGAGCGATACCGCGGCGATCACCATCAACCTGAACAACCTGAACGACAACGCCCCCAACATTGTGGACGCCACCGTGGCGGTGGACGAGAACAGTGCGAACGCCACGGCCGTGACCAACGTGAGCGACAGCTTCACCGGGACCGACTTCGACCGGGACAACCAAGCGATCACCTATAGCATCACGGCGGGCAACACCGGCGGGGCCTTTGCGATCGATGTCAATACCGGGGCCATCACGGTGGCGACCAGCGCGGCCCTGGACTTCGAAACCACCCCGAGCTTTACCCTCACCGTGCAGGCGAGCGACGGGACCCTGAGCGATACCGCGGCGATCACGATCAACCTGAACAACCTCAACGACAACGCCCCGAACATCATCGATGCCACCGTGGCCCTGGACGAGAACAGCGCGAACGGGACCGCCGTGACCAACATCAGCGACAGCTTCACGGGGACCGACTTCGACCGGGACAACCAAGCGATCACCTATAGCATCACGGCGGGCAACACCGGCGGGGCCTTTGCGATCGATGTCAATACCGGGGCCATCACCGTGGCGACCAGCGCGGCCCTGGACTTCGAAACCACGCCGAGCTTTACCCTCACCGTGCAGGCGAGCGACGGGACCCTGAGCGATACCGCGGCGATCACGATCAACCTGAACAACCTCAACGACAACGCCCCGAACATCATCGATGCCACCGTGGCCCTGGACGAGAACAGCGCCAACGCTACAGCCGTGACCAACATCAGCGACAGCTTCACGGGGACCGACTTCGACCGCGACGGCCAAGCGATCACCTACAGTATTACGGCGGGCAACACCGGCGGGGCCTTTGCCATCGATGTCAATACCGGGGCCATCACGGTGGCGACCAGCGCGGCCCTGGACTTCGAAACCACCCCGAGCTTTACCCTGACCGTGCAGGCGAGCGACGGGACCCTGAGCGATACCGCGGCGATCACCATCAACCTGAACAACCTCAACGACAACGCTCCCTCCATCATCGATGCGACCGTGGCCCTGGACGAGAACAGTGCGAACGCCACGGCGGTGACCAACATCAGCGACAGCTTCACGGGGACCGACTTCGATCGGGACGGCCAAGCGATCACCTACAGTATTACGGCGGGCAACACGGGCGGGGCCTTTGCCATCGACGGCGCGACGGGGGCCATCACGGTGGCGACCAGCGCGGCCCTGGACTTCGAAACCACCCCGAGCTTTACCCTGACCGTGCAGGCGAGCGACGGGACCCTGAGCGATACCGCGGCGATCACCATCAACCTGAACAACCTGAACGACAACGCCCCCAACATTGTGGACGCCACCGTGGCGGTGGACGAGAACAGTGCGAACGGGACCGCCGTGACCAACATCAGCGACAGCTTCACGGGGACCGACTTCGACCGGGACAACCAAGCGATCACCTATAGCATCACGGCGGGCAACACCGGCGGGGCCTTTGCGATCGATGTCGATACCGGGGCCATCACCGTGGCGACCAGCGCGGCCCTGGACTTCGAAACCACGCCGAGCTTTACCCTCACCGTGCAGGCGAGCGACGGGACCCTGAGCGATACCGCGGCGATCACCATCAACCTGAACAACCTCAACGACAACGCTCCCTCCATCATCGATGCGACCGTGGCCCTGGACGAGAACAGCGCGAACGGGACCGCCGTGACCAACATCAGCGACAGCTTCACGGGGACCGACTTCGACCGGGACAACCAAGCGATCACCTATAGCATCACGGCGGGCAACACCGGCGGGGCCTTTGCGATCGATGTCGATACCGGGGCCATCACCGTGGCGACCAGCGCGGCCCTGGACTTCGAAACCACGCCGAGCTTTACCCTCACCGTGCAGGCGAGCGACGGGACCCTGAGCGATACCGCGGCGATCACCATCAACCTGAACAACCTCAACGACAACGCTCCCTCCATCATCGATGCGACCGTGGCCCTGGACGAGAACAGCGCGAACGGGACCGCCGTGACCAACATCAGCGACAGCTTCACGGGGACCGACTTCGACCGGGACAACCAAGCGATCACCTATAGCATCACGGCGGGCAACACCGGCGGGGCCTTTGCGATCGATGTCGAATACCGGGGCCATCACCGTGGCGACCAGCGCGGCCCTGGACTTCGAAACCACGCCGAGCTTTACCCTCACCGTGCAGGCGAGCGACGGGACCCTGAGCGATACCGCGGCGATCACGGTGAACCTGAACAACCTCAACGACAACGCCCCCTCCATCATGGATGCGACCGTGGCCCTGGACGAGAACAGCGCGAACGGGACGGCGGTGACCAACGTGAGCGACAGCTTTACGGGGACCGACTTCGATCGGGACGGCGAGGCGCTCACCTACAGCATCACGGCGGGCAACACGGGCGGGGCCTTTGCGATCAACGCGGCGACGGGGGCCATCACGGTGGCGACCAGCGCGGCATTGGACTTCGAAACCACGCCGAGCTTTACCCTGACCGTGCAGGCCAGCGACGGGACCCTGAGCGATACCGCGGCCATCACGGTCAACCTGAACAACCTCAACGACAACGCCCCGAACATTGTGGACGCGACCGTGGCCCTCGACGAGAACAGCGCGAACGCGACGGCGGTGACCAACGTGAGCGACAGCTTTACGGGGACCGACTTCGATCGGGACGGCGAGGCGCTCACCTACAGCATCACGGCGGGCAACACGGGCGGGGCCTTTGCGATCAACGCGGCGACGGGGGCCATCACGGTGGCGACCAGCGCGGCATTGGACTTCGAAACCACGCCGAGCTTTACCCTGACCGTGCAGGCCAGCGACGGGACCCTGAGCGATACCGCGGCGATCACGGTCAACCTGAACAACCTCAACGACAACGCCCCCAACATTGTGGACGCGACCGTGGCCCTCGACGAGAACAGCGCGAACGCGACGGCGGTGACCAACGTGAGCGACAGCTTCACGGGGACCGACTTCGATCGGGACGGCGAGGCCATCACCTACAGCATTACGGCGGGCAACACGGGCGGGGCCTTTGCGATCAACGCGGCGACGGGGGCCATCACGGTGGCGAGCAGTGCGGCATTGGACTTCGAAACCACGCCGAGCTTTACCCTGACCGTGCAGGCCAGCGACGGGACCCTGAGCGATACCGCGGCGATCACGGTCAACCTGAACAACCTCAACGACAACGCCCCCAACATTGTGGACGCGACCGTGGCCCTCGACGAGAACAGCGCCAACGCCACGGCGGTGACCAACGTGAGCGACAGCTTCACCGGGACCGACTTCGACCGGGACGGCCAAGCGCTCACCTACAGCATTACGGCGGGCAACACGGGCGGGGCCTTTGCGATCAACGCGGCGACGGGCGCGATCACGGTGGCGAACAGCGCGGCGGTGGACTTCGAAACCACGCCGAGCTTTACCCTGACCGTGCAGGCGAGCGACGGGACCCTGAGCGATACCGCTGCGATCACGGTGAATCTGAACAACCTCAACGAGGCGCCGGTAGCGGGCGATGATGTGGCAGTCACGATCGAAAACACGGCGGTGACGACCGGCAATGTGTTGGCTAACGATAGTGATGTGGATTCAGTGCTGAGTCCAGCTAGCATTTCCGCGTTTGATGCCGTGAGTGTCAACGGTGGGACGGTTGTGAACAATGGCGATGGCACCTTTACCTATACCCCGGGAGTGAACTTCACCGGTATTGACACGTTTACCTATACCGTGTCCGACGGTCTGTTGAGTGACACGGCAACTGTGACGATTACCGTAACGCCAGCCGGCAACAGTGTTCCAAGTCTTGCCGCAAATACCGGGTCTACGGTTACCCAAGGATTGACCGATGTGATTACAGCGAGTGAGCTGCAAGTGGTCGACTTGGATAATACGTCAGGTCAATTGATCTATACGGTGACCGCTGCTCCCCTCAATGGGCGACTTGAGCTGACGACAGCTCCCGGCGCCACGATCACGACGTTTACGCAAGCTGATATCGACGCTGGGCGGCTGGTGTTCGTTCACGATGGTGCTGTTTCGACAGGCGACAGTTTCACGTTCACGGTCAGTGATGGAGCTGGAGGCGCGATTGGAGCAACGACGTTTACGTTCACCGTTGCACCGTTTATCCCACCGCCAGGTGGCGGTGGCGGGAGTGGTGGAAGCGGCGGTGGTGGAACCGGAGGTTCTGGAGGCACAGGTTCCGGATCAGGTTCTGGATCTGGTTCGGGCTCTGGGACCGGCGGTGGTATTGTCCCGCCTTCAATACAATCGTCTTTTGTGCCGATAAGTACGGAGGCACCGGTCAAAAATGTGTCGGGAGTGGGAGCAACTGAAGATCCGGTGCTAAGAGCAGTGATGGCGAATCGGACGTTTGCGAGGGGCGAGCAACCGAATACCGTCGTTCAGGAGCTACCGACAGTACCGGCTGAGCCGCTTTCACTGCCAGTGAAAAAGGTTCTCGCCGTTGGTCACAAGCTTGCCGAGCGTTTGACCAGGCTGGCTGAGGAGCTGGAGCGTGGAGTGCAAGAGCGAGAGTCTCAGACGCATCTCGTCGGGCGAGTCGCCTCCTTCTCGGGAATGGCCTTATCTGCGGGGTTCGTTGCCTGGATCCTCCGTGGCGGGTCGCTCGTCGCGAGTTTCCTCGTTTCGATGCCAGCCTGGCGGCATTTTGATCCGCTGCCAGTATTGGGGGGCGAACTGCTCACCCGCCGGAAGCGCGACCGCAAGATGCGCGAGGACGATGAGCAGGAGAAGCGGCAGTTCCGTGGTTTAGATCGAGTCTTGAAATCTTCGGATCACGGAACCAACAGCCAAAAGCGATACCCATGAACGGAACTCAGTCATGAAAGTGACCCCCTTAGTCTGGATCAGTTTCGGCTTGGTCAGCTTGACGATCAGCGTGATGTTGGCCGGCTATTCACTTGTCGATCTCGTGCCCAACCATGATCGTCAGGTCTTCGAATATCGTCGCGATTTAGCCGAAGCCCTGGCTGTTCAATACTCCGCATTAGCGGAGCGGAATCAGATTGAAACGATTCAATTTGCCATGGAGACGCTGGCCAAGCGGAATCACGAGATCTCGTCACTGGCGCTCCTTCAAAAAGACGGCAGCATCGTTGCACAAGTTGGCGCGCATGCACAGTTTTGGGTTCAGCCGCTGGGTGCCCAATCGACGCTTCAATCCCTTCAAGTCCCGATCTTTTCCGGAGATCAACCATGGGGTGTGCTCCAATTGGCGTTTCGTGAATCTGAAGGCTCAGGAATAGACCGCTTTCTTTCCGATCCATGGATACGCTTCCTTGCGTTTGTGAGCGTGATGGGGTTCTTCGGCTACCTCTTTTTCATGAAGCGCACGCTCCGTCAGCTCGATCCCTCCGGCATTGTTCCGACACGTGTGAAAGCGGCGCTCGATGCCCTGACGCAAGGTGTGGTGATGATCGATACGCAAGACCTGATCATCCTCACAAATGATTCGTTCAGTCGCGCTGTGAATAAGCCCGTGACATCGTTGATTGGCTCCGATCTCGGGACGCTTGGCTGGAAGTCGGTGACTCCGACGGATTCGCTCATGGTGTATCCGTGGACCAGGGCCATTATGGACCGGCAGTCTCTCGACAATATCCCGCTCATTATGAATCTCTCCGATGGGGAACAGCGAAAATTCATCGTCAATACGGTCCCGATTATGGACGACGGGTCCACTGTCAGAGGGGCGCTCGTCTCGTTTCACGACGTCACCGAACTTGATCGAGCCAATTCTCAACTCAAGGATGCGAACAGTGAATTAGAGGCATCACGTGTCCAAATTTTACAGAAGAACCAGGAACTCGAGGCCACGAATACGAATTTGCACGTCGAGATGGATCAGCGGAAAAAAGCTGAGGCGGAAAAGGAAAAGCTGTACCAGCAACTCATGAATGCCTCGCGCCAAGCGGGTATGGCGGATGTGGCGTCAAGCGTGTTGCATAATGTCGGGAACGTTCTCAATAGCATTAATGTGTCGACGGATACGCTACTCAAAACGCTTAAAAAGCCGATGGTGGGCGATGTCTGTCGGATCGCATCGATGTTCAACGAGCATCAGGACAATCTACAGGAATTCTTGACGGTCGACCCGAAGGGCAAGCAGATCCCGTCGTATCTGGGGTTGGTGGCCGAGTCTCTGAGTGGAAGCCATCAGACGATACAAGGTGAGCTCGACTCGCTTGTGAAAAAGGTCGATCACATCAAGCAAGTGATCATGTCACAGCAAGATATTGCCCGCGCAGGGAATATCCGTGAGCCTGCGTCCGCTGAAGATTTAATGGAACAGGCGGTCGTGATGGCGCTCCCCGAGCCGGAGAAATACCACATCCAACTCGTACGGGAATACAGTCCAGTCCCTATGATGATGACGGATCGGCACCAAGTCTTGCAGGTATTGGTCAACCTAATCACCAATGCGAAGAACGCCATGGTGGAACACTCGGGGGGCACCCGCCGTCTCACGCTGCGTATCGGAGTGCTTTCCGCTAAGGCCTTTGCTCAATTTGAGGTGATCGATACCGGCATCGGGGTCAAACCGGAGCATCTCCCTCGGCTGTTTGCGCAAGGCTTTACAACGAGAAAGGCCGGTCATGGACTTGGGCTCCATAGCGCAGCCATTGTTGCCAAAAATCTTGGCGGAACGTTGCACGGGCAGAGTGCGGGCGAAGGGTGTGGTGCGACGTTCACTCTGGAGCTCCCGTTGGTCGTGATGGAAGCCGCAGCATGAACAGCGATCAGGCTATCGACAATCGGCGCATTCTCGTCATCGACGATAACGGTAACATCCATGAAGATTTCCGTAAGATCCTGATGCCGCCGGCCGATTCCGATTCATTGGCTCAAGCTCGGGCAGCCTTGTTTGGAGAGGTTCCAACCCTGCCATCACAAATACGCTATGAGCTGGACTTCGCGAGTCAGGGACGAGAGGGATTCGGTCTTGCTCAGAATGCTTATCAGAGAGGGAATCCCTATGCGGTGGCATTTGTGGACATGCGGATGCCGCCGGGATGGGATGGACTCGAGACCATCGAACATCTGTGGTATGCCGATCCTGATATCCAAATCGTGATTTGTTCGGCGTATTCTGATCATCCATGGGAAGATGTGAGTCGTCGTATCGGAGACACCGACAAGCTGCTGGTCCTGATGAAACCCTTCAACAGCATCGAGGTTGTTCAACTCGCGAACGCGCTGACGAAGAAATGGAATCTGGCACACTCTGTCAAGCTGCAGATTGACAGTCTTGCGTTCAGCGTGAGCCAGCGAACAGCCGAATTGCGGGACGCGAATGAGCGTCTGCAAGAAAATATTGTCAGTCGGGCTGCGGACATACTGCCAGCTCCTTCTCGGAACGATCTTGAGGCGGCCTTCCGTCAGAAGGAAGAATTTCTAGCGATTATGAGCCATGAAATTCTGACCCCAATGAATGAGCTCGTCAGGAAAGTGCAGCTCCTGTTGGATAGTCCTCTGAGTCCCGGCCAGCGTGAGCATGCGACGACACTCCAACGGTGTGCGCAGGACCTCCTTTCCCTCATCAATGATATGCATGTGTTCATGGCGGGTGGAAGACAAGAAACTCAGACCTAAGGACGTGAGTAATGATGTTCCTCCTCTCGGCAGACAGAAGGACATGACGGATGATGGGCGCAAACAATAAAAACCTTCGAATCTTGGTTGTTGACGACAATCGGGCCATCCATGAGGATTTTCGCAGAATCCTTGAAGCGCCATCCGAGGAAGAGGGGCTCCATCGCGCACGGGCGACGCTGTTCGGAGAGACGCCACTTGTCGAGGCCCTGGACCGGTTCGAGCTGGATTATGCGGATCAAGGACAAGCGGCGTTGGCCCTGGTAGAGATGGCGCGCCGGGAAGGACGTCCGTATGCGGTGGCGTTTGTCGATATGCGGATGCCGCCGGGGTGGGACGGCTTGGAAACTATCGAACGGCTCTGGGAGGCGGACGGACGGCTTCAAGTGGTTATCTGTACGGCCTATTCAGACCATTCGTGGGCGGAGATTGCCGGACGGCTAGAAATGAGCGACCGGTTGCTCATCCTTCGGAAACCGTTTGATTCCATTGAGGTCCAACAGATTGCTGCATCGCTGACCAGGAAGTGGGAGTTGGGACGGGACATCCGGCTGCAGATCGAAGGTCTCGTTGCACAGGTCAATGCCCGCAATCGAGAACTTCAGGCGACGAACCAGCATCTCGAGCAGCAAGTGGCTGCACGGACGGCTGAGCTTCAACAGCGCAACGATGAATTACAGAAAATGGTCGAGGCCCTTAAGGAGGCCAAGGTGGCGGCGGATAAGGCCAATCAGGCCAAGTCACAGTTCTTAGCCCGTATGAGCCATGAGATCCGGACGCCCATGAACGCGATGCTCGGCATGAATGAGCTGCTTCTCTCAACCTCGTTGAACGACCGGCAGCGTCATTTCGTCCAAACCATCCATCATTCCGGCGAGCAGTTGCTTCAGATCATCAACGACATACTCGACTTGTCCAAGATCGATGAGGACAAGATGGACCTCCACATCACGGGATTTGACCTGGTTGCAACCGTGCAGGATGTTGCCGGTCTATTCCATGAACCCTCGCGACGAAAGGGGCTCAGTTTAGAATGTCAGATCGACCCCGAGTTACCTGCTGTGTGGCGGGGGGACGGCCTGCGCCTTCGGCAGATTCTGATGAACCTCGTGAGCAATGCCATGAAATTTACGGAACGAGGGGGCATCCTGATTCATGTTGAGCGTCTCGAGGATCGCGAGGAGAAGGCCTTATTCAAAATAACGGTATGCGATACCGGAATCGGTGTTCCTCTGGAGGCGCAGCAGAAAATTTTCGATCCGTTCGCGCAGGTTGATGGATCGATGACGAGGCGGTACGGAGGGACGGGTTTAGGACTCGCGATTGTTCAACGATTCGCCTCCTTGATGGGTGGAGACGTCGGTCTCACCAGTACCCCAGGAAACGGTTCCACATTTTGGTTTACGGTCTGTCTTGAGAAGGTGAGCGCGAGCGACAGAGCTGGGCTGGAGCGCAAGCAGGCGGATGACCACTCGACGCCTGACGTATTGATCACTAGGAACCAAGACAGGAGCCCGGGCGTCCATTCCTCCAAGCCACGGTCACGTGCGCGTATCCTCTTGGCTGAAGATAATCCGACGAACCAAGAGGTCTTTCTTCGCATGCTGGAGCTCTGTGGGGAATCAGCCGATACGGCGGGTACGGGTCGAGAGGCGATCCAGGCGCTTGAGAGGCGCCCATACGACCTGGTCCTCATGGACTGCGAAATGCCGGAGATGGATGGACTGACTGCGACAGCAGAAATTCGTCGACGAGGATTTACGAGAGGGGACGGTAGGCCTGTCACGATTCTCGCATTGTCAGGTTACGCAGTGAGCACTGTCGAAACTGCCTGCATCGCGGGCGGGATGGACGGTTTCCTGCCAAAGCCGGTGGGGCTCAAAGAGATACAGAAGGCGGTCCGCCAGTGGTTACCTGCCATTGGTTCCCGCGCCGCCTAAGCGGCATCGCCTGTTGGCGCAGTCAGGGAGAGCTGTATGAATATGGATATCGACAAGCATAGTCAGCACCTTCGAGTCTTGGTCATTGATGATAATCTCTCGATCCACGAGGACTTTCGCAAAATCCTTCAACCGGGAACGGAGACACAGGGGCTGGATGAAGCACGCGCGTCGTTATTCGGGGGCGAATCGTTTCAGAAGGCTCTTGTGCGGTTTGAACTGGATTATGCAGATCAGGGGCAAGCCGCGCTGGCTCTTGTACAAATGGCGCGCCGAGAGGGACGGCCATATGCGGTGGCGTTTGTGGACATGCGGATGCCTCCGGGATGGGATGGGCTGGAGACCATCGAGCGTATGTGGGAGGCTGACCCAGAGATTCAGACCGTAATCTGCACGGCCTACACCGACCATTCCTGGGACGACATCATTCGCCGACTGGGCTGCGACGACCGTCTCCTGATTCTGCAAAAACCATTTTCCAGCGTGGAGGTCTCGCAATTGGCCGCCTCCCTAACCACCAAGTGGAAGCTGGCGCGTCAGGCGCGCCAACGGTTAGAAGCGGCTGAGGCCGCCAACGTCGCGAAATCGCAATTCCTTGCCAACGTGAGCCACGAAATCCGCACGCCCATGAACGGTATTCTCGGGATGAGCGAACTCTTGCTGAAGACGCCTCTGAACGACAAGCAGCGTCGATACATTGAGACTGTCCACAAATCCGGGATGGCGCTGTTGCAAGTCATCAATGACATCCTCGATATCTCAAGGATTGAATCAGGCAAACTCAAGCTCGAAAGCATCGCGTTCGATCTGCGTCAGCTCGTGAAAGATGTCCTGGAACTATTTTCCGGCCCCATTGAGAGCAAGGGACTGAGGCTGACGGTCGTGCTCGCTGACAATCTCCTTCCGGAATACGAAGGTGACCCGGTGCGCATTCGGCAGATCTTAACCAACCTGTTGGGCAATGCCATCAAATTTACGACCCAGGGAGAAATCGCGCTTCACGTGGCGGTGGCTGAGGATACAGTCGGATACGACAACCCTTTGTCTGAAAGTGCGGGACACAGGCATCGGCATCGAGCCCGCCGTCCAAGCCAAGCTCTTTACACCGTTTACACAGGCTGACGGCAGTACTACGCGCAAGTATGGCGGGACAGGACTTGGGCTCGCCATTGTCAAGCAACTGGCGCACATGATGGGGGGGACAGTGGGTGTCGACAGTGTCCTTGGGCAAGGATCGACGTTTTGGTGCACGATTCAACTCCAAAAGCCTTCCACCCAGACGGTGTTGGCGAAGGTGGTCTAATGCCTAGCCTCGTGAGAATACGTGAGGATAGAGGAGCTGTGACGAGTGTCGACGGATAGTCTCAATCGACGCATTCTCGTTGTGGACGACAACCCATCGATCCATGACGACTTCCGGAGCATTCTTCAATTCGAGATGGGATTGGAGGCCTTCGGGCTGGCGCGTTCCGCGCTATTCGGGGGATCGATCCCTGTCGCATCTCATGAACCTTTCCAGGTTGATTGCGTCGATCAAGGTCAGGCGGCACTTACCGCAATGGAGACCGCAAGGAGCGAGGACCGTCCTTATGCGGTCGCCTTTGTCGATATGCGGATGCCGCCTGGGTGGGATGGACTGGAAACCATCGAACATCTCTGGAAAGCGGATTCCAGGCTGCAGGTGGTCGTCTGCACGGCCTATTCCGATCAGCCTTGGGGAGAAATCAGAGAACGGATAGGGAGAACCGACAAGTTACTGATTCTGCAGAAGCCATTTAACGGCATTGAAGCCTTGCAGCTCGCCACCGCGCTCTGCTGGAAATGGGACTTGGCGAATAGGGCTGTTGGACAGCTGTATGAGTTGAGTCATCAGGTCGAGGAACGCACAGTGGAGCTCCAACGTGCGAACCAGCAACTCACGGAAATCAACGACGCCCTGATGCGAACCGTGGCAAATCTTGAGACGGCACAGACAGAAATCTTGCGGCAAAACGGCGAGCTGGAGCGTTTGGCCTCGCGCGATCCGCTCACCGGATGTCTGAACCGCCGTGCGTTCTACGCGCTGTTTGAGAAAGCGTTTGCGGAGAGCCGCGAGCACGGAAGCGAGCTCTGTTGTGTGATGGTCGACATTGATAACTTCAAGCGTGTGAATGATCAATATGGACATGCCGTCGGCGATCAAGCCATCCAAGCAGTCGCCAACTGTCTCTCCACAGGGTTGCGGTTGACGGACACGGTCGGGCGCTATGGAGGAGAAGAGTTCTGTCTGATGTTCCCTCGCACGACGCTGGCCGAAGCGACGGATCTGGCGGAACGTTTGCGAATACGTGTTGGGACTGAGGCGGGCAGCCGGCTTCGAATGGTGTCTGGCTTGACACTGACGGTGAGCATCGGGGTGTCGGCCATCGCGTTTGGAGCACGGACGCCGTTGGAGCTGATCGATCAAGCGGACAAGGCGCTCTATGCTGCCAAGGAAGGCGGGCGGAATTGTGTCATGGCGCTCGCCGTGCTGGTCCCAGGGATGCATCCATCCGAGCAACTGGAGCTCCAAGTTAAGCGAGTGACGCCACGGTCTGGACCGCCGAGCGCTCGATAACATCCTTGGTACATGCGACCACTCAGCGAGCGCGAACCACCACGCCGCTGTATCTTCGTGCATCATGACACCTCTCCAACGTTCCCATGAGTCTTCGTGAATCCAAGCGGTGTATAATGATCGCAGATGGCACGCCCGTCTCACCATTTCCAGTCTTCAGTCGGCAGTAAAGTCGTCATGGCCCTGAGCGGGCTTGGGCTCGTTCTCTATGTGATTTTTCACATGTTGGGGAACCTACAAGTATTCGAAGGATCCCATGCGCTCAATGGCTATGCAGCAATGCTCCGGGATATGCCGATCTTTCTATGGGCAGCCCGCATCGGGTTGCTGAGCATTGCGGTCCTCCACATCGTCCTGGCGATCCAGGTGACCTTGCGCAATCGCCGAGCTCGCCCGGTTGCCTATGCGGTCCGCGAGTATCGTCAAGCTTCGTTCGCGTCCCGCACAATGGCCGTCTCCGGCCTGGTACTCTTGCTCTTTATCCTATTCCACTTGTTGCATCTGACGGCCGGTGTCATCGATCCTTCTTCTGCCGATCGCCTCGACGCAGAAGGACATCGTGATGTCTATGGGAAGATCGTCCATGCCTTTCAGAATCCATTCATCGTGGCGCTCTACTTGGCGGGTCAGCTGGGGCTGGGCTTGCATCTGAACCACGCCGTCACCAGCAGTTTACAGACATTGGGGCTTGAACATGCCGCATTCAACCGACTCTTCAAGGTCGCGGGTCCCACGGTTGCGCTGTTGGTTGTTCTTGGCAATGTCGCCATCATCCTGGCGGTCTTTCTCGGAGTCGTGCGCCTATGACGATGCTAGATCCAAAAGTTCCTGCGGGTCCGCTGGAAACCAAATGGGGCCGACATCGATTCAGCGAAAAATTGGTGAGTCCGAATAACAAGCGCAACATCACAGTCATCGTTGTCGGCACCGGCCTTGCGGGAGCTAGTGCAGCTTCGACCTTGGGACAGCTCGGCTATCAGGTGGAGTGCTTTTGTTTTCAGGATAGCCCGCGCCGTGCGCACAGTATTGCGGCACAAGGCGGGATCAATGCAGCAAAAAACTATCAGGATGATGGGGACAGTGTGACCCGGCTGTTTTACGACACGATCAAGGGTGGAGACTTTCGTTCACGCGAGGCGAATGTCTATCGGCTTGCACAGGTCAGTGCGCAAATTATCGATCAATGTGTGGCGCTCGGCATTCCGTTCGCCAGGGAGTATGGCGGGCAGCTGGCGAACCGGTCATTCGGAGGCGTCCAAGTCTCGCGCACGTTCTACTGTCGGGGACAGACCGGACAGCAACTGCTCTTGGGTGCCTATTCGGCGCTCTGCTGGCAGATTGAGCGTGGACAGGTCACGATGCACCCACGGACCGAGATGCTCGATCTGATAGTGGTTGACGGCCAGGCGCGAGGCATCGTGGTGCGTGATCTCGTCACAGGCCGAGTGAGTATCCATACGGCCCATGCCGTGGTACTGGCGACCGGCGGCTACAGCAATGTGTACTACCTGTCAACCAATGCGAGCGGCAGCAACGTGACGGCCACCTTCCGTGCGTGGAAACAGGGTGCCGTATTCGCGAATCCGTGCTTTATGCAGATTCATCCCACGGCGATCCCGCCGGGGGATGAACACCAGGCCAAGTTGACCCTGATGTCCGAATCGCTCCGCAACGACGGACGGTTGTGGGTGCCGAAGATGGCTGCGGATCACCGGCCTCCTGGCGACATACCCGCTGAAGAACGCGACTATTTTCTAGAACGCCGGTACCCACGGTTCGGCAATCTTGCGCCACGAGACATCGCGTCCCGCGCCGTGAAGACTGTGTGCGACGAAGGCCATGGTATTGGCCCGGGAGGTCAGGGCGTGTACCTGGATTTTGCCGATGTGATTGAACGGCATGGGCAGGATGTCGTCCACGAGCGCTATGGCAACCTCTTCGACATGTATAACCGGATCACAGGGGAAGATGCCTACCACGTCCCCATGCGGATTTATCCGGCACCACACTATACGATGGGGGGTCTTTGGGTTGATTACAATCTTATGAGTACCATCCCGGGACTTTTCGTGATTGGGGAAGCAAATTTTGCGGATCATGGCGCCAACCGGCTCGGCGCCAGCTCCTTGATGCAAGGGCTCGCCGATGGCTATTTTATTCTGCCCTATACGATCGGTCATTATTTGGCGACGGCGAAGCTCTCACCGGTTGGGGAAGATCACAAGGAATCACGCGCGGCGCTTCAGCGCGTGACGGGCAGGATCAGCCGCCTGCTGAACGCGAAAGGCCGTCGAACCGCGGCCTCATTTCATCGCGAAGTCGGCAAATTCTTATGGGATCACTGCGGCATGTCTCGCAACAAGGCAGGGCTTGAACTGGCACTGCGGTCGATCCCGGCCCTACGGGAAGAATTTTGGCGGAATGTCGTGGTTCCTGGATCAGGAGAAGCCTTCAACCAAGAGCTGGAATATGCGGGGAGAGTGGCTGACTATCTCGAGTTCGCTGAACTGCTCTGTCACGATGCGTTACATCGGGAAGAGTCGTGCGGGGCACATTTCCGCGAAGAGCATCAGACGGCCGACGGTGAACCAAAGCGCGACGATACCTGTTTTGCGCATGTTGCCGCCTGGGAGTACCGAGAGCATGCAGTACCTATCTTGCACAAAGAGCCCCTTGCCTTCGAATTCGTGCAGCCGACCACAAGAAGTTATCAGTAATCGGTAACGAGTAAAGGGCAGGGGTGAGGGGAGCCAGCGACAGACGCAGATCATGAACTTCACGTTGAAAATTTGGCGCCAGAAGAGTCCAGACGAGAAAGGCCGGTTTGTGACGTATGAAGCTTACGACGTCGGCTCCGGCATGTCGTTCTTAGAAATGCTCGATAGCGTGAATCAGGGATTGATCACCAAGGGTGAAGAGCCGGTAGCGTTTGAGCAGGATTGCCGTGAAGGCATCTGCGGAAGTTGCTCCCTGGTGATCAATGGCACCCCACATGGTCCGGACCGGGGTATTTCAACCTGTCAGTTGTACATGCGGCGGTTTCCCGACGGAGCCGTCATCACGATCGAGCCGTGGCGTGCGCGCGCGTTTCCCATCATCAAAGATTTGGTGGTGGATCGACGCGCGCTTGACCGGATCATGCAGGCAGGTGGGTATATCTCCGTCAATACCGGCGGGGCGGTGGATGGGAACGTCTTATTGATCGGGAAGGACCAGGCCGAAACCGCGATGGATGCCGCGTCCTGTATTGGTTGTGGGGCCTGTGTCGCTGCATGTAAGAATGCCTCGGCCATGCTGTTCGTGGCGGCCAAGGTGTCCCATTTGGCGATCTTGCCGCAAGGAAAGCCCGAGCGAACGCATCGTGTGCGTGCGATGCTGGAGGCCATGGATCGAGAAGGGTTTGGCTCGTGTGGCAATCAGTATGAGTGCGAAGCTGTCTGTCCGAAAAGCATCAGTGTCCGTTTCATTGCCAATCTCAATCGCGAATATGTCCGAGCCGGTGTCGTCGAATCCGGCATTCCCGCTGAGCCGGAATCTCCCCATGCAGAGTCCGCCTAGCCGGTACGCTGACGGCAGGGTCTCTCCTCGTTTCGATTCGCCACCAAGCGCGATGCCGACCGCCAATCTCTCAAATGGTGTAAGAGTATGCTGGAAGCCACTTTGCGCCAGATAGCAATCAGCTTGACTGTAGGGGGAAGGCCTTTATAGTGCGGTTATAGGCTGGTGGTGGGGTGGAGATGAGAAAGAGGCACATCGAATGAGTCGCCAGGTGACCTGCCCACGCTGTCACAAGGGCGGTGTCTTGCAGGCACGACCGCAGACCCCGCGCGAACTAGTTGCGGCGCTCATTTGGATTGTTCCGTTCCAGTGCCAAGACTGTCGCCATCGTTTCCTCGCCCGACGCGTGAGCACAGCGGGATCCTCTCACCCAATTGAGCGCCGGGAACATCTCCGTATCCCTGTCCGTCTATGCTTATCGTTTTCCGGAGGAAAAGTGAGGGGCGAGGGTACCGTGCTGGACCTTTCCCTGGGCGGGTGCATCATCGAGAGCGAGACCCACGTCCGGGTTGACGATATTTTCTACCTGGAGATCGCCCTCGCCGATGACGAAGCTCCCATCGAAGTCGCGGCCATGGTACGGTCCGTGAGTGCCCGCGGCATCGCCTTCAAGTTTCTCCGCAAGGCCCAAGAGAATAAACGCCTGCTCACCTTCATCCACTCACATTCGGGTTCCACGTCCAATGTCCTCTCCAAGGCTGTCGAGCCGATCGTCACCGGCTAGCCTCGATTTCCCGGCCTAGCAGTCTGCTGAACCCCCCATTTTATACATCAACCACCGTTGAAATATGACAGAAAGAAGTACAACACGATACACCCCAGGATGCTCAAAAAGGCGGCCAGCAAGGCCGCAGCGAGTGAAGAGGCGAGACGTACGATTCGGTACGTTGAGCCTCTGAGCGATGCGAGAACGCCGCTAGCGGACTTTTTCAGCATCCTGCTAGGCAGGCATCTCCCAGGCAGACGACAGCGGATAGTCGCTGATCAAGCGGTCATGTTCGGCGCGATCGTACGGCTCGATGGTCAGATCATGTTGATCCATCGGTTCCGTGCAGGCTGAAGAGGAGAACGCATCGATCAACGCCTGGGCCTTGTCTTTTGTTGAAAATCGACAGAGCCCGTGTTCGGGCATGCCTGACGACGGGTGCCAGAAGGCGAGGTCGATCGCACTGCCTTGATAGATGCCAAGGGCGCGGTGTCGCACTTGAAACCCACCAGGTTCGTGAATCAATAGTTTCCGTGGCATAACCCCCTCTTGACCGACATATCTTAATGATTATGCCCATGGTAGCATGATCGCGAGATCTGGGGACATTGCGTCCTGCTCTACTGCTGAAGGAGGGAACGATGGGGTGTACGTGGTGGAAAAAGACGGTGATCGCTCTAGCGATGATCAGTGGGTTTTCTGTGTCCGGTTGTGGGTACAACGACCTTCAAGGCTTGGATGAAGATACGAAGGCGGCGTGGAGTGAAGTGATCAATCAATACCAGCGCCGTGCCGACCTCATCCCGAACCTTGTTGCGACGGTCAAGGGGTACGCGGCTCACGAAAAAGAGACGCTTGAGGGGGTCGTGAATGCCCGGGCCAAGGCGACCGGCATCCAAGTGACGCCTGAGGTGCTCAAGGACCCGGCCGCATTCGAGGCATTTCAAAAAGCCCAAGCGGGACTGACATCGGCGTTAGGCCGGCTGATCGCGATTGCCGAAAACTATCCGAACCTCAAGGCCGATCAAAGTTTCAGGGATCTCCAAAGCCAGCTGGAGGGGACAGAAAACCGGATCACTGTGGCGCGTAAGCGGTATATCGATCGAGTCGCGGACTACAACAAGATGGTCCGGTACTTCCCGACCAACCTGACTGCCAAGTTTCTCCTACACCTGGAAGAGCGCCCCAACTTTACCGTCGCCGATGAAAAGGCTGTAGCGAAACCGCCAGAAGTGAAGTTTTAAGTTGAAGGGGAAGCTGAGGCGAAGGGTGAGAGCATTCAGAATGAGCCGCCTCTCGTCCTGCTGGGCTCTCATAATCGTCCTACTCGCCGTCTTGCTTGCGACGCCTGCCGTTGCCCTCGATGTCCCTCCACTGGCCGGGCGAGTCGTCGATCTCGCCCATATCTTGCCGAATTCCACGGTTGAGTCGCTGACCACTCAACTGGCGGCGCATGAAACCAAGTCAAGCAATCAAGTGGCTGTTCTCATCATTCCCTCTCTCGAAGGTGATGCGATCGAGGAATTCTCCCATCGCGTGGCGACGGCCTGGAAACTTGGCCAAAAAGGAACCGACAACGGCGCTCTGCTGTTGATGACGATCCAGGAACGCAAGGTTCGTATCGAGGTCGGGTACGGGTTGGAGGGTGTCCTCACGGACGCCCGCTCGGCACAGATCATCAGGAATGAGATCGTGCCTCGGTTTCGTGCCGGTGATATGCCTGGAGGAGTTACTGCCGGGATCAACGCCATTCTAAAGACAATCGAGGGGACCTATCAGGCGTCCGAGAAGACAGTCCCTCGACAGGAGAGCGATGTCATAGAGCAGGTCGTCGTGGCCGTCGTTGTTGGATTGCTCGTGGGGCTCGTGTTCATGAACATCCATCGATTTATCGGCCCGGTTGCGGGAGCAGGGATCTCCACACTCCTGGCGCCTTGGTTGGTTCCGGCACTCATGGCGAGCGGTATCACCGTGCTCCTCCTGCTGGTGATTGGTGCCTCTGGTGCCGGAGGAAGGAGGAGTCGATCTAGCGGTATAGATGATTGGATTTGGTACAGCAGTCGCGGCGGTGGATGGGGTGGAGGCTCTCTTGGTGGTGGTGGAGGATTCGGTGGGGGCGGCTTTAGTGGAGGAGGCGGCAGTTTCGGGGGAGGAGGTGCCAGTGGAAACTGGTGAGGGGTTGCGACTTGCAGCCGAAGAGCGGGAGCGGATCAGGCTGGCGGTGCATGCGGCAGAAGAGCATACGAATGCGGAGATCGTCCCAATGCTCGTCAGCCGGTCCGGGCTCTACCGCGACACGCAACATCGCGCTGGGTTGATTCTTGCCTTGTTCACCCTCACTCTATTGTTGAGCACTGAACTACTCTGGCTTCCCTGGGGCTGGCATGCGTCCAATGCCGCCTGGCTGGTACTGGCGACAATCCTGGCCTATGGCGCAGGGGTATGGCTCGGCACCTGTGACCCGATCGTTCGCCTGCTCACACCGACCGATCGGATGCGGCATAAAGTCAGGCTCAGGGCTGAACGTGCCTTCGCGCAACATGCGGTCTCTCAGACTCGCGAGCGAACCGGTGTGCTGATCATGGTGTCTCTCTTGGAGCACCAGATCCACGTGTTGGCGGATCGACCCTTGTTTCAACAAGTGCCGAGTGAGCAATGGTCGAAGGTTGTCGAGGCTGCTGTCGATCGATTGAAGACGGGAGATGTCGTCGGTGGCGTATGCCAGAGTATCCAGACGTGCGGTGTGCTTCTGGCTGAAGTGTGCCCTGGTCGTCCAGGAGACAATCCTGATGAATTGTCGAATGAATTGGTCCAGGAGCCATAAATACTCCGCTCCCTTCCGTTCCGTACTCAATAAAACACCGCAGTCAACCGATAGATAAGAGACTTGGCGGGACCGTTCAGCTCAGGTGGACTATTCGGATAAGGAGGGAGCCCTATCATGTGGAAACAGGAGGAGGCAGGAGGGGGAGAAGTGGAACGAGAACGGTGGGTGGAGGACAAGCGCAGTCTACCAAAGGGCGGGCCGATCCTTCCGGATGAGGTGGCCTTCGTCGGCAAGGATGTTGAATTCAAGGGCGTGATCACCTATTCCGGCACGGTACGGATTGATGGGGCCTTGGACGGCGAAATTCACACCGACGGCGGCTTGCTCGTTGGGCCTGAGGCCGTACTCAAGGCCAAGGTCACAGCCGGGACCGTGGTATGCCAAGGAACCATCCACGGCGATATTCAGGCGAAGGACCAGATTGTGCTCCGGGCTCCGGCCGTGGTGGAAGGGAGTCTGATCACTCCGGTCCTTTCGATGGAAGAGGGTGTGGTGTTCAATGGGACCTTGGAGATGAAGCCGCAGGCCAAGGCTGAGAGGGTCAAGGGACGTAGACGCAAACGTCGTAAGCATCACGAGTCGGCCGCCTGTTCAACGACTCGCGGCGTGATCCGCCGAACAATGAGGCTCCTGGCACGAAACTCCGGCAAATGCCAGGGGCCTGGCTCCGCAAGAAGTCGACCTGCTTTCTTTACTTCTTCCTTCAGTCGATCAGTCACTCACATTGTGATGACTCACTGATTCGTCCTCTCACTTCAAATTGTGAATGGGCCTGTACGCAGTGGTACGCCGGGGAGCGCTTCACGCTTCGTCTTCATGCGCCGATAGACGGCCCGCGAGCATTCCGCTAGAATCCGGTCCATGTCAGAGTCTCCCGTTTCGGCCGGTGCTCCCACCAAACCCCAGGACGAGAATCAGTCAGTCGTCAAAGCGGCTGGGATGATCGGGGTCGCGACGTTTTCCAGTCGCGTGCTCGGCTTTGTCCGTGACATGGTTCTCGCCAAGCTCTTCGGCGCCACGCCGGCAGCCGATGCCTTCTTCGTCGCCTATCGTATCCCGAACCTGCTTCGTGAGCTCTTTGCCGAAGGCTCGATGTCCGCCGCGTTCATTCCCGTCTTCACCGAATATCACACGCTCAAGTCCAAACAGGATGCGTGGGAGCTGGCCAGCGCCGTATTCACGACGCTGCTGACCATTGTGACCGGCATTACCATACTTGGGATCTTGGGGGCGGCGGGTATTGTCTGGCTCTTGGCGCCGGGGTTCCATGATGATCCGGCCCGGCTTGAAATGACGACGTTGCTCACGCGCATGATGTTTCCCTATCTCATTTTTATCAGCCTCGCCGCGCTGGCCATGGGAATCCTCAATTCTCTGCGGGCCTTCGCGGCCCCGGCGTTTTCTCCAGTCTTTTTCAATCTGTTCATCATCGGGTGCTCGCTCTTTCTTGCGCCAACCATGCGGGAACCCATCCTTGGTGTCGCCATTGGTGTCGTCGCCGGTGGCGCGGCGCAGTTTGCGATGCAATTACCAGGGCTCAAGCTGCGCGGTATGTTGTTCGGATTCACGTTCAATCCAGGCCATCCCGGTGTGCGAAAGATCGGTCGGCTGATGATTCCGTCGCTGCTCGGGCTGTCGGTGACACAGATCAATATCACCGTGAGCACGATTCTGGGGTCGTTTTTTGCCGGCGGTCCTACCTATCTCTTTTACGGCATGCGGCTCATTCAATTTCCCCTTGGCATTTTTGGCGTCGCCTTGGCCACGGCCATCCTCCCCACCTTATCGGCACAAGCGGCACGAGGTGCGTTGGACGAATTGCGCACGACGCTCGGGTTCGGTCTGCGCATGATCCTCTTTATCATCGTGCCGGCGATGGTGGGCTTGATCTTGCTGCGGACGCCGCTTGTGCATCTCTTTTTTGAGCACGGCACGTTCACAGCGCACGATACCGCTGAGACCGCCTTTGCGGTGCTGTGCTATGCCCTTGGCTTGTGGGCATTCGGGGGGGTGCGCATTATTGTCTCGGCGTTCTATTCGTTGAAGGACACTACCACGCCGGCCATTTCTGCTGCGATTGCGGTGGTGGCGAATATCCTGTTTTCGCTGGTGCTGATGTCGCACTTGGGGGCGGCAGGGCTGGCGCTTGCGACCGCGCTGGCTGCGATGGTCAATGGCGGAATTCTCGTGGTGGTGTTGAATCGGCGGCTGGGCGGTGTCGAGTGGAAATCAGTGATCCGTTCGGCTGGACGAGTGCTGGTGGCCTGTGTGCCCATCGTGATGGCCTGTTGGTGGGTGGCTGGTGCCCAGGTCTGGACTCAGCCCGACGACTGGGCCGAGAAATCAGCCATGCTTGTCGCTGCTATTGGGTTGAGTATCGGCGGATATTTTGGCGTCCATGCCTTGTTTGGGTCGGATGAATTGGGTGTGGTGTGGGGGATGGTGCGGAGAAAGTTGGGACGGTTCATCGGCTAGTCAGGAGTAGTGTGATGAGGCGTGCGATAGTATTTCAGTCGCCCTGGGGTTGGATGGGGATTTCTGAGTCCGCCAAAGGGATTCGGTCGATTGTGTTACCAAAACGATCGAAACAGGTCGTCGAGTGTGAGATCAGAGAACAGTCGAACGAGCCAATGCTACAGGAACAGTCACCCAGTCTGGAGGCAGCTCGTCGTCAGCTGTTGGACTATCTGACAGGGAGACGGAAGTCCTTCGATCTACCCCTTGACCTCACGGGGGGAACAACGTTCCAACGGCAGGTCTGGCGGACGTTGCAGCGCGTGCCGTATAGCAAGTTGCGTTCGTATCGATGGATCGCTGCGCGTGTGGGTGGACCTCAGTATGCCCGCGCGGTCGGCAACGCGGTCGGTGCGAATCCGTTGCCGATCGTGATTCCTTGTCACAGGATTGTCGCCCACGATGCCTCGCTCGGCGGCTTCTCCGGTGGACTATCCATGAAACGGAAGTTGCTGTCGCTCGAAGGGACGCTCACTCAATTGCAGGGAGGATGACGTCAGCCGATGAGAGCAGTCCTTCAGCGCGTCACCAGTGCCTCAGTGGAAGTCGATGGGAAGATTGTGGGCCGGATCCAACAGGGTATGATGGTGTTGTTGGGTGTTGCGAAAGGCGATGACGCGTCTGATGTGAAGTATCTGGTCGACAAGATCCAGACCCTCCGCATCTTTGCCGATGAGCAGGGAAAGATGAATCGATCGCTCACGGAGGTCGGTGGAGGCGTGCTGTTGGTCTCCCAATTCACGCTGCTGGGCCGGACGACCAACGGACGCCGCCCCAGTTTCGATGAGGCTGGTTTTCCCGATGACGCCAAGCGCCTCTATGAACAGGTCGCGGCTGATTTACGGGCATGCGGGACGCCGGTTGAAACGGGAGTCTTTGCTGCCCATATGGAGGTGGCCTTAGTGAACGACGGACCAGTGACATTTGTGGTGGACAGCAGGGAGGAGCGCTAGCAGGGTGTTGAAACAGTCCGCCAGCAGCGTTCTCGCATCGCTCGCCTCGCAACGTCGGCGAAGCGGGCTCAGAGGCTCAACGTACGGCCTGGGCAAACGCCTGTTCATACAGGCGATGGGTGGGCCGGGTGAAAACTATCTACGATTCGCCTCTTCACTCGCTGCGGCCTTGCTGAACGGTCTGTTTGAACACCCTGGAATCGTAGTCTGCTAGTCCTGACTCAAGATCCAGCGGAGGAGTTCCGATAGAATCGATGAAAGTGGAAACCGGTTCCCGGTCGAGATCTGGTATACTGAACATGAGCCTGATCAGACTTCTTGGGAGGTGGAGATGGGCACTCAAGTTCCGCCACGCCACCCGCTCCGACAACTCTTCGGCGCCTTAACCGAGAAGAGCTTTATGGAACACCTCGGCTGGCCCGATGCCAAGGTCACGTCATACGTCTCAAATCTTTTAGTCGATTTTACCTCTACGGATCAGCTCTATAAGATCAGAAATCAAGAGAATCAGCAGGTCGATTCGATTGTGGACTTACTCTTCGAGTCCGAGGTCATGCTCGAAGCCCAATCGCTGGACCGTGAACGAGATGTGCATCGCCATATTGGTGATTTCACCCTGTTCATGGCGGGATTGTTTCCTGAGTACCTTCGACGGCTTAAAACGGCTGGGCGCATCTATCACAAGGACTTCCTCGTGGACTATGTGAAGACCGGCAAGCGGTCGTACGGAATCGTCGCGCAGATCGGCCGTGATGATGCGGACACCAGCTTGCCCTTGTTTCGAAAACTGTCCGAGAACTTTGAGCTCTGTGTGACAGGTCTGGGTTTTGTACGGTCCGATCTCGATCGCATGCAGAATCCCGCCTATCGGAAGACCCGGGACTTGCTCTTGAATTGAAATCTGTCCGCCCCATCATCCTCGTGCACGGGGGTGCCGGCCCTCGCGCGATGACCTCACCACAAGGCGACTGCCTGCGTGCCGCGCTGCAAGTCGGGTATCACTTGTTGGATCGAGGCAGCTCCGCACTCGTTGCCGTCGAACAGGCCATTCGCGTGCTTGAGCGCAGCGGACTCTTTAATGCGGGAACAGGAGCGCATCTGCAACTCGACGGAGTGCGTCGGATGGATGCGTCCATCATGGAAGGGGAGAGCTTGCGCGCCGGTGCGGTGGCATCGATCGAAGGTATCGTGCATCCGATCAGTGCTGCCAGTCTCGTGATGGACGAAACGGATCATGTGTTGCTGGTCGGGCCGATGGCGACGAAGTTCGCCAGGCATTTCAAGATGGAGCGCCAACCGTTCACGGGCAAGCCGCGCCGGTTTTCCTATGAAACGGCTCTCCGAAAAACCGCACACAGTCGGGATCGGCATGGGACGGTCGGAGCTGTCGCACTCGATCGAGCCGGGACGGTTGCCGCTGGGGCATCGACCGGAGGGATTGATCGCATGCTGCCAGGCCGAGTCGGGGATACGCCGATCATCGGCTGCGGGGTCTATGCGGACAATGAAACTGGTGCGGTATCGATGACGGGATTGGGCGAGGGCATCATCCGTCTTGCAGTAGCCAAATCAATTTGCAATCTATTAGAACGAGGAAAGACGCCGGCGATGGCGGCACGGCTTGTGTTGCAGAAGCTAGTCGCACGGATCAAGGGATCTGCGGGATGCCTGGTCCTCACTCCTCAAGGACGATTCACCATTCGTCATTCCACCCCTCACATGATGGCCGGGTGGTGGGATGATCGCGGACAGCCGACCGTTCGAGACCAATTCACATGAACCGTTCATTCACTTCTCTTGGAAATTCCTCACGAACGATGTGCCTACCGCGAAACGCCTTTCCCTCGGTGGATTGATGTTCTCCTCACAAATTCACATAGGCCGGGTTACGGAGTTCTAGAAGTATCAGCAGCAGACCCTTTGAGTCTTAATCCAGGTGGCCATTATCTTGGGGCCAACATAAGTACTCTCATTAATGGAGTTATTACTGAGTGCTTATGCGTCCAGAAGGCACTGGAGACCAAGGATAATATGCTTTCCTAGGGGTTGTCGGTTTGCCAACTCTGTTGTATATAGTACTAGGCGGAACTTCGGGTAAAAATGTAGGAGCCACCAAGTACTAATGAGTTTCGCAATTCTAGGTTAGTCTTAACATTCCAGGAGAGGTTCCATGAATCTCGGAATAAGGGATGTAATAGCTGTTGGAGTGCCGTATCTCATAGCCGTTGGTGCCTGTTACATGTTCGGCTATTGGGGGACATTTCATATCAATGTTCTTGAGTTCATTTCCTTTGCTGATGTAGCCAAGCTAGCTATTTTATGCTTATCCGCTTGTTTCAGCAGACCGCAATGGGTAGTATCGTGGGATGCCTCGACCGAGTTTCCCCAAGAGCCTGCGGCAGTTCCAACAACAGTTTGCCAGCGAGGACGCTTGCGCGGAGTATCTGACGGCATGCCGCTGGCCAGATGGGTTCCGGTGTCCGAGGTGCGGTCAGACGTCCGCGTACGGCTTGGCAGGCCGCCGGCGCTGGCAGTGTGCCTCCTGCCGCTATCAGGTCTCTGTGACGGCCGGGACAATCCTCCACAATTCGAAGACCCCGCTCATGACGTGGTTTTGGGCTGCGTATCTGATGACGACGGATAAGCGTGGGCTGTCGGCCCTCCTCCTGCAGCAGCAACTGGGACTCAGCCGCTACGAGACCGCGTGGATGATGCTGCACAAGCTCCGTCGCGCGATGGTGAACGCGGCGCGGGACCCGCTTTGCGGCGAGGTTGAGATGGACGAGACCTGGGTGGGGGGAACTCAGACAGGACTGCGGGGCAGTCGCCAGCTCAGAGGGCGCAACGCCGCGCTGGTTCTGGTTGCAGTCGAACGGCGGGGACGGGCGTCCGGTCGAGTCCGGATGGAGGTCATACCCGATTTCGCAGGAACCACCATCAAGGAGTTCGCTGCCAGAAACATCGCCACAGGTACCACCATCTCCACCGATGGCCTCTCGAGCTTCGGGGTGCTCACGGCGAGCGGCTATACCCATGTGCCACGAACGCAGCCGCCCCCGCTTCAGTTGCGCCAAGGAGCCAAGTCCGTCGTTCCGCTTGCCGACCGGATGATCGGGAACCTTCAGAGCTGGCTGGTCGGCACCCACCACGGCGTCAGCCGCAGCCAGCTCCAGGTCTATCTCGATGAATTCGTCTTCCGCACGAACCGTCGTCGTGAACCGAGGGCCGCTTTTCAAACCCTGCTCGGCCTTGGCAGTAACCGAGGTCCTACGGCCTACGCGCAGATTCAGCACGCCCGTGATCGCAAGCTCTTGCGGTCTGCTGAAACAAGCGGATAAGCATAAGCTATTTACCCACTTGTGGCCTCGCTCGTATTTTTCATAGCTGGTGTTCTGGTTAGTGAGCTTGTTTTCTCGCCCTGTCTCCCGCCAGGAGGTGGCGCTTCGTCTAAAGTAGGACAATTTGGACAGAAACACTGGCGGTGGTTTGTCGCAATTCCAATTTGTATTGCCATCGCTGGTGCAATCTATGGGCGTGAACCGGGGAAGTGGCTCGGCGTTGCTATGCTTTTAAGCCCACTTTCAATACCACTTGCCCACCTTGAAAAACTTATTGAGGCTTGAGTTCTAACTCCAAGTGCAACACTACGAGCCCAGATGGGCTACGGTGTTGCCATGCGAACGAAATCCTATCGGCACCTGAGTGCCGACGAACGTGAGACATTGAGCCTGGGCCTGGCCTGCGGCCATTCGCTCCGGACGATGGCGTCGGTGTTGGGGCGGGCTCCCAGCACTGTGAGCCGCGAGGTGGCCCGCAACGTGACGAGGGGCCGACCGTATCGGGCCTGTACGGCCCACACAGTGGCAACCGGTCGAGCCTGTCAGCCGCGGCGCCCGCGCAAACTTCTGGACCCGTGGCTGTGGCAGTACGTGCGGACGCAGCTGGCTGAGGGGTGTTCGCCTGAGCAGATTGCCGGACGGCTCCGACGCGCGTATCCTGACGATATGGGGAAACACCTGTCGACCGAGACCATTTATGCGGGCTTGTATGTCGTGCCCCGTGGCACCCTGCGGAGTGAACTCTTGGCGGCGCTGCGCCAGGCGCGCAAAACGCGCCGGCCTCGTGCGCGGGGCACCGATCGTCGGGGCCAGCTCCCCAATATGACGCCCATTGCCGAGCGTCCCGGTGAGGTGGCCGCCCGTACGGTACCGGGACACTGGGAAGGCGACCTCCTCAAAGGGGCGCGTAATAAGTCGGCCGTCGGCACCCTGGTGGAACGGACAACGCGCCTGGTCATTCTGGCCCGGATGGAGGGGACGGATGCGACGAGTGCCCGCCAGGGCTTCACGAAGACACTCCGGCACGTACCCGCCGCACTGCGGAAAACCCTGACCTACGATCGGGGCAAAGAAATGGCCGAGCACGAGCAGTTGGCCCAGCGGCTTGCGATCCAGATCTTTTTTGCCGATCCGTACAGCCCCTGGCAACGCGGCACCAATGAGAATACCAATGGGTTGCTGCGCCAGTACTTGCCCAAGGGGACAGACCTGTCCGGCTATACCCAGCGCGAGTTGAACGCCATTGCCCATCGACTCAATACGCGCCCAAGAAAATGTCTCGACTTTGCGACGCCCCTGGAAGTCTATGCGCAGCTGCGCCATCATTCACCCGTTGCACTTGGAACTTGAAACCGCCAGGTTATTCCAAATCCACATGCCCGACATACAACATTGTACTTGCTATTGCTTCTTCCTATGATGAGCTTTGCGCATGGGCGGCTGGACGCGTTCTACGTCAAGACGGGTGCGTCTGGGCAATTTGTAGACGTAGTACGCTCAAAGCTTCCGATCGAGAACGACGAAAATAATCGAGTCGCCTATCTAGGGTATCTCGGGAACGTTTATGTGCTCAGAGAGGCAAGAACTGGGCAACTTGTCCTCGTGAAGCAGAGTGACGACTCACCGCTATTTCTGTCATCCAAGCCATAATAGAGGCTAGTCTGGAAATGTATCCCCGACTTCTGATTGCATGGGAGTTACCTGCCTGGAAGTGGGTCGGATGTGCCTATGAGGCTGCGAAGTTGTGTGCCTAATACAGGCTTTATGAGGAGACACGAGGATCTGTGGCTTCAAACATAGGATCCACGGTTCAACATGGCCTATGTCTATTCCGAGTTGAAGTACATCTCAACCAAAGACTAAGCTGTTGAGGAGACTCGCCTTTGTGATCTGCCCACATGGTTGCCAGCTGCTGGGATCGCAAAGGTGAATCGACAGTGAGAGATCGACTTCGATGAGCAGAAGTTTATTTCACCTCGCCTTTCCGATTCACGACGTGGAAGCCACCCTTCTGTTCTATGTTGACGGCCTTGGCTGTACCGTGGGGCGTCGATCGAAGCATGCGGTCATGCTCGGTCTGGCCGGCCATCAGCTTGTCGCCCATCTCGTGCCGGAGCAACCTTCTCAACAGAAGGGTATTTACCCGCGTCATTTCGGGCTCATCTTTCTATCGCAACAGGATTGGCAGGCATTGGCGGATCGGGCCAAGGCTAAAGGCTTATCCTTCTACCAGGCGCCGCGCGTGCGATTTCCAGGGACACGTATCGAGCACCGCACGTTCTTCCTTGAAGACCCATCCCATAACCTACTCGAATTCAAATACTACACCTATGAGTCGGCCATCTTCGGGGAACAGGATTGTGCTGAGGTCGGCGACGCTTCTGAGTATTCAGAGTAGCGACGGCTTAGTGCGTCTACTCATCGGCGATTGGCACGGGCGTCGCGGATTGCCGATCGATCCATTTCAGAATACGTTCGTGTCGACGAGTGAGGAAAGTCGTTTTTCGAAGAGGATCATATCGGCGTGGCGACGGTAGGATGGCCGCCAGCCAGGAGGCTTCGTCGGCTGTGAGATCATACGAGGATTTCCCGAAGTGATGACGAGCCGCAGCTTCAGCGCCATAGACGCCGTGTCCCCACTCGGCGACGTTGAGGTACAATTCGAGAATACGCTTTTTCGTCAGATGCTGTTCGAGTGAACGCGTAATCAGGGCTTCCCGTGCTTTTCGAAACAGGGATCGTTCGGATGACAAATAGAGGTTTTTGGCCAGCTGCTGGGTGATGGTGCTTCCACCACGCTTGAGTTCGCCTGCTTCGAGATTGTATTTCGCGGCCTCTTTCATTCCTTCCCAGTCGAATCCTTCGTGAGTGAAAAACGACGCATCTTCAGCTGCCACGACCGCATGACGAAGGTGAGGAGAGATACGCGAGAGCGGCACCCACATCCACTGTCGTCCAATCGCGCGACTTTGTTTCTTCGCTTGAGCTCGTCGAGCGTCCATCAGGGCCGTCGAGGTCGGGTTGGTCCTTGCAAGGAGGTCTGTGTCGGGAAGCATGATCAGCCAGCTCATGGCCAGGAGGCCCAACGGAAGTCCGATGAGCGCGGTGCTCCAGAGGAGCACACGGGTCACCCTGCGTCGGCCGGTTGACTTGGGCGGAGGAGGGTCGTATGTGTAGTGACGCCGAAAGGTCGGACTGTGATCGGGCTTCTGTCTTGAATCCATTGATCAGCCTAACGACATGAAAATCTTAGCCGCTGAGTTTATCAAAAGTTGTGTGTCTCCAGAACAGTTTCCTTCCGGCAATCTCCACGAGGTAGCCTTTGTGGGGCGCTCCAATGTGGGCAAATCGTCGTTGATCAATTCGTTGCTCAATCGCCGGGATCTGGCAAAAATCAGCCGGACGCCAGGCAAGACGAGAGCCGTGAACGTGTTTCTCGTCTCGACCTCCGACCCAGATCTTTCGCAATTCCATCTGGTGGATCTGCCCGGCTATGGATTCGCCAAAGTGTCGAAATCGGTCCGCACCCAGTGGGGACCGCTGATGGAAGACTATCTTGTCGACCGAGCCCCGCTGCTCGCTGTCGTGATGTTGGTGGATAGCCGGGTCGCGACCGACCAGGATTCTCAGACTCTCGCGTGGCTGCGCTCGATCCACCGGAACCCCCTCATCGTTGCGACCAAAGTCGACAAGTTGAAGCCTGGCGAACGGGTCCGTACGCTCAACCAGACCCATCGGGTCTTAGGACTCGCTGAGGGGGAGATGTTGATTCCGTATTCATCGATGACCGGGGATGGACGGGATCGGGTGTGGGGAGCCATCCGCGATGTGGCCGGCAGCCTTCGCACGGACCTCGCGTGATCTCGGCTCAGGTACAGAGGGGCACGGTTATCGGTGGGCTGTGCTCGTCTCGTGCTGGAACTTGATCTCGATGTAGGCCTTGTTCTTGAGTTCTACCAGCCAAGACTGATACATGTCCTCGCTCTTCCGCTGATAGACCAGCTCCTGAACTTCTCGCCGAACTTCCTCGAATTGGCGAAACTGTTTCGGCTTTCTGTCATCCATACGGATAATCTGGACTCCCTCAGGGCTCTCGATGATATCGGAGATCCCTCCAGGCACTAAGTGAGCGACGGCCTGCTCGATTGTCGGGATGAGTTCCCCCTGACGGACTAATCCGAGTCGTCCACCCTGCAAGGCGTTGGCGCCGTCGGAGTAGCGCATGGCGACATCTTCAAATTTTTCACCTCGTTTCAAGTCATCCATGGCTCGGCGGGCCTTGGTCAAGGCCTCGGCTAATCCATCGGAGGAGCGGGGTTGAATGAGGATCTGGCTCAGCTGGTACTCTTCGGGAAGAGCGAACCGATCGCGATGCTCTTGGTAGAACCGCTTAAGCTCGGAGTCTCCGACGGTAATGTTGCCGCGAATATGCTGGTCGATGACTCGCATGAGGAGAAGCTGGTCACGAACGGTCTGTACGTCACTCGGATTGGTGATGTTGAGGGGGCTGCCTTGCCGCTTCATCTGTTCAAGGGCTTGCTTTACTTCCAGATCAGAAACTTGAACTTTTTGAGCCTTGGCTTCCTGCAGTTGCAAGCGCCGCTCGATGAGCTTCGTCAAGGCCATGTACTCCGCTGTTTTTAACCGTTGGGCGAGGTCGCTTCCAGGGTGCTCGCGGGAAAGCCGCTCGTGCTCCGTTTCAAATTCACGCTTCATATCTGACCACATGATCAATTCAGAATTGACGATGGCGACGATGCGATCTTGTAGCCGGGCTTCGGAGAAGGCCGGGGGCCATATCGAGATCATCAACAGGGCGAGTGGGAACACAAGCGAAGCCAACCAATCTGAATCGACCGGTATCTGTCTCATGATGCGTTCATCTCGGGGTAGAGAGCTCTGATGCATGATTCTACACGAAGCGGCGGGTTCGTGGAAATCGAGTGGAGGTTAACGTTTTCCGGTGTCCTCAGTGATATAGCGAGAGGCTTCGGCGAAGCGAACTGCGGCATTGGCCCGAATGTCGGCGATGACTTCTTCGAATTGTTTGCGGCGCTTATCGGCCAGTAATTCTTGTCGAAGCCGTTCCTGCTTCGCTAAATCGGCTTGAATAACGGCCTCGTCAAGCGGGGTCAGCACGACCAGGTAATAGCCGTGGTCGGTCTTAATCGGCGCACTGACGATCCCAAGTTTGAGGGTGTGAATGACGGCATCGACCTCGGGGAGGACCAGACCTTTCCGGTAGGGCCCGAGCTCGCCGCCCTTCGATTTCGTCTTTTCGTCGAGCGAGTAGCGCTGTGCAAACTTAGCAAAATTACCGCCTCGATTCACCTGTGCTTCCAGGTCTTTGGCGGCATACACATTGGGGAGGAGCATGACCGAGACATTGGCCTTCAAGGGATCCAAAAGCTGGCTGGCGTGCTTTTCATAATAGGCGTCGAGTTCGGCCTGGGTGAGCTCGACCTTGGATTGGAGCTTGTCTTTCAGCAGCTCGTCGAGAATCAACTGTTCTTTATACCGCTGTGTTTTGTCTCGAATAAGATCGTCTTGATCAAGACCCCGGCGGCGGGCTTCCTGCATCAACAGCTCTCGGGTGATGAGTTCATCCAGGAATCGTTGCTTTCCCCCCTCCTTCTCGTAGCGGGAGCGTGTGGCTTTAGAGAGCTCGCCCCAGCGTAGATCGAATTCGGTTTGGGTGATGGCTCGCCCATTCACCAGGGCAACGACCGGTTCTTCCTGTCGCTCGGCACACCCCGACATCACCGGCGCTAAACCGGCTAAGAGGCTGACAAGCAGCCCAGGGAGACAATACGTCCTACAGAAGATTAGCAACCGGAAGGGCATCATAAGTCGAGGTACATGTGGATCTCGATTACGAGACAGTCGTATCCCTTTGGATGGTCTTGGTATCACAGAGATCGAGGCTTTGCAAGATTGCGTTGAGTTCCAAAAAAAGCGAGGGCCAGTCGTTCTGACGCATCTGGATCTCAAAAGCGAGGGGGCTCAGGAACCGCAGCCGCTTCTTCAGCTGGTCCATCAAGCGGTGGACGGAGCTCTCAGGGATGACGGCCTTCGGGTGAAACACAACTTTGGTTGTCTGGTCGTGCACCTCGATCGAGGCCAGGCGAAGGCGTTTGGCGTGGGTCCGGAGTTGCATCACTTCAAGCAGTCGTTCGACTGGTTCCGGAGGGGAACCATAACGGTCCTGAATCTCCCCGTGCAGCAGGGCCAGCTCGCCGATTTGGCCACAAGCCGTCAGCCGTTTATAGAGGGACAGGCGGTGGTGCGGGTCGGTGACATAGTGCTCAGGAATAAACGCTGAAACCGGGAACTGCAGCGTCGGGTCAGGGTCCTCCTCGATCACATGCCCCTTCAACCGCTGAACAGCCTGCTCTACCATTTGCATGTAGAGATCCAACCCGATCGCGGCGATATGACCAGACTGCTGCTTGCCCAGAAGGTTGCCGGCTCCTCGGATCTCCATGTCTGCCGCAGCGATACGGAACCCGGATCCAAGCTCCGTGAACTGTTGAATCGCGATCAATCGCTTCTGGGCATCGCCGGTCAGTGTCCCTTCATCGGGAATGAGGAAGTAGGCGTAGGCTTGCTCTCCGCCACGCCCGACTCGTCCGCGTAATTGGTACAACTGTGCGAGGCCGAACAGATCAGCTCGATTGACGATAATGGTGTTGGCGTTGGGGACATCGAGTCCGGACTGGATGATGGCCGACGCGATCAGGACATCCGCCTCGCGCTTCACGAATTTCAGCATCACCGCTTCCAGCGGCCTCGCATCCATCTGGCCGTGGGCCATGACCATCCGGGCTTCGGGAACCAATTGGTGCAGCCATGCCCCGATTCGCTCCATGGTTTCGACCCGATTGTGGACAAAATAGATCTGTCCTCCACGCCCGAGTTCCCGCAAGATAGCGTCTCGCACGGCCTTGTCGCTGAACCGGACCACCTCCGTCTTAATTGCCAATCGTCCGGCCGGCGGGGTATCGATGATCGAGAGATCTCGCACGCTCGACATCGCCATTTGGAGGGTGCGCGGAATGGGGGTGGCGGTTAACGTCAGCACGTCAATCTGGGTGCGAAGTTGCTTCAGCCGCTCCTTATGTTTGACGCCGAACCATTGCTCTTCGTCGATGATCACGAGGCCGAGTTGCCGGAATACCACGTCTTTCTGCAGCAGACGGTGAGTGCCGATCACGACATCGACGGTTCCCGCGCCGACATCCTTCAGGATCGCCTTAGTCTCCTTGGACGACTGAAACCGTGAGAGCAGCGCGACGCGCATTGGAAAGGGCGCGAATCGTTCGGAAAAGTTCTCATAGTGTTGATGGGCCAGGAGCGTCGTCGGGACCAGCACTGCCACTTGGCGGTCATGCTCCACGGCCTTGAAGGCTGCGCGCATGGCTACTTCGGTCTTTCCGTAACCGACGTCCCCGCAGACCAGCCGATCCATGGGCTTGGTCGACTCCATGTCGCGGCCGATGTCTCCAATGGCCCTGAGCTGATCCGCTGTTTCTTCGTACTCAAAGGCGGCTTCGAATTCGTGGTACAGGGTCGTGGTCGTGCCATAAGCATTCCGTTTCACCAGTTCGCGGCTTGCGTAGAGATCGATCAATTCTTGGGCCATTTCCTCGATATTTTTCTTCACCCGCGCCGTGGTCTTGGCCCAACTGGTACCGCCCAGGCGATCCAGTCGAGGGATATGGCCTTCGGCCCCGCCGTACCGTTGCACCTGATTCAATCGGTCGAGCGGAACATAGAGGGTATCCCCACCGGAGAACTCGAGAATCAGGAAGTCGCTCTCAAAATCCTGGACCGACAGGCGCTTGAGTCCTCGATATTTGGCGATGCCGTGCTGAACGTGTACGACGTAGTCGCCCACGTTCAGATCCTCCAGCGAAGAGAGGAAGGTTGCGGTTCTGCTTTTCGGCTGTGGTTTATGGCGGGCGCCCTTCGCGAAGAGCTCTTCTTCCGTCAGCAGCGCGAGCCGAAGGTCTCCGGAGAGAAACCCCGCCGACAGATCGCCGTGCAGCACATAAAACGGGAGCTTTCCGGTCCTCTGGCTCGACCAGGCCGTTGGGTTCCATGGGTCGGCAGGTAAATCGTGCTCTCGGAGTAAGGCGAGCAAGCGATCGACCTGCCCGCGGCTTCGGGCCACCAAGACGACCCGATGTTCGTTCCGGAGCCCTTCTAACAGGCCCAGGGTCTGACTGAAGGCGGTACCCCTGATTCCGAGTCCAATGCTGCCTGGCGCTTGGGCAGAAAACGAAAACGTCTGATTCCAGGTCGAGTCCGGTGCCGCCAAAGGCTCAAGAGCTAATATCGACCAAGTCGTGATTTTCTGCTGGATGCCCTCCCAGGTGAGAAAGAGTCGTTCAGGCGAGGGATAGGGCTGTGTCGCATCCCGGTCAACATGGCGGAGATATCCGTCATCGATCTTCTCCCAGGCCGTCTCACAGGCCTTCTTCAGCGCCTCTGGTTGATCGAGCGCGAGGAACGGAGCGGTAGTGAGATAGTCGAACAATGTGTCCATGGAATCGTACAAGTCAGGACTTCGCCACTCAGCATCCGCTTCGATGGGTACGATTGCTTCCGGGGCCTGTGGAGGTCGAACGAACTCCCGCGCAGGCAACACCCAGCCCTCGTTCAATTTTGTGATGGAGGTCTGGGTTGAGGGATCGAACAGGCGAATAGATTCGACATGATCTCCGAGAAACTCCACACGGACTGGATTCTCGTACGCAGTCGAGAAGACATCAATGATGCCGCCACGGACGCTGAATTCTCCAGGAATTTCCACGACGGACACTCGTCGGTATCCCAGGCGAAGGAGGTTGGTGACCAGCGACTCCCGTTCGAAGGCGGCCGCCGTTTGGAAGTGAAAGATCGCTTGCTCGAATGTTGAGCGCGGAATCACACGATGCATTGCAGCGGCGACGGAGGTGACGAGGATGGTGGGCGGGTTGATGAGCAGGCGATGAAGGGTCGTCATCCGGTGTGCAATCAACCCGACATGCGGTGCCGTCGCTTCATAGGGAAGCGTTTCCCATTCCGGGAACCAGGCGAGGTCCTCGACCGGACGACCCATGAGTCCATAGAAGAAGCACAAGTCATTGAACATTCGTTCGGCGGACTCGTCGCTCGCGGTCACAACGACCCATGGGCTGCTGCGGTCGAGTAGCGTCAGGGCGCAGGCCGATGTCGGCCCGTGCGCTCCGAGAAGGCAGACACGTGCCTTCTCGTGGTCGAGTGCCGAACGAAGCGGGGCAAGCCAGGCTGGGGGGTGGACGGTGGCTTCAGACACGCATCACTTCGCGGTTGACCGTATGCGTTGAAGGAGACCGGTGGTGGAGAGACCGGGAATCAGCGGGATCGTCTTGACGACACCTCCACGAGCTTCAACCAATTCGCGGCCGACGATCCGGTCGATCGCCCAATCCCCTCCCTTAACTAGGACATCCGGTTGGACGGTTGTGATGAGTTGGAGCGGGTCGGATTCATCAAACGTGACCACAAAATCCACACACCCTAAGGCGGCCAGTACCTCGGCCCGTTGTGCCTCCGGCACGATCGGCCGGTCAGGGGCCTTGTCCAGTGTACGAACCGAGACATCACTATTGACCCCGACGACCAGGACATCGCCCAGTGCCTTGGCCGCCTGTAGATACCGGGTATGTCCGATATGCATCAGGTCGAAACAGCCGTTTGTGAACACGATCCGTTTCCCCTTTGCCCGTTCACCGGAAAGCACGGAGAGGAGTTGATCGCGTGGCAATACTTTTGCGGTCATGGTCCCATCATACCGTGCAGATCGTGCTGCCGGCTACATGGAAAAAGGATCGGGCTAGCCCGCATTATTCATGACTCTTCTGCTGCAATCGCCGATCCGCTGTTCCGACAAGCCTGCGGCCGGCGGGCTCGCCCATCGGACCTTCGACGTACTGCACGAGTACGCCTCAGGTCCTCCAGGTTCCGCGCGCCGGTCTCACGACGCGGCTTGGCGATTTCGTGACGAACTGTCATGAATAATGCGGGCTAGACGGCGCCTGTCGTCTGGGTTCCCGGCACTATTCCGTGACGCGCGGGGTGTTTCAGCAGGCTCTCAAGTCATCACATAACGGACCGATACAGCACATAACGGATTCAAAGGCCTGGCAAGGGCCTGGCCTGGGGCTATGGGTGTGCCGGGAGCGCGTGATTATGGATGAGGTCAGGACGTTCTGGATCATGGCGGCGGCCAATGTTCTGCTGGTCGCACCCTTGATCTTTTTTCTTATACGGACATCCTGGCGAGCGCGGACCGGTCGGGTCCTCGCGGAGGCCGAAAGAATCCGATTCCAGGAAAATGAGCAGCGACTCCGGAGTATGTTGGAAGCTGAACCCCATGGGATATTGGTCATTGGGCTCGACTACCGGGTGCTTCAACTCAATCCTGCGGGCTGCCTCCTCTTCGATGCAGGATTTTCAGAAGAGATAGTAGGGACAGATATTCGAACGTATATCCAGACGAACGATTGTCTACAGATCGAAGAAATGCATAGGGCGGCGAGGGAAGGCCGGGAAACCTGTGGAAAAGGGAGGCTCATCGGACTATCGGGGCAGGTCCGGTGGGTCGAGGTCACGTTTGTCCCACTTCCAGCCAGTGATGGCACGGTGCATGCGGTCCTCAGTGTCGTCCGGGATGTAACAGAGCAACGGAGCGCCGATCGCCGGCAAGCTCTCCAGCATGCGGTGGCCAAAGTGCTCGCGGGTGCCTCGACGGTCGAGCAAGCGGTCCCCGACCTCCTCCAGGCCCTTGTCGTGAATCTCGATTGGCATGTTGGTCTGTTCTGGCGGGTGCAAGACGACCGGCGAAGCATTATCTGCACGCAGGACTGGGCGGTTGATACCACGATGGTGCAGGAGTTCATGAGAAGACGTCGGCAGGAGGTCTACACGGCCGGGGCTGATCTGCCGGGGCACTGTTGGGCTCGTGGGGAGCCGCTGTGGGTAGAGGATGTCACAAGAGACCCTCTCTTGACGCGTGGGCCTGTCGAAGCGATGGGAATGCTGCACGCGGCTTGTGCATTTCCGATTTGGCTGAGGGCTCACGTCTACGGCGTCATCGAGCTCTTCAGCAGCGAGCCTCAGGCCCAGGATTGGGATTTACTGAGAACCTTGGGCACGGTCGGAAGACAGATCGGCCTGTTCGTCGAACGAACGGAAGTGGAAGCGGCACTGCATGAGAACGAAGCCCGGACCAGCCTGATTATCGACACCGCCCTCGACGCCGTGATGACAATGGATCGTACAGGCCGAATTACCGAATGGAATGTTCAGGCTGAACAGGTGTTTGGCTGGTCTGCACATGAGGTGATCGGGCGTGACGTTGCCGACACCATCTTTCCGCCGTCCCAATGCCTCAGCTATCGCGACTATGTTCAGCGGCTTCTTGAACCCCGGGATGTGCCCCTCTCAAACCGGCTGGTCGAAATGATCGGGCTTAGACGCGACGGCCGTGAATTTCCAGTTGAAATCGCCATGACGCCGTTAGCCGTCGAGGGGGCCGTCATCTTCAGCGCATTTATCCGAGACATCACGAGCCGGAAAGAAGCGGAGCAAGTGCTGAAGAATTATGCCCGACAGTTGGAGCATATCAATCAGCAGCTGGATGCCGCATTGAGGGAAGCTAAAGCCGCTACCGAGGCCAAGTCATCGTTCCTGGCGACCATGAGTCATGAAATCCGCACGCCGATGAATGGTGTGATCGGGATGACCGGTCTCTTGCTGGAGACCACATTGACGGAGGAACAACGTGAATATGCGGAGACGGTTCACAGTTGTGGAGACCATCTCCTCACGATCATCAACGACATTCTCGATTTTTCTAAGATTGAAGCAGGAAAACTGGATTTAGAGGTGATTGAGTTCGATCTTCGCCTTGCCATCGACGAGTCGTTGGACCTCGTGGCAGAACGCGCGTCGTCCAAAGGGCTTAATCTGGCCTGTCTCTTCCACGCCGATGTGCCGCGCAATTTGCTTGGTGATCCGGGTCGCCTCCGGCAGGTGGTGATGAACTTAACGGCGAACGCCATCAAGTTTACCGAACATGGCGATGTGGTGGTGGAAGTGACGGTTGAGGCTCAATCGAAGGATGATGCGATGATTCGCGTCGCGGTCACGGACACCGGGATTGGAATCACCGAGCAAGCACGCGAACGGCTGTTTCGGTCGTTTAGCCAGGCCGATGGGTCTACGACGAGGAGATATGGTGGGACCGGCCTCGGGCTTGCGATTTGCAAACGTCTTGTCGAGATGATGGGAGGAACGATTGGGGTGGTGAGCCAGGTTGGAGAGGGGAGCTCCTTTTGGTTTACGATGAGTCTGCGCAAGCAGGCTGATAGCTCTGGAAGTGCCGATGCTGCTGCCGCTGTGTTGGCAGGTCTCCGCATCTTGATCGTGGATGATAAGGCCATCAATCGAAGGATCTTGGAGCTGATGACGAAGAAATGGGGAATGCAACCGACACTCATCCACAGCGGCTCCGAGGCGTTGGACGTCTTGAGCGGTCGGCGCGGCCAACCGCGGTTCGATCTTGCGCTGTTGGACGTGGATATGAGTCCGACGGATGGGATCGAGTTGGCACGTGCGATCAAGGCACGACCTGAAGGAGGCGAGACCAAACTCGTCCTGCTCACGTCGTTCGGTCGGCGGGGAGATGCGAAGACAGCCAAAGAGGCGGGGTTAGCAGCTTACCTGACCAAGCCGATTCGTGAGCGACAGTTGCACGATTGTCTCGTTGCCGTCCTCACGCAGCGCCCCCCTAGTTCAGGTCTGTCGGCCACGAGCGACGCGCCCCCACTCATCACTCGGCACACCCTTGCAGAAACCAAGGCCAAGGTGGATCTCCGTATTCTCCTGGCCGAGGATAACATCATTAATCAAAAAGTAGCCGTTCGCCTCTTCCAGCGGTTGGGGTATCGAATCGATGTCGTGGCCAACGGGCGTGAGGCCGTCGAGGCGGTATCGCGCATTCGCTATGACGTGGTGTTCATGGATTGCCAGATGCCGGATATGGATGGCTTCGAAGCGACAAGCCTCATTCGGGAACATGAGGCGGCGGGAACTGTTTCGAGTTGCGATTTTCAGGTTTCTGGCCCAAGACCGGAACATGCCGGCCTCCAACCAGAAACTCGCTGCCCGGAACGTGAAACTCCCCGGCGGGTGCTGATTATTGCCATGACGGCAAACGCCATGCAGGGAGACCGTGAACAGTGTCTGGCTGCGGGGATGGATGACTATCTGTCAAAGCCTATTTCGGTAGACGCGCTGGCCGGTGTCCTGGGCCGAGTCAATCAGGAGCACACAGGTTCCCGACCTGACAAAAGCCAAGAAGCGGCATAGCGTGCGCTTTCCCGTCAGAGCCCCTTTCCCACATCACGTCAACTCAAGCGTCAATTGCTCTGGCGCTTTGGCTAGCGTAGTCGGTCCGGCTGACCGGGGTGATGGGGCTGAAGCATGAGTCGGGTAGGGCGAGGGACAGTCCTCGATCAGTTGAGTTGGCGAGACGAGTTCCTGCAATGTGCCTCGACAGGATCCGCAGTGATGGCGCTTTGGCTGGATCGTTCTTCGGTGCCGTCGATAGAGTCGCCCGCAGCCTTGGCATCGCCAGGCGAATTTCGCTAAGGCCATCACTTCCTTCTCCAGCGTGTGGTACGTCGTCACGGCGACTGTTCCTGTTCGATTCATCTGCGCCATCTTCCGCAAAAACTCCAGGCCATGATCAGGCCGACGTTTCAATACATCGAATTGCCATTGATGAATCATTTCATGAGCCAAGGTGTTGAGCAGCTCCTGTTCCGCGTAGGGTGTCCGTGCGGTGAGCTGTTCAAAGAGCGGGAGAGAAAGGCGAATTTCTCGACGGCTGTGAGTCAGGGTGAGGGGGGAGAATGCCCTTGGCCCTTCGCGACAGGCAAACATCCCAACCGAGGAGGTCAGGCGCTGACTCCAGACGATCTCGATCGGCCTGAGTGAACCGGAGAAGTACTGTGTGTTCAAGTGCTGCCAACGAGCCTGTAGCCATTCTGAAGAAAGGAGTACTGACAGGCTCGGGGCGGGCAGGGATGGGCTCATCCCAATTCCTCCAGCACGGCCGCCGCGAGCAACGGCAGCATGATCTCGTGGTGACCGGTCAAGGAATAGCCCTGGCCGCCCTTTTGCGTAGGGCGCCGCACGACGTTGGTCTGCGGGCGGTAATGGGAGAGAAAGTCCATATTCACGGTCGTAATGTTGGCGATCGGATGGCCGAGGTTTCTCCCTAATGACAGTGTTTTTAGAAAGACCTCTGGCAGAATCACCGCCGAGCCGACGTTCAGGTAGACGCCTCCTTCCATCCCAGCGACGACGGCGGTCAGACGCCTGAAGTCCAGGAGAGAAGTGGCTCCGATGGCGGCACCGTCCGCCGAGGGGTGCATGTGGATAATGTCGGTTCCGACCGCGACATGCACGGTCACCGGAATACCGAGTTTCGCTCCTGTGGCAAGAATGCTGACGGCTCGATTCGGGAATTGATCGGCTGTGTAGTTGATGTAGCGTCCGATGGCTTCACCCAGCCCCTGACCGTCCTTCGCGCCACGCGTGATGGCGTCATTCAGAATCCGTCCCGTTTCTTCCGCCATGCCGAACCGGCCATTGTCGATCTCGGCATCGACTTCTTCGGAGGTGTGCCCCATGAGGGCCAATTCGAAGTCGTGAATAATTCCTGCCCCGTTCATGGCCACTGCCGTGATGATGCCTCGTTCCATCAAGTCCGTGATGATCGGGGAAAGCCCCACCTTGATGACATGGGCGCCGATTCCAAGGATGACGGGGCGGCGCCTTCGATGCGCCTTCACGATGGCCTGGGTCACGGCCCGCAATGTCTTGACCGCTAAGATGTCCGGGAGGCGGGAAGAGAAGGTCGAGAAAGTCCCCCCGCGTTTCCACGGCGCGGCCAAGTCTGAAAGCCGAACCTTGCTGTGTCGCTTTTTGAGCGGATAGGTCTTGAGGTCAGACGCATTGATCGGAGGGATCAAGGCGGGAGGCCGAGTCGAGGGTGTCCGATCAGGACGCTTTCCCAAGGAGATGATCCTCTACCAATTCGCACAAGACGTGGCCGAGCGTGATGTGACTTTCCTGAATTCGAGACGTGACCGTAGACGGGACGATGAAAGGGTAATCGACCAACGCGGCCAGCTTTCCGCCGTTGGCGCCTGTCCAGGCAATCGTGGTCAAGCCACCGTCGCGGGCTGCCGCGATACCTTTCAGCACGTTTGGAGAATTTCCGCTGGTGCTGATGCCAATCGCAATGTCCCCTTTTCGGCCATGCGCGCGCACCTGGCGGGCGAAGAGTTCTTCGTACCCATAGTCATTCGCGATGCAGGTAATGGCGGCAATGTCCGTCGCCAAGGCAATTGCGGGCAACGGCACCCGGTCGCGCTGGTATCGTCCGACAAACTCCGCTGCAATATGTGCGGCATCGGTCGAGCTCCCGCCGTTACCAAACAGGAGGACTTTGTTTCCGTTCTGGAAAGCGTTCGCGATGAGTGTCGCGACCTGCACGATACGATCGGCATGCTCGCCCGCAAACTGCTGTTTGACTCTGGCACTGTCCGCAAAAGCTGTCAAAACAATTGCTTGCATGCTCGCGATTCTAGGGAAGGGTGCCTAGGCTGTCAAGGACGAGGGCCGTCTCCATGTTCCGCCGCATCAATTTGAACGTGCGCGAGTGCGATGGTATAGTCGTCCGGCCATGGCACAAGACCAACCCATCAAGACGCTCGTGGTCGCATTGGTCGATGATGCGGCAGCGGCGGTCTATTCGATCAATAGGCTCAATCCGGAGGCCCTGTGTTTCGTGCTGCCTGAAGGAAGCAAGGCCTTGGTGGAATCGGACATACAGCCGAAGATCCAGCAGATGCCGAGGCGGTGGGATTGGATCGTGATGGCAGACGTGATGGAGTTCCCATCTCTCTATCAGACGATGGCCCGGTCGTTACCGGATCTCTTGCGGACCTGGGAAGTACAGCCGGGGGAGCTGGTCGTGGATCTGAGTGGAGCCACCCCGGCGATGGCGAGTGCGCTCACCTTGGTGGCGCTCCCATGGACTTCTCGGGTGGTCGAGCTGGCTCGGGCGCGCGACGGTCAGGAGGGCGATCGGGTCGAGTTGGGCACAAAGACGCTCGTCTGGACCCAAAGTAATCCCTGGGACGAGCAAGCGACCGTGTCACGCCGGGAAGGATGCGAGTTATTTAACCGGGGCCTCTTTCACGCCGCCGCCAAACTGTTCCATGGCGCAGAACTGCGAGTGAGTGGCGGGCACAAGCCACTCTATCGCGCCTTCACCGATTTGGCCGAGGGCTATGAGTTCTGGGAACGGTTTCAGTACCGGCAAGCCTGGGACAAGTTGAGGACGGCGACGAAAGCTCTGGAGATGGCTTCGCTGTGGGGCGGACCGGCTGGATTGAACGCGATCCTGCCTCACCTGAAGGCCAACGCGAGTTTCCTTGAGAAGCTGGTGCTGGACCCTGCGGAGGTCAAAGAATACCTCGCGCTGGACCTGTTGGCGTATGTGGGCAGGCATCTCCATGTTGGCCATGACCCCGAAGGGGCGATGACAGCGCTGGTCCGTGCGTTAGAGGCGTTCGCGCAAGTCCGGCTCTATAAGTCGCACAAGATCAAGAGTTGGGATGTGTCGCCGGGACAGCTTCCGCAAGCGCTTCAAGAGACCTGCCGTACCTGTTATCTCGAAGACATTGACGGCAAATACAAGCTGCCGCTTCAAGCTCAGTTTCGTGTGTTGGCCGGACTGGGCGATCAACTGGGCCAAGCCTTTCTCAAGGAATGGCAGAAGATGAAACCGTTACTGGATGCCGCGAACCATGCGGTACTGGGACACGGCTTCGAGCCGATCAAAGCGGAACGAGTGCAGCAGCTGTACGATGTCGTCATTCGACTCACCGGCGTCGCGGAGTCGTCGCTTCCGAAGTTTCCTGTCTTGAACCTATGAGCTTTCAACGGCTCGCTGTCAGGTATTGCATCTGAGGCCGACTGCTGAGAGCTAGTCGCTCATGGACATTCGCGTCTACTACGAAGACACCGACTGCGGCGGGGTCGTCTACTACGCCAACTATCTCAAATATTTTGAGCGGGCGCGGACCCACTATCTCGAAGATCGAGGGCTGTCGGTGGCAGGGCTCATGGCCGTAGGAACGGTGTTTGTCGTCGTGCATGCGGAGGTGCATTATCGGTCGCCTGCCCGCTATGGCGAGACGTTGGTGATCGAGACGGTCGTCCCCGAGATGACGGCTGCGTCGATCACTTTTGCCCACGTGGTCAAGGACAAAGTCAGTGGGCGTGTCGTGGCTGAAGGGTCGGCCAGACTGGCGGCGACGGACGGCAACGGCAAGGTGAAGCGCCTGGACAAGGTCACTGTCGCTGCGATACAGTCTGAGGGACATTCTGCCGAGAGACGTCATGCGTAATGTGCAGTGCGTGGAGCCGGCGGCCGTTCGTTATTTTCCGCGAGGGACGAACGACGGTTCACAAACTGCGCCCTGTCCGGCAATCGTCCAATAAACAGCGCGGCGCCTGGATCTAGCGGCTGCTCTCAGCCAGTGCGTTGTCGCCATGCCATGATGTGTGAGAGCGGCCATCGCAACAAGATGAAAGGAGTGTCCCTTATGAGCCAGCAGATTCCCGGATATACCTACGGCACCTCGGCGGTCGCGAAGTCGCCGGTGAGCCTTGCCGATTTCGGATTGATGCAGAAGAGCGCGTTGTTCGGCGAGGAGGACGTGAAGTATTTACGTCTCTCGCACGATGTGGTGAAGGACCAGGTGGAAGCCATTTTGGACGTGTGGTACGGCTTCGTCGGATCCCAGCCGCATCTGCTCCAATCGTTCCTCGGTAAAAGTGACGGCAAGCCGCTCGGCGACTATTTGGGCGGGGTGCGCAAGCGATTCGGCCAGTGGATTCTCGACACGGCCCGTGCGGAATACGATCAGAAGTGGCTCGATTATCAACATGAGATCGGCTTGCGTCATCATCGTACGAAGAAGAACCAGACGGACGGCGCGGCGGCGTCAGCGGCGATCGTGCCGTTTCGCGATCTCTTCGCGCTCATTTTCCCAGTGACCGTTACATTGAAGCCCTTTCTTGCGAAGAAGGGCCACTCGGCCGAGGACGTTGAGAAGATGTATGCGGCATGGGTCAAGTCCTGCCTGCTTCAGATCACGCTCTGGAGCCACCCCTACGTCAAAGCCGGCGATTTCTAATCGGGCATTGAGTCGAATTCGGGGACATTCTCATCGAGACCGAGTCTGCGCTCGGTGCGATCTGGGATGTCCCCGTTTTCTTTTCCACGGCCATGCGCAGCAGGATATTCTCCTGCTGTCGATCGCAGGTCTAGCCCGCATTATTCATGACAGTTCGTCGAGAAATCGCCAAGCCGCGTCGTGAGACCGGCGTGCGGAGCCCGGAGGACCTGAGGCGTACTCGTGCAGTACGTCGAAGGCCCGATGGGCGAGCCCGCCGGCCGCAGGCTTGTCGGAACAGCGGATCGGCGATTGCAGCAGAAGAGTCATGAATAATGCGGGCTAGCTTGCTGCGGGGATCTTCATTGGGAGGAGTCTTTAGGAATTCCTTCCGTCATCGAACAGGAGGAGACAGGGGCAGATTCACCCTGTCAGCGATGGGTCACTGTTTGAGTAGAGAAGCCCTGAAGTTTCTTACCGACCTGCGCCTTCGTGTCACCCACAGTGCCACCTGATTCTGACCACTGCGTAATCACGATTTCTATTCGCCGGTTCTTACTCCGGCCTTTTTCCGTGTCATTGGCCGCGATCGGTTTGCTATCGGCGTACCCCATGGCTTTGACTCGGTCGGCCTCAAGCCCTCCGTTGATCAATATTTGAATGGCATGTTCGGCCCTGGTCCGGGAGAGTTCGATATTATCCCGAAAGCCCTTCCGAGGGTCGCTCCGGAGCGGCGCGTTGTCGGTATGGCCGGCAACCTCGATGTTCTGGTAGCGAAATCCATGCAGGACGGCTCCGATCCGCTCGAGCAACGAAGTGCCTCCGAGGGTAACCGCGGCATCACCGGTGGGGAACAATTCGGCGGTTGCAAACGCGAGGGTCAATTTATTGCCTCGCTGCCTCAACGTCGCACTGCCCTTCTTGAGTTCGGGCTGTAAGAGGCTCGCGAGACTCTCGCTCATCTTCCCGAGGTCGCTACTTGATAAGGCGTCTGCATCATCGGCAACCGCAGGCGTGGGCGATATCAGATTAGTCACGGCTAGGTTTTGATCGAGCGATTGCAGAGGAATGGTGGTTTTATCGGCACCGCTGTCCTCTTGGGCAGGAGCTGGCTCGGCTGGCTTGGACGCATTGCGTTCGAGGTCCGCCAGCAATTGTTTCGTGCGTGCGAGTTCCGTGTCTTTGGCCATGAGTTGAGGATTGAGATCTGCCAGCTTTTGCGTGACTTGTTTGAGGTCGTCCTTGAGCTGCGCTAGTTCTTGCTCTTTCCGCGCTGTCTGCTGTTCAACTTCAGTTGCACGGCGTTTGGTCTGGGCCAATTCCTGTTCTTTCCCCGCCATCTGTAGTTCGACTTCAGTTAGGCGACGCTTGGCCTGCGCCAGATCTTGCTCTTTCCCCGATGCCGTCAGTTGTTCTGCTTCGGCTGGGCGGCGTCTGGCCTGTGCCAGGTCCTGTTCTTTCCGCGCTGTCTGCTGTTCGGCTTCGGTGACGCGACGTTTCGCTTGCGCCAGTTCTTGCTCCTTCCCTGCCATCTGTTGTTCGACTTCGGCAATTCGGCGTTTAGTCTGTGTCAGTTCCTGTTCTTTTCCTGCTATCTGTTGTTCGGCGTCGGCTGCACGGCGTTTGGTCTGGGCCAGTTCCTGTTCTTTCCCTGCCATCTGTTGTTCAAATTCGGTGATACGACGTTTAGCCTGCGCCAGGTCCTGCTCTTTCTTTGCTGTCTGTTGTTCAGCTTCAGCTGCACGACGTTTGGCCTGCGTCAATTCTTGCCCTTTCCCCGTCGTCAGCTGTTGTTCAACTTCGGCGACGCGACGTTTGGCCTGATTGAGCTCCTCAGTTTGTGACGCAAGATCCTCTCGAAGCTTCTTGGAATTCTCGTAGGAGTTGGATCGCAGGGCTGTGATCTCACTATCTTTGGCATAGAGTTGGATAACCAACTCACCGATCCGTCGTTTTGCATTCTCCAGATTGCCGGCAGCGAGTTGTCGCTCGAGCTCATCGATTTTTTGCTTGGCCTGCTGAAGGTGGCTTCTCGTTATGCTCAATTCGTCTTGTGGCGACTGGCCGTCTGCATCTCCGACAGCCATAGAAACCGGCACAACTCCGCATAACATGGTGAGGGATATAAGCGTGAAGGCGGATAATGTTTTGATGATCATGTCTCACCCACAAGCTGCAAAGGTGCAGTGACCATAAATAAGTCGCGCCCCATCAACGAACTTCAACACACTCATGTGTCCATGAAATCCGCTCGCGAGGCACAGGCGAAAGCGCCTGAGTTGAACCCTAAACCGATGTCGGCGCTTCCCTTTTTCGTAAATGGAAAAAGAAAGAGGGTTGCTAATCCTATCGCCTTCCTGATTCACTTTACAACGGGGCAGTGAAGCCGTTCACGAGTGTGGTGCCAGTTCGTCCATCGTTTGCTGGCTGTTGCCACATCGGCAGGCAAGATCGGACACAGCGGCGAACTCTGTGAGACGAGTCGCTGCCGGCATTACTCGATTGGGTAGAGCGGATCTTTGCTCGCAGGCCGTTTTACTCGTTCGATGAAACTTCCCGAGCACCGATAGGCTTCCTGATTCAAGAATGGGAAAATAAGCATGAGCCAATTTGCATCCACGTGCACGTCGTCGGGTATCAATCGTACGCTCCTTTCGCGCGCGGTCAGCTTCAGATTGAGCAGACAGCCTTCTTTCGTGTACCCGCCCGCAGTTACCCTTGCGGATCGATCCGACCCTCCTGCGGCCTTATCAGCGTGGGAAGCGCACCCCGCTAAAAACATTGAAGCGACGACAGCAAGCGTTGCGTAAACGCGTTTCATGACTACCTCAAGAAATCTATAAATACCGACCGGATTGGTGATTGCAGTGAACCTCAAGTCATGAGCTGCGGATTACTTGGTGAGAGCGCATACTCATCGCCACAAAGGTTTGTGTGTAAAGATCACAAGATCGGCTAGATTGTCGGAGAAATGCACGAAGGGTGTCAAGAAACGAGCAGAGAGGTCTGAATTTGAAGGCGATTTATCAGGCATCCCATGGACCGTGAAAGGTCAGAGCAAGACTTCACGCCGTGGTCCCCACCTTTTGTGGATAACCTTGTGAGCAAGTCTGTTTCTTTGTCGGACTATGCTTAAATGACATGTCTATTTATCAAACTGCCCACTTTTTAGGCGTATGTACCCTCTTGGAATAGCCACTACTAATAGTGGCTCATGCTCATTTTCTGCGATGTTTTCGCGCATTCCTAGCAATGTGTACTTCGTGGCATCCAGAAACAAGCCATTCGGGAGTCACTGATCAAATCCACCAGTGATATCGTTATCCACAGCCATGAGAATTTCCTGTGGATCATAGATGAATTGATGCGTCTAGAGCGCTCTTTCTGATCTGTCAAGAGACGGGTCGGAAAAGCAACGCAGACTCGTCGGGGAATACGGTAGAGCCAAATGGTTGGGGGCCGCGCTATTTTTTTCGATACACATTGAGCCCGATCTTCTCTTGTCGATCCGGAATGGTCACGTTCCCTTCCGTCGAAGCAATGATGATGGTCTTGCCTGTTGAAGAGGGACCGAACTCCTTTGAGAGGTCCACTCTGATCGTCAACACAGACCCTTCGACGCTCATCTCAACGTTTTTCATGATCGTACCCTTTCAGTTGCACAAATGGTGGTTCGTTGGTTCTCAGCGACGATCCCCCATGACCCATTCACGGGGTTGACCTCTGGCTGTGCCAAGGCCGAGCCCAGGACCAGGTTCTGCATGTGGCTCGATTTGAGGATAGACCGCTTCCTCACAGGATTAGGGGGCTAGCGAGCCAAGGTCGTGCCAGAGAGCTGCTTGGCGATATTAGGTAAATGTTTTTGGGCATCGGCACCTTGAAAGCTAAAGGTCAGCACAAAACCCGAACACTGAGTGTACCCGGTGCCGCCTGGTCCTTTGCCGTTTCGAAATCACCGACGACCATATCCCCTCCCGTGCAGACCGGGAAGGTCGTTTTCTTGAACGCGGGGTTTTGAAGGTACATGTCGATCGATCTGCTTTATCAATGCCATCGGTTTCGCTTTGCTTCTCGATATGGACATACATAGACAGTGCCTGGCCGTTGGGCCATTGCCATGCACACCCCTCACCCGTTCCCATCATGATTGGACAGCAGATGAATGTGGGGGACGTCAGGAGGCTACAGACTTGGGCTGCCATGGGGCTCCCTGCGTGGGCGGGCGATGCCCAGAGTATTCCCCCGATGGCGATGAAGTGTCTTAGCTTCAAGTGGCCTTTCCTTTGAAGAGCAACACCCGCGACAAAGAACAAACGGACGAATTGTAGTCCCGGCGCTTCGACGATTCAATGGTCCGTTCCACGGCCCATGAAATAGCGGATCGCAAGACGCAACCCTGCTGCAGTACTTTTTGATTGCTCCTCGACGATTCGTTGGATTTTGAATTCAGAGAAAAACAGTGATGCACGATACAAGATCAGACCACAATGTGAGTTCAATCAACAATGACTCCCGACCCCAGATGAGCCTCCGAAAGTCGGCCTGGTATGCCAACTCAGTTGCATCGCTTGTCGTTTGAACTCTGGTAGAAACCGTCAGTGCTGTTCCATGTGGCACCCCGTGGGAACGGCGTGCCTCCGTTTGAGATGTCCGTCACAACCTGGTCAGCTCAGATTTTGATTGATACTTGATTACGTGATTTGAACCATGGCCGGTTACCAATGAGTAATCGGTTTTCCGTCTGCTCCCACCAGCGTGGCTTCCCTTTCCTGAAACACAAGTTCATCAGGACGTCGGGTGAAGGTCCCATTGGAACTGTAGAATTCGTCTAGCCGGCGGTGGGTAGCCGTATGCGGGCTCACCAGAAACTGACTCGTCAAATAGCAATCATCGGGATGCGCTGCAAGGTACTTCCCGAATCCCCCAGTGAGCATCTTCGAGAGTTGATTGATCTTCCATGTCGCAGCTCGACGAAAAAGCTTTAGCATGGTTACGGTTCCACTTTCCTGCCCGGGGTCAGACACGGTTTCCTTACTACGGTAGATCAGGTTGCGGTCGATTTTGTCGACCCGATTTCGTTTTTTTAAATTCTTCCATGCCCCAGTTCCAGCCGATTGAGGTGTGGCACTTAACTGGAGTATGTCGGTGATTTCCTGTTTGGACATGGAACTATAGAAGGCCGGGAAGGCCCATCCCTCGGTGATGAGCCAATGATTCAGGTTGATTTCAGCACCGTTGATCGTTACCCAAATATCGCCGACGAATCGGCCGTATACGTCTCTGACATCGCCAGGTTCGTCCACAGCCGAGGTCATCCGACAAGGAACTTGAGGGCCATGTGGTGTGAGCTGATCATGGAGAGCTTTTGTGCCAGTCTCTGCCATGGGTTGGCGATACTCCTCGTTGAGCTCCAGATACAGTTTGCTTTGCTGGGCTGTTCGCTTCGAAGGCTTCAGCGCCGACGCAGGCCGGTAGTGGAGTTCCGGTGCATCCACGCCTTGCAGACGGACGGTGAGTTTCCCTTTTGTGATAACCTCTTTTGTGCCTTGCCCCGGTACTTTGACCTTGGCGCCCTCGAACGCCTGCGTGGGTTGAAGTGTTGCCCCAGGGCCGGATCGAAACCGAAACGCAGTTAGACCCACGCTGAGCACGATCTTGGTCGTATCGGCGTCTGATTTCCCTGATGGCCAGAACTGGGCCACATCGATCATCCCTGTGATTTCAAGCAGTCCTTGTGCCATTTGATCCTCCTAGACTCTCTCGTCTTCAGATTAGTCAATAAACTTTGAACAAACTTAAAGCCTGACCTTTATAGCTCATCGAGGTACGGCTAGGAACAGGGAGTATGCACCATGCCCCGTAGCCTGCCGCCTCAGGGGAATAGGTCAACTTCCCATGGTAGGCTCCATTATCGCTGACATCCTTGGGCCGACTTCAACGGATGCCGAGTTCAGCCAGGAGCAGATTCGTTACAGGAGTACGAAATCTTTATCCGCATACCCGCGTGAACGAGGACACACCTCATAGCCCTCTCGGTTGCCTTCATCGTTGGTATTTCCCTCAATGGTGTCAAAAACTGCCTCGTCGAATCCGGTCGCAAAGCCGGTATGGATCCAATCCGTATCGGTTCTTCTGATAAGAAAAATGCAGGTTTTCGACAGCTCGTCAACCGTGGTCACGCCGCGTGCGAGATCGGATCCTTTCACGAAAAGTCCTGCATTCTTTGCCTGGGCTGCCAAGGTGTCACAGGAGAAAGACCCTTTAATCGGCTCGCTCATCTGTAGGGTTTCAGCAGCCTGTTTGAGCACGAAAGACACGAATCCGGCGCACCAGGGCCAGTCGGCTCCTTCATGGCCTTTCATATATAGCCGCACCCATGGTCCACAGTTCTGCCCACCGATCTCGCGCGGATTCTGCGTCAGGTGTGCGTTGGCATATTTCCACACCAAACTGTCCAAGGTGTGACGCCCTGCTCCGAGCGGAGTCAGGGCCTGCCGCAATGGATCTACGAGCGCCTGAAACGTCTTGGGGTTCACAATGCCTGTGACGCTGAGTCCGCGCTTTTCCTGAAACGCCTGCACTGTTCGTTTCGTGACCGGCCCAAAGTCCGAGTCGATGGCCAGCCCAAACCCATGGAGGTTGAGCCATTCCTGAATGCGTGTCACCGCCTGTCCATGCGCTCCGCTCTTCACGGTTTTCCCAAGATCGATTTCCTTTTGAATCCACGACGCCAACGGTTCTGTGTCATTCAACAACAAACTCATACTTTCCCCCTTCCAGGGTTTCGTGTTATGCGACTTTCTAAAATGCTTCAGCCTTTCTCCAGGCCTGAATTGCTCTAAGGTGACAACGTCAGCAGTCGTTCATGTTTCCGAAGACATCTGCACGATGGAGCAGCTCATGGCTAAGACACAATAAACTGAGCGGTTCCTCTCAGATAGACTGCGGAATAAAGTTGTTGCGGCCCCAGTGGTGGTCCGGCAATCGTGGTGGGGGCCGTCGTGGTAACTCCAACGACCTTGACCTGAGTTCCACTCGATTGCGGCATCACTGTCACAATGGGCAGAATTAGGGAGAACGTCACGGTGCGCAAATCTGGAACGGTCTCCAGCGTGACGGTGACCACTTCTCCAAGAGCCGTGTTTTCGATGCGAATGTCATCACCTCTAAACGACAAATTAAGGGTGTTGTCGCGGTAACTGAAAATGGGCCCTCCTAAAATGCTTGTCGTCGAATACGTGACGTGAATGGTCCTGCTGCTCAGCTCGAATAAATTGGCAACTGTAAATCCTTCCATGATCATGCCCTCCGTCGAACAATGGTTTGTGTGTTTGCTCTCTTGGCTAGTCACTGTGTGGACCTCTTGTCGAGAAAGTACATCGCTGTGTCCTAGAACACGATCGTCCAGCCTTCTTTTTGCGCCTGCTGGGCGGTGTAGGAGACGCCGTCGACTTTCAAGCCCTTGTCGTTCAGCAGTGTAATGATTCCGCCCTTGTTCCCTAATTGAACGGTCTGTGGCAGCGTGACCACGAGCGTGGTGCCAGCATTGATCACACCGGAGAGGGCGTGAGTCTTCTTGAGCCGATCGGCAATCTTCCACCCAGTCAGATCAATCGACGCAGGCGAGGCATTGAGTAACGTGACCGTTTCTTGTTCCGGCGCTGGCCCGATCGGATTCACTAGCGCACCGACGATCCGAACGAGATGATCGGGTTCCGTTGGACTTGGCTGTGGTCCGGGGCCAGGATTCGGTACATCGGGACTGGCATGACCGGTGCGGTCGTCGGTGTGCCAGGCTTGGGATTGGAACGCCAGAAAGACTCCGACCCATTGACGAGAACCAGGAAAAGCAAACAGTAAGCCTCCATCCTGCCAAACGCCGTCGTCACTCTTAAAACGTGGAGTATTCCCCTGATTCATGTGAATGTCGTGAATGCCGTTGCCTGGGGTGAAGCCGAATATTTTGTCGGGCACACCTTCCTCCGGTCCCCAGCGTTCCCCAAACGCATAGATCAACGCATCCGGTTCAGCAATCGCGCGAGCCACATAGTGCTCAATCTGGTCACTCAAATCATTGTTCGGACCAGGGAGATTTGGCGGTAGGAGCCGCATGTCGAACCGATTGAACAGATTGCCGCGAATGAAATCGAGTGCCTGGTCCCCCAGGCTGACTCCGTAACGGTGTGAATCCGACGGGGAACTCTGGTAGCAAGGCCGTGATCGAATGCTGGAAATCAGTCGTCGACTAAGAACAGCAGTTCGGATGGGCTGAGTTGGGATTTCACATTCACCGCAATCCGGTACTGAACGTCACCCGCTGCCATATGAATCTGGAAATGGGGAGAATTGGCCTCGGTTTCTCGCTTGCCCCCGATGGCTTTGCCTTTGAGCACTCCGTATTTTTTTAACGGCAGCATGTGACCTCCGTTGTCGCGTCGTCCTGCAATTCAATGATCAATGGTGAAATACACCAGTCTCAATCAGTTTGTATCGCGATAGGTATGCAATGAGTGGACCTCCACGAATAAATCTTTCCTTTCAGTGGATTGAAGGAGTTCCGCTGATTTCTAGTTACGGGCGGTCGTATCCAAACTGATACGGATCGAATCGGAATGGATACAGTAATCGTGGGGAGGAGAGCGTCTTCCTTCAGGGGCCAACGACTCAGAGCAAGTAGTGAAGATTTTCTGGATAGACAAAAATTTCGGAAGAAAGTGAGTGGCACGTAGGAGTTCCAGGCGTGTGAGAAGTCTCAGTCTAAGGTCGGTGCTGTATCAGGCAATACAGACCCCATTATCCCAATCTTTACGCTTGGCTTGTTGCCCGGAGCTCTCGCTGCGCATCAAGCTTTTTGCTCAATTCTGAGCGGAGCCCCAGCACCTTGTTCAACAGACCAAGCCAAAACGCGCTTCCTAAGCTCACCAGTATCCATGTCACGAATATTCCGGGAGTCAAAACCGCTTTCTTGCACTGCTCCATAAATGGGATGGAGATGTCTGTTAGTGGAATTGTACATTTCACGTTCCGTTCTGCCTCATTGCCAAATACCCCTCCCATCACACCGAGATTAATCGTGTCATTGGCAATCTTTTGCAACGCCTGACGGCTTGGTTCACAGGCGTCCTTCACATCAGGAGTAGGCTTCGTGGTTTCCTGGCATCGTAGAAACTCCTCATGCGCCTTTTTGAAGAGAGGGAAGAGTGGTTTCAGCTATCCCCGCCAGTTGTGCGCTAAGGATCTGGTCGTTGTTCAAACGATTTAACAGCTTAAATGAGTCCACCGGCCAATACATCAAGAGGAGAGGTAAGGTGAGAAGGATGCCAAGAAATTTCCCGAATGTGCTGACATCTTCAGTTGCGCGATCCAATACGTCATCGAACCGAGCGAATATTTTTGATGCGAGCTCCGGCACTATTTTCTGCATGGCTTTGGTTCGCCAAACTTGAGCCGGGAGTGTCGGGTCTTTTGTTTCTTCCACCAGCATGTCCTTTTCAAGGGCCTCGAGCTGGTTCTGGGCGGTGGTTTGATCTGCAAAGCCTAGCTTCATGGCAAGCTCGTTGTCAGAGACGGCTTTTCGCAAGAGCAGGAGGACAAACTCTTCTCTGCCGATATGTTTTGGCGCTCCTGCCAGGAAATATGCGCTGAGTTTATTTAGTACTCCCCCGAATTTCTTTCCAAAGATCGAACTGCCTTTATTGAGAAGCGCATCCACATTTTGCTTCGCAAACGCTTTCTCAAAGCCCATTTCCTCCAACATGCTTGTCAGCCCATTGCCGACAGCTCTGCTTTTCGTTTTGAATATGAGCACCCATGTCTGGGCGGCAAAAGTCGTCACGATAGACAACAGCAGCATGATCAGCGAGAAGCCGATTATGACATTCAAATAGTGCAAGATATTCATGGACCTACTCCATTAAGCTACGGTGAGAGTCTAGTGCCCATCTTTGCTTGTTCACGGATTCACCTATCAGTGCAAAACTTTTGGGCGCTCGGCTCACGTAGTCGTCTCGCTCAGTGGCTCCCAGAAAGACTTTCAGTAAGTTGTCTTGTCTGGAGCTAAAGCATTTCTTGCGCCACACGCATCTCAGGGAGAAAAGCCAAGTATTTCGAAGATCTCGGCGATGTGTTTAGAAGTTGGATAGCCTAGGCCTGTATCTAAAGAGATTCCACGGTGGATCAGATTGGATACAGCAGGAATTGCTAAGATCGGGCTGGAGGAATGGCGTGAGCGATTGAACAGACGGAGCGGTCGGCTCAGTCAATAGAGACCGGGTAGTTCTTAAAGCCACGATGGAGCCAGCGGCTTCCTATGAGGAAAGCCTGCTGAATCACTTCGGCAGTCGTGTCCTCTCGGGATGTCAGCCTTAGCTGAGGTTGGCTGGAATCAGGTTGTCCCCGTGTTCCTTGCGTCCTCTCTCACGGAAGTGCTCCAGACTTCAAAGAAGGCTCCCGGTACAGTTTTATATCCGCAGACTTTCTTCGATCCCAATCGTTTGAATTCCCGACAGACTCATTCGGATACGCTGATGCCGGAGCCTCCCATTTCTTTTGGCAGGTCCTTCATTTTTGGCAGCCCGTCCTTTATTCGTAGCTTGGTCTCTTCATAGTTCACATGGATGCCGGCCTGGTAGGGGAAGTCCGGAATGACTGCCGCATACACGTCGGTAACCCCCCACGTAGGATGTTCCGTAAAGATGTGGCCACCACAAGTTGTGCACCACTTACGATAACTCAGCGGCGTCTTGCTGTACGTGCGGATGTTCTCGGCTCCCTGTATGATCTGCACCGCGTTGGGTTTCCACAACGTGAAGGCGTTGACCGGCGCAGCCGACCAGGCTCGGCAGGACTCGCAATGGCAATAGCCCATTGCGGCTGGCTCACCGGTCACGGTGAAGCGAACCGCGCCGCAAAAGCAGCTTCCGTGGTACACGTTCCCGTTGCTCATGGTGGATCTCCTTGATGGTGTGCGGTTGTCTGACAGATTCTGGCACTGCGACGGTTCTCTTCTGAGCCCTCGATCGAGAATAGAACCGAACTCCTTCGCATCTTGGATTGTCTTATCAACAGAAGTAAAGAAGTGGGCAGGGAGATCTTACTCGAATCGTGGAGCAAGGAAATCAGAATGGTTTCTGAGCTTCCTCTAAGAAGGACGCGTGTAGAGAGATGACCGATGAATCGTCAGGCTGGCCAGGCCGTGTCTTAGGAAATATAGGATTGCAAGACGCGACCACAACCTTCTACGTCCACCATGCACTTTGGCCGTCTAACATTCGCGCTACGCGGCGGTGCGCTTGCGCGCTGTCCGACTTGAGCGCGTCGTTACTCGTTTCTGTGCCTCAACCAGACGGCCAGATACAAATTTGTGAAGGACGCTCGCCATGAGTGTCTGGTATGGAACGCCCTCCTCAGCCGCTCGGGCCTGCAGCCCCTCGAGGTCCAGCGATGAGATTCGAATGTTGACTCGCTTGTTTTTGAGCAAGGTCGCCGCGGCCGATGCCCGAATTCGCGAGATCTCCCCTTTTTGATTCCGAACGGACCTCCACTCACCCTGTTCGAACGAGGCCAGAATCTCCTGTTCTAACAATTTGCGGTCGTTCATCTCACGTGCCTCCTGATAAGAAATCGCGCGTTGCCTTGCGGCTTGGCATGATACTTTTTAGAAAAAGCTCATTCTCGTTTTCAACATAGGGAACGAGATACGCGTAGTCTCGTATTTTAACCACCAGCATCTTTTGATGCCCGTATTTGGCCCGGTTGGGGTGGTCCATCACAGCGATGAGACCGCCCTGCGAGATCGCGAAAAGAACTTCCTCGAATGAAACACCGCGTTCCGCTTTAAGCGAAAGACTTTTCTCGGAGTTCCATCTGATGGGCTTCACGCTCGAGATTATACATCTGTGTGCCTTATGTGCTCAAGACGTATAACGGTTCCGCGGATCAGCAGGCATCCGTGGAACACACGACGTTTATGCAGCGGCTGTCCGCGGCAGCTACTGGTTGGCCCGCACTTCGTGGGCCAGCTATCGGAGAACCATCATTACCTCTTTCGCGCGCTGGGTGGGCGAGCAATAGTGGGATGTCCCGCTCATCGGGCACATAGGCTTTAAGGCGGGAGAGCAGTGTCACAGTGGGACCTTGTGCGGCCTAACGATTGAGGTGAGCTGCGGCTTGCCCTGGAGCACAGCGGAAGGCTAAGCCGTCAGCTCGACCGATTGGTTAGGCATGTTGAGTCAGCCACTGTTCATGAGCAGAATCGAGCCTAACTACCCGCTCTTGTAGTTCGGTAAGGGATTTAGTCAATGGTCCGATATCTTCGAATTCTAACCATTCGACGTACTGCTTAGAAACCTCTGCAGCGTGAAGAGCGACGACATTTAAGTACTGCGGACGGGGACGGTGCCATTCGAAGTCCGGTGTAAAATGACCGTGTTCGTCACTCTCAAGATGATATTCCAAAAGATCTTGCCAGTTACCATGTATACCGTGAGATGGCCCACTAAACGCACCTAAATATGCTTCACCCAAGCCAACATCTTTAGCCTTCTCGTATATGTTCTTATTTCCCCAATTGTGCAGTTCCATGGCTTCAATCTGTT
>CAWKLH010000002.1:0-84224 GCA_963850405.1 Nitrospirota bacterium
ACGCCACGACCGGCATGGAGATCTGCCAGCGTTCGAGGACTTCTGGATGGACTTCGCCGATGACGCCGACCGGCTTGCCCGAAACGAGAATACGGCCGGCACGGCCTTCCAGAAACGATGGATGCTGCATTGGCTCAAGGCTATATTCCTTGCCGAGGTAGTAACACAACACATCCAGACAGGAATGGATTTCTGAGAAATGGGTGGTGGCGTGCGCGATCAAGGCGCCGATCACGGTTTCCGTTCGAGACCCCAACTCGTGGGTCCCATCGGGAATCGCCACATCACCGGCCTCGAAGAGGCGATGGGGGTAGAACGCCCGACTCGAGGCGGCTTCGATGCGCAATAATGAGGGCAGCATCCATTGTCGGAGGCACGAGAAGCTCAACGACATGACGTTATCAACCTCGACCGTCCGCCCCCATTCCGTTCCTTCCAGGCGCATACAACGGCAATACTGATCCGGTGAGCCGAGAATGTTCGAAATGATTTCCTGAAAGCCGAGTCCCACCATCAATTCTCGAGATCGATCGGACAGCTGCTCAATGGCGGATAATCCTCCCACTGTAAATTGCGCCGGCATGACGGGGGTAAACTCGGCATACCCACGACTCATGGCGACGTCTTCAACCACATCCATCGTATGCATGAGATCATGGCGGTATGGTGGGAGCTTTGCCTTCACCGATCCATTTTCTGCCGACACGTCATACCCATAGGCCTCAAGAGCCTGCTTCACGATTGTCTCGCCGAGCTCCTGGCCCAATGCCTGTTCAATCGCTTTCATCCGAATGGTCACTGGCTTCCCGAGATCCTGTGGCGTTTTGACCCGTGTACCCAGCACCGTGCTTGTCGGATACCGCACTTCCACCGGCTCGATGGTTGCGCCACGGTCGGCCAAATTCGCCGCAAAGATGTTCAGCGACAGGATCACCATGGGCAGATCCGTCCCGGTCACTTCAACGAAGAGTTCATCATCACCCACCCGTACCTCTCCGATTTCCCGGCTATTGATAATCGGGGGAAAGGACAACGGTTGAGCCTTCGCATCTCGAAGGATAGGGAGCAGACTTTGGACGGCCAAGATAGGCCCATACTCCAACCCCTTGGGATGAACCATGAGAATTTCCGATAGCGTCATCGCCGTTTCCATACCCAGCGGGGTAAACCGCACTTCGTCCGGTTTCACCAGCTCATAGGTCACGGGAAAGGTAATATTCCGCAGTTGGTAGATTCCGATGGAGACGGTCTTGCGCTTACGCCCGAAGATGTCGGCCAACTTCTCCTGTGTTTGAATCAGCTGAGCCAACCCCTTCTCGGTCACCCGATATCCCTTGGCCGTACAGGCAGCCACATACGGGCGCACCTGCTCCATACCGGGCTTCACGATCAGATGATGGGGCGACTTCGGTGTTTCGGCGAAGAAGGCATACGGCTTCAACCGGCCTTGCTGCTTGATGCGAATTTGTCGGGCAATCCCCTCGCAACACCAGAGATCCGGCCGATTGCTATCTTGCAGTTCGATACGCAACTCTCCGGTTTCCGGGTTGTGCCCCTTCAGCTCGCCTTTCACAAGCATGAGCCATTCTTCCAACTGCGCCATTGGAATGGCACGGTCGACACCGTCCTCACCCGCCAGAAGCGACTCTAAATCGTCCTTGAAAATCGTGATGGTGGGCATAAGTGGAGTTAGAACAGTCCTCTGGTCGTGCGGATCAATTCCAGGTTATCGGTGAAGAGTTCGCGTATGTCATGAATGCCCAACGCCACCATCGCCATACGATCAAGCCCCAACCCCCAGGCAATGACCGGTACCGTCACGCCGAGGGGCAACGTCACTTCGGAACGAAAGAGACCAGCGCCGCCGAGTTCCATCCATCCCAGGCGTGGATGCCGCACATGCATCTCGACCGACGGTTCAGTAAATGGGAAATAGGCCGGCAAAAACTTTACTTCCTTCGCTTGTGCCACTTCCCGGGCAAACAAATTCAGAAGCCCCAACAGCGTCCGAAAGTTGATGTCTTCTCCCAGCACAATCCCCTCCACCTGGAAGAAATCGGTGGCGTGGGTGGCGTCGACTTGGTCATAGCGAAAACACCGGGCAATCGAGAAATACTTCCCGGGGATCTGTGGCGAGGCGGCAAGCCTTCGAGCCGACACTGCCGTGCCCTGACTCCGCAACACCAACCGTTTAGCCCGATGCACATCAAACGAATAGCCCCAGCCTGTGGAACCAGTCTCTGCGCCGTTCTCATGTACCTTGGCCACACGCGACAAGAACGGCTCGTCCACAGCGGTGGTATGGCTGGGCTCCTTGATAAAATAGACATCGTGAATGTCCCGGGCTGGATGGAATTGCGGCATGAACAGGGCATCCATATCCCAGAACTCGGTTTCGACCAGCGCCCCCCGCATCTCTTGGAACCCCATGCTCACAAGTTTGGTTTTGACCGTATCGAGAAATTCGCGATAGGGATGTTTCTTTCCTGTTCCGATACGAGGCGGGCGCAGACTGATGGTGTACTTTCTCAATCGCGTCTGACGCCAACTCCCATCCTTCAACAAGTCGGGAGTCAACTGCGAGACTTCTTCAGCAATCCCCTGCGTCAGCAACTGCGCCGCTGCACCGGCTCCGTCCGGTGACAAGATAAATGAGCGGGCCACCCGCTCGTCCACACGGAACGGTTCTTTGGCATTGCCACGTTTCACGGCAAAGTCTTCGATGATCTGCCGATGGGCTTCCGTGAAGCTCTTCAGCTCTTTCGGTGAGTCATGCATGTCCCCCAGGAGGGTTCGGAGTGCCTCGGCAGTCTGGCTCGGGCGTCCAGTTGTTTCGATGCACCCCCCTTGGATGATCAGGACCACCCCTTCCTTTTTAAGTCGCCCGACAGCTTTGCTGACATCCGAAGCGTCCAGTCCGCCTTGCGACTGAAGGTCAGGAATGGTCAGTCTCTTCCCGGTGCCAGTGGCTTCCCGCGCAGCCGCCAAGACTCGCTCGATGGGCGAGGCGGTCTGGTGATATTCCTCCCCAATCTTCGTCAGCGAGACGATGGGAGTCACTGTTTCCGTCTGGACCGTGATGAGAGACTTGGCCAATAACCACTCGACCGCCATACTGAGTTGAGACGCCTCCAGCTCAGCTGCGCCGGCCAACTGTTCGCTGCCCAGAGCGGTTCCCGACGGGCGAAGCCCTAAGGTCGTAAGTACTTTAATTTCGAGAGGGTGCAGACTGTCGATGAGTGTGGAGATGTCCACCTGAGCCGCCTATTGATGGACCGCGGCGCGTGACGCCGGCGAGACGGCCATTGCTCCAGCCGCCCGCATGGCCGCAATGGTGGCTGTATAGTCGCGTTGGGAAAAAATCGCGGACCCTGCCACGAGGACCGTCGCTCCGGCGGCCACGATCTCCCGAGTATTTTCCACCTTCACGCCGCCATCCACTTCTAGCAGCGCCTGGCTTTTGATCTTGTCCAACAGTGCCCGCGTATCGGCGATTTTCTTGAGCACCGATGGGATAAACGTTTGCCCGCCGAATCCAGGATTCACCGACATGATCAACACCAGATCGACATCTCCCAAGATCTCCTGAAGCAACGAGAGTGGCGTCGCAGGATTTAAGGTTACTCCGGCCTTGACCCCCCGTTCCTTAATCGATTGAATCGTGCGATGGAGGTGCGGGCAGGCCTCGACATGCACGGTCAAATAGTCGGCTCCGGCATCGACAAACTCCGGAATGAACGCATCGGCGTTGGTGATCATCAAATGAACGTCGAGTGGAAGCTTAGTGACTTTTTTGAGACTTTCGACAATCGGTGGCCCCACTGTCAGGTTCGGCACAAAATGGCCGTCCATCACATCGACATGCAGCAGGTCGGCACCCGCTCGCTCCACTGCGGCTACTTCATCAGCCAATCGAGCGAAGTCTGCGGAAAGAATTGAGGGGGCGATCTGAATCGAATGACCCATTATTTCTTCCGTAGGCGGGCGGCATAAAAGCCGTCCATCCCGCACTCATTACCCATAGTCGAGAACGCGCCGAAGATGGTCACAAAGGGGAGAGCCGTGGTGGGAAGCCACGGCGCCACAGATTCACGTATCCATCCAGGATAGGCTTCGCAAAAAGAGGTGACGACCCCTTCCGTCTCTTCCGTTTCCGTCGAGCACGCACTATAGACCAGCACCCCACCGGGTCGCAAGCAGGAAGCCACCGAGGCAAGGATTTCGGATTGAAGTTTCTGGTGCCTGGCGAACGTCGAACTGTCCTTCCGCCATTTTGCTTCAGGGTGTCGGCGCAACACACCAAGCCCACTGCACGGGGCATCCACGAGTATCCGATCGAACAGCGGCGGTTCCTTATGGAGGTTCGGCCCGCGGGCGATCACCCCGGCCCATTCGGATGGTGTTCTCACATCGCCGACGATCGGCACGACGCTCCGCACGCCCAGCCGTCCGCAATTTTGTCGGAGCAGGTCCACACGGAGAGTCTTCCGATCAACCGCGTAGATCGTTCCACGATCACCCATGCGCTCGGCAAGATGCGTTGTCTTGCCACCTGGAGCGGCGCAGGCGTCCAGCACGGTTTCGCCAGGTTGCGGATCAAGGATTCGAGGAATGAGTTGAGCCGCTTCATCTTCCACATAGAAATCGCCAGACTGGAACCCTGGCAACGCCGTGACAGCCTGGCCTTTTCCCAACACCACCCCGACAGGGCTGATCGCAGTCGGGTGTGCCTCAATACCGGCCTGCCGCAACTTCTCCAAAAACTCTTCCCTGGTGAGTCGATTGGCGTTCACTCGCAGGGTCATATTGGGAGCCGTGCTGCTTGCTCGACAAGCCGATTCTGCTTGCTCCAATCCCATTCGGCCGAGCCACCGCTCTGTCAGCCATATTGGGATTCCATACCGAATAGATAACGATTGAGCCGGATAACTTGCTGGGTCTGGGAAAGGTGGCGCCGGTACGCGAATCAGGTTCCGCAGGACTCCGTTCACCAACCCGCTCCAATCGCGGCCTAATTGTTTCGCGTAGGACTTTGTCAAAAGGACGGTTTCGTTCACCGCTGCGGAAGCAGGGATGCGATCCAGAAACAGCAACTGGTAGGCGCCAAGCCGCAGTAACATTTGAACGACCATCGGCAATCTTTGGAGAGGTTTGGCGAGAACCGCATCAAGCCTCCAATCAATTGTCTCCTGTCGCCGTAAGGTCCCATACACCAGTTCCATTACCAGCGAGCGGTCACGGGGCTGTGGAATTGATGTGGCTCGTTGTTCGATCAGCTCATCGAGTGTGTCATCAGTTCGTTGACAGGACAGGAGGATAGAGAGCGCAATAGATCGTGGAGAGAGCCCCCGCACATCAGTACCCACCGATCTTTCGTCACTCATAGTTGGAACAAGGAGATGGCGACTGTTGTGAAGAGAAGAGTTACGCAGCCGGTGAACCCAATTGCATACCGGCCGTGACTCGGTGCCCAGCCAGGAATTGGACTACCGACATGCGTTTCGAATTGGCCGTTTGGATTTCATGAATCTCAAGAATGCCCTCGCCTGTCGCCACCAGAATCACCTGCTTATTCACCGTGACGATCGTTCCGGGCCTCTCGGTCGTCGCACCCATAATCGAGACTGCTTTCCATATGTTCCAACGCTCCTCACCAAAAAACGTATACGCCCCCGGCCAGGGAGAAAGCCCTCGTACTCGATTGGCAAGCGACGTGGCGTTCATCGTCCAATCGATCAGGCCATCTTCTTTTTTCAAGAGCGGCGCCATGGTTGCCTGTCCATCATCTTGCCTCTTCGGCGCCAACGTCCCGGCTTTCAACTGTGCGATCGTGTCGACGAGCAGCCGACCACCCAGCTCCGCCATACGAGGCGCCAACGTCCCGGCTGTATCATCAAGCGAGATGTCCAACTCCTCTTGGAGCAGCATCGGTCCCGTATCCATTCCTTCATCCATGAGCATCGTGGTAATACCCGTTTTGGTCTCACCATTGATGACGGCCCACTGGACCGGCGCCGCGCCGCGATATTGCGGCAGCAGAGACCCGTGGACATTCACGCAGCCCATCGCTGGGAGCCGAAGAATCGGCGTGTGCAGAATCCGCCCGAAGGCTGTGACCGCGATGAGATCAGGCTGCCAGGCAGAAAGGGCCTGCAAGAACTCGGGTGTGCGAATTTTGAGCGGCTGTAGAATAGGAATACCAGCACGCTCCGCAACCAGTTTCACGGGCGGCGCGACGAGCTGATGACCTCTTCCCTTCGGTCGATCCGGCTGCGTGACGACTCCGACCACTTGATCCTCGGATCCAAGGAGTGCCTCGAGCGATGGCACGGCGAATTCTGGTGTGCCCATGAAGACGATCCGCATGCTATCGCTTTAACATCGTGATTCCGAGAATGCAATCAGGCGACACCTCAACTTGACTTGTCATTCAACGCTTTGTTAGTCTCCGACTGCGGGGTGGAGCAGCCTGGTAGCTCGTTGGGCTCATAACCCAAAGGTCAGAGGTTCAAATCCTCTCCCCGCAACCAACCTTATCTATCTTTCCTTTCAGTAGCTTGGAACCAAGTCATCTCACGAATTCCCACGCAGTGACATTAAGCCGATTGCGCTAAACCTGTGCGAACTCCGTCCGGAACTTGATCAAGAATCTCGATGCCAGCGCGTAAACTCTCCGGATGCTGATATGCATATCGCATGACCATCGAAGCTGCTTTCTACCGCTCAAGCTTTTGCACGGTGTAGGTGTCGTTTGCCTGTCAGGCGCCACACTGTGTTCACATGCATCTGGTCGCCACCGGCTGTGACCAATCGGCTAGTACCTGCCAGACGCACTGTTCGCGCCTGTGAAACTGTCACTCCCACTGCTTGAATCTCTCCGGCACGCCGGTTCCGGCCTCTATCTCCATTTCCTCTGTGACCTGCGCGGAGCCTCTCCTCCAGGGGCTTCCCCTTTTAAGAGTCAGCTTTTTATTGAAACTAGAAACATTTCACGTAGACTTCGACAGGCTTCTTGTTCAGAGCGATGTTCCTTGAAGGGGTTGTATGGCCAGCATCTTAGTGATGGATGATGAGGCTCCCATTCGCGCGTTGTTGTCGACGGCTCTTCAATCGGCAGGATACGCTGTGGTCGAAGCAGCCAATGGGCGCGAAGGCTTACAGGTTATACCGGCAGAGGCGGCAGATTTGGTGATCGTGGATCTTCTGATGCCTGAATTGAATGGATCCGATACGATCATCGAGCTCACACGCGAATTCTTGGACATCAAGGTCATTGCCATCTCAGGAGTATTCAGTGAGGAATACCTGCGGAAGACGGCCCGACTGTTGGGCGCACGACAAACGTTGCGCAAGCCCTTTGGAATTGAGGAACTGCTGAGCGCCGTCCGATATGAGTTGGCGCACTGATTGACTCAGTTAGAATACTGGGTGACAACCCTTGCGAATCGCAAGGGTTGCTTCAGACCCCCGCTAGGCGGAAGCAAGGGCTCCTCTGCGTTGCTCGATATGCTTTCCGACCCTCACCGGCAATGCTTGTTCGGCAAGCCGCAGCTCATAGGTCTACTACCGGTTTATCCACAATCCAGCTGTATTGATTCAACTGAACTAACCGACTCATTCGTTTGGCATCCGCTCTACCAAAAAGCAGAGGGCTGGTCCGGATATCCGAACCAGCCCTCTGACTGCAAGCCCTACGCTAAGGTTTAGCGTCTGTTTAGTACCCGGCCTTGGCGTTGGGGTTCACCTGGCTGGGGAACGGATCCAGAATGGCCTTGGGCGCGTTGTTCCAGATCACGTCCGCCAGATTCGACATCCGGCTCACGATCTGCGCCGCCACGCCCCCTGCCGCTCCGAACAACCCGCACCAGCCCAACGTCACAAAGCCCCAGTGCAACGGCGCCGCAAACAGCTCATCCACAAACCAGAACGCATGCCCCCACTCGTTGAGCCCCACGTTCGGCAGAATGAACATCGGCCCCACCACCGCCGCCACCAACGGGAACGACGTGGCTTGGCTGTACAACGGCAACCGCGTCTGCGCATACAGATAACTCGACACGCCGCACGTGATGTACAACGGGAACGTCCCGTAGAACGCCACGATGTGGCTCGCCGTAAAGCTCGTGTCCCGGATGATCACTTGATGCCACGCCGCATCCTGCTCCAACGTGTAGCTGCCCGCGTAGTACACGCCCCAGATGTAGCACACCAACCACCCCATAAAATAAAAGTACCGCTTCAGCTCGAGCTTCGGGTCCAGGTTCGTCAGGTTCCGATCCCGCGTCACCCAGATCCACCCGATCGCCGTGGCAAAGAACACGGCGTTGGCCAGAATGTTAAACCGCCACAGCCCCATCCACACCGAATCAAACTCCGGCGTCATGGAGTCCAGGCCGTGCGAGTACCCAAACGTCCGCTGGTACAGCACCCAAAACACCCCGATCGACAACATCCCCAACCAGCCGAGCTTCGCCGGCTTCGAATCGTACCACTGCGAAATGTCATACCCGCGCTCATTACTTGCCATGATGTATCCCTCCCTCTGTGAAATCTACACTCTTCGCATCGCGACCGTCTTCACGAATTGCCAGGGGCCCGCCACCGCATGAATCGCTTCGACTTCGAAAACTCGTATCCGATCAAAGCGAGTACGAGGAAAACGACCAGCGGCCCCATCGCTTGGCGCCCCATCTTCGCATAGTCAACCTGTTGCACTCGCAAGTGATAGGACGAAGGACTGAACCCTTCCGGACTAATGATCAACTTATACAGACCCTTCGCCAACCTGGCTTCACCTCTGACCACTCCATCCGGATGAGTCGCTGGAGGCCAGTAGGCCACGGTCTATCCTTCTGTTGTTTCGCTGAGTCCTCTGACGACCCGCACTCCGACCGGCGTGTGACGGAGACCGGCATCGACCAGATCCACGACGAGGAATGTGTCCCCTTCAGCGGGGATCTCGGTACAGTACTGGGCTTTCGCCTCATTTTGGGGTTGATAGGCGTTGAAATGGACGAGGTTGCCTCCCACCCGTTGCACACAGGGATCTTCCTCCATCGCCACCGTGCCATGCGCATAGGCGAAGCCGGGGAGGAGGAGCATGAGAACCGCGAGCGCGCCGACAACACGACGGAGAATGGGCCTTTTGCTTGAATCTGACCGTCCTCAAACCCACTGTCACCCTATAGATCACGCCTGCAACGGCGCTCAGTGCGACCGTCATAAGAAGTACCGTCATCATAGAGGTTCACCCCCTTTCTTCCCGTATAAAGCATACTCCTCGAACTATGAAGAGCTGATTGGGAATTCATGAAGAATTTTTAATAATCAGACTGTGTGCCCGATCTGAACGCGAATCTTTCCATGAGCCAGCCCCTCCAGCCGTTTCTTCTAGTCTGCTCAACTTCTTAACGAATCCTGCTGGCGCCATGAGTAAACCACATGGGGAAGGATGTCGGCGACATCCTCGCGCTCAGCCGTCATCTACAGCTGTCGGCGGACAAGCGATGCACCAAAAATGTCAGAGGGAGACGGTGATGAAACGTGTTCAGGGGTGATGAAGCAACTCGGTCGATATCGACGCGGCTGCTCCATCCTGGTGAGGAACCGGTTCTTGATCTAGCCACGCATCGCCTTCCGGCTGATGACCAGCCTCTGCGGTCAGCGATGTAAAGTCAAAGAGTCGTGGATCCATCAAGAGCGAGGGCGCGACGTTGGTCAATGCTGCGGCGATGCTGTCGGAACAGCCAGACGACTCTCGCTCCCATTGCTGAAGAAATGCTTTCACTTTCTTTCGCTTCAAATCCTCTTGAGAGCCGCAGAGGTCGCAGGGAATGATGGGAAATCCTCTCAGCTCAGCATATCGTGCAAGATCGGCCTCTTTCACCAACGCCAGCGGACGGATGACCAGATGCCGTCCATCCTTTGAACGCAGTTTTGGTGGAATCGCTTTCAACTTGCCTGTATAGAAGAGATTCAGAAAGAGCGTTTCGACAATGTCATCCCGATGATGCCCAAGCGCGATTTTCGTGGCCCCTAGCTCACCGGCGATTCGATAGAGATGTCCCCTGCGAAGGCGCGAGCACAAGGAGCACGTCGTCTGTCCTTCGGGAATCAGTCGTTTCACAATCGAATACGTATCGCGTGACTCGATGTGGAAGCGGACTCCCCGACTGGTCAGATAATCCGGCAGGACGTCCGCCGGAAATCCAGGCTGCTTTTGGTCGAGGTTGACGGCAATCAGGTCAAAATGGATCGGTGCGCGGGGTTGCAGCACGAGTAGGATGTCGAGTAAACCATAACTGTCTTTGCCGCCCGACAGACACACCATGACCTTGTCGCCGTCCTCAATAAGGCGATAGTCAGCAATCGCTTGCCCTACCAGGCGGCAGAGGCGTGTCTGAAGCTTCTCGGTTTCTTCGTCGAGTTTACGACGTGGCGTGGCGGCGGCAGAGATAGACATGGCGCGATTGTAGCCGCTCTGGAGCTGTCCTGTCGACCGTCCACTAGTATTCATGGAGCAGACGAACCGCCTATGATGCAGTCCATTCTCTTTGTCTGCACGGGAAATGTATTCCGCAGCGTGACGGCCGAATATGCGGTCCGGGCACAGAGCGATCCACAGTCCTGCTACCGAGTTGAGTCAGCTGGTATCAAAGCCTCGCCTCAATCGGTTCCCCTGGTGGTCTGTCACCCACTGATCCGGAAAGGCATCGACCCCTCTGCGCACATTCCACAAGCACTGACCAAGGAGCTGATCAATCGGGTTGATCTCATTATTGCCATGAGTCTGAACCATCGTGAGTTTATTCAGCGGCAATTCGGTCTGACGGCTCCACTCTTCAATGAGGTGGCACTCGGCGAAGAAACCCCGATTCTCGATCTGCACGAAGCTCTGCCTGATTGGGAGCGTGATCTCGTCCAAGCGCGAGACTATGTGGAGTCGGTCATCGACCACATTTGGGCATCCGTACCGGCATTGATGGCACGACTTTCACAGTTTCCTGGACACCGAGGGCCAGTGAAACCGTAATCCCAGTTCAAACTGGAACAGGTGTGGACAATTTGTTCCTCCTCTCGCTCCTCGTAGATCAATCGCATCAGCCTCGCCAGCAGCTTGAACAAAGAATGCTATAGTTTTTCATGGGCCATACCGACAGGCCCTATGGAGGATGAAGTGTCTCATGGACCGTACGGTTTCCGACGTGCTCAAGACTCCGGCTGTTGGCCACGACGAACCGACATGGGCCTCCTGGCCCGACGACGCGTTGTTGGATCTCCCGATGTGCGATCTGCACCTCGGACTCAAGGGCGGGTTTCTCGAACAGCCGATCGCAGAGTTGACCCGCGAGCTGGAAGAACGTCGCTTGCTGTTTCGCCCGCACTTCTGGCTCTCCAATGAATGGTTCACGCCCGATGGGGTTCCCGGCATTGCGATTCCCTTCTACCTCGCTCATCCTCGCCTTGCGAAACTCGAACTAGCCCAAATGCTCGAAGTCGAAGGCGGAACAACGGAATGGTGCCTGCGCATTCTCCGCCACGAAGCCGGCCATGCCATCGAGAACGCGTACAAAATCCGGCGGCGCAAAACCCGCCAGCAGACTTTCGGCAAGTCGTCCCAACAGTACCCGATGTATTACTCGCCTCGTCCCTATAGCCGGAGTTTCGTCCGCCACTTAGATTTATGGTATGCGCAGAGTCATCCGGATGAAGACTTCGCTGAAACCTTTGCCGTCTGGCTGACACCGGAATCCCTATGGGAGGAGCGATACCGTGGCTGGCCCGTTCTGAAGAAGCTCAGATATGTCGATGGTCTCATGAACAACCTCCAGGGCATCTCTCCTTCCGTCACCACACATGAAGAAATCGATCCGCTTCCCAATCTCAAGAAGACCCTTCGCGAACACTATGAGCGCAAGCGAAGGCATTATGGCGTTGAGCGCCAGTCGCAGTATGACCCGGATCTCAAGCGGCTCTTCTCCCACCTGCCCAATCATGCAAATAGGCCAAGTGCCGCCACCTTTCTCAATCGGTTTCGCCGCGAAGTGCGACGCAAAGTCGCGAGTTGGACCGGCGAGTATCAATACACGATCGACCAGGTGCTGGAGGATATGATTCGTCGATGCCGTGAATTGAATCTGCGAGTCCCCGTGGCAGAAGAGCAGGCCAAACTCGATTTCACCATCCTCCTGACCGTCCATACCATGAACTTTTTGCGGAGTGGGCGGCATCGAGTGGCCTTATGAAGCGACTACGCGTGCTCGTCCTCATGCATGAAGACCTCGTCCCGCCGGAGCAGGTGAACGGTCACGATCTGAAAACCGTCGCGTGGCGGACAGAGCACGATGTTGTCTCCACATTGAAGAAGCTGGGTCATGAGGTGCTCCCGCTCGGCGTTAAGAGCGAGCTCGACGTGATCCATTCGGCTATCGAGGGTTGGAAGCCGGACATCGCCTTCAACCTACTGGAAGAATTTGACGGCGTCGCCGTCTACGATCAGCACGTCGTGTCGTACCTCGAACTCCTGCACCTCCCTTACACCGGCTGTAATCCGCGCGGCCTGATGCTGGCGCGCGACAAAGCGTTAACAAAGAAGGTGCTGTCCTTTCACCGCATCCCCTATCCAGAATTCATCGAAGTCCCTCAGGGGCGCACGGTCAGGCGGCCCAAATGGCTCGCCTTCCCATTGATCGTCAAATCCGTCAGCGAAGAAGCCTCGTTGGGTATCTCCCAAGCCTCGATCGTGGAAGACGACGACAAGCTGGGCGAGCGAGTAACCTTCATCCACCATAGTGTGGGAAGTGGCGCCCTGATCGAGCGGTATATCGAGGGTCGTGAATTCTACGTGGGGATCATCGGCAACGGCCAGTTGCAAGTGCTGCCGGTGTGGGAACTCATCATGGACAAGCTACCGGACGATGCCAAACGCATCGCGACCGAACGAGTGAAGTGGAGCCGGAAGTATCAGCAGAAGTATGGCATCACGTCGCGGAAGGCTAACAACCTGCCAGAGGGGAAGGCCGAAGACATTCAGGATTTAGCAAAACGGGTGTATCGCGCACTCGGACTCAGCGGCTATGCGCGCATTGACATGAGGATGACGGTTGACGGGCAACTGTACGTCCTCGAAGCCAATCCCAACCCCCAGATCGCAGAAGATGAAGACTTCGCCGATTCCGCGAAGAAAGCCGACTATCACTATAAGGAATTGCTCCAAGAACTCCTAAACGTCGGACTCCGCTGGCGCCCTGCTAAAGCGGCCTAACCGTTTACACTCAACCCTACAGTATTTCCCAGCCGAGTGTCGGAACTGCTTGTCCTGGCCTCATGAACCCGTTAGGATCGGTTCACTATGCGCACCATTCACTACGTGAGTTGCTCGCCGTCACGCATCCGGCTACTCACTCTCCTCCCATGAGTAGCCCGTCTGATCAACCTAAGACCGCAGGACTCGCGCTCGCCGCGCTTGGCGTCGTGTACGGTGACATCGGGACCAGTCCTCTCTATGCACTGCGGGAATGTTTCCACGCCTCGCACGGCTTGCCCGTGACACTTCCGACGATCATCGGCCTGCTGTCTCTCATCATCTGGGCCCTGCTGCTGGTGGTCACGGTGAAATACTTGCTATTCGTCATGCAAGCCGACAATCAGGGCGAAGGCGGCATTGTGGCGCTCATGGCCTTGGGACAACGCCATCGCGAAGAGTCGGCGTTCCCTTTGCGGATCGGGTCCGTGATTGCACTTGGGTTACTCGGGGCTTCGTTGGTCTATAGCGATGGGATCATCACCCCGGCCATCTCAGTCCTCAGCGCAGTGGAAGGGATCGAAGTCGAAACGACTGCCTATCAGCCCTATACGCTGCCGATCGCCATCACCGTGCTGCTCGCATTCTTTGCCGTCCAATCACACGGAGCCGGACGGCTCGGGAGATGGTTCGGCCCCATCATGCTGCTCTGGTTCGGCACACTCGCTGTCCTAGGGACAGCGAGTGCCGCACAAACTCCTGAGGTGTTTGCCGCGTTCAGCCCCCACCATGCCGTCCAGTTTCTTCTCGACCATCCCACACAGGGCTTCGCGGTATTAGGAAGCGTGTTTCTTGTCCTGACCGGAGCCGAAGCCTTGTATGCCGACATGGGACACTTCGGGAAATCCCCCATTCGACTCGGCTGGTATGGCGTGGTCCTTCCATCGCTCGTCCTGCAATACTTGGGTCAAGGCGCATTGCTGGCTCGGCAACCGGACGCCGTAGCGAATCCGTTCTATTTGCTCGCACCAGGATGGTTCCTCTTGCCGTTGGTCGGCCTTGCCACACTGGCCACCATCATCGCATCGCAAGCGATGCTCAGCGGCGCCTTTTCCCTCACGAATCAGGCGATCCAGTTGGGCTATCTGCCACGCTTGCACATTCGATACACTTCCGCATCGCAGATCGGGCAAATCTACGTCCCGGCGATGAACCTCATGATGCTGATCGGCACGATCAGCCTCGTCATACTCTTTGGCACCTCCAGCAATCTGGCCGCTGCGTACGGGATCGCCGTCGCCGGCACCATGGTCATGACTACGCTGCTGATGTCCGTCGTCGCCCGACGCCAATGGAAATGGAGTTGGCCAGCGGTGGTCCTTGTCACCAGTCTCTTGCTGACCATGGACCTGTCGTTTTTTGGAGCCAATGCGCTGAAAATCCCACACGGTGGCTGGCTTCCACTGGTCCTCGGCGCCGGGATCTTTTTCTTGATGATCACCTGGCATGGCGGGCGTCGGCTCATTGCGAAACACCTCTGGAGCAAAATGCCGCAACTGACCACCTACCTGAAAGACGTGCTGGCGCAGCCGCTCACCCGCGTCCCGGGAACAGCCGTCTACTTGACGCAGTTCCCCGACCTCACACCGCCGTCCTTCGTACAGAACGTGCGGCACAACAAAGTGCTCCATGAACAACTCGTCTTCCTGACCACGACGACCGCCCGAGTCCCAACCGTCACCGGCAGCCATCATGTACGCATCGAACCTCTTGCCAAGGGAGTCCGCCGGGTCGTGGTGCAATACGGATTCATGGAGACGCCGGACATCACCCGCTTGCTCGCGGCATGCCGCACACAGGGATTGGATATCGATCTTGACGGAGCGACGTTCTTCCTGAGCCGCGTGAATTCGCTCGCCACACCGAAGCCGGGCATGGCGCTCTGGCGGGAACGCCTTTTCATCTTCCTCAGCCGCAACTCCCAGCGCGCCAGTTCGTTCTTTCATATTCCCGCTGAACAGGTTGTCGAAATCGGCGTCGTGGTGGAAATCTAGCCCGCATGGGTCAGACGCGAAAGCCATTCGCCACGTTTTCCATCTTTACTCTTTTTTCAGTTTCTGCGAGAATTCGTCGCGATGTGCTGAGACTTCAGTAAGTCCTGCCGTCCCACCACGCACCAAGTTTCCACAACACGTACGAGCGAGTTTGGTTATGGCGCGCTTGAGTGGCCGGAGGTGAGTCGCTTTTGTTCAATAAGGAAATTCAATGAAAGTTTTAGTCACGGGAGCGAATGGGTTTGTCGGAGCCCATCTGTGTCGACGTCTTGTTGAGCGCGGCGCAGAGGTGCGGGCCTTGGTGCGTGAGGGATCGGATCAGAGCGGGCTGAAAGGACAGTCCGTCGACATCGTTCACGGAGACATTCTGGATCTCGCGAGTTTAGAGCGGGCCACCCAGGGCTGTGAACAGGTGTATCACCTCGCGGCGAACGTGAAGTTTTTCACCAGAAATCCTGAGGCCATGCGTGCCGCCAATACACAGGGCACGCGCAACGTGCTCACCGCGGCTCGCAAGGCCGGCGTTCGAAAAATGATTCATACCAGCACCGCCGCAGTCCTCCGGCGCGGAACGAATTCGCCCTCGGCAGACGAAACCATGCTCAAGGACGATCATGAAGCCGTTGGCGCCTACGAGCTATCGAAGTTAGAAGCGGATCGCGTCGCGATGGAGGCCTGTGCAGAGGGGCTTCCGGTGATCATCATCAATCTTGCCGCGCCGATCGGTCCTGGCGATGCAAAACCCTCCCCCATTGGTCACACCATCATTCAATTTCTCAAAGGGAAGATTCCCGGTGTACACCGACTCCGGGTTGAATGTCGTGGATGTTCGAGATGCCGCAGAAGGCCATTGCCTGGCTGCAGAGAAGGGAACAATCGGAAATCGCTACATCCTCGGAGGAGAGAACATTTCCTTGAAAGACTTTCTTGGTGTACTGGGAGAGTTGTCGGGGGTCCCCTCGCCAACAATACAAGTGCCCTACGCATTGACCCTCATTGGTGGTGTGATGGGCGAGATCACCGGGCGGCTCACCAATAAGGAACCTTTGGCCTGTCTGGCCTCGGTGCGAATGGGGAAATATCCGCATTATGTCAGCATCGACAAAGCAAAGCGTGAACTGGGATACCGTCCCGGTCCCATTCGAGCCTCGTTACAAGAAGAAATAGAATGGTTTCGTGCGCACGGCATGGTGTAACTGAGAACCACCACGTAGGACGCTATCATCTGTTTCATCACTGCCTCATGGTGAAACACCTTCTTGTCTCACGCTGTCTCAAGTGAATAGCCTAATCTGGTCATATCATGCGTAATGATCTGTTTTTCCTAAAGGTGTAGAGGTCTCTCCTGTCTGGCACAAAATGTGACGTGTATTTGTAATTTGGGATACGTTCGAGACTCAGCAACAGAACAACCAGCGCTCAAAGGAGGCATTCATGAAATCTCTTCTGTTACTCATCGAAGGTGACGATGAATTGCGACCGGTTGTCAAGGAGCTTCAGGCCACGCCTGTGCCCGGGCCGCAAAATCCGTTTGAAGGGACTCTGTCCAATAAGACGAGAATCATTGCGGTGACCACCGGCGTTGGTCCCGAACAAGCCTATCGGGTGACCGCCGACGCGATCCGGCAATTCAACCCAGATTACGTGCTCTCTGCCGGAACCTGTGGCGCGTTGGTTCAGGGTCTCGAGGTGTCGGATTGGGTGGTGACAGGAGATGTCCGTGCGATTGGGCAGGCGAATCAGCAATGGTCTACGCTCGAGACGCTTCGAGACAACGACGAGACCGCGGCGCCACGTCTCGGCCAAGCCCTCAAACAGACCCCACGGTGGCATGAGGGAAGATTGGTGACCGTTGCTGATGAACCAATCCATTGTGCGATGGCCAAGGCCGAGATCGCAGCGCTCCATGACGCGATTGCGGTGGACATGGAAAGTTATGGCATCGCACGGGCAGCCGTCGAGAATGGGCTTCCATGGGTTGTGGCGCGAGTCGTCGTCGATACCCCAGCCCTGCCCTTGCCGGACTTCGGCGCCATGAACGTACGCACAGGGCGTCCTCCCCTGTCAGGCATCGCCAAATATGTCCTCATGAACCCGCTTGCGGGACCCCAGAGATTGCACGGATTATGGTCGCTGGTGCAGACCTACGCGTTTCACCTTGTCAGAATCTTGCCGGAATTCACCGATGGGTCGAGGGTCTCTGCTCCGAGAGAAGAGTGTCAACTCGTGTAGTCGCTCATCGCTCCACGATCTTTCCCAAGACCACCACCCTCGCCTGTCGATCACGTGATCGTCGCCCAGGCCTGTGCGTCATGGGCTCCTTATCCACGGTGACCGTGAGGCGTCCTGTGCTGGCAGCCGGAATCCCTGCACCGCGAGGGAACTGACTCGCTTCTTCTCTTGGAAGAGAACTCGCATCGGGCCTACTGCCATGCATGCTGTGTGGCGCACGGCTCACATGACACATCCTTAGACACCACGCTCACCCAGCCAGAGAGGAGCTGCGATGAATCCTCACAAATGGCCTCAGGCATAAAGTGACCCCCGGTACATTTTCTGGCGTCGACTCCTTTTCTGTTTCATGTTGCGTCAGCTCCAAGTGAGAGTTCCCTCATTAGCATTGAGCATTTCGTCTCTCTGTGAAATAGTTATTGCACGATGTGAGTCACGGCTGTCCGGCACTGGCTCCTAGCTTGACTCATATGTGGAGGTCTTACCTATGAAACGGATGCTCACAGCTTGCCGACGTGCGGTGTGGCTAACTTCCCTGCTGGTCATGGTGACGGGCTGCGCCCACTCTACCGTGCAAGGACGTTCGTCGCAGGAAAATCTCGGGATGGGAATCGTATCGGGAACATTGGGTGAACAACAACGTGTGGCCCTATGCACCGGAACCCCATCCTCCATCTCGGTCGTCGGCCACGTGCAGGCTGTAGAAGGCGGCGCGTACCTAATTCGGGACGCCCAGGGGCAGGAAATCCGTATTCCGCATGATGAAAATACCAAGATCGACCGACCGGCCCATATAGGGGACCGCATTCAATCCTGGCTCGACCACCACGGCCGTGCCGTGCTGATCCGCAGCCTCGATGGAAATGGGCGATAGCGCACGATCAGGCTTTCATCAGTCAGCACCTTCCCGAAAGAAACGAATCGCTTCGATCTGGTAACACTCTGCCGCCATAAGTGACGCACCTCTTTTCTTCCCATTGTTGCAGCCACCTTGGTAATGACGTACAGTATTGAGGTGCCTGAACTTTGCCGCTTTCTTGGAATTGTGATCGGTATGTTTTATCGAGAGCATGGTCCTGCTCATTTTCATGCAGTGTACGGGGAATTTGACATCACGGTAGAAATTGAATCCGGCATCGTCAATGGGAAGTTTCCCCAAAGAGCCCTCACCCATGTGCTCGAATGGCATGGATTGCATCGAGAAGAACTCATGGACAACTGGCGCTTGATGGAAGAACGCAAGCCTCTCAAGAAAATTCAACCGCTGGAGTAGACCGATGTCCTTTCGAGCAATCGACGCACGACACGTTCATGACTTTGTGCTCTGGCTCAAATTCAGCGATGGCACGGAAGGTGAGCTCGATCTGCGAGCCGAACTGGACGGCCTTATCTTTGAACCCTTAAGAAACATCGACTTCTTCAAACAATTCCGTATCGATCCCGACCTCCATACGCTCGTGTGGCCGAACGGAGCCGATTTTGCGCCTGAGTTTCTACACGCCAATATCCGGGTCATCGCCTCACAGCCATAGGTAATTCCATCTCACCCATCATGGCGAAAGATCTCAGCTGTTACCGCTACGTCCCAGGACACAGGACAACTTCCACCCACGAGCAGTTCATACCAGCGACTGGCCGCCTTGTAGATTCGGAATTCGGTTCTTCTCGACATCGTTCATTCGACTCGTGAATGCACAGGGCAAGACTTGACCCCATATTATGTTTTACTTCGCCTGGGTCTAAGAGGACGATTGTTTCATCGGAACGAATTGATGCTTTTCTTCTCCTGTATAATTATCATGTTATTCTGCTCAAATATCTTTGTCTCCGGTAGTGTCCCAGGGAAGGTTGCTAGTGCCTTTGCACCACTCCTTATCCCGCGTATCGTTTCAGTAATCTCTTTTCTTCTTTTAGTGTTTTGATCACGATAAGCTTTGAGTTGATCGGCTATAACTTGAGCATCACGGAAAAGCCTGTCCTGGTTCGATAACCTTGTCTGAAAATTGGTTGCGTCTAGTTTATGGCTTCGGAGATATGTAATCAATTCAGCTTGCGTCTTCAATAAAGAAGCGGCCTCCTCAGAAGGAGTAGCATAGCGAGTCAATAATGCGGAGACCTGTTTTTCCAACTCTTTTGGAACAATTTCCATAGTCACGCAGTTTATCCAAGCATCGTTAGCCCCCAAAGTCCGATCTTCGCTTTTCCTTACAAGTTTACATGCATCGCTCCGAGACTCGTCTTCCCATTCTTCTTGAGCAGCAGTGAGTTCTGGCACTAAAGCCTGAATTTTGGTTAACTGCTTGGCTGTCAAATCTTGTAGAGTTTGCATGCGCTTCTCTGCAAGTCCGAGCGCTAGTTGTGCGTGTTGTGAATCCGTCGACGAATTTACTTCGCTATCTACTTCTTCAGAAGTGGGCTCGCGACCGAGAATTGCCTGATAGTGTGTTCGAACTACTTGGGACTCAGCCTGGCAAAGGGACAATACTTTGTGCTCCGTTTCTACAGCTTCAACCTCAACTAAGAGTTTGTTGTAATCGCCGACGTTCTTGAAGTCTTCCAAGTATTCCTTTACGAACCTGGAAAACCCTTTAATTCTGTACTGGCTGACATGCTGGATCTCGTGCGCCCATAGGGCCATCCTTAGACAACCTTGAGCGTTTCTTAGCCCCGGTCCGACGACTATGAGATGATCCCAAGTAATTGAGTCTTTACCTTTTATCACCGGCTTAATGGTCTTTGCCAACTCATTGGAGTCACTTATCCATCTCGCTCTTCCGACATCCGGTACATCAAAACGCACCAGTCTGGCTTGAGCCCATGTATTAAGCTTAGCGCTCACATCGTGTGGTAGCGTTTCCGACGGTGCGGTAGCCAGAGCTATCAGAGCTATAAGTTCATTTAAGAGCTGAGGTAATCCGATAATGGCCTGTATGGTGCCAAGGTACCAGTATGAAATCAGGTTTTCTGCTATGTCTCTAAGGTCACCTTCCGTGCATTTTACGCTTGTCGTCAGCTCTTCCCAGGCATCTGAGACTTGTACTTGTTTCGTTATGTAACATTCCGGCCTTAGTTGCCAGCCGGGAAGGCAGCATTGGGGAGTTGCCAGGATTAAGGGGTTAGCGGTGCATTGCTGGATTAACTTAGCTGCGTACTGCGCTGGATGCTTGATAACGTCTCTGACTTCCTCGCAAATACTCGCTGATTCGGCTACGGCTTTCGAGGCGGTAGCGAATATTAGGATGGCGACCAATAAACACTTCCGTGTCCTTAGTATTGGCATAATCGCCCCCATTCAAGATGCGATATTGACTGACCTTCAGCGGTTACTGGTTCGGGCCGTGCAGTAGGAGGCCTTGGTAGCGCAATCAGTGGCCGAAGGCGCATTTTTAACAATATTAGATTCGTACTCTTCATTTGACTTGAAAGGGGGTTGGTAGAGGACGTAGACGTAGGTCTGAATCAGATGATTCTTCAGTTGGGGCACGTTGAAAATCCCTTGATCCTTCGGTGGTTGATTTCTCTTCTTTTGTCTGCGATGGTTTTTCCGCGGGCCAGCCGCGATACGCAACCGATTTCACAATTTTTATACATGCATCCAGCAATTTGTCTTCAGGGGTGTCTTTCTGAAATGCCCTTGAATTGTCTCTCTGCATGGCTATGACTTGGTCCAAGCATTCAAACGCCATAGCATCATGAAGATACATTGAAACGAGATACTGAACTGCTTGTACAGCAGCGCGCGTGGGCGGAGGTAACGCTAATGGATTGCCATTAGAAGAGGATGACGCTTCTGCCTGTACGGCAGTAGGTGCTGGCGGTGTTTCCGCTTGTGCGTTCTTGCCTGTGGACGACGATTCTTCCTTCCTCGTGTCCTCACCTGTAGACGAGGATTGTCGCGATTCTTTTGAGGCAGCAGGCTTATCAACGATCAGGACGCGATAGAAATCTTGGTTTCCTACACCCAATCTGCCCGACCGTGCATCTTCCTTTTTTTCAGTTGAAGGCTTATTCTCAGATGGATTGCTGTCAGAATCAGGCTTTCCTTCGGTTTGGCCAGGCGCATTGGGATCTTTCTTAGACGGATCGTTTGGATTCGTCTTAGACTGAGCTTTTGGATCTGTAGGAGGTACCTCTTTCTTTAACGTTGCGCCGCCAGCATTCAGGGTTATGGAGGGAGGAATTGGTTGAGGAGTCAATCCCTCAATCGCCAAAAGAACTATGGCGGAGGTTAGCTGTCTCAGTAAGAGTCGATCATATTGCTGAACTGACAAGCCATTCGCATAGCCAAGACAGGCGGCATACAGGCCGTCGCGTAACAGCTGAACGGACTTTGCTCTCTGAATTGTGCCTGCAGATTCAGCCAGCGCCATCGATAGTGCAAGGGAGACTTCCTTGGTCATTGGTGAAAATACACTAGAGGCAGATAATGCTTGCCCTATAGCGGAGAATGTATCCGGGCTTGGTTCTGAACACACTACAGTGCGTTTGGGTTTTCCTTTATCCTCATCATCTCTATCCTTAACTACGATTGAGCGTTGTTTTGAATCGATAATAGCGGAATCGTGCTTGTTATCAAAAGAGTGTTCCCTATAGATCGAAAAGCCACTGCATCCGGCTGACATTGCTGCAAGCAATGTGAGAGCTACCAGTCTCATCGTATGTCCCTTTCTTAGAGCCAGTGTGTGGTCACGAGTTTACTCAGAGATTAAATCGTATCGTAAAGAAGAACGCCTCACTTCCTCTATCGTGCCCTCCGCCATTTCCCACATTGAGATCATGAAAATTATGAACAAAATTTACGGAAACTCCGAAGCGTCTCAAGAAGTCATAATCCAAGCTGAGGCCCACAGGACTGTAGTAGCTGAAGTCCTGAGTTATGCCGCCTGCTTGATTCAGTTGGGCATGCATACCTCCCATGCCAATAAATGGACTAAGTGTGAGAGCATGGTGCATGCTTACAGTCGTCGCAATCTTCGAGAAAATGATCGAGGAAATGCCAGTGTAGTCGGGCAACAACAGCGCCCGCTACGTGCATGTAGGGGCCGGGTGGAACAAACTGAACGTATGGACCAACCGATGTCCAGAATCGGCCGAGTATAGAATTACGCCCGTTGACGATCCGCCAATCCATCTGAAAGCTCTGCGCAAAGTTGGTTCCATCTGGTGATCCGCTAACGAAACCGATACCGGTTCCCACGTCATAATCACTTCGTGCTTGTGCAGTAGCTACAAGGCTGAGGAGGAGAAATATAGTGATGATTAGTACACGAAGTTCGCACATAGGACGGTAGCTATTCATGGCAGGCCCTTGGTGAGTGCGATTGATTTCTTGGTGGACGAGATCAGTTTCGCTATGAAAATGAAAGCCTCACGGGACCGGCATTTCTTTGAATTCATCCCGGAATTCGTTGCGCATCTCCTACAATTTACGCTGAATGCCTGAATGGCCTTCAGCGATTTGGCGGATGTCGCGACGGAATGCTTCCGCCACGACTTCAACGTGCCGTTTGATTTCGTCGACCTGTGCGTCGTTCATGTGCGCCTGTATAGGCTGGTCGCATGCCACATGCAGCGTGACCGGACGACGAAGCCGCCGCTCGAACCCATCAGGAGAGCATCGCCGGAAGGCCAGGTCGCCGAAAAGAGGAAAAGAAGACCGACGCATTCTCGACCTCGGCCCACGACAGCACCACCGTCTCCTGTTCGGCACTGAAAGACTGGAGCAGCCAGAGTACACCGAGAAAGAGAGCGATGATGCCGGGCCAGATCATCGAGAGCGCACCGACAACTAAGACGAACGTGATGGCCGACAACGTCAGCTGGAGAAACTGGCTCTTGGCTGTGATCATACGGTCCTCCCTCGTTCTCTAGCAGGCTCACATGCTTGGAGTATCAAAATGGTTTTCAACAGCCTGCTCGCCCCTAAGATTCATTCAGCGGGTCCCCCACATCTTCTGCACTGCTCGACTAGCAAGGAGCGGGCCATGGTGAATCTACTTATAATGACCTGAATTTCCATCATTGTGCTGTTGTTTGGGAACCAGGGGCCTCACACGACGTATCTATTTCGATTCACCGTGAGTATCCGAATAGATTCATCGAGGTGGGGGACTCCAGAGCAGATAGCCGAAAACGCAGATGCTGATATTAAGGGTAGGCCATGGACTGAGTGCCGTGGCTGCTTGACTGATATCTCATGTATGGCTTGCCGAGTCATGTATTCAGCTCAGTCGACCTTCACGTGGAGCACTCTCGCGGCTTCGGGAGGTACAGGTGATCGACGCCGCGGAGAGTTCGAGCTCATGCGTGATCCTTGCTTCCGTTATACCCAGGACCACTAGATGTGGTGGGCTGACAGCCTGGAACACCTATTACCTTTTGATCCCTATCACGCCTCTCAACGAGATGCCCTGCAGGCCTTGCTGGACGCGACATTCAGTCAAAATCCCCAGTTGCAAAGCGCCGCTAGACGGCGTATAGGGTACAGTTAGGGCCTGTTGGTTCTACTTATCATTCGCTAAGAACGACCAGGGCAGTTTCGTGGTTTTGGCTGATGTCGTTCCCCTGTTTCGTGACTGATTCTTGTGGCATGAATGGGATCAACTGTTGTCCCAATAATTCGAATTCGAGCATCTTGACTCCATACGGTGGAGTCGCTGCACTTTATCTTTGAGTGAGGTGAGATATGGTTATGAAGCTGGTCGCTTTCGCGTTTCTCTTCACCTTCACGGTCAATGGACAGGAATCGAGTCAGGCTGCGGCCACTCAGTCCATTGCCGACAACCAGCCGACCGCGGTTCAACCGGACAGTGGTCAGCGTTCTCTTCTGGCCATGCTCGTCGGGCTCTTGACCTCAGCCGATGTTCGGCCGGCTCAACAGGACAACGAGGCGGGCTCGTCTATTCACAAAGTCGACGGCGACGAGACTGCTCTTGCTCCGTCAATTACGCCTATGACGTCGATTACGATCGACACACCCCAGAGCCAATCTTCGGAAGTAGAGAAGGAAACCCTGCGGTTGGAACAACTCCTCGAACAGCTCACGGCCAAAGAGAAAGAGTTGTCCTTACTGCGAGAGAAGACGACAGCTGCAGCGAATCAGGTGACCGTCGAAAAGACCCGCGCGGAAGCCTTGGAAGCGCAGCTGAGCCAAAAGGAGCAGGAACTCGCAGGGCTCTGCACCCAACGGGACACCCACCAGAACATGTCGCAGGAGCTCAACCGGACACGAAGCAGCTTGGAGTTGGCCAGACAACAAGTCTTCGACATTGAGCGGCAATTTGCCACCAACAATGACCAGCTTGATACCGCGATGCAACGGATTGCGGACCTGGACCTGCAGTTGGTGGCGAAAGAGCAGGAATTCCAACTGGCCAAGTCCAACATGGATATGGAACTCGCCGCCCGCGACTCGCAGCTCGTGCAGGCGAAGCGCCTGCTCGCAAGCCTGGGTAAGAGCTTGCCGAAACCGGTTAAACTGCCTTCCTACGCCAAGAATGGACTTCCTCAGCCAACCATCACAACGGCGCGTGCCACAACTGACCTCACTCGGGTCAGCGAGAAGCTGGCGAGCGCCCTCCAAGACGAACTCAAACGAGGCACCGTGGTGTTGGAGCAGCGCGGCGACAAACTCACGCTGGCGCTGTCATCGGGAGAACTGTTTGGCAAAGGTCGAGTGATCATGACACCGGCGGGAACCACCTTGGTCAAGCGCATCGGCGTCGCCTTGCGGAAATTCCGTCCCCAGAGCGTCGAAGTCGCCGGCCATACCGACAGCATACCGGTCAAGTACGATCCTCGGCGGCCGTTTAAGGATAACGCTGAGCTTTCTCGGGCACGGGCCGAGAATGCCGGCAAGGCGTTGGTTAAGGGAGGGTTAGGAGCGGACCGCGTCAGGGCTGTCGGGTATGCGGACGCACGCCCCATCGCGACCAACGATACAGAAGAAGGCCGGAGTAAGAACCGGCGGGTCGAGATTGTCGTAACCCAGTCGCCCGAACCAATCGCCTCCACAGGTGAAACGGACGAGCAACTTGCACGCAACACTCGTGACACATCCCAATACGGTGGAATGGTCAAAAAAGTTTCGAATCGCTGATACTCAACAGACAACCATGTCGGCCTATGAGAGGCCGACATGGTTCGGTCGGTTTCCCATAACTCTGCCCCCTGCCTGTTTAGAATGCCACCCTCTCCCATGCTCTGAAGGACGTGTGAATCACTGCAATGTTTCCCATCCAAGCCGCTACTTGAGGGCATGACGCACCCTGCAGTATCCTGCTCGCCAACAGGAAAATTGAGATGACGCCTACCGAAGCCGCAGCTGCCTTGTTCAACGCCATGCCGCAACTTCTCACCGTGTCTCAGCTTGAAGAATACGGGGTCGAGGCATCGGAATCGACCTCCGGCCAGATCGCTCGCGAAATCTTGTCGTTAAATCTGTATTGGATCCTGGCTGCGGTGGATGCTCACATCCCCACCCAGTACAGAGCCGCCATTACAGAGGACCTGTTGGAGTCTGTCCGGAAGGCGTGGTGGGAATCAGGGTGGTGTGGAACCGGCACTTGGAATGAGTATCAACCGGAACTGCGCGAACGACAAGCCCACTATGCACGCCTGATCGACCAGGAAGGGATCAATCCCATGGGTATTTGCGCGGAGACGGCGTCACTGATCGAAGATCAAGGCATCATTTCGCCGGAGGACCGAGCAAAGCTGCTCGTGTTGCTGATCGACTATGCGCCGGCTTCGGAATACGGTCGGTTGCTCGAAGAGATGGGATAAGTCCCGCACTCACAGATAGCGGTGTGACAACACCTTGCCGCTGTCGTCCAATTCGTAGAGGAGCGGTACACCGGTCGGAATGTTGAGTTCCAAGACCTCTTCCTTCGACAATTGGTCCAGCTCCATCACCAACGCACGAAGACTGTTGCCATGCGCCGCAATGATGATGGTTTCCCCCTTCAATAAACAGGGCTTGATCATTTTCTCATAATAGGGCAACGCTCGCTCGGCCGTATCCTTGAGGCTTTCTCCGCCAGGCGGTTTGACATCATAGCTTCGCCGCCAAATTTTCACTTGCGCGTCCCCGTACTTCTTGGCAGTTTCGGCCTTATTCAGCCCTTGAAGATCTCCGTACATCCGCTCGTTCAAGGCCTTGTCCTTCTCGATCGGGATGGTCGTTTGGCCAATGGCCTCCAGGACAAGTCTCAAGGTCTCATTTGCGCGAGTGAGCACCGAGGTGAACGCCCGATGAAAGGTCAACCCACGGAGCTTTTCACCGGCTTGTTTCGCTTCCTCGATCCCTTTGGGGGAAAGCGGAACATCGACCCAACCGGTAAAACGGTTTTCCAAGTTCCATTGCGACTCCCCATGCCGAAGCAAGACTAATCGAGCCATCGCAGATCCTTTGCTATCAACTTGAACATCCCCAGGAGCCAAAGCATACTGAATTGTCGTGCCAAGTCAAGCCTGTGACTGCAAGACCGCTTGTTTGGCTGGTCGGCCGGGTGATTGCTCCACATCGGGCGGGCCTTCTTGCACCATCTTCGTCAACGTCGCGAGGAAGACGATGTAGAAAAACACACCGACCCAGATGACATAGGGCTGTACCCCGCCTGATTCCTTCAGGGCGGTTTCTTGCGCGGCCACATTCATCCGGCCGGCTTTCTTGATTTCACCGATGTGCTCCCGGCAATGCCAAAAGTACAGATAGTTCGCGGTCGCTCCCGCCATGACGCTCCACACGATGCCGGCGGAAAAATCTCCTGTGAGATACGTCGAGACCATCGGGCCGACCGCATAGACAAACGCGTGCAGATACATCTTACGGTACAAAAACCACAGGAAGGAGATATAGAGAAAGGCCGGCCAGTTCCAGGAAAGCGCGAACTTTGGCTGGCCATTCGACGAAAATTTCTTGAACACGGTCAGGTAGTGGTCGGCGTTGGGGCCGAGGAATTGGCGCCAGAGCGTGTCCTCGTTTTGAATCGGCTGAGCAGTGGGCGCTGTCAGAGGCGGTCTCGGCGGCAGTCGTGGCCTCAGCCAGTTTGGCTCCACACTGATGACAGAAATGGGCCTCGTCGGAGTTCTGTTGACTGCACTGACTGCACATCATCATGGCGACGCAGCTTACCACACTCGGAACAGGAGGATACCACCTATCGCGTAATAGCTGATTGAAGAATGTTGTGCGCGCGACTTCTGACGGTAATTTCTCGATGCTCCGCTTATTGCTCTTCCCATTGCCCCTGTGCTAGCTTTTCCTTCTTTCTTAAGGGGATACGTCGTCATGCCGACCGAAGAACTGAAAGATGATGCCGCCAAATATCTGATGCAGACCTACACGCGCCAGCCGGTTTCGATTGTACGGGGGCGAGGCGCAAAGGTCTACGATCTGGAGGGGCGAGAGTACCTCGATTTTGTCGGTGGGATTGCCGTCAATGTCTTGGGGCATGGTCATCCTGACCTGGTTCAAGCCATCCAACGCCAGGCCGCCCAACTGATCCATACGTCCAACCTGTATTACACCGAGCCTCAAGTGAAACTGGCGCGCCTGCTGGTGGACCATTCGTTCGCCGACCGCGTGTTTTTCTGCAACAGCGGAGCCGAAGCCAATGAGGCGGCAATTAAGCTTGCGCGGCGGTACGGGCATGAGCGGCATGGGCCCGATCGCTATGAAGTCATCACGATGAAGAATTCGTTCCATGGCCGCACGCTGGCCACGCTCACCGCCACCGGACAGGAGAAGGTTCAGAAGGGTTTCGAGCCGCTGATGCCCGGGTTTGCCTATGCCCCGTTCAATGATTTTGGCGCGATCGAGTCCATGGTCCATGAGAAGACTGCAGCGATCATGCTGGAACCGATTCAGGCGGAAGGCGGCGTGCATGTGGCCGACCGGGATTATCTGAGGAGCCTGCGTGAACTCTGTACACAGCATGACATCTTGCTCATTTTTGATGAAATTCAAACGGGCATGGGTCGAACCGGTACCTTCTTTGCCCATGAGCAACTCGGTGTGAAACCCGATATCATGACTCTTGCAAAGGGTCTCGCCGGAGGAGTGCCGATCGGCGCCTGTCTGGCGAAAGAATCGGTGGCCGCAGCCTTTACGCCCGGCTCTCATGCGTCGACGTTCGGTGGCAACCCCTTGGCCTGTGCCGCAGCGCTGGCCGTCTGCCGGGTGTTGCTCGAAGGAAAGGTGTTGGATCAAGCCAGACGCATGGGTGAGTACTTGGCCAAAGGGTTGGCCGACTGCAAAGATCGCCATCGAATCGTGAAGGATGTGCGAGGCCTTGGTCTCTTGCAAGGCATGGAGTTGGAGACCGATGCCCGAGCGGTGGTGGCCGATGCACTCGCCCGTGGCGTGCTGATCAATGCTGCAACCGAGCGGGTGCTGCGCTTTGTACCGCCCTTGGTGATCACACAGCTCGAAGTCGATAAGCTCATCGACCTCCTCGACATCCTGTTCAACCAACGCCAGACGGCGGGAAAAGATTCACACCACTGATGGCTCTATCAGCCCGACAAAGAATCAACCGCACGCGCTATGCCAAGGACTTGCTCGACGTCGCGACGCTGTCACGACAGCAGGTCCTCGACTTATTGCGTTTGGCGACGTCTTTGAAGAAAAAGCAGCGTCAAGGCACTCCGCATCGGCTCCTGCCCGGGAAGACATTAGGATTGCTGTTTCAAAAGCCGTCGACGAGGACGCGCGTGTCGTTCGAGGCGGGGATGAACCAGCTCGGCGGCCATGCGATGATCCTTCCCATGAGCGACATTCAACTCTCGCGCGGGGAGACGGTCTCAGACACAGCACGCGTCTTGTCCCGTTACCTAGACGGGATCGTGATCCGTACCTATGACCATGCGATCGTCGAAGAGTGGGCGACAGAAGCCACGATGCCGGTGATTAACGGGCTGACCGACCATAGCCATCCTTGTCAGGCCTTGTCCGACTTGATGACGATTCAAGAGATCAAGGGCCGGCTCAAGGGACTCAGCCTGGCCTATATCGGTGATGGAAACAACGTGGCCAACTCGCTCATCGAAGCAGGGGCGAAGGTGGGCATGCGCGTCGTGATCGGATGCCCGTCCGGCTATCAGCCGGATCAGCGGGTGATCGATCGTGCGAGAATGGAAGGGCACACCACCGGCGCGTCCATCGAGGTGCTGGAGAATCCCCTCGTTGCCGTGAAAGAAGCGGATGTGGTGTATACCGACGTATGGATCAGCATGGGCCGTGAGCGGGAGCAGGCTCGACGATTGCGGACGCTCGCTCCCTACCAGCTGAACAAACGGCTGCTACAACGGGCGAAACCCGACGCCATCGTCATGCATTGTTTGCCGGCTCATCGCGGAGAAGAGATTACGGCGGATGTACTGGACGGCCCACAGTCCGTCGTCATCGATCAAGCAGAAAATCGCCTGCATATGCAGAAGGCAATCTTGACTCAACTGCTCAACCAGAAGACACATACCGGGTAGGATCCACCATGAAACCAACATCGATCAAGAAAATCGTCCTGGCCTATTCAGGCGGACTGGATACATCCGTCATCCTCAAGTGGCTGCAGGAAACCTATCAGGCCGAGATCATCGCGTTTTGCGCCGACCTTGGCCAAGGGGAAGATCTAAAAGCCGTTAAGGCCAAGGCTCAGGCGCTCGGCGTCAAGAAGGTCTATGTCGAGGATCTCCGTGAGACCTTCGTCAAAGACTATGTGTTCCCGATGCTGCGTGGAAATGCGATGTACGAAGGCTGTTACCTCCTGGGGACGTCGATCGCTCGCCCGCTGATCGCTCGGCGTCAGGCTGAAATCGCGCTTAAAGAGGGCGCCGAAGCGGTGTCGCACGGCGCCACAGGGAAGGGCAACGATCAGGTGCGTTTCGAGTTGACCTACATGGCCCTCGCGCCAAATCTCAAGATCATTGCGCCTTGGCGGGAATGGACCATGCGCTCCCGACGCGAACTGATCGAGTACGCCGATCGCCATGGCATTCCCGTGACCGCGACCAAAGCCAAGCCCTACAGCACAGACCCAAATCTGTTTCATATCAGTTATGAAGGCGGCATTCTGGAGGACCCATGGAAATCACCACCGGATGAAATATTCCAGCTGACTGTTTCGCCGGAGAAGGCCCCGAACAAGCCATTGGAAGTTGAGATCGAGTATCAAGCCGGCAATCCCGTCGCAGTCGATGGCAGGAAAATGAGCCCTGCGGCCTTGCTCGCGCATCTCAATAAATTGGGTGGGGCACACGGGATCGGTCGGGTCGATTTGGTGGAAAACCGCTACGTCGGGATGAAGTCGCGCGGTGTGTATGAAACGCCCGGGGGCACGATTCTGCATGTGGCACATCGAGGGATCGAATCCCTGACAATGGACCGCGAAGTCCTCCACTTCCGCGACAGCTTGATCCCACGCTTTGCGGACCTGATCTACAACGGGTATTGGTTTAGCCCTGAGCGCGAAATGATACAGACGGCGATCGATGAGGCGCAGAAGGACGTCAGCGGCGTCGCACGGGTCAAACTCTATAAGGGAAGCTGCACCCTGGCTGGACGCAAATCGAAACAGTCACTCTATCGCCTCGACATCGCCACCTTCGAGGAAGATGACGTGTATGACCAGAAAGACGCGGAAGGCTTCATACGGTTGAATGCCTTGCGACTGAAGATTCGCGCGCAGAAACGGAAAGCTTCGTCCTGATGGCCAAGCGTCGTAACGATCCGAAGTCAGCTGGCGGCGGAGGGAAAGCCTGGGCCGGCCGGTTTCGAGAGAAGACCGATCGATTGGTCGAAGCGTTTACCAGGTCGGTGACGGTCGATAGTCGGCTCTATGGCGAGGACATCGCCGGGAGCATCGCCCATTGTAAAACACTCGAGAAGGCCCGGGTCCTCACGCGGGCGGAAACGCGCGCCATCGTCCGCGGGTTGGAATCGGTGAAGCAGGAGCTGGACCGCGGCACAATTCGCTTTCTCGCCTCAGGACGAAGATATTCACATGGCGATCGAACGGCGATTGACCGAGATGATTGGTCCGTTGGGAGGCAAGTTACACACGGGGCGCAGCCGGAATGATCAAGTGGCATTGGATATTCGGCTGTATCTGCGCACGCAACTGGATGAGCTGCAGGGACAATTGACTGAGTTGCAACGCGTGCTAGTGGCGCAGGCCGCTGCGAACCGCACCCTCATGATGCCCGGATATACCCACTTACAGCGTGCCCAACCGGTCCTGTTTGCGCATCACTTGCTGGCCTACGTGGAGATGCTCGAACGAGACAAGGGCCGACTCCGCGATGCGAGAGGCCGGCTCAATGTCATGCCGCTGGGGTCCGGCGCCTTGGCGGGCACGAACTATCCAGTAAACCGGCAATACACAGCTGAACTGCTGGGCTTTCCTGCCGTCACCCTGAACAGCATGGATGCGGTTTCTGACCGCGATTTCATGATCGAAGTGGCCTCCGCTCTCTCGATTGTGATGATGCATTTGTCTCGACTCAGTGAAGAATTGATTGTGTGGGCCTCGCAGGAGTTTCAGTTCGTCGATCTGCCGGACGCCTTCTGCACAGGAAGCAGCATGATGCCGCAGAAGAAGAACCCGGACGTCCCTGAGTTGGTCCGAGGAAAAACCGGACGCGTATACGGCCACCTCGTCAATCTGCTGACCCTGCTCAAGGCGCTTCCGTTAAGTTACAATCGAGATTTGCAAGAAGACAAACCGGCGCTCTTTGACGCCCTTGATACCGTGGCGGCCTCGCTCCAAGTGATGACGGAGTTGATGCGCCGACTGAAAGTCAACGGAGAGGCCCTCACGCGAGCGTTGCAAGGGGGCGGACTACTCGCGACAGAACTGGCCGACTACTTGGTCATGAGGGGCGTGCCTTTTCGCGAAGCCCACGGGATCACCGGACGGATCGTACGGGCGGCGCTTGATGGCGGACGTGACATCACGGATTTTTCACTGAAAGAGTTACAAGCATTTTGTGAACGGATCGATAAGACGGTGTTTTCTTGGCTGACGACCGTAGCGGCAATCGACCATAAGGGACAAATCGGCGGGACCGCCCGAAGGCGAGTTGAGCAGCGGATCAAAGAACTTGAGCGGTTACTGTCATGAGAGCATTCGTCGTGATCGCATCGGCAGGGCTTCTGCTTTCTTGCGGGGTGGTGGGAACACCGGTCGCCCCGGAACTCATCGGAGTTGCGCCTACGATCGCCAAGCAGAAACGGCAACATGCCCTCGAGGCAGAGCGGCAGGCAACGGAGTCGACTGAACCGGACCCTACCCTGGGAGGCCATGAGATGGACCTGCCTCCATCGCAGCCGGTCGGAATACGATAAGCAGTGTTGGGCCTGATAGCATTGGATTAACACTAGGAACTACGCGATGCATAGTTTTGAGTACCACCACGGTGAATTATATTGCGAGCAAGTACCGGTCAGCCGCGTGGCGAAGGAACTCGGCACTCCCTGTTATATCTATAGCCATGAGACACTCGTCCGGCATTTCCACGCCTATGACAGTGCCTTCAAGAGTATCCCGCATGTCATCGCGTTTGCGATGAAGGCCAATTCCAATCTGGCCATCCTTCGCCTGATGGCCAAGGAAGGCAGCGGCGCGGACATCGTGTCAGGTGGCGAGCTGTTCCGAGCCCTCAAAGCCGGGGTGCCGGCTTCCAAAATCGTGTTTGCCGGCGTCGGTAAATCGACGGATGAAATCCGCGACGCGCTGAAGGCCGACGTCCTCATGTTCAATGTCGAGTCGTCAGCTGAGATTCATGCGATCAACGAGGTCGCGGCATCGGTCGGCAAAAAGGCGCGCATCGCGTTGCGGATTAATCCGGACGTGGACCCCAAAACCCATCCCTACATCTCGACGGGGATGAAGAAGAGCAAATTTGGCATTGCGTCGGATCGCGCGCTCGAAGAATACAAGATGGCGTCCTCACTGGACCACATTGACGTTGTCGGGGTCCACGCCCACATCGGCTCGCAGTTGACGGACGTGACGCCGTTTGTCGATTCGCTCAGGAAGGTCGTAGCGCTCATCGATACGCTGAAAGGCCAGGGCATCAACATCCGCTACCTGAACATCGGAGGCGGACTCGGTATCACCTATTCCGAGGAGAAGCCGCCGTTACCCCAGGACCTGGCTGACGCGATTTCACCGCTCGTCAAAGATTTGGGGTTGACGCTGATCATGGAACCCGGACGCGTCATCGTTGGCAATGCTGGCATCCTGGTGACAAAGGCATTGTACGAGAAGGCCGGGGAGACGAAGCACTTCGTTATCGTCGACGCCGCCATGAACGATTTGATTCGGCCCAGCCTGTACGGCGCCTACCACGAAATTCGTCCAGTGAATGAGGAAGCCATTCATCGGACCAAACAGACGGTGGACATTGTCGGGCCGGTCTGTGAATCGGGTGATTTTCTGGCCAAGGATCGATCGCTGCCTAGCACCAAGCCTGGTGAGTTGTTGGCAGTCATGAGTGCGGGAGCGTATGGCTTTGTGATGGCGTCGAATTACAACTCTCGACCCCGTGTACCGGAAGTGCTCGTCAAGGGTGGAGAGTTTCACGTGATTCGTGAGCGAGAAACATACGACGACCTCGTACGTGGCGAGAGAATTCCGTCCTTCCTCAACGAAACGGAGTGAGTATGTTTACCGGATCTCTTGTCGCGATTGTGACGCCATTTCGACAGGGCAAGGTCGACGAGCGCGCCTTGGCCGAGTTGATCGAATGGCAGATCGCCAACGGCACCAATGGCATTGTCCCCTGCGGAACCACTGGTGAATCGGCCACCCTTTCTCATAGCGAGCACAATCGGGTGATTGAGTTGACGGTCGAGGTGGTCCGGCGGCGGGTACCGGTGATTGCCGGAACCGGTTCGAATAGCACGGAAGAAGCCATCACCCTCACGAAACATGCAAAGCAGGCCGGAGCTGACGGCGCGTTGCTCATTACTCCCTACTACAATAAACCGACTCAGGAAGGACTCTATCGACACTACACGGCTATTGCAGAGGCCGTCGACCTGCCCTTAATCCTGTACAACATCCCCGGTCGTACTGGAGTCAACATGCTACCATCGACAATCGCCCGACTCTCAGCCATTAAGACGATCGTCGGAGTCAAAGAAGGGAGTGGCTCGGTCCAACAGGCCTCAGATATCGTCCAGATGTGCGGTGACCGCCTAACCGTATTGGCCGGCGACGACTCCCTCACGTTACCGATGATGGCAGTCGGCGCGAAAGGGTGTGATTACCGTAACGGCTAATATCATGCCGATGGAAATGGCCGGTCTTGTGAAGGCCTTTGCCGAGGGACAAATCGACGAAGCGCGACGGATTCACTTTAAGCTCTCTCCCCTCTTTGCGGCGTTGTTCTATGAGACCAATCCCATTCCGATCAAAGAAGCGTTAGGACTCATGAGCAAAATTGACCCGGAATTGCGCTTACCACTCTGCCCAATGGCACAGGACACACGAGAGAAATTGGTTCGGGTCCTCAAGGATGCGGCGTTAATCTAACTTGAGCAAGATCTAGGTGCACGACAAGATGATCAAGATCATTGTAGCGGGTGCAGCTGGTCGAATGGGTTGCCGACTAGTGTCACTGATCCGCGATTCAACGGCGTTGACATTGGCAGGGGCCTTGGAGGGGAAAGGACATCCGGCATTAGGGGAGGATGCGGGCGAGGCTGCAGCCTCAGGTCGTGCCGACATTCCCATCACAGATGACCTCTCCATTCTGATGGAGCGAGGAGAGGTTGTGATCGATTTTTCCTCGCCCTCGGCGACACTGGAACATATGCGGACCGTTGCTCACCATCGGCGGGCCATGGTTATCGGGACCACAGGATTTTCGGCTGTTCAACTCGATGAGCTGAGGTCACTGGCCCAGCAAATTCCCTGCGTCTTTTCTCCGAACATGAGCGTTGGAATCAACCTGATCTGCAAAGTCATCGGCGAAATGGCCAGAACGCTTGGGGACGAGTACGACATCGAAGTGATTGAAGCCCACCACCGGTTGAAAAAGGACGCGCCGAGCGGCACGGCCCTCAAGATTGCTGAAGTCCTCGCCCATTCGGTGAGCCGAGACTTGGACCAAGTCGGAGTCTATGCCCGCAAGGGACTGATCGGAGAACGAACTAAAACGGAAATCGGGATACAAACCATTCGCGCCGGTGATATCGTCGGCGACCACACGATTCTGTTTGGTGGCATGGGAGAGCGAATCGAGGTCACTCATCGGGCCAGTAGCCGGGATACGTTCGCCCTCGGAGCCCTGCGAGCCGCCAGGTGGATCGTCCGCCAACCGCCTGGTTTATACGACATGATGGATGTTTTGAACCTTCGTTGACCATCTTCCAACTGCGCCTCGGCATCGATCCACTTGATGCATACACCTTCAACGAATGCACGGGTGGGATGCAGCCATGCAACACCCTCACGTAGGATATTCAGGTATGCTGTGGCTCACTGAATAGGTAGTGCTTCTAGCTGATGACTTTGAATCCGTTACCGATTATGAAGAAAGAAAGAATTGGCAGTCAATGCCATGATTTGTGGCTGGTTTCCGCCTAGCCACTGGCGAACGGAGATTAACCGTCGCCGGTGATCTGCGGACAGCCATTTCCCACAGTGAGTTGAATGTTGCTGAGATCAAACCTGACCTCGCAACCCTCCCGCTCGTCAGTAGGTAGTGGTTTGGAGACAGACAGGAAAGATTAGTGACGAGCCGTAATCGGCCGAGGCTCCTGATCCGCTGCTTTTCGACGACCACAGTTCAAACAGGCAAACACAGTGATCGCAAGCCCAGCGTCCAAATCCACCGCCCGTTCCGGTAACATCGCACCATGGCATTTATCGCATGTCTTCATGGTCGGCACTGTAGCACCATAGAATTGAGAAACCAATACTCCTGAAGTACTGGATGGCACTGGCAAGAGTCCCAATGAGACCTAGCGCCATAGGCCATTTGCGCATTATCCATCGATCTGATTTATGATCTGTACCAGGTCTATTCTTGACAGGTCTATCCTACTCGCATAGGATTGTGGCCCCAATTGGATAACCCACTATGTATAGATTAATCTTAGCCATTTTGCTTTTCACAACTCTTTACTTCTTGCTCCGACAAATATTTCGTGGATTCAACAAGCCTATTGAGGATGGCCGGAAGAAATCGTCCGTACGAGTCCAAGATGAAGAACAAGATCAGATGGTCGAGGATCCAGTGTGCCACATATTCGTCCCGAAGCGAATTGCCGTGATCGAGACGATCGGTGCACGGGAATACTGTTTTTGCAGCCAGGAGTGTGCGGTGAGGTTTCGGAGTGAGCACCCCGTCTAGCAGAGGCTATCCAAAAGCTATATGAAATCGTTGCCGTGGAAGGAAGATCCGGGCTATTGTTTGGCAATAAAGTTCTGTTAGCAGCCTGAATAGGTGTAGTCGGAAAGTTTCTCCTCTTTGTCGAACTTGAGGGTGATCTGACATTGATTAGGAGAGAAATTGAAGAATGGAGGCCCTGATTTTCCTCCGGCTATACGATAGTAGGTCCAGGTCTCTCCACCAAAAAATCTGGAGGCCTTGCCATCTGGAGCCCCCCAGTTCTTTTCGAACCAGCCTTTATCTTTTCCCTGAAGCTCGGCCGGTTTCAGTGAAGCCTCAAGGTATGGGTTCTTCCCTGAACAGGCTGGAATGACAAGGGAAAAGAGCAGCAACCAGACAAATCGTTTCATCGTGCTATCTCCTCTAAGACCAATGGGCATCTTCAACCGGGAAATTCTATCTCCCGCTCGAAAGCCTGTCAAACTTTTGTATCGACTTCTTGCAGTGAAGTTGAGTTCTCCATACAATGACCGATAAGAACGATATCGACTCACGATCTCTTCGCTAGGAAAGGGACCATTATGAAAATCTATCTCGATACAGCCAACGTCAAGGAAATCCATGAAGCGGCAAGCTTTGGATTACTCGACGGCGTAACCACGAATCCCTCCTTGGTCGTTAAGGAAGGCCGAAGTTTCCGGGAAATGCTGCAAGAGGTCTGCAAGATCGTGGACGGGCCGATCAGCGCCGAGGTCGTGAGCATGGAAGCGGACGCTATGGTGAAGGAAGGTAAAGAGCTCGCCAAGATCCACAAGAACATCGTAGTCAAATGCCCATTGATTCCGGAAGGCCTTAAAGCAACAAAGCGGTTGGCGTCCGAGGGAATCAAAGTGAACGTAACCCTCTGTTTTTCACCGACACAGGCGCTGTTGGCGGCCAAAGCTGGCGCTTGGTGCGTCTCGCCGTTTATCGGACGGCTCGACGACATCAGCTCAAGCGGCATGGAACTCATCCGACAGATCTTAACGATCTATAAGAACTATGACTACAAGACCTTGGTGTTAGTGGCAAGCGTCCGCCATCCGCAGCACGTTGTCGAGGCGGCGTTAGCCGGCGGTCACATCTGCACGATGCCCTACAGCGTGTTTCAAATGCTCTTCAAGCATCCGCTGACCGATGCGGGACTGAAGAAGTTTTTGGACGACTGGAAGGCGAAGGGGCAGCAATAGCGGTTGGCTAGTGGGGGTGGGCTCCGTGTTCGGTGGACGTTCACCCCCGCTCTAAACGCCGCTCCTCTTTCAAACAGAAGAGGAGTACCTGGTGACGTTCTCTTAAGCTACGCAGTGTCAATTTCTTTTCTCGCCCTCCGAAACACCGCGTGAAACATCGAACGAGTCAGTTTCCCGGTAAACGTATTTTGCTGGCTGGGGTGATAGGAGCCGAGCAGTATCACGCCCCAGGGTAAGCGATAAGCGACTCCATGTCCAAATTTTGGAAGCGGCGCCGGCAGCGCACGCCCCTGTGTCCGGCAGGTCTTGAGGTAATGGTCGAAGGCGATCTTTCCTAGAGTAATCACCACGCGGTGGTTCTTCAGGAGGCGAACTTCCTCCCACAAGAATCGGCCGCAGCTGTTCAAACTCATCGGGCGCAGGTTTGTTTCCTGGCGGTGCGCACCGCACGGTTGCTCCGATGTAACAATCCCTCAACGATAGACCGTCATCTCGGTGCGTCGACAAGGCCTGACTGGCGAACCCATACTGGTACAACGCGCGATACAGCCAGTCCCCACTTCGATCACCCGTGAAGACACGGCCTGTCCGATTCCCCCCGTGTGCTGCCGGAGCCAGTCCAAGAACATAGAGTCGAGCTTGGCAATCTCCGAAACCGGGAACCGGCCGTCCCCAATAGGTCCAGTCACGATATTGCTTCCGTTTCTGCCGTGCAATTTCCTGCCGATAGATGACCAACCGAGGACAAGCCGTGCAGCCGGTGATAGTCTTGTTCAGAACGGTCAGGGCTCGCATATGGGCGGCAGTGTAACACGGACGGGAACCCTATTCTGCTTGCTGGTGATAAAGTGAGCTGTTAGCATAACTTCTTGTTTTGTGAAGGTTTATATCTGAAGGCAATAGAGGAGTCCGAGAATGATCATCCGTGGCATACAGTCCTTGCTTTCTATAGTTGGAATCGGTTTCTTGATCCTGTCGCTGTGTCCTCCAGCCCTTGCCGCATCGGAACCAGCGGATAATGGCGGCCAAAAATCAGAGGCGGAGAAGGATCTCCTCATACAGGACCTGCTGGATTCGCAACCAGAACCAGAAGACCACCTGGTCATTTTGCCAGAAATCAAACGCGAGGGAGAACGGTTCTTTCTAAGTTCATTCAAGTTGCCCGATAAAATTACATTTGCCGGCGTGCCAGTTCCTCTGGATAACTGGCAAGTGCGAGAACGGATCGAATACGAGTTCTATCAATTTCTGGAAGATCAGGGGGAAAGCATCATCCTCGCCAAACGTACTGGCCGCTGTTTCCCTCCTGCAGAAAAGCAGCTGGCTGACACCGGTTTACCGGATGATCTCAAGTATATGTTGCTGGTCGAGAGTAAGTGCATTTCAGCCGCCTACTCCAAAGCGAAAGCCTCCGGTCCCTGGCAGTTCATCCCCTCCACCGGGCGCCGGTACCGACTGAAGAGCGACGCCGTCCGAGATGAACGTCGCAATCTTGAGATGTCGACCGAGGCGGCCGTGAAGTACCTCAAGTACCTCAAAGATTTTCAGGACAATGATTGGTTTTTGGCCATGGCCTCCTACAACGCCGGTGAGGAACGGGTCCGCAAGCTGCTCAAGGAGCAAAAACTTACCGACTATTGGAAGATGCATGGTCCACGCGAGACCATGAGGTATGTCCCTCGCATCATCGCAGCCAAGGAAATTTACTCCCAACCGGAAAAGTATCTGGGGCTGACGAAGAAGGACCTCTATGTGCCGCTTGAAACGGAAACCATCACGGTGAATGTCAAGGAGTCTCAGCGCGCATTGACCTCGATCGCCGAAGAGTTCGGCACCTATCTGCTCGAACTCAAGATGTTGAACCCTGAATTCAAGAAGGATATGCTCCCCCACGGCACCTATCAAATCAGAGTTCCCCGTCAAACCTGTCCCAGTCGCTGTTTCAAGCAAGAGAAAACACCCGTAGCACGCACACCAAATGACGCTTCGTTTGCCCCCCTCCCCCGCGCAATCACTTCTTCGGAAGCTGATTGCGGCAGGGCTGAAGACAGCCGACCCCTATCAAGCCTTGCTCAATAGCATCTCTCTCAATAAACATTCCTTGCGTGTGGGCCGTCGCACCTACAACCTTTCACACATTGACCGTATTGTCGTGGTCGGTGCCGGCAAGGCTTCGGCAAGAATGGCACAAGCTTTAGAGACTGCACTGGGGCCAAGGCTGGACGATGGACTTGTCATCGTCAAAACAGGTCACACACTCGCAACCAAACGGATCACCGTGCTGGAAGCCAGCCATCCGATTCCCGATCGCGCAGGTCTTCTCGCGACCCAACGGCTTCTGCACCTGACACAACGTCTGACGCCTCGAGATCTGCTGATCGTGCTCCTGTCCGGAGGTGCATCAAGCCTGCTCCCGGCTCCAGTCGCTGGTGTGACGCTGGCCGATAAGCAGCGCACGACGCGCCTGCTGCTTCACAGCGGTGCAACAATCAACGAAATGAACGTCGTGAGAAAACATTTGTCATTGATCAAAGGAGGCGGGCTGGCCGCGTCAACTCGGGCGAGGATTGTGACGCTCCTGCTTTCGGACGTCATCGGCGATGATCTCGGTTCCATCGGCTCTGGGCCGACAGCGGGCGACCCCTCGACATTTGCGGACGCAGTGGGCGTGTTGCAGCGATATCGAAGCTGGCATGCCGTACCCGAGGCCGTACGCCGCTACTTGGACCGGGGTCGAAAAGGAGATGCTACAGAAACTCTGAAGCCTGGGTCACGACGATTGCGCAGCGTGCAACATCACATCATCGGTAACAACCGGATCATGCTGGACGCCGTCGCGCGCGCCGCACAACAGGCGGACCTCCACACTAAGTTCGTCTCCCACCCCATCACGGGAGAAGCGCGCGTGGCAGCGAAGCAGTTGACGGACCTCGCCAAGGCGATTACCGAAGGGCATGGTCATCTTGAAACGCCCCTGTTGCGTGGTGGCGGGAGGCGAGACCACCGTGACAGTCACGGGCCGTGGGAAGGGTGGGCGTGCCCAGGAATTCGCCGCTTCTGCGGCATTGGAGATCGCCGGTCTCCCCAACACATGGATCGTAGCCCTAGGCACCGATGGAACGGACGGCCCCACCGATACAGCCGGTGCGATTGTCACTGGAAGCACCGTCGCGCGAGCGAAGAAACTCGGCATTGATCTCCGTTCTTCCTTAGATCGGCACAATACCTACCCTGCTTTGAAAGCTCTTGGATGTCATATCCATACCGGTCCGACAGGAACCAACGTGAACGACCTTTACCTTCTCCTCCTGCTCTAGCTACTATGCCGGGCTATGATCCGTCCCATCGTCCTTCCCTTATCTCAGTGCACCGATCTCGATCTTGTGGGAGGCAAGGCCGTTGGACTCGCTCGCCTCATTGCAGCCAACTTCTCTGTTCCTCAAGGATTTTGCATCACAACAGAGGCCTATACACAGAACCTGCATGCGTCAGGGTTTATTGAGCATGAGGAGTGGCAGAAGGCCTGTGCGTTATCAGGAAACGAGCGAGCGTCGGCGCTGGCCGGCTGCCGGATTCGTATTGAACGGATAGAGACTTCCCAACTTGCCGCTCAATGTCTGACTGCGCTCCAAGGTCTTAATCAGCCACCGAACGAGCGCTGGGCCGTCCGATCATCAGCCACAAATGAGGATACGGCTCATACCAGCTTCGCTGGGCTCTATCGCACACACCTTGGCGTGGCTCTCCTCGATATTGATACTGCGATCAAAGACCTCTGGGCCTCGCTCTGGGAAGAACGAGTGGTGAGCTACCAGGTTCGGCAGAGCAACCACACGGCTCCGAGAATGGCGGTGGTGGTCCAACCGATGGTCGAGGCGCAATCGGCCGGAGTCGCCTATTCCATACATCCCGTGACCGGACGATCGAATCAGGTGACGATTAACGCCGTACCCGGACTCGCAGCACCACTGGTCGACGGCACGGTCAAGCCGGACCAGTATGTCGTAGAAGTGACCGACGAAGGACAACCGATTCGGGTTCGTCGGCGCATGCTTGCCCGTAAGTCTGAGCGGCTATTGGTTTCGAGTGATGGACTGCGCACTGATCCCCTCAGTGGAGCGACCACACTCCAATCGTCACTCACTGATGTTCAGCTTTTTTCCCTCGCCGAGACTGCCAAACACATCGAACGGTCCTTCGGACAGCCAATGGATTTCGAATGGGCGTTTGATACCCGACAATTGTGGATCGTGCAAGCCAGACCGATTACCGCCGTCCGCCCTTCCTCCGATCTCACCAATGATGACTGCGAGTGGTCGCGTACGAATTTCAAAGAGACGCTGCCTGAACTGCCGAGCCTGCTGAGCCTCTCCTTTCTTGAACGGTTCATGGACGCCTACATCCTCTCGCATTATAGAAGACTTGGATGCCGTATCCCCGACGGGCTCACGTCGGTCCGCGTGCTGAACGGACGCCCGTACTTGAACGTCACTCTTTTCCATATCCTCATCGCTCAACTTCGTGGAGACCCCTCCATGAATACCGAACAGATGGGCGGTGAGCCACTACAGACCGTGCCACAGGTCCAGCCACTCAGTGGGTTAGCCTTTGTCCGCGCGGGTTGGATGGTGTGGGCAGAGATGCGACGGGTGGAACGATCGGGCCCGCGTCTGTTTGAGGAAATGAAGGCGCTGGCCGCAACGTATCATCGTGATCACATTCTGCACCTCTCAGTAGAGAAACTGGTGATCGAGCTCGACAAGCTTGGTCCCTGGCTAGAGGGCCGTGAGGTCACGTTCGGTATTGCCGGGGGAGTCGGGCAATGCCTACAGATTTTCAGCCAGCACTTACCTCAATGGCTTGGTCCAGACTGGAGAGGTCTGCTGAATGCCGCCCTTCAAGGACAAGGGACAGTGATCAGTGCACAGCAGATTCTCCGGCTCGCTGAGCTTACAGACATCGCCAGAGATGAAGCAGTGGCGAACGCATTTCTCACATCCGAACCATGGAATCCATCGACGTTTCGGATGGCTCTCGCCGACAGCACATTTCTGCGCACCTTTGATAAATACCTTGAGAATTATGGCCATCGTGCGGTTGGCGAATCGGACGTGATGGCCCCGCGTCTCGCCGATAACCCGGAATCGATACTCGCTATCTTGCGATCCCAACTCATCTCCACCGCTCCTTCTCAGGAAACCATTCGCTCGCGCCAAGACGAGACGAGAGCCGCGGCACTGGACCAGATCAAACGGCGAATCGGCTGGCGTCTGGACAGATGGGCCCTCTTCTTGTGGTGTTACCGTAGATTGGGGCGGTTCTTTGCTCTGCGTGAAGCCAACCGGCACCACCTGATGTATTACTCAATCGCGATTCGCACCCTCTTGTTGCGCCTCGGAGAACTGCTGGTCGAGCGGGGCCAGCTCAACCACCGCGACGATATCTTTTTTTTGACGATCAGCGATCGAACCGACCTGTTGGCTGGAAGCACGCGAGACTGGAAGGCTGAGATTCGAGCACGGCGAACTGAGCACGAGCACAACGCACAACTTCAAGTTCCTGACACGGTCTGCGACTGGGAAACGGCAAGCGAACAGACCATGACCTCTGACCAATCTGAAGAAAACGGCATCTTGTCGGGCATGCCGATTAGCGTGGGAACCGTGGCAGGTCTAGTTCGAACGATCCGTTCAGCGGCGGATTGGGGCAAGGTGAGGCCGGGGGAGATTCTGGTGGTCTCCGTTATCGATCCCGGCTTGGCTCCTCTCTTCGGTCTTGCTGGAGGCCTGATCGCGGAAATGGGCGGGACGCTGTCTCACGGAGCCATCATTGCGCGCGAATATGGACTCCCAACCATCGCCAATGTCGCAGGCGCCATGACACGACTGGCTGATGGAATGCAGGTCTCCATTGATGCCGGATCAGGGACCATTCGTATAGAGCCATTTCCATAACTTGCCATTGACTAGAGCTGATCGATCCAGGCCTTCTGCTCCTTGACCTTTTTCAATTCCTTGCGTAGTGTTCGATCAAATTGTGAATCTTTACGCTATATGTAGCGGTTCAATGCATTAGGACTTGTGACATGGATCAATCACTCGTTGGCATCATCCCCCTCGCTATCGGTTTCGGGGCAGGACTGCTCCTGGGCGGGGTGTTTGCTGGGCTGTGGATTACCAGTCGTCTCCGACCTCAAGCTCAGCGGGCTGAAGCAATGGTGGATGAGCTGCGAAGACAGGTGGACCAAGAACGAGACGCGATGGCTTCTCTCCGCCACGAGTTGTCCGACGCTCAACACGCACGGGTCACTGCGGAAACCAGAATGGAGGACGCCTCACGACAGCTGACAGAGCAAAAAGTCCTCATTGATCACACACGTCAGGAACTCATGGGGTCGTTCCAAGCTCTGTCCGGCGAAGCGTTGAAGCAAAATAACGAGGCATTCTTGAAGCTCGCCGCCGTGTCGTTTGAAAGCCTTCACGTCAAAGCAGAGGGTGACTTGGCGCAACGGCAGCAGGCTGTCGATGCGCTGGTCCGCCCACTTCAAGAATCCCTGCAACGCTACGATGAACAGTTGCGTTTATTGGAACAGTCGCGACAGTCGGCCTACGGTGGATTGGATCAACATTTGAAGTCGCTAGCGGAATCGCAGCAACGGTTGCAGCAGGAGACTGGAAACTTAGTCAAGGCCTTGCGGGCTCCGACCGTACGAGGCCAATGGGGCGAGTTGACGTTGAAGCGAGTCGCCGAATTGGCAGGCATGGTCGACCACTGCGATTTTATCGAACAGCCGTCTGTAACGGGCGACGATGGGCGTTTTCGTCCGGATATGGTCGTGCAGTTGCCTGGCGGACGCCAAATTATCGTGGATGCGAAGACCGTGCTATCTGCGTACCTCGATGCCCATGAAGCCCAGAGCGAGGCCCAACAGCTGGAAGCCTTGCGTCGCCACGCAGCCCAGGTGAAGAGCCGTATGGACGAGTTGTCGCTGAAAGCGTACTGGACACAGTTCGACCGTGCACCAGAGTTCGTCGTGTTGTTTCTTCCAGGTGAGCAATTCCTTGGAGCGGCGCTGGACCAGAATCCCCGTCTTATTGAAGAAGGGTTTGCAAACGGAGTCGTGTTGGCGACCCCAGCGACGCTCATCGCGTTACTCCGTGCAGTCGCGTACGGCTGGCGTCAAGAACGAATGACCGCGCATGCAGAAGAAGCCGGTCGGTTAGGCAAAGAACTATATGAACGCATGGCGGTGCTGGCTGAACATATGAACGACGTGGGCCAGGCTCTTGGGAAAAGCGTATCGTCGTACAACCGAGCCGTCGGTTCTCTTGAAACACGCATTCTTCCGGCAGCCCGGCGCTTCAAAGAATTGGGAGTCTCGTCGGATCGGGACATTCCGGTGCTGGAGTCGACAGAAGTGGTTCCACGTAAGACCTTGCCGTTTGACATCGAATGAAGGAGCAGGCATGACCGACGAACAAGCCATGGTCGAAGCATTTCACCGCAAGTTTGAGATTGTGGCACAAACAGCCCCGATAGATGTGAGTGAAGAGACGAAACACCTTCGCGTTCGACTCATTCAGGAAGAGTTCGACGAATTGAAGGAAGCCATGGCCTCCGGAAATCTTGCTGCGGTGGCCAAAGAAATGGCAGATCTTCTGTATGTGACCTATGGCACCGCGGTTTCCTACGGGATCGATATGGAACCGGTGTTTCAGGAAGTCCACCGGTCGAATCTGAGCAAAATCGGCGGCTATAAGCGGGCGGATGGAAAATGGGTGAAGCCCCCCACCTATTCGCCGGCGAATATCGAACCGATTTTGGAGGTCCAACGTGAGCAACTGCCGGCGGAGCGGCTATCGGTGCATGATGCCGCCGGTGTGTCCCAGAGTTCATGAGAGATCCACACTGCCCAAGTTGCGGAACCCCCTTCGTCCGAGTCGTCTATGACGAGGGAACCGTCGAGCGAATCTTGAATCGCTTCAGGATGTTCTCATTCCGTTGCCAACTCTGCACCGCACGCTTCCGTGTCTATCGGGCTCAGCGTCCAGCCCAGCCCTCCGTCTCGGATCGCCGGCAATACAAACGACTACCAGTGTCGTTCAGAGCCAACCTGCTCGCAGGAAACGCCAGGCGGATGGACAATCGCGTGACGGATATCTCCATGGGAGGTTGCACGCTCGAGACGGCGGCAACCTTGCCTCAGGGCTCGTTTATCGAGCTGGTCATCAAACCGGCTTCCAATGAAGAACCTATTAAGATTGGGACGGCCATGGTGTGTTCTTCGCGACCAGAATCGATGGGCATCCGATTTCTCGAAATGGTGGCGGATGACAAGAACCGCCTCAGTCAGGTCATCCTCAGCTTGCTAGTAGGACAAAGCCTCCATCCTAATCTTCTCGCCTAAAGACGCCTCCGGTTTTGACCACCCGCGCATCCCGGATTGACGAACCACTCCATACAGGTATATTTTCTATACCAGGATGGAATTCGAGTTCGATGTCGCAAAGAGCAAGGCCAACCGTGACAAACACGGGATCGATTTTATGGAGGCCCAACACCTGTGGGAAGACGAGGACCGGCTCGAAATCCCAGCGCGAACAGAAGACGAACCCCGGTATGTGCTCATTGCGGCTCTCGAGCAAAAACTTTGGTCGGCCTTTTTTACCTATCGGAAGGGACGTATTCGGTTGATTTCGGTTCGAAGAGCCAGAAAGGAAGAAAGGGAGCTCTACCATGAAAGCCAAGAATCTCGATAAAATGTTTGATGAAGGAAAAGACGTGATGCCTCATCTTGACCTCTCGAAGGCTCGCCGTCCTGGACATGAACAGAGGCGAGTGAACGTCGATTTTCCCAGCTGGATCATCGACTCACTAGACGCTCAAGCAAGCCGGCTTGGAGTCACGAGGCAATCGGTAATCAAGCTGTGGATCGCCGAACGATTGAAGGAAGAACAGAAGAAGGCAAGTTGAGCACCGACAGATGGGCGCGGAAGCAGGCGATGTCGTAGGGACCTTCACTGGCCGCTGTGCGCCGGGCATCTGCAAGACCGCTCACAATGTTCTATGTATCCGGTCGCACCTTAGCCTTGAGTCTTTGGTGGAATTCGATAAACGTGCCTATCCCTATTTTCTCCTTTGATTATCGCCCGCCGATCTTGAAATGCTCAAGCGGCGAGTCGCCGAGGAAGGCCTGCCCTATCAAATCCTGATCACCAGCATCTTGCAGAAATGCGATAGCCGCTCTACGTCACAGACAAATTAACAGCTCGATTTTGGGACAGGCACATCGGACTCCACTGGATCATTCCCACTTATGCAACGCGAAGCACCAACCGCTTGCCACAAGCCTTGACGTACTTCCGCAACGTCGCGATCGATGGAGAATGTTTTCCACTGGCGAGGGCCCGCTCCAGACGAGCGACAGCCGGAGCCTGTGTACCCATGCGTACCGCGACCTGGCTCTGCGTCAGCCCCGCCTCTTGTCGCGCTTTAAGTAAGGCATCGAGCAAGGCAGCCTCCTCGCGTTCAATGCGGTCCACCTCCGTTCGAACCCCACGTCGACGAAGGAGCTTTTTGACGAGTTGATTATGTGTCTGCACGTTTCACCTCCTTCATACGCGCCTCGGCGATCTCACGCTCTCGCCGCGGCGTCTTTTCCGACTTTTTGACGAAGCAATGCAGCATGACAATCCGTTGGCCCACCAACGCGCAGAAGAACACCCGAGCGATTCCCTCTGCTCCTTTTAGCCGCAATTCAAACAGACCGCGGCCAAACGCCTTCGTATGCGGTGCCCCAAGGTTTGGACCAAGCACGATCATTCGCCGAGTGAGCACGATATATCGCGCAGCCAGCGTGTCTGGCAAAGCGAGAATGTCGTGTTGCACAGCTTCGCTGTAATACGTGATTGCGTAATCCATATGGGAGAATAACAAATATGTTATGTTGTCGCAAGATGGTGGTGGACGACGGAATATGCAAGAAACAAGACCGAACCCCAGATTCTGAACCCATTACCTATCGGACGGGACGCATTCGTCTGATTTCGGTTCGAAGAGTCAGAGAGGAAGAAAGGGAGCTCTATCATGAAAGCCAAGAATCTCCAGAAGATGTTTGATGAGGGGAAAGACGTGACGCCTCATCTTGATCTTTTTCGATCGCGCCGTCCTGGACATGAACAGAGACGAGTGAACGTCGACTTTCCTAATTGGATCATCAGCTCACTAGACGCTCAGGCAAGTCGACTTGGAGTCACGAGGCAATCGGTAATTAAGCTGGGGATTGCCGAGCGATGGAAGGGAGAACAGAAGAAAGCAAGTTGACCGCCTACAGCACAAAGCGGCTTGCTTTCGACCAGTAGGTAGAGATGAAAGCATTGGTCGCGAGCCTTCCATTCTTTGACCGTTTGAGAAATCCAAACGACAATCTCCCTAGCGGAAGGCCCCTCCCGCAGAGCACTCGCAGATACCGTCCCGACCGCCGAACGCGGCAGATTGGATTCTTCGATAATCAGCAGGTCCAAGTCGCTGTCCGAGCGGCGGTTCCGCCGGATCGAATTCAGAGCTTGTTTATCGAGCTGGTCATCAAACCGGCTTCCAATGAAGAACCTATTAAGATTGGGACGGCCATGGTGTGTTCTTCGCGACCAGAATCGATGGGCATCCGATTTCTCAAAATGGTGGCGGATGACAAGAACCGCCTCAGTCAGGTTATCCTCAGCTTGCTAGTAGAACAAAGCCTTCACTCTAATTTCCTCTCTTGAGGGCTCTGCTCATGGGTCAGCGGCCGCTGAGAGGGCACATGTCCCAGTTGCGTACGGTGGCGGAAGCAAATCTCACCTCAGTCCAGCCATCCTCAGCCTGCTGGTAGGATCAACCTCCACCCCGATTTTTGCTAAATGCTCATGCTTGGTGTTGTGACCCTCCTATTGAGGTAGCAGGAGCTGAACCCCCTGCGCGTGCACCTCCCCTGCGGCTGGAGAGGTCCGCAAGGACTCCGGCTTATTGATCGACCAGCTTCGGGCCATCGACAATCGGCGGCTCATAGAAGGACCGCTGACTCGTCTCAAGCTCAGCTCCAACGGCTGAACCACGCGCTGCGCGAGATCCTGGAATTGCTTTAATTGCGTTAGGCGCGCGGTTCGGAACCAAGCTAGTGGGGCCAAATCAGAAACGGGCCCGACCCACTGCTGTCCAAAATAATCTGCTTCTCAGCCTCCTCCCCTCGTAAATAGACTTGTTAGACAGCTTGAGTTCCGGTTCTCGAAGGAGGTCCCTCCTGTTGCTATCCAAGATCAGGGGGTGAATAACCGCTCTTGAAGCGGTACTGGCCGGAGTACCAGCCGTTCAAAGGGCGCATTGAGCCAGACCCAGAGATCCAGATAGGTCAACAGATTGAAGCGGAGCAAGGCCGCCAGGTTTGAGAAACTCCAGGGCCAGGTAGACTTCAGCTGCAAGAATTTGAGCAGTGGCATAGCAATCAGCGCGATCCAGATCTGCACCTGCACGGCGTTTTCGCTGGTGCCTACGAAGGTTTTGATCTTGAGATGCTGCTTCAAGGCTTTGAAGAGCAGCTCAATCCGCCACCGCTCTTTATAGATCGCCGCAATGGTGCTCGCGGCGAGGTGCATCAGGTTGGTCAGGAAGTTGAGCCGTCGTTGCTGCGTCTCATCACAGACGATCACCTGCCGCAGGGGCATCGGTCCTCCGCATGCAGGCCCGTCAGGCGAGTGATTTCATCGGCGACGACTGGACCACGGGTGGGGACCGGACGCTGCTCCAGCACGTCATAGAGCATGTTGGTCCGTGGACGGGTGACGAACCAGACGCCCGAGACCGTCCAGCGATACTACAGCGCGTAGTCAAGGTACCCCTGATAGACGGCGGCGATGGTACCCGGCGCAAACGTGAGCTACTGCGCGACACGGACATCGTTGGTATCGCCATCGGTCACAAGCGCCCAGCAGGGCAAGCAGCCTTGGTGATCGAGCTGGAGATGGAGCTTGATCGCCCCCTTCGTTCGTTGGAACCCGGCCCAATCGAACACCGAGGCGCACAAAGAGTGGGCCCGACCCGAATGGCACTTACTTAACGGCTCCAGCGGTGAGGTGACGCGCAACAGGCCGATTCCAGTGATACGGTAGGGGGCTCAACACCTATCGATTTTTCACCGGAGGAGCGAGTCTGAATGTATCCGAAGCATCACCCACGTGCGCAGCAACAGCGACGCCTTCGCCAGCGTATCCACCGCAGCCATGCGGAGACATTCTTCAACCTGTTGACTCGCCCTGAGTTGTTGGGTGAGGTCGAGTCGCTCGTGCCGCCCCATCGGAAACGGGTCTTCTCCCCAACCGAGACCCTGTCGATGTTTCTTGCGCAAACGCTCAGTGCGGATCGGTCCTGTCAGAACGTCGTCAACGACACCGCCGTTAAACGCATGACCCGAGGCCTGCCGCGGTGCAGTACGCATACGGGGGCCTATTGTCGAGCGCGACAACGCGTACCGGCGGAGATGCTCACCACTCTGGTGCGACAGACCGGGCGACGGCTCACGGCACAGGCTCCGGCGCCCTGGCGGTGGCGAGGACGTCCGGTCCGGCTGGTGGATGGCACGACCGTGGTCATGCCGGACACACCAGCCAATCAGGCGGCCTATCCCCAACCACGGAGTCAGAAGCCCGGGCTGGGGTTTCCCTTGTGCCGGATCGTCGGCTTGCTGTGTCTCGAGAGTGGGGCGGTGCTCAATGCCGCCATCGGTCGCTATCAGGGGAAAGGAGGCGATGAGTAGACCCTCCTCCGGTCGATACTCCATACATTGGAGTATGGAGATCTGCTCGTGGGCGATGCCTTTTACGCCACGTATTTTCTGCTGTGCACCTTGCGTGAATTGGGCATTGATGGGGTCTTTGAGCAATACGGGGCGCGCCAGCGCCGGACCGACTTTCGGTGCGGACAGCGGTTAGGCTCACGCGATCATCTGATTGTGCTCCAGAAACCAATTCACAAACCGGACTGGATGTGTCAAGCGGACTATGATCAGGCACCCAGTACGCTGATGGTACGGGAGCTGCGCACCGGCGGCAAAATCCTGGTGACGACGCTGCTGTGCCCCAAGACCACGCACAAGTCTGCCTTGAAGACTCTGTTTCAAAGCCGATGGCATGTCGAGCTCGATCTGCGCAACATCAAGAGCACCTTAGGCATGGAGCAGTTGAGTTGTCAGACCCCACCCATGGCCATCAAGGAGATCTGGGTCCATCTGTTAGCCTACAATCTGCTTCGGATGATGATGGCTCAGGCCGCACTGCTCACCGACTGGCTGCCGCGCCAGCTGAGCTTCAAACATACCCTGCAACTCTGGAACGCGTGGACGCATTATGGTGCTCGTATCCAGCAGGATGAGCTGCCACATGGCTTGTTGGTCCTGATCTCTCAACAGCGCGTAGGCAACCGGGCCGGCCGTATTGAACCCCGGGCCATTAAGCGACGACCAAAACCCTATCCGCTCCTCATCAAACCCCGTGCGGTCGCCAGAGAGGATATCCGGAACTATGGCCATCCTAAGAAGCTTAAGTAAGCGCCATTCGTATCCGACCCCTTAAATCTGTTCAAAAGTTCGCTTGAGAAAGCGTTAGAGTAAGAAGACACAACCTAAGACTGAGTCCGCACAAGCGGGAAGCAGGAAAGGCCGACAGTCCATACTGTCGGCCTCTTCTGATTGGCGTTTACCAGAAATCGAGAGCAAAGAGGGATTAGCAGTTGTTGATGTTGAGTGGTCTCTGGTTAGGACAGCCACCTCCTAGAGGTTGAAAATCAGAACAATAATATGTCCCAGGATTATTATCAGCACCATTAACCTGATACCTCCCACCTGGTTCCAGGACAAAATTAAGAATTCCACCCTGCGCCCATACGATGCTGTAGTATACGCGGTAGTTGGTTGAATTGTAGAAGCAAGCAGGTCCAACGTCTGTGTGTGCATGAATTGGAGTCAACGTAATAACAAGTCCGACGAAAAATGCAGAGATGACTGTTTTCTTCAACATGGTGCACCTCCGTTTTTTTAGTGATAGGACTTTGGCTGGATACGAAGCATCCCGCCGATACCTCCTTGATAATTCCAAAAGTAAGGTAAAAGTCGCCTCGCTAAAATGACGTGCCGGAATCCAACCAATTCTAGCCACAGGCGATGTATGGCGCACAAGCCACCACTGGATTTGAGTAGAATGTGACAGCGCCTGCGTCAGGCCTGCATCTCCGTGCATGATCTACCGCCTGTTCGTACGAGGTGACGTTCCGGATGACAAGCATGTTCTGATGCTGAGGATCATTGATATATGCAATCGCCTGCGTCCACTCTCCAGCACATGGCGTTAGTTTGGCATCCAGTTCTTTCGCACCCTTCTCTACTTTAGTGGGTTTCATTTCTTCAACGAACGCGCCACTGTATTTGACTGGTCCCGTCTCCACTGTTGTGTTAGCCATGACAATATGTATCTGGGCCATGATAATTACTCCTTTCTTTAAAGTGAAAGTAAGGAATCGGGAATCTTTTCTCATACTACCCAATGGTTCCCCGCACACGTTTGCTCAAGAATGCCCGCAGATTCTTTCCGCTTAGATCTCCCCTGTATCCCCCCATCGAAGCGGGAGCCATAACTGATGGCTCCCGCTTCGTACCCTGCTATGGACCGAAGGAGTTGTGGAGCTGTGCTCCTTCGACAGCCGGGTCCTTCTTATTGTGGGGAACGGCCACCTTGACGGTGCCGCTGCAATGGGCGCCGTCGCTATTCGTCGCTGTGAAATGCACAACGTACACCCGGCCATTCCCAGTGCCGGAGCGTTCCGCGCGTAGCAGGATGTCGTTCCCCGATACGGCCGCATCCGGGCTCGTGTCGCCATCGCCCAGACCGTTGATCGGCTCATCCTGCGTTACGTTCGGATAAGTGATCGTCAGCGTCTGGTTTTGCGGGTCCGTCAGCCCCACGATGCTCACCTGGGTCATGGTGTGGTTCGGCGGCCAGAGGAGATTCGGACTCGCCTGGGCCAGGGTGCAGACCGGCGGATCGTTCACATTCACCACCGCAATCTGCACCGTATCGGCCACACTACTCACGTGCCCATCATGGACCACCAGTTGGAAGGTTAAGAATGCCCCACCAGCGGCCACGTTCGGTGCAGTAAAGGTCGGACTCGCGGTATTCGCGCCAGTGAGCAATACGGATGGTCCTCCGGTCTGGGTCCAACTGTAGTTCAGGGTGTCTAGGTCCGGATCGAGACTGCTGCTCCCATCCAGGGTCACCAGCGTCTGTTCGTTCTTCGTCTGATCCGGCCCGGCATTTGCCGCCGGAGGCTGATTGACATTGGTAATGTGGACGCTGACGAAGTCCGAGTGATTCAGCCCAAGCGGATCGGTCACAATCAACTCAAAGTCGACCTGCGCTCCCCCTACTCCCACTGACGGCGCCGTGAATGAAGGTGTCGCGGTGTTGGGATAGGCCAGGGTCACTGGCGGACCGAACACCTGGAGCCAGGTATAGGTTAGAGTGTCGATGTCCGGGTCGTAGCTGGCTGTCCCATCCAAGATCACCGGACTGCCTTCCTGTACCGTTTGATCAGGCCCGGCTTGGGCTACCGGCGCATGATTCACATCGGTGATGTGCACGTTCACCGTATCGGGATCGCCGCAGTTGCTGCTGGTGCCTTCACAGACGACTAACTCCAAGGTGACGGTTCCCCCGGCAGCGGGCACATTCGGTGCGGTAAAGGTGGGATGCGCGGTGGTCGCGCTGCCAAGCGCTACGGAAGGTCCTGCCACTCGCGTCCATTGATATGTCAATGATCCGCCGGTCGAGCCTGTCCCATCCAATGTTACCAGCGTGCCTTCGGGCACCGATTGGTCAGGACCAGCATAGGCGATGGGTTTGTCAGAAATCTTAGCGACCCAAGCATCGACACCACCAGCTTTTCCTGCCTGATACGGTGATTGCGTATGGAAATTGGATGAAGCGGTGTCACCTGCCACATAGATATTTCCATTGCCATCAACGGCTATGCCCCTGGCGTTATCATCGAGACTGCCTCCAAGAAATGTTGAGAACAACACGGATGTGCCGGTCGAGTTCAACTTGGTGACAAACGCATCCGCCGAACCCGCGTTATTTGCCTGGATCGTACTTCCGGCAGCGCCTGGCCAAACCAACGACCTAGTGCCCCCTGCAATGATTGCATTACCTGCCGAATCGACTGCGATGCCCGAACTGAAGTCATCACCTGCACCGCCAAGGAATGAAGAATAAATGAGACCGGTACCGGTGCTGTTCAATTTAGATACAAATACATCTTGATTTCCCCCCAAAGTGGGTTGTACCGGGCTGCTAGCAATGGGAAAATTCGCAGATCTCGTAGAACCCGTTACAAGACAGTTTCCATTTCCATCTACTGCAATGTCACTCCCTCTATCGTTGCTAATTCCTCCCAAGTAGACTGAATAAACCAAGGTGCCGGCCCCAATATTGAATTTGGCGACAAACGCGTCCTCTCCTCCGGAAAGCACAGTTGGCTGAGAGCTCGCATTCGCACCAAAGAGGTTGAGAGACAACGTATAGCCGGTTACGTGTAGGTTTCCATTAGAATCAATGGCAATTCCATTGCTTCGTCGTTCAATGTGCCACCGTAGTAAGAAGACATGATAAGCCCGTTTCCTGCTGGATTGATCACAGCCCAGAACGCATCCCGCCCACCGGCAAGTGTCGATTGAAACGGACTGATAGAAGTACCGGGGAAATTAGTTGATACTGTCCAGCCTGCGACAGAAGCCTTACCAATTGAATCCACGGTTATCGATGTTGCGACCTCATCACCATTGCCACCCAGAAAAGTAGAAAATAGCAATCCAGAGCCGCTGGCATTGATCTTCGTAACAAAAGCATCCGTCGTACTTGCCTTTATAGGTTGCAAACTTCCCGACGTAATCGGAAAGTTCGCTGAAGCGGTCCCTCCGGTCAAATAGACATTACCAATTGCATCTACATCAAGGTCAAAGGCGGTGGTGGTGCCGATTCCGCCAAGATATGTTGAATAGATCAAACTGCTGCCGGCAGGATCTATTTTTGTCACAAATGCATTGAACCCATTGGACACGCTTTGGAAAGGAGTTCCGGCGATCGGAAAGTTCAGCGACGAAGTGCTTCCTGCGACATATGCGTTGCCAGCAGAGTCGGCCCCAATCCCTCGGTTGAAGAATTGTTCATTTGCAGAGCCTCCGAGATAGCTAGAATAGTTCAGCACGGGATCGATCACTAACGGCTTGTTTCGGTCATAGGAAGCAAGTTGAATTTGCATTGTGGATGGGGTTTGCAGAGACGCAACATAGTTCCCCGCCACCAGCGTCTTGTGGCCATCCTTTTCCAGTTGATACACAATCGGCTTCTGGACCCACACTTCGCCAAGCGCCGTCGTCATAAACAGATCGCCACTATCAGCCACCTTGATGTCTGACGCCCCCTGGAAAGCCAGCTTGATTTGATTCGGATCGGCGCCCGGAGAGACGATGAAGTCATACTCCAGCTTCCCCTGATTGCCATAGTAGGCCACGTCGATGCCGGGGTAGACTTCCTGATAGTTCACCTTCGCATAGGTGGGAATCTTCGTTCGCCATTTGGCCGGATCATTGCCGATGAAATAGTTTACTATTCCGGGGAGCTGGTCTTGGCCCTCGATCGCCGGCTGGGGATTGGCGTCTTCCAGCTTCATGCGCACGACACTCTGTTTGATCGGGGCCGGTTCCCCACTCGCCAGTGGCGCATGGCTGTCCGATGGCGCCTTGGCTTCCCGCTGCTGGAAGACCATGACCGATTCCGTCGGAGTGAGGAATAACGTGTAGCCGCTGCCTCGCGCGATGAAGTTCACGCTGGGATCGATTTGTCCCTGATTCGCTTCAAATGTCATCGGAGCGTTGAGCACCGTCGCGGTGATCTGTGACTTCGTGACGTGAGCCGATATCGAATTCACCGAGGGACTAACCGGCACGGCTGCCAGACTCTGGACTGCTGCACTGCCAAGAACTGCAGTGAGGCAAGTAATACAATACAATGCGCGGCACTTCATGTTTGACATATCCCCTCCCTCGTTATTTCTGGCGAATGAATCCCCAAGGCGATGCAACCGGTAAGGGTTTCTTCAGAAATAATGGTTAGCTGCAACTGCTAAGGGTCGCTACGCAACCACTGTGCCAGTGCGTAATGACTGACTGGTGTGCACAGGTTCGAGCGCTATGAGCCCATATTCAGCTACTTTGTAGAATTACGTATAGACAGTGAAGAGCAAGTCACACGGTTTCTCGGCACTGTGGTGAATAGAAAAATTGATCCACCATGAATAAAAAGTTATCCAGCTTGAGACCATTTCCTATCCGCCTGCCTGTCCGTATAATGATCACCGCTTTATTGGAAAGATTCTCGGTCGATGGCCGGTCGGTCTATATCGACCTACAAGCCACAGCCCCTTGGACGCATCTACCGATTACGTTTCCGGAGATCAAGCGCATCGAGGTGCTGAAAGGGCCTGCTTCTGCCGTATATGGATTCAACGCCTTTGACGGAGTGGTGAATATCATCACGAAATCGGGAGTAGAGATGGCCGGAACCACCATCCAAACTGGATATGGTGAATTCGGGACTCTCCGAAGCGCCGGTGTGCAAGGAGGCGGTTGGTTAATTCGACTATCGGATTTCGATCGGTCGTGATCAGCAACAGCAGTGGCGGGATCGAGATGCGCTTGGTTATCGCTCTCACCGGTTCAACGGGCAAACCACCTATGCCATGACCAATGATTCTTTTATCAAGATCGCCGGTGGGATCGTAGACACAAACCGTTTCGACTTTGCATCCGGGGACTTTCTACGCATTAACTCGTCCACCACATATCCGTACAGCGAGGTCTTGTACGAGCGGCCCAATTTCTTCTTGCGATTCAATTGGCAAGGAATTAACACCACGGTCGATAGCGAGCCGCTGCCGTCGCTCGCAGGCATCCTTGCGGTAACCGACAAATTCGGCCGCTCGCGAGGAGTTCCCTATAACGGCCACACCTACAATGCCGAATCGCAATATACGATGGAGCTCGGTTCTTCTCATCGACTGATCCTCGGGGGAAACTACAGACGTAATACCATTTCTGGAACCCAACTTTCTGAAAACGGCCACGAGGATCGGTTTGGCGTCTACCTCCAAGATGACTGGCGCCTCACTGCCAATCTGACAGTCAATGCAGGAATTCGTGTCGACCTCCACAATGAGCTGAACCCGACCTACAGCCCGCGTGTCGCCATTATTTATTCGCCGATCCCCAATCACACTATCCGACTTTCTGGATCTGTCGCGTACCGCACTCCCACTCTTGTGGAAACCTTCCAAGATATCCCGACGACGATCACCCTGTTCGGCTTTAGCAACACAATCACTCTATTCGGCAACACTAATCTCGCTCCGGAACAGATCGTTTCGTATGAAGCGGGCTATCAGGGATGGTATCTGGCCCATCGAGTTCGGATCCGCGCCTATGTGTTTTACAATCGTATATCGGATTTCATTACTCAACGGTGGTCGATCCTAGTATAAGTCTTTACTTAAACGGAGGGCAGGCTGATATCTATGGGGAGAGGCCGGTGTCGAAGTACTGGCCACAGCCTGGTTGCGCGGATTCGCAAACTTCGCCTACCAGGAGTTCAATCAGACGTCGATCGATCCTCGGGTTCAGCGCGGAGCGCCGCGCTTCAAGATCAATGCCGGCCTACAAGGCACATGGCGCAATGGGCTCAATGCCGAGGCAGCGGTTCATCATGTCGATTCAGCGACCTACCCGGTGGATCAGAATTTCCAGACCTTCGCCGGCCTCGGTTTGATACCACCTAGTGCCGTTCCCAATAGCCAGGTTAGTCACTACACGCTCTTGAATCTTCGGTGTGGCTATCGTTTCTGGCGCGACCATGCGGAGGTGGCGGTCTCGGTCTTCAATGCTTTGAATGAGCGCCACCAGCAACACCCGTTGGCCGACGTGCTCGGCAGCAGAGTGATGGGCTGGCTCATACTCAAGCTATGAAGAAGAAGGACGATCGGAGGCTGAGAGTGGCAGTAATGAGGACGAGTGAAGGACTCTACTCACAGCACGACAGGTGAATCGGCATAATTATTCAACGTGACACCGACTCCATGTTGTGAGCGGACGGCCAAAGGCTATAAAATTGAACCTCGCGACGGTCTTGGAATCAGTGGCTTATTCTTAACGCCGGCTATGCTCATTTTTCGCGTGATCATCGCAGCTCTTCTCTCTTTGATAGGACTGATCTTGCCGGTCTCTGCGTTGGCCTTCGACGTGGCGATTCTCAAATCAAACGACGTTTCTTATTACAACGAAGCCGTTGCGGGAGCCAAACAGGTCTTGGCTCCCGACGCGACAGTCAAAGTATATGACTTGCAAGGCAATGTAACCGGTGGCCGGACGATCGCTCAGAACCTTCGCGCGGAACAACCGGATTTAATCGTTGCCGTTGGATTGAAGGCAGCGCTCGCCGCCAAGTTGGAAATCTTCGATTCGCCGATCGTCATCTGCATGGTGATGGCTCCCGAGTCGTATGAATTTACGGCGCCGAATCTCTATGGCGTCTACATGCGGGCACCCATCGAGCAACAGCTGGCAGCGCTGCGCGCCTTGTTGCCTCAGGCGAAGCGGGTCGGCCTTTTGTACGATGAGCGCTTTACCGGTCCCTTGGTCCAGGACGCCGCTCATCATGCCGAGAAACAAGGACTCCAGCTCGTTCCCGCTCTCATTGCCGCCCCCGACGATCTACCGGCTGCCCTACGCATGCTTGCCCCCAAAATCGATGCGCTGTGGCTCATTCAGGATCAGACCGTGATAACCGAACAGGCGGTGCAGTTTATTTTACGAACGGCGTTGGACGCCAAGGTGCCGGTCTTCGCGTTTTCGACGACCTTGGTGCAACAGGGGGCATTCGGCGCGCTCGTGGTAGATGCACTCGATGCCGGGCGTCAAGCTGGACTTATCGGCAAACGCCTGCTGAGGAAAGATCCGATAAAAGGGCCTCGCTTTGTCCCTCCGGAGAAGACCGAGATGGCCTTGAATCTTAATGTGGCTGCGCACCTTGGCCTGAAGCCCTCGGACCATGTAGTCCGCTCGGCCGGCAAGATCTTCAGCGGGCCAGGAAGTTTCGCCAAACGAGAGGCGAATGAGGCATTAATTCCATGACCAGTCCCCTCCCTCTCTCCTCCGCATTGCGCACGATCGTCGGACCCGTGAAGAAGTGCCGGGCATCGGCAGCCGTATCCTTACAGACCAAAATCATCGTCTGCATGTTGCTCACTCTCTTGGCCGCGATCGGACTGCTCAGCATGGCATTCATGATGCAGTTGTGCCGGTCTTCGATCCAGAGTCTTTTGCAAGGCGGTGCCGTCTTGGGGCAACACCTTGCCATCGAGAGCCGATACAGCGTGCTCGCCGGAGACGCCGCTGCCCTCCAACGGTTGACCGACACGGCATTGGCCTTGGACCATGTGGCCTACCTCGTCATTACAGCAGAACAGGGAGTGACGCTGTCGTCCAAGGGTAAAGGAAGTTGGCTTTTACTTTCTGAACATGAAGAGACCGGGCTCACTCTGCCGCCGTTACCGACGACAGTCCAGGCATCTAAGAGCCACAGGCCCACCTTCCAGTCCATCGTCAAGATTCGATTCGAGGATGCTCAGCCTCAGCTCGATACGAACAACCGATTGTCTTTCATGGAATTGCTTTCCATTACTGTTGGGCAAACGATCCCGGTGTTTTACGACATCGCTGTCCCTATTCGCCAATTGTCTCCGATCGTCGAGCGGGATGCCGGACTTGGCGTGGTGCTGGAACAGGGCCGGAGGATCGCCACGACGGATGCCACTCGGGCGGACGGGCTGATCCGCGTCGGCCTCTCGACAGTCACCCTGCAGCAAGAACTTCAGTCGCTGATTCAGCGGACGATACTCATCACGGTTGGTTTGCTGTTTGCGTCGGGCATTGTGAGCATCTGGTTTGCCAGGCGCTTGACCACCCCACTTCAAGCTCTGACCAGAGCAGCAGCCCGCGCATCGGGGGGAGATCTTTCCGTACGCGTGGCACCCAATGGAGGAGACGAGGTCGGTCGATTGACGGACGTATTCAACGGTATGACTACGGCCTTGGAGAGCCTGACTCAATCCCTGGAGTTGCGGGTGAAGGAGCGCACCCAAGCGCTGGCTGAGGCCAACGCGAAGTTACAAGAACTGGATCGACGAAAATCTCAGTCGCTTTTAACGACCTCACATGAGCTCCGCACTCCGCTAACATCGATAAAATTACATCTCGACAATTTGCTCGATGGAGTTGGAGGACATTTCACCGACAAGCAGACGTCAATCCTAAAGAGAGTCATGGCCAACATCATTCGTCTGCAGCAATTCATCGATGAGGCGCTCGACCTCTCTCGGATCGAAGCGGGACAGACAGCCTTGAACCGAGATCCCGTCGATCCAATAAGCCTGATGTCTTCCGCCCTTGACAATTTGGTGCCGGTGGCGCGGGAGCGCAACATCGTGATCGAGCATCACGCGATCGCAGCAGTGCCCGCCGTTCTGGGCGATCCGGCGAAGCTCCTGCTTGTCTTCACCAACTTGATCCAGAATGCCGTTAAATTTTCTCCCATGGGGAGCACCGTCATCATCAGCTACGTCACGGAGAGTCCTCAGGTCCTTGCAATCCGAGTGCAGGATCAGGGTCAAGGCATCGACCCAATGGAGATCGATCGAATTTTTGAACCATTTTACCGAGCCAAATTGAGCGAGGAGTCTACCGTGGGGTCAGGATTGGGTTTAATGATCGCCAAGCAGCTCGTCGAATTGCACAATGGCCGGCTTTCGGTCGACAACATGATCGGAGGCGGTGCGTGTTTCACCGTCACGCTTCCTGCAATGGATTCCACCACTGTCGCAAGATAAGCCTCCTGCTGGTCGATTGCCGAACGTCTTCGCCAGGATGCTGAAAAAGTCTCCCGGCGGCGTTCTCGCATCGCTCAGAGGCTCAACGTACCGAAGCGTACGCCTCGCCTCTTCGCTCGCTGCGGCCTTGCTGGACAGACCTTTTGAGCATCCTGAAGTTATCTTGGCGAAGGAGGACACACTTCGGCGAGGTGTCGCCTGAAGAATCAACAGAGACCAAGGCAGTCAGACGGTGGGGCTCCACCCGGCTATTGTTTGCTCGGCGTGGTGGGGATGTTCCTTTGTCGAAGGAGTTTTGTGAAATAGGTGCGCTGGAGTCCCAGTAACTGTGCGGCCTTTGTCTGGTTCCACTCTGCCCGTTTCAACGCATTGAACAGCACGAGGTGACTATAGTATTCCATGGCCGCATAGTATGGAAGCTCTGTTGAATCTGATTCCGACAGAGGCACATCCGCCTGTTGCAAGCCAAGATGTTCCAGACCTATCGAACTGTCTTGGCAGAGAATGACGGCCCTCGCTAAGACATTTTCGAGCTCGCGGATATTACCGGGCCAGGCATACTCTAACAGGACTTTCGCGGCTTGACCGTCAATACTCAACCCGGGCCCGCGACCAGTTTTTGTGAAACGCTTGAGGAAATGGTCGATCAGGGAAGCCACATCTTCTCTTCGCTCGCGTAGCGGCGGCAAAGTGATCGGAAACACACCCAGGCGATAATAGAGATCTTCCCGAAACGATCCAGCGCGTACCGCCGCTTTCAAGTCGCGATTGGTCGCGGCAATAAATCGCACGTCGACTCGAACTTGGTTGATGCCGCCGATGCGATGAAACTCGCGGTCCTGTAGGACCCGTAAGAGTCGACCTTGTAGCCCGACCGGCAAGTCGCCGATCTCGTCCAAGAACACGGTGCCGCCCTCAGCCGCTTCCAGCTTGCCGATCGTGCGCTTGAGCGCTCCTGTAAAGGAGCCTTTTTCATGGCCGAACAGTTCATTTTCCAGTAACTGCTCAGGCAACGCCGCACAATTGATGGCCATAAATGGCTTGTGTGCGCGTGGGCTCCAGCGATGGATCGACCTTGCCAGGACTTCCTTACCCGTTCCTGTTTCGCCTAGCAGGAGGACGGTTGTATCAGAAGGCGCCGCCTGCTTCGCCAAGCCGACTATCGTCGCCATGCGCTCGCTCTTGCCGATCACCATCTCATAGCGTCGCAAGTCTTCCAACCGACGGTGCGTCAGCTCTCCCTGCAGGGCCTGGCGCTCACGAATTTTTCTGAGAACTACCGAGAGGTGATCTGCATCGAAAGGCTTGGTTAGAAACTCCTGTGCCCCTAACTTCATCGCCTCGACGGCCCGACTGACGGTCCCAAAAGCAGTCATGACCACTACTGCGGGGCGAGAGGACAGATCCATGGTTGTGTCGCCCGCCAATTGTTTCATAACTTCTATCCCGCTCAATTCAGGCATCTCCAAATCCAAAAGCATGATGTCGGGATCGTTCTCGCGGATCATCCGAATGGCATCTTTTCCGTTAGAGGCGGACTGACACTGATAGCCGAGCCATTCAAAGCGGCTCTGCAAACTGTTCACAATGTCGCCGTCGTCATCGACGATGAGGACCTTTCCAGTCATCGACATTCTCCGATAAGCCGCATAATTGTAAAGGAAAGGACTACAAAATAGCATCCTCTGTGTAAGGAGGGACCAACAGAGCAACGCTGAATAATTTTACTGGAAAGTTACGTTGCGCCTATTTAGAAGAAACCAGAATATTGTCGATGAGCCGGACTGCTCCAATACGCACGGCTCCGAGCAACACCGCCTTCCGTGTCACGGTTGAGAGTGGTTCGAGAGTGGTAGGGTCGCAGATCGCCAGATAGTCGATCGTGATGGCCGGTTCTTTCTTGAGAACATGAGCCATCGCTGACTGTACGGCTTTCCCATCGGTGGCGCCTCTCCGAATCACCTCGGCGCCTGCTCGCAGGCTCTTGTACAGCGTGACGGCGCGCTTTCGTTCCTCTTGCGACAAATAGACATTGCGTGAACTCATCGCAAGCCCGTCTGTTTCACGGACAGTAGGACAGACAACAATCTCCACCCCGAAATTCAAATCTTTCACCAGCTGTTGCACGAGTGCCGATTGCTGGAAATCTTTCTGTCCGAAAAGCGCGAGCTGAGGGCGGACGATTCCAAAGAGCTTTGCCACGACCGTCGCAACACCGGAAAAATGATGAGGACGTATCTCCCCTTCCCACCGGCGTGCGATCGTCGGAAGTGTGACCACGGTTTGAAATCCGCTCGGGTACATCGCCTGCACGGTCGGCTCAAAACAGACATCAACGCCTTCTTTTCGGCACATCGCGCGATCGTGCGTGATGGGACGTGGGTACTTGGCCAGATCTTCCTGAGGACCGAACTGCGCGGGGTTCACGAAGATGCTCACCACGAGCGCGTCGCAACGCAACCGCGCTGCCCGAATCAGCGCCCGATGGCCATCATGCAATGCGCCCATGGTTGGAACCAGACCAACCCTCACACCTTCTCGCCTGAGTCCCTGGCTCAAGACCGCCATGCGTGTTGGCGAGCGAATGATCTTCATGTGCCGGGTGGTGAACTACAGGCCGGACGTGACCCGTATCTGGTTGAAGGCTGAGGAAACAGGAGACGCACTTGAGACTGGTCCTTGGCTTCTGCCAATAGCTGTGCCACCGATTGGTTGAGCGTTGGATGGACCCACAGCGGATCCAGTTCATTCATCGGCATGAGGACGAATCGGCGTTGATGGAGACGAGGATGCGGAATGGTCAACCCTAGTTCCTTGATCACATGCTCCCCATAAAAGAGGATGTCTAAGTCGATCGTTCGAGGACCGGACCGGTTATCTTCATCTCGATCGAGTGCACGTTCGATTTCTTGGAGGGTCGTGAGGAGGCTGCGTGGAGCAATGTCTGTTTCAAGCTGCACCACCCCATTGAGGAACCACCCCTCCCCGGGATCGATCCGGTCGCGTACCGGTTCTGTTTCATACAGCAACGAGACGCCTTGCAGTCGAGAATGTGGGAGGAGGCTGAGCAACGTCACTGCTCGATCGCAAAAATCGACTCGATCGCCGACGTTCGATCCAAATCCGATGAAGACCGTCTCCATAGCGAGTTAAGCGTGAGGGGTAAGAAGTTTAGAATCCAACTTTTTTGATCCGCTCGACCGCTTCCGCTAACCGCTCTTTGGTCGTGCAGACCGTCATGCGAATATAGCCTTCGCCCGGTGCGCCAAAGCCGTTGCCCGGCGTTGTCACGATCCCAGCTTTTTCCAGTAGATGGGCGGTGAAGGACGTAGAGGTGTAGCCCTTCGGCACCGTCACCCAGATGTAAAAGGCAGCAGGTGGCGCATCCACTTCCAATCCTAGCTGCTTGAGCCCAGGAATGAGCGTATCGCGGCGCTCCTGGTAGATCGTTCGGATGCCGTCGGTGACAGAGTCGTCCAATCCCAACGCGGTAATGCCGGCCTCTTGAACCGCCTCAAAACAGCCTGAGTCGAGGTTGCTCTTCACCTTACCGAGGCCTGCCAGAACATCCTTGTTGCCGACGACAAACCCGAGACGCCAGCCGGTCATGTTATACGTCTTCGAGAGCGAGTGGAACTCCACACCGACATCCTTGGCACCGTCCACTTCCATAAAGCTCGCAGGGCGGGTACCGTCGTAGTAGATTTCCGAGTAGGCTGCGTCGTGGCAGATGATGATCTGATTGTCCTGTGCGAACTCAATGGCCCGCTTAAAGTAGTCCTTCGTCATAATCACGGACGTCGGATTATTTGGAGAGTTCAGCCACATCAGCTTGGCTTTCTTGGCCACATCCTTTGGGATCGCATTCAGATCCGGCAGGAATCCATTGGCTTTTGTCAGCGGCATGATGTGCGACACACCACCTGAAAAGCCGGTACCGACGGGATACACCGGATAGCCAGGGCTGGGAACGAGCACGATATCGCCGGGATCGACAAAGGCAAGGTGGATATGCCCAATGCCCTCTTTTGAACCAATGAGAGTAAGGACCTCGTTGGTTGGATCAAGCGTTACATTAAAACGGCGCTTGTACCAACCAGCCACGGCTTTTCTGAACGACAGCATTCCTTCATAGGAGGGATATTGGTGGTGCTTGGGATCCTTGGCCGCTTTGGCCAAGCTGTCGATGATCGGCGCAGGCGTCGGCAAATCAGGGTCGCCGATGCCAAGATTGATGATATCCACACCACGTGCAATGGCTTCTTGCTTCATTTTGTCGATGGCGGCAAACAAGTAGGGAGGCAGCGTCTTGATGCGTGCCGCAACTTCAATCGGAAAACCGGCCATTCCTTTGGCTCCTTTCAAGATGAGTTCACCTCTGTTGGACCGTGACAAGGTTAAAAAGTGCGGGAAAGAACCTTCTCACTGTTACACGTTCAAACTGAAGGCGTTAGGTTACTTCAGAGACGTACCGGCAATCAACGTGTAGAGCTAAGAAGATGGCCGATGAGTCGATCAGCCATCTCATGAAGTTGCGGGAGTCGTGGCAGCGCGGTCGCTTTGACCTGATGGGCCGCAAGACGCGCTTTCATCAAATCCGGGGCACATTCTCGGCACAGCGAGTCGATTCCCGTCTCTTCCATCTCTAAATGAAAGAGAAGGCCATAGGCACGATCACCATAGCGAAACGCCTGCAGTGGCGCAATGTCCGATCCAGCCAAGGACACACAGTCTTTTGGCAAGTCAAAGATCTCTCCGTGCCATTCAAAGACCTCAAAGGATTCAGGACCAGCCCCAAACACAGGGTCCGTTTTCCCCTCATCGGTCAACCGGATAGGTGTCATACCAATCTCGAGCGCCTTGCCTGGGCGCACGATCACACCGAGTGCCTTTGCCATGAACTGGCTTCCAAGGCACACCCCGATCACCGGCTTGTTGGACAGAAGCGCGGATCTGATAAAGGCGGCTTCTTCGGCGATCCATGTGTCAGAATCGTTCACCGACATCGGCCCACCCATCACAATCAGGAGATCACCAGTATCGTGAGGCAACCCTTCCTTCGGGACGAGAGAATGCTCAAGGCTCACGCCGCGCTTGGCAAGAGCCGTTGCGAAAGCTCCCGGGCCTTCAAAGGGAACATGTTGGAGACAGACAGCGCGCATCAGAAACCCCGTTCGTTGGTATTGGATGGCCGAATATTTGCACAAGCTGATTTGCATCAGCAAGAGCGGTCTTTGGGGGGAAAGAGTCTGGTGGTGGGACAAGCTACACGGCTCAAATGGTTCTCCACAGGCTTATGTCGGTCATCCCCTTGATCACTTATGCTTATCCGCTTGTTTCAGCAGACCGCAATGGGTAGTATCGTGGGATGCCTCGACCGAGTTTCCCCAAGAGCCTGCGGCAGTTCCAACAACAGTTTGCCAGCGAGGACGCTTGCGCGGAGTATCTGACGGCATGCCGCTGGCCAGATGGGTTCCGGTGTCCGAGGTGCGGTCAGACGTCCGCGTACGGCTTGGCAGGCCGTCGGCGCTGGCAGTGTGCCTCCTGCCGCTATCAGGTCTCTGTGACGGCCGGGACAATCCTCCACAATTCGAAGACCCCGCTCATGACGTGGTTTTGGGCTGCGTATCTGATGACGACGGATAAGCGTGGGCTGTCGGCCCTCCTCCTGCAGCAGCAACTGGGACTCAGCCGCTACGAGACCGCGTGGATGATGCTGCACAAGCTCCGTCGCGCGATGGTGAACGCGGCGCGGGACCCGCTTTGCGGCGAGGTTGAGATGGACGAGACCTGGGTGGGGGGAACTCAGACAGGACTGCGGGGCAGTCGCCAGCTCAGAGGGCGCAACGCCGCGCTGGTTCTGGTTGCAGTCGAACGGCGGGGACGGGCGTCCGGTCGAGCCCGGATGGAGGTCATACCCGATTTCGCAGGAACCACCATCAAGGAGTTCGCTGCCAGAAACATCGCCACAGGTACCACCATCTCCACCGATGGCCTCTCGAGCTTCGGGGTGCTCACGGCGAGCGGCTATACCCATGTGCCACGAACGCAGCCGCCCCCGCTTCAGTTGCGCCAAGGAGCCAAGTCCGTCGTTCCGCTTGCCGACCGGATGATCGGGAACCTTCAGAGCTGGCTGGTCGGCACCCACCACGGCGTCAGCCGCAGCCAGCTCCAGGTCTATCTCGATGAATTCGTCTTCCGCACGAACCGTCGTCGTGAACCGAGGGCCGCTTTTCAAACCCTGCTCGGCCTTGGCAGTAACCGAGGTCCTACGGCCTACGCGCAGATTCAGCACGCCCGTGATCGCAAGCTCTTGCGGTCTGCTGAAACAAGCGGATAAGCATAAGGTCACTAGTTATGCGCGTCATGCTTTGCAGAGCCTTGATCGCACCCCTCTTCAAAGACTCCCGCTTGATTAGAACTTAACGTGGGCGCAGAATCTCTTGCGAGCCTGCGTGGCCTCTATTTTTGAGAGGTGTATCGCAATGGATCACTTCATGGATCTAAACAGATACATACCAAGCGGATATGTCGCATCCAGAAGTCATCATCTCACTGATAACTATCGAATCGTCTGTCAATCTATTTGGGCAGCGTTCTTGCCTTGTAGAAGACGTGAGTCGAGGGATTCCCTGACACAAGGAGTCATCCTCCAACCATAAGGAGCCACACCATGGCACAATTACTCACCTCAGAGCCCACCTCATTCACACTGGACAACATGGGACGGTTCCTCTGTAACACACTGCAGGAAGCGCTTGATAGTGCTGCACAGACCGTGGCGGGACGGCGTCGCGAATTCGACGTGATCGTCATCGGCGGCGGCACATTTGGCGCTATCGCTGCCGAACACCTCTTCATCACCGATGCCACACACAGCCGCCGGATCCTCGTCCTTGAAGCTGGGCCGTTTGTGCTGCCTGAACATGTCCAGAATATGCCGTTCCTAGGAGGCGCTCCCGATCTGCGCGTGCCGTGGGTCAATCATCAGGCGCTCAACTATAGTGGGCTCATCTTCGCCATCGGGGGACGCTCACTCACATGGGGTGGATGGTCGCCGGAATTGCTCGACGAGGAGATGACCGCATGGCCGCCGTCGACGCGGACTGCGCTACGCCCCCCCCTATCACCCGAAACAGGCTACTTTGCCGATGCGAGTCGGCTGATTGGCGTGAAAGAAACCAACGATTTCATCTACGGACCGCTACACACCGCCTTGCGTAAACAGTTGCATGCCGGGCTCAAGGTGCCTGCCAACACGACAGGATTCACCTTTGCCGATCTGCTCAACCATCCGGCCGTGCGGTACCCTGATCCAGGTGATCCGACGCCAATCCCAGATACACTGCTGCGTGAGTGGCTGGGCTTGCCAGCGAGCGACACCACACCGCGAACGGATCTACTTGACATGTTCAAGTTGGAAGCACCACTGGCCGTGCAATCTACGACTCTTCCAGGATTTTTCCCGACAAACAAATTCAGCGCCATGCCTAACCTGATTCGCGCGGCACGGTTGGCGGCCGCCCAAGCCGATGGAATCGGTCCGGTGGCCGATGCCCGCAAGCGGCTGATGATCGTACCCAACTGTCACGTCCAGGAACTCATCACCGAGACCCAGGCGGATAATTGGGTGCGTGTTACTGGCGTGCGTGTCTGGCAAAACGGCGCCTCCGTGGACATCCCGCTCGCGCCGCCGCGTAACGGTAGGCAAAGCACCGTGGTGATCGCGCTAGGCACGGTCGAGACCACGCGTTTGGCGCTCACGACTTTCCAGCAGTCGCTGGCCGGCCGGGCCGCCCAGCGCATAGGCACAAACCTCATCGCGCATCTGCGCTCAAACCTCACGATCCGCGTGCCGCGTGCGGCAATCGCTGCCAATCTCCCGCCTACGGTGATTCCGAGCCTGCAGACTTCCGCACTGCTCGTGAAGGGCAAGGCGGCCAACGGGCGCACATTTCACTTCCAGATCACCGCCAGCGGTTTGCAGAAACTCGGTGCCGATTCGGAAGCCGAGCTGTTCAAGAAGATCCCGACCCTCGAGCATCTGCAGGACATGCTGCGTGCGACTGACAACACCGTCGTCATCACCATCCGTGGCATCGGTGACATGACCGTGCGCAATCCAGACAGCTTCATCGATCTGTCCACGCTAGAGACCGATTTCGATCGCCCGAAGGCCGTCGTCCACCTCGGGAACGCGAAGGCCATGCCACAGGAATTTCCCGGTAGCGTCCAGACCCAGAATGACCGGACGACCTGGAACGAGATGGACGCGGTAGCTGACAAGATCGCGCTCATCTTCGCGGGAAACGAGCCTTTCGACATCCTCGCAAGCGCCAACCGCGTTATCCCCGTGCCCACCGGCACGAGGGCGAAGCGGCTCTCCATTCTGGCAGCATTCAACGTAGATCAGGGCCGCCGCGACGATCTCGGCACAACGCACCATGATGCCGGCACCATGCGCATGGGTGATGACGTGGCTGACGCCGTGACCAACGATTTCGGTCGCATTCATGACACCACGAACTGTTATGTAGCCGGCCCTGCGCTCTTCCCAACCGTCGGCTCACCAAACCCAATGCTCACAGGTGTCGCCCTCAGTCGGCGTACTACTGACTTACTCAACGGCAGCGTCCTTCCCGGGCCGGACCTGATAGTCAGCCCGCAGCCAGAGGCAGGCTTCCAAACGCTCTTCGACGGCACGGCTGCCACGTTTAAGAACTGGCGATTGGCAGGGCCAGCCGGCGGCGGGATGCTGCATTTGAATGGTGAGATGGTGAGCTACGGTGTGGGGGCTTTACGGCTGTTTTTCTACGCGACCGAATTGTTCGCCGATTTTACGCTGCGGGCACAATTTCGAATTTTCGATCTCGCTAATCACAATAGCGGTGTTTTCTTGCGCTTTCCCCGTCCGACGCTAGATCTGAGTGATGCGCTCAAACCACGCACCGCCAATGAGTTGTTCTTCGATTCTGCAAATCCAGCGTGGAAGCCGGTGATCTCCGGCTTCGAAGTTCAGATCGACGACAACGCGCGTGGCGACTCCAGCAAAGATTTCTACGGTATCAAGCCCGAGCCAGATGGCAAGTTCAAAAACCGAACCGGCGCGATCTACAAAATTCCGGCAGGGGATCGCGTCTGGCACCTGAACTTTAACGAGCCGTCGGTGCAGACGTATCAACCAGGCCCCGCGTTGGTGCCCGGTGTCTGGTTCGAATACGAGATCACAGTGCAAGGTGATGACTACACCGTGTTTCTGACCAACCTGCAAAGTGGTCAGCGCACGCAGACCACCAGCTTTCACAATGCAGACTCTGATCGCGGCCGTGCACCTGGCTGTATCGGTATCCAGCCGTATTCAGGCAGCACCGTCGCGTGGCGCCACATCCGTATCAAGACGCTGTAAGGGCAGTCAGGACGAGAGCAAGGATGCCAGTCGAACACGGAGGTTACTCACCAAGCTTGCCCCTCTTCCTGAGACAAGGCAGACTGCGGACAGAGATCCATAACCATGAAGCTTCCCGCAGCAAGCTGCAGGAAGATTCATTCAAGACCCGTACGGGTTCATCGTCTTGCGTTCTCGTTGACCCGCACACCTCACTCCCAAAGGCTATTTCCGGAAGGTAGGTGCCTCATGCCATTGATGCTGCTTCCGCTCGGTGATCTCGGAGCGATCGAACACAACGGGACTGTCTCATTCGGATTGTGGCTTCCGTGGGTCTCGGCAGCCGACGGAAACGCGGTCACCGTCAAGATCATTCACGAGCATGATCAGTTTCAGCAACAGATCGCACCCAGCGAGTTTTCTATGACGCACAGTATCCGGGCTCCCTACGGAGACTTCTGGTCCGTCACTGTGCCGATCGCAGGCTCACCGCCTCCGACGACCGGCTCGGCGTGGGGAACAGGCGGCCGGTACCTCTACCGCTATCACATCGATAATCCCCAGGTCGGCAGCTTGGATTGGATTATCGATCCCTGCGCCCGCGAGTTCGGTCTGGGGAAGCTCTCGGCGTTCACACTCGGTTATCGGTCGTATAGTTGGAGTGCCTCGGAAAGTACGTGGCGAGTGCCGGAGCTGGCTGATTTGGTCCTGTACGAAATGAATATCGCCGAATTCGGTGGAAGTCTCGAGCAGGCGCACAATCTCATGGCCTACTTGGCTGACCTCGGTGTGAATGCCATCCAGGTGATGCCGTTGTCCAACGTGGCAATCTCAGTCGACTGGGGTTACTTGCCGATCGGATACTTCGGCGTCGATGAACGATTCGGGAAGCGCTCCGATTTTCAGCGGTTCGTCGACGTGGCGCATCAACACGGCATCGCCGTCATTGTCGACATGGTGTACGGGCACACCGGCATCGATTTTCCTTATTACGACGCCTACACGCGCCTCCGGTATCACGAGAATCCCTTTATGGGAACCTTCGCCAAAGACTATTTCAGCAATTTCGGGAAAAGCACCGACTTCAACCGGCAATTCACGCGCGACTATTTCTTTAGCGTGAATCACCATTGGCTGGAGGTCTATCACGTCGACGGCATCCGTTACGACTGCGTGCCGAATTTTTGGGACGGCCCCTTGGGCTCCGGCTACGCAAACCTGGTCTTCGAGACGTATCACCTCACGAAGAACAAGATCGCGCTTCATCAGCCCTATTGGGATCGTTTTTCTTCTGGAGCCGATGCACCAATAAAATTGATTCAATGTGCTGAGCAGCTCGAAGGACCCGAAGAAATCCTCCGTTCAACCTATTCCAACTGCACCTGGCAGAATCACACCTACGACACTGCGAAGGCCGTAGCCCGTGGCGATCGTGGGAAGTTGTCCAACTATGGACTTTCCCTCGGCCTCTTCGGCTACACAGAAGAAGGAAACAGCAATGGCGATATCATTCCCAAGACGGCGCTGCAGTACATCGAGAACCATGATCATGAACGATTTCTGTGTAACTTCGGCCTCGTCAATCCAGATGAGGCTGGCAACCCATTGTTCCTGGAGGGTGACCGCCGCCGCTGGTATCTGCTCCAGCCCTATCTCATTGCTACGCTGATGAGTAAGGGTATCCCCATGCTGTGGCAGGGGCAAGAGTTCGGAGAGAACTACTTTTTGCCGGACTATGGGGCCGGACGTGTCGGATTACTGAGACCGTTGCGCTGGGACTACTTCTACGATGAGGCGGGCCACTCACTGGTCACGCTCGTCCGCAAGCTCCTCCGGATCCGGCGTCAACGAGTACAGCTTCGTCGTGGCTCGTATTTTTTCTTTAACCACTGGGACCGATACCTGTCGCGAGGTGTCCTGTTCTTCGCACGATCCCTCGGCGCGCAATACACACTCGTAGCCGTAAACACCAACGATGCGGAGCAAAGAGTGCCGTTTTGGTTCCCGATCGGCGGCCATTACGTGGAAGAGCTTCATGGTGGCAATCTCAATTTAGACAATATCGTGCCGCTTCAGGAAACGTGGCTCACGATCCCGTCGAACTACGGGCGAATCTGGACGACTCAGTAGCGAATATGCATGCCACATGGCCAAAGCGGCTGAGCTTTCATACCTACCGCTGGATTGCGGCCTCCACCCGTAAATACTTTTCTGGCCTGTGTGTGGCATAGCAATACCTTCGGCAGATTTCCGGCCAACTGCGGTGAACCAGGCCCATTACCCTTCCTGCCATCTGCGCCGACATCACGACACTCAACGTTGACGCTATATTGTAAATGCGGCGAATGAGTCGCTGCGTCCCGGCGGTGGGGTGTGCGGAGCAATCCATCGCGCAGCGGGGCCGGAATTGGCACAGGAATGTCGTGTGCTTGGCGACTGTCCAACAGGCGATGCGAAGTTGACGAGAGGCTATCGCTTGCCTGCTCGATACGTGATCCATGCGGTCGGATCGGTCTGGAGGGGTGGGAACAATGGCGAACCGGTGCAGCTCGCTTCCTGTTATCGCCGTTGTCTTGAGATCGCCGACGCCAAAATGGAATTCAGACCATAGCCTTTCCCAGCATCAGCACCGGCATCTACGGCTATCCCATCGAGCTTGCTGCCAACGTGGCGATCGACTCAGTCCATACCACTATAGCCAACCTTTCGTCGGTCTATGAAGTGACAGTTTGTTGCTTTTCTCCAAATGACTTGGTGGTGTACCACACAGTACCTGCTCCTGGGCCTGACGATATAACTCGCCGCTCCCCCATTTCCGTCTTTAGCCCTTCCGTCGACCGACCGACAAGTACATATCATGGCTCTTCCCGCAGCCGATGTAAACCGCACAATGTGCGATATCCCTCTGACCTGCCCGGAAATTACTCTGGATACCCTTCCTCGTTGTTCGTTTCAGCAGAGGGTACGCTCACACTATCACGCATTCTGGTACCGCCTTGGGGAGCGGTTCGCCTGGTCACGAGGAATCTATCGAGAACGATCTGCAGGACGGCTACAGGGCCTGACCGGCATTCAGCAGGAACGGATCGCCTCTTTGAAACGACAGTTCTGCGTACGATTTGAGAGACGAGCAGAACAGGTCACGGCCCTGAAACAGTACGACTATCTCGACATCCTCCACCAAACCTGGTCGGCCTTGAGATTACCGCATTCTGTCGGCGGTATCGTTCACGATCTCGGATCGAGCAACTTTTGGTATGCCCCTGTTCTAGATGCCTTTCTCCGACCAACGGAGCTATTAGGCGTTGAGGTCGAAGGTCACCGGATCTACACCAATGGGTATAGTCGCCTCGACTATGCCCATGGCTATATCCGAGACCTGCCGAACGCACAGTTCATCGTCGGCGACTATGCCGGCTATGATCATCCGGCTGACATCGTCACAGCGTGGTATCCCTTCGTGACGCCGGACCCTGTGCTGGCCTGGCGGATGCCGCTCTCAGTGTTAACGCCGCACGCATTGTTTTCTCGGGTAGCCCGCAATCTCACCCCTCACGGTTTGTTCGTCATGGTCAACCAAGGCCAGGACGAAGCGGCAATCGCTGCCGCCTGGTGCGAGAAGGTCGGCCTCGTACGGTACGGCTCATGCGAGGTCAGAACCCTGTTGCGTTCTCGGCGTCCTGCTGTGGTATCGTGCTGGACGAGCGCACACGCGTCGCATACGTCTCCATACCAGAACTAGAATTTGTCACATGAAACACTCCATTAAGAACGCGGAAGACCTTCGGTGGTTCATCGGGCATACGGGCGGTTTTCGCTCAGGGTATGTGACCGACCTGCAGATTTCCAAACGCCGTCTCTTCGACGAAGGCTCTACACGGGAAGTACCGGCCGGTACGACCATCTCGCTCATGATCCGTTATGAGGTTCGCGGATACGTCCGAGTGGCCAAGCTCACGATGACCGGCGTCACGGATTTCTCCGTCTTCGAACAAGATGGGACTGATTGTTCATCCCTTGGCGTGATCCAGACGGAGTTCAATGCGGGGAAAATGCGCTTCTGGTTCGATCCCCAGGGAGAACTCTACGTGGTATGCGATGAGGCCGCGCTGGATGAAATCGCCACGCCGTTCGTGACGGCCGATCAGGCGGCCGAATTCGCTCGATGGATATTCCAGGGCCGAGCTGCCGAAGGCCCCACGGTGGAGTGGCTGTTACACGAACTGGATCGAGCCGGTCTGCCGTGCGCGTGGCGTGACGCGACGCGGGCGGTCGCGGTTCATCCGGCGGTGCAGTGGGAGGGCGATCTGATTCCGGCAGGCGAATCTACGGCCAGCGAGGAGCATAGGGTCCACGTCCTGGGCTATGGTCCACTGGAGGGGCAAGGCTTTGGTCTGATGCTGCGGGTGATGGGGATTCAGGATCGGCGAATGAGCCGGATCCTCGAAGTGCTGGCTGATCAAATCACTCAACAGTTCGTCGGTGACTGTCTCGTCGGCACAACGATCATCCCCGGTCGTGAATGGGAGGGATGGTTGATTCGGGAACTCCAGACACGACACAGTCGATAAGCAGCGATGAGGGGGAACGCCGATTAGTGCGCGTGCTCGGGGGAGTAACGCCCGTTGCCGTTCCCATTTGCAAAACCGGCTGTGCCGTTGCCGTTCACATACCCTGAGGCAGGGTGTGCCGTGCCATTCCCGTTCGTCCGCTGGCCCTTGCCGTTGATGCACTCCACCAAGGCCCAAAGCCGCAATGGATTCACCCGTTGATTGCGAGCGATGCGGAGCGACGTCCCTTCCAACACGGTACTGAGCGACAGATCCGTCCGCCACCCCAGGTGCTTGGTCAACGGCGAGATCACTCGCTCCACCGCATTGATCACCTTGTTGCCATTGCTGAAGTGGTTGAGCATGATAATACGGCCACCGGGACGGCAAACCCGAATCATCTCACTGACCACCGTTCGATAGTCTGGCACCGCCGTGACGACATAGGCCGCCACAACCGTATCGAAGCTGTCATCCTCGAATTCCATCGCTCCTGCATCCATGCGGTGAAGCTGGACGTGGTCGAGGCAGTGAGTTTCCGCCTTCTCCCTTGCCCTGGCCAGCATCCCTTCGGATACGTCGATCCCAACAATCCGGCAATGGCGAGGATACATGGGAAGCGCGAGTCCAGTCCCCACACCGACTTCGAGAATCTGTTCATCGGGCTGTACATTAAGATTCCGAACGGCCGATTCACGCCCTTCATGGAACACTTTCCCAAACACTTTGTCGTAGAACCCCGCGTAGGAGGTGTACACACGTTCAATCTTATTGGGATCCATACCTCCTCCAGACTTGAAACGACCGACTCTCTGCAACCCTGACCCTGCAGGGTTAATAACCTGCTCTGTCAACGCGGGTAAAAATAAAGGCAGGGCATAACGTGGTGCCAAAGCCAGCCCGGAACGTAATGGCGGGTAATGTAGCCAACTCATCTTCTTGAGTCAACAGCTTCTTGCGTGAGCCGAGAAAGAAATACCATCGTAGGGTCGCCGAAAGAAAAATGAGTCCTGACCGGTCCTCCTCGCCTTGATTCGCGTTGAGTTCCTATGGGATAGCTACATGTATGATGCTGGCTGGCCTCTTCGCAGGGATCTTGTTCATCGGATTGATCGTCGGTGATTGGCTGTATTTTATTCGGCTGACCCCGGACGCCATTCGATACGGGTGTCGTGTCGCGAACACTCCAGACCAGTGGCCTGGAGCCGCGCTCACAACCCTCGGCGGTCGGTTCACTCCCGAGGGCGTGCTGATGCTCCCGCACGGAGTGGCCTGGTTTTATCCACAACTCTCCCAGATTGCGATCCGCCCTCAGTATCGATTGTTCTCCAGGCGGTTCAGGACCGCCTGGCCGGTGAAAGGGCTGATTCATCTTTCACAACAGGACGGATCGTTGAACACGCTCTGCGTGAAGCGTATGCCATGGTCATCAGCCATCATGACGCTCCTGTGGTTTGCGCTCGTCTTGATCGGGTCCCTGACCTTCGTGGTGCAGTATGCCCTGGAGGAAGGATTCGCTTCACTAGGGGGAACCCTCACGGGCGTGGCAGTCATGGCCCTCGCCGCCCTTGTGCTGGCTTTCGGACTCGTCACGGGGGCCCTCGCGTATCGGCTCGAAGACAGCCGCCTCATGAAAGTCTATGACGAGTTGCGAGATGCCGTCGCGCTCCCCATCTCCTCCTCTTCCTAGTCCGCCCGTCGCGCTTTTTCTCAGACAAGAAACAAGTTCAAGAAGTGATCGTATTCGGACGGCAAGTTCAAGGCTGAGCGGTTACGGGCCAGGCCGGCAATGATCCCGCGATGCTTCTTCGCAAGCCCTGAGGCATCAAACGCCTGTGCAAACTGCTGCCATTGTAAGATAGGATCGGAAACGATTCGAACTTGCTCTTCCTTCGGTAGGGCATGCACGATGGTCGTCAGCATCCGAATCGCTTTTTCCACGCTCTCGTAAGGTGGGGCCAATTTGAGATGGGCATAGAAAATCTCGAGATGCCGGCGGAACTCCTCCTTCAGAATCTGACTCGGGTCGGATACGGTAGATTGGGCATCTGGCATAGCAATCATGTGGATAATACGGTATGAAGAAGGCAGGGAACAACTCTCAATGGAGGCACGCATGAAACGGATGTTTGGCGGTTTACTCGGTGCGCTCACCCTGATGGTGCTGGTTGGGTGCTCGTCTCATCACCACCACGGCATGACGGGAGGCGGCAAGAGTGACGCCTATTGGCAAAAGGGTCAGCAAGACATGGAGGGATTGATCAATCGAACCGTGCAGGATCCCGAGAAGGCAAAGGGTGTGAATGCATACGTCGGTGAGATCATCAAGGAGCTCAAGGGGAGCCGTGAGCAGGAACGGGCCTATCACCGGCAGCTCTACACCTTGAATACCAGCTATACAGCGACACCCGACGAATTTTCAAAAATCGTGAACGAGGCGAACATTCAGCGGGCGCAAAGCTCGGCCCGGGTGCTGAGCCTTCGGTTCAAGATGAAGGACCTGATGACCGCAGACGAGTGGAAAACGCTCTCAGACCGCATGGTCTCCTATAGCGGCCGTTACCAGCATGGGGAAGCAGGCGCAAAAAGCAGTTATTGACTCGAAATCGGCGCGGCGGTGAGCGGCACCGCCGTCCACGTCGCGCCGGCATCGGTGGAGCGATAGAGCCCGCTGCCGTTGGTCCCGGCATAGAGCATCTGCGGATTCTTCGCGCTCATAGCCAACGCGCGCATATTGAGCGTCGCAATGCCCTGGTTGATCGCCTGCCACGTCTTCCCGCTGTCCGAACTTTTCCAGACCCCTTTCGGCCCACCAACATAGAGCTGTGACGGTTCTGTGGGATGGAGCAGAATGCTGCTGATAAAGGGATCAGGGAGGGATTGTCCAATCCGCTCCCATTGTTCACCTTTATTGACCGTGCGAAACAGCCCTTTCGTCGTCCCCGCGTAGACGATAGTAGGATTCGTCTGATCGATTTCAATGGCATTCACGCCCAACGCCATGGACGCCATCAGCTCGCTCTCGGGAATCAACCCGTTGTTGATCCTTTTCCAGGACATCGCTCCATCCTCTGAGCGATACATCCCGCCCGTTGTTCCGCCGTACAGGGTGGTAGGGGCTTTGGGATTCATGGCGATGGCCGTCACAATGTGAACTTCCTTCATCCCGTTCATCCGTTCTTCCCATTCCCGGCCTGCGTCTTTTGTGAAGAACACACCGACGGTCGTCGCAATATAGATCTTCTCGCTCAGCGTGGGATGGAACACAAACTGATTCACAAACGAGACATGTTCCTTCAAGCCGACATTATGCGGCAGCCAATGTTGCCCGCCATCCGGACTTTTGTAAACCGCGTCCCCCATGGTACCGGCATAGATCGTGGCAGGCAGGAGCGGATCAAGCGCGAGCGTCGTCACCCGGCGGGCACTGAAACTCGGGAACCGCTCCCAGGTCCCACCGCCGTCACGGGACTTGTAGACCGCATCGTTCGTGGCGACGTAGAGAATATTTGCGTTCGTTGGATGGAGCGCGATTGAGACAACCGACTCGCTCTCCTTTTGGCAGCCGAGAACGGGAATCAGGAGCGTGATCAAGGCCAGCGTACGGGCAGTGTGAAGCAGTCGCATGGTGGTGGGACCTAATCACAGGGATCTGACGGGCGTCAAGCCGGAAGGGCTGAACGCCACTGGTGGCGAGGTGAAGGAGTGGTTAGGCCGCGGTGCCGATAAGGCTTTCCAGGGGGATGTGCAACTTGCGGTGGAGTCGACGAATCATCTCAAGCGAGAGATTTCGCTTCTTCGTCAGGATTTCCGACACACGTCCTCGCCCACCCAGTACCGTCTCTAAATCTTTCCGCGTCATGCCGAGTTGATCCATCCGAAATGTGATCGCCTCGATCGGGTCGGGAGGATAAATCGCGTGATGTTTTGCTTCGTACGCCTCGACGAGCGTCGTGAGTACGTCCAGCTCGTCACCAGCCTTCGTACCTGGCTTCGCCTCCATCAGTTGTTCAATACGACCTAACGCCCGGTCATAGTCTCGGGCTGTTTTGATCGGAGCGATGGTCATGTCGCCTCCTCGCCTTCTAGATAATCGTCACATCAATCGCATCATACTCAGCGTGTGTGCCGATGAATCGGATATACACTACTCGGTACGGGTAATTGATCTTCACGATGAGCCGGTACTGATTCCCCGCCACGTTGAAGACGACCCGATTGCCCTGCAGGACGCTGGCCGAACGAAAGTGCGCTTTGACAGCCGATGGGGATGCCCAATCGGCATGCGCGACCTCCTGATGCCAGGCTTCCAAAGGACCCTTGGCCTTTGGGTATCGCTTCCAGAAGTTCCGCAGCGTCCGCTTGGCAATGATGCGCACGGGCCACTATATCACGATCCCAAATTGGGAGTAACCGGCCAATGACGGGTCAATGTGCCAATAGACCGCATCGCCCATGATCCCCGCGTAGGCGGTGACCATTGCGGATCACCGCTGTTGTCATCATTGACAACGGTTGATAACCGCTGCTATCGTTCTGCATGAAAGCTGTCGCGCTCTTACGGACGCGTATTGCATTCTCGGAAATTGCATTCGCCGAGCTGTCAATATGGAAGGTCCCAAAGCAGGTAGCCGGTTCAGCTCACTCGTTCAAATACAGACTGGCATACGTGGTAAACGGCGTATGCGTCGTACGCTACGATAATGAGGCAGGAAAGGGCGACCACCGGCATTTCGGCGCAGAAGAGATCGCCTACTTATTTCAAACGCCTGAGAAGCTCGTCGCCGACTTTGAACACGACATGATGAGGTGGAACCGTGAAAACCGCCGTCCTTGACGTTCGCTCCCCCAGCGAAGCGATGACTGATTTTGTCCGTGTCTGGAAAACCGAGAAGAGGGAGAAGGCCGCGCGCATTACCTTCGCCACACCGGAACTTCTCTGGAAAGTGCTGACGGCTAAACGCTGGCAATTGCTGAAGGCCATGTGCGGAGCCGGCGCTCTGTCAATTCGCGAAGCCGCGCGCCGTGTCGGGCGAGATGTGAAGGCCGTCCACACGGATGTGACGGCGCTGTTGAACGCCGGAGTACTCGATCGAGTCGAGGATGGGCGGGTGATTTTCCCGTTCGACTCCGTGAAGGTTGAGTTCCTACTCCACGCGGCATAAATCCGGTTACTGCGGGAAGCGCCGATCGCTGCGCAAAAGCCTCAGACCGTTGGAGGCATTTCGAAATGAGTAAAAAGCTGACCGGTAAGGCGCTCGCCAAATTCGAGGCCAAACGCGATGTGTGGCAAGAAGCCCTGGACGGCGTACGGGAGATCAAAGCTGGAAAAGGAAAGCGGACCAACATTGAAGCCAAGTCCTACGTCGTTCGCGTGCGATGTACCACGCAAGTGTACTCTGACCCGAATGGCACTTACTTAAGGCTAAGCGGCTGATGTGACGTACAAAAAGGCTGATTCAAGTGATAAGGTGGAGTTGCCAAACACCCATCTCATCACCCGAGGAGCCAGCCCGAATGCATCCGAAGCAGTAGCGCGTGCACGCAGCAACAACGACGAATTCGCCGTCATGCCCACGACAGCGATGCGTATGCGTTCTTCAACCTGCTGACGGGCCCGGAATTGTTCGACGAGGTCGAGTCGCTGTTGCCGCCGCATCGGGAACGGTTATTTCCCCCGACCGAGACGCTGTCGATGTTTCTGGCGCAGGCGCTCAGTGCGGATCGGTCCTGCCAGAAGGCGGTGAACGACACGGCCGTCAAACGCTTGGCCGGAGGACTGCCGCCGTGCAGTACGCATACGGGGGCGTATTGTCGTGCGCGACAACGCTTGCCGATGGAGATGGTCTCTACACTGGTGCGATACACGGGGCGACGGGTCACCACGCAGCGCGCCCGAGCCCTGGCGTTGGCGGGGTCGTCCGGTACGGCTGGTGGACGGCACGACGGTGGTGATGCCGGACACGCCAGCCAATCAGGCCGCCTATCCACAACCGCGCAGCCAGAAGCCCGGACTGGGGTTCCCCCTGTGCCGGATGGTGGGCATGCTGTGTCTGGGCAGCGGGGCGGTGCTCAATGCGGCCATCGGCCGCTATCAGGGCAAGGGCGGCGATGAACAGACGCTGCTGCGTTCGATACTCGATACGCTGGAGCGCGGGGACCTGCTGTTGGGCGATGCGTTTTACGCCACATATTTTCTGCTGTGCACCTTGCGCGAACGGGGCATCGATGCGGTGTTTGAACAATACGGCGCCCGCCAACGCAGTACCGACTTTCGCCGCGGTCAGCGCTTGGGTCTGCGCGACCATCTGATCGTGCTGCACAAGCCGGCCATCAAACCTGACTGGATGACCCAGGCTGACTACGAGCAGGCGCCCGAGACGCTGACGGTACGGGAGCTGCGCACCGGCGGCAAAACCCTGGTGACAACGCTGCTTTGCCCGAAGCAAACCCACAAGTCCGCCTTGAAGCGCTCTATCGAAGCCGATGGCATGTCGAGCTCGATCTGCGCAACATCAAGACCACCCTGGGCATGGAGCAGCTGAGTTGCCAGACCCCGACGATGGCCATCAAGGAGATCTGGGTCTACCTGCTCGCCTACAATCTCATCCGGCTGATGATGGCTCAGGCGGCGCTGCTCGCCGACTGCCTGCCGCGCCAACTCAGCTTCAAGCACACCGTGCAGCTCTGGATCGCCGTGGGATCATCATGGCCATGGCATCGACCGCGACGAGAAGCTGTATGGCCTGTTTGTCCTCATCGCTCAACAGCGGGTCGGCGACCGCCCCGGCCGTATCGAGCCCAGGGCCATCAAACGACGACCAAAACCCTACCCGCTGCTCACCAAACCACGCGCGATCGCCAGAAAGGACATCCGAAAATATGGTCACCCCAAAAAGCTTAAGTAAGTGCCATTCGAATCCGGCTCCTTATATTCGCTGAGCATTCTCCTCTAGTATCGGGTTGTATTCATCTCACGAGTCTCTTATAGTCCTCAGGCTTACGACCAGTAGATGTGCGTAGGTTGTGAATTTGTAGTTAGCAATACGTATCAGGATGAAGGATGAAGATTGTTGAGAGCGAGGATGCCATCCAGTGTATTCGATGTACTTGCCCAACGCTGGCATTTAGCTTGCTGTAGGTAAATGGGAATCGGCCAATAGAAAGCCTAACGGGTAGACGACTCCTGCCGGACTCAGGTGCAGCCCACATGATCCTGAGAAAAGGATTGATAATAATTGTTCAGACTTGCCTCAAATCAGTGATTTCTTAAGTCTCTCTAAAGGAAGGTCAAGCTATGATGCACTCGCTTTGCAAAATGGTTAGAGGGTGCGCAAATCTGAGTTCGCTGGGCCAAGGCGCGCATCTGGCCGGGCTTCTTATTTCGATTGTTCTCGTCCTTATCGGCGCCGGACTGGCGTACGCGGGGGAAGACTGCACGGTGGGCCCCGAGGGGGTCGTCTGCCAGATCCAACAACCCATCATCAACGGTGCGCCGGTACCTATTGAAATGCAGAAAAACCTCGGCCTCGTCACTGTCAACGGGGGATGCAGTGGGACGTTGCTCAACCACGCTTGGGTACTCACTGCTGATCATTGCATTACGACAGACGGACTGGGGGGTGGCCCGCCACAGGCCTTTGCAAATTTGCCCATTACTGCAACCTGGTCGACAAGAACAATATTTCCAACTAAATACGTTCGCTACCAAAACAGCAATGGGCTGGATGTCGCACTCATCTATCTGGGCATGGGTGACTTCGGACCTGCTAACCTTCAACGCCTGTACGTTGGTACCGTCAATGCCGGAGCTAACCCGCCGATGACGCTGACGAAGTATGGCCGTGGCATCAGCGTGTATGCGCAACCTGCTACGCCAACCACGCCGGCGAAGCCCGCGGTCGACGACGGCCGTTACCGTAGCGCACGCTTTAACCCGAGCAGTGCCAGCGAGATCAGCATCGTGTTACCCGTTACCTCTGCGGGTCAGGTTGGTGAAGGCGGAGACAGTGGCGGGCCAGACATCGTAACTGGTGACCTGGGCGTGTCGCTCGGGATTGCGAGCGTCCAGTCAACATGCGTCCCTACTGGCTATGTCCCGGGCATGCCAAGAACCTGGGCCTGGGCCACGGGTGTATCTAGCTGCGCGAGCGCCTCGATCAAGACCATTAGCTCTAAGATTGTTCAAGCGATTCAGGAAGGCCGAAACCGTAAGATCGGCAACGATTTTAATGGTGACCACACGCCCGACATTCTTTGGCACAACGGCGCGACGGGCGAGACGCAAATCTGGTTGATGAGCCTCGGCTCGCGAGTTGGTCGTGCGACCGTGCTATCCGAGAACGGCGGTAGGCCGGCCTTTGTCGGACTGCCCTGGTCCATCGTCGGGTCGAACGACTTCAACGGTGATGGAAAGGCGGATATCCTCTGGCATAACGCATCAAGCGGCGAAACTCAGATCTGGTTCATGAATGGGTTCTCAATCGCTTCTCGGCAGACAGTCACGAACGAAACAGGTAGCGACATCTTCATCGGAGTGCCTTGGTCCATCGTCGGGTCAAATGATTTCGATGGCGATGGCAAGACGGACATTATTTGGCACAATTCTGCGACCGGCGAGACGCAGCTGTGGCTCATGAATGGCAGCAGCTTGATTGCGCGCCGCCTGACTGTCGATGCCGCGCACGATGGTGGTAACTCGGCCGTCGGGCTACCTTGGAAAATCGTTGCCTCGGGCGACTTCAATAGGGATGGGAAGACCGATCTACTTTGGCACAACGGCGCGACGGGCGAGACGCAAATCTGGTTGATGAGCCTCGGCTCGCGAGTTGGTCGCGCGACCGTGCTATCCGAGAACGGCGGTACGCCGGCCTTTGTCGGATTGCCCTGGTCGATCATGGGTGCGAACGATTTCGATCAGGATGGCAACTCCGACATTCTGTGGCACAATGGCACCACTGGCGAGACACAGATCTGGTTGATGAATGGCGCTTCGATCGCAAGCCGCGTTACAGTCGAGGCGTCAGGTGACGGTGGTGGAGCACTCGTTAAGGCTCCCTGGAGCATCATGCGCCGCTAGGGTCGGGAGTCTTTGATTAATCGTCAAGAAAGGAGCAGAAATAGGGGTCAGAGAACAAATAAGGAAGAGCGCAATATGGAGGTCGTAGC
>CAWKLH010000003.1:0-173686 GCA_963850405.1 Nitrospirota bacterium
CGCACCTAGCCCGATAAACAGAAGGCCAAAGAAGAGCAACCGAAGGTGATATAGACCCGGCATAATGGCGGCAAACCTAATCATAGGGCTTGGATGGGAGTCAAGGATGGAAACAGACGGGTGGCGGGCCTACAATGACGATTGTGGATCAGCTGCTACTGTTGTCATCATTGACAACAGTTGATTGCCGCTGCTATCGTCCAGCATGAAAGCCGTTGAGCTCCTGCGGACGCGTGTTTCATTTTCAGAAACTGCATTCGCTGAGCTGTTGATCTGGAAGGTTCCAAAGCCTGTAGCCGGTTCAACCCACTCCTTCAAATATAGGCTGGCATACGTGGTACGTGGGAAATGCGTCGTTCGCTACGATAATGAGGTAGGAAAGGGCGACCACCGACATTTCGGCGCGGAAGAGGTCGCCTATCCATTTCAATCGCCGGAGAAGCTCGTCGCTGACTTTGAATACGACATGATGAGGTGGAACCGTGAAAACCGTCGTTCTTGACGTTCGCTCCCCCAACGAAGCGATGGCTGATTTTGTCCGAGTCTGGAAAACCGAGAAGAGGGAGAAGGCCGCGCGCATTACCTTCGCCACACCGGAACTTCTCTGGAAAGTGCTGACGGCTAAACGCTGGCAATTGCTGAAGGCCATGTGCGGAGCCGGCCCTCTGTCAATTCGCGAAGCCGCGCGCCGTGTCGGGCGAGATGTGAAGGCCGTCCACACGGATGTGACGGCGCTGTTGAACGCCGGAGTACTCGATCGAGTCGAGGATGGGCGGGTGATTTTCCCGTTCGACTCCGTGAAGGTTGAGTTCCTACTCCACGCGGCATAAATCCGGTTACTGCGGGAAGCGCCGATCTCTGCGCAAAAGTCTTAGACCGTTGGAGGCATTTCAAAATGAGTAAAAAGCTGACTGGTAAGGCCCTCGCTAAATTCGAAGCCAAACGAAATGTGTGGCAAGAAGTCCTGGACGGCGTACGGGAGATCAAAGCCGGAAAGGGAAAGCGGACCAACGTTGAAGCGAAGTCCTACGTTGTTCGCGTGCGATGTACCACGCAATTGTACTCTGACCCGAATGGCACTTACTTAATCTTCCGAGCATGCCCATATTTTCTGGTCTTCTCCCGAGCGCTTCCCCTGGCTTCGGTCAGCAAGGGAAAGGGTTTGGGACGTCGTTTGATGGCGCGCGGCTCGATGCGTCCGGGTCGGTTGCCCACACGCTGTTGTGCGATCAGGATGAACAGCGCACGGAGCCTGCCCTCGTGATCCGCGCCGGCGTGGCGATCCCAGGCGCCCCACAACTGCAGGGTGTGTTTGAAGCTGAGTTTGCGTGGGTGGCACGCGCTGAGCGTAGCTGCTTGGACCATCATCAACCGGATGAGGTTGTAGGCCAGCAGATAGACCCAGACTTCTTTTTGCGCCATCGCCGGGGTCTTGCAGCTCAGTATTTCCATGCCGAGGGTGGTCTTGATATGACGAAAGTCGAGTTCGACGTGCCAGCGCTCACGGTACAGTGCTTTCAAGTCCGCCTTGGGCGTCTGCGTCGGGCACAACAACGTGGTCACCAGAATCTTGCCACCAGTGGCGAGTTCCCGCACGGTCAGGGACTCTGGTGCCTGCGCGTATTGTTCCGGCGTCATCCAGTCCGGTTTGAGAACGGGTTTGCGCAGTTCGATCAGATGATCGCGTGCGCCAAGCCGTTGCCCGCGGCGAAAGTCGGTTGAGCGTCGGCGTGCGCCCTGTTGCTCGAACACCGCCTCGACGCCGCGCACGCGAAGCGCGCAGAACAGGAAATAGGTCGCAAAATAGGCATCCCCGAGCAGCACATCCCCGGTTTTCAGGGTATCGAGCACGGTGCGCAGCAAGCTCTGTTCATCGTTGCCCTTGCCGCGATACCCGCCGAGGGCGCAATCGAGCACGGCACCGCTGCCGAGGCAGATCAGGCCCACCCACCGGCACAATGGGAACCCGAGACCAGACTCCTGGCTGCGCGGTTGCGGGTAGACCGCCTGATTCGCCGGGGTGTCGGGCATCGCCACCGTTGTCCCGTCCACGAGTCGCACTGGGTGGCCGTGCCAGCGCCACGCCGTGGCGCTCGCGCTCATCCTCTGCCCGGTGTGCTGCACCAGGCCCGACACCATCGATCCCGGCAATCGCGCGCGCGCACGGCAATAGGCACCGGTGTGCGTGCTCAATCGCGGCAGGCCGCCGATTAGGCGTTTGACCGCCGCCTCATTCACGGCCCGCTGGCAGGAACGGTCGGCGCTCAAGGCCTGCGACAGGAACATAGAAAGTGTCTCGGTCGGCGGAAACAGCCGCTCACGGTGCTTAGGCAGAAACGACTCCACCCGATCGAGCATCCCCGGGCTGGTCAGGAGAGTCAAGAAGGTATAGGCATCGCTGTGCTTGGCACGGCGGCGAATCCGTTGCTGTTGCAGCGCACACGCACGGAGATGAGGATGCATGGGGACTGGCTCCTGTAAGGGTAATGGAGGGGCGGTTAGCGACTCCATCGTATCACTGGGGACCAGTCCTTTTGGACATTACATCAAAGGGGTTGGTGTTAAGTAAGTGCCATTCTACTCTGACCCCTATTCTCTTTCTCAGATTATTGAGACCATGTATTGTTAAAATCTTCGACGAGATAAGGGCCATATGGAGAGCTTAACCGTTTTCATTACCGTGCTTTCCGGGGTCATCACCTTCGTCGTCGGGCAATTGGCTGTCAAACTGATCCTTGATCCGGTCCAGGACTTAAAAAAGACCATCGGTCAGATCTCTCATACACTTGTCGACCGCGCCAATGTCATCGCCAATCCTGACGTGTCAACCAAAGAGGAGAAAAATGAGACTTCGGTATTGCTTCGCAAACTGTCAGCCCATCTACACGCTCACCTTTATCTCGTCCCTTGGTATGTGACTACTTGCCGAATCTTTCGCATCCCATCGAAGGAGAAGCTACTTTCCGCATCGAAGAACCTTATTGGGCTATCCAACGGTATCTACAGTGCCAATCCGACCAAGGCAGACGAGTGGAACGCCAAGCGAATAGAAGCCATCTGCGATTCGCTAAGCATTTACCTTGCCGAGGAGTCAAGGTGGCCAAAGGACCTCAAGTGATGCCGAATCATTCATGCCAATAGACAGCCCTTTGCCATATTAATGTCAGGTGTGAGTATTAACGTCGAGAATAGGGGCGGATCTTGCTTTGTGCATCACGGTATGATCGCTCAAGCCTCACCAAGCAGCCACTCCACATCGAATTTACTGAGATGAGATGCGAATCCCAATGACATGTGGGTTTTGATCCGAAGACATGAATAGAGAGAACAAGCCCGCCCGCTTCAAAAATAGAGACGCTCTGGTGAAATCCGGTGGCGAGGTCACAATCGGGAGGATCGGTCCGGTACGCTGCGGTGCAACTGCCGCCGATGAAGACCAATCGCTCGCGATGCTTGCACGCCGACCTGGTGAGTCCTTGGAGGAACTTCTTGACCGCCTCGACAGGGCAATCGTCAAAGCATGGGACGAGGAAGAGTATATCGACGAGATCAACAGATAGCGGTTTGAGAAGGAAGTGCCGAAAACCTATATACCTGCGAACGTTCGCCGTGATGTCGTGTCACAATGCGATTTGAGTTTGTAGTGTCAGACTGACCTTCGACAACGATAGAGCTTCGGCATCTCCTTCGCCTAAGCACCACCTCCAAGGCATCGCCTTCCAAATAGCCCACTCCCCGATAGATAATCGAGACAGCGTTTGCGGCTGTCTGGACTATCGCAGAAGATACCGACAAGCTGATCCTGTCAGTTGCTGAAACGCTTGGTTTCTAGGAGGCACGGTGGAACTGCTCATCGTATGCATCGCATCGTTGCTGGCCTCGGCACTCACCCTCTTCTCCGGATTCGGGCTTGGCACGCTGCTGATGCCGGTGGTCGCCCTCTTCTTCCCGCTGGACCTGGCGATTGCGATGACGGCCATGGTCCATTTGGCGAACAACCTCTTCAAGATTGGGTTGCTCGGCAGAAAGGCGGAGGGCTCGGTTCTGCTGAAGTTCGGGTTACCCGCGGTTGCGGCAGCCTTTGCGGGAGCTGCGTTGCTAACATACTTGGGGGAAGTCCAACCACTCTATGAATACCAGGCATTGGGGAGCAATCGGCAGGTGTCGGTACTCAAGCTCATCATCGGCGTCCTTATTATTTCTTTCGTGGTCTTGGAACTCTCTCCCACCTTCTCAAAGGCGGCGCTCGATCGCAAATGGCTCCCGTTCGGCGGCGTCATCAGCGGGTTCTTCGGCGGATTGTCAGGACATCAAGGCGCCTTTCGCAGCATGTTCCTGATCAAGGCTGGGCTTGAGAAAGAGGCGCTTGTTGCCACGGGTGTTGTACTCGCTGTTATGGTCGATCTGTCTCGCATGGTCATCTACGGTGTCAGCGTCTCAGCTCATGGTGATGCCGTTGAGTGGCCGTTGGTTATCGGTGCCAGCATCTCTGCCTTTGCCGGAGCATACGTCGGGGCACAGATGCTCAAGAAGGTCACGCTCCGATCGGTCCAGTTGATGGTCTCGGCTCTGTTGATTGTGGTCGGCTGTGGGCTGATCGCGGGTGTCTTGTGACTCGACTATGCGGCCTTTCTCCCTACAGCTTGAGGCGTTCAACGTAGCCGGTCAACTCGACGTAGCCTTGGCCTTTCACGGGTTTGCCTTGTTTGGTCCCTGTCACAGCCACCGCCCCTTCCCAATAGGAAACCTTGGTGCTGCGCGAGGTTCGTAATTCCTGATCCGCGAGCAGCGGCGTGACATCCAGCACTAGGCCAAGCGACGGGAACGTCAGTCGCCATCGGCTGGGATAGGTGGCCTTGCTTTCAGGGCTGGCCCAGGTTGCAGTCGATTCGATCTGAAAGTCGGTGACCTCCAGATGCCGAGTGCGTCCATCCGGCGACACGGCGGTCCCGCTGGAAGCCAGATCGGACGAGCCATCTTTCCGCCGCATCCGATACAGCATGAGCTCGGTGTCGTCTTCCAACTGGATGCTGAACCAGTCCCATCCGACTTGATCCGTCCCGAGTTCGGCCGACCCGAATTCATGGTCCATCCAGGTGAGACCAGTCACCTCGAACGGTTCGCCGTCGATCGTCAGGCTGCCCGTTGTCGCGAGTCTGGTAAACGAATAGTAGTGAGAGGCTTGACTGACATCTTTCCCTTTTCGGCTGATACCTGCTGCGCCGTGGGTGACGAGAGGCTTGGCCGGTTGGAGTGTGAGGGCGAGCGAATGGGTTTCGTCGTGGGCGACCACGGTATGAGAGCCGGTCGAGTCCGTGGCAGCCTCCGCGCGCCAATCATCGATCCAGACGCGAAGCCGCGACTCGTCGGCACCGGCCTTCCCCAGCCCCTCCCGGCTGAACTTTTCCGAGAAATGAAATCGCTTCCCGGTGATATCGGTCACAGCGAAATGGGCCAGGTACAGATGGCTAATCGACCATTTGGACGGTAGCGTTTTGATTTCGTCCGGTGGCACCCCTCGACGAAAGAAGGTCAACTCAAAGCCGAACGACCGGCCGTTTTTCGCCTGTAGATGGCCTGTGTAGTACCACCACTCGGTTCGATAGGTGGAATGCGATCCATGGTCTCTCGGAAACGTGTACTGATATCCGGCGGTTGCCGGCTGAAAAGGGGTAGAAGCAGAACTTGCGGCGAGCGCCGTCGGCAAAGTCAGGCTCAGCAAGACAGGGACTACCATGAGGATCCGTCCCCAGTCTGTCACGCGCTGTCTTGTCTCGTCAGCCAATTGTAAATGGATCACCTGACCTGAGCCCTCCCGTTGTGTCGGTTATACCACGCGTCCGACCCATGAACCAATCGACTGTCTCAGAGCGATGTTTGGAATTTGCTCTTAACTCGCCGCCGAGCAAACGGCGTTGACAATTTTCACACGTGTCAGCTATCGTGAGCCATGCAGACTGATCATGAGCGGGGGCCGTCTGATCGGAGTTCGTCCAAATATGTCGAACCGTTTCCGATTCCCGATCGCCTTCCGGTGTTTCCGTTACCCAACGTCGTCTTTTTTCCCAGGACGTACCTGCCGCTCCACATTTTTGAACCACGCTATCGCCAGATGATCGCTGATGTGACAATGGGTGGTCAATGTATTGCCATGGCGCTTCTGAAAGAAGGGTGGGAGCCGGACTACTATGGGAATCCGGCGATCTATCCCGCGCTGTGCATCGGACGGATCGTGAGTGTGCAACCTTTGCCGGACGGGCGCTCCAATATCTTGTTGCAAGGGCTCGAACGGTGCGAGATTTCCGAAGAACACTTCGACAAGCCCTATCGCGAAGCGACGATTCAGGTTACGCCCATGTGCTCCACCGAGGGGCTGGCCAAAGGCGTTCGGCGAGCGCTGGTCGATGTGCTTGGACGGTACCTTCAGGCGAGAGAAGATAGTGCGGCGTGGCAAGGGTTTTTTCGCGAAGAAGTCAGTGATGAAGTCTTGGTCAATACTCTCTCAACCTATTTGGACTGTACCCCCTTGGAAAAACAATTTTTACTGGAAGCGGACGGGCTCCACCAACGAGCTCGTCGATTGAACGATCTGGTTCAATTCATGCTCCACGAACCTCACGGCATAAAGGGCTTGGACTAAATGGATCGGACCATCGCAATCGACGTCAGCCATCTGAGCAAAACCTATGACAGCTATAGGGCTGTCGATGACCTCTCGTTCCAGGTCTACGCAGGAGAGATTTTTGGCCTGCTGGGACCGAACGGCGCAGGCAAGAGCACCACGCTTCGCACCCTCATCACATTGCTGCACCCGACATCGGGCGCGGCGACGGTCATGGGGTACGATACGGTGCGGGATGCGGACAAGGTTCGGACCCTCATCGGGTACGTGCCTCAGGAACGCGCGATCGACCGGTTCCTCACCGGACGTGAACACTTACAATTGCTGGGCGCGCTCTATCATCTGACGAAAGAAGAAGCGGCCAAACGCATCGCCGAACTGCTCACACTGGTCGAACTGGAGGCCCATGCGGACCGGCCGGCCAAGACCTATTCCGGTGGGATGAAGCGCAAGCTCGATATCGCCTGCGGATTGCTGCCTAACCCCAAAGTCTTGTTTCTCGACGAGCCCACACTCGGCCTCGACGTACAAAGCCGTCTCCGGATTTGGGAGTACGTTCGAATGCTCAAAGCCCGTGGGATGACGATTGTGATGACGACCAACTATCTGGATGAGGCCGATCAACTCTGCGATCGACTCGCGATTATCGATGGGGGCAAGATCAAAACGCTGGGCTCACCAGTCGAGCTCAAAATCGCCCTCGGTGGGGACATTGTGTCCCTGACCTTGAAAGAGACTGACCGGATTCATTCGTTGGAGTCCGAGCTCAAAGATCGGCCTGCGATCAAGGCCGTGCGGGCAACCACCAAGGGTTTGGATATCAGAGTGGAATCCCCTGAAAAAGCCTTGCCCACCATTCTCGAATCGGCCAATCGATTAGGTTGTAACATCGAGTTTATTCAATATAACCGTCCGCGCTTGGACGATGTGTTCATCGCGCATACGGGACGGGCCATCACCGAATCCATCCCGGAATCCGAGACGGCATAAAGGAGTCATGTGGCGCACTATTGGCAAGAAATCAGCGCGTTGACGATGCGGTGGGTTCGACGATTGAGCCGGGAAAAATTCAGCATGCTGTTCACCTTGGTGCAGCCGATGCTGTTCTGGCTCATCTTCTTCGGGAACCTGTTTCAAAGGGCCGCAGACACACAAGTCATGCAGGCTCCCAACTACATCAGCTTCCTCGCGGCCGGGGTCGTCGTCATGACGGTCTTGAACAACGGCTTGGCCGGCGGGGTCGATCTACTGTTCGACAAGGAAAACGGGTTCCTCGAGCGGTTGATGTCCACGCCGATCCATCGAACCTCCGTCATCCTGAGCCGGTTTATCTTCGTGATGGCGATCACGTCGATGCAGGTCCTCGTGATTCTCGGCGTGGCGTACCTCTTTGGTGTTCAACCCGCGACAGGTATTCTTGGCGTGGCGACGATCTTGCTGATCGGCATGATGTTCGGAATCGGCCTGACGGCCATCTCCATGGCGATGGCCTTCTCCGTGAAAAGTCACGGTGATTTCTTTTCCGTCTTGGGATTTCTTTCGCTGCCGATGATCTTCCTCAGCTCCGCGTTGGTGCCGTTGACGGCGATGCCTGGCTGGATGAGCTTTCTGGCACAATTCAACCCGATGACCTGGGCGATCGATGCCGTGCGGCCGTTAATTCTATCCGGCTGGACTGAAGCTTTGCCGCATGTCGGAATGGTGGTTTTGGTCATGATTGTGTTCGATGCCCTCTGTCTATACGGCGGGGCCAAGGCATTCCGTCGTGCCATGGGGTAACCTCACCCTGAACCATGGATCGCTTGACTGACGACGGAATCCGTCAGATCATGACCTCAATGCCCCCAGACGTCAGCCTGTGAGCGACGGAGAGTCGTAGGAGATGATGCCGGAGAATCAAATTCGTGCGCTGATTCGATTGTTGTCCGATGAGGACGACCGGATTGTCCGTACCATCAGCGGAAGACTCATCGATATCGGCCCATCGGCCGTCCCGCTTCTCCAGGAAGCGGAAATTGAGCAACCGGAAATGGCCGATCGGATCGCGTCCGTCCTAGAGGAAATCCGAGGAAGCAAGCTGGAGGATGAACTAGCGAGCCTGAGAGCCCTCACGGACGACGCGATGAGCCTTGAAGCCGGCGCATTCCTGATCGCTCGCTATACCTATCCCGCACTCGATGTCGCTCGCTATCGTGAACAGCTGGATACCATGGCAGACGAAGTTCGAGCGCGGATAGGCTATCGCGCGTCCGGCGAAGAGGCTGTCAACGCACTCAACCGCTACCTGTTCACCGAACAAGGGTTTAAGGGGAATACTAAAAACTACTATGAAATTGAGAACAGCTACATCAACTGCGTCATGGATCGGCGAGTCGGCATCCCCATCAGCTTGTCAGCCGTCTATCTCTTGATCGGACAGCGTTTGGCACTCCCGCTGTTTGGCGTCGGCATGCCGGGGCATTTCTTGGTGAAATACGAGTCCGATCGGTACAAGATTTTCATCGACTGCTTCAACGGTGGAGCCTTGCTGACCGAAAAAAACTGCGCTCGTTTTCTGACCGAGGCCGGATACGGGTTTGATGAGAAGTATCTGCAAAAAAGTCCGGTTCAAGCGATTCTGTCCCGCATGATCAAAAACCTATTGGCGATCTACTCCAAGTCGAGGGAAGAGGAAAAGACCGCTCGCCTGACCAAGTTCATCGAGATCTTGGGCGGCGCTCCTCGCGAAGAAGGTCTTTAGTCTAGACTGGCATCGTCAGCAAATCCTTCCCCTTCCAAATTTTGCCACCGTACTGCTCGGTCGCTTGACCTCTTATGCTTATCCGCTTGTTTCAGCAGACCGCAAGAGCTTGCGATCACGGGCGTGCTGAATCTGCGCGTAGGCCGTAGGACCTCGGTTACTGCCAAGGCCGAGCAGGGTTTGAAAAGCGGCCCTCGGTTCACGACGACGGTTCGTGCGGAAGACGAATTCATCGAGATAGACCTGGAGCTGGCTGCGGCTGACGCCGTGGTGGGTGCCGACCAGCCAGCTCTGAAGGTTCCCGATCATCCGGTCGGCAAGCGGAACGACGGACTTGGCTCCTTGGCGCAACTGAAGCGGGGGCGGCTGCGTTCGTGGCACATGGGTATAGCCGCTCGCCGTGAGCACCCCGAAGCTCGAGAGGCCATCGGTGGAGATGGTGGTACCTGTGGCGATGTTTCTGGCAGCGAACTCCTTGATGGTGGTTCCTGCGAAATCGGGTATGACCTCCATCCGGACTCGACCGGACGCCCGTCCCCGCCGTTCGACTGCAACCAGAACCAGCGCGGCGTTGCGCCCTCTGAGCTGGCGACTGCCCCGCAGTCCTGTCTGAGTTCCCCCCACCCAGGTCTCGTCCATCTCAACCTCGCCGCAAAGCGGGTCCCGCGCCGCGTTCACCATCGCGCGACGGAGCTTGTGCAGCATCATCCACGCGGTCTCGTAGCGGCTGAGTCCCAGTTGCTGCTGCAGGAGGAGGGCCGACAGCCCACGCTTATCCGTCGTCATCAGATACGCAGCCCAAAACCACGTCATGAGCGGGGTCTTCGAATTGTGGAGGATTGTCCCGGCCGTCACAGAGACCTGATAGCGGCAGGAGGCACACTGCCAGCGCCGGCGGCCTGCCAAGCCGTACGCGGACGTCTGACCGCACCTCGGACACCGGAACCCATCTGGCCAGCGGCATGCCGTCAGATACTCCGCGCAAGCGTCCTCGCTGGCAAACTGTTGTTGGAACTGCCGCAGGCTCTTGGGGAAACTCGGTCGAGGCATCCCACGATACTACCCATTGCGGTCTGCTGAAACAAGCGGATAAGCATATGACCTCTAACGTCGTATCGATCCGCAATCGGATAGAAGTGCGAGAGGACAAGTTGACCCACCCCGGCCTCCTTCGCCACCTGACCGCACTGTCCAGCGTGCAGATGGGCGGGGCCAGGCTTGTTTGCGGGAAACGAACAATCGAGCACGGCCAGGTCGGCATCAGTACACAGCCGGACGAGTGCATCACAATATTGCGTATCTCCAGAATACACGATCGCTTTCCCCCGGTACTCGATCCGATAGCCGACGGACGAGAGGTCTTGTACGTGAACGACTGGTTTGGGAACGATACGGGTCTCCCCGATCATGAACGGCTTGCTGGATACCTCACGGAAGGTCACGCGGAATGGAGCTGAGTCAAAACTCGGGAAACTGCGCATGATCGACCGTAGGAGACGGATCGTGCCCTTCGGGCCAATCACCGTCATGTCGGGACGATGGCCCCCTCCATATTTGGAGTAGATGACCGCATCGAAAAAGAAGGTGATGAAATCAGAAAAGTGGTCCGCATGAAAATGGGAAAACAGAATGTGCGTGATCCGATGCCGGTTCACCCCTGTTTTGATCAGGTTCATCAAGGTGCGGGGGCCAAAATCGAGGAGAATGTTCTGGTCCGTCCGCACCAGGTAACCGGCAGCGGCACGCGTTGGATGGACATTGGTCCCGGAGCCAAGAATGGTGAGTCTCATAGGCAACACACCGGAAGCTAACCTTTTCGCAGAATAGTCACAACGGGAAACCTCGGTCAAGCCGGCGGTTTTCTCCAGGCTCCCTTCGTTGACGGCCCCTCCTTCACGTTCGTATGATCTCCGCCGTATGGTGGACCATCGCGATCAAGGGCAAGCCAACCTGACCCTGCTTGCCGTACTACTCGGCTTCATCGTGACCGGCGTGTGGGTCTGGAAACGATTATCGGTTGAGACCCAAGACTATATCGTCGATCAGGCTGTGCCAATGGCCGCAATCGGTCTGGCGATTACTGCCCTGCTGTTCATCCCGATTCGAGCGGTGCTTCGCCACCGTGCGAAGTCCCAAGAACGAGCCAAACTCCTGACATTGTTTGAGCGAGAAACCGTTCAAGACAAGAAGCTGGAGCTGGCGTTCGCGTTGCTTGAGATGAATGAGTATCGCGTGGAGGGCTTGGAATCCGCAATTCCAGCCTTAAAGGAGCTGTTTATCACAACCCTACAGCGAGCGTTGGGTGACAAACAGCATCGCATCAGGGGAATGGCAGCCAGTCATCTGGGGGCGTTGCAAGATCTGTCGGTGGTGCCGCTGCTCGTAAAGGCCCTGGAAGATGACCATGCCTACGTACGCTCCTGTGCCGCGTTGGGGCTCGGACGACTACGGGCTACCGAAGCACAAGAACGGTTAACATTCGTGATGGAACAAGATTGGGATCAAACCGCCAGAAGTCGAGCGAGAGAAGCACTCGAACGAATGCGGGAGTGACTATCATGCGGCTGCGACTTGTCCTATTCCTACATCCAGTCAATCACGGCAATCTCAGGCCGGCAGTTCAAACGAAATGGGAGGAACGACCACCCTAACCCTCGGTTGACGTACAGCCGGTGCCGGCCGGATTCGTGCCACCCATCCACGCGACCATTACAGCCAGGCGGAAGCCAGAAGGTGGGTATTCCCGGCACCCTCCACTGCCCGCCATGACTGTGTCCGCAGAGGATCAAGTCAATGGCGTGATGATCTTCCACATAGTCGAGGATGTTGGGGGCATGGGCGAGCAGCAAGGTAAAGCGTGACTCGGCGCGAGGCGGGACACATCGAAGATCCGCACGATGAAGCGATGGGTCGTCAACGCCGACAATGGCGAGTTCTCCCCTTCCCGTTGACACGATGGCACTCTGGTTCACGAGGAGCGTGATCTTGTGCCGATCGGCGAGTTCGGCGTACTGTGCCACAGGCACACCGCTGTAGTGGTCGTGATTACCCAATGTCATGTAGACAGGTGCGATGGCGCGCAGCTGTTCGAGGAATCGAAAGAGATGAGAGAGTCCTTCCGGAACATTGAGCAGGTCCCCGGTGATAACAATCCAATCGGGGCGAAGTTCTCTCACGGTTTCGACGATACGATCATGCCTCGGATGATATCGATCCAGATGCAAATCCGTAAGATGGACGGCTCGACGACCAGCAAGGGGCGGATGGACGTGGGTGAGGCTGGACACGTCATGATCGGACAAGCCCCATTCCCAATGAGGTACGAGGCTGAATGCTCGATAAAGCGGTTCGCTTACGCAATACCCGATGAACGATCGCGCGCGATCAGGCCATGACACCGTCCGTCGTTGGCTCATTCCGCAACCTGTCTATGGCCTGATCGTTTCCACATGGACGGGAAAAGTATACCATGGGCTTATGGTTCACCAGATTTGACAACACATTTGCGCTGATAATGATCAGTCCAACGAAGGAATACCTGTGACGCAACCAATCGACCCCTTCCTCACCAGCAACGTGCCTGGAATCGGTGGGCAAATCCGCACCATGCCCGAAGACTTTCAGGTCGAGGAACGGCCGCTCTACCTGCCGTGCGGGGAAGGTGAACATCTATACATCACGATCACCAAGCGAGGCCTCTCCACGCCGGATCTTGTTCGCCGACTTTCCTCTACATTGGGTGTGAAGGCTCAGGCCATCGGCGTGGCAGGCTTAAAGGACGCACGAGCCGTCACCACTCAGATGGTGTCGCTGCAAGGAGTCACACCGGAACAGGTATCTGGCCTCAAGGCCGATGACTCAATCTTGAGTCTTCAGATCCTCGGGTGCCATCGCAATCGGTTACGAACCGGCCATCACTCTGGCAATCACTTCCGTTTAGTCATCCGTAATGTCGCCGATCACGCGGCTGAAACCGTACTGGCCGTTCTTCAACAGCTGAGCACACGCGGCGTGCCCAACTACTTTGGCCCTCAGCGTCAAGGAAAGCGGGGCGATAACTACGAGGTGGGCGCCGCGCTCCTGCATGATGCCCGTCGGCGCGAAAAGATGAATCGTGCCCAACGCATCTGGTATCTCAACACATACCAATCGTTTCTGTTCAATCAGATCCTGGCACGGCGTCTCAATCAGATCGACCGAATCCTTGTCGGCGATTGGGCCATGAAGTCGGACAATGGCGCCTGTTTCCTGGTCGAGGATGCCGAGAAGGAACAGCCCCGGGCAGATCGATTTGAGATCAGCCCGACGGGCATCCTCTTCGGCTCGCGCGTGTCCTGGGCGAGTGGCGAGCCCGGTCAAATCGAGGAAACCATCATCGCCGAAGCCGGGACAACGAAGGACACCCTCGTCGCCTCCGCCAAGGCTTGCGGATTCCGTGGCGAGCGGAGAGCCCTTCGCATCCCCCTCGCTGAACTCAACTGGTCACTCAGCGGTGATGTCCTTACCCTATCTTTCAGCCTCCCCCCCGGCGCCTATGCCACGAGCGTACTCCGAGAACTGATGAAAATATCCCCCACGAACGCTTAGTTCCCCTCATTTTCTTTCTCCTGCCACCCCAGGTGGTAAGATTAGGTCATACCCCGTGAATACTGTGATGACCTACTTCCAAGAACGCGTGTACCTTCAAGGGCACATCATCGACTCTCTCGTGCTCGCTAAGGTGCTCGATCTCATCCTGATGATGGGGGGAACCTTCGACCTGGAGGACGTGCACATCGGCAAGACCAGGGAGGAACCGTCTCATACTCGTATCCGGATCCAAACTGCTTCGAGAACGCTCCTAGACGACATTTTGAAGGCGATTCAACCACACGGCGCCTCGATTGAACGTGAGGCCGACTGCCACATCGACCGTGCGCCTGCCGACGGGGTGTTACCCGATGACTTCTATGCCACGACGCACCTCCCCACCCAGATCCGGCTCAACGGTCGATGGCTGGACGTGGATCGAATCGAGATGGATCTCGCGATTGCGGTCAATGAGGCGGGCTCCGTCGCCCAGGCCGTGCCGATGGGCGAAGTTCGTCGTGGGGATCAGATCGTGATCGGTCGAGAGGGGGTGCGTGTCACCCCCCTTCAGCGGCCACGCGAACGGGACGTCTTTGGATTCATGGAGTCTCAGGTCTCGGCTGAACGGCCCCATGCTCATATCATCGCCGACGTCGCAACTCGAATGCGTCAAATGAGAGAGCGACACAGGCAAAAGCAGGCCGATGCACAGGTCTTGCTGGCTGGCGGACCAGCCATTATTCATGCCGGTGGGCGAGAGGCGCTGACCTGGCTGATCGAACAGGGGTTTATTCATATCCTGTTTTGTGGGAATGCGCTGGCTGCACATGACATGGAAGCTGATCTGTTCGGCACGTCACTCGGCTACGGGCTGACAGCAGGGCGCGCAGTCCCGCATGGCCATGAGCATCATTTGCGGACCATCAACCGGATTCGAGCCATCGGTGGGATTGAGGCGGCGGTCACGTCGGGAATGATCAAGCAGGGAATCATGGCAGCCTGTGTCCGCCAAGGCGTCCCGGTGGTCATGTCCGGAACGATTCGTGACGATGGGCCCTTGCCCGGAGTGATCACGGATTCCGTTCTGGCACAACGCGCGATGCGCGCATTGATCCCCGGCGTTGGGCTGGCTCTTCTTGTCGCCTCGACGCTCCACTCCGTGGCGACGGGCAATCTTCTGCCGGCAACCGTTCCCACTGTCTGTGTCGACGTGAACCCGTCGGTCCCGACCAAGCTGGCCGACCGGGGAAGCTTTCAGGCGGTCGGCCTCGTCATGGATGCGGCATCGTTTCTGTCGGAACTTGCCAGGCTGTTGGGGAAGTCGACATGAGCCGCCTCCTCGTCTGTCCCCCGGATTTTTTTGGGATTGAGTATGAGATCAATCCCTGGATGCGGCGTACCAATCGCGTAGATCACGGACGGGCGGTGCGACAGTGGCATGAATTGATGCGCGTCCTCGGAAAAGGACGTAGGCGTCGTGCTTGAACAAATGACTCCCATTCCTGGGTTGCCCGACCTCGTATTTACGGCCAATGCCGGCATCGTGGTTGGACGAACCGCCGTCGTGAGTCGCTTCCGGTACCCTGAGCGTCAGCCTGAAGAGGCTCATTTTGAAGATTGGTTCCGTGGGCAGGGCTATGACGTGGTCACAGTAGAACAAGAGCTGTATTTTGAGGGAGCAGGCGATCTCCTGGGTTTTTCAGAATACTGGTTCGGTGGCTATCGACAACGATCGGATATCCGCGTCTTCCCGATCCTTAGTGAGCGTTTTCACCGAGAAATCATTCCCCTCGAACTTATCGACAGCCGCTTCTATCATCTGGATACCTGCCTCTGTTCCTTGAGCGGCGCCGAGCTCCTCTATTTCCCTGCTGCCTTTGATCGCTATGGCCAGGCAGCGATTGCAGAACGGATTCCTGACAAGCTGCGTCTTGCCGTTCCGGAAGATGAAGCTCTACAATTCGCCTGCAATGCCATCTGTGTCGGGAAACATGTCGTTCTCCCTACGGGATGTCCCACCACTCAGGCCTGGCTCCGTATGCGAGGATATGAAACCCACCAGGTTCAGCTCGATGAGTTTATGAAATCCGGTGGGTCGGCCAAGTGTCTCACACTCGCGTTGGACTGAGAAACGTCATTGGCCAATCGATGAACGGACACGAATTTATTCTGATCAATGACGAAGGACTATTGACCAATCACTTTTTTCTGAACAGAAACGCGCCATACATGCCGGCAATCGCGATCGTAACGAGCTCAATAGTTAGAAGCATGCGGCTCACGACAGCGTCAGGAATTGGAGGAGAGAGGATGAAATACAGACCGAGAAACTCCGGGGTCTGCGCCGGTGGTGTCTCCCATGGAGGGAACAAGACAGCCAGGATGAGCACGACGACCATCCCATAGAGTACCGCGAGATTGAGTTGATCTGGTGCCGAAGTGCTAGGGGGTTGAGTAGTCGGCCGACTATCCGATCGATCGGCGAGTTGCCGACCACATTGGATACAGAAACGGTTGATCTCCGGTTGTGACCGGCTGCAGGCAGGACAGACTTGCATCCTTGCGCATCCCCTGTACGCCACCTACATACATGGAAATGTCCCAAAGATGCCAGAGGGAAAGCTGAAACACTAGAAGTGGTAATTGACTCCGAAGGAAAAGATGACCGGATTATAGATGGCTGTAAATCCAAAGGCTCCTGCGTCGTTGGCATCAAAATTGAAAGTCGTGTAGTTATATCTGACTTCTCCAAATCCAGAGATGTGTCGTGTGAAAAAGTATTCGCCACCGAGCTTGACGTTCAGACCTACCCTGGTTGAACTCTGCGTCCCTTCAAATCCTGATACTATGGTTTTGACTCGGGCCATAAATATTCCAGGACCAATCCCGACATAGGGTTGAAACCGTGTCTTGTGATACCGCAACATGAGATTAAATGGAGCAACCGTAATAACTCGAAAAAGATCGCCCGAAAGACCACTTATTGTATCTCCGCCAGGTATCGGACCGACGCCGTTCAAGATCGATCCCGGAATAAAGCTGAATCTTGTCGATTGTTGCTCAATGTGAGGAGTCGTATAGTAGCCTTCTAGTTCCAGACCAAGCCATGGCACTTGCGGAAAGTAGTACCCGATTTTCCCGCCTAGTACTGGGGAGCTAGCCAAATCGCGACCTGACATCGATCCGGGAGGAGTGAGCGTGGATCCTGGAGGACCACCAAGATCGGTCAGATCGACTCTGGTCAGCTTGTTGTTGTCACCGAAAAATGTGGTACCGATTTGGCCTCCAACGTACATTTCTGAATAGGCATTCGGTACGGTCAGAACCGATGTCAGCGACGCGTGCAACAACATCGCAGTGAAAATCCATTTGTAAACCCACGCAGGACATCGTTGTTTCATGAAAACCACTCCGGATTGCCCAGCTCCAACTCTGTCGGGTACTGGACGATCGCAGAGTCCTTTCTTAGACGCTCACAAGAAGGTTCAGCAAACTACATGCCACCCACGGTCGCATCTCCGTTAGAGAATAGGGCATGAGTGACACGTCGTATGCGTCTGCTCCATTCATTGACAGGCTCTTGAGGGCCTTCCTATAATTCGCCGTCCTGAATGAGTGGATGATGATTTTGCCATGAGGCTGAAGTGCTTATGTCGACCACGATCAACAAGATCGGTGTTATTGGAGCCGGAGCCTGGGGCACAGCCTTGGCCAAACATCTGGCCGAGAAGGGTCTGGAGGTTCGTCTCTGGGCCTATGAGCAGGACGTCGTCAACGCCATCACCACCTCTCATGAAAATTCTGTCTTCCTGAAAGGCGTCCCTCTTCCATCAAATTTGAGGGCCACTTCCTCACTGGTTGAAGCCGTACATGGCTGTGATGGGGTTCTGTTTGCCGTTCCTTCGCACAGAACCCGATCCGTGTTGCATCAGGTGGCACCCTACATCTCAGAGCCCCTACCGTTCGTGTGCGCAACCAAAGGCATAGAAGAAACCACGGCTAAATTGATGACCCAGGTCATGGAGGACGAGTTGTCGCCGTCCATGCACCACTCCCTCATGGTGCTGTCTGGACCCAGTTTCGCTTCCGAATTCAGCATGAGGAAACCCACGGCCCTGTGCCTGGCTGGCTCCGATGAACAGCTCGTGCGGCAGTTTCAACATGCGTTGATGACGCCTGTATTTCGTGTGTACGCCGATACTGATGTCATCGGCGTACAGCTCGGCGGAGCCCTAAAAAATGTCATGGCACTAGCTGCCGGTGTGATCGATGGTCTAGACCTCGGACTCAATGCCCGCGCGGCGCTCATTACTCGAGGCCTGGCTGAAATTATCAGGCTCGGCGCTGCAATGGGAGCCGATCCGCGCACGTTTTATGGACTGTCCGGGGTCGGCGATCTGGTCTTGACCTGTACAGGCACACTCAGCCGAAACCATTCGGTCGGCGTTCGCCTCGGCCAGGGAGAAAAGTTGGAGGCGATATTGGCAGGCATGCAGGCTGTCGCTGAAGGCGTTCGGACGGCACGTGCCGCATTAACATTGGCCCAGCGCCATCAGGTCGATATGCCGATCATACAAGAAATCCATTCCGTCCTGTATGACGATAAATCTTGCAGGAAGGCCGTGACTGATTTGATGGAACGGGATGCAAAATCAGAGAAGGGGTGGACATGAATCCGGAAGGACTCGAACGGCTGTTGCAGCAAGTCCGTCAAGGCAACGTCACGGTGGAACAGGCACTTCAGCGCCTGAGGTCACTGCCTTTTGAGGATCTGGGCTTTGCCTCACTCGATCATCATCGGTCCTTACGACAAGGGTTCCCCGAGGTCGTCTTGTGTGAAGGGAAAACCACAGCGCAGATCATTGCCATCGCTCGGGCGCTCATCAAGAAACAGGGCCCGTTTCTTGCCACGCGTGCCGACCCATCGGTTGGGCGAGCCATTCGCCGCCTGGATCGGCGAGCACAGTACTATCCCGATGCACGCCTGGTGGCGATTCGCGCTTCCAGGCAGAAACAACATGGGCATATACTCGTGGTGACTGCGGGAACGGCGGACGTACCCGTGGCGGAAGAAGCTCGTCTGACGGCAGAAGTGATGGGAAGCCACGTCGAGCGACTGTACGATGTCGGGGTTGCGGGTATCCATCGACTGCTCGGAAAGAGAGATCGGCTGTTCGATGCGAAGGTCGTGATCGTCGCGGCTGGTATGGACGGTGTCCTGCCGAGCGTGGTGGGAGGGTTGGTCCACTGTCCGGTCATTGCCGTGCCAACCAGCCGAGGCTATGGTGCGAGTTTCGGGGGAGTCGCTGCGCTACTGACGATGCTCAATTCCTGCGCAGCGGGTGTGGGCGTGATGAATATCGACAACGGATTCGGCGCGGCCTGCCTCGCACATCGGATCAATATGTTGGGAGTAGAGAAATAGGCGTGAAAAACGAATGAGCCTCTATTTCACTTCCAGCAGGCCTCGCTTCGGCCAGGCGACCATCACGGTACGTAACCCTTTTTCTCCATTGGCCAACAACTTTGTCCGCACTTCATACGAATAGATGCCCACCCCGGCGAGTTGCTTTCGGTGATCCTGGCCATCCCACGCAAGTTCGACGGACACCTTCGATCGTCCAGTCTCCCCATCCACGGCTGGAGGGACTTGGATGGGCTGTCGATAAGTGAGAAACCGAAGCGAGCTCTTCGACGGAGAACTAATAAGCGAGGTCACCTCCAAAATCGTGGATCCATCCACTTCTTTCGGAAGCTGGACCGTAACGGAAAATTGAAGAGGCCCGTTGCCCAGAGCATATGGTGTCGGGGCAATGTTAAGGGCGACAATTTTGAGCTGAGGCTCAGGCCTGGGAACGCGGGGAGGCTTCACTTTCGAGAGGCTCTCTGTTGGGAATACGGCCATCAGAGACGCACACAGGGTGAGCAACCCGAGCAGAAGCTTCGTACAATGGAGATTACGTGACGTCTTCAACGAAAACCCTGACCCCCATGCTTTCCTGAACGAGCGCGGCGCGTCCGCTACGATGCAACTTTAACGCATTCCTAGGGGGATAACATAGCATCCCTGGGCTGTCAACGAAGCGTCGAGAATGAGCCAGCGATTGCCGTTCGTCGACGCCTTCGGTAAGATGACCGGTCATTTTGCGCATCGCATGTGAGGAACTGAATGGGTCGTCATTTGCATTTCGATTGTTTCTCCGGGGTCAGTGGAGATATGGTCCTGGGCGCACTGGTGAGTGCCGGGCTCTCGTGGACAAGCTTAGTTGACGGCCTCAAAGGCCTCAAGCTCCGCGGCTACCGCCTGCAAAAGCGCGAGGTGCATCGTGGCGCGCTCCCGGCAATCAAGGTCGACGTGATCGTTCAACAGGGATTTCAACGGCCGCTGACCCTCTCCCGCATTCGAAAGATCCTTGCCGACAGCACGTTGCCAGGCCCGGTCAAGGAACATAGCCGGTTGGTCTTTGATCGACTGGCTGACGCTGAAAGCCTGGCTCATCGAGTCGATGTGAAGGATGTTCACTTTCATGAAGTCGGGGTGGTGGATTCATTTATCGATGTTGTCGGTGGCGTGCTGGGGTGCTATCTCTTGAACGCCACCCGAGTCACCGCGTCTCCGATCAATGTTGGGGCCGGATCGATTCAAACCTCACACGGACTCTTACCGGTTCCAGGACCCGCGGTAGCGGCGCTGGCAAGGGGAGTTCCGATCTACGCCGACGGTCCGCGCTGTGAGCTTGCCACCCCCACCGGAGTTGCGCTGCTTCGGACATTGGCGTCTGAATTCGGCCCTCTGCCGACGATGAGAAGTATGGCCGTGGGCTACGGGGCCGGCGACCAGAATCCAGACGGGTGGCCTAATCTCTTGCGCCTGTTTGTGGAAGAAGAGCCCACGTCGACGGCCAATCAGACCGAGCGGATGATACAGATTGAGACGAATCTTGACGACCTCAGTCCACAGACCTACGAATACGTCATGGAACAGCTCTTTCAGGTCGGTGCTGTTGATGTCGTGCTGGCTCCCGTCATCATGAAGAAAAGCCGGCCAGGAATCCTGCTGAGCTGCCTAGCCACTGAAGACCGGACGGATGCCGTGCTTGAGGTCCTCTTCCAGGAAACGACCACGCTCGGAGTGCGGCTTCATGAGGTACGCCGACGGGTCCTCACCAGACGATTCGTCCCCGTCACGACCCAAGGTGGAGTCGTTCGCATGAAAGTTGCCGAGGTCGGCGCCGGATGGGAAAAAGCAGCCCCCGAATATGAGGACTGTAAAACCATCGCGCAACGAACCGGCCGCCCTCTCAAGGCGGTGATGGAGGAAGCACAAATGGCCTATCGACAAGGACGCAAAAAGACGAGAATCACAACGGCGCGAGGCCGAGCATGACCGTGCTGTACTACGTGCTCCTCTTTCTCGTTTCCGTCGCGGTCACACTTGGTGGTTGCGCACTCTTTACGAATGCCATTGAATGGTTTGGCAAGCGGCGGGGTATCTCCGAGGGTGCCGTCGGCAGTGTCTTTGCCGCCATCGGCACGACCCTGCCTGAAACCTCGATCCCGATCATTGCGATTTTCTTCGGCGATAGCCATGAAGAGGTCGAGGTTGGCTTAGGTGCCATCTTAGGCGCCCCGTTCATGCTCAGCACACTGGTGCTGCCCATTCTGGCGATTCTTCTGCTGCTCTATGCCCGGGCTGGCAAGCGGACTGCTCAATTTCACCTCAACTATCGTGAAGTGTTGACAGACCTCACGTTTTTTATGATCGGCTATTTTATCGCTCTGGGATGCGCCTTCGTGCCATCCCGACTGATTCACTTCATCGCAGCCGGAGTATTGGTCTGTTTGTATATTTACTACATGAAGCTCAAATTCGCACCGGCTGATGGGGAAGAAGGTGGTGGTGAGCTGGAACCACTGATTTTCGACAAGCACGCAGCCACGCCGTCCTATGCGATGATCGGATTTCAATCATTCTTGGGATTAGGAGGATTGATATTAGGCGCCCATCTTTTTGTCATGGCTGCAGAATCGATGGCCGGCTTGTTCGCCATGTCGCCGTTGATTTTAGCGCTCCTCATCGCGCCGCTCGCCACCGAGCTACCCGAGATGTCCAATAGCTTTCTCTGGCTCTATCGCAAGAAAGACCGGCTCGCCGTGGCCAATGTTACGGGCGCCATGGTCTTTCAAGGCACCTTCCCGGTTGCGCTGGGGTTGATCGGAACCGAGTGGGTTATTGCATCTTCGGCATTGACCACCATGATCTTAGCCGTGCAGGCGGTAGGACTCTGCCTGCTGCAAATTCTGATCGGAGGTCGGTGGCGACCCTGGCTACTCGCCGCCGGGGCGGTGTTCTATATCGGCTATACCGTGCATCTCTATGTCAACTGAACCGCGATCACCTCGCACAGATTCCTCATCCCCTCAACTCCCCTTGCTGGGAATCACGATGGGAGACCCGGCTGGCATCGGCCCGGAAGTTATCGCCAAGGCGCTGGCAGGCGCTCATTTGCGTAACGTCTGCCGGTCTGTTGTCATCGGATCGCTTCCCGTCATGGAGCGAACGATCAAGTCACTGAAGCTTAAACTGAACGTAGTCCGAGTTCACGGTCATGACCCGATGGCGCCACGTAGAGGAGTGGTAGTGGTACTGGATCCACTGGAGACACCGCTGCGACCCTTCAAGTCCGGGATTGCTGCGGAAGCGACCGGCGCCGCTTCAGTCGCCTTCATCAAAAAGGCCGTTGAGCTGGCGCAGATCGGCTGTATCGAAGGCATGGTGACGGCACCCATCAATAAAGAAGCCATCCATATGGCCGGCTGCCGGTACCCAGGCCATACCGAGTTGTTGGCTGATCTCACCCATGCGAACGAGTCAGGCATGATGATCGTGGGCGGGCCGTTACGTATTATGTTCGTCACGACACATGTCGCGATCAGAGATCTCTCGGCGCTGCTGACGCAAGCCAAGATTGAAAAGGCGATCCGCTTGGCCCAATTGGCGCTGACGACACTGTTTGGCATCAAGCGCCCCAGGATAGGAGTGGCTGCCCTCAATCCTCATGCCGGTGAGCATGGACTGTTCGGCGATGAAGAAGCTCGAATCATTCTCCCGGCATCACGTGCCACCCAACAACAGGGCATTCTGGCAAGTGATCCCTTGCCGGCTGATACACTGTTTGGGAAAGCTGCGAAAGGGTCATTTGACGGCGTCGTCGCCCTCTACCACGATCAAGGTCTCATTCCCCTGAAGCTGGTCGCCTTCGGCACCTGCGTCAATCTCACCGTGGGCTTGCCTATCATCCGCACCTCAGTGGATCATGGAACCGCATTTGATATCGTCGGGAAAGGCGTCGCTGATCCCGGAAGCCTGATTGAGGCCATCAAACTGGCTGCCAGGATCGCTCAGAATAGAATGGCGGCAACTCCGACCAAGAAGGGACGGACCAAACGTGTCGCTTGATATTTCGAAGGGCCTTGCCGTGGTTCGGCGTCAGATTGACGAATTGGAGACGCTTGAGAAACAGACACTTCAAGACCTGAACACCGTCGCCGGGACGGAACGAATAGCAAAATGGAAAGCCCGCACAGTCGCGTTTCTCACCAATTCCGTAGGCGATCGGGAAGGACAAATCTTCGCGAGCGTCCAACCAGGGCCATCGTTTACTCATGATTTGGTTGAAGAGTTCACGGATCTTGTGGAGTGCTATCGCACGCCCCTGAGCATATTGGCCAAGCAATTGGCCCAGGCTCCACCAGCTCGGAGTTGAGGGTGGACTCCTCTCTTCCCCCTGCCGCGATCAAACGCCTTGGGCAGAACTTTCTCATCGACCCCAACATTGTTCGAAAAATCGTCGCGCTGGCTGAGCTCACCCCGACTGATACCGTTTTGGAAATCGGGCCTGGGCGCGGCATCCTCACCGATGCGCTGTGTCGTGTGACCGGCCACGTTACGGCGATCGAAGTCGATCCTCGGCTCTATGCGTTCCTAACTGAACGACAACCCCAGTTCACGAATCTCGCGCTCGTCCTCGACGATGCGATGACCTACCCGGTTGAGCAGCTTCCGATCGGCACCATCGTCGTCGCCAATCTTCCCTATTACTTATCCACTCCCCTTCTCTTCCGGCTCCTCGATCAACGCAACCGCTTTCCCCGCATGGTGCTTATGCTGCAAAATGAAGTTGCCGATCGACTCGTGGCCAAGCCCGGAAGTTCGGGCTACGGTGTCCTGTCTGTCATGGCACAGTATGCGGCAGAGATCACGAAAGCGTTCCGGGTCTCTGCGCAGTGCTTCAGGCCGAGACCGGAAGTGGGCTCTGCTGTGGTTCTGCTAAAGACCAAGCATCAGAGAGCGCTGAACCAGGAGGAAGAGCCAAAATTTGCAGCACTGGTGAAAGCTGCCTTTGCCCACCGCCGCAAGACACTCATCAATTCGCTGAAAGATCAGGGGTATGATCAGAAGCTGGTGGCAGCAGCGTTGGAAGCGCTTGCACTCTCTCCTTCCCTCCGTGCGGAAATTCTTTCCATCGAGCAGTTTATCGAACTGACCCGCCGCATATATGGACTGGGCTTCTCGCCCCTCCATCAATAACAGCCCGGAGACAGGCGAGAGCCGAATGGCTCTGAGATCTTGCTCCACCCAAGCCAACGCTGACAGGAAGAGCCCGACATTGTGTAGGCGCATTACTCTACATGGGACGCATGTGGATTTTGAACATGACGCGGCGGCTCTTATCGCGGTCTGGGTGTCCGGCATCGTTGCGCAGGAGGTTCTGCTTTCCACGCCCGTTCGCTGTGGCTTTCTGCAAGAAGCACTCGTAGGCCCAGGGAAGCTTCTCGCGGATCACTTCCAAGCTTTTGGCCAGTACTGCAAAAGAGCGTTCCTGACTGAGTCTCAGATTGCGTATATCGTCACCCAGATCATCGGTGTATCCCTCGATCACAAAGGCTTCTACTTCTTGCTCTCCAGGCTTGCAGACGAGTGAGGCGTAGTGCGGCATGGTCTCGGACAAGAAGATCTCGGCCGTCGGGAGCAACGTGCTTTTCCCAAACTCAAAGTTAATCGCTGTATCCGGCACCGTAATCGTGTGGGTGCTCGGCATTCTGGTTTCCGGTGCTGGATGAGGTGGAGCGATTCTCGGTGTGCTGTCCGTTGGAGTGCCACGGCTCTTAGCCGGATTGGTATTTCCATCCTCGACGCGAGTCATATAGGCCACGAGTAAGAGAATGAAGATGACGGCGAGCGATGTCATAAGATCGGCAACCCCACTCGTCACTACCGCTGAGTTGTCACGCGAGTCCTGTGTAAAGCTCGACTTCATCCCTTTCGCTCTCTCCGTGCTGTTTCAGTCGTTGCTGTAGTGGTGCTTCTGAGACCCTGCAACATCGTTTCGATTTCGCCTTGAGACAGCTGCACCGGGGAGGCGTGCTCCTTAATCGAGCGGTTGAGGTTTTGAATGGCTTCCAGTATGGGATTCATCATGGGTCGTAACGCCCGCTGAACCTCGTGACCGATCTCCGCTGGCAAATCATCAAACTTCATCGGTGCATGCTTGGATTGTAGCGCCGTGATCGCCTGCGCGGCTGTGTTCAGCGCTGCGACAGTGGATCCGAGGCGCTGCTGCACGACCTCAACAAGCTGATGCGCGGTGTCGTTTCGAATGGGAGTGACGATGGCCGTCGAAGATCCGTTCGGCAATGGGGACACCTGGGCATGTTGGTCGGTAGTCTTCTGAGGAAACATTTCGTCCAGGAGGGAGATGCACTCCCGGTGCCGGTTGTCCACCCGATGCCAGAGAGAATGTTCGAGAAGGGTGAACGCATTGGCGCATGCCAAGCCGACGATGGATGTCACAAACTTTCCTGAGAGGCCGTTGATCAGCCCTTGAATGCCATCGATCTCCGACCCGTTCGCATGGAGCTTACTGAGGCCGATCAAGATGGCTAGGAAGGTGAACATCAACCCCATGCCCGTCATGAACGCGGGCAGCTGCCGGTAAAAACGGACGTTGAGATGGGCGGCGCAGAGAGATTCGAACGAGAAAAACTCACTTGCAGAGCGCTGACTATGGACGGTCGGCTCAAGAAACCAGGCGGATTGCTCTACCGTGAAAGTTTTGCGGTATGAAAACCACTCTCTGGCGAAAGCCTGTTCTGACCGTACCGCACGATCCAGTGTGTGCAGATCGTCAAGATCTCGCCGCGTTTCGGACGACAGATCAAGACGTGCTCGTTTTTTCGACAAAGCCGGGATAACAAGCCAATCCTTGGACACCTGTTGCCGTGCCAGCACCAGAGGCGCGACGGACGAGTGAAAGCGCGCAAGCGTCCCTTGGATTTGTAACAAACCTCTGAGGAATACCCCGCTATGCCAAAGACACAGGGCCAAGATCCCTACAGCACCGATCCAGCTCAGCACGGGACTCTGAAGCCCGCCGACAACCGTGACATCACGAGTGAGCCATTCCCAAAGAGCGGTAAACGAATCCACGTCATCCATCAGGTAAACCTCACTGGAACCCTACGCACCATTCTCAGTAGGAGCAAAACCCGATTGTCTCCCTCAACTTCTGTGCCAGAGAGAGATGCGAGAAATGGCCTCATATCGCTGCACGATTGGGATAACGCCAGAGCAAGAGGGAAGTTCTTGCCGAGAGGGCGGCAAGTTCTGTAGGGCTCACGGAGGCACAATTGCCGCGGCAAAACTCTCCGTTGCTTTTGAGGTGTGAGAACTTGGTGTATGCTCAATCCGTGGTTGACAACTGGGAAGAGGAAACGTTATGCACTTCGTCCGAATCGGAAACCGTGCGTTCAACCTGGATCTGATCTCTCACTGTGAGGTGCAGATTTGGCATGATACAGTTTCGGTCAAGATCTATATGACAGGAGCCGCCAATAATACTCCGGTGGTCCTGAACGAGGAGGACGCGAAGCAGTTGTGGAAATACATCGAGTATGTCGCAGAGAAGCCGGTCTAATTCGGTCAGTGTTCAACGGCTATTCCATTTCACCCTCGCTGAACTGTTTAAGCACAATGTATTGTGAGTCGATTGAAGGAGGCTATTCATGTTAGGGTTTGAGGTGTTTAAGCCAGTGTGTGCGTAGACAAACCCGCTAAACGGGGAGGGCGATTCAAATGAATCGAAAGAAAGTGCTTGGTCGACTTACGGGTATTCTGTGTGTGCTGCTCTCAGTAACAGGGTGTGCAAGCGAATTCTCCGTTCTCAGCGCATCGGGTGAACCCATCTTGATTGCTCGCCGAGGTTATTCGCCGAGCGAATGCACGGAGAAGGTGAAAGACGACGCCGCTCGTATGGGTGTCACATTGCGATATATTCACATCCGTGGCAGCGCCGTTGGCCGTTCGTTACTATGGCCCTTCGAAGCGGGATATGCCTGTGAAGCTGGGATCGGCCCGGAGCAGGGCCCAATTGGCACTTATCCGAGCAATCTCCGTATCCTTTCCCGAGGTTCGTGATGAAACCTTTCGAGCATGGGCCTACTGTTCTCTTTTGCCTAAGAGTGATGTAACTCATTCGGAGTGCCCAGACTAGTAGTGGGTCTGGGCCCGATAAGATTCAACCGGTCTCCCAAGTTCTCGCTGGCGAGTGTCTCATTGGCCAACCGGCCCACCCCGATTCCGTCCCGCGTAAACAGTCAAAAATCTATACCCGCAGGCGGAATTATTTTCTCCTAGTCGAAGCGCCCTCCTCATGGTATTCCGCTCTCTGTTTTCTCCGTACATATCGCACATCCAAGATACCAACCAGACCGTTGCGTGGCATGCACTCTGACGAGGGCTCGAGCATGTCAGCAGTTCCTGGATTTGCTTGTTGATTCAGTGTCTTAAGCTATACTTAGTATGTGCGTGAAGCAGTGGTTGGGAGGAGGGTACGAACAAGCTCAGGCCTGGAGCGCGATGATCAAGATCCTATTAGTCGAAGACAACGACGTTGATGCACGCCTAACTCAAGATATTCTGGCAGAATGGGGCATGGAAGAATTCGAGATCAGCCATGTAACCCGCCTGAGCGACGCTGTCACCCGCCTAGCTCGCATACGTTTTGACGCAGTCCTTCTCGACCTGTCACTCCCGGATGGTTATGGGCTCTCAACCCTGCGTCAAATGCAAGCCGCGAATCCGACGATTGCCATCATTGTGCTCAGTGGGCTCAATGATCAAACGCTCGCGCTACAGGCTCTCCATAATGGAGCACAGGATTACCTCGTCAAGGGACAAGGGCCATCGGAGCTATTGGCTCGCTCAATTCGCTATGCCATCGAACGAAAACGGGCTGAAGAGCGGCTGACCTACCTGGCCCAATATGATCAGCTGACGGGCCTTGTGAACCGCACGTTGTTTCGTGATCGCCTTATCCAAGCCATGGCTCGCAGCAAACGGCTCCAACAGCCTCTCGGCCTCATGCTACTCGACCTTGATCACTTCAAGCCAGTGAACGATACCATGGGTCACAGTGTCGGTGATCAGCTTTTGAAGGCCGTCGCTGAACGACTGCAGGAGTGTGTCCGCGAAGTAGACTCAGTCGCCCGTATGGGAGGAGATGAATTTACCATTATCCTGGAAGGCCTGACGTGCGAAGAGGATATCACGTTGGTCGCCCAGCGAATCACCAAGCGATTGGCGGAACCATTCCACCTTGGGGAGCACAGAGCGCTAATCGGAGTCAGTATTGGGATTACCGTCTACCCAACCGATGATCACGAAGTTGATGAGCTCTTGAAGCATGCCGACGCCGCAATGTATCGAGCCAAACAACAAGGGGGAAGTACTTTTCAATTTCACATTCCTGATGCTTCGTCTTCCTCTACCTGCTTCAGTTAACGATCATCTATCTTCGGCAACTCCTGACGGCTCTTATCGACCGATCTGAGCAAGCGGTTGATCAGAGATTGAATACACACCGATCCCATTCGGTTCGAGTCGATTCATCGTCGGAAGCACCGATGGAGCAGGGTTGGGATGGGAGTCGGGTGTCAGGAGGATGCCCCAGTGCTGATTGTTCCGACACACATTGTCCACAATCAGCCCTTCGGCGTGCTGGAACATGAGGATGCCGCTGAGCATGTTGTCTTCACACAGATTCCGCACCAGTTCCGGACGGCTGCCAGGATCTCGGACCGCAATGCCAAAATGGTGATTCTCGACACAGCGATTATCCGCCACTCGCGGTTGAGCACCGGCAAACACGAAAATGCCCGATTCCCGATTGCGGCACACTTCGTTGTCGGTGAAGGCGACCCGACATTCGGGTCCATACAACACCACGCCCGACAAAATCCCTTCCATCGCCCGGCACTGCGTGATGATGCATGTGGAGTTGAGTATATTCAGCGCTGAATGCTGGTCGCTGCCGACATAGCGGAACGTGATGCCAGTAATCCACCCTTCCGGTACCTCTTGAAGATACAGCGGCCCGCTGCGGCGGCAGAAGATTTGGACGCTATCTCGTCCGGCACCGACAAGCCGTATCGGCCGTTGGGTGACGACAAGCTTATCCTCATAGATCCCAGGACGGACATAGACCTGATCCGATTCAGCGGCATCCTTCAGCGCGGCACTTGGAGTTGGATAACAGCGCTGATCAGTAGGATCGACAATCAAGGTTCGTCCACCCAGGGGGTTGGTCGGAATGGGCTCTTCACTCACGATGTTCTCCTCGGAAAGGTTTGTCTCGTTCTTACGGCCTTGACGGGACATGGAGACCCTTTGAATACTGAATGAGACAAGCAAGGGGCTCGAACCACATTGTACAAAACTGTGTCCTCATTAACACGCCCCTGGAAAACCATCACAACGATTGGCTGCTGCGATTGCGCAAGATCCTGTTTTTTAAACGTTTCGCATTCGTGAATGGCAGGAGCCCTGGCATACCGATTGCGTGCCTAAGCCCCTCGACTGCCGTTTCAACAGATGGAGGCCCGTTATGCTCCAGAAATGTCTCGGAATTCTCATCCTCCTATTCATGTTCTTCTCGGTGGGCCAGTCCCTTGCTGCTCCTACTCAACGGCAGGATACGACCCGCCGATTATATGATCGCGTCATGGATGAATTTAAGCACCGCGACTACAAAGCAGCCATGGCAGGTTTCCAACTCTTCATCGAACTGCATAGCGAATCCGCCTTAGCCGCCAATGCGCAATATTGGATCGGGGAATGTCAATATCGGATGGGACGATATCGAGATGCGCTCAAGTCGTTCAATGAAGTCGTATCGAATTACCCACTCAGCCCTAAGTTGGCAGCTTCCACGCTGAAGCTCGGCCAGACGTACACCAAACTGAGGGATCATGAGACGGCACGACTGATGTTTGACCGGGTGGTGGGCCAATACCCGGATAGCTCTGAAGCAGAACTCGCTCGCAAGACCATCGAGGCTACGGCAACCGTCGAAGACTCGACGAATCAATCGCCGTAGGAATCCTCGTGTTCGATTGATGCGACTCGTCACTCCTCTGCAGTGATCCCCAATCGAGTAGTCAGATCAGGCAGCGTGTGGCTTTTCTTTGGCTGCAAGGTTGTCAGCTTGATCCCCGCTGCATTCAGCACTGACTCGATGACGTGCTGCCGTTCGTCCTGATGCGGTGGTGAAGATTCACGTTCGATCTGGACGACATGTTCGACACGGCATGAGCCAGGATGGACCAAGACAAAATCGACTCGTTTCAGTGCAATCTCTCGCAGAAGATTGGAACGCACTGTTGCCTCCGCTTCGACCTCGACGAAGGACCAGAGCGGCACCTGACTAAAGACAAGGTAGCGCTCTTGGACAGCCATTTGCAGGAGGCTATACAACGCGATTTCTTCTTCCTCGAGTAATCGGGTAGACCCGATGGTAACGCCGGAAGGAATGGCAAATGGCGTTGTCCGCTTCTTCCTCCGTCGTGTCTTCCTCAGATAACGCCAAAGCATGATGATCCCCATAATGACCGTACCGACCAGAAGAAGTCTCATTTCTTTTTGCTTCCGCCTTTGCGTGATCGTAACCGCTCATACCACTGTGGGCCGCTTGGGACGATGCAACCTAATATCCTTGGAAACGCCGCCCCCGTAACCGAGGGGACGTTTCCGCACTGTTCCATAATGGTCTGATACGCGAGGACGGCAAACGCCACCGATTCGAGCGCTTTACTGTCCCAGCCATGAGCCTCAAAGGAGGTGACCGGCACTGGAGCAAAGATATCCGTTAAATGTCCCATGATCGCCCGGTTCCGGACACCGCCCCCTCCCACAATCACGTCATCGATTCCCCCCTTGATCCACCGTCTGGCCGTCCCGACCGCTTCAGCAGTCCAACGGCTACAGGTGGCCAGAAGATCTTCAACCGATAACCGACGTGTGTGTTGCCAATTGAGCAATTCGTCCAGCATCTTTGTGCCGAACGCTTCGCGACCGGTTGATTTTGGCGGCGCCTGAGAGAGATAGGGATGAGCGAGAAGTTTGGCTAATAGTCTGGAATCGACCCGGCCTTTTGCCGCCAATCGCCCCTCACGGTCCATCGAAGCCCGACCATTCGTGATACGAGACATGAGCCCATCGAGCACCATATTTGCCGGGCCCGTATCAAATGCGGCGAGTTCCGCAGAGCCTGAGCCCTTGGGAAGATAGGTCACGTTGCTGATGCCGCCAAGATTCACGATCAGCCGCGCGCGGCGCGGATGCCGAAACAGCAGCGCGTGGACCCCCGGGGTCAACGGCGCTCCCTGTCCGCCGGCCGCGATATCGCGTGGCCGAAAATTAGCCACCGTGGTAATCCCGGTGCGTTCGGCAATGACGGCTGGCTCAGCGATTTGCAGTGTCGACCGTATGGCGCCGACACCGGTATCTTTGATGCCATGCGGCAGGTGATGCACGGTTTGGCCGTGAGATCCGATGAGATCTACGTCCTCTGGCGACAGTTGAGCTGACCGAATGACTCCTAAGGCAGCGTCGGCGAACCATTCACCTAAGAGCGCATTCAGGTGGCAAATATCCGTCACCGTTCCCGACACCGATGCAGAGAGAATGCGTTGCTGCAGCGAACGCGGATAGGAAAGTGAATGAAACGCAATCATCTCGACTCTGAGACCGGCTTTCTGGCGGACAATAGTAACCAGCGCCGCATCGACTCCGTCGGCTGAAGTTCCTGACATCAATCCGACAACGTTCATCTCCGGTTTCCTTTCACAATCGCCTGAATGCTGAGCGGCTCATGAGTGTGCTACGCTAATCGAACTTTCGTGTACGGTCAAGGAGGCGAATGGACAGGGCCTATGAGCGGTACCGCCCTCATGGCGTCGTTGACACCGTCATACGCGGATGGTACCGTCCCCGCCGATGTTTCTTCTGACTCATGTGCGCAAGCTATCTTCTTTCTTTCTCCTCGCCCTGCTAACTGGCTTCCTTCCACCTCTTGGAACCGTGACGGAAGCTCGCGACCCGATTCCGATTGTGGTCACCATTCCTGTTCTGAAGGACTTGGCAGAGCAGGTCGGTGGCCCCCATGTACGAGTCACATCGTTGTTGAGCGGCTATGAAAATGAGCATACCTATTCACCCAAACCCACCGATCTGATCGCAGTCCGGAAGGCCAGACTGTTATTGGAGATCGGCATGGGACTTGAGGTGTGGGTTTCATCTCTGGTGAAGAACGCGGGTGGCCAATCGTTACGTGTGATTACCACCTCTCACGGCGTCGAGCTGATTCACGACGATACTGATGCACATGAAGGGACACATCACGACGGGAAAACCGGGAATCCGCATGTCTGGCTGGACCCTGAAAATGTCACCATCATGCTGCGCCATATCACCGACGCTCTCATTGAAGTGGACCCAAGTCATACAACGGAATTCCGAACCAATCAAGCGGCCTATCTTCAACGGCTTGGTCAGTTGCAAAAGGAACTCTCCGCGCGTACCCAGCGGCTCTCCGACCGACGATTCATCGCCCATCATCCAGCGTGGCCCTATTTGGCAAAGCGATTCAGCCTCGACATTGTTGGCACGATCCACATGCAGTCCGGCACAGAACCCTCCGCCCTTCATCTGCAAGCTCTCATCCAGAAGATGAGACGGGACAATATCAAAGTGATCGTATCCGAGATTCAACTCAGTCAGCGACTCCCGGAGCTACTGGCGAGGGAAACCAAGGCCCACGTCGTCGTCTTGACCACGATGCCAGGCGGTTTGGAGGGAACGGCGACCTACCTCGACATGCTTCGCTATAATGTGCTCCAATTGGCCGGCGCATTAGAAACGACCTCGTAGCCTTGGTCAGACGACCCCCGGAAGGAGCTTCGGATTCCGTGTCAGATCCCCGCGAGCCAATCATCCGTTTTGAGCATGCCTCCTTCGGGTTTCCCGGGCTCATCGCCCTCAAAGACATTTCGTTGGCTATCTACGAGGGCGAGTTCATTGGAATCATCGGCCCAAATGGATCAGGCAAAACGACGCTGTGTCGTGCCGTACTGGGGCTTCTTGCCCCCGTGGAGGGACATCTTCATATCTTCGACTGTGCCTGCGACGAACTCCGCTGCCACCATCGCGCCAAAATCGGCTATCTCCCGCAGAAAGGGGTCGTCGATCGGAATTTTCCGGTGACGGTCCTTGAAACAGTGATGATGGGTCGTTACGGAGCGCTGGGCCTGTTCACACGTCCAGGGAGGAAGGATCGTGACATCGCGCAGGAGGCCCTGGCTCAGGTGGGAATGGATTCTCACAAGGATCATTCCCTTGGACAACTGTCCGGTGGTCAACAACAGCGCGTCTTTATTGCGAGAGCCCTGGCACAACAGCCCAAGGTCTTAATATTGGATGAGCCGACAACCGGTCTGGATATTACCGCTCAACACAATGTCATCGAGCTCGTGCAACAGCTGCATGATGAACTCAAATTGACCGTCCTCTTGATTACCCACGACATTAATATGATCCGCTCACGGGTGGATCGATTGGTTCTTCTCAAAACCAGACTCTTCGCCGCCGCCCCCCCCGCAGAAGTCCTCAAGCCGGAAATTCTTCACCAGGTGTACGGCAAAGACCTGGTGATTACAGAGAAAGATCTCGTCATCGTCGAAGATTACCACCATCATCACTAGGAATGGACTTCAGACAATGTTGGATCTCCTCGCCTACGACTTCATGCAACGCTCACTCCTCGCCGCCGCGATGGTGGGTGGGCTCTGCTCCGTCATCGGCGTGTTCGTCGTATTGCGTGGATTGGCGTTTGTGGGAGCCGGGACGTCACATGCCGCATTTGCGGGCGTAACACTCGGCTACTTGATGGGATGGCCTCCCCTGTTGCTGGCCATTGTGTTCGGTCTTGCGACGGTTTGGATTACTGGTTGGGTTGAAGAACGGGGCAGGATGAAGCTGGATGTCTCCATCGGCATTCTCTATACCACGACAATGGCACTGGGTATTCTCTTCATTGGGTTGATGAAAAGCTACAATGCCGAGGTATACGGGTACTTATTCGGCAGCGTGCTATCGGTCACACCTGAGGAACTGAGCGTCATCGGAGCGTTGACCGTCCTCGTCTTGGGCCTCCTCCTCCTGTTTTCAAAAGAACTCTATTTTATCGCGTTCGACCAAGAGATGGCTGAAGCCTCCGGCGTCCCTGCACGCCAAATATTTTTTCTCCTCCTGACGTTGGTCGCCTTGACGGTAGTGGTCTCACTCAAAACCGTGGGAGCCATCTTGGTATTTGCCATGATCCTGATTCCGGCGTCGACCGCTTACCAACTCACGCATAGCCTTGCAACACTGACTCTGTATTCCGCAACGATCGGGATATTCACCTCGATTGCAGGTGTCTTGATTTCCGCGTTTTGGGATGTGCCCTCAGGGCCGGCCATCGTCCTCTTAGCGACCACCATATTTTTCATCGCAGTCTTCTTCTCGCCAAAACGCGAGCGGCGGATACGGCTCGTTCATTCCCATTAACATACCCTGGAATCGACCCAGGTCCAGCGCCGACAGCTAAGTCTGAAGTCGATCTTGTACCGAAGAAAAAGTCCCCCGCTTTTCCAAGCGGAGGACTCTACATGACGCCTGCGAGTATTTAGGTTGGCAAGGACTATCGCTTGGGGAAGTGTTCGTTTACGTGGCTTGTTGGAATTAGAACGTATGGCGTACGCCGAAGAGGAGGCCGATGGTGGAGCCATCGCTCGCGGGATGATTTCGCTTCCACGCCGTTTCCACGTTCAGCATGAGGCCTTTTGGTGCACTCGACACTAAATTAGTCAGGGCATAGTCCATGCCTCCACCAATTCGCCAAGCAAATGTATTTTCGACATTATTCGTGTTCACATTCACGCCGATGCCAGTCGTGACATACGGTACGAACGGACCAAAATGACCTGGACGATACTCGAGATTAACCGGAAGTATCGAAATGGTATTCACCGCGCCGCTTCCTGCATCAACCCCGTGCCGTTCCCACTCCAGCATCATGCCGACTCGAAACCACTTATTGAGCCCATACATGCCTTGAAAATTGACGAGTGGTCCAACGGTCGACACGCCGGAACTTTGAGTCGTGAAACTCGGTCCCACACGAAACCCGCCGGTAATTTTCCCCTCTTCAGCCATTCCCTCATGAACCCAAGCTAAATCGGTAGCATGTGCGGTACCGGTCAACAAGGTGAGGCTGACAACTGCCGTAGCGAAATACAGTCGAATTCTCTGCATGATTCCCTCCTGTATGGAAAACGATTCCTTCACTCTGAACTGTAACTGAGGGTCCACTGATGATTCAAGACCAACTGCGGGAAACCCTGTAGAAAGTGATGGACGTGATGGGTGACGCTCTGCTAATCACGTGATGTCCTAATTGCTGTCACCTATAGTGCGGAAATAGTGGTGTCACGAGTGACTGGGATACATGGCAGGCTTTGATATGAGAGGGGGAGGCTATGCCTAGACAGGTGTTCAGAATACAACTAATTGGATTGTTGTTTGCCATTTGTATCGCCCTGTTCCCTCTTTCACATACCGCCTTGGCAGAAGAGTTCGGGGGGACTGAACCAGGAAGTTGGGTACTTGGCTTTCGAGTTGGATTTGCACCATTGACCCAACAGCTTTCGGAAAACACCTCAACCTCGATTGGGCCGCTCGTCAATTTTCAAGGGCTGTATAGCCTCAATTCGTGGCTCTTGGTCGGAATGATGCTTGAGTGGGAGCGGCATAGCGTGAGCGTTGAACAGCCAGACGTGGATCTCGGTCATCAAGACACCGTATCGGTGCTGCCAACCCTGGAAATACGTCCGGTCAGATTAGGCCAGGTCATCCCGTACGTGAATATGAGCTTTGGTGTGAATGTGAACAGTTTCGGCGAAGACACGGCGATTCGGATCAGTCCCAGCAATACTTTTGCCTGGCGACTCGGGTGGGGAGCGGATTACAAGCTCAATGACCGGTTCGCACTCAATGGAGAATGGGCCTACAAACGAAACGACGGCCATACGACCGGTACCGGCGGACGGAATGATGACTGGAATGCGTCTTCGTTTGGCTTTCTCTTCGGTGGGAAAATGTTCTTCTGATCTTCAGACCTTTGCCCGCATCATGATCACCCCTTCTACTCCTAATGGTAGGAGAGGTAGTAACGGATTCGGGTCCAGCTTCTACTCAAGCCGGCCATTTTTGCTTCGACTCCACACCAGACCGATCTGTTCTTTTGAGCTGAAGCCTAGTTTTTCATAAAAACCCGGTCGTCGGGTACAAAGCCAAACGAGCTCCACCCGCTCGAGTCGTGGATGCTTGAGGATGCGTTGGACGATCTCCGTTCCCACGCCTCGTCCCTGATACGCCCTGTCGACGATCACATCCCAGATCGTCGCGCGATAGATAAAGTCGGTGAGTACTCGACCGAACCCGATGAGACGCTCTCCATCCCACGCACAGAGTGTCAGATCCGTATGGAAGAGCATCTCCTTCGCGTCTTCGAGAGACCGGCTCTTGGCCCAGGGGGCCTGGTGGAATAGCCCAAGGAGCTGAGATGCGTCAGGAGGCTCGTGATCGGAGTAGGTGACAGCGGACTTGAGGGTTGGAGGCATCTTATACTAGAGTATCCCCCGGATTATCTTGGAGTGTACGGGGAAACCGATGTCAACGCAAGTCAGGACCTGTCTAAAGTGTTCCCAACTCATGTGGCTGAAGGCGGATGAGTACGAGGTACTCGACGATGAAACCGTTCGAGCGAAGTGTCCCCACTGTGGGAGCGCTGCTCGCTTCAAACTCGTCACCGCTGGAGCGAATGCGTTGGGGCCCAAGATGGGCCACTAATCGTTTCGCTGAGTGTTGGGTCGTGCGCGTTGTATTTGGAGGTGAACCACCCCCCTCCAAAACTCATGGCACACTGCTCAGAAACCACCAGAACGGCATTACAGGCCTCCTCCCGCGCCATCCAATTCCGGCTTATTGCCGGGAAGAACTTTGTGTAGATGCGGCGCGGTACTCCGTAGACCGCTTTTCATCGATTCGCCCCATCTCGATTTCTTTATCCCGCTGCATGCGTGCGAGGTGATCCAAGACCGAGAGCAATGGCTGAACGGCCCCAAGAAGGTTTCCGATTTCAAACGCCTCCAGCGATGACACGAAGGGTTCATTCAGCGCCTTGTACGGAGTCCCAGCGCTCTGGCTTCGAACACGGGATACGATGGTTTCATAACCCTCAACCGCCTCGAACGACGGCTTCACTGCCGAGGGTACGGCGCTCAAGTGGACAATGGGTGGAAGTTTGGCCGCATAGGACTTGATGTGAGACGTCAACCCTCCCACGGCATCAAGGACTTCGCCGGTCAGCATACATCCCCCGCAATATGGATATCAGCGAGTGGCCCACGCGGCTGCTTCTCCCCAGGGATGCCGAGCTGTTCAAGCGCAGACATCACCGTCTCCATATCGGCAGGCACCGACTTCGTGAAGTCTTCCACCTTGCCCGTCACCGGATGGGTAAAACCGAGGGTTCTGGCATGGAGCATTACCCGAGGAACCTCCACATCGGCGATCGTGCAGACCTTTCGCCCGCCGTACGTGTGATCCCCCAGAATGGGATGACCCAATGACGTGAGGTGAACCCGAAGCTGATGCGTTCGCCCTGTTCGCGGGTACAGCAATACATGGGCAGCCACTTTGCCATACCGACGGTCCACCACATACTCGGTCACGGATTCCTTGGGACTGGTCGTTCTCGATGAAAAGGTCTTCCGGTCTTTGACGTCTCGACCAATCGCCAGTTCGATCACTCCTCGGCCTTTCTTGGGCACGCCCCAGACCAACGCCTCATAGACGCGGGTGATGGTATGGAGCTTGAATTGCGCGGCGAGGGCCCGATGGGCTGTGTCAGTTTTGGCAATCACCATGACGCCGGACGTTTCTTTGTCTAGTCGATGAACAAGGCCGGGGCGCTCTTTCCCTCCGATGGCCGACATCGTTCCCCCCGACGTTTGGAAATGATGCAGTAGTGCGTTGACAAGCGTTCCGGTCCAATTCCCTGGGGCTGGATGCACCACAATGCCGGATGGCTTATTCAACACGAGAAGGGATTCGTCTTCGAACAGGACTTCCAATGGGATCGGCTCTCCCTTCATCGAAAGAGGTTCAGGCTTAGGGACATCCATGGTGATCCGATCACCAGGTTTGATCTTGTGGCTTGGTTTCACGATCTGATCGTTGATGCGGATACGTCCCAGCCCGATCAGACGCTGCAACGCTGACCGCGAAATGTCTCGTTCTCGATTGGCGAGAAAGATATCCAACCGTTTGGGCTGCTCTCCGGACGTGATGATAAATGCTGTAATCATAAACAGGACACGCTACTAAAGAGCTTCAGCCAAATGCAATCGGAGAATACCATCGGTTTGCCTCCTCCCTGCAGGAGGACTATGCTGGTGGCGCAGGACTGATCCTCCCCTATGCGAGGAGACATCGACCATGATAGATAGGCACTTCGTCTCCGCCACAGCGGCAGCTGAACAGTTATGAAATTTTCAGAATACGATCCAGGCGAGTTCTACGACGAGCTGTACGAGGGCAAAGGCCAGCCACGACCCGGAAGTACGCTGTTACTGCGAAAGTTTGCCTCACTGCCGGAAGGAGAACTCAAAAAACGCCAGGAAGCGGCGGAACGGGTCATTCGCAACATGGGAATGACGTTCGGCATCCATGGGAGCGATGACGGCCATGAACAGATCTTTCCTTTTGACATCGTGCCGCGGGTCGTCGTGGCATCTGATTGGGACCGCATCGAATCCGGGCTTCGACAGCGCATGCGCGCGTTGAACCTGTTTATCGACGATGTGTACCACGATCAAAAGATCCTCAAGAACGGGGTGATTCCCAGCGAACTGATTTATTCCGGCAAAGGTTTCTTGCAGCCCTGCATGGGTCTCAACCCACCACGAGGCATCTGGTGCCACGTGGCCGGGATCGACTTGGTCCGAATCAGCGATGGACAGTACTATGTTCTTGAAGACAACACCCGTTGCCCGTCGGGAGTCGCCTATGTGTTGGAAGCCCGACAGGTCATGAAACGGACGTTTCCCGAGCTGTTCGATGCCTATCGCGTGCGGCCGGTTGATGGGTATCCGAGCCAACTCTTGGAAGCCCTTCGGTCTCTTTCAGACCTACCCGATCCGACCGTCGTCATTCTCACACCGGGCATCTTCAATTCTGCCTATTACGAACATTCCCTGCTCGCTCACAAAATGGGTGTGGAATTGGTCGAAGCCAACGATCTGGCGGTCGTGGATGGTTCAGTTCATATGCGAACCACCAAGGGATCTCAGCGTGTCGACGTGATCTACCGGCGGATCAATGACGACTATTTGGACCCGCTGGCGTTTCGTCACGATTCCGTACTAGGAGTGCCTGGTCTCATGGAATCTTACAAGAGAGGCAGGGTGGCGCTCGCCAATGCGCCCGGCACCGGCGTATCGGACGACAAAGCCATTTATGCGTACGTCCCGAAGATCATCAATTACTACTTGGCGGAGGAACCGATTCTCCCGAACGTGCCCACCTATCTCTGTTCCGATAGACGGGATCGGACCTATGTCTTGGAGCATTTGGATCAACTGGTCGTGAAAGCCACCAACGAAGCCGGTGGGTACGGAATGATGATTGGTCCCCATGCCTCAAAGCAGGAGCGTGAGGACTGTGCCCGCCGCATCGAGGCAGACCCGCGCAACTATATCGCCCAACCAACCTTGGCACTCTCGCGGGTGCCCACCTTGGTGGAAGATCATCTTGAAGGACGTCACGTTGACCTGCGGCCATACGTCTTGTACGGCCGTGATGTGTACGTCTTGCCGGGAGGCATGACACGCGTGGCATTGCGGAAAGGGTCTCTCGTGGTGAATTCCTCTCAAGGCGGAGGCAATAAAGACACATGGGTCCTTTCATGAGCGCCTCCTTCACGAACGGCCGGGATACCAGCAACGGTCTATTACCCGGTGAACAGGCAGGGCTTGATCCACGATGCTGAGCCGAGTCGCCAGTTCCATTTATTGGTTGAACCGCTACATCGAACGGGCAGAAAACTATGCCCGATTCATCGAGGTGAACTTGAACCTCACACTCGATCTCCCCAGAGGCACCACGGAGCAGTGGGAGCCGTTGGTGGCCACGACGGGAGATCACGAGAGTTTTACCGGTCGCTATGGAAAAGCGACAAAAGAAAACGTCACGCAGTTTCTCTCAGCGGATGCGGCAAACCCCAACTCGATTCTGTCCTGTCTTTTGGCTGCACGTGAAAATGCCCGCTCGGTCCGAGAAGTCATCTCCAGCGACATGTGGGAGCAAGTCAATCGCTTTTATCTCATGGTGAGAGACGCTGTTTCACAAGGCTTGTCCAGTCGAAATCTCCACACGTTTTTGGGAGACGTGAAAGCAAACAGCCACCTCTTTCTAGGCATTACCGATGCCACCATGTCGCACGGAGAAGGCTGGCATTTTGCCAGGCTCGGTCGTCTGCTGGAGCGGGCGGACAAGACCTCCCGCATTCTCGACGTCAAATACTTCATGTTGCTCCCGACCGTCGCCGAAGTCGGCACGCCGTTCGATATCATCCAGTGGTCCGCCTTGTTAAAATCCGCCAGCGCCCTGGAGATGTATTACAAACGTTTTGGCCGCATCTCGCCGGACGATGTCACAGCGTTCCTGATTCTCGACTCCACGTTTCCACGAGCTATCCGGTACTGTCTCATCAAGAGCGAAGATTCGCTCCACGCCATCTCCGGGTCTGAACACGGATCCTATCAGAACCAAGCCGAGAAGCGGCTGGGACGGTTGCGCGCCGAGTTGGACTTTGGCGATCTTGAGGATTGCGTGACCAGCGGGCTGCACGAATTCTTGGATCAGTTTCAAGCGCAGCTCAATCGCGTGGGCGAAGCCATTTCTGAGACCTTCTTTGCCCCACGTCCCATCCACAATACAATCACCGGAGCGGAGGCACAATGACCTTTTGCCTAGGCATGAAAGTCGAAGATGGTCTCATTGGCATCGCCGACACACGGGTAACAACCGGTGCGGAATGCATCATGGCACGGAAGGTTTCCATCCACCAGCACGGACGACATTCGATGTTTCTCATGACATCAGGGCTGCGTTCTGTGCGTGACAAGGCCGTCACCTATTTCGACGAGGCTATTGGGGATAGCGATCAGACGTTCGATAAGCTGTTCAAAGCCGTCAACGTGTTTGCGGCTCAGATTCGTCGCGTGGCCGAAGAGGATAAGGCGACGCTCGATAAAGCAGGGTTGCTCTTCGACCTCCACGCATTGGTCGGAGGGCAGTTGGAAAACGACCGGGAGCACAAGCTCTATCTCATCTACCCTCAGGGAAACTGGGTGGAAGTGAGCGAAGGCACACCCTATTGCATCATCGGCGAAACCAGCTATGGTAAACCGCTCCTTGATCGCGTGCTGCGGTATCACTCCAATATGGATTTTGCTCTGAAGGTGGGATTTCTGGCCTTCGATGCCACTCGCACCAGCTCAACCATCGTCGAATACCCTCTCGATGTCGTGCTCTATCGGCACGATACCTTTGATATCATTGAACACCGCTTTCAGAAAGAGGAGCTCGGCGAGATCTCGTCTTGGTGGCAGTCCCGCATTTATGAATCAGTGGAAAAGCTCCCGTCGAACTGGGCTGATCGTCTAATTGAATCGCTCCCTCGTGACACGAGAACACCTCCCAAAAGCTCCTCGGATACAACTTTGTGAGCTGGTGAAATAGCAGGCCTGCCAGAGCTATTCTCTCACTATAGATTCCCCCGCCTTTACAGGCTGGGACCTCCCGCTGGAGTAGACCAAGGATTGAAACATGATGAGCCCTTCCTATGCGTCGCATCGTTCTTTCGGAGCGCACTGGGGATGACGCCGAGTTCACGGCAAGCGAGTTTTTCCACAGGTTCCGGGCGGTTTGGTTTGTGTTCCATCCCTCTTGTTGCAGACTACGATAGATGGTGATTGGACAACGTGTAGACCGGAGCGTATGCTCGTATATCGTATGATCATACAGGCGTGTCATGTCAGGCGAGCAGGGGAACGGGACCATGGCTTCGGTACCTCCCTACAATTGCTTCCTCTTCGAGAAGGCCACTGGTAACACCAGTCTCCTAATCGATTCGCGCGGGCCCATCAGACCCCTCCCATCCACTCATGTTATTTTCCAGACTGATCCGGCACTGACCCTGGCCCGTCTGCTGATACAACGATTTCTCATCTTCTACTGCCGCGCAATTCATCTGCTCGCGAGGTGTGACTGGTCAGACGATCTATCCGTGCGCACAACAAGGAGGTATCTATGACGTCCTCCAAGAAATTGCTATGGTCTGCCGTTCTGCTGGGATTCGTCGTGGGAGGCACGACCGTGCTTTGTCCGGCTCGCGCCTTGCCTGAGGCCACATCGATCAACCTCCCGATCGAGACTGTGGCCGATTACATCCACGCCGTCATCGAGGCTGATCGAGATGTGTATACCAGGCATGTCGTGGAACGCATGCAAACGAAAGGTGTTGTCGTCGCATCGGAAAATTGGCAGGAAATGAATACGTTGCCCCTGCCTGCCCAATTCCTGATGGAATCCGGACGGTACATCGGCAAGAAAGGCCTAGGCATGCAGTACCGGCTGATCAGCTTGTGGCCGATCAACAAGCGCAATGTCGCGACGAACGCACTCGAAAGTATCGGGCTTGGCACCATCCTGACTCAACCTGATCGCCCCTACACCGGAGTCACGAAGGTCGGCAATACCCGTTATTTCGAAGCGGTGTATGCCGATCTGGCCGTTACCCAGGCATGTCTCGGCTGCCACAATGCTCATCCCGACAGCCCGAAGCGTGACTTCAAGCTCAACGATGTCATGGGTGCTATCGTGATCAGTATTCAGTTGGGGCAGTAAGCGAACAGCGGCACTGAACCTGACAATGCGTAGATACTGAAGGACGCGGGCGATTCCATCATGGCCTCATTTCCGACCGGCAGAGTGATCTCAGTACTGCCGGTCGAGCAGCAGGCCCCCCATAGATACTTTTTCCGCTCTTAGGTTGGATGGTTGACGCACGGCAAGGATGCTGAGAAGGAATCGAGTCAGCTAAGCGTGGCTGGTCTTTTTCGCGCGTTCGGCAATCTTTTTACGGAGGCGAGCCTTTTCCAGGCTGACTTGAGCGTCTTTCACTTCAGACGGCAAGCCGCCCGCTTGAAGGCGTCGCTCCGCTTCAGCGACCTTGGCCGTGGCCCGTTCCACGTCAATGTCTTCCGCCTGTTCCGCAATTTCAGCCATGATGGTGACTTTGGTGGGGGTGACTTCGGCAAAACCCCACAGAACGGCCATAGAATGGGTCTGACTATCAACACGATAACGAAGTTCGCCAATGCGAAGAGTGGATAGGAAATGACAGTGCCCGGGGAGTACCCCAAACTCTCCTTCAGACCCCGGGGCAATGACTTCATCCACCTGCTGACTCAGTAGCTGCTTCTCCGGCGTGACAACTTCTAATAGAAACTTTCCAGCCATTCTTTCTTTTCCTTTACCTTCCCCCTACAGGCGGGGAAGCGAGGCGTCCTCTACTGCGCGCATGCAACGAGGGTCTTCCGAGACCGCGCGTTGCGCGAGCAAAGAGGATGGTCGGTTCATCCGCCTCCCTTAAACTTTCACTCCCATCTTCTCGGCTTTCGCCAGAGCTTCTTCGATGGGGCCAACCATGTAGAAGGCCTGCTCCGGCAGATGGTCATACTTGCCTTCCAGAATCTCCTTGAAACTGCGGACTGTATCTTTCAGTTTCACGTATTTGCCGGGAGCTCCGGTGAAGGCTTCAGCCACGTGGAACGGCTGCGAGAGGAAGCGCTGAATCTTTCTGGCGCGTGCCACGGCCATCTTATCGTCTTCCGACAACTCGTCCATACCAAGAATGGCAATAATATCTTGGAGGTCCTTGTAGCGTTGGAGGACGGATTGTACGCCACGCGCAATTTTGTAGTGCTCTTCCCCGATGACCTGTGGATCAAGAATACGTGACGTGGAGTCCAGCGGATCGACCGCTGGATAAATACCCAACTCCGCCAGTTGCCGAGACAACACGGTGGTGGCGTCCAAATGCGCGAAGGCGGTGGCCGGCGCCGGATCGGTCAAGTCGTCGGCTGGCACATAGATCGCCTGCACCGATGTGATCGACCCACGCTTGGTCGATGTAATGCGCTCTTGTAACGCACCCATCTCAGTCGAGAGGTTCGGTTGATACCCGACGGCTGACGGCATACGACCGAGCAACGCGGAGACTTCCGATCCCGCCTGTGTAAACCGGAAAATATTGTCCACGAAGAGCAGCACGTCTTGATTCTCTTCGTCGCGGAAATACTCCGCGACGGTAAGGCCGGTCAAACCCACGCGAAGGCGCGCGCCGGGCGGCTCATTCATCTGGCCGTAGACTAACGCGGCTTTGGACTTGGTGAAGTCGTCCGGATCGATGACTTTCGATTCCATCATTTCGTGCCAGAGATCGTTCCCTTCGCGGGTCCGTTCACCGACACCGGCAAATACTGAAAATCCACCGTGGTGGAGCGCAATATTGTTGATGAGCTCCATGATGATAACGGTCTTGCCGACACCGGCGCCGCCGAAGAGTCCGACCTTGCCGCCTTTGCTATAGGGTTCGAGCAAATCGACGACCTTGATGCCGGTCTCCAGCACTTCCGTCTTGGTCTCTTGATCTTCCAGCTTCGGAGCGGGCCGGTGGATCGGATAGGTTTTCTGCGTCTTGATCGGTCCTTTTTCGTCAACTGGCTCGCCAAGCACGTTCATGAGACGGCCGAGCGTCTCACGGCCGACGGGCACCGAGATAGCGGCGCCCGTATCCGTCACATCCATCCCGCGCGTCAGACCGTCGGTCGTGGACATCGCGATGCTGCGGACTCGGTTTTCGCCAAGATGCGACGCCACTTCAAGCGTGATCCGAATGGCAGGCGTACCTGCATCCTTGTTCTCTTCTTGCGTCACCTTCAGTGCGTTGTAGATATTCGGCAGTTTCCCGGGCGGAAACTCGATGTCCACGACCGGGCCGATGACTTGAATGACTTTTCCTGTACTCACTGTTTCACCCCTTTGCTCAAGTGCTGAATTCTGAGTGCTCCGTGCTGAGCGAGCCGATCATCCCTCCAGGACTCAGCACACACGTCTCCGCGCTCAGAACTGTCCTATTTAAGAGCTTCCGCGCCGCCGACGATGTCCATCAGTTCCTTGGTGATCGCCGTCTGTCTGGTCTTGTTGTAATAGAGCGTGACCTTCTTAATGAGCTGGCCGGCGTTGCGTGTCGCCCCATCCATGGCGGCCATCCGGGCGCCGTGCTCAGCAGCTGCTGATTCCAGCAGGATTCGATAGGCCTGTACCTGGAAATGTTTCGGCACGAGCGCACTCAGCAGCGCAGCTTCATCCGGCTCGTAGAGGTAGGCTCCTGACGCCACGCCCTCAGCCGGAGCCGCGCTGAACTCAGTCGCCGCATCCACCGGAAACAGCTTCTCCACGATCACACGCTGCTGGATGGCCGACTTGAATTCGTTGTACACGACATGAAGCTCGTCGAATGAGCCCTTCACGAAATTGTCGGTCAGGTCGCCACCGATATCGAGGGCATGTTCGAAGCTGAGCTTGTCGAACACACCGGTCCATTCCTGCCGAATCGGCCACGAACGGCGCCGGAAATAGTCGCGGCCCTTTCGACCGACGATGCTCAGACCCACCGTTAACCCTTGGGCCTCGCACTGCCGCACAAACTCAGCGCTCTTCCGCGCGATATTGCCGTTGAATCCTCCACAGAGCCCTCGATCGCTGGTGATCACGAGCACCTCGATCTTTTTCACCTCGCGCTTCTGGAGGAGCGGATGGGCGGAGCGGTTGACGCGCCGGCTCAGATTGCTCAGGACTCCGCGCATCTTGTGGGCGTAGGGACGAGCGGCCAGGATACGGTCCTGCGAGCGTTTGAGCTTCGCCGCCGCCACCATCTTCATGGCCTTGGTGATTTTCTGGGTATTCTTAAACGCCGCGATCTTGCGGCGCAAACTTTGTAAACTTGGCATTGTCTTCCATCAGGGCTGTGGACTGAGTGCTGAGGGTGCAGATCCGGCACCCTGGCGTCCGCCTCCGCCCTGAGTCCTCGATACTCAGTCTGGTGCTTATGCTTTGGCTCCGTACCCCATCTTCTGCTTGAAGGTCGTGATGATCTCCTTCAAGCGACCGCCAACCTTGTCGTCGATCTTGCCGATGGTGGTGACTTCTTTTTTCAGTTCAGCATGGTTCTGCTGAACATAGTGCAGGAAGTCCGCTTCGAACTGCAGCACCTTGTCGACAGGCACATCGTCGAGATATCCGTTGACACCCGCATAGATCGAGAGCACTTGATCGGCGACCGGCATCGGCTTGTACTGCCCCTGCTTCAACAGCTCGACCATGCGCACGCCACGCGCCAGCTGCAATTGTGTGGCCTTGTCGAGTTCGCTGCCAAATTGGGAGAACGCCGCCATTTCGCGATATTGAGCCAAGTCCAGCCGAAGCGTACCGGCCACTTGCTTCATCGTCTTGATCTGCGCCGATCCGCCGACGCGGGACACCGAAAGACCGACGTTGATGGCGGGACGAATGCCTGAATAGAACAGATCGCTGCCCAGATAGATCTGGCCGTCCGTAATTGAAATGACGTTCGTCGGGATGTAGGCGGACACGTCACCGGCCTGGGTTTCGATGATCGGCAACGCGGTCAGACTGCCTCCGCCGAGCTTGTCACTCAATTTTGCCGCCCGCTCCAACAACCGCGAATGGAGATAGAACACGTCGCCGGGATAGGCTTCGCGGCCTGGTGGTCTGCGGAGCAACAAGGAGAGCTCACGATAGGCGACGGCATGTTTGGACAAATCGTCATAGACAATCAACGCATGCTTCCCGTTATCACGGAAATACTCGCCGATCGCGGCACCGGCGAAGGGCGCCAAGAACTGCATAGGAGCGGGATCGCTGGCGCTGGCCGACACGACCATGCTGTATTCCATCGCATGACTCTCTTCGAGGGTCTTGACGACACGCGCGACGGTCGACCGCTTTTGGCCGATGGCGACGTAGATACAAAATACGCCGAGACCCTTTTGATTGATGATCGTATCGACGGCAATGGCCGTCTTACCGGTCTGGCGGTCTCCGATGATCAGCTCGCGCTGTCCGCGCCCGATGGGAATCATGGCATCGATAGCCTTGATGCCGGTCTGCAACGGTTCCCGCACCGATTGGCGAGTATTGACGCCAGGGGCGACCATCTCAATGCGTGAAGAGAGCGTCGACTTGATGGCGCCCTTGCCGTCGATCGGCTGGCCGATCGCGTTCACCACACGGCCGATCAACGCGTCACCCACCGGAATTTCCGCGATGCGGCCGGTGCGCTTGACAGGATCGCCTTCTTTGACCCCGACAGAGTCGCCCATTAACACGGCACCGACATTGTCTTCTTCCAGGTTCAACGCAATGCCATAAAGTCCGCCTGGGAATTCGAGCATCTCACCGGCCATGGCTCCGTCGAGGCCATAGACCTTGGCAATGCCGTCGCCCACCTGGATGACGGACCCCGTTTCCTTGACATCGACCTGCTTGTCGAAGCCTTTGATCTTCTCTTTGATAATCGCACTGATTTCTTCTGCCCTGATCTGCATGGCTACTCCTTATTCTCGCGTCAACAGGACTTGCAAATCGCGCAAGCGACCTTGGACGGTGCTGTCGACTACTTTGCTGCCGATGTGAATCTGCAAGCCGGCGAGGTGACTGGCATCGGTCTGAAATGTGACATCGACGTCGCGCTTCAACGTGTCGCGGAGGCGCGTCCTGATTCGATCTTGTTCCGCCGGCGGAAGAGCCGTCGCGGAAGACACGGTCACCGGCTGCGTCCGCTTTAATTGATCAACCAACTTGCCGAATGCGTCGGCGATTTCCGGCAGAAACCCCACCCGATTCTTCTTCACCAATTGGCCCAGGAATGCTTTACCGGCTGGAGGGCATCCCAGCTTCTCGCCGAGTGCGGTCAGGACGGCAATTTTCTCCTCCACCCCGAACGCAGGTGAAGCCACCACATGACGAAGATGGGCGGATTCCTTCATGGCCAGGCCGAGATCAGTGAGTGTCCCCCGAGTGGCTTCGATGGTTGAGTGATCGAGGAGCTCGAAGAGGGCTTGGGCGTAACGTCGCGCAACCGTTGTCTTAATCACCGTTTAGCATCCACATGCGTTATTTTGACAAACCTAAAGATTTCGTGCGAGGCACGAAGCAGAGCGCGAAAATTAGCACTGAGACCTATGAGCTGTCAATACGCTACAGGCACGGGCGGATAAGTTGCTCGTCAACACAGTCAGGCGAGGAATACGGTGTATACTGGATGTCGATCGGCGGCGTACGCCCGGTTCCTCAAGCAATCCCACTCACACCTGGATTCGATACGAGTGGGGGGAAGCGAGCCATGCAAAATCAACTAGCCTTATCGGCCCTCGCACTCTGTCTCATTCTGAGCCTGATGCACTCATCTGCCTCTGCCTACCGTGAATACTTTACCCCAGAGCAAAAGGGTCGGCTGGAAAAAATTCAGACCGTGTTAATCGACGTCCTCACCATCACGGATAAGGGCGGAGTGGGTGCTGGCGCCTTAGCCGAGGTCGTCGCCCAACGTCTGAATGAAGCTGGGTATGCAACCGTTCGAGATCCGGCCACCCCTCACGATGTCGTCTTTCGCGTGAAATGCGAGCAACGTAAAACCTGGGAAGGTACGACAGCAACAGGGGGAGATGCCGACCTGCCCGATGCCCCATCGCGCCTCTGGAAGGGGCCTGCCTGCCAGCTGACCTACCTGCTCGGCGGGATGAAAATCAAATGGCAGAAAGAAGTACGCACGGAGTTCGAAGATGCCGTGGCGGCCGCACAGGCGGCCCAAGTCGCTGATCCCAGCCTGTATGCGATGACCAAGTTGCAGGAAGCGCTCGCAACGTACGATTTTCCACTCCTTCTCGCGGCGGAATGGGGCCATGCCGATCGGCTCCTCAATATGCTCGACTCCCCGGATGTCAGTCAGGCCCGGAGGATCAAAATCATGTCATTGCTTGGCGAGATGCAGGCTGACGAAGCCCTGCCTAAATTGAAAGAAGCGCTGAAAGATAGGGATCTGGCTAAACAGGCCATTCTTTCCATGGGCAATCTCGGCAGAGACGGCATTCCATTGCTCGTCGACCTGATGAATACCTCGCCTCAGCTGGACATTCAGGCAGCTGCCGCCAAAGGGCTGGGGCAGATCGGAGGCATCAACGGCGATGCGTCAGTCGTGCTACCGTTGTTGACTAAACTTCAAGATTCAAAGACTGATTGGGCCGTCTTGACGGAAGTCGCGTGGGCCCTCGGCAAGATTCCCGACAAACGATCGATCCAACCGCTCTATGACCTCGACAAAAAGCTGCAGGCCATCCGTGATCCCGACAACGTGATCCTCAAGAGGCTCAAGGAAGCCGTCTTCTGGTCAATCAAGCAATGCGATACGTGGGATCAATTTAGTTGAGGGGAGGTGGCGGGCCAGTCTGACCCTATTCTAGACTGTTGATTTATTCACTCCTTGAGCGTAGGAATTGCCCCGATAGATACTCCAGCATTACCGGGATTTCTCTATGTCAGAACCCACCATTTTCTGTCCAAACTGCAAGACTGAAATCAAGTTAACTGAATCCCTCGCCGCTCCCTTGATCGAGTCAACTCGTCGCGACTACGAGAAGCGGCTGGCGCTGAAAGACACGGACATTGCCAGGAAAGAAGAGTCTCTGCGCGAGCGAGAAGCCGCTGTCTCGAAAGCCACGCAAGCGATCGACGATCAGGTGGCCGAGAAGCTGTTAGCTGGAGCGCGCGAGGATTGTTGCAGAGGAATCCAAGAAGGCCAAACTAGCCCTCCAGACAGATATCGACCAGAAGGCACGAGAACTGGCCGAGCTTCAGGACATTCTCGCTCAACGCGAGGTCAAACTCGCCGAGGCTCAGAAAGCACAGGCCGATCTCATTCGACAAAAACGTGAGCTGGACGATGCCAAACGGGAATTAGACCTGACGGTCGAAAAGCGCATCCAGGATGGGCTCTCTGTCACCCGCGAGCAGGCCAAGAAGGAAGCCGAGGAAGGGCTCAAGCTCAAGGTGATGGAGAAGGAGCAAACCATCGCCTCCATGCAGACCCAGATCGAAGAACTCAAACGCAGAGCCGAACAGGGATCGCAGCAACTCCAGGGCGAAGTTCAGGAACTAGAGCTGGAAGCGGTGCTCAGGACAAAGTTCCCGAGGGACACTGTTGAGCCTGTCCCCAAAGGCGAATTCGGCGGCGATGCCTTACAGCGAGTCATGGGCCCTCTCGGTCAGGTCTGTGGAACCATCTTATGGGAATCCAAACGGACCAAGAATTGGAGCGACGGTTGGTTGGTCAAACTCCGTGACGATCAGCGAACTGCGAAAGCTGAAATCGCTGTGATTGTGAGTCAAACGCTCCCGAAGGGCGTGGAGTCCTTTGATCTGATCGAAGGAGTCTGGGTGACTGAATCCCGCTGTGCTATTCCCGTCGCTACTGCTCTCCGACAGAGCTTGATCGAACTGTCGGGCTCTCGTCTCGCAAGTGAAGGACAACAGACCAAGACGGAGATGGTCTATCAGTACCTGACTGGACCACGTTTCCGCCATCGAGTCGAAGCCATCGTTGAGGCATTCTCTTCAATGCAGGAGGATCTCGATAAAGAAAAAAAGGTCATCACGAAACAATGGGCGAAACGAGAAGAGCAGATTGAGCGCGTGATGGGCGCAACCGTAGGCATGTATGGTGACTTACAAGCGATTGCGGGAAAATCACTCCAAGAAATAGAGGGGCTCGAACTAGGAGCATTGGAGTCCAAAAACCCAATCCAACAATTGCTCCCTGAGTAAAGAATCAGCGGCGATGGTGCTTCGGTGTCGTAATGATGCTAATATGTCAGAAGCATTTCCAGTTTAAGAGATACGACCTATGACCACTAGAAAGGCACGCGAGAAGACCGCGGCAAAACAGATTGCCGCCAAAAAAGGTGCGCGCAAAACTCGCACTGAACGAAAATTCCCCGCGCTTACTTTTGAGGAGGCATTGGAGATCCCCGAAGCTATTCAGAAGTATGCCGCTGGTCAAAAAGTCCGCAGACTTACTTTGTTTGAGAAATTGAACAAGGAACCTGATGGCAAGGAGGCGCGACACCTCGTTACGGCTTCAGGGCAATACGGTTTAACGAAAGGTGGATATCAAGCTGACTTCCTTGAATTGACACCTGATGGCAAGGAGGCCACGAGCGACACAATTACGCCATCGAAAAAGCTGACAGCACGCTTCGAACTTGCCATTAAGAAGCACACGCCTTTTGCTTTCTTATACAACCAGCTAAACGGAAATAGATTACCCGCACAAGAAGTTCTGTCAGATCGCTTGTCCGAGGCGGATGTGGAAGATGGCCAGAAAGCGGAGTGCATCGACAAGTTCATCTTGAATGCTAAATTTCTCGGGCTGCTTAAAACTATTGCCGGTTCGGAAAGAATTATTTCAATTGAACAGGCTGTCGAAGAGGCACCAAGCGAGCCTGAAAAGAAGAGCGATACAACGGTTTCCGCCCCCCTCACAACCACAAACAACAGCGCAGCTACTGTAACGGAAGACCTCACCAAAATTTGTTTTTACATCACACCCATTGGTGAAGAGGACTCCGAGCAGCGCCGTCACGCGGATTTTATGATGGAGTACATTATCAAACCAGCTGTGGCTGAGTTTGGACTGACTGTTGTGAGAGCAGATCAGATGGGCAAGCCGGGAATGATCGGGAAACAGGTAATTGGGCACATTTTGAATGCTCGATTGGTGATAGTCGATCTATCGTTCCATAACCCAAATGTGTTTTATGAACTTTGCCTCCGGCATGTCACACGACTTCCTACGGTACAGGTAAAACGTATGGTGGATACAATCCCATTCGACCTGAACCAATACCGCACTATTTCAATCGAAACCCGCGACCCCTATACGCTCATGCCAAAGATACAAACGTACACGGCTGAAGTTGCCAATCAAGTCAGGCGATCTCTCGAAGACGCTGAATATGGCGACAATCCCATATCCCTGTACTACCAAGTACCAAGCTCACTTGGACTGACAAATAATCTCTTCCTACATCCATTCAGGAAAGCAGACATAGGGACAAGAGGAGCGGGGAAGTAAACCGGCCTCTTGGTTTACACCAATTCCAGACGCAGCCGACGGCCAACAATGGCCGCCGCACGGCTCAAGGTGGCAAACGTCACGCCGGTCTCAGGTAAAAAGTAACTGCATCGCGGGAACAGCGCATGTCTGACATCTACAATCTCTACCGCTTCCTCACCGCCCAAGCGCCCACCTACGACACAATCCTCGATGAGCTGCGGGCTGAGAGAAAAGCCAGCCACTGGATCTGGTTTATCTTTCCGCAGATCACCGGTCTTGGTCACAGTGCGATGGCCCAGCAGTTCGCCATTGGTTCACTCGACGAGGCCAAGGCTTATCTGCAACACCCTGTCTTAGGTCCTCGGCTCCGCGAATGTACGCAGCTTGTCCTGAATGTAGCGGGGCGCAGCGCTGAAGAGATCTTCACCTACCCCGATAATCTGAAATTCCGCTCCTGCATGACCTTGTTTCTAACTGCTGTCACCGACAACACCATCTTCAACAACGCCCTGCTCAAATACTTCGACGGCAAGCCCGACCAACTGACGATGAACGTCTTGGCCCGGCACAACATGCCACTGTGCTAGGGACCATGTCGTTCTGCCCCGCCCGCCACATTCAAACCAGCTTCCAGCAATCGCCGTGATCGGAGCCTGCTAGGAGGCTTTGGCGGGTTTGTGATGCAACTCAGCCTGGACGCGTTCGAGCACGAAGAGCTTGAGCAGTGTCTGATACGGGACGTCGCGTTTGTTCGCGATCGTCTTGAGTTGATCCAAGAGGGATTTCGGGAGACGAAGCGAGATCGTCTCGGTGGACGGCTTCAACCGGGGAAACACCATTCGACGACTCTTGGAGTAGTCGACATACTCCGTTGAGTCGTGTGACGCCCAAAACTCAGCTTCCTGTTTCTCACTCTTGAACGTCGGTCTTTTTTTGAGTTTGGTCACGATATGTCCTCCGCTCCTTGGGACTCATATCTCTGGCTGAAATAATGCGGATGCGCCGTCGACGGATGGTGAAGACGATAAACAAGCGGCGTCCGGCATCAGTCTGTCCCAGCACGTAATATCGAGGCTCCACCGTAGAATGGGCGAAATCATCGGCGACCACCAGCGGCAGATTGAAGAAAACCTGCTCGCATTCCCACGGAGTAACTCGATGCTTCTCCCAATTCTTGGCAAGATTTGCCTCGTCCCAATTAAACCCTTCCACACCCGGCAGTCGCGTCATCTCATGCCTTATATTGTATATGGCAACCATATACGCGATGACGCTGAGCTGTCAATCACACACTGGCGAGTCGGCCAGGAAGGAGTGACGGCCTGGCCGAGTAGGAGTGTCCGGCCTTGCAATCCAACAGTACCAGGCATGATATCATCCTGGAAGTAATGTACTTGGCCGCGGATAGTTTATGACCGATGCTTACAACCTCCACCGCTTTCTTGACGCACAAGAGCGCGCCTATGACACAGTCCTCAATGAGCTGCGGGCTGGGAGAAAAGCCAGTCACTGGATCTGGTTTATCTTTCCGCAGATCGCCGGTCTTGGGCACAGTGCCATGGCGCAGCAATTCGCCATTGGCTCACTCGATGAGGCCAAGGCCTACCTACAACACCCAGTCTTGGGCCCCAGGCTCAGAGCCTGTACGCAGCTTGTGCTCGATGTGAACGGTCGCAGCGCTGAAGAGATCTTCTCCTACTCCGACCATCTCAAATTCCGGTCCTGCATGACCTTGTTTCTGACTGCTGCCACCGACAACACCATCTTCAACAACGCCCTGCTCAAATACTTCGACGGTAAGCCTGACCAATCGACTCTCGATATTTTGGCACAGCAATCGTTTTAGAGCAGATAAAGATGGCAGGAACCATTCGGCCAGGTAGACGGCGCACTATCTGTACGCAACATTTCCGCTCCTCCAACCCCGAGTGCGCCCATTCCTATCGTGCACGTTCCATAAGCAAAAAGGGCACCTGGCCGCTCCCTTTCCCCCTTCAGATAGCTACTTGATTTTCCGCCTAGTGGGGCTTAGCCTAGCACTAGTCGAACAACCTAGCGGATGCTTATGGCGAAGGTTACTCAATTCAAAATCGAGTTAGAACAAGAGGAAGATGGCCGCTGGATCGGCGAGGTACCGTCACTCCCCGGCGTGATGGCCTATGGGCAAACGAAAGGTGCTGCGCTTGCGGCTGTCCAAGTCTTGGCTCTTCGTGCAATGGCCGATCGCCTCGAACATGACGAGGCGGTACCTGAGGAGCTGCTGAACGTCTCGTTTATTGCGGCATGAGCCGTTGGCCGTCGACCCAAGCTTCTCGTGTTCTCTCCGGACTCCTCCGCATCGGTTGGCAGATCAAACGAACTACCGGTTCTCATAACATTCTTCAACGGACTGGATGGCCCGATGTCGTCTTCGCGTTTCATGATCGCGACGAGATCGGTCCGCGTATGTTGGCCCGCCTCTCCAAGGTGACAGGTCTTCAACCAGAAGATCTGTGAAAACGCCTTCGAATTAGATCCTGTTTCTCCCCTGAATCGCACTTCAAGTGAGTGGTCAGATTGTCCTTGGCTGCGCGCGTTATCCCAATCCTCTAATTCATTTTCAAGGGTAGCCTGGTCGATCCTCGATTGCGCGCGTGGAACGAGCACATTCTGATCGTGCGCGTTCCGTGAGCAGGAGGACGGCCAGGCTGCCCTCTCCCCCTCTTTATTTGACTTCACTACACCTGCCTACTACAATTTGCCCATGACGAAAACGGTGAATGAGAAGCGCGCCAAGACCGTCTTTGCCGAGTTGGTTGGGCGGGTTTCCAGCAAAAAAGATACGGTCATTGTGGAACAGCATGGGAAACCTGTCGTCGCCATGATCGACTTTGACCGGTATCAACTCCTCACCAACAAGCGGGAACGTCTTTTCAACGTGCTCGATCGCGTGTGGGTAAAGAACCGGGCTAAATCCCCTCGGTCGGCCTATCAGGATGCCACTCAAGCCGTGAACCTTGTCCGTGGCACTTCCTCTCGAACGCGCAGGCGTCGGAGTGCCTAGGGCGGTTCTCGACACCAACATTCTCATCAGTGGACTGATCACACCTCGCGGGACTCCGGCGAAGGTATTACTCGCCTGGCGGGTAGGACATTTCGACCTCGTGACCAGTCTTCCTCTTCTTCTCGAACTGAAAGAGGCCATCTCACGGCCACATTTGAAAGATCGATATCGCCTTTCGTCTCAGGACATCCATGACTTTATCGCTTTGATCAAGAACACCGCGTTGTTGATAACGGACCCAGGAGTTGTCTCGGCGCAATTGCGTGACCCCGATGATCTCGCTGTACTGGCGTGCGCCTGGGCCGGCGACGCTGAGTACATCGTCACAGGCGATCATGATCTTCTCGACCTGCACGTTTTCGAAGGGATACAGATTGTGCGGCCTTCTCTGTTTCTTCAACTTCTTCATTCATCGTCATAAGCTGCGCGTTGCACAAGTACGGGAGACCATCCCTGGTGGCTCGCTTGCCGTCCCCCATTCCACGCTTGATCCTTTCCCTCCCTCAATAGGGAGTGGACAGATTGCCCTGTACTGCACGCGTTATCCCAATCCTCTACTTCATTTTCAAGGGTAGCCTGGTCGATCCTCGATTGCGCGCGTCGAACGAGCACATTCTGATCATGCGCGTTCCGGGAGCAGAGGACCAACGTGGGTGTCCTTCCATCCCTTCCTCCCCTGCTGATTGACAATCCTCCATCAGAGACTTATCGTCCTCCACGCTGGGCAATGTCCGGCTCGGAGATCCCACAATGGACAATCCCTTCTTCCCCTCCTTCTTCCAATTCTCACAACGCGTTGGAGCAGATCACGCTCCAGATGGCGTCGAGCCTCGACCTTCAAGAGGTGCTCACCACCATCACGCAAGGATTAGTGGACGAGCTCGACGGCGCCTTCGCCCGCATCTGGCTCTTAGGGCCTGGCGATCTCTGCGCCGAGTGTTACAAAGCGGCAGACTGTACGAATCGGGCTCGCTGCCTGCACCTTGAGGCGAGCGCGGGGCTCTATTCCAATCTCGATGGAGAATATCGTCGTATTCCGCTGGGGGCGCTCAAGATCGGAAAGATTGCGCAAGGCTTTGGACCGATGCAGACGAACGATGTGCTGGGCGACGATCGGCTCCCAAATAAGCAGTGGGTCAAGGATAACGGGCTCCGGTCTTTTGCCGGGTATCCGTTGAAATTTCGCTCGGATCTGCTCGGCGTAATTGCGATGTTTGGGCGACGGCCATTGAGCGAAAAAGAGTTCGAGCGCTTGGCAGTCTTTGCCAACCAAGCCGCCATTGCGATCAAGAACGCGCAGCTCTTTACAGAAGTCGCACAGCTCAAGAATCGACTCGAGGCGGAGAACCTCTATCTCCGCGAAGAGATCAAGCTTGACCATAATTTTGAGGAAATCGTCGGTGAGAGTCCGAGCATCACGTCCGTTCTCCGACTCATCGAACAGGTCGCGCCGACGGATTCGACGGTCCTGATCCGCGGAGATACAGGGACCGGCAAAGAATTGCTGGCCAGGGCCATTCACAACCTGAGCCCGCGCAAAGCTCGTTCGCTAGTGAAGGTCAACTGCGGGGCGATCCCCGCGAATTTGGTCGAAAGCGAGCTCTTCGGCCATGAGAAGGGATCGTTCACCGGAGCATTACAACGCCGCATCGGCCGATTTGAGTTGGCGGACGGTGGAACCATCTTCCTGGACGAAGTCGGAGAGTTACCGCTGGACGCACAGGTCAAGCTTCTACGGGTGTTGCAGGAGCGGGAGGTCGAACGGGTCGGCAGCGGCCATTCAACCAAAGTCGATGTCCGAGTCATTGCTGCGACGAATCGAGACCTTCATGCAGCGGTGAAGGCCGGTTCCTTCCGGGCCGATCTTTTGTATCGACTGAACGTGTTCCCGATCGAGGTGCCAGCTCTGTCCGCCCGTGCATCTGATATCCCACTCTTGGTCAACCGATTTGTCGTCAAGTTCTCACACAAGATCGGCAAGCAGATCGACGGCGTGTCTCAATCGACCATGGATCGCCTCATGAAATACTCCTGGCCTGGTAACATCCGGGAGTTGGAAAATGTCATGGAACGGGCCACAATCCTCGCGAAGGGACCCATGCTTCAGATCGACGATGTGATGCTTCAGGGGAACTCCGCCCCGCTGTTGCCGGTAGCCGATTCCCTGGAAGAGGTGGAACGAGCCCACATCCTCCGCATCCTTCAGGATACGCACTGGGTCATTGAAGGGAAGCAGGGCGCCGCGACTCGACTTGGTCTCCATCCCAACACCCTTCGATCCCGAATGCAGAAGCTCGGCATCAAGAAACCTCTCCCCACCGCTTAGCAATGAATCATCACGTTCCATCTCCCACGAGATATCGTAGTTCCACGACATCTCGTGGAGGCATCTCTCTTTCCTTCTGCTTCATGCAACCGCGAATAGCCCAGCAACTCCTTGTCTCATCAACAGTTTTCTTGTTTCAGCAAATGCGGCGGCACGTGGTACCGGACTTGCCATGATGAATAGATATCGTGACCAGTGCGCAGGAAACCGCCGCACCAAACAGACATCCACAATATCGTGAGTGTCATTCAATCCAAGGAGAACCCATGAAAACAGCGATCATCATTCTGTCCGATCCGAAGAGTGGTTCAGAGGAAGCGCTTGGACGAGTCTTTAACGCGCTGGCGCTCGCAGCTGAATGTAAACAGAAAGGCGATGAAGTCGCTGTCGTCTTCAATGGCGCCGGAACTCGTTGGCCGGCTGAGCTCACCAAACTCTCTCACCCAGCCAATGGCCTCTACAATTCGGTGCGTGATGTCGTGCAAGGCGCCTCGTGCGGCTGCGCCGAGGTCTTTGGGGCAACAGAAAGCGTCAAGGCTTGCGGTGTGCCGATTGTGAAAGACCATGCCCTCGCTGGGACAGCGGGGCTGTTGAGCCTGCGCCGGTACGTAGCCGAGGGGTGGAATACGATCGTGTTCTGAGATTGAGCATGAGAGGGCATGCGGCGTAACCCGTCGTCATGTCCTCTCGACAGGGAGTACACAACCATGGCGTTGAAATACTTGGAGCTGGCGATGACGGATGCCGTACATCGCGCACAGACGCAGTACTACGGAAGGGCCGTGAACATCCCAGGGGCGCCCGAACGAGATCCATTAGGTCAAGACGAGGCTGAGTTTATTGCAGAGCGTGACAGCTTCTACTCTGGGGTCGATCAGCGAAACCGGATGGCCCTACATTCAGCATCGTGGTGGGCCCAAGGGATTCTTGCGGGTGGTCAACGAGACGACGCTGGCCTTTGCCGACTATAAGGGCAATCGACAGCTGCTCACGACCGGCAACGTTTCCGTGAACGACCGTGTGGCGCTGTTTCTGATGGACTATCCGAACCGAACGCGTTTGAAGATTCTTGGCCATGCCCGTGTGGAAGATGCTCGCGCCCATCCAGAACTCGTCGCACAACTCGCTGATCAAACAATGCAGTCGAGTGTTGAGCGGCTCGTCTTTATCGATGTCGTCTCCTTCGACTGGAACTGTCCCAAGTACATCACGCCACGATATTCGCTGGAAGAGGTCGAGGAACTTGCTGGGCCCTTGCGTACACGCATCGCTGAACTTGAGACTGAGTTACGCGCAACAAGAGCAGGGTAGGAGTCTTCACCAGCCTGGGGCAAAGACAATCTTTGCAATTATCAGCCGTCCTCCATCCGAAAGAAGACCGTATGTCCTCCGATCCAAACAAACGCCCACCTTTTCCACCCTTCACTCAGGAAACTGCCATCCAGAAGGTCCGCATGGCAGAGGATGCTTGGAATACGCGCGACCCTGAGAGGGTGTCGTTGGCCTACACGCACGATAGTGTCTGGAGAAATCGTTCAGAATTCCTGACTGGCCGAGAAGCCATCGTTCGGTTCTTAACGCGCAAGTGGAATAAGGAGCTGGACTACCGCCTCATCAAGGAACTGTGGGCATACCACGATTACCGAATCGCCGTGCGGTTCGCGTATGAGTGGCACGACGACTCAGAAAATTGGTTTCGCTCATACGGGAACGAGAATTGGGAATTTGATGCGAACGGTTTCATGCGCCGACGTATCGCCAGCATCAACGACCTGGCAATTTCCGAGAAGGATCGCAAGTTTCTCTGGCCGATCGGTCGCCGGCCGGCCGGTCACCCTGAGCTATCTGACCTCGGGCTCTAGCAGGCTGCATCAGCCCACGCACTGCTGGATGCAGGCCCCTCACAGCATTGACCTCATTGGGGGCTCTCAGAGAGTCCATTGCGAACAGCAAGAGGAAGGGAAAAGGATTTGCCGGTACATGAGGTAGGCGGAAGGGTCGGCGCGTCTGTGACGCGCCGACCCAGAGAAGCAGGAACCTCTCCACACGCTACTTGCCCATGGCAGCGTCTTTGAGCTTTTTCCCCTCGTCCTTCGCTTCTCCCGCGTTTTTCATCGCATCTTGCGCTTTCAGATCCTTGGCACTTTGTGCGGTCTCACCACCCTCTTTTTTCACGTTCTCCGCTTGACCTTTTACGGTCTCAACCTTCTGCTTCATGGCGCCCATGTCGACAGCCCATGCCGATGTGTTCAGACCAAGCATGACAACCGTCAGAGCCATGCCCACTAGGGTCATTCCCAGTTTCATTGCGGATCTCCTTTCAGCCGAATCGCAGGTGATATGGGAGGAGCGGCGATATCCTTGCCGCTCCTCTGAGGCATAGGCCTACTACTTGGTAACGCTGATTTCAACGCGGCGGTTTTTGGCCCGTCCCTCGCCAGTGGTGAATTCGGCACGATCGGCTTGCTATCCGAGACTCCCATTGAATGGATATCGGAAAGCCCACCATCTGACAACGCGTGCGCGGCATTCGCTGCACGTGCTTCAGATAATTCCTTATTCGAGGGGAACTTCTTCTTCAGTGCACCAAGAATCGGCCGATTGTCGGTATGGCCTTCAACATGCACTTTATACTCAGGGAAATCTTTCAGAACGGTACCAACCTGTTTCAGCGCATCGGCTCCAGCTGGTTTGAGCTGGTCTTCGCCGGATCCAAACAGGTAGCCGGAAGCCAGATTAATGAGCAACCGCTCGTTGTTAAGGTCGACGGTGATATTCTTTTCATCGATTTGCGGCTTGAGTGCCCTGATCAACCCACGCTCCGCTTGTTTCAACTTCGCCATTTCTGCGGAGAGGTCCCCGCGAACACCGGAGAGCTCCTTGTCTCGATCGGCTAATTGGGACTCAAGGTCAGAGTTGCGTTGCTTCAACGCTGCTAATTGTGACTCCGACTCCGCCGCCAGCCGGTCATGATCCTCGTTGTGCTGCCTCGCCGCAGCCAGTTCCGCTGCAAGCCGATCTTTCTCACTCTGTGCAGCCGAAAGCTGACCTGCGAAGGCCGCATTGTCACCGGCTCCAGAACGAAGTGCGGCAATTTCTCGATCACGGTCAGCGAGTTGTCGTTCCAACTCGCTGACACGACCGCTAAGGGCTCCATTTTGGCGCCGTGCAGCCTCTAGTTCATCAGCCATCCGTTGCCGATCCCGCTCAAGGGCGGCAAGACGGGCAGCCATTTCTTGCGAGGCATCGGGTGCCACAACTTTTGTGGCGGAGGGACACCCAGCGCCTTGGTGGTAGCCATACCATTTCTTATCAACACAAACAGTGGGTTGCTTAATAAAGCCGTCAGAATGCTTCAGAGAAGAACACCCCACCAGGGCGACAAGTCCTGTCATCAGTAGGACACCTTTACCTAATCGCATGAGGACCTCCTTCGTATCGATATAGCAGCAGGAATGGGCTCACCGCACTTCCACGCCGTACTGCTGGTTATACTGCCCAACTTCATTGACGGTGCTTGAGGAGGTCGCGGATTTCCGTCAACAGCTTCTCCTCATTGGTAGGCGCCGGGGGAGGCGGTGGTGGGGCAGCAGGCGCTTCTTTCTTAAACCGATTTACCTGTTTGACCAACATGAAGATGACGAAGGCGACGATGATGAAGTCGAAGATACTCTGCAGAAAAACCCCATAGTTGATCGTCGGCGACCCAGCAGCTTTGGCCGCGGCCAAGGACGCCGGGGATGTTCTGGACAAATCGATGAACAGGCTGGAAAAATCCACCTTGCCCATCAGCAACCCAATTGGCGGCATCAGCACGTCGCTGACGAGTGACGACACGATCTTCCCGAATGCACCTCCGATAATGACACCGATCGCCATATCCAGAACATTCCCCTTCATGGCGAACTCTTTGAACTCTTTCAGCATCGTGTTCCTCCTTATAAGAACGCAGCTCCGTACGAGGCTGCAAGCAGCCTATCGTGTGCGAGTGGTGTCGAACGCATACCCCAGCGTGAGCAAGTATAAGTTATCGGTATCGCCCGTGCCGGCAGGCGGCCGATTGTTATACCGGGTGGTCACCTGGAACCCGCTCGCCAGACCGGCCAAAATCTTCATGCGAACCCCGTTATCCATCGTAAAGAAGAAATCCGACGCGTTCTGGACCGAGGGGAATATTTCGTTGTAATGGTACAGCGTGACACGGCCATCGAACAGCGGCCAATCCCATTTCATGGCCACGCGTGCGCGAAAGCTCCCCCGATCAGCAGTGATGCTATTATCCCGGTAGTCCTCGTTAAAATACGTTGGACCGGCTTCGGCGTAGAAGGTCATATCCTTAAAAATACCCTTCAGATCTCCACGCTCGAGAAATTGGTACCCCGGGCCACTGGAGATCGCCGTTCTCAGCTTGAGGTTTTGGAGAAAATCGTTTTCCACATAGGCCGATGCATACCAGAAAAACCGTTTGGTGATAAAGAAGTCCAGCTTGATCGTGCCGCGGGCATTCCTGACCTGTAAGCTGCCGTTGTTGTCTCCATTGACGTAGCGACCCAGGAGGGTCAGCCGGAGCTGCTCACTCCGTGCCACAAGATCTCCTAGAATACTGACGTTCCGAAGATGGCTGTTTCCCACGGATTGCGAGTAGCCCGCGTTGAGGCTCCCGGTGTAGATGACCGGCGGCTGGACAACAGGATTCACCTGTGTCACGGCATTGATCGGAACCGTCATCGTGTCTCCGCCTGGGCCGGCCTTCACCTTCATCGTCCCCGGTTCTCCCTCTTCGGCCGTGCCAACAAGCACGGTCCCCTCCTTTAAATGAAAGGGTACCGGGTGCGAGACCGCCAGCTTGCTCACTTCAGCCCATTTGAGCTTGATGATATCGCCTGCCAGAGAGTTCTTGATCTGTAGTAACCCGCCCGACATTTCGATCACTTCACCATAGATGATGCTGCCGTCTTTCAAGGTCACGGCATCAAGGATCGGTGTCGGCGTAGTCGCGAGCGCCCCATCATCAGCAATAACCGGCGTCGCCATCGCGCCCAGCGCTAAGACTGCGACCAGTAACATGAGTGGCTTCATTTATCCTCCTTCGTGTGGCTAAGTAGTTCGGTTAGGGCAAGTCGCCCTTGGGTATATACCTAGATTGCCGTGACACTGCAAGAGGCTGTTGTCTGCCTGTGCGAGACCCAGCATAGAGCTCTTTAATGTCCAGACAGAGGAGAACGCCATGGCGTAGCTCATACTGGTCTACGACTCTGAGCGATGACGGCATGGGATTCGTGATTGAGACAGTCCGGCTTCACGATTATTAGATCGTCTCCATACAGGCCTGATACGTTTCTAGTTCTGGTGAGAAACGCCTTCAAGTCCGTGCCGATCCTTTTCCAACTGCACATAGTAGCGTGCCGCTTCGGATCGCCTGGATATCTTCAAACGCTTGTAAATTCTTTGTAAGCGAGTGGCCACCACGCGAGGCACAAGGTTCAATTCTTGTGCAATCTCCTTGTTTGTCTTCCCGAGAGCCACCAGGGAGAGTAGCTGCTGATCGTCTTTCGAACAGCTATAGGGGATCCGCTCTTGTCCAGCCAACCCTCCATCCCGAACCCACGTGATGACTTGCTGAGTCAACTGCTGATCCATGATCGCTCTCCCACTCGCAACAATCTCGATACTCCTCGCAACCGCCTCAGCTGCTGCGCCCTTCAGCAGGTAGCCTTGCGCATCGGCAAGGATTGCTGCTCGCAGGAGCTCCTTATCGTCATACGCCGTAAAAAAGAGGACGCCAATGTTCGGATGTGACTCACGGATGACTCTACACACGTCGATTCCACTCACTTGCCCGACGCGAGCCTCTAACATCACGACATCCGGCTGGTGAGCCTGTATCGCGTCAAAGGCTTCGGAGGGAGTATGAGCAATGCCCAAGATTTCGATGTGAGGGTTTGTGGAAAGGAAGGTCTTAAGCCCATGCAGAGTCAGAATGGAATCATCGATCAGCAACACACGAATCGGTGCTCGTACTCCAGTTAATTGGTCCATCGGGTCATCCCTGTTTTGCGAAGGTTTCAGAACTCAGCTGTGCTCAACCCACAGGAAACATGTCGCCCGTCGCGATCGGCAGATAGACCGTTCATATCTCGCTTTTCTCACACGTCCTCTCCCATGGTAAGCTGGCGTTCAGTGTGACGGCGCCTTGGAGCGATCTTCCCAGCAGATGCGAACCCTTTGTCATATTGAGCCGCAAGATTTTTAAGCATCCTCATATTCACCATCGCCCCACAATTCACACAGCGCAACGCGCCCCGCCCTGCCGCTTGCTCTGCAAGGTCTTCATCTGCACCCAGCTCCACAATCATCAATCCTCCACATCGTTTACATCGCATGACAGCTCTCCTCCGAGTTAGGCCGTGGGATACACCCTCGTTACACAGCCCGCAGGGGCTTGAGTGGGGACGCGCGTCGTGTGCGAGATCGACCTGACCGTGGAGCGATCGCACCGATCTGATCAGAACCAGACGCATTCAACACCCTGCAGATGTCCACAAAGAAATCGACGAATGCACCGATCAGCAATTCACGACAAGCCGATTCCTGGATTCCATTCAGATGCTTCCACTGCCCATTCACGCGTTGCAGCACGGCCAATCGATGCGTGTTCACGCCCGCGCGAGATTCCGTGGTTAGCAGGTAGTCCTGTCCGTTGTAGTCTTCGACGAGTAGCCCTGGTGTGGTCATGCTTCTTTACCTCTCTAATCGCATTTCTATTGATACTCGCACTGGCAACGGATACTGCCGACTTCCTTTTGACATGGCATGACTACAAACCGCGTGCCACATCACCACACGAGTGAAGGCCTCTACATAATCAATCGGTTGCATTGAATGGATGGATTGGCGAGACCGTCTCTGTTGTGTCGGTATGAAACAACGGCGTGTCTCATGAGACAGGTGCCCTGCCGCATGAGACAGTCACAGAATCGTGAGGAGCGCTTACGCTACGGGGGTGGAGGGGAATGGGTGAGCACGGCCGTCATCGGCGGGATCTCCCAGTGCAATGCTGGGGAGAAAACGGGCTATCCTTGCGCTCTGCCTAGCGAGGATCGATATCTAGCTCGACGAGGCGGCGATAGAACGTCGCCCTACTGACTCCCAGCCGTCTGGCGGCCTCCGTCCGATTGCCTTTGGCATCGGAAAGCGCCGAGAGAAATCTGGATTTCTCGTCCCGATTCGGCAACGGGATCCACACGGAAGAACTTGGCATAACGGAGGCACCGATGATCTCTGGCGGGAGATCAATGGGAAGAACCTCTTTCGCCTTGCAGCTGATCACCGCAAATTCGATGGCGCTCTTCAGTTCACGCACATTACCGGGCCATGCGTGGCTCATGAGAAGCCGAAGGGTGTCGGGATTCAGGCGCTCGATAGTCTTTCCCGTGGCGGTGCAGATTTGCCCAAGAAATGATTGGGCGAGAAGCGGGATGTCTTCGCGTCGTTCTCGCAGAGGGGACAGCTGGATTCTGGCGATACGAATTCGGTAAAGCAGATCCGCTCGGAAGGACCCACGAACGACATCTTCGCTCAAGTTATGGTGAGTGGCCGCCACGACACGCACATTGACTTTGCGAGGCTTGGCCTCTCCCAGACGGGTGATCTCCTTTTCCTGCAGCACCCGCAAGAGAGCCGTTTGGAGTTGCTGCGGGATATCTCCGATTTCGTCGAGGAACAACGTGCCACCCTCTGCAGCTTCGAATAATCCTTGCTGATCATTCACCGCCCCGGTAAAGGCGCCGCGCTTGTGGCCGAAGAGTTGGCTCGTCAGGATCGAGTCGGTCAATCCCGCGCAGTTGGCGGCGATAAATGGCTTATGTTTTCGGCTGCTGCAAGAATGAATGGCACGCGCGATCAACTCTTTTCCAGTTCCCGTTTCCCCTTCGATCAACACAGTGGCATCGACCTGCGCCACGTCTCGCACAAGTTGGTACGTGCGAAGCATGGCGGGACTCTTCCCCACCAGGTCGTGAAACGACGCCTGCTCGTTGAGCACCCGGCGGAGCGTGTGGAGCTCGGTGCGGTCATGCACGATGACGATATGCCGGCCGGGGTGGCGAGGATCTCCGTGGACTTCTATCTCAACCCAAGAGGGGCGGGGTCCTTCCATGCCCACGACGCAGGTCTTCCGTCGGTCTGAGGCGGTATTGATCAGCTCCCGAATCGCCACACGATCGTGCGTGTGAAGAGGAAGTGCTTGCTCCCATTCCCGGCCGATCACAGCTTCTGCCGTCATTCCCAGGATCTCAAGACCGCGATCGCTGGCGAACGTGATGTGCCTGTGTTCATCGAGAACAAACGCAGCAAGCCCGAGGTGCTGAAGCAGAGCCAGCGCATCGTCCTTTGTGCGCTCGCTGACTTCAAGCTCGCTGATCAGGCGCGTCTCAGTCTTACGGTAGGACTTCACGGTACGTTCTTCGGCCAGCATGCGTTCCCGAGCCCGCTGAACGATGGCCCCCATCTCCTTGAAGCCGGAACCCAGACGCTCAATGAGTAATAACTTCCTGGATCCAATCGCCAGCGCGGTCGCCTCCAGCGTCATGGAGCCTCCCTGTCGATCAGGTTCCGTCCATGGGCCCGACTTCTCAGTTGCGCCAGGGATGCCCGTCCAGGCGAGGTGAGCACCCGTAAGATACTCCTGTAAGAACGGCGAGCATCGGCCAAGATCTAACACCGTACAGTCCGCCGGACCGACCCACGCACGCCACCATTCAGGCGGAAGGCCTTGAAGCCGAAACTCAGCCGAATCCTCCTCGCACTCAAACACCACAATGTCGAGAGTGGAGAGAACCGCATTGAACAGGGACTCGTTGTGCGGTGCGAGGTTGCCTGGCCGGCTGTTCATAAGCAATCCCTGGGGATCGGAGCTGCATGTACGATCTGGGTTGCCAGCGTCACAAATAACTCTTCGACTCCCTGCCCATGCTTGGCACTGCCGAACAGGACCGTCCAGCCTCGTTCGCGCAGCTGTTCGATCGCGCGCTCATCGATTTCCCACTCAGATCGAACATCCGCTTTATTGATGATCGAGATGAACGGAACCGTTCCTACTGTTCGTAAGGCGGTCTGCTGTAGTGCGAGTGCCGTGTCCAGAGTCGCTCTTCTGGTGCCATCCATGACCAAGATATAGCCGGATGAACCGCGAAGATACGAGTCGCGCACTCGTTGGAACTCGTCTTCTCCATAGAGATCCCACAGCACCAGCATCACGTCCCGGTCGTCGACGATGACACTCTTCTTCTCCACGGTCACGCCGATCGTCGTGTGATAGTGATCAGAAAATACGTTACTCACAAATCGGCGCACGAGGCTGGTCTTTCCGACCGCGAATCCACCCAACATGCAGACTTTCTTCTGCATCATGGACGAGCCGCCTCATTCCCTCGATTCGCGACCGTAAGGGTGGCCCGTAGAGTGACGATCCGCCGGTCGCGGGCTTCTCCTGCTGACCCCCGTTGGTCGATAGATTGCCCAAGGCCCGCAATGACGGTCGTGGCCTCTCCAAGTTGCTCCCCTCCGAGGGCCACGAGCACGGCGCGGGCTCGTTCCTTGCTCAGCTGAATATTGCGTGTCACAGGACCAGTGTCGTCGGTTGACCCCAGTACTTCGAGCCTCACTCGCTGGCCTGATTGGGATGCGGCTTGGTCCAGCTCTCGTAACGCCATAGACACAGCACCAAGTGCGGCACGTTCCGATGGTTCCACTATCGAGGATCCCGAGCGAAAACGAACGACAGTTTGATTGACCCGTTCGAGGAGATCCGGAATGGAGGTCGTGACGAGCCCTTCGTCATGGTAGAGGGAGATTCCCGGCACCAGGGTAGCCAAACGTCTCGTCTCTCGGGCCCACTCGATGGAAGCCGCGCCAGTTGCGACAAGCGTGTCTCCCTCCACTGACAGTGTAACGGTTTTGGGGGAGTGTAATATCGAGTGCGCTCTGGTCTCGACGAGTTGAGAGTCCAGCGAATAATAAGGAGACCAGACAGCGATGATGCCCGACGGCTCAAGGCCAGCCTCGACCACCATCGCCGAAGGGTCTTTGGCCAAGGGGTCTCGCAACCCCTCGAGGTGATAGCCTGTCCACGTCGATTTTGCCATGGTCACAACGATCCCCGGCTCTGCCCCAAGCTCAACCAGCAGATTGGACCACCGAGCGTGGGCTTGGTAGGCCATGACGCCCCACCACGAGAGCAGGAGGATAACCGCCCCGCCCAGAATCCATAGCTTCAAGACGCTGGGTCGCGGTGGTGGTTCATAGTGGGCGTGCAAACAGCTTTCCAGGCAGGTCTGTGCCGTCTTAAACGGCGCCGCGTCTCCATCAAAATGAGTCAAGGCATCGGGTTGCTGCGCATGGATATCATCCAGTGCGGCTTGGAAATCCTCTCTGAGGGTTTCAGGGGGAGTACCCCGAACGACACCGGCCAAGTAGGCGTGGGACCCCTGTTCAATCCACACGGTCCATTCACCAACTCGAAAATGGTCGAGCGTCTGGTCCGGTGAAGCGCCAAACGAATCCCGCACATAGCTCTGAATCGCCGTCAGCATGCCGGACAAGACCTGCTGATCCTGGACCACAGCCCCCTCAGCTGCCACGTGATGCAGGAGAAGGCCTGTCTCCCGATGGATGAGAAACACTTGTTCCACGCGATAGTGGAGCGTATGGAGAAGTACGACCTCCGCGAACGGCCGCCCTGTCCGCCAGGCTTCCAATCGCCAGCGAAGGCCTCGGATGGACAGGCTTTCATCCAACGAGTGGTTAAAGGACTGCGTCATGCTTTGCAAAGCACGCGCGATGGCCTGCCGAATGGCCGGCCCCAGGATCGGGGCAATGGCATCGACGATCGTCCGTGGCGACTTTCGTATGGTCGCGACAAATCCGTTTTCCACATAGGGGGTGAGTACATTCGAGAGGTGCTGGTCGGTTTCGCCGCGCATGGCGAATGCCTCGGGGAGCACGCGACTGATCTCGCGAGGCTGAATCCCTCGATTATCGAGCCGTTCACGGAGTTCGTCGAGTTGCGTCTGTTCCGGAGAGAGTAAAAGAGTGCGCAGCTGGGTCCAGTCTTCGTCTACGGACGTGCATCCTTCAGAAGATGGAGAATCGCGATGAGGCCTGTGTGGATCGGTAGACATGGGGTAACACAATCGTCATGGACTCGATAGATCACAAAGAGACTGCCGCACGGCCCGCTGTTGTTAGGCTCAGCCGCGACCGGAGACCGCCTCATCACTGGATAGCCGTTGAGATGCCTCCAATAAAATGGCTGCGAGCGTCGCACGATCCGTCTTTTCTGCACGGAGATCATGGACGGCCTGATTGAGTGCCGACGCCGCCTCGGCATGTCGAGCACGAACGTCGGTCGCCAGCTCGCTCGTCCGTTCTGTCAGCTGCTGGAGAACATGTGCTTGCGCTTGGGTCGCCTGCATATCGAGCAGACGTGCTTTATCCTCAAGGGTTGTAGCCAGTTGGGTGAGGTCCTGTGTCAGGTTCGTGACGGATTCCCCTCGGACTTCCTGCTCCTTGGTCAACCGGCTCGTAAGCGCCTCAACTTCTTTCTTGATGTAGAGCTCAAGGCTCTCAAAACGTCGCTTGAGATCGTTGCGGAGGTCCGAGGCTTCACGGATTAAATGTTGTTCGAGCTGTGCAAACCGACGGTCATGTTCTCGGGCTTGCGCGCCAAAGAGAATGTCGCGAATCTTGTCGAGATTCCCGCTTGCGGATCGATCGTCAAGGTGTGCTGGTCCACCGACTTGGTCCGAGTCTGTCGCTGGGTCGTCGCGAGCGATCAGGGGCTGGTCTGTGGAGCGTGCTGTGCCCATCGTTTCACCTCATCTCGGGATCGCAAAGTAACGAGCAAGGCGATGATACACGCCTCGTTGTTCGGTCTCTTCGGGTAGAATCTTCAGCCATTCCCCCTGACCATCTTTACTACTTCGTTTTCCTTCTATTATGAGCCAATCAACTGTATTGTGGCCTGATCTTAGCACCGGAGAAACCTGCGCAACAAGACCGAATCTCTCAGGCCGCTTTCTCAAGAGTACTGTTAAGGAGAGTTCAAAGTTGCCAGGTTCGACGGTCTTACCCGTTCACTAGGTGAACGTCGTGACGAGAAGAGGGCAACTCGATACCGTGTGTCCGGAATCGTTCGAGAATCAACTTGTTCAACTCCCCCTGAACCACGTTGTAGTTGGTCACAGCCGCCCAGGGCTCCACGGCTAGAGCGATTGACGACTCCCCTAGAGACGACACTCCTACGGAAGGAGCAGGGTCTTTCAAGACCAACGGGTGCTGTTGAAGGATATCCTTCACGTGCGCCAGCGCGTCATCGATCTTGACGCGGTGTGAGAGGGGGACCGTCAGATGCAGCTGACGGATGACACCGAAATTATGCAGGATTTCCCCGACAATTTTTCGATTGGGAATGAGGACGCGTGAATGGTCAGCGTGCATCAACGTCGTGGTGAAAATATCAATGACCAGTACGTCACCGTGAACTCCAAGCAGCGAGATATGTTCGCCGACCTTGTAGGGTTTGCTGAAGATAATCGACAACCCCGCCATCACATTGCTCAAGACACCCTGCAAGGCCAACCCAATACCCACACCGGCGACTCCGACACCGGCGAGCAGCGGAGCAATGGGCACGCCCAGAGTTTGGAGCGCGATCATCGCCGTAAACAGTATGACGACGATTTTCACGATACGCACCAGGAGCAGACGCACTGGTGGCTCAAGGGTCTGTTTTTCAAGCGCCTGTTGGGTAAAATTGGCGGCCCCACGAGACGCCATCATTCCACCGATGAGGATGCCGAGCGCGACCGCCGCCTGCAACCCGTACTGCACGGCATATTGAGTGAGCGTATCCAGAATATTCATAGAGATATTTCCTTATCGACCGAACAATCCTTTGAGCAGCTCTTTCCCCTCTTTCTGAAGGTCCTCGGGCTTTGTCGTCCCTTTGAGCAGCCCATCGACGGCTTCTTCGACCTTCTTCTTGACCTGCTCCTGCACTTTCCCGGTGAGACCCTTGATATCAACTCCGTACGAGGGAGCTTGAGCCGTTCCGGTAATCGTGAGCGGAAGACTCAATCGGCCGTCTTTCAAGGCGATTTTGACGACGGGCGATGCGGCCGCAATCTTTTGGCTCACCTCTTGGGAGAGGTTGAGATTCACGGCAAGATTTAGTCGCTGATCAAACCCGATCGTGCCGCCGCCGGTCGCTTGAAAATCATGGCTATCCATCAAGAGCCGCTGCACATTGATCACCCCTTGCTTGATAGCGAGATCCGTCTCGATCGTCGAAAAGGCCGTGGCCTTCGCATCGCCGAGGGAAATGCCGGCCACGTTGAGGGCCGAGACCACTTCCTCGAAGAATATTCACCCCTTCGATCTTTCCATCTTTCACGGCCATGTGGCCGGTTCCCTCTAAGGCCTTGGTCAGATCCGGCATCGAGAACCCACGCCCTTGCACCGACAGGTCCACACCGGCCGTCCCACTGATCGAGATCGGCGTCTCGGCGACGGCATTGAGCGCCGGACCGAGTTGCAATCCTTGCACCGTCACCGCCCCCTTGAATGGAGGCATGTCTGATCCGGCGATCAGTTTGCCTTGCCCCTTCACCTCGCCGTCGAACAGACGGAACGCCAGGGATTTCAGCTTGGCCTCTTGCCCTATCACTTCCGCCGCAATCTGGAGATTCTTGATCTCAACCGGTGTTTTCAGGGGAAGCGCAATCGGTAAGTTCGCCGTATTGATCACCGGTGAGCTGATATTGACTATGGCATCATTCCCCGCAGCCTTTCCTGTAATGGTAAAGTCCGTCTTTCCCACACCTAACTGGAAGTTGATCGCATCGATGTCCATCGTCTCTCGCAGTGGGCCAAAGGTGCCGTCGAGCTTTACCGGAAGATTGAACGGCTGCACCAGCGACCCGAACATGTACACTTGGCGTCTGCCCAAGCCGCACTGACTGCAGCAGCACCTCCAAATCTTGTAATACATATTCCGTCGGCTTAGCGGCAGAGAGGTCACGGTAGGTCAATTTCCCGCCGTCGATCGATACACGGTCCACGGCCAGCAGCGCCAGAATCTTGAGCGGCCCTTCCGTCGAAGGAATCGGAGCGCGCGAAGGCTTCTCCGGCACCGGCACACCTTTGCGGCCGATGGTGGAAACGTTCAGCACGCCCTTCTGGTTCTTGATCACCGTGATGACTGGCTGGCGAAGCGTGATTTCCTCCACTTCGACTTTGCTGCTCAGCAGCGGCATCAACTTCACACCGACTTCCAACGACGATAGAGAAGCAAAGGGATCGGTCCCAAAGGCCGGATCGTCCAGTACTGAGAAACCCGCCACGCGCGCACCGATTCTTGGCCAGATAGTCAATCGAATGTCTTGCACCTGGACCTTACGATTGAGAGCGTCCTCGATGAGCGGTTTGTATTGATCTTGATATTTATTGAGGTCGATCAAGAACGGAAGGGAGAGGGCAACTCCTACAAGGAGGACCACTAGGACAAGCAGGCCTATGGCTATTTTCATCTCGATCGTCTCCGGTTGAGGATCTTAAGTATATAAACGGGTTCTTCGTGAGTCAAACGAGCGGCTGATCCAGCCGCAAGCGTGAGCACTCCCAGAAGAACTATCGTTTCCAGAAGTCGTCGCAACCGGTGCTCCGATTGGCAAGCACGCCAGAAGCAGGTCACGCGAGTCACTATCACCTGCCGCCAGTCATCGTTCAGGGCGTTTGAGCTCACCCTTGCGTACAGACAGGTGTCGACTGAGTCGTCATTTGGCATGCCATTTGACGACAGAGTCGTCACTTGTTACCATGCCCTATGAGCTCGACACCGGCTATCACTCGATCGCTGTATTTAGCGGGCCTCGTGGAGAAGAAGTCCCACTTCCTCTTGGGACCTCGCCAAACCGGGAAGAGCTTCCTGATCGCCCAGACCTTCCGTAGTGCCCGCATCTACGACCTCCTGGATACATCTGTCTATCTGACACTCAGTCAACGCCCACAGCGATTGGCCGAAGAACTTACTTCTAAGGATGGCGTGGTGGTCATCGACGAGATTCAACGACTCCCGGGACTACTGAACGAAGTACACCGCCTCATCGAGCAACGAGGGATTCGATTTCTGCTCACGGGTTCAAGTGCTCGCAAGCTTCGACAGGGCGGGGTCAATCTCTTGGGGGGCCGGGCGAGGACCAAATACCTGCACCCACTCACTCAGAGAGAATTGGGAGCACACTTCGACCTCAATAAGTTTATTACCCGTGGAGGGCTCCCCTCCGTCTATTTCTCAGACGATCCTCGCGCAGATCTCGACGCCTACACCGGTTCTTATCTGCAGCAGGAGATCGTGGCGGAAGGAGCGACGAGGAATATTTCAGCCTTCAGTCGGTTCCTAAAGGTGGTAGCCTACTGCAATGCGACCATCGTCAATTTCACCAACGTGGCCACCGACGCCCAAGTCCCACGCACCACTGTCTACGAGTACTTTGAGATCCTAAAAGACACGCTCATCCTGCACGAGCTGCCGGCCTGGCGTGAAACCAAACAGCGCAAACCATTGGCGTCCTCGAAATATTACTTTTTCGATATCGGCGTCGTGAGTGCCCTGCAGGAACGGCAATACCGTCGAGGCACGCCGGAGTACGGGCAAGCAGTGGAAACCTATCTCTTTCACGAGATCAAGAGTTATGTGGATTATGTGTCTGGAGAGCCTCTCGCCTTTTGGAAATCAAAGTCGGGCTTTGAAGTAGACTTTATCTTGGGCGATCACACGGCGATCGAACTCAAGGCGAGTGAAAACGTCGGACCCAACGATCTGAAATCGTTGAAGGCGCTGGCGGAGGAGCGGAAACTCAAACGCTATCTTTGCGTCAGCCTGGAAGGCGCGACGGCGAAAAGTCGGCGAGGTCACGATCCTCCCCATCCACGAATTTGTGAATAATCTCTGGGACGAGTCGTATTTGTAGTCTCGCACCTTCTAGACAACTTTTCCGGCGCAGTTGAGGACATGAAGTCGTGAAGCTCCACTTTGCCATGGCTACCAGTGCTTGCCAGTGAGCGGAGCTTGATATGGCATGCACTTGCAAGACCAGACCTCGCTTTAGGAGGGGACCAGCGTCATAGCCATTGGCCTGAACCCGTGAGTAGCGATATAGTGCTGCCACGCATGTCACTAAAATCAGAAAAGAAAAGAGACTCTATCCAAACAGAATGCATCGCTTGTAGGAACGCCCTTGAGGCTGGGGCGTCTCTGTGCTCGCATTGCGGAAGTTTTCAGAGCGCGTGGAAAAATCATCTGCGTTATTGGGCTACACTTGTGGGCTTATTGGCCTTTATCTTCACAGCCGTGGCATATCTCTTCTCCATCGTGCCAGAGATAAGAAAGACGTTCGCATGGGAGGACAGGATCAAGGTGCTGGACGCAATACTTCCAGGATTCATTGTTGTGGCAAACATCGGTGATGGCAATGTGTTTGCGCAGAAACTCCATTGGACTGGAAATATTGATAATTTTTACTCAACCGACACCATACCGATAAATAAAGCTGTCTCCAAAGAACAAGGTCTGGAAACCATAGAATTGAAACGTTCAAGCCTTGAAAAGAAGGAATTCGCTGGGCGTTACATGACAAACAAAGAAGTGCCAAAAGAATCACGCATAAAATTGTGGCAGAAGGCACGTTCAGACGATAATGAATGTTGGGACGTTAAGATTCAGCTAGCAAAGTCAGAAAGCATGTTAGAAACACAAACGGGGGCAGGTGAAGAGTTTTGGTCGATCCCTCTTAGAGGAACCTTTTATTTCTATTCTCTCCACGCCAACCGGACTCTTGAAGAGGAGGTGCCTCTTCTCGGATTCGTTGTGAAAAACTTGGATGAAAATGCTAAGGTAAGCAGCATGCCAATCTATCTGCCCACCAACGCGCAGAACGAAGCCGTTGACTGAAAAGTGTCTGAAGGGGCTTGCAGCTATGCAAGCCCCTTCGATTAGCGTTTCGTTATATCCCGATCAGCGCCTCTCAGCGTTTCTTTCGATTGGCTAGATGACCGGATCGTACCTGGCAGGCCAGGACATCACAGATAACCCGCGTGGCCATGAGGCTGGTGATCTCCGCCGCGTCGTAGGGCGGTGAACATTCGACGATTTCCATCCCCGCCAGCGGTTTTGTGTCCGCGATGATTTGGAGGAACTTCAGCACTTCGCGCGGGAGAAACCCTCCCGGCTCCGGCCAGCCGGTGCCCGGCACGAAGGCGGCATCCAAACAATCGACGTCGAAGCTCAGCCACACGGCATCCACCCCGTCAAACGCCACTTCGAGCGCCTGCTTCGCGGCATTCTCGATGCCCATTTCCACACAATCGGTCACGGTCATGATGGTGGTTTGACGTTCACGACCGGACCTCACGCCGGGTCTGGGCGCTTGCCAGCCGCCGATGCCGATCTGCACAAGATTCTTGGACGGCACGTTGGGAATGTTTGTCGCATGAAACCAGGGCGTGGTGTGCATGCGTTCATCGAGATCCGTCTCTTGCGTGTCTACATGCCGATCGAAGTGAAGAATCCCGAGCTTCTTGCCGTTCATATTTTGAGCCACGCCCCGCACGGTCGCAAATCCCAGAGAATGGTCCCCACCCAATATTACGGGAAAGGCCCCGCTCGCATAGACATGGCCGACTCCTTTGCTGACTTGGTCGAAGGTCTTCTCGATGTTGCCGGGAATGGTGAACACGTCACCGAGATCGCACATGGAGATCGACTCTCTGAGATCCACGCCGAGTTCGAAGCTATAGGTGCCGTACAACGCGGAGATCTTGCGAATTCCCTGTGGGCCGAACCTGGTACCAGCCCGATAGGTAGTCCCCCCGTCGAACGGCGCCCCGAGAATGGCGACATCGTATTCCCCGCACTTGCGGACATCTTCGACATACGGCGCTTTCGTGAAGGTATTGATGCCCGCGAAATGCGGCAGCTCACCACGACTAAAGGTGGGAATGCGGCGATCTTTGATGGAATCGGCGCCCTGCAGGCCCAATTCAAGACCTCGGGCCACTTCTTCTTCATATTTCGTCGTCGGCAGCAGCGCCTCCGCTTCGACGGCGAACTTCGCCTCCGGCCCATATTTGTCATGCAGGGGAACCTTGCCTTGGTATGTTCTCTTCTTTGCCATGAGTGCTCCTTTCTACCGGATAAATGGATTCTGACTCTCTCTGAAACGTTTCTTGCAACACGAGACGTGGCGAACGGCCTAACTTTCATTCTTCAGTTGGTGTCGACTCCCGTGGACTCGGCGGGGCGTCGCTCCCTGTCGATCTCCCGACCAGGAGATACAGCGTGGTCACACCGAGAATACTGCCGAGAACCAGCGGGACGGCCCAGAGTTGCCACCAGGGGGCATCAGGCGACACAGCATAGGGGCGCGGCCACGCGATGTTGACGAATTCAAAGAGCGACCAGAGAAACGCCGCAGTATTGATGAGTAATCCCCACGAGCCCAGTTTCAGTTGACCTAACGAAGGATCCCAGCGGCCTGTGAGACGAGTGTAGAGTCCGACGCCCGTGGTCATCGCAAACATGGCGTACAATCCGCCCGTCCCGAATGCCAAGACTGTGGCGACCGCTTCATCATTGAGCCCGAAGAGCAATCCGAGCGTGGCCAGCAACACCGTGAACATCACGGCATTCCGGGGAGCCCCCGCCGTAGTGACCCGACTGAGGGCGGCAGGCATACTGCCTTCGCGAGCCATGGAAAACACGATCCGGGAGGTGTATTGGACCATGGAGGACCCGCACGCCAGAAACGCGACCATGACAATGGCCAGAAACGGGGTCTCTGCCCAAGCGCCAAAATTGGCGATGATCACCGGGGTGACAGGATCGGATGCGGCGCCCGTTTGCTGTAAGGTCTCGCGGTCAAAGCTCAGAGTCAGGGCGGCAGAGTTGAAGAGCACCACGCTTCCCACCATGCAAAGAGAGAAAAAGATTGCACGCGGCACCATCCGTTTGGGGTCGTGCGTTTCTTCGGCGATGGTCGAGCAGGCATCGAAGCCGATGAATGCCCATCCAGAAATCGCAAGTGCCGCTAGAAACGCCGCAGTTTGGCTGGGTGCGGTTCCTGTCCCAAGATGAGCGAAGAGTTCGGAGAAATCATGCTGCCGGAAAAAGAAAAATAACAGCAGCGCGACGCCGAACGAGCCGACGATTTCCGCATAGACCCCCAGGGAAATGAGGAATTTAAATGACAGAGACGTGGACGAGGTTAAGGATAGTGCAGACGAGCAGAAACACCGCTCCCCATATCACGAGAGTGACTCCTGTTCCACCTCCTGACCCGAAAAAAATAGCCAGCCAGACCCCGCCGGTATAGGCAGTCGTGGTGAGCATTGCGATCGTGGAGCTGACATAGATGGCCCCGGCATAAGTGCCGACGGTTGCACCTCCGAGTTGCCTTGCCCATTTATATGCGCCACCCGCGATCGGAATCTGCGAGGACAACTCCGCATACACGGTCGCGACCAACAACTGCATCACCAAACAGAGCGCCAGTGCCGGAAACCAACCGCCACCTGTGACGATCGTCTGGACACCGATAATGGCGTAGAGCCCTGCTACCGGTGAGATGGTCGCGAATCCGATGGTCAGGCTATTCCAGAGACTGAGGCTGCGGTGGAGTGTCTCGGGAGGATTCCTAGCGGGAGCAGGAAAAACCGTACCCGGACTTTCTTGACTTACCATGGCAGACCTCTCTGACTCGGCAGCAGGTCTGACTGATCCGGTATGGAAAAAATTTGGGGATAGAGATGCATAACGAAGCCTCCTGCTGGAAGGTTATATTCCCAAAAGGCCATGTACCCCAGTACATGATCTCCCGGGTTTTTATCCCTCCGTGGAGCCTCGTTATGCGAGGCCGAAAACTCTTGGACCAGACGCTCCCTCCTAGTAAGGAAGAAAGCCGGAACCCTAGTTTTCCTTTTGGAACGATTTCGATCGTATGGTATTAATTTGCCATACCAAAGTCAAGTCACTAGACGCACACCGCATTCTCACCGGTGACTCCGCATCTGTAGCCTTCTCTATTCCCCTCTCTCCTTCTGATCATCTACCCTGAAGATAATGAGGCTTCATCCGTAGCCTTGCCTTGATTGACATTTTTTGCCTCTGGCGAGTAGGGTCCATGCTTAAAATAGTTCATGTGAGGGAGGAAGTCGGATGCAGATTCAGGTCAATACGGATAACCATATCCATGGACGTGAGGAGATCGTCGCTCTTGTTGAGACCAGCCTGGAAGGAGCAGTCGGCCGATTTCGTGATCGGATTACACGGGTCGAAGCGCATCTCAGCGATACCAATAGTCACAAAACTAAAGGTGACGATATCCGTTGCGTCCTGGAAGCCAGACTGGCCGGTCACCAGCCCATCGCCGTGACCCATCAGGCCGCGACGGTCGAGCTCGCCTTGAGTGGAGCGGCGGACAAACTCGAGCGGTCGGTGGAGAGCACGCTCGGCCGACTCAAGGAGCGATAGACACCTCTGCAAACACTTCGCTTTCCCCTGGAATCTCATCCGAGGTGGACGTGGCTTTTTGAAGCGCAGTTCAGAATCCTGTCGCTCCCAATGATCTCCCGACGAGCCGCTATCTTCTTCAGAAAGCGAAGATCGTTAATACGGTCAGCGGATAGCGTCACAGCCACCAGATACGGCGTCTGCGACGCTTATTCTTGGCTCGTCCCCTTTTGCGCAGTTGTGCTAGGATGCGCTCCTGTACGTGCGTCTGTGATCTGTATTCCGTACATGTGGATGCCATGACACCGTCGGCTCCCTCACCAGCTTCCGACTATCGCTTCTTGCTCCTCCTGATCCCCTCGCTGTTCATTCTGCTGCTCGCAGTCGGCCTGTTTGAATTCAGTTCCAACATCACCGTAGACAATTTCCATAATCTCACGAGCCGGCTGATGCACCGCGCGTCAGAAGCGTCAAAGGAATCCCTCGATCCCACTCATTTTCTCGTGGAGGTCAAGTCCCGGTATATCTGGCTGACGACGGTGGTGGTGGCCCTCGTGGCCGGGCTCTACGCCTTGATCGTGTGCGGGATCATCATTTGCCAATCGCTTCCGCGACCGCAGCTGCTGGTTGTCACAGCCGTAGGAATCTTGTTCGCATCCATCGGACTGGCCTTTATCTGGTCTCTGGATGACACCCATGCGCTCTACCGAGCCGTGTTCAGCTTCAGCTATGACAACCTGCGCCAGGCCGGACCTCAGCGGATCGGCGAACATCTCTTACGGTACGCGATGGTGGTTGTCTCCATCGTCAATGTGCAAGCCATGGTGGTGCCGGTGGTGGCTCTGCTTGCAGCATGCAGCACGCTTGCGCCGCCGATGGCGGGGGCTCAACCTGATCCCGAGTTTTATGCGCTGCAGATGAGGCGTTTGAAAGACGTGCTGGCTGCCGCCTCAGCGATTCTTGTCGCAGGAGTCTTGCACATGGGAGCCTGGCTGCGGTGGCCGGCGGCGTTGATCGCCGATAAAGATGCGCACGAAGCCGTGCTGGGAACGGCTTTAGCCATTACTCTGTTTTGGGGCGTGACCTTTACCTTGATGTTGGTCTCCACATATCTCCCCGCAGCTCTGGTTCTTGCGAAACGAGCAGCGGATCTCCTACAAGAGACATCCGCTCAACGGTCCGTACCCGAGCGGCAGGAGTGGCTCAAAGACAATGGGCTGTTTTTGTCGTTGCAGGACCATTTCCCTCAGTTCGGGCTCATGCTCGCCCCGCTTCTTGCGAGCCCCTTGAGCGCTTTGCTGTTTGCTCCGTTGACTCCAACGGGCTAGTAGGAATGCTGAACAGTCCGCCGGATTTGTTCTTGCGGCACTTGATGAATTAGGGTGTACTCGGGGTAGTCACGACTGGGAGCGGACCACTTCAAGGAGTTCAGTCGCGATTACCCACGCGTCTCGCGAGTCTCAACGGGTTCTGATGGATGAGATCCCGGTTTATCGAGATACGTCAACAGAGCGATCAGCGCCAGGCCAGAAAGAAACCACGCACAGGCTGCTCTCCATTCCCTTTGGAACAATGCAAACAGACCCATCAGAAGCACCACCCCACCCACTAGCCCGGCAATGCTTGTCCCAAACGAACTCATAGCCTTCTCCCCCTGTCATTCAGGAAATTCAGAGACCATGCTGGTGGCACCAGAATGGCGAGACATCGACTTTTCTCCGCATCGTACTGTGGCAATCCGCTCAATCGTTCAGCGAGAAAATTCTACTCCTTCTCGCAGGATGATGAAACAGTATCCGGGCAGAACATACACTCAATGGCCCCCAGTAGGACGTGCTCACTGTTGGCCGGGGCCTTGCACTGCTGTTGCTGCGGATGCTGAGACCACCATTGCTGACCTCGCGTCACTCCGACTCATCACCGACAAGTGAAGTGGCAGTACTCGACGGGGCTAGGAGGCGCTGTCATGGCCATCTGGATGGTATCGACATCGTAGCCGATCTCCTCCAAATCCTTTTGTGCGCGGGCGAGCTCCTCTTCGGTCACGTAGGCCACGGTGTCGGGAATGCCGTTGTCTTTGAGTGCACGCACGATCACGCCTAAGGTCTCTCGCTCGTCCGGCGGCATATTGGCGCCTAACGGAAATTCGAGCCGTCGACGATAGGGACTCTCAAATGTTTCGTTCAACGCCCTGATGGTCTTCAGCACAAGTCTGTCTTGTTCCCAGGCTTGCAGTGTAGGCCCAGCAGAGGGATGCGTCGCCAGCAGATCCATGAGGGTGATCACATTCGTATTCAACGACCGCCCGACGAATTCCCGCTGGGGCTCAAAGGTCATCTGCTTCAGCCCCAGATGCTTGGCCACAGCGTCGACTAACGCGAAGTTGATCATGAAACTGTATTGCCCACCAAACTGGCCGTAGCAGGGCTTTTCGGGATCGTTCAAGACATTCATGTCGGCGGTCCCGGCATCGAAGGCGCTGAAACCGACCGCGTCCTGAGCGAGAAGCCGCTTCGCCTCTTTGAGCGTCGCGAAGGCCCCAACGTTGACTGGCACCAAGACTTCTTGGTCGATAGCCTGGAGGAAGTCGACGATGGTTTTCCGGTAAGGCAGGTCTTTCCATTCGACTTTGCGGTATTCTTTTTCCCAAACCAGTTCATCAAGGAACGGAGGGAACGTTTTGAGCGTTGCAAGATCCTTGTCCTGGAAAGCCCTGACGAACGCCGACCAATCTTGAATCTTGGCATGGAGCGACTCGCTCAGATTGGGACGGAGATACTCTTCCTCGACCTCGCCGCCATGTTTCGCCAACAATTTCGTTGGCAGATCGTTCCACAACTCGTTACAGATGATCCGGTCGACGGTTCCATCTGCCACTCCCTCCACCAGCTCAATCGATCCACAATGGGTATCCACACGATCCCGATGCACTGCCAGGTCTGGATGAGCCAGAGCCCCGGCCAACACCGACTCTTCCCAATCGACCATGACATACCGCACATGTGGATAGACCGCGCCTTCCTTGTCGAGGGTCTTGAGATGGCTGAGGAAGCAGGCCGCCAGGTTGCCGTTGCCAGGCCCCAGCTCTAGAACGGTAAGAGGAGAGGCGTGAGGGGTACGGGGTACGGGGTTGGAAGGTTGATGACCGACCATCTTCTCGCGTTTGGTGACGCGCTCAAAATAATCAGCCGCCAGCGCATGGGCGAGCCGAAAGTCAGCCGAGGCGAACGTTTGGTAGTACGATCGGAGTTTGTCCCCTCGCAGGCCATAGAAGAGCTGGTTGAGATGGATCTGCCACTGATCGAGCGGCTTATACTCCCCGATGAGCTGGGGAAGGGCGTCAGCGTCTTGCAACATACTGTTGGGTCACCAGTGAGAATGTTCGACGACTTGTCCGTTCAGTGGCCGAAATCCTAACAGATGGCTGGAAAATGCCGCAATGGGCTACTTGCTCGCCGATTTCTTGACAGCGTCCCCTCGACAGGTGTAGCAGACAGACATGATGACCAGAGGATTTTATCTGACCGGCGGTGTGATGGTGGCGGCGCTGCTGTGGTGTCCGGAAACGCCTGCCGAAGAGATCCCACTCACCGAGAACGTGCCGATCTCCGAGTTTCAAAACCGCACAGAGGACATCAAAGCCTACGATTTTGATGCTCCACCACGTGGCATGTTTCGCTCAATCGCCATGGCCGAAGACTTTGAAGAGCGCCTGGGGCCCCTTCGAACTCATGAAATCGTGCCGATCAAACCAACCGAACGCTTTCGCGCTGATATAGCCGCCATTTTCATCGTGTTCTCGCTGCATCAACATTATCAAGCCTTCACGGTCTTCGGCCGCTGCATGCCCGAACAGGTGGCCGGTGTCTTACCCGGGACGATCGTCAGCGAAGATGCCATGCACATTGCCCTGGAGGATGAAAGCGGGTATCTCACGTTGTCGCCCCCGCACAAGGGCTGGAAGCCTGGGCGCTACAAGGTCGACATTCATACGGGCGAGCAAGTCAACGAGATGACCCTCATGGGCACGATGCGTTTCACCATTGTGGCGTCCGGCCAATAGCCTGATTGACGATCAGCCCTGCGCCTCCGACACGCGTTTGACCCTCTCCTCGCCTTCCGTTAGAATGCGCCAGTTTTTATCGCCACCTCAGACCGCAGCTCGAAATTTTGCGTATCATGACGACGCCATCCAGTTCCCATTCCAATCCTTGGGCCTCGGTCATCATCCCGATCAAGGATGAACGAGAGAACCTGTCTCCGCTTATGGCAAGCCTGCTGAAAGTCATGGATTCGCACGAGCTATCACGCTCCCGCCCGTACGAGATTCTCTTCGTCGATGATGGAAGCAGCGATGGAAGCAGCGACGAGCTGGACCGCTTGGCTCGCGAGCATGCTCAGGTACGAGTGTTTCACTTCGACCGCAATTACGGCAAGACCTGCGCGCTTGAGGCCGGCTTTCGGCAATCTGCGGGCGAGATCATCATCCAGATCGACGGAGATCTTCAACAGGACAGCGAAGATATCTTGAAGCTAGTTCCCTATACCGCCTCTCATGACGTGGTCTGCGGATGGAGACAGCAACGACAGGACGGCTTCGTGAAGATGATCTCCTCCCGAATTGCGAACCCTGTGCGCAACCTATTCACTCATGACGGTGTCCATGATACGGGATGCCCGCTCAAGGTTTTTCGACGCCCCGTCTTGGAGCGGATTCGACTGTTTGAGGGGATGCACCGGTTTTTCCCGGCACTCGCCTTGATGCATGGTTTTACAGTGACCGAGGTGCCGGTTCGGCATTATCCACGCATTCATGGGATATCTAAGTACGGCATGGGGAACCGCCTGTTTAAGTCGCTCTATGATCTGATCGCGGTTCGATGGATGCAACATCGTGTGTTGCGCTACAAATTCCGGGATAACTGACATGCGCAACCAACCCCAAGGCAGATCCTTCCACGATGCTGGCATGCTGATATTGGCCTCCTTCCAACGACCTCAATGACTACTGAAACCATCTGGCTCGGCATCGGTTTTCTCGGCCAAGGACTGTTTTTTGGTCGGTGGTTGGTGCAGTGGATTGCGTCCGAGCGGACCGCTGAAAGCCGCGTCCCCGTTTCCTTTTGGTATATGAGTCTCATCGGAGGGCTGATTACGCTGGCCTACGCGATCTACCGAAAAGACCCTGTGTTTATCTCAGGGCAAGCACTCGGGGCGGTCGTCTATGTGCGCAATCTGGTCCTCATTCATCGCGCGGATCAAACCAAGAGCGAGCCTCGGCCGCAGGCATGAGCAGCCGCAACACACACTGCCATTCGGCGCCTTTCACGACCCACTGGTAACGGCTACATCCGACCATGGAACGTACCTCTCCTCAACCGATACAACTGCTTCTTCTGCTGCTCCTCTCTGGCCTGCTTTTTTTCACCGGCCTCGGCAGCATGGGCTTGACGGATCGCGATGAAGGCCGCAATGCCGAAGCCGGGCGGGAAATGTTCGCCTCCGGCGACTTCGTCACCCCAACCTTCAATGGGGAACTACGCGTTGCCAAGCCGGTCTTCGTGTATTGGCTGATGACGATCTCGTACCACATCTTCGGCGTGAGCGAGTTTGCGGCACGGGCACCCTCAGCCTTGTTCGGGGTTGGGTTGATCGTGATGCACTATCTGTTTCTCACTCGGCTGCGTGGACCAACCGTCGGCCTGTTTGGGGCCTTGATGTTGCTGTTGAACATTGAGGTACTGGCGCTCGGGCGCATGGCGATTACCGATAGCGTCCTGATCTTCTCCACCACCTTGTCACTCTACGGGTTTTGGCTCGGCCTTCATGAACCGGGCCGCGGGCGCCATTGGATCTGGGCCTTTTATGCCGGCATGGCCATCGCGACTTTAACCAAGGGACCGGTGGGATTCGCCGTGCCGCTGATCACTGGTCTCTTGTATCTCGCTGCCACCCGGCAATGGCTGATCTTTTGGCAGAGAGGCGCGCCTATCGCCGGCACGTTGCTGTTCCTTCTCCTCGCCGGTCCCTGGTATGTCGCCATGTTCCTTCTCCATGGAGATGCCTATTCCTCTCAAGCGAAAGTCCACACGGTGGGGCGATTCCTCGCTCCGATGGAAGGCCACGGAGTGGGCTGGTGGTTCTATTTTCCGGTCCTGCTGCTGGGCTTTTATCCGTGGAGCGCATTCCTACCGGCAGGGCTCTATCGAGCCTATCAGAGCTGGCGAGCATGGCGCCTGATGAGAAATCATGCACACGAATCAGAGACACCGCCAGGGTCCGGTGAGGAGTTGGAGTGGTTCGCAGGACTCTGGATTGTCGGCGTGTTCATCTTCTTTAGCCTCTCCTCCACCCGACTGCCTCACTATATCGGCCCGCTGTTTCCTGCCTGCGCCCTCCTGGCTGCGTTGTTTTGGGCCCAAGGGTTAAAAGATTCTTCCACGAGAGGCCTGCGCGGGTCGATCCATTTCATGATGGGGATTGGCTATCTCCTGGCCATCGGCCTTGCGAGCGCGCCGTCTCTGTTCATCAAATTTTCAGGAAAGATGATCAAGGAGTTCCCGCTCGCCACTCAATTCGATCTGGGCATCGGTCCGTACGTCGGCGCAACAATCATCGTGGTCGCTATGGGGCTGATCGGATATTTTGGCTTGAACGACAACAGGCGAGGCATGGCCTTTGGGGTGGCCGGAGGCACGCTGGCGAGTGTATTTCTTATCGCCATCCTGATGGTCGTTCCCGGACTCAATCGCTACGCAATTGCGCCGCTGCAGGAATTAGCCTACGCGGCCGGGTTGAACTTGAATCCGACCGACCAACTGATTGCATTTGGTTCGACCAGACCATCCATCGCCTTCTACGCGAGACGAACCGTGACCTTTATCCCAGCCAACGAAATCGACCGGCTGCGTACGGCGCTGCGCAAAGAGGGTCGGACGATGATCCTTCTCCCGGAATACGTTCAGGATGCCTTGCCGGAGGAGGCAGCTGGATTTCAGCTGATTCTTAAGCGGTACGGCTACGTCTTGTTAGGCAATCAACCGATGATCACCATGCCTCAGGGTGCAAGCGTTGGAACTCCTTCAGCGCCCAAAACTCTTGGGCACTGACCTACTCTCAACTCGGCTTTTCAGATCTTCTTCTGATGGCGAGTACCATCGACAGGATGACTTGAAGGGAAGATTGAACGGAGCCAGCACACATCGCCTGCGCAATAACGGTCACTGAAAGGGCAGGACCCCTCGCGCATCAACAAGAATCAGAATGGCGAGGGCCACCCCCCCAAGCAAGGCACTTTCCCGCATCATAGACCAGCCAGGCGGTTCCTCAGCGTGGTCGTCGTTCCGACATATCGTGTTGAGCCAGGACGCCATACAGGCGAATCCGACCGACGAGAGGACAAGAGGTGAGGTCGTCAGGGCCGCCAGGCCGTATATAATCAACAGCACTGAGGTATTCGAGTGCCAGCGCTCTCCTGTTCTTCCCCTGCGGACCCAATGAGTTTTCCGTATCCATAAGCCGCCCACTACGGCACCAACTCCCAGCGCCACGAAGAGGATGCCCACCATTCCATCTTCCATTCGATGGGAGAGAACCCAAAGCAAGGCAAACACCGCCGAAGTGCCCGTCGCCGCATATCGTAGTCCGTCCTGTATTGACGCGCGCCATTGTCTTAAGGGAGCCGTCGCGATGAAGCCGCTGAGGATGCCGATCACCATCCCTCCAAGGACATCGGTCGGAAAATGCGATCCTCGGAGGACACGACTGAGCGCGACAAACAGTGCGATCGCGATCGAGGGTGGCCCGAAGAGGGGAAACCGTTTGGCCAGCACCGTCGCGACGGCGAAACTCGCCGTGCTATGTCCCGACGGAAAGGAGTCCAGTCCCGATGCCCAGGAAAGGGTCATCTGCCAGTCTCCCGCATGGACGAACTTTGGTCGAGGCCTGCCGATGAGGTGTTTCAGCCCGTTGGCGAGCAACGCGGCGATACCGTGAGCGATCAGCGACTGGATCGCGACTATCTTGACAGCTGGTTTTTCAAAGGCCCATGCGGCAACGAGCAGGAGAATGCTCAAGGTTGCCAGCCGCCATCCTTGGCCGACCCAGTCTCCCATATTGCTGGTAAACGCCATCCATGGAACAGTCAGTTGGTCCCAGGGGAGATGAATCGTCACCGATCGCACATACTTGGTGATCGGCAGATCAAACTGGGCCACACCGAGAAAGCTGATGGCCAACGCGATACAGGAACTACCGACTGCCGCGATCGAGGAGATTGTGTTCCGCGATGACTGAGACGGGGCTCTCATTAAGCCACCATCTGTAACAAGGCTCCCTGGATGTCCGGAACTGATCACCACTCGCTCATCACCGATCACCGTGCCTTACGGCACCCAGTCGGCCAGAAATACGTTGAATTCTCCAGGCTCCTTGGCATGGCGATCCGAGACCCACACGAGACGTTTGCCGTCAGGGGAAAACATGGGGAAACTATTAAAGTGTCCTTCCGTGGTGAGCCGCTCTAGTCCAGTTCCGTCGTCGCGCACCAGATACAGATGGAAGCTGGGGCGGCCCCCTTCCCCTCTCGTTTCGATATTGGAGGAAAAGATGATGCGTTTGCCGTCAGGATGAAAATAGGGGGAAAAATTCGACGCGCCGGTCGTGGTGACCTGTTTCTTCCCAGACCCATCGGCATTCATGACAAAAAGTTCAAGCTGACCTGGCTCGATCAGCCGTTGTGCCAACAACTCCTTATATTTGGCCATCTCGGACGGATCCGTCGGATGGGCCGCCCGATAGACGATTCTCTTGCTGTCCGGTGAAAAGAACGCTCCACCTTCGTAGCCAACATCGTCCGTCAATCGACGCACGTTCGAACCGTCCAGATTCATCGTATACAAATCGAGATCTCCATCCTTCACCGAAGTCCAGACAATGGTCTTCCCGTCAGGCGAGATCGTGGCCTCGGCGTCATATCCCGGTGACGTCGTCAGCCTCTGCAGGTCCTGTCCGTCGAGATTCGCAGAGTAGACATCGTAATCGTCGAGTGCCCATCGATAGGCGCCGTCCCGTTTGGGTTTCGGCGGGCAGTCTGGCCCGGTAGCGTGTGTGGATGAGTACAGCACCCGGCTGTCACCTGGGAAAAAAATAGCCGCACGTCGTTGCCCCCTTCCCAGTACTCACCAAATGGACGGTCTCGCGTTCCACATCCATCACATACATTTGATAGCATCCCAGCCCTGACTCGGCTGGTTTTCGTGGGGAGGCCGACACATCCTTCATCCAATTATTCGTCGATTGAAAAATTAGCTTGGTCCCATTGAATGAAAAATAGGCCTCCGCGTTCTGGCGGCCAACGGTCAGTTGGCGGATATTGGCCAGATGCCGTTCCGGAGAACGAGCCGACGCCACCGCCTCCTTCGGCTGATCAGCGGCCAGGGCAAATGGGGGAATCCCCATCAACACACAAAACCCCACAATCGAAATTCCCCAAGTCTTACGGCGTTGCATCGATCCTGACCTCCTTCACATCCGGCAAACCAGGCCACACTTCGCGTTTCGTCACAGATCCATCTTCAAAAATCACGTAACTATGCCACCCATAATAAAACAGAAAACGCGACACTTTCTCGACCGCACCTGAGCTCACGCCATACAGCACCGTGATGACACTCCCCGGCACATCCGCCCGATGGCAGGAGAACAGCACCGCCATCTTTGGCCCATCATAGGCCTGACCATCGATCTGGAACCCCCGATCCCCGAGAGTAATTCGGTCACCACAAGACGCCTGCACCACTGATTGAACCGCCTGTCGCTGGTCGGGCCCTGCCAATACCAGGATCGATCCATCGTGTGGGAGGGCATTCTCTTTGAGTGAGACCACCGTCGTTCTCAGTGATCCCGTGAGTTCGTGATCAGCAATGCGAGACACAATCTGCTGCAGCGGCGACGCAAGGTCAGCAAACGCCCGCACCACCGTCTTGCGTGGATCCGTCACATAGCCGTTCAGCATCGGCGGCAGCTGACGTCTCGTCAACTGACGAAACACCATTGCGTGCGGATCAAGCTCCACCCACAACGGTTGATCGGGCAGGACGAATTCGGCAACGCTCTTTTGCGAGAGGCTCAGCATGATCGACTTGATGTCCGTCGATTCCTTCATCACGATGCGGAGGGGAATCGTCATCCGAAACGGCTTCTCGGCCTGCTCAATCTCAATCGTCAGCCTCCAAGCTTCTTTGCCGCCCTCTGCTTTCACGCGACGAGCCTGGACATCGCGCAAGGATACTCGTGGGGCACCAGGCTGTTCGACCCATTGCTCGAAAAACCACCGCAAGTCCTGACTGCTTTCTCGAGAAAAGACTTCCTCGATTGATTGCCAGTCCGCCGGGCGATTGCGATAGCTGCTGACGAAGGTCTTCAAGCCGCGCCAGAATAGCTCGTCTCCGATTTCTTGCCGAAGGAGGTGAAACACAAAGGCCGATTTTTGGTAGCCGATAGCATTGTCTTTCTCGTCATGCTTCCTCAGAAACTGGGAAACTGCATAGTCGGTTTCAGGCCTCACATAGAGATTGTACCCATCAAGCATCATTCGCCGTTGTTCGAAGGCTTGCGGAATATCCTGCACCAGTTCGTGCCAGTAGTAATTCGCCAAGTAGGTCGTCATGCCTTCAACCCAATTCCCATGATCGTCGCGATTGAACACCGAATTGCCAATCCATGAATGGACGATCTCGTGCCCTAAGGCATAGGGTTGGATATAGTGTCGCTTGATGCTGCCGCTGCCGAGGAGGGTGAACGACGGCAGACCAAGACCGCTCGCAAAGAAATTCTCGACCACTGCAAATTTGTCGAAAGGATAGTCCCCGAGGATCCTGACATACGCGTCGAGATACTTTGCAGTCGCATCGAGATACTCATCCGCCAAGCCAGCATTGTCGGGCAAGAAATGGGTCTGGAGTTCGACTCGCTGTCCTGTCGGACTTTTCCATTCCCGCGATGTCGTCACAAACTTGTTGGCAACGAGTGTGAACGCCTCAGACTTGTCCTGAACCACCCAGATTGAGGAGGTCTTTCCCGCGTTCGTCGTCTCGCCTTCCTTACGGCCCGATGCCACCACCGTCCAGCCCTGTGGAATCTGAGCCGTCACTCGATAGGTACTGAAGGAGCCAATGACATCGGGGTACCATTGGCTCTCACCGCTCAAGTACACACCTTCCAAACCGACATGTCCCGCTGTCTCGCTGGGGGTCACGAATCTCAAGTGGCGCGGCTCTCTCGGAGGGTCATTGATCTGACCCCGATAATTCAGGACCAATGTCACTCTCCGGCCATGGTCTTTGGGAAGCGAGATGACAATGCGTTGGGCCGTGGTCTCAGGAGGACGCACTATCGTGAACGGGACGACTTCATCCCGGCCTCCCTGCCCACCTGAAACCGATTGCGTTCGCATAGCAACAGACTCGACATGCAGCGTATGGGCAAGCGTAAACGTGACCGACGTGACCTGTGAATTCACTTCTAGTTCGACCTGATCACTCGCCACAACCTCATGTGCGGCGGGAATCATCTCAACTGAAAGGGTGTGATGAACGTTGGTGACATTCTCCTGGGCAGGCAGAGCTGAAATACACCACGTGTGTACGATGGAGGTCGCCAGCAGACCGATGAGACAAGAGCGAAGGACACATTTCCTGATGGACATCAGGAAGCGTTTTAGCACTCGCGGCAGACGAGTACAAGCTGGATCGCGGTCAAGAGGCGTTCAAGATCGACTGGTTTGATTAGGATCTCCTGAGGGGCTAGACTCCACGCTTCTCCAAGCAGCTCCTCATTGTGACTTCCCGTCATGATGATGACACCACCTGAATAGTTCCTGTCACGCAGGGCGCGAAGCACTTCCACCCCCGGCATTCCAGGCATGATCAGGTCGAGCACGATCGCATCGGGAGGCATTTCTTCGACTATCCGCAGAGCCTCGTCGCCATTTTTGACGCCAAACGCCCGATACCCGCGCAGAGTGAGAAACCGGACCAAGAGGTCGCATAGGAGAGGTTCGTCGTCGACCACCAAGACCGACTCGTCGATCTGCTCGATGACATTCCCATTCCTAAGAGGGAGCTGCGTGGTCGCTGACGGCACAGGTAACTGTGAGAGTCGAGTGACGGCTTCGACGAGGACGTCCAGCGACAATCCTTTTCTAATAAAATCCGTGGCTCGGAGAGCTCGAGCTTGATTCTCCTGACTTTCTGTGGCTCCACCACCCAGAATAATCACCGGGGCATGAGGATCGATGGCCCGGATCTCCTTTAAAACAGTCAGACCGTCCATCTCCGCCATACGGAGATCTAGCAGGGTAACTCGTGGATTGTGTGCGCGGAATAGACTAAGACCTTCTCGCCCACTGGTTGTCGAAATAACGTGACACCCGTGCCGGGTGAGCACGTTCTGTAATAGATCGCAATTCATCTGATCATCGTCCACGATTAAGACTTTGATCATCGCTGCAGACCCTCCTCAACCTGAGGTATTGTACCCCGTGAAAAGAGAATAGCACGAGGCTGTGAACAATGAGAAGAAAATGCGTGGTTTATGAGCGAGACGTCGGCTGCCCGAATAGAGCCGCGACAAACGCCTCGGCATTGAAGTCCTGGAGGTCATCAGCTCCTTCTCCCACACCGATGAGGCGCAGAGGGAGCTTCAGTTCTTGGGCAATGGCTACGACAATCCCCCCTCGTGCGGTCCCATCGAGCTTCGTCAGAGCAAGTCCTGTGACCCCAACGGCCTCGTGAAATTGACGGGCCTGAGCTAGCGCGTTCTGTCCGACCGTGGCATCCAGGACCAACAGCACCTCATGTGGCGCACCAGGTAACTCCTGAGCGATCACCCGTTTCACTTTCCGCAGCTCGTCCATCAGATTGGACTTGGTGTGCAAGCGACCCGCCGTGTCGATGAGGACCACGTCCACCATCCTGGCTTTGGCTGCCACGACACCGTCGAAGGCCACAGCAGCCGGATCGGCACCGTGACGTTGGCGAATCACTTCCACTCCGACCCGATCCCCCCAAACTTGAAGTTGATCAATGGCAGCGGCACGAAAGGTATCTCCTGCCACAAGGAGAGGTCGTCGCCCGGCCTGCATCATCCGCTGAGCGATTTTGGCGATAGTAGTTGTTTTCCCCACGCCATTGACTCCAACGACAAGGGTAACAAACGGTTTAGGGCCTTCGGTGACCAGCTGATCGATGGTAGGGCCTGATACGGTTTTCAGAATGCTATAGAGTGACCGACTTAAGACATTCTGAATCCCTTCCGAAGTTTGTGCGTCCACACCCCGCGTCTCTTCCCTGACCTGCCGCATCAAACGATCGACGGCGTTGGCTCCAAGATCGGCAGCGAGCAGCGCCGCCTCCAGTTCTTCAAGGAGTTCTTCGTCCGGTGCACGTCCGAGGAAACGATCCAGGGACTGCTGCACGACATGGCGTGTTCTGCCGAGCCCTTCGCTCAGCCGTTGAAACCATCCCATCGTCAACGACTCCTTATTTGCCGTGCAGTACAAAACGTGACCATGCGCGGCACAGGTGAAATCCGATGAAGCAACGCTCGCTCACGACGCGCCATTCGCGCCGCCTCTCGTGGATTGCGTTCATGGTCGTACCCACAGAGATGGAGCACCCCATGGACCAACAACATCGCCAGCTCATCGTCGATCGATCGTCCAGCTTCCTTTGCCTGGCGAACGGCGGTCGGTAACGAAATCACAACATCCCCGAGCATATGGGTGACAGGACGCACACCGTGAGGCATCACGGCCTCACGAATGGGAAAAGCCAGGACATCAGTTGGTCGATCCTTCTTGCGATACTCACGGTTCAGACGTCGCATACGTCTATCTCCAATCAACTCCAGGCTCAATTCCGACCGAGACTCTCCAACTGCCGATAAGAGACGTTCGGCTACATGGGCCAGTGTGATTTCTCTGACGGCGAACCGCGTGAGACGCACGCGAAGATAGACTGCCATCAATGAGAACTGCTGGGTAGATCGCCCGGCGACGAGCCGGACGCAGGCGACTTACGGGGATTGGACGATGGACGCTGTTGCGACGAGACCTGCCCTCGAGCATGCCGAACATCACTGCCGTGTACCGGCTGGTGCCGATCATAGGCCTTGATAATTTCTTGAACCAGTCGATGCCTGACCACATCCTTTTCGTCGAAGTACACGAACCCAATTCCCTCAATATCGCGGAGAACCTCCTTCACCTGAATGAGCCCGGACACCCGATCACTGGGTAAATCAACTTGCGTGATGTCGCCGGTCACGACCACTTTGGAATGGAACCCCAGCCTGGTGAGAAACATCTTCATCTGCTCTGCTGTAGCATTTTGTGCTTCGTCCAAGATGACAAACGAATCATTGAGCGTTCTCCCGCGCATAAACGCCAGCGGGGCGATTTCAATATCTCCCCGTTCGATCAAGCGATTCGCTCGCTCCATATCCATCATGTCGAACAGCGCGTCATAGAGCGGCCGCAGATAGGGATTCACTTTCTCGTAGATATCGCCGGGCAGGAACCCGAGTTTTTCCCCCGCCTCAACAGCCGGCCGCGCAAGAATAATCCGGCTCACCTCTTTATTCATCAACGCGCTGATCGCCATGGCCATAGCGAGATAGGTCTTTCCCGTTCCAGCCGGTCCGATGGCAATGACAATATCGTGCTGCTCGATTGCTTCGATGTAGACCTTCTGCGTGGGCGACTTGGGACCAACAAACCGTTTGTTCGTCACGATCATGGCCGACTCGCCAAGCACGTCCTTGAGCGACGCCTCGGGGGTTCGGCGCAATGCGCTGAGCGCATGGGTGACATCTTCAGTTTGGAGTGATATCCCTTGGTTGGTCAGAGAGGCAAGTTCAACGAGAATGCGTTCCGCTTGACGAACAGACTCAGGAAGACCATCCAGCGTGAGTTCTTCCCCGCGGGCAGAGAGTCGAACACCCAACTCGTCTTCGATCAGCTTGAGATGCCGGTCATGGTGACCGAACAAGACAGCGGTATTGGTGCCTTCTCGTAGTTTGAGTTTGCGCACGAGTCTGGGGTGGTCTCCCTCCTCTATGATGAAGGGATTGTAACAGACTAAGAAAAGTCGAGACAAGCACAGGAAATACCGAAGCACATCGCAGACTAAGACTCTGGTTTGGACTGTTCAGGAGCTGCGACGGTGAGCTCGAACTCTTGAAAGGAAAACCCTCCTTGTTCATCCGTCGCGACAACCTTCACTCGATGCACTCCCGGTTTCACATGTCCGATATCCCACACAATGTGACCCGTCGTTCTATCGATAGCCATACCGGGCGGGGCCACATCGAGCTGGAAGTTCACCGAGTCGGAATCTGAATCTACAGCTTTCACTGCATATTCATATCGATTGCGATCGATGGACGTTGGTGGAGATGAGACGATTTTGGGTGCGTTATTCCCAACCGTGTAGGGATCCGAGCGCGACATCTTTCCGGCGGCGTGCTGGTCGCGCGGCCTGACTTCAACCACGACGAGATCCTGCGGTCTGACCTCAGTGAGTTCGAGAAAATCTTCTTCACCCTCTTTCACGACGCGTCCGTTCTTGGTCCATCGATACAGAAACTGTGGGATGTCCCGATCATGATCCGAGGCGTCCACCAATGCTTGAAGACGATCTCCTCGTTCGTCCGATTTCAAGCCAATGCCGACCTGAGCAATCGACGGAGGAGTATTGTCCACCCTAATGGTTTCAGATTTTCGGCTAGCCCCGGCAACCTTTCCATCAAACGGCACCGCTTCCAAATGAACTCGGTCCCCTTGCTTGAGCAGAGAAGCCGAAAGAGTTGGGCTTTTCTCACCATCGACGACCTGATCGTTCAGATACCAGTGATACCGAACTTGGACGATGTCATTGTCCGGATCATGCGTGTTGACCTGCGCGATGAGATCTGTTTGCCGATCGAACGGGGTTGGCCCCAAGACAATGGAGTGAATGACCGGCGGCTGATTAGCTTTTGGAGGTTCACTGGATCGTGAGGTGCAGCCAGGGACGGGCAGAGAGATGATCGTTAACAGAACACAGACTGACTCTATCCCTCTCCGCGATCGTTTCCACGACCGTGACCATGCGGCTGTTCTTCCCAAACATGCTTGAGAAGAACAGCCGCACTGCTCGCAGGATGTTGGTACTCCTCTATTTCGCACTCGTTTACTCGCGCAGATTGATCCAAGCAATAAACCGACTTGTGACAGCTCCAGGGTTGGTACAAATCGTGTTGGTCAATCCCGCGCTCGATTGCATCATTCCTGTAATGCCTGACTGACACCCACTTCCACCAGTCCCAGCACCACCAGTGCCCCATCCTTGGGCACCGATGTGAACGGCCATCACCGAAAGCATTCCCGTGCCTTGACCGATGTCGACCCTCGCATTCGCCATCGTACTGCTCCCTGATGCGGAGGTCCCTAGGACAGGGGTGCTCATGGCACTCCCAGTTTGATAAAACAGACCGTAGAGATACCCGTCACCAGCTGAGATACAGAGATCGTCCTGCGGCACATAGGTGGGGTAAAACACGATCCCGCCGAGTACGGTTGGCGAGGTAATCGACCTCTCCCGTGTGGTCGTGAGATTGGTAAACCAACCGTTCTTGCTTTGCACCAGACCTTGCAAGGTCGTGGTTGGATCTTTCCCTTCAACCTTTTGAACTCCTGAAAGTGCTGTCGAAGTCACTTGATTCGTCCCTGTTGCACAGACGACACATACCGCAACGTCGGAGACATTCACCAGGCTGGTCGCCTTACAACCGTCTATGCTCCCCTCTGTACAACTATAACTCAATACCGAATCTTTGACGCCATACAACCGCTGTGATTCGGAGTTGGTCTTGTCGGGATTGCCAAAGAACCGCCCAGTTCCAAAAAAGAGCCACAAATTGTTGGCATCATCGACCGCAAGGCCTGGAGCGGCTACCATTGGCCCGGCTTCTATCGCGGTCCCTGACGGATAGGGTGAAAAGTTATCCAACACCTCGGTAGGCACGCGGCTTCCTGACAAATCATATCCCCACGTCGAAGACGAACAAGGAGCCGTGAGACATCCACCGGCGGTCAACCGGTACATCCGCCCTCGCCAGGGAAGACTGTCGTCATTGATCACTGACCCGCCATAGATGGCATCGGCACGATAATCCAAGTCACGATCCACGCTGACCAAATCACCGACGAAGGTATTGAGATCCCCTCCTGAGGCACTCTTTATCGGAAACGTCTTGAACACATTGGATGCGCTCGACCCCTGTGCCCGTCTTGGGGCCGACCTTGATATCAACCGCATAGAATTTCCCTGTCTGCCCAATTTGGCCCTCATATCCGGTTGCACCTGATCCAAAGACGGCAATCCACACATCATCACAGGGACCGGTAAGTGGACAGGTATTCGAACCAGGCGGATTCATTCGTATGATTGTGGGATAGCTGGTCGATAACCCCATGCCTGCATCGCTGAACGACCAGAGGAGCTTAGGCTCCGCATCAGGATCCGTAATATCGAGGGCAAAATAGGCGGTGTAGAACGTTCGGTTGGTTCCTCCGATGCTCACCGTCATGGGAGCAGCACCACCTGCGCCACAAGCCCCACAGCTCCCACCCATGCGAAATCCCCCGATGAGAATCGTGCCCCATCCGTTCGGGTGGATACAGCCCGCGGCCACTGGATTACTGCAGGCCGGCTCGGGAGTGAAGATACGAACGTCCGTCACTTTCGGCTTGAGATCCACATAGTACACGTGCGTATAGTCGGCCTGCGCCAACCAGCGAAGATGCGGCAAGAGTTGATAGGGGATAAGGCCCCAGAGTTCATCGCCGAGCTCTTGTCCCCGCCCATCACTCGTCGGGGTATTGGAGAACCATCCATGTTCCACCACCCCGGACGTAGTGGTATCGTCGCCCCGGTTATAAAATCCCCCGTTAAAGGCATGGAGCATCCCATCATTCGCTCCCACATAGGCGACATGCCTTCGGTTCTTCCAGCGCTTGAAGAAATTCAAGTAGCCTGGATCGCCGTAGATAAAGTCGTACGATTCCCTCGGCTGGGAGACGACCGTCGGTGTGGAATGCACGGGGTCGCCGAATTTCCATACAGCCAGCCCCACTCCCGGCACTGTTAACCGGCGATCACGGAGCTGAGCCGACTTTGGACAAGGTCCACCAGCGCTGGTGTCATAACAACCTCGAATGAACTGGATGATATCGGTTGATTTAAACGGATTGGTGGTCGGTGCATCGGCATCGGCCCTGAGATACTCCTTCAACAAGGCCGCGCTTGCCGTCGTGAATGGGATGACTTCTCCTGATGCCGCCGTATGAGTCCCGTCCGTTTGGCCTTTCGTATCTTTCCCCGAGTCAACCACTCCATCATTGTTGGCATCGACCCAGGTTAAGATTCGACGACTCGCGTGGTCTAGCTTGGCGAGTTGCTTGCCAGCCTCCCAAATCCCCTTCACCTCTCTCAAGGGAATAGTTGGAAGAGGCGCAGTCGGATTGTCGGCTTTCCCGTCAGCATCGCTATCCAGAAACCGTTGTACGCCGACATCGCCGGTCGTCGGATCAATAATCGTCTTCACGATATAGTCGTCCGCCAACGTGAGCTTGTTATCCTCCAGCGTATCTTCTCGGATATTTCCGAACTTATCCACCCAGAGTCCCTGAGTAAATCCAGTCCATCGGACATCCGCGTTGGTTGCCGGCTCTGCCGTGCTGGGGTAAAAAAATGACTGATAGAGCGCGCCTTCTCCCGTCCCGGATGTCGCCAAGACCGAAATGGAGGTGCCGGATTGGCTCCGACGGAGAATGCTATTGATGGCCGCAATAAAGCGGTCGCGCATATCATCGGCGTTTGACGATTCAAAATACGTATCGGGAACGCCATCGGCGCCTAATCCACCGGTATAGTTGTTGTACTGATCCCACACATCGCCCGCATCAAACACCAAGTTGTTGTTGCGATCTTCAAATCCTCCCATCTTGGAAGCATCCTGAAGAAGCCTTGACCCATTACCAAAGGCATAGAATGTATAGACAACGAGGTTTTGGACACCTGGAATGTCTTTCCCCGTCGCGTCCGATCCATTGAGATTCAGGCCTGGAATGGTCGCCTGCCGAAGGTCCGTCGTATGGGCATAGTACGCGACATCATCAAGATAATGGCTGCCGAGTTCCCAGGCATCATCGGCATGAGGCAATGCCTCCGTAATACGCTGAACAATTGTCATGATGATCCAGCTTGACGTTCCATCGTGGTTCGACCAGCCCCCCGCCATGAGCGGTATGTGGAGCCGAGTAATGATCCACCGTACAACCAGCAGCGCCTGGACAATGGCCAATGAAACCAACTGGCGCATGGGCATTTGCCGCATGCGCTTTATCCATAATGGTCGAAGGGAATATTTAAGTCCTGGGTCGGCTGCCCGTCTGTAAAAATCATGACAAAACTTTTACAGCATTTGACGTATTGAGGAACGTCCGACCATGGCGAGGTGTAATAGTACGGGTCTTTGTTCAGTACATTATAGGAATAGTCCGAGTTGGTATACGCAGGGGGGACCTGGGCGAAATATCGCGTGGCTTCATAGAGAGATTCTCCCAAGGGCGTCCACGTAGAAGCGGGCGTGTTTTGAATGGCATTCACCATAGCTCGTCAGCCCGGAACCGACATCCGCGAAAACTTTCCCTCCGTCGCCTGCCCCTTTGAACTCCATCAGTCCGAATCGCGCCTTGTCCCCTACTTGCTGGATAACACCCATTCGGTTCAGAAGCAATGTCGACAATGAGTGAGTGGGACGTACTGCCCCCGTTACAAGCCGCTCCACCATACACGATCAGGTTGTTGCCGTCTCGATCGAAACACCTCGTGCCCGTGTAGGACGTGACTCCCGTTGCATCGGCCGTGAACGCCGTAAACCGGTCGGTCGTTTCATGATTGAGCTTTCCACCAGGGTAACAGGTCCCACCGACTGCTCGTGGGGAACACTTACCGCCCATCATGACCCACTTCGCAACCTCCATGCGGGACATCGTCATGTAGTTGAGGAAGTTGCCGTCCCAGGGATAGGTCGCGCCACAGGTCGGCGCCGTTGCCGCTCTTGGGGTCCCGACTTGGAAGCGGTTGGATGCATAGTTATAGCAGAGCGTAGGATCGAAATAGCCGTAGTAGGGCTTGGCAGGATCGTAGGCTTCGTTGGCATGGTGGTAAGCCGAGCTATCCATGCTTCCTGAGTTATCCATCAGGAGGAGGATGTTCGGCGCGACGGCCTCCGTCAGGAACGGTGGTTCGCTTGTATATTGCGACAGGGTCTGAGCGGATACCGGTGACGATGCGCCCCACCAGAGACTCCCTGCAATCAGGGCGACGTGCATAGAGCTGGCAATGGTGCGACCATTCATGATGATTCCCTCCTTACCCTCAAAACTTCCTCGGTCTTGCTCGGTTTGCTCTGCTTAGCTTGGAACCCACAGCACGAGCCGATCAATGCGTCCCTTGTGGTCGAGATGGAAGAGCACCCTCTCCCCTTGGGAAATATCCTTCAAGCTCACGGGATTTTCATACTGATCTGTGATCGTGAGCCGATGGGAGGATCGGATAATTCGTGTTGTCGATTTGTATCCCAGCCCCTTGAATACCCGTCACTTCGCCGGCCTTGAAATTCGCATAGGAATTCTTGTCCTCATGGGCCAGCACCTGAGGGACGGTCACAAAGTGGACAACTCCCGCACCACCGACAAAAAACAGAACCGGCAAATAACTTGCGAACACATATGGTCTCAATGCTTGCATGTTCCGCTGTGACCACGCGTATAACATTGATGCCTCCCTTAGATCTTCCGCTGACAGCTTTCGCCCCCCGCACTGACACAGGCAAAAACCGCCTGAATCCGACTCATCGCGCCGGTCGCCGTGAGTGTGGCCGTGCAATCGATTTGATAAATGGCTTCTCCGCCGCCGCCTGCAGCCCCTTGAGCGGCACCCTCATACCCAGCCGCGAACTGTAGCGATCCACCGACCTTGTTCTTGAAGTAGAGGCGATCGATGTCGCCAACGACTGCAAAGGGCCCGGCAGTCATCTGAATATCAGGAGACGCACCAACTCCGTCTGCGTTATTGTTCGCTTGCCCCATGATTTCTTGCGTGAGGGTAGGCGCGATCGCGCCTTCGGCGTTTGCGGGAATCACCGCCGTGGGCCCACGACATAGCTGAGAGGGACTTGCCGTTCCTGCAAGGTTTGCATAATCACGTTGACGCCGGTCCCTATACAGGACTCAGCCGCTGCCGCCGCTGCGTCCGTGGAGTTGGCAAATCCAGCCATTCGATTCTCCAGCCCCGTCATCGTCATCGCGGCAATCCCAAGCGCCGTCATCATGAGGATGGTCAGAAACACACCAAAGAGAGCAAAGCCTCGCTCATTATTCAACACTCCGTGCCGTCTTGGTTTTGAACCTATTGTTCCCACGCTACATCTCCTTCGCATCACTATCGCCCTGGATTGCGCACCTCTATCGTTCGAACGAACATGCGCCGTCTGGTCGACGTATAGGGTGGATTGAGCCCTGCGAAATCACCAGCCGCAAAGAGCCCGGCGCCATGGTTGTGATCTGACACTTGCAATGGTTGAGCTTGCACAACACGGCCGGCCACGATCCCTTCTCCCACTCCTTGATCTACAAAGCGTTCACGCCCGACGATGCTGGCTTGCACTAAACTGATCTTGTCCGGCGTCATGGGCGCACTATTCCAAGCGTTATTACTTATAAAATCAAATTGATCGAACCCAGCGGCACTCCCGGCCTGATTATCAATGATGCCGTCCGGAATGCCGCCATTCAGCGCCAGAAAGCACCCGTCGCAGGCGTAGGTAAATTGCATGTCTTCGATTTCATCAGCAATGGACAGGCAGCGACTATTTGGCGTATTGCAATCCAGCCCCCCTGTGCCCACGCCCCGCACCAAACATGGGGAGCGACCGTCACAGAGCCCATTCGCATCTGGCGGCGGAATGATTTGATAGGTGATGCACTGGAGGAGATACACCGGCGCGTTCGCGCCAAAGGCCACTGGAGCTGGAACCGGCGTGATGGTGATCGTTGATCCACCGACTGCGGTGACCGTGGCGGTTGAGCTCCCTGCAACACTCACCGTGGCTCCTATTAAATTGGCTCCGCCCCACTCAGCAGTCATATCTGTCACGGCCTGCGCCGAAGCCAATGTAAACGCATTGTAGCCAGGGCCGATTGGGGCTTGTAGTACCCAGGGCGGTCTGGCCGCCGTCCCCACTGGATTTCCAAGCGGCACGACCAGGCTGATACGATCCGGGCCTGTGTCGGGCCCAGCGACGGCATTATCCAGAGGGACAATGGCTGTTGGACAATTGCCGACTGCCCCTATCGATCCGAATCCTGCCTGTCTGATATCTCTAGCAATCATTTCCATGGCGTTTCGCACGTTCTGCTGCGTTTCTCCCGTTTGCCCTGTGGTGGCATTGGACCGTTCGAAGGACGTCACTACGGCAAGCCCGGCGGCAACGATACCCACCGCAATGGTTCCGGCAAACATCAGCTCGACCAACGTCATCCCGTCTTGATTGCTCGTCTGACGCCTAGGCTTTTCCATGTTCTGCCGACTATCCCTTCACTCCGGTGCTATGGTGGTATCCAACATGACTCTCCGTGGGGCCGCTGCAGTCGTGCCCATATTTCGCCCAGTCCACGTGATGACGACATTCACTCTGCTCTGATTCAGCGGTGGAATGGTCACGACAGGAGTGACGGTCACTACCCCTCGCACCCCAGTCAGCACCGATGCCTGACTGATCCCCGAGGCTCCTTGGTTCGTCATCATCGCTTGCCACTGGACACAATCTCCCTGAGCCATTGTCTGGTTTGCAGGAAAGACACATGGATTGGGAGGGGGATTAGCGGTATTGATGTCCATGTTGGCATAAGCCGTGACGTTTCGACGGTTGAACTGGATCCGCTCCAGCATTTCCGAAGCCAAATTGGTTGCGAGCGTGAGTTCCGTCGAATCGACATTGCGCGTGATGGCAATCCCTTGCATCGCGCCCATGGCGATCACGCCAACCGACAAGATCACGGTGGCAATCATGCCTTCCAGTAGCGTGAATCCCGATTCGGTTCGTACTATCTTCATGATCTCTTCCCGCTAACGAGTCCCCATGCAGAATTGACTTGGACACCAGTCCACCACACCACGCGGATTAATGCGGATGGCATAGGTGGTCCCCACGTCATTGACAATGCCAATAACTTGATTTTGGGATCCCGGCACGTTTCCTCCGACTCGAAATCCCATTGCATTGAACTGAACCGTGGCAACCGGAGCTGCTGTAAAGACAGGCACAGCAGGCACGCCTCCTGTTTGGTTGGTGATGCCATCGATGCGTGTGATCTTGCTCGATGCTGTAGAAAGTACCGCTAATGTATTCGTATTGAGGGTTGTCACTGTGACCATCGTAGGAACGACTGCGATATTCGTGGTGACAGATACATTTCGGCTCATCGACGTCATACGCGCGACCGCCAATTCGTTCCTGACAAGCTGAATCGCTTCCTTCAAGTCTGCGCGAGATTTCCACACTCCGAAATTAACTCCTCCAATGCCTGCGATCACTCCGATGATCGCGACGACAATCATCAATTCTAAGAGCGTATATCCGCTCTGCCCCCACCGTCCTCGATTTGATCCTATTGCGGGTTGCACCATGGCACCTCCTGACCGAGCAAGGGGCATGCCGCTCTCAGTAAGACGTTCTCCCCATCTAACCTATTGATTTGGTGGAATTCATTCCCTGATAGAGCCAACCAAATTCGGTCATTTTGTGCGCCTATGTACGACAATTTTCGCCTAGGACGGTGTACGGATTTTGTCCATGGGGTGGCGATCCAGCATTGGGAATATGCGAGTAATCGTTCCTGCAGACGACAGAGGGTTAGGACAACAGGCTGAGGATCGGGTAGGATTCAATCTGCATAGGTGAGAAGGAATCGTATGAAACAAGAGTTCCGCAAGGTCCAGCGGTTTGCCGTCCAGCTTCCTTGCAAATGGTGCAGCAATGAAGTCAACGTCGGACGGAACTGTCTTAAACCTTTCGGCGCAGGGGTGTGCCATCACGACGGAGCACCTTCCATCGGTCTCGACCTACATTACGCTGGATATCGAGCTTTTAAACGGCGAGGGGCCGGCTACGATCGAATTGGCTGGAGTTCGCTGGGTTTCCGGGCACCAATGCGGGCTGGAATTCATCCGCGTTCGACCCGATATGCTCATGAAACTGAAAGCGTTTACCCTATTGTTGGAGCAAACCCCCTAAGCAGGTTCAACTGGTTGCTTCTCTCCTCACAAGGCTACTTTATCGCAACAGCTCGGACTTGCCGATAGGTCGTTAGACCTCTCAGCACCTTCTGGATCCCATTCTGCAACAAGGTGACCATTCCATCCCGCATTGCCACGCTGAGAATTTCGGCTGTCCTCGCTTTGGCCTGGATCAGATTCTTGATATCTTCAGACCCAACCAGAAGCTCGTGCAGTGCCACTCGTCCCTTAAACCCGCTGTGATTACAAATCTCGCAACCACGTCCACGAGAGAGGGTCCAGTCTTCCGTGTAGGTCACTCCGAGCTTTTCCCAGTATCGCGCTCCATAGCCTTGCACGAGTTCGTCATACTCTTGCTGAGTCGGGTGGTAGGTTTCTTTGCAGTGAGAACAAATGCGTTTGCAGAGGCGCATGGCCAACACTCCCAACATCGCATCGGCAAAATTGAACGAGTCGCAACCCATGTCCAGCAATCGAGTGACTGTTTCTACTGCGCTATTGGTATGGAGCGTGCTCATCACCAGATGGCCGGTGAGCGACGCTTCTATCGCAATATCGGCCGTTTCTTTGTCGCGCATCTCTCCAATCATGATCACATCCGGGTCGGCCCGAAGGAATGCCCGCATCGCCGTGGCAAAGGTAAACCCGATTTTCGGATGCACCTGAACCTGCCGTAACCCTTCCTGCGTAATCTCGATGGGATCCTCTGCGGTCCAGATCTTTCGCTCATCGGTGTTGATGTGTTTCATGACGGCGTGCAGCGTGGTGGTTTTCCCTGATCCAGTCGGCCCCACACAAAGGAAAATTCCATGCGGATGCTCGGACAGTTCTTTAACGATCTGCAGCACGTCTGGGGAAAAGTCCATCGCCTCTAAGGGCATGGTGTCCTTTGCCGTGAGAAGCCGCAGGACCACATCTTCGTTGTTTCCTGCGGTAGGCAGTGTCGCAACCCGCAATTCAATTTCACGATCCTTCGCTAATTTGTAGCGGATTTTTCCGTCCTGGGGTTTCCGTCGCTCGGCTATATCGAGGTTGGCCATGATCTTCAACCGCGACACAATGGCACGCCGGTAGACGGCAGGAATCCGCATATAGGTAAAGCAAGTTCCATCGACACGAAACCGTACCGCCGTTTCCTTGCGATCCGAATAGGGCTCAATATGGACATCAGAGGCCCCTAATCGATACGCTTCAGCGATCACCTGGTTCGCGAGGCGCACGATGGCTGAATCGTTTTCATCGATCTCTCCGGACTCGGCCTCACCGTTTCGTTCAATGCCCGCTTCATCGACAAGTTCTCCCAGAATCTCGGTTATCGACCCTCCGTTAGCCTGGCCTGTTACGACAAAAAGATATTGTTCGATATCCCGCCGAAGCCCAACGGAGAAGCGTGTCGTCGTCCCAGGAAACGCACGTCGGATATCGAGCCCTTTCTCCAGATCGTGCGGATCATTGATCACAATGTCGAGAACAGTCCCCTGTCGTTTCAATGGAATCCAGGCACTTCTTTTGAGATAGTCGAAGCTGAGGTTTTTCAAGAGCTCGGGGTCGATGACGGTGCGCTCATCATAAGAAACGTAGGGGCATTGGTAGAATTCGCTGAGTGCTGACCCGAGGGCAGACTTCGGCACGCGGTACTTATCGAGCAAGAGAGTTTCCAGATCAATTTCCCGCGAGAGAGATTCTTCTATTGCAGCATCGAGTTCTGCCTGTTTGATAAGCCCACGATAGGCGATGCAGTCTAAGAGACTGCGCCCCATCGTCATCTTGCGAGGTGGTTTGGCCATCGACAGCTTTTTCAGACTGGCAACCGAGAGGACCTGCCGTTTCTGATAAGTTTCAACGCTTTGAGTGATCATTCTATCTCATCCTTTCACATCGACAATAAGAAGTTGTTTTTATGTCTCGGTCTTTCTCACTGACAGCACTCGAGTTTCGTCTACAGCTCAATATCGCGTCATCCATGTACCAGGGGCACGATAGACCACGGGCAATCCACGATAGAACCCTCGACTGAGATCGTGGTCATACCACACCTCCAGTGTGCTTCCTGAACTGGCAGAGGTAATCGTTCCACCTGCTGCCACTGCTCCATACACTCGGACTCTTCCGGCTATCGTAATATCCCCGCTTGCGTAGAGCACCCCGTTGACATGCACGCCCGAGAGTTGAACAGGCGTCCGAGCGATAGCGGTACCCTGATCTGACAGAGGACTCAGCACCTTGATGGACTGTCCTGATCCACTGGGAGCAAGCACAATGTGGCCTTGCACAACCGCCATGCCTTCAAAGTACGGATCCTGTAATCTGACCACCCCGAGATTGTCCAGGCGGGGGGCCGTCTGATCGAGCGTGTCAATGAAGATCAGACCCTGCTGATCGCCGTTTCCCTGTGATCGGAATACCTCGTCTGGGGAGATGCCACGTCCTGGTTCGACAATGCCTTGCGGATACAGAAGGCCTTCGCGATCAATGGCGAAATAGCGACCGAATCGTTTTGCCACTCGCTTGAGGTGCTCATAGGTCCACTGATCAAGGCGAACGCCCGGAGTCGGATTCTGACCTATATGAAGGTTATGGGGAAAACTAGGAGTCTGTTCAGATGCTACATGTGTCACCTGAACCGTCCCGCCTATCCACGCTTCCACCCATCGATCTTCTCGTGGCGTCATTTCGTCATAAGCCTGCCCGGTGACTGGAGCAAGCGCACTCTTCAGTGGGATCTCATCAAGCTGTGAGAGAATCAGATCACCCCCTACCTTTAACTCACCCCAATGCACAGAGACCGGTGATTCACTTCCTGGCTGGAAGCGGCCGAGCTGCTGGCCCACCTGCACAGCGGCTCTTAACGGCGGTACGTCCAGCGCGCCCAACTGCATGAGGATCGATTGCCGAACCGGGGGATTGGTATTTGTTGCAACCGTGGTGTCGATCGTACACAGGAGGCCCGGCTTGGACGGCGCATAGACTTTGACGTCTTCCACCTGTCCTACATGGGTCATGGTGCGAAACATCCCTATCTCGGGATCGTTCAATAATCTGTTATCCGCGGGATTGGCTGCCTGTAACCGCACATCCGGCTGATCCGCCGTGCCCACGAATTGTGATCGGCCAGACGCATCAAAGAAGGATGGTGCTCCTTCCCTATCGCGATGTCTCTTTTCACGAAGAGACGACAGCTGAGGTAAGTCCGTCGTTGTCTGGGGACTGTGAAACCAGGCCACCACCAACTCACCGGCCCCATCGGCCAGTTGTTGGGCAACCGATGCCTGGTTTGCTAATCCAGCACTGACGACCTCTTGTCCGGCGAGATTGAGAAGCGTTGCACCCAACAGCGAGAGCATGAGTGCGACGATCATAGCTCCCAGAAGTGCAATCCCCTGCTGACCGTCTTTGATAGTCCAATACAACATATCTTCACTCCTTATGATCGAAGGCTCACTTCCCGCATCATTCGATGCAGGGAGTGATTCGACTCGATTTCAAGCACGACTCGCTTCACGAGCGATGGCTGCTGCGTGACATGCCCATGCTCGTCCCAATACGAAAAATGCAGATCGTCCAAATCTCCGATGAGCGTATTCGCTCCTCCATCGACCATCCGCATGAGGTTCACTGTTCCGTTTTCACTTCGCTTGGTGTAATAGCCCACTTGATTGTTCACTTCCACAGAGGCACCGGCGGGAAAAGACGAGGCCACTGGCTCAGCCAAGGTCAGCTGATAGCGCTGCCCTGACCGGGAGAGTCGATGGGTTTCGCAGACCTGCTGACCGCAAATGATGATGGTCTTTCCCTCACTCCATCCCCTGCCATCCTGCACCGTAATAACTGATTGACCCGGCACAACCGGACCAGTGGTCATCGTTCGATGGTCGCTGATATTGGCATGAAAGCGAAATGCATCCGGAGTCGTTGAGACGATCGATTCGGCAACCGCCAAACGGGCTTCTTGTTCGAATACCTCTAGCCCTAGTCGGAGGTCTTGCTGGTGTCTCAGGTTCTTTTGCTGTTTGCTCGCATGGACCTGCGCAACATTGAAGGCATTCAACGCTGCGGCCAATACAATCACTCCGGCCGTCAAACTGACCATCAATTCGGTCAGACATACACCACGCTTGTCGAATAGAAGTCCGATGGAGCGCCGGCTCCGCCTGTCCGACCTGGTGACATCTCCTTGATTCATCGTTGCCCCACAAAGTTTGGATTGGTTCGAATGGTTGCCACCTGCACTTCTCTCTTGTGCCCGTTAAGGCCTGAGTAGGACGCGACCGCTCGAATCCTCACCATGCCGGCGGAGCGCAGTGGCCCTGGACGTTCAGCTTCAATCGTCCACACGACCGTCACCCCGTCACGCTCGTAGCCGGCTGTGTAGATCCCATCACCCGCAGTTATGTCGGAGCCTTGGCCATCATCGGCCATGAGCGTTTCTGGAATACCATCGTGGTCGAGGTCATCGTCCAGAAGGGACTGCCAGCGAACGGACCGTTTCGCTTCCAGCCGTGCCTGGGCCAACTCGATCGCCTTACTGTGCAAGCCGCCCTGTTGTACGTGCCTGGACGACATCTCCACTGCGCCCAGGGTACCCATCAGGGCAACCCCTGCAATCACCATCGCCACCATCACTTCGATCAGACTGAAACCATCATTCTTCATTGTTCGTCTCATAGGAGTGAGACCCGGCCCATGATGCTCACGGTGAGCTGCTGGGTCTGCCCTTCTAGACTGTGAAGTTCAATCGTCGTGGCACTGGCCGAGCGTCCGCTTGGATGGAAGAGGATTTCCGGCCCTGCGCTGGGCTCTTCGATCACAATCCCCTTTCCTCCATAGTGATACGTGTGATGCGTGGTCGCGGTGTTGACGAACTGAGTAGTAAGGGCCTGCTGTTCCCGGTCAACGATGATTCGAACACGATCCCGATAGGTCATGGCCAGCTGTCGAGCAAGGCGCAGTTCCGAAGCGATTTCTTCGGTCGTACAACGGACCTGAGTGCGCGAGTTGAGGACCGAGTAGTTGGGGAGGGCCATCGTGGCGACCATCCCTATAATCGCCACGACCACCATGAGCTCCATCAATGTCTTGCCTTCTTGCTTCATACTCTCCTCACAATGTCTGCACTGGTTTGGTAGTGCGACGCTATCTCAAAACTCGTGCCATTCATAATTGAAGCCTCCATAGATTGACTCCGTACCAAGCAAGGGCTGACTAAAAGTCCCTAAGCTATTGAATCGATGGAACCAAATAGCGCTAATAGAAGAAAAGTTCGGGATGATCTGGAAGACATACCGTCTCGATGGAAGGAAATGATCGTAGATAGGAGCAGTACCTCAAGAGATACAGTTCTTGACAGAAGAGATACAGTACGAAATGGGGGGAATCGGCCAGGAGAGCCGTTATCCGGCCAAGAGCCCTTGATACCAATCAAGGAGAGACTGGCCAAAGAAGAGTGAGACCAGCGCACCACAAACCAGAAACGGTCCGAAGGGAATATAGTCTTCGCGCTTGATCACCTGTGTGGCGATAAGGGTGAGCCCCACGAGTGATCCCAGCAACGACCCTACCATGATCGTCATCAGGGCAGGCTTCCATCCCAGAAACGCACCTATCATCGCCAGAAGCTTGATGTCCCCTCCCCCCATCCCCTCTTTCCCAAAGAGATAGGGGCTGGCCCACGCTAAAAGCCACAAGATTCCTCCTCCAACGAGAACTCCCAGCATGCTGTCCAGGAAGCCAAGGGGTAGAACGGTAGCGGCACAGACGAGGCCCACAATGATCCCAGGAAAGGTCACGGCATTGGGGATGATCTTATGAGAAAGATCCGTTCCTGCTACCACAAGGAGGGCTGAATAGAGCAAGCCGTACGCCGCTGTAGCCCAGCTTGGGCCGAAGAACCAGAAGAGCCCTACATAACCTAAGGCATTCAGGATCTCGACCATGGGATAGCGAAAAGGAATGCGCACGCCACAATGCCTGCATCGTCCAGCCAAAACCACGTAACTGATGATGGGAATGTTATCGTACCAGGTAATGGGGTGAGCACAGCTTGGACAATGAGAACCAGGCCATGCGATCGATTCCTGCCGTGGCAACCGGTAGATACAGACGTTGAGAAAGCTGCCGATGAGGGCACCAAAAAGGCCGACAATTAGAAGCGGGAACACGATTGTTCCATCATGCATAATTGCCCAGAGTTCTTTCCTTACCCAGTAACCCTACTAGGGCCGAAGTGCCTTTCTTTACATTCGTGAAGGATCGTTCCATAATAGCTTTGCTCAATAACGTGTGATTCACTTCTGCGTATATGAGTATACCTGAAGCATAGACCTACGTAGTATGGAGAACTAACTATTATGGCGAAGGCAACTGGAAAGCCACGGCCTCGGAAATCTCTTGCCAATCTTGAACCTCCTGCTCGCACAAAACGGCCTGAGTCGCTCACGTCACGCGAACAGGAAATTTTGGAATTGATCTGGGCGGGATTTAAGAATAAGGAAATCGGGCAACGGTTGAAGATCAGCGTCAAAACTGTTGAGGCCCACCGCGCCAATATGATGAAAAAAATGCGCGTGTCGAATACGGCTCAACTGCTGAAGATGGCCATCCAGGGTGGCGCACTCAAGATCCGGTAGAGTCAGGCCGGTCCTGGGTTGCTCGGCGTTGACGAACTGCCTCAAAGAGGACAATGGCTGCCGCAGCGGACACATTCAACGATTCGACCTGGCCGCTCAAAGGAATGCGGACGCATTCATCGCAATGTTGCAGGACGCCAGGTCGGATTCCCGTCCCTTCTCCTCCCAGGACGAGCCCAACCGGTCCTCGCAGATCGACATCCGTAAATATCTTGTTCGCCGAGGGGGTCACCCCGTAGATCCACACTCCAGCCGCCTTCAACGACTCAATCGATCTGCTCATATTGGTCACGCGCGCAACGGGGATGTGATCGATCGCTCCGGCCGAAGCTTTTGCCACCACTGAAGTCAGTCCGGCAGCCCGGCGTTCGGGAATAAACACTCCGTGGGCACCAGCACCCTCTGCCGTCCGAAGCACGGCGCCGAGGTTGTGTGGATCTTCGACTCCATCCAGGATCACTAAGAGCGGCGGCTCGTTCCGTTGTGCGGCGCGAGCCAGAATCGATTCTTCCGTTTGATAGGCTTTTGCGGCGGCAAAGGCCACGACGCCTTGGTGCTTGCCGTTAGGAACAAGACGATCGAACGAAGCGAGGGGCTGAACATGAATGGGAACACGCTGAGATCGAGCCAGCTGGACCACATCAGTGAACTGCTTGTCGGTTCGAAGGACCAACACACGTTGCAATGGCCTATTACCGGCTTTCAGCGCTTCGCGTACGGCATGGAGGCCGTAGAGAATTTCCTGCGCCTCAGCGCTTCCATCGGGTTGTGCCATCGGGCTTGTCCTCGATGATGATGCCTTGGTCCGCCAGAGATTTCCGGATTTCATCGGCTTGCTTGAAGTCTTTCCTCTTCTGGCCTCATTCCGCTCAGTTAGATCTTCGCTTCAATCTCAGCATCAGTCAGATCTGTTCTCACAGTTGTGAGCTTCCGCTCGAATGCGTGATCTGACATGGTCAGTGTCTCCGCCAGCTCGATCTAGCGTGAAACTGCCATCTGTCGAGTTGAAAGAGTCCCAACATCGCTCGCCCAGGTCACGAAATCCGAGTCTCGTGCGATCCTTCTGCTCTTCCGTCGAAAACCCTCGCTCGACCAGCTGATTTATTATCTCGCTCCGAAGCCTCTGCAAAGCAGCAATGCTACGGAAGTGTTCAAATCATCGTCCATTGCCTGACGAAACGCGCTCGCTGCATGCGAGTCGATGGACTCGAGCAAGATCCTCATTCACCAATGCATTCGAGTCTTCCGGTCTCGGCTAAGTCGTATTGAAGAGGTCATAGAAACCATTCAGCGCACTCTTTGCTTCTTTCAATGCTTGGTCTGAGAAATCGAGCGGCCCGTGGTAGTGAGTGGAGAGGAGGAAAGTATCGAAGGATTTCTCCCGTGATCTCCTCAGGCCATTCCGACTTCTCAAAGATCTCACGAATCGTGAAGAAGTTTCCCAGCGACTTCGACATCTTCTCTTTGTTGATCTGCACAAACCCATTGTGGACCCAATAGCGTGCGAATTCTTTTCCCGTCGCTCCGCATGATTGCGCAATTTCGTTCTCATGGTGCGGGAAAATGAGATCCATCCCACCGCCATGGATGTCGAAGGTTTCACCGAGGTGCCGGATCGACATGGCGGAGCACTCGATATGCCAGCCTGGTCGCCCTGGTCCCCATGGGCTTTCCCATGCCGGCTCACCTGGTTTACTGCTCTTCCACAGGGCAAAGTCCATCGCGTGGTGCTTGCGTTCATCCACATCCACGCGCGCACCGGCTTGCAGGTCCTCAAGCCGTCGTTTTGACAGCCGTCCGTACTCCGAATACTTGGAGACTTCAAAATACACATCTCCGTCCACCACGTAAGCCAACCCCTTTTGGACCAATTGTTCTGTGAGTTTGATGATGTCGGCGATATGCTCCGTGGCCTTCGGCTCCTCCGTCGCAGCTCGGATGCCCAGCTTACCCATATCCTCATGGTAGGCCTGAATGTACTTGGCCGTAATGGCATCACAAGAAACACTTTGTTCGTTCGCTCGCTTGATGATCTTGTCATCGACGTCGGTGAAGTTCTTCACAAAGGTCACAGCATAGCCACTGTATTCCAAGTAACGCCGGAGTACGTCGAAAACCAGCGCACTCCGTGCATGGCCGATATGACAATAGTCATAGACCGTCACGCCGCACACATACATCCTCACCGTCTTCGGCACGATCGGCTCAAACGGCTCCTTCTTTCCCGTCAGCGTATTGTAGATCTTGAGCATGTGAAGACCCGCTATGGAGTGGTGGGGCTACGCTTTGGCCAATGGGACCAGAGAAAATACCCGAGAGCAAGCGCCAGAAAAAGACCGATGACGATGTCGAATTGATGAAAGTAATCCCGAAGATGTTCCCACTGTTCACCCATTTTCACACCGATATAGGCGAGGAGATAGCACCAGGGCAACGCTCCAACAAAGGTGAAGACGACGAACCGCGGAAAATTCATCTTCGCAATGCCGGCCGGGAGCGAAATGAACGTCCGCACGACCGGGAGCATTCTGCCAAAAAAGACTGCGGCTTCACCATATTTTGCAAACCAGCGATCGGCCACATCCAGATCGTGGTGCGAAACCAGGAAATACGGTCCATAGCGCTCTGCAAACGGTCGTCCGCCCCAGACCCCTGCGTAGTAGGCCACGATCGAACCGAGCACATTGCCGACCGCTCCGGCCAGCGTGACCCCGAGCATCGTAAACTGTCCGGTCGTGACCAGATAGCCTGAAAACGGCATGATGATTTCGCTCGGCAGCGGAATGCAGGCACTTTCAACGGCCATCGTGAAGAGGATCCCGCCATAGCCAAATCGTGAGATACAGGCGATGACAAACCGGCTCAACTCACCGATGATGGCTTCGATCAACCCTCCCATCACGCCTCTCGTTGCCCGGTACGGCTCGATCGGCGACCAAGCGATTGAGATTTCTTGATCCCCCGGTTCATGATCGGCTCCCACGCACGGAAATGATCCAGCACGCCATGGTGAGTACTATCCAGGCGGATCGGCGTCATGGAGACAAAACCTTCTTCGATCGCCTCGTGGTCAGCATCCTTACTACGACTCCACGAGACCCGCTGACCTGCAATCCAGTAATATTTGCGTCCGTGTGGATCAAGTTTTTCAATGATGGGATTATCAAACCGCCTTCGGCTGAGACAGGTGACCCGCACGCCTCTCATGCCTCGTCGCGGGCGATCTGGGATATTCACGTTCAGAAGCGTCTCCTCGGGCAGACCATGAGCAAGCACAAGACGCGCGACACGTGCGGCATAGATCGCGCCAATTTCAAATCGAAATGTCTCCTGCCCTTCTTGCGACACGGCTACGGACGGGATGCCAAGGATGGTCCCTTCCATCGCCGCCGACACGGTCCCTGAGTACAGCACATCATCGCCGAGGTTGACCCCTTTGTTAATACCGGAGACGACAATGGCGGGCGGTTTCGGCATGACTTTCAGTATCGCAAGATTCACGCAATCCACTGGAGTCCCATTCACGGCATACGTGCGTGGACTCAGTTGGTGGAGACGCAATGGCTTATGCAATGTCACAGCGTGGGCGACGGCCGTGCGTTCCCGATCTGGAGCAACAATCCAGACTTCACCGATCGCAGCAAGTGCCTTCGCCAAGGCGGCGATCCCCGGCGATTGGATACCATCATCATTGGTGACGAGGATGCGCATGGTCGACGTTTCAACAAAAAGAGCTGCCCGAGGCAGCTCCGATATCCGAACCGAGCATGGGGCTAGGCTCCCCAACTCCAAATGCTCTTCCTACTCCACGAGGTAAACTGGTCGGGGCGGCGGGATTTGAACCCACGACCACTCGCACCCCAAGCGAGTGCGCTACCGGGCTGCGCTACGCCCCGACACGTTCATAACTCCGGACTTCCCCATCTTGACCGATGATCAGGGGATTGTTCTTCAGTGAACCTACCCTTTTCTCATGATGAATGCGAGTCGATAATTTTGAGAATAAGCTTGGAGATCCCCTCTCAACTTTTTAGCGACCTCTCTTGGACGCAGCCTACGCGACGCAGCGCGCCCACGACGTACCCAGTATCGCTTAACACCATCGAGGGTATGTCCCTCCTCATAGAGCATCCGCTTGATTTCCAGCACGGTTTCAACATCTCGTTGCACATAGAGGCGTTGATTCCCTCGACTCTTTTTTGGCTTCAGAAACGTAAACTGAGATTCCCAGAAACGGAGCACATACGCGGGAAGCTTCGTCAGCTGACTCACTTCTCCGATTTTATAGAAAACCTTGCTCCCCAGCCTGGGTTCAGTTCCCATGACCGGCCTCACGGTGCGCCTTGTACTGGATTGACGGAGCCGAGCTGGTTGTTGTGTTGACCTGTCTGCTTTGTTTACGCAGGATGATCAAAAAGACCGCCCGCAAGGCCGCAGCGAGCGAGAAGCCGAGTCGTACCATGTGCCGTACGGTGAGGCTTTGAGCAATGCGAGAACGACGCGGGTGGTTGTTTTCAGCATCCTGCTATGAATTGACGTACTTCTTGAACACCTGGCTTGGTCGAAACGTCACGACTCGACGGGGGGTAATTCCAATTTCTTCTCCGGTTCGAGGATTTCGGCCCTTTCGGGCTCCCTTGCTGCGGACAACAAAATTTCCAAACCCCGCGATTTTGACCGATTCTCCCTTCTGCAAGACAGACTTCAACATGTTCAGTACAAACTCAACGATATCAGCGGCTTCATTTTTTGAAATGCCGACTTGCTTGAAAATCTCGTCAGCGATATCCGCCTTTCTCATACCACCCCCCTACGTGACCACTGCAACTCGCCGCGAGTCTGTCTGATCGACTTCTTTCGCAATGCGATGAGTTTTGCTTAAGTTACGTGAGGTTACGAAAGCTGTCAAGAATAAATTTGGCTAACGCTTACGAACATGACTCTAGTCCTTCTCGAGAAGTTTGTATTCGATACTATCAACGAGAGCCTGCCACGTCGCCTCAATGATGTTTTCCGAGACCCCGACTGTCCCCCACTTATCCTTATGGTCACCGGATTCGATCAAGACACGCACCTTTGACTCGGTCCCTCGATTAGCCGCCAGGACGCGCACCTTATAGTCAAGAAGCTTCACTTCTTGAAGCTGAGGATAGAATTGTTCCAACGACTTTCTCAGCGCATGGTCGAGTGCATTGACCGGTCCAGCCCCGACAGCCGCCGTATGTTCGACCACATCGCCGACTTTGACCATCACCGTGGCTTCGGAAAGAGTCGTTCCATCCTCCTGCTTCTTTTCAACAATCACACGAAATCCGAGTAATTGAAACGAGGGCCTATGGCTCCCCATGGCCTTTCGCATCAACAATTCGAACGATCCTTCGGCGCCTTCGAATTGATAGCCCTGACTCTCTCGGTCCTTCAGCGTATGGATCAGCTCGTCGACCTTGGCGTGGTTCTTTGCAAGCTTGATCCCGTACGCTTCAATTTTATCGAGAAGCCCGCTTCGTCCTCCGTAGTCGGAGATCAGCATCCGTTGTCGATTCCCGACTCGGGCCGGATCGACATGTTCATAGGTCGCCGGATTCTTCAGCACGGCATGAATATGCACGCCCCCTTTGTGCGCAAACGCGGAATCGCCGACATAGGGTTGATGCTTATTCGGCATCAGATTCGCGATCTCCGTGACAAACCCTGACACATCCTTGAGATGGCTCAATCGATCGGTCAAGGCTGGACGCTTCATCTTCAGTTCTAAATTCGGGATGATCGAACAGAGGTTGGCATTCCCACACCGCTCTCCGATCCCATTGATCGTCCCTTGGACCTGCCGGATGCCCAATTCGATCGCCACCAGGGAGTTCGCCACGGCCATTTCACAGTCGTTATGCGCATGAATGCCGAGCGGCACCCGACACTCGCGTTGAACTACGCTGCAGATCTCGCGGATCTCCCACGGCATGGCCCCACCGTTGGTATCGCAGAGGATGACCCGTTCGGCTCCAGCCTCCACCGCTTTGCTGATGGTGGTAAGCGCATACTCCGGATTGGTCTTGTATCCATCGAAGAAATGCTCCGCATCGTAGAACACCCGGCGTCCTTTTCCGTGGAGATACGCGATGGAATCGGCGATCAACTCTAAGTTCTTGCTCAGCGAGATGCCAAGCGCATCGGTCACGTGGAGCGACCAGGTTTTCCCGAAGAGGGTGATGGTTTTGGTCTCGGCAGCGAGTAAGGCCTTGAGATTGGGGTCTTTCCTGACGGTATTGCTGGCTTTCCTGGTCGATCCAAACGCGATCACGTCGGCGTGCTTCAGCGGAATCGTTTTGATCATCCGGAAGAATTCAATGTCTTTGGGATTCGCCCCAGGCCACCCGCCTTCAATAAAATGAACTCCCAGGTCATCCAACTTTTGCGCGATTCGCACTTTGTCCTCAGCAGAGAAGCTGACGTCCTCTGCCTGAGCGCCGTCGCGCAAGGTGGTGTCATAGATTTCCAACGCTGCTGTTTGATCCGCAGACGGCTTTCGTTCAAGAACCGGTTGTTGCTCACGAGAAGCCCGGGAAGCGCCGGATTGAGAGGTTTTTCGAGCCATGGGAAGAGAGGGTATCAGGAGCGGGGCTCCCCTGTCGAGACGTCAAAGGCCGAGCAATCAAGGGCAGCCTGAGTCACTAGCGATCAGCCGGAATTCTTCGAGGCGTTCCGTGGAGTAATTGCAGCTGGTCTTTATAGTCCTTGGAGCGGCTCCGGTGACGACCTGTTCGTGGGCGATGACAAATTCCTTCCGATTGAACACGCGTCCCTTCCGCACTTTGGAACGTGACGTTGCGGCTCTGTGCCAACGCTCAAGGCCATTTCTTACCTTAATCCTCGATCTTAGGCCGCTCGATCATAGAGGACCTTTCCTTCCTGACGGGCCGTCCGGATCACCGTCCCTGGAGCATCACGATAGGCTTCGAATTCCTCTGGGGTCACGACGATCACATCTTTTGGAACGCCCATCCCGGCCAGAAGCCCGTAGATCTCGACAGCTCGTGCCCGTTTGGACCCGTGGGGATGCATGACGACCAGCAAATCCACATCGCTATCCGGGCCGGCGGTCCCGCGAGCATGGGAACCGAAAATGATGACTCGCTCCGGATTGAACCGCGTGACAATGCGCCGCACCATCTCGGTGATTGCGTCTTGGATGAAGGTCGTTTTCAAGGCTGTGTGTGTCATCGCACCTCTCGGTCAACCGCTGTGGGGGGCTATTGTGGCACAGTCACAACAGCGCGTCGAGCAGCCGCTTTGGCTTCGCTCCCCATCAAGCACAAAGATACTATGGGTTTGGCGAACTGCAGAAATCCAGCCGACGTTCCGAACCAGCATCAAGCCGCCCTGTTCAATGGGCGCAATGGTGTGCAGTTCGCAGGATATCAGACCGATTCACTCCTGGCCCTCGGATATATCACGCACAGTTGGTCAAGAAACCTCGAACACCTTCAGCACTTCATCGCCGTAGTGGTTGGTGACTTTAAGATCGACATAAGATTGTTCTTGACGCTGTTTACCTCTCTGCCTCTGAGAATTTCCAGTGTCGCTTTTCTACCAAAGTTGGTGCCTGGTAGAGTGCCCCGACCGGCTCAATGCCCATGGAGGTCAGCACTCTGAATAATTCCTCGAGGACTTCTTCACGGTGCAAGGTCCATGTGGAGGCAAAGCACCGCCAGAATCGCCACCCTGCCCGCTCGAGGATACGTTGGCGGTTCATATCGTGTTGCCATCGGTCAGGACCATGAAATTCATCGCCGTCACACTCGATCGCGAGTCGAGCATCGCCGGCCCCCTCTATCACCATATCAATGCGATAGGCACCTGTCTTGACCTGCGGTAGAACCCGATAGCCCTTCTCGGTGAGAGCACTGAACACCTGTCTCTCAAATCCGGACTCACACCGCTCAACCAAATGATCTGCCTCTTCTTGATCTGTCACCAGTGGCTTATCGAAATGTGCAAGAAGACTCATGCGCAAATCCTTATCGGAAAGCGCATTCATCTGTACAGACCGGACGAGATACATACGGTCCCGGGCCCGAGACGCCGCCACGTTAAAACGCTGATCAAACATGCTCCCTGACAAGGCTTTGCAATTTACTGCGTCCACGACTAGGGAAAGGAACATGATATCGCGCTCACTCCCTTGAAACGTGCGGGCATCACCACACTCGAACCGGCGACGGATGAGTTCTCGGCCCTTTGCACCGTTGACGTACGACTGTATCGATGTGCTTGGCTTGATCGATTCCGAGCAGTGAGACAACCCCAATGGTCCGGTTAGCGAACCGACTATCCTTGAGAACCAGCTCTATCTCTCTAGCAATCGCCTGCGCCTCATACTCATTACAATCACGGTGATCTCGTACCCCCCCTTCAACATACAAGTCCACTAACGGAGGTTCTATCCGTTCACTCGCTTTGGGAATCCGCAACGGGCGAATACCTCCTCGATAGAACACGCGATTGGAATAGGCAATGATGGGTGGCACACACCGAAAATGCTCGCGTAGCATGACTTGCTCAGCTGCAAACACACGGCCAGCGAGATCATATAGGGACTTCTCCGGTGTCATCTCGGTACCATAGGGCTGCTCGGTCAGAAAGCGCGATCTCAGTTCTCGAATTCGCTCGCTAGCAATGAAACCCGCATCTGGTGAGACCTGTTTGTCGTCTCCTACCACGAGAATCTTTTTCCCACGCAAGATTGCAGGTAGCGCCCACAAATCAGATTGGCTCGCCTCATCAACAATCACTAAATCAAACATCCCAATGTCGGCTGGCATGGCTTCTGAAATCCGTGCATGACTCATAATCCAACAGGGAACTGCCCCAGCCGCGTCTATCATTGCCTCCCGAGCATCCCGGCGATAGCGCGTGGCATTGGGCCCCGTCCCTTGCCCAATCCGGCGGATGGCGGTCGCATATCCCGCCAACGCTTGAAGGACTTTGGGGGTTGAGTTCCGCTTCATGGCCACCCATGCAGCCTTTGCCACCATTTCCCGATAGAGACGCCCCAGCCCCTTTTCCAACTCTTGACGCTTCGAAGCAAGTGTGAGCAATTCCTTGCGTGATTCGATTTGTTCGAGATGCCGCCGCATGCGAGCCCAATTCCACGCCTCGCGCCAGTTCACAGGGAAAACAGTGTCGTCCCCTAAGTTAGTCATGGGCATGGTGCGAAGCCGCGCTGCTAATTTTGGAGCTCCAGCCTTTTCGAGGCGTCTGGTAAAATCTCGCAGAACAGCCAAATGATGAGACAGGGCTGCAAGGCGTGTCAGTTCCGCCAAAAATCTGGAATATTGAGCTACAACCTCTTCTGTAGCAACTTTGGGATTTCCGAGTATGCATTGTAGAAATGTGCGGAGGCGTTCAGAGATTGGTCCTGTCTTGCCTGCGATCTTCTCCTGCAGCATCGCAAGCTCCGTTGCAACCCCATGCAAACTCGGCCATGCTGAGATGTCTTAGCAACTGGTCGCGAACTGTCTTTAATTCAACAGCGGTGCCCCTGAACGCTTTGGCAAGCGGTTGTTCAAACACCACCTCGGCTTGCTTGGAGAGAATAACGTCGTAGTGCGTACCCAAGCGATGAGCCTTCTGTGCAGTCATCGCGACCACTTCGATCTCGCGCAGTACATTCCCGCGATTTGTCAGCGTTGGAGCTGACATCTCCGGCGCCACGTGGTTCCATCGTGTCGTGAAATGACACCACCTCTTCATGAAGATTCAAATAACGCAGGATATGCATCCAGTCATCAGGCCCCTGAGGTGCTAATCCACCTATACGTACGTTCGTAAGATGCGCTTTCGCCTCGCTTTGGCCAAATGACATCAACCCAAAGGGCTTGCCATCTGAGACTCCACGTGCAACTGCTTCGCGGGTTTTAGTGGAGGTTAGTCCAGCCTCGGGAAACTCGACAGGGCGCTTGAGAAACTCTGCGCGAGCCTTCATGAGTCGCTTTAGATCGGCAAAGAGCACCTCAAGAGCTTGTCGCTCAGAGACATAAGCGTCACTACGGCACTTCGTCCTAAGCTGTTCTGTCCATCCACCCTCAACCTCATCCAACATTTCTGCAAGCGCGATAGATTCTTCGAGACAGCTTACTAAATCACGGGTAGCCTGGAGCACGTTTGGCGTCATAGCCTTTAAGGGCAGTAGGGTGCCCGTAGCGATCTCCGTCTCTATCACTTTTATGCGGGAAAGCACGTCGTGCAATAACGCAATCTTGTGAGTTGACAGCAAGTCATCGACAGACGGAGCCACGGCTTGGACATAGACCAAGTCCTCTCCAAGCGTACGCCTTGCCGTTCTTAAGGCTCCAGCCTCCTCCTCCGAGAGTGGCGGCCCTTGTTCCGCCGAGAGTGCCTCGAAGTCGTCAAACCATCCGAATCGTTCTTCACCTGAAACAACTAGCTCTGCCAACTCCTGCGCGCGTCGTTCGACTCCGTCAAGCATGATATTTGATAGTTGAGCCTTCGCAATTTCGTTGATCCTTTTATCAATCCCAATCAGATCCGCATGCACCCGTCCAATTGCGCCCTGCAACATCGCAATATCCTGCCGCATCTGTTCGGGATTGAGTTGTGACACCTCATGCTGGATGGCCTCAATCGAGGCTTGGAATTGACGAACACCCTCACGGTCACTTGCGAGCAGTGCCACCGTGAGCGGCCTGACCTCTTCGGGAATCTTTGCTTGAAGTACTTCCAGGGCAGGCTCACCCCTCGATGTCACGAGTACCCGACGGCCCGTGGCGAGGTAATGGCAAATGATATTGGCGATCGTATGGGTCTTCCCCGTGCCGGGCGGTCCCTGAACAGTAACCCCTGCCGCTCGTTCCAGACGCTGGATGATCGTAACCTGTTCGTCGTTGTAAGGAAGGGGAAAATAGAGTTCTTCGACGGGACCAGACCCAATGTGGCCCCGGCTTGATAACCCCCGAAACCGGACTGCCTCATACTCAACCGGCTGGTCAGACGGCGGCGTGACCAGGGCCTGTGGACCCATTGGTACATCGCAACCTTCTTTCAATTTATCCTGTAGTTGTCGAAGATCCTCAAGCAAGTAATTATGAGAACGGGGGCGCGCAAAGACTGACCAAGCATTCGTCACTACAAGGTGCTCGTCAGAGCTTAGGACTATGGACTCACATTCTTGGTATTTCCCCTGGCTATCTAGTCCGCCCGCCGCAAGCTTCAATACATCACCATAACTCGAACTGTCGAAAGGCGTCACAGGCTGATCAGGGTGATTCTCAAGATGGCGACGCATGGCACGCTCGACATCAGTGGCTCCAGCTACACCACTGGCAATGAAGGCATCTAACTCCACACGCAACGGTGTGGCGCGTGGACGGATGTCGAGAGCCAGAGTGGACTCATCCATGGAGATTTCGACGGCTTGGGTCAGAAGCGGATATTCGAATTCTATAGGATTCCCCTCCCAGAATAGTTTCCCTGAAGCCACTCCAATGCCCCATACCAATTCGTGAGGCTTGGCGGTTTCCTCCGATTCCAACTGATGCTTGAGGGCAAACAAGTCACCATACAAGTCGATGCTCTTTCGTCGTGGACATTCCCCCTCCGCCCAAGACTCCCACAGTGCGCAATACCGCTCCAGTGCCTTCGCTATGTTGTCTCGTTCAAGAGACTCATGCTTTGCCCATTCCTCTGGCGCCTGATTACCGCTAGTTTGGCTCAATTGATGACGTAACGCTTTTCCATCGAGAGCCGGCTTCGGCCCCATGGGATCAGCGCTAACACGAATAACGTCTTTGTATGGTACCGGAATAGGCGGAGGCGGGACTGCCTCAAGACGCCGGAGGCGAAGCCAGATGTGATCGCCGTCAACTTTCAGATCAAACTCGAGGCCAGGCAACCCGACAAGACCCTCACGACGCCACAGCAAATTCTTAGAAGTGGATAGCCGAAAACCGCGAGGATCAATATCTTTTGCTTGTTCGTGAATATACTCGAGTAGCTTGTGGAGCAGCGTCGCTGCTGGGGTCATCGCTCGCCACCTTCGATTACAAACCTAGGAGTGTAAGTTGCCGCCGTGAAGGAGTCTATTGCGCCGGGAGCTTACCCGTTTTCCTACTGAAAATCACGCTGAGGCACATTAAATTGAAAGTAAGGATGCCAGTTAGCTACTTGGCTAATAGACGGATCGGGCCGGAATGTAGGAGACCCAGCCCAAAGAGTTAAGAGAAGGGCAATGCGTGTCGCGTGTCAGACCTTGGTCCGACCGTTTCAGGACTGCGCTTGATCCAGATCGAACGCCGAGTGGAGCGAGCGCATGGCCAATTCGAGATACTTCTCATCGATGACGCAAGAGATTTTTATCTCCGATGTGCTGATCATCATGATATTGACGCCTTCTCGGGACAACACCTCGAACATCTTCGCCGCCACGCCGGAGTGCGACCGCATCCCCACCCCAATCAACGAGACTTTGGCGATGGCTTCAGTCACTGAGACAGACTTGGCCTCGATATCCTTGGCGACGGCCTGAATGAGCGGCACGGCCTTTTTGAGATCGGCGCGGGGCACGGTAAAGGAGAGGTCCGTCAGGGCCGCTTGGCTGATGTTTTGAATGATCATGTCGACATTGATATGGGCTTCCGCGACGCGGCCAAAAATTCTGGCCGCGATCCCCGGCTTGTCCGGCACCCCGATGATGGTAATCTTTGCTTGATTCCGGTCCCCAGTGACGCCGGCAATGGCCGCCGCTTCCATGTCCGCATCTTCCTTCGTCACAAGCGTCCCCTTTCCTTCTTTGAAGCTGGAATTCACTTCGACCGGGACATTGAATTTCGCTGCAAACTCGACTGATCGCGTTTGGAGCACTTTTGCGCCGAGGCTGGCCATCTCCAGCATTTCTTCATACGAAATCTTGTCGATCCGCCTCGCCGCCGGCACGATATTGGGGTCCGCCGTGTACACCCCATCGACATCCGTGAAGATGATACAGCGATCGGCCTTCAAGGCCGCCGCCAGTGCCACGGCGGAGAGATCAGACCCTCCACGACCGAGGGTGGTCACATCAGATTGCTCATTGATCCCTTGGAACCCAGCCACAACGGGAACGACCCCTTGTTCTAGGGCCTCGCGGATGCGGTCCGCCGTCACACGCGCAATTCTCGCCTTGGTATGAGCGCTATCCGTGATGATGCCGACCTGCCGACCGGTAAAGGACCGGGCATTGACCCCTCGCCCACGCAACTCCATCGCGAGAAGCGCGATGGTGACTCGTTCCCCCGTTGAGAGCAGCATATCCATTTCGCGTTCATCGGGGGTAGCCGTCACCTCGTGCGCGAGCTTGATCAGCCGATCTGTTTCACCACTCATGGCGGAGAGCACGACCACGATTCGATGTCCCGCCTGTTGCGCGTGAGCCACGCGGTCGGCGACGCGGTGTATTCGTTCGATCGTGCCGACCGACGTCCCGCCGTATTTCTGGACAATCAGCGCCACAGCCGTCAGCTTTTTGAGAAGAACTTATTGACGAACTTCGTGGCATCACGGGCAGGCATATTCATGGCAAAGGCGTCAGTCTCAGTGAATCGGCGGCCGACGGTCTCGGATTCCTTTCCGCCTCCTTCACCAAACGCATAGAACGCTGGGCCCTCAATTCCTGCGGTATGATCGCAGATCACAAGGAAACGATAGGGGCCTTGTTTAGACAAGCCTTCGAATAACGGACCGACGAGATGACGATCGAACTCTTCAATGCCCTGAACTTTGGCTTTGATATCAGTGCCGTGTAGAACCTCATCCGCCAACTTGGCATGCACATACACAAAATCTCCCTTGGCAAATTCCTCTAATGCCACGGCCGCCTTCGTATGGAGATCACCGCTTGCCAGCCGATCGGGGTCCACAGCATCCAGACCTGCACAGATCCCAACACCACGATGAACGTCGTTGGTCGCCACGACCGCCCCCGTGACCTGGTATTTCTCAACCAAACTCGGCCACATGACCGCTCGCCCCTCGCCCCAGAGCCAGATACAATTCGCCGGTTTCTTCCCCGCAGCTATCCGTTCCTCGTTGAGAGGATGATCGCGCAAGATGAAATAGGCCGCATCCATCAACTGGCGGAGAATATCGGCTCCATCGCCTTTCGGTAAGGCCTCCGCGATGGATTGACCAAGTATCGTCTGCGGATCGGTGCAGATGGCTCGCGGCTTCCCCTTCACCCATACCATCAGGTGGCGGTGACCCGCCCCCGGATAGAATTGGATGGTCTCCGAGCCGAGCTGCTCATTGATCGCCTCGATCAATTCGCGGGCCTCTTCGGTCTCGATCAGTCCGGCCGTTGCGTCGTCCAGGATGACATGCTGGCCCAATTTCTTGATTTCACCGCCCTTCCCACTCTCCGGCACCACGGTGACCATCGTGCAGCGGATACACGACGTCCTGTTCCGTCCCGGACACACCTAAACTTGCCGCTTCAAGCGGTCCAGGACCCGGATAAAACTTCTTGGGATCGTACCCAAGGATCGCGGTGCCGACCAATCCACCTCCCTGGTGCACTCCGTCAGCGGGAATCATCAGCTGACCCAGCTCTCCGCTCTGCGCCAGACGATCGAGATGAGGAGTCGCCGCCGCTTGGAGCGGCGTCCGACCGCCCAGTTCTTCTTGTGGGTGATGAGCCATTCCACCGGCATGCACAATCACATATTTCATAAGATCCACACGTCTCTCAGACTTTCAACAGACGAGCCACGTCCTCGCGCGTCGCCTTGACCGTCTGCGGTTGTTTCGACACGCTGATTGCCGTATCGGCATCTTTCAACCCATGCCCCGTCAACGTACATACGACTGTCTCTCCTTCTCGTAGCGCATTAGCTCGATGCAATTTGGCCACGCCGGCGACGGACGCCGCGGAAGCCGGTTCACAAAAGACCCCTTCGGTTGCCGCCACCATGGTGTAGGCTTGTAGAATTTCCTCATCTGTCACCAGATCGATCGCGCCCGCAGATTCCTCAACCGCCTTTACTGCTGAAGACCAGCTGGCGGGATTGCCGATTCGAATGGCCGTGGCAATGGTCTGTGGTTGCTCGACGACTCGGCCCAACACGATCGGAGCAGCACCAGCGGCTTGAAATCCCATCATGCGGGGCACCCTCGAAATCTGATTGGCCGCACGATATTCTTGGTACCCTTTCCAATAGGCTGTGATATTTCCCGCGTTTCCGACCGGCAACACATGAAGCGTTGGAGCCTCGCCGAGTTGATCACACACCTCAAAAGCCGCAGTCTTCTGCCCGTCAATCCGGAACGGATTCACCGAGTTCACCAATTCGATGGCCAGTGTGGCCGAAAACTCCTTGACGAGCGTCAGGGCCTGATCAAAGTTGCCTTCAATCTGGATCACCGTGGCCTGATGCATCATCGCCTGAGACAGCTTGCCCATCGCGATCTTGCCGGCTGGAATCAACACGAAAACGGACAACCCTGCGCGCGCCCCGTACGCGGCGGCCGAGGCGGAGGTGTTGCCGGTCGATGCGCACATCACCGCCCGCGCACCGCTTTCCACCGCCTTCGAGATGGCCAATGTCATGCCGCGGTCCTTGAAGGACCCGGTTGGATTGGCCCCCTCGAACTTCAGATAGAGTTCGACCCCTGGTGCGATGGCCTGAGCTAATCTCGTGGCCCGAATCAGAGGGGTGTTGCCCTCTCCCAGGCTGATCACAGGAGTCTTCTCCGTCACGGGGAGGAATTTACGATACTCCTCAATCACACCACGCCAAGGGTTCATCAATTACTCATCCTTGCCTTCAATACGAATCAGCGTCGGCGGCTCGGAGACGAACGCCTTCCGATTGATTTCACGCAACGCGGTTTGGACATCCCGTTCCTTCGCCATATGGGTCTTGATGACAATCGGCACGGTCTGTCCTTCGCGGCGTCCCTGTTGTACCATCGACGAGATACTGATTCCGCAGTGCCCCAATTCACCGGCGATCTGCGCCAATACGCCAGGCCGATCCACGACCATAAATCGCAAATAATAGAGTGAGCTGATCTCGTCCATCGATCTCAGCCGGAGCGGCCGTCGCTGATCCTGCTGGAACGACGCCACTGGCACGCGACCGGCGCTGCCTTTCAAAAGATTCCGTCCGATCGCAATGACGTCGCTGACCACGGCACTCCCTGTCGGCATGGATCCAGCCCCCCGGCCATAGAGCACGACGTCACCGACCGCATCACCGACGAGTTGGATGGCATTGTACACATCCTCAACCTGGGCAATCGGAGACGCCGAGGGAAGCATCGTAGGATGAACCCGAGCCTCAATCTCTCCGTCCACCAGTTTCGCGATGCCGAGCAGCTTGATCGTGAAGCCAAACTGCTTCGCGTAGGCGATATCGATCGGCGTGATGTTGGTAATCCCTTCGGTATAGATGTCCTTGAAGTTGACCGGTGTCCCGTAGGCAAGGTTGACGAGAATGGCAAGCTTGTGTGCCGAATCGATCCCGGCGACATCGAACGTCGGATCAGCTTCGGCATATCCGGCTTGTTGTGCATCGGCAAGCACTTCCGCGAAACTGTGCCCCTCACGGGTCATTCTCGACAAAATATAGTTGGACGTCCCGTTGATAATGCCGTAGATGGATTCGATCGTATTTCCGGCCAAGCCCTCCGTCAACGCACGAATAACAGGAATCCCGCCGCCGACGCTGGCTTCAAATCCAACATCCACGCCTTTGCGCACGGCAGCGTCGAAGATTTCTTCTCCGTGAAGCGCCAGGAGCGCTTTGTTTGCCGTGACCACATGCTTCCCGGCCGCGATCGCATCCAGGATGACGCGTTTAGCCGTATCGTATCCGCCGATGAGCTCAACGACGATATCGATGTCTGGAGCAGTCAGAACCTGTCTGCTGTCGGTCGTCAACACCCCAGAGGCCAAGGCGACGCCACGCTCCCGGACAATATCCCGATCTGCCACGCGAACGAGTTCGACCGGGACACCGACGCGCCGTGTAATGAGGGCGGCATTATCGAGAAGGATTTTGGCGACTCCGGTGCCGACCGTGCCGAACCCTACAATCCCGATTCCGATACGCGATCTCATTCCTCATCCCCATCGAGCTTGAGGGCTTTCCGGATTCCTCTGACGGCCTGCCTGGTACGATGTTCGTTTTCTACCAATCCAAACCGCACGTATTCATCACCGCCTTCACCGAATCCGATCCCCGGAGAAACGGCCACTTTGGCCTCTTTGAGTAAGAGCTTTGAAAACTCCAAGGATCCCATGTGGCGATAGGGCACAGGGATACGTGCCCACACAAACATCGTGGCCACAGGCTTTGCGACTTGCCAGCCGATCCGATTCAGCCCGCCCACGAGCACATCCCTGCGTTTCTGGTACCGCAACACCGTCTCCTTGACACAGTCCTGAGGGCCATTCAAGGCAATCACACTGGCGATCTGAATGGGTTGAAAAATACCATAGTCCAGATAACTTTTAATCTTTGCCAACGCACCGACGACCTCTCGATTGCCCACACAAAATCCAACCCGCCAACCCGGCATGTTGTAGGCCTTGGACAAGGTATAGAACTCTACCCCGCAGTCTTTGGCGCCCGGGACCTGAAGAAAACTTGGAGCTTTATACCCGTCGAACACCAAATCAGCATAGGCGAGGTCGTGGATGACGATGACGTTGTGCTCCTTGGCAAACGCCACGATCTTCTTAAAGAACTCCAAATCCACGACGGCCGTCGTAGGATTGTGGGGGAAATTGATCACGAGAATCTTCGGTCTCGGAAAAGTCTGCCGATAGACGCGCGTCAGATCTTCGAAAAAATCGCTATCCTGACGGAGTTCGATACCGCGGACCTCACCACCCGCAATAATGAAGCTGTACATGTGGATGGGATAGGTCGGCGTTGGGGTCAGGACCACATCGCCTGGACCGATCAGGGCCAAGGCCAAGTGAGCGAGACCTTCTTTTGATCCGATGGTGACAATCGCTTCAGTCTCCGGATCCAGGTCAACACCGTAGTTGCGTTTGTACCACCCACAAATCCCATGCCGCAGTTTCGTGATGCCGCGCGAGGCCGAGTAACGATGATTCTTTCCCTTGCGGGCGGCCTCGATCATCTTCTCGACGATATGAGGCGGGGTCGGTTGATCGGGATTCCCCATCCCGAAATCAATAATGTCGTCCCCACGTTGGCGAGCCTCAAGCTTGAGCGATTGAACTTGCGCGAACACGTACGGCGGAAGTCGCTTGATTCGATAAAAACCTTCGCCCAACCCCATGAACTTCCTTTTGACTGTTTTTAACGATTCCCCACCACTCACTCATCCCGACAAAATGAGTGAAGGGATCCTGAAAGGCTCTATTCTAATGGAGGGCTTTGGTCGAGTCAATTTACCTAACTTTCTATGGGGTTCTGAAGTTGTCAGACGCGACTGATCTTCATCCGGCTCTTCACCGATCCGCGAACCCGTTCTTGCCCCCTCTCGTTCCTTTCTGCTACTACTATCGCTGGATTGACGGCTTTAGCCTATCTCACGCACTTGTTCTCAGGCTGACTGGATGTAAGGAGGGGTGATGGCTCGGCTTGGTGTGAATATCGACCATGTGGCGACGTTGCGGCAGGCACGTGGAGGAACCGATCCAGATCCTTTGGCGGCTGCGGTGCTGGTCGAACTGGCAGGAGCAGACGGCCTGGTCGTTCATCTACGGGAAGACCGGCGCCATATCCAAGATCGAGATCTTCAACTCCTTCGCGAAATAACCCGTACAAAGCTCGACCTTGAAATGGCGGCCGACGAAGAAATAGCGAAGATCGCCCTGACCATCAAGCCCGACCTTGTCACCTTGGTACCGGAAAAGCGACAGGAACTCACCACTGAAGGGGGCCTGGATATCGCCGGGCATCGTGACCGAATTCAGAGCATTGTGACTCTGTTACATAACGGTGGGATTCCCGTCAGTGTCTTTGTTGAGCCCGATCTGAATCAGATCAGGGCTGCGCACAAGGTTGCGGCTGATTTTGTGGAGTTGCATACCGGTCGGTACGCGAACGCCACCCGCTCTAAAGAAGCCGATGCGGAATTCGAAGCCATTACCCACGCCGCCAAGCTGGCCTACAAGCTTGGGATCGGCGTCAATGCCGGGCATGGACTGAATTACCGCAACATCAAACGCCTGACGCATATTCCCGAAATTGTCGAATACAACATCGGGCATAGCATCGTTGCACGGGCAGTTCTCGTCGGTCTCGTCCAAGCCGTAAAAGAAATGAAAGCCTTGCTCGGTTGACCTGAAGTCGTCGGCCCGCTTGGTCCGCCCGTTTACTACATTCGGTTCACCATGACCAAGATCATCACCGCTGCACAGATGCAGGCACTCGACCTCCGAACGATTTCAGAGGCTCATATCCCAGCAACCACGTTGATGGAACGCGCCGGGACGGGTGTCGTCTCCTGCCTTGAGCAGCGATGGGGACCCGTGAGGGGCAAGACGGTCACCGTGGTGTGCGGCAAAGGCAACAATGGCGGGGATGGATTCGTCGCCGCTCGACTCCTCCGTCGGCGCCATGCGAACGTGCGCGTCCTCGTCGTGACGCCCACGTCCGAACTGAGCCGTGATGCTGCCACCATGTATAAGCAATTCGTTCGTGGCGCAGGGAAATCCTCCGTCTACCTCTATGCGTCCAAGGTCCAGGCGCAGGCACTTCTACAAGATAGTGATATCCTCATCGATGCCCTCCTCGGAACAGGACTCTCCGCTACTGTTACCGGGCGCTATGCCGAGGCCATTGACTGCATCAATGAAACCGGTCGTCCCGTGGTAGCTGTTGATCTTCCATCGGGCCTCCATGCTGATACTGGAGCGATCCTTGGCCGAGCCATTCGTGCCACCCTTACCGTGACCTTTGGGCTACCGAAGTTAGGCCTCTATCAGAATGATGGGATCGACCTCGCTGGCGAGGTGGCACTCGTCGACATCGGAATTCCGCCGGCCTACATCGACGCGGTCCAGAGTCGGACGACCTTGATGACACCGCACGTGGTGCGCACATACCTGCCGAAACGGCAGCCATCGAGTCACAAAGGAACATTCGGCCATGCCGGTATCATCGCAGGATCCGTCGGCAAAACCGGTGCCGCCGCTATGGCCGCTCAGGCGGCCCTGCGTGTCGGTGCGGGCCTCGTGACTGTCGCAATCCCCACAAGTGTGAACGATGTATTGGAAGCAAAGTTATTGGAAGCGATGACGATTCCGATGCCTGAAACCAAAGCGCGCACCTTGGCGCGAACGGCATTCGATCGACTCGTCGCCTTCATGGAGGCGAGAACCGCTATCGCCATCGGTCCAGGTCTATCAACTCATCCTGAAACGGTGGAACTGGTCCGGGCTTTGACAAAACAGCTCGACCGGCCTGCTGTTTTGGATGCGGACGCCCTGAATGCGTTGACCGGTCGGACTGCCCTCCTGGCAGCTTGCAAAACACCGCCAATCATCACGCCCCACCCCGGAGAAATGGCACGACTGGAGGCCGACGCAACGCCTCAGACCGTCAACAGCGATCGGATCGGTACTGCCACCCGCTTCGCACGGGAACGGGGACTGTTCGTCGTTCTGAAAGGGGCTCGGACCGTCGTTGCCAGACCGGATGGAGTCGTCGCTATTTGCCCGACGGGTAATTCTGGCATGGCGACTGCTGGGACAGGCGATGTATTGACCGGCATGATCGTGGGACTCTTGGCCCAAGGCCTACCCTCCTGGGAAGCGGCCTGTGCCGCCACCTACCTGCATGGTGTCGCCGGGGATTTGGCTGCGACCAGAAAGGGGCAAGCCGGGTTGATCTCGCGCGACGTGCTTGAGATGATTCCCTATGCCCTCAAGCTCATGGGCCAGGCTCCATCAAGCGACCCCAATCAATGCATCGGGAACGATCTCGTGTGAGGACGTTCCTATGGTGACATCTGTCAGTTCTCTGGACCTTCACCTCTCATCTCCGCGCGAGACAGAGTCGTTCGGAAATGCCATTGGCCAGTTGCTTCGAGGGGGAGAGGTGCTCGCCTTGATCGGCGAACTGGGAGCGGGCAAAACAGCGCTGGTCCGCGGCATCGTGGCCGGGCTCGGAGCACCGGCCGCTTCTGTCACAAGTCCGACGTTCCTGCTGGTCCATGAATACCAGGGGCGGCTTCCGATCATTCACATCGACCTGTATCGGTTGCAGCGGCCTGAGGAAACCGAATCGATTGGACTATCGGATTACCTTACGGATGACGCGGCCGTCGCCATTGAGTGGGCAGACCGGTTTCCCCAACTGCTTCCGGATGATCGACTTGAAGTCACGCTGACCCATCGGACCCGGACAACCAGACAAGCTCTGGTGGAAGCACGAGGCTCACGCTCTCGCTCACTTCTCGCGCGCCTCAAGAAAGTCTGGCATCAAGCCCCTCGATCATTCAAACTACGCCTCCAAACAGGCAGAAAGACTTCGCCGCGATGACTCGACTGATTCTGATCGGCATTCTTGTGCTCCTTTCGTTGGCCTTCTTCCTTCAAAACCAAGAACAGGAAGTCACGCTCCGCTATTTCTTTGGATTACTCGAAGCCTCAACTCCCATTTACAAGCCCATTATGGCTGGATTTCTCATCGGCCTTTTAGTCGCAGCCATCTTGTTGTTTCCCCCCTGGATACGTGGACGTATCGATCTTCGACGTAAGACGAAGGCCTTACAGGAAGCTGAATCGAACTTAGAGCGACTTCGGCAGTCGCTTGAGAAGATGTCTGGACGCACCCACGCTCCCACGCTGATGGAGTCTTCGAGAGACTTTACTGATGAGTGACCAGACCCTCAGCCCGCTTATGCGGCAGTATCGGGATATCAAGCAGGGATACCCTGAAGCCATACTGTTGTTTCGAGTCGGGGATTTTTATGAGATGTTCTACGAGGACGCTCAGGAGGCTTCCCGACTCTTATCGATCGCCCTCACGTCTCGCGATAAGAACAGCGCCCATCCTGTTCCACTGTGCGGCGTTCCCTATCATGCCGCAACCGGCTATATCGCAAAGTTGTTGAAGGCTGGCCGTATCGTGGCGTTGTGCGAGCAAGTCGAAGATCCCAAGGTCGCCAAAGGTTTGGTACGCCGTGAAGTCGTCAGGCTCTATACTCCCGGCACACTCGTAGACACAGAGTTTCTCGCCCCGTGCGAGCTCAACTACCTTGTCGCTTTCGTCGTTCAATCAGACATGATTCATGGAAGATCGATCGGCTTGTCCGTCCTTGAGGTTTCAACTGGTGAATTTTGGGGAATGGAGTTTCACGGTCCCCACGCGGTCACGCAACTATTGAATGAAATCTCTCGACTGGACCCTCGAGAAGTGCTTTTTCCTGCAAACCTCGTCCCTGAATGCTCCCCTTGGATCCAGCAAATCGTAGGAACACGCCTGTGTGAACGGCCTCCCACATCGTTCAACCAGCACTCCGCTGCTCAGACCTTAATGGCGCATTTCCACGTACAGGACTTTGACGCCTTAGACTGTGCTGACAGCCTCGCCGCCAGTAGCGCAGCAGGCGCGGTCTTATCGTACTTGCGCGAGACTCAACCGACGGTTCCCCTGGATCATATTCGCCGATTTACTATTCAGCGCAATGACGAGTACATGCACCTGGATGGCACCACCATCCGTAACCTGGAACTTCTCAAACCATTGCTGTGGAAGGAGAACGCGTCAGGTTCGAAGTCTACTACGCTCCTGAGCGTGCTGGATCGGACCTCTACGGCCATGGGAAGTCGGCTCCTTCGCCAGTGGCTGGTGCGGCCGTTACTCCATGGCGACCAGATACGGCAGCGTCTTGATGCGGTCGAAGAACTAAAAGACCACATGCAGGTCAGAACTGCATTACGGACCGCCTTGCGAGAGATCCAGGATATCGCACGACTTGGCAGTCGCATTGTACTCGGCTTGGCCGGTCCGCGAGAACTTTTGGCCCTCAAGCAATCTCTTTCGGTTTTGCCCGAGATTGATGTCCTGCTAGCACGGCTTCAGAGTCTGCTGCTCTGTCAGACGCGAACATCATGGGATAGCGGCCAGGATCTCTACGACGTGATTGAGCGTGCCATCCGACCTGATGCTTCACCTTCCATTCGAGACGGGAACATCTTCACAGATGGCTATGACCCGGTTATCGACGAGTTGCGCAAAGCCAGCAAGGAAGGGAAAACTTGGATCGCTGCAATCGAGACACAGGAACGTGACCGAACGGGCATTGAGTCATTGAAGGTCCGTTACAATCAGGTGTTTGGCTATTACATCGAGATCACCAAAGCCAATCTTGCCCGGGTCCCCGCTGACTACATTCGCAAGCAAACGCTGGTCAATGCCGAGCGATTTATGACCGCCGAATTGAAAGAGCTGGAAGAACGTGTCACCGGAGCCGAGGCCAAGCTCCTGGCTCGTGAGCAGGAGGTTTTCATCCAGCTTCGCTCTCGGTTGGCTCAAGAAGCCCACCGATTGGACGCCATGGCGGCCGCCCTTGCGCTCCTTGATGTCGTCGCCGGATTGGCCGAGGTGGCCGCTCTGTACCGGTATACCAAGCCAACGGTGACTGAAGGCGGTGCCCTTATCATCAGGGAAGGTCGTCACCCGGTCGTCGAGCGACTCTGTACGGATTCAGTATTCGTCCCGAATGATACCGTGTTGGACCTCGAACTGAACCGCCTCCTGATCATTACAGGACCAAACATGGCAGGAAAGAGCACCTATCTTCGTCAGGTCGCACTGATTATCTTGATGGCTCAGATTGGCAGCTTTGTACCCGCTTCAGAAGCGACGATTGGATTAACCGATCGCATCTTCACAAGAGTGGGAGCCTCGGATAATCTGGCTGGGGGGCAGAGCACCTTCATGGTCGAAATGGTGGAGACCGCGAACATTCTCCAAAACGCGACTTCCCGCAGCCTCATTCTGTTGGATGAAATCGGGCGCGGCACAAGCACCTACGATGGCCTGAGTATCGCGTGGGCAATTGCGGAATATATTCACGACTGCACCAGGTTGGGCGCCCGCACATTATTCGCAACCCACTATCATGAGATGACGCAACTGGAGCAACAACGGATCGGAATCAAGAACTATCGAGTCGCCGTCCAGGAATGTGATGGTGATGTGGTGTTTCTCAGAAAAATCGTGGCAGGGAAAGCTGACCGAAGTTACGGCATTCACGTGGCCAAACTGGCAGGGCTTCCTATGGAAGTCATTCGCCGCGCACAAACGGTGCTGTCACAGCTGGAACAACCGGAGTCTGTCAGTTCCGGGATAAATCAGGATGAACACCCGACGACATCGGAACTCCTTCCTCATCCTCATCCGATGATAGAAGAGGTCAAACAGATCGACCTATTTTCGATGACACCGCTCGATGCGCTGAATCGTCTTGCCGAGTTGCAACGTATGGTGAGATCGGAGCGCAGTGATCCATCCGATCGGTAATCCACATTGACTAGATGGTGAAAATAAAACGGGCGGCATTCCCGAGAGAAATGCCGCCCGTTCGCATCTTGCAATAGTCGTCAGTGCGCTTGGTTATACTGTGCAGTCCAAGGAATCAACCCACCCACGGTTTTTCCGCCTGGAAGCATCACGTCGTACTGCATACCGACGTTGCTTCCATCCGGCGTGACGGGAGAAGTGTTGAGACCTGTCTTGGCTTTTGCACAAGCTGACTCGAATTCGTTTTTCCCGGCGCATTCCCTGAGGCGAATCGCGGAAATGCTCAGAGGTTTCCCCACCGAACCAGACACCTCAGGAATCTTCTTCACGGATGAAATCACCCGATGATTTTGCTCGGTTTCCGTGGCGACGAATTCGATCAAGTCCGTCGTGCTGCCAGGGGGAACTTCCTTGGCTGCTGTGGGTCCGGCATGAAGGCGGCCCATCTTCTTCAGCTCTTGCCAGGCTGACTTATCGGCATAGAACTTCAGCGTTTTGCCAGGATGAACTTTTTGCCAATACAAGCCGCTCTCCGCGTTCCCACCGAAGACGGCTGTGTTAATCCACACGGCTTCATCGTAGGGATCAAGGATGATCACCCGACCTTGAATGGTGGTCGGTTTGCTCATGTCACCCCATTCGAATCGTTCTTGAAATGACTCAATAGCCGAGGCAGTTGAAGCCAGACCGGCTACCAGTGCAACGGCTGCCAGCACGGCGGCACCTTGCTTGTGCAACATCATAATCGCGTCCTCCTTGAACAACATCATCTGTACGCTTTGAACGTGACTAGTCCTTGATGACTTTGAACCCGGTGATGGTTCTGCCGTCCAGCGTGACTTCCATGGCAACCAATTCTTGAGAGGCCTTGATAATTTGGTCCATCAAGGCTTTGTCTTTGACCGCCAGACGAACCGTGGTGGCCGCGTGGTACCAGCCGGAATAGGTTGAGTTTTTCTCACTGCCGCCGGAGAATCCCCAGGCACAACAACTGAACAATGGATCAGGCGGCTTCACGTCAAGCATCGTTGATGATCGCCCTCCACTGTCGCCGGACCCTGGTTCTCCCGTATTCCAATATTGAATGCCGAACAAGAGCTCCCCATCCGGGTTGTCCGCCCACTGCGACCAGACGCGCCCTTGTAACTTCTTGGCCGCCTCAGCAGCCTTTAGGGGTTTCCCTCCAACGACCGCATCAGCGATGCCTAGCTTGTCTATGCCACCGTCGGCTAGGGAAACCTCGACCGCTAGCAAGCCGAAACACGAAGCCAACGCGAAGGCAGCTAGAATGACAGGCCTTTTCATACGTAATCCCTCCTTCGTCAATTTGTGCCCGATACTCTGATTAAGACGTTAGTTCTTTCTATTACGCGGTCTTGAGATAGCTCGCAAATCCTCTTGAAAATTTAGAGTGCTTCAATACCCCGTACCGAAAACAAGTGGAAAGCCGTCCGGTTGGTACCGGAACGGTACTGAAACTACAAGGCCCTGTCAAGAAAATGTTTGCCAGACTTGCCCCAGAAGGATACACAATCCTTACAGCATATACAAAACAATAAGTTATAAGTCTTCTCCGACTGGAAAGTATGCTGTGGTCAGGCTGGGATTTTTTGGAATTGCCCGCTTAACGCCTTCACTTGCCGTGAGGAAAGTGGCCCCAACCCTGTCAGGGCTATTTTTTCAGGGGTGAAGAGATCCCGTGCTACTTGACTTATTTGTTGCGGTGTAATCCCATCTATTTTCAAAATCATGTCTTCCAGGTTCGTATGGGCGCGGGAGATCAATTCATCTTTTGCAAGTTTGTTCATCCGGCTATGCGAACTTTCCAAGCTTAGCATGAGGCCGCCTTTCATCTGTTCTTTCGTCCGTTTTAGCTCATGCCGATCAATTCCATCTCTGCTCAAGCGCCGGATCTCGCGACTGACGAGTTCAAGAACGCGCTCAACCTCCCGAGCTTGCGTGCCTGCATAGACGGTGATCGTACCGCCATCGGAATAACCCGACAAAAATGAGTAGATCGAATAGGATAAGCCCCTTTTTTCACGGATCTCCTGGAATAGTCTCGAACTGACGCCACCGCCGAGCACACTGTTCAACGCATAGACCGCATATCGATCCTTATGACCGGCTGCAACGCCCTTGAGTCCCAGACAGAGGTGCACTTGCTCTAATGATTTGTGTTTCACGATGGCGCCACCACAGATTTCCGGAGGCCAACGTTTTCGAGGAAGGACGCCTGACGAAGGGCGATACTTCCCAAAAGTGCGAGCCATCGTCTTTTCGAGCTGCTGTTGATTGAAATTCCCGGCTACGGCGAGCACGATCTCTTCGGGACGATAGTGCGTATCAATGTACTCGAGGAGATCCTGTCGGCGGATCCGGGCGATTGTTGATTCCCGCCCAAGAATCGGACGACTCAAGGGATGTGTGCCCATCGCTAACTTGGTATGTAACTCTTGAACGAGATCTTCGGGATCGTCTTGAACCATTCGAATTTCTTCAAGGACGACCTGCTTTTCCTTTTCAATTTCTTTCTTTCCGAGTCGGGAGCGGAGAAACAGATCTCCCAAAAGGTCGAGGGCCTTTGGGAGATGTTGATCCAATACCTTGACGTAGTAGGTTGTGGTTTCGCGCGTGGTGAAGGCGTTCATCTCGCCCCCCAGCGCATCGATTTCACGAGAAATCTCCGTGGCCGATCGAGTGGTCGTCCCCTTGAAGAACATATGTTCGATGAAATGGGCGTACCCAGCTTGTGTTGGGCTTTCATCACGAGAGCCCGTATTGACCCAGATGCCTATGGTTACGGATTTGAGGGTTGGGATTCGCTCGGAAACCAAGCGAATCCCGTTCTCGAGGATGAGCTTACGGTACAAGTGTTACCCGCCCACTGACTCGTTTGCACCGCCGCCCGTTGGTGCGGGCATGGTTTCTTTTCGGCTAAGCCTAATCTTGCCTTGTCTATCGATCTCCAGCACTTTCACAAGAATTTGATCGCCTTCGGCGACCTCGTCAGACACGGCTTTCACTCGATGATGCGCCAACTGTGAGATATGGACCAACCCATCGGTGCCCGGCAGTACCTCCACAAAGGCACCAAAGTCCATAATCTTTCTTACCGTTCCCGTATAGACTTTCCCGACTTCGACTTCCTCGGTCAGGCGGTTGATGATCTCTTTGGCTTTTTGTAAGGAGGTACCGTCCGCAGAAGCGATGGTCACAATCCCGGTATCTTCGACACTGATCTTGACACCGCAGTCGGACTGAATGCCGCGGATGGTTTTGCCGCCCTGTCCGATAATATCGCGAATCTTATCTTGCTTGACCTTCATCGTGTAGATACGAGGGGCAAACGTCGACAAGTCGGTGCGATGACTGCTGAGGGCCTTCGCCATATGGCCAAGAATGTGGAGGCGTCCCAACCGGGCCTGTTCCAAGGCTTGCTGCATCAACGCTGTGGTAATGCCACCAATCTTAATGTCCATTTGCAGTGCTGTCACACCGTTCTTCGTCCCGCACACTTTGAAGTCCATATCACCCAGGTGATCTTCAAGGCCGAGAATATCCGACAAGATAATGACGTCGTCCCCTTCTTTGATCAATCCCATAGCAATGCCGGCGACTGGCTCCTTGATGGGAACGCCTGCGTCCATCATGGCCAGCGTCCCACCGCACACGGTTGCCATCGAGGAAGACCCATTGGATTCCAGAATCTCAGACACAATCCGTAAGGTGTAGGGAAAGACGTCCTTGCCCGGGATGACAGGCTTCAACGCCCGCTCCGCCAAGGCTCCATGCCCAACCTCACGCCGTCCGGGCGAGCGAAGAGGCCTCGCCTCACCGACGCTGAATGGCGGGAAGTTGTAATGCAGCATAAAGGTCCGCATGTACTCGCCTTCCAGCGCATCGATGCGCTGTTCATCATCGGTCGTCCCTAGCGTCACCACCGCTAAGCTCTGTGTTTCGCCGCGGGTAAAGATCGCAGACCCATGGGCTCGCGGCAGGGCGCTAACCTCACAAGTAATCGGACGAATATCCGCAGGACCGCGTCCGTCGGCGCGAGATCGCTTCTCCAAAATCATCTTCCGGACTTCCGTATATTCCAATTGATGGAACACAATCTTGATATGCCGTTCCCTCGAGGAATCATCTGGCTTTTTCAGCCTGGCAATGGTGTCGGCCAGAATTTGGTCCAACCGCTCCTGCCTGGCAGTCTTGTTGGCAATCATGATGGCGTCACGAATGGGTTGCGCCACCAACGTCTTGATCTCGGCCTGCAACGCGGAATCGATCGACTCTTGAACAACTACCCGCTTTACCTTTCCAACCTTCTTGGCCAATTCATCGATCTTCCGGACGATTTTCTTAATCTCGGAGTGAGCCAATTCCAGGGCCTCGAGCATCATCTGCTCGGATAATTCATTGGCACCTGCCTCCACCATCATCACCGCGTCCGCTGTGCCCGCAACCACCAGATGCAGCTCGCTCTGCTCCATCGTTTCAAGGTCAGGATTGACGACGAGCTGACCATTGACGCGACCGATCCTCACACCGGCCACGGGGCCGTTGAACGGAATGTTCGATACCGCGAGGGCAGCTGATGCCGCAGTGATTCCAATAACGTCGGACGAACCGGTCTTATCTGCCGATAGGACTGAGGCAATGACTTGCGTCTCGAAATAGTAGCCTTCGGGAAACAACGGGCGGAGCGGTCGGTCAATCAAGCGGCTGGTCAGGACTTCCTTCTCAGCCGGTCGACCTTCTCGCTTGAAGTAGCCTCCAGGAATTTTCCCGGCCGCGTAGGCCTTTTCCTGGTAATCGACGGTCAAGGGCAGGAAATCGATCCCGGGCTTGGCAGTTTGCGCAGCCACGGCCGTCGCAAGGATGACCGTGTCGCCATACGAGGCCCATATCGACCCGTCAGCTTGCTTTGCGATACGGCCAGTTTCAAGGCGAAGGGTTCGACCTGCAATGTCGATTTCTACGACGTGTATCATCTATGGTGTCTCCTCTGGTTAGATCCACAGATGCCCACTGAGATACGCTCAACGGCAGGTGAGTAGTTGAAAAGCTGAAATCAACGAACTTCTCGCCAGCTTTATAGCTTTTCACTCTTACACCACACACTTGGTGTGAGCGCATGTCGGTGTTCATCTGTGGGACATTCGAACGATGCTATGGCGCCGGTCAACGCCGCTGTTCGCACGACCGGTTACTTGCGAATGTTGAGTCGCTCGATCACGGTTTTGTAACGCGCTTCCTCCACACCGCGGAGATAGTCCAGGAGACGACGCCGGCGTCCAACCAGCTGCAGCAATCCACGCCGCGAGTGGTGATCCTTTTTATGGGTCTTGAAATGTTCGGTGAGATACGTAATCCGGTTGGTCAATACCGCAATCTGAACTTCCGGCGATCCGGAATCCTTGTCATGCTGCTGATATTGCTTGATGAGTTCACTCTTTACTTCTTTTAACAATGCCATACCTACTCCTTCCGTATTTAATGACTCAAGAGACTCAATACTTTGCGAATTCGAATCGACCCCACGCCGCTGGTATCATGAGTTCCAATGGCCAACAACTGACCGGCTTCGTCCTTGAGACGTACCGAAACCGTGGAATGGGCAGGCGGGAGTTGCCCGACTCCCACCGGAAAAATTGGTGAGCCATTCAAGACACGCTGCGCTTGCTCTGCATTCACGACCACTGCCGGGAGTTGCCCGAGGAGTTGATCCAACGAAATGAATTGCCTCGAGAGAGTTCCCATCGTGAGATGGCTGGCAACTTGATCAATCGTCACTGCCTGTTCGATGGACAGTGGGCCGACACGGCGACGCTCGAGAGCATAGAGATGCCCTCCTACCCCTAACGCCTGTCCAATGTCGGTACACAAGGTACGTATATACGTGCCTTTGGAACACACAATGCGCAGGGCCACGTCACGACCGTGAACGGCCACGATCTCCAGCTGATGAATGGCAATCGACCGCTCTGCCCGATCGACCGTCCTGCCTGCCCTGGCTGCTTTATACAGCGGCTGTCCGCCGACTTTCACAGCTGAATACATCGGTGGCAATTGCTGCTGCACTCCTCGGAATCGGGTGATCACTGCCTGAAGCATGTCCTCCGTGATCGCACCTGGATCAGCCCTGCTCAAAACCTGCCCGGTTGCATCCTGGGTGTCGGTCGTTTCCCCCAAGCGCATGACGGCGTGGTACTCCTTATCCCAATCGATCAGGTACTCGGCGATTCTCGTGGCCCGTCCGACCAGGATAGGCAACACACCTGTGGCACTAGGATCCAGCGTACCGGCATGACCGACTTTGCTTCCCCTCAATAAGCTCCGGACCTTGGCAACGACATCGTGTGAGGTCCAGCCGGCTTCTTTATGGACAACGAGGACTCCCTCCAAGGCATCACCCAGGTCCGTTCTGATACCTGTCCGGTCCATACCCTTAAGAGTCCGTGATTCTCTGAGCACTGCTCGGTGAGTCCTGGGTTTCCTGCTGTTCAGACTCCCCATGCAGGCCTTCCAAGAGCTGCATGATCCGGTCACCGCGAGGTCCACTGACGTCCTTCTTGAAAATCACATCGGGGAGGTAGCGGAGCGAGAGGCGCCGTCCTAATTCCGACCGCACAAACCCACTGGCTTTTGAGAGGCCAGCAAAGACATCGCGCTCGGCTTCCCCCGTTTCCATGGTCGTGACAAAAACATGCGCGATGCGCAAATCCCCCGTCAGCTCGACATCGGTAACCGTGACGTCATGGACCCGAGGATCCTTGATTTTCCGCATGAGAATATCCGCCACTTCCATGCGAATCTGGTCAGCCACTCGGTCTGCCCTTTTATAGGTCGACTTCGACATCTTCGTACCCAGCCTTACCAGTCGCAAGCATGACAGGGGCTTAGAGAAATTCCAACTGGACTCGTGACACTTCAACTGCTGGCATGCTTTTAATCAGATTCAACGCTTGTTCAAGCACCTGGTTCACGTGGCTACGCTCATTCGAGACACACGCCATTCCAAGAATAGCCTTCTGCCAGAGATCCTGGCCATCGACTTCGGCAACTGAGAGGTTAAACTTGCCATGAAGCCTGTCCTTGATCCCATGAAGGACTTGACGCTTGTCTTTAAGCGACTGGCTCCCTGAGATGAATAACTCGACGGTGTATAGCCCCACGACCATGGCCAGGGTTCGGTTAGCGCCGGCTCACAATAGAGGCTCCATGATTCCGCTTCATGAACTTGTCAGGCCTTCAAGTAAGAGGCGACAACAAAATCCTTCGGCTGCTACTAGAGCTTCGCCGGAATCTTATCGACTGCATAGGCCTCAATGATATCGCCGGATTTGACATCGTTGAAGTTTTCGACGCTCAATCCGCATTCATACCCCTGCTGCACCTCACGCACATCATCCTTGAACCGCCGCAACGAACCAAGTTTACCCTGATAGACCACCACATTGTCCCGAATCACTCGGACTCCGACGCTTGATCGAGAGATCGTCCCATCAATAACATACGCCCCGGCTACGGCTCCAACCTTTGGAATCGTAAAGACCTGCCGTACCTCCACTCGTCCCAACACACGCTCTTTCAGGGTCGGCTCGAGCAAGCCTTCCATCGCAGCCTTAATGTCTGCGATGGCGTCATAAATGATCGTGTAGAGCCTGATATCGACACCCTGCTGTTCGGCCAATGCGGCTGCCTTTGGTTCTGGCCTGATATTGAAACCGATGATGATGGCTCGCGACGCGGAGGCAAGCAACACATCAGATTCCATAACCCCACCAACTCCATTATGAATCACGCGTAGCTTGACGGCATTCGTCGACAGCTTTTCGACCGCGCCAGCCAATGCTTCAGACGATCCTTGCACATCGGCCTTGATGACAATGGCCAACTCCTTCACAGATCCTTCTTGAATCTTCGCAAAGAGATCATCCAAGGAGACCTTCGCGGGGCCAGTTAGCTCTGCCGCTCGACGCTTTTGCGCTCGTTCCTCCGCGATCTCTCGGGCGACTCGCTCATTGGAGACAACATGAAAGACATCTCCCGCCGACGGAACGCCTGGCAATCCAATAACTTCCACCGGAATGGACGGCCCTGCCTGCTGCGCTTTTTCACCGCGATCGCTAAGGAGAGCCCGAACACGCCCGCTGAATGTTCCGACGACATAGGCGTCACCCACCCGTAGAGTCCCGCTCTGAACCAACACCGTCGCAACCGGACCCCTCCCGCGTTCAATCTTGGCTTCGATGACGGTGCCTTTCGCCTGTCTGTGTGGATCCGCCTTGAGTTCAAGTACTTCCGCCTGAAGTAAAATCATCTCGAGGAGAGTATCAAGACCCATTTTTTCTTTGGCAGACACCTCGACCATAATGGTATCGCCGCCCCAAGCTTCGGAAATCAATCCATGTTCCGAGAGAGCGTTTTTTACCCGATCAGGATTGGCGGTCGGCTTGTCGATCTTATTCATCGCCACGATCAGCGGCACTCCGGCTGCCTTGGCATGGTTGATCGCCTCGATCGTTTGCGGCATCACACCGTCGTCTGCCGCAACAACCAAAATGACGATATCCGTGACCTTCGCGCCACGAGATCGCATAGCCGTAAACGCCTCGTGACCAGGAGTGTCGAGAAACGTTACCTGCTTGCCGCGCACTGAGACGGTATAGGCGCCGATATGCTGCGTAATGCCACCGGCTTCCCCTTCCGCCACTTTTGTTTGGCGAATCGCATCGAGGAGCGACGTCTTCCCGTGATCGACGTGCCCCATAATGGTCACCACCGGCGGTCGAGGTTCCGGCCGTTCATCATCGCCGGTCTCAATGATATCTTGCAGCAACTCGTCCCCAATTTTCTCGACCGAGACCTCAACTTTGACTCCGCTTTCCTCGGCGAAAATCGAGGCAGCATCCAGACTCATAGGTTGGTGAAACGTCAACATTTGTCCCATATCCATCAGTTTCCGAACGATGTCTGCCGGCCGTTGACCGATCAACTCAGCGAATTCTTTGACCGTTGTCCGAGGGGTCACTTTCACGCTCTTGCGACGTGGTTTGGTGATTTCTCCAGGGGTGCTATGGTGGACATGCTTCGATCGGTCATCGCGGCGCTGCACCGGAATTGCACGAAGATCTTGCCAGCGGGCGGCGTCTTCACGTAATTTCACATCTTGCTGCTCGTCCTTAGGACGGCCTGTTTTCTTCGCTTTCTTGAGCTTTTCTTTGAGTGCCTCTGCCTCGATGGCCTCGAATGCCATGCTTTTCTTTTTATTGGCGACAGACTCCAGAGTCGCCACCCCGGGTATTGCCGGCGCGATGGCTGGCTTGGCCGGCGGCGCTTCCTGTTTCACATCGAGTGGCACCGGTGCGGATGGAGCAACCTCGCCCAGACCTTCTTTCACTGGAAGACTGCGGTCGACTGGGCCATCGCTAGCAAGGTGGTCAACCGATGGAGTCGGTGTCGTCACAAGACTTGAGGACGCGGGCTGCGCTGAACGCTCAGTCTCACCAATCGAGGCTGAAAGAATGGCCTCAATCGGCTCGTCTTCCTTCTTTCGCTTGATGAGAATGCGCCGCTTATCAGGCTTGAGCGGCTCTTCGACGACAGAACCCTTTGCCGCCACAGTTTTCCCCCGACTCGTATGCTCCGCCAACTTTGCACCGACCTCTCTCTCGATTCCCGTCCCTTGACTCGTCGATTTTGCGGCCAACTTATCCAACGCCTTCTGAACGATTTCCTCCTCAAGCGTACTGCTGTGAGATGAAACCGAGACCCCCAGCTTCTTGAGCTCAGGGATGAGCACTCGATTTTCCATGCCTAACTTCTTCGCAAGTTCGTATACACGCATAGCCATTAGGACGGTTCCGTATTCTATCCGCTCGTTGCTTCCTCAGCTCTGGCAGCCTGCCGAGCTTCTTCTTGCAGTCGTTGCGCTTCGGCTTCGTCCGCAATCGCGGCTTTAATTTCCTTATCACGCTCTACCTTCTCTTTTTCGTATTCCGTTGAGCTGATAATGTCAATCTTCCACCCGGTCAAGCGCGCGGCAAGCCGGACATTCTGACCGTTTTTCCCGATGGCCAACGACAATTGCGAGTCGGCTGCGACCACGAGCGCCGACTTCTTCTCTTCGTCGATCCCGACCTTTTCGATTGTTGCAGGATTTAAGGCTTCGGCGATAAAGACTCGCGGATCCTGTGTCCAGGTAATGATATCGATCTTCTCGCCCCGCAGCTCGCGAACGACCGCCTGTACGCGGGAGCCCTTGATGCCGACGCAGGCCCCCACCGGATCCACAGCCTTTTCACGAGACGTAACCGCGATCTTTGTTCGGTCCCCTGGCTCTCGAACGACGGATCGGATTTCAATGATCTTTTCCATGACCTCTGGCACTTCGAGCTCAAAGAGTTTTGCCACAAACTGCGGATGGCTACGAGACAGAATGACTTGAACATCCTTGGGCGTCCGACGCACCTCCAACAACATCGCCTTCACGCGATCGCCGCGCCGATATGTTTCACGAGGAATCTGCTCTTGGATCGGCAGGATGGCCTCCGTCTTTCCGAGGTCCACCAGGTAATTCCGGCGCTCCATGCCGAGGATAATTCCTGTAACAAGATCGCCCTGACGTGTGGAATATTCCTTTTGAACCGCTTCCCATTCCGCTTCGCGCACCTTCTGGAAGATCACTTGCTTCGCCGTTTGCGCGGCAATTCTCCCCAATTCGTTCATTTCGATCAGCGATCCAATTTCGTCCCCGACTTCCGCCTCGCTATCGTATTGGCGGGCCTCCTGAAGAGAGATCTCCGCCTTGGGGTTGCTGACCGTTTCTACGATGATCTTCTTGGAGACGACGGAAATTTCCCCGGTTTTGGGGTCGATCTCCACTTGGATATTTTCGGCCTGACCAAAGCGTTTCTTCGCGGCGGTCTGCAGGGCGGATTCGATGGCCCCAATGACTCGGGCTTTGTCGATCCCTTTCTGACGCCCGATTTCGTCGATCACGGAAATCAGTTCACGGTTCATACGTCACGCTCCTGCATCCGGTTACCACTTAACATCTCCAACGTTCCGCCCCTCTAGATCTTCACAACCAGCTTTGCTTCAGCAATCATGTCTCGACTCAATTTCACCGTCTGGGATGCTCGCGCAGCAACCACCCTCAGCACGACCGCCTCTTCATCCACCTGCATCAGTTGACCAGCAATCTTCCACTGGCCTTCGAGAGGCTCTCGAAGCTTGAGACTCACCTCTTTTCCAATCGCCCGTTGATAATCCTGGGATCTCTTGAAGGGTCGATCAAGACCCGGAGAAGAGACTTCAAGGGTATAGGCATGGGGAAATGGATCGGCCACGTCAAGCGCCGGTCCTAGAGCCTTATGTGCCTGCTCACAGTCTGTGATGCTGACTCCATCCGATTTAGTGATCAGAACGCGAACGACCGAGCGAGGGCCTTTTCCCACGCACACCACATCAACCAACTCAAGCCCGAGCGTCCATAGGATCGGCGAAATAATTTCGTGCAACCGGTCGGCAACCGGCTGCGGACGACTGCCCGGTATGCTCAACCCATTTCCCTTTGACATGTATCCAAACAAAAAAGTGGGCATGAGCCCACTTACAGAGGCAGCACCATACCATGCACCCCGGTGCAAAGCAAGGGCACTAGCCGGTTAACAAGGCCCAGCGAGCAGCCAGTGTTTTTGTGATGGGACCCGGCTGGCCAGAGCCAATGGTTCTTCCATCGATCTGGACAACACCGAGTACTTCGAGCGTAGTCCCCGTCAGAAATACTTCATCTGCATGATACAGAACATCGAGCGGTATGAACCGTTCTTCGATTACAATGTCGTCCTTTTTCGCCAACTCTAAGACCACGGTCCGCGTGACGCCGGATAGAATTCGAGGACCTTCGGGAGCCGTCATGACCACCCCACCCTGAATCGCCATGACATTGCTCAGCGCACCTTCCATGACGAAACCGTCTCTGACTAAAATCGTTTCGAAGACGCCGGCCTTCTTCGCTTCTTCACGGGCAAGGACGTTGGCCAGAAGATTGACGCTTTTGATATCACAACGCCCCCACCGGAGATCCTCTCTGGTGCATGCGCTGACGCCGGTGCGGCGGACGTCCGGTGCCAGAGGATGAAACTCCCTGATGGTCATCACGACCGTTGGAAGAATATCGGCGGGGAAACTATGCTCGCGGGGAGCCACCCCTCTGGTGACCTGAATGTAGATCTTGGCGTCTTGATATCCGGCCAGGCTAAGTCCTTGTTGAATCCACCTAGTCCATTGCGCCTTGGTATAGGGCTGGCAAAGCGAAAGTTCTCCCACACTCCGATTCAGCCTGGCAAGATGTGCGGCAAACTCGAACGGCGTCCCTCGATACGTGCGAATGACTTCGTAGACGGCATCTCCGAATTGGAAACCCCGATCATCGATGGAAATGGTCGCCTCCTCCCAAGGCAAAAAGCGACCGTTGATGAACGCGATATCTGGCATTGGCTCAATTCCCGGATGGTGGCTGCGCTTCGATTCTGAATACGCGCCGGTCTTCCGCTGTAAATTTCCACCCCATGCGCTTTTCAAAAATCAGCTGATAAACCCCGGACTGCACGGCTTTAAATTCGAAGATGCGTTGCCCGTTTTCTACGGCGTTATTACTCGCGATGCAGAGAAATTCATCGTTGAGAAGGGCAAGCCCTTTGGCATCATAGGACGGCACCCACTGTTCACCTCTGGTGCGATCTTCCCATAAATGGATGACGAATGGCTGGTCGACCGTGACCACACGGCAATCACTGCCGTCCAACGCAGGATTGCAATCGGCACTGGAAATACTCACGTCGATATCCCGATCCGTGTCGCGAAGACACCCGTTCCACCTGATTTCCCTTTTTATGCTTTCCGCCGAGAGCCAATCAAAATATCATTCCCGTCCACCCGGACTTCGTAGCTCCCTACGCAATACCCGCCACCGTCGGTGCCTTGCCCATTTCTGATGTCGAACGCCAGATCATGCCAAGGGCAGGCAATGACATACCCCTTGAGTCTCCCCTCAATAAGCGGCCCCCCTTCATGGGGACAGCTATTATGGATGGCGTACAACTTCCCCTCGACGTTGAACAACGCGAGCGGACGGTCATTAACCGTGACAATCTTTGACTTTCCCGGAGGTACCTCATCGATCTGTGCAACTTTCTGAAACCCATCCATCATGCGTGATTCCTCAACTGTCTTCGTAGACGCTACATACGAAGGGCATACTTGAGCTCGTCGCCCTTTGCAACTCCTGTTGTCTTAATGAACCCCGATTCTGCCTGTATCACATACCGAGCCTCTTCCGGCGGTGGCCCGAAAAATGGGCACGGGTCTTTCAGCGCATGGTTCTGCATGTTCCAGCATATGCACCACATGATGCCCCTCATCCACCCACAGAATATCGATAGGGAATCGATATTCCCTGGTTGTCACACGGTGCATCCCATTTTGCTCAAAGATATAAAGCATGCCTCCGCCTGGGGGCAAGGTCTCACGAAAGGCAAGTCCAAAGAGCAATTTCTCCGGCGTGTTCGCCACTTCGGCTTCGAGCTCAACACCGCTCGGAAACTTGACGACGATGATGTCCGATTCCTTGCGCTCAATGAGGAACACCGACACACTCATCAGGAGAAGGGCGAGCAGAATCATCATGATGATCCGCTTCTTCTGCTGCTCTCGATTGCTCGCCTGGGCTTGATCAACTGCCATTGATGGTATTCGACGGTCTCTTTCTCTGCTGGGCCCAATGCCCCATGCAGAGGCGTACGCTAGGTCTTCTGACCGGATTCCGTTCGATTGACTTGGAAAAGAATCACGGAATAAAATATCACTTCGCGTACCTGCTCATCACACATCGATGGGAGCACTATGGTGTGAGCTGCGTGAACTTGTCAACGTGCTCGTAGTTAGTCAGTCTTTTGGAGTGAGAAGGAGGCTTGGGTCATGGCATTATTGATTACCGATGAATGCATCTCTTGTGGAGCATGTATCCCGGAATGTCCCAATGAAGCGATCTTTGAAACCAGGAGTGACGCTGAGACCAAAGGTAATCATGTTGGCGATGGGCAGGGAGTCGGCGACAGTATTTATGTCATCGCACATGACCGTTGCACTGAGTGCGTTGGTCACTTTGACGAACCCCAATGCGCGGCGGTCTGCCCTGTTGATAATTGTTGCATTTCGGATCCTCTCTATCCTGAAACGACGGATGTGCTTCTGGAGAGGGCGAAGACGTTGAATCCAGACAAAGTAATTGATCCTGCCAAAATATGGAGCGGGGTTAGAAACTAACTCTCTTTAAGTGACGTATTGTAAGGGCCCTGGTTCCATCCAGAACCAGGGCCCTTTGTCTTGGGCTGTTGTGACCGAACAATGAAAAAGGCCTCGGTGGGCTTAACCGAGGCCTTTTTCGCCGACTGAAATCCAGACAACCTACTTTAGCATCAGCAACTTGCCACCGACATGGCCCGGATGCAAGTGGCAACGATATTCAAGAACATTTCCCCCGGAATAAAACAGATCGCTGGTCGGAACACCGATATACTGCGTTTCCCCCGGTTTGAGCACGATCTTGGTATGCAAGACAGTCGGTGCAGATTGATTCACGGCGGCGCTGAGCTGGAACCCGTGCTCAGCCGTTGCATTATTCGTCACTTTTAACAACACTGGAGCACCGGGACGCGATTTAAAATCGATGACGGTCATCGGCGGATACCAGATCTTCATGTTTCCAATTTCAATAGCAAAGAACGAAACATCCACACTCAGCTCCTTAAACGGCTGGCCGACGACAGAACCCGTTTCCAGATCACCGGTCTCTACACCTCCCGCTTGAAGCGCATACGAACTCGAAGCCCCAGCCAACACCATTCCAAGGCCAAAGAAGACCGCCAACATCGTCTTGCCCATGACTACCCCCTTGCGAATATTAAGAAGAAACAAATAGAGGTTTGTGAAGTATGTGCTGCCAAAATTACAGAGAACACCACTGCTTCCAATAGTGTGCACTCGTTGTTCTACGACTATGTCCCAGCATTCACTACATTACAATGCTTGTTTGTATAACATATGGGTCAAAACGGAAGCAATTGATTTGGAACTGCCGAGGTTACTTGAACCGTGGCTCACTCAATGGAACCCAGCTCCACAGGTGATGGCCCTGGATAGTGTGTCAGCCCTCTCGGTGCCGGACAATTGATACCAATTGTGGCAGAGCACCCCGTACTCTCCGCTAAATATTCGCTCGGTCACGGCCTCGCTTAAGTATTTCCCGAAAACTCCGATACGGCAGTTGAGGAGCTGCAGCATGCCCATCATTCTGGCGGTCAACGGAATCGTGGAAACGTATCCGGTCAAACCGGCTGTTTCACGGAATGCCCGGCCTGAATACGCGAGGGAGCGGGAGCATCATGGCCAACACGCTTCCTCTCTGGATCACTCAGCCTTGGCAGCACAAACAGCCTATCAACAGCAGAGCATCGAACAATCGCACCCGAAACCGGCGATTCTCGCGCGTGACCTGATGAGTGCTCCGGTTATCTCTCTTCCATCCGATAGCACCTGGCTTGACGCCTGGACGAGCATGTCAGACAAGGGATTCCATCATATCCCCGTCACATCGATGCACGACACCCTCGTCGGGATGGTGTCGTATCGCGACTTACTCCGCCATGCTCCTGAACTGATCACAGCGGCCGATACGCGACAGGCCTCCAGACGGCGATTGGCTGACATCATGACGTCCCGAGTTATTTCGGCAACTCCCGTAACAGAGGTCCGTGACATTGCCCGCGTCATGTTGGATGAACAAATTCATGCGGTTCCGATTTTGGATCACCATCGCCGTCTGATCGGCATTCTTGCTACCCGAGATCTACTGCAGGGTATCGCGAACCACGGCCCTCTCGAACTCTGGACCTGACTTCTCCGTTGATGACTTCATAGACAGACTCTCGTCGATCGTGTTCCTCCGACCGGTCTCGGCTCGACTCGATGCGGTGATCGCCGTCATGACCAATCCGGAAAGGTTCCGGGCTACTCCCTCGCCTCGATCATCACAAGTATGACCATTGAGAGAACGCCGCCGCTTGACCGATGCGGTGTCCGGCAGGATCGATCACATTCCAAATCACGGCTTGCTCGACAAGAAATCGCTTCCCCGTCGAGGAAATTCGCACCCCCCGATATCCATCGTAGTAACCGTTGGCTCTTGCTTGCATCCAACATTCTTCTCCGCTCAGTCCGGTCATCTGCCTCCGCCGTGAGTCGCGACGGCGTCTGGATGAATTGCTCCCAGGACAGCTCCCACAGATCCAAGGCGGCTTGATTGCCATAATTCAAGATCGGGTCCGGCTCCACACCGTGCGACACAACGACAACGGATACTTCGAATAACCGAAGGGCCTGTGCCTTTCGGTCGCCAGCCCGATCAATGAGGTCTTGTCCGATCCAATAGTGATAGCTCTCCAGCAGTCGGTGACTCCACTCAACAATACGCGACTCGCTCCAGGGTCTAGATTCCATCGGTGCGGTGGTACCACGTCTTGCGTGGTGGGGCAAGCTTCACAGACACCTTGTCAAGACCATGGGACTTCTCTGTATAATAGGCTTTCGTTTAACGAAGTAGGAGCACAGATGGCGGACAAGACGTTGTTCGACAAGATTTGGGATGCGCATGTCGTCCGGTCAGAACCAGACGGCACGACATTACTGTACATCGATCGACAGTTGGTTCATGAAGTGACCTCCCCTCAAGCCTTCGAAGGGTTAAAGCTGGCTGGGCGAACGCCTCGACGACCGGCCGCAACCCTGGCCGTCCCGGATCATAATGTCCCCACCACAGACCGGCGGCTAGGGATCGCTGATCGGGTGAGCGCTCTTCAGATTCAAACACTCGAAGACAACTGCAAGGAGGTCGGCATCACCCTTTTTAATATGAGCGACATCCGTCAGGGTATCGTTCATGTGATTGGCCCCGAACAGGGATTCACTCTCCCCGGCACAACAATCGTCTGTGGCGACTCCCACACCTCCACCCATGGCGCGTTTGGTGCCCTGGCGTTCGGCATCGGGACGAGTGAAGTGGAACACGTGTTGGCCACCCAATGTTTGGTGCAGAAACGGCCCCTGACAATGGAAATTCGCGTCGATGGAACGCTCTCCGACCGCTGTTCCGCCAAGGACATCATTCTTGCGATCATCGGGAAGATCGGCACGGCCGGAGGGACCGGCTATGTCATCGAATATACCGGTTCGGCGATTAAGGCCCTCAGCATGGAGGGTCGCATGACGCTCTGTAATATGTCGATCGAGGCCGGCGCCCGAGCAGGCATCGTGGCTCCCGATGAGAAGACGTTTGCCTACCTGAAGGAACGGCCGCTCGTTCCGAAAGGGAATATGTTCGAACAAGCCGTGCAGGCGTGGCAGCGGCTCACCACTGACCCGGATGCGAAGTACGATGCGACCGTCTCGTTACAGGCTGAAGACATCGCGCCTCAGGTCAGTTGGGGAACAAGTCCGGGGATGGTGCTGGGTGTCGATCAAAAGATCCCAGACCCACGAACTATGTCCGATGCCAACACGAAGAGCGCGACGGAACGTGCCTTGACCTATATGGGGCTCTCGCCCAACACACCCATTACGGATATTGCAATCGACCGCGTCTTCATCGGCTCATGCACGAATTCACGAATTGAAGACCTCCGGCTGGCAGCCAGCCTTGCCAAGGGGAAAAGAGTTGCCAAGTCTGTGCATGCCATGGTGGTCCCAGGGTCCGGACTCGTCAAACAACAGGCGGAGGCGGAAGGCCTTGATCACATATTTCGTGAAGCAGGATTCGAATGGCGAGAGGCTGGATGCAGCATGTGTCTGGCCATGAATGCCGACGTCCTGCAGCCTGGTGAACGCTGCGCCTCCACCAGCAATCGAAATTTTGAAGGCCGTCAGGGCGCAGGCGGGAGAACCCATCTGGTGTCGCCTGCAATGGCGGTCGCCGCAGCCATCGAAGGTCATTTCGTCGATATTCGACATTGGAGCTAATGACGCTATGGAACCGTTTACTCTTCTCACCGGTCTGGTTGCCCCATTGGATCTCATCAATGTCGACACGGACCAGATCATTCCGAAGCAGTTTTTAAAGACGATCAAACGGACAGGACTCCGCGAGGGCCTCTTTTTTGACTGGAGGAAGAAAAAAGATGGATCGCCCGATCCGAACTTTTTCTTGAATCAACCTCGCTATCAATCGGCCTCGATCTTATTAACGCGCGATAATTTTGGTTGCGGCTCCTCTCGTGAACATGCCCCCTGGGCCCTGTTGGATCAGGGGTTCCGTTGCATTATTGCCCCAAGCTTTGCCGACATTTTTTATAACAACTGTTTTCAAAACGGCATTCTCCCCGTTGTGCTGAAGGCCGATGAAGTGCTGGCTCTCATGAAACACGCCGTCGGTACCGAGGGATACCGGCTCACCGTCGATCTTGGCAGCCAAACAGTCACCACGCCCGAGAAGACAACCTACCGGTTCGAAATCGACCCCTTCCGCAAGGATTGCCTCTATCGAGGACTTGATTCGATCGGCCTCACGCTCCAACATGAGCCTGAGATCACGGCCTATGAGTCTCGTCGAAAGACTGACGCTCCTTGGTTGTTCAGCGACCTTCATTCGTAACTGAGGAGATATCGGTGAAACTATTTGTGACGCTGCTCTTCTTTATAGGCGCTGCCTACCTGACGGTCGTGTTCAACTGGACCTATTCCGATGGAAACCGGGCCGGCTACATTCAAAAATTTTCAACGAAGGGCTGGCTGTGTAAAAGCCATGAAGGAGAGTTGGCCATGACAACCGTGCCGGGAACGGCACCTGTCCTCTGGCAGTTTACGATCTCGGACGATAAAGTCGCCGCACAATTATCAGAGGTCATGGGGAAACGAGTGATCTTGCATTACAAAGAGTATCGCTACATTCCCACCACCTGTTTCGGCGACACCACCTATTTCGTAGACAAAGTCGAAGTCCAGAATAGTTGTACCAACTCCCAGGATGTTCAAAAAGTCCTTCCAGCAAGACCGCAGCGAGCGAAGAGGCGAGGCATACGCTTCGGTACGTGAGTCTCTGAGCGACGCGAGACGAAGCTGGAGCTTTTCAACATCCTGCTACAGCCATTTCTTTCGACGAAACCCGATGAGCATGATGGCTGCGACGAGACCCATGATGCCGATCGCCATCGGATAGCCCAAGGGCCATTTCAATTCCGGCATATACTCGAAATTCATGCCGTAGATACCCGCGATAAAGGTGAGCGGCATAAAAATCGTGGTGATGACCGTCAAGACCCGCATGACGGCGTTCAGTCGATAGCTCACGCTCGACAGATAAATATCCAGACTGGCCGAGACCATTTCCCGCAAGGTCTCGATGGTGTCGACAATCTGAACCACATGATCATAGACATCACGGATAAAGATCTTTGTGGACTCATGCAGAAATGGACAGTCCGAGCGAGACAGACCGTTGATCGCTTCCCGGAGCGGCCAGACGGCACGGCGTACGAACAACAACTGCTGTTTCAGCCCATGAATGTCTTTGAGGATGTCCGGCTTGGGATCGGCCATCACCCGTTCTTGCAGCGACTCGATCCGCTCACCGAGCAGTTCAAGGACCTCAAAGTATTGGTCAACGATGGCATCGATCAGTGCATAGAGCAGATAGTCTGAACCGTTTTGCCGAAGCCGCCCTTTCCCGCCTCTCAGACGATCCCGCACCGTGTGAAACACATCGGTGCCATTTTCCTGGAATGAGAGAACGTAATTCCGTCCAAGGACGAAACTCACCTGCTCGACGACAATATCCCCTCGCTCAGAGGTCGTCAGCATCTTCATCACGAGAAAGAAATAGGTCTCATAGTCGTCGAGCTTCGGACGCTGGTCCGTGTTGGCGATATCTTCCAGTAGAAGGGGATGAAGGCCAAAATGTTTCCCGAAGCCTTCCAACACATCAACCTTATGGACCCCGCCGACATTCAGCCATGTCACGGTTTCGTCGGCAGGCAGTCGAAGCGCATTCACATCCGTGACGACCTGCTCCTCGCAGCGCGCACCAGCATAATTGAACAGGGTCATGCTCACGGCCTCGGTTCGCTGTTCGCCGATGTGAATGAGCGTCCCAGGCGAGAGCCCCGTCTTCTTCGACCGTTTCTGGACCAGTTTCATCGTAACCTGCTTGTACGCAGATTCAACGGCCAGGTCAAGCGTGGCACCCGCTCGGTTCTTTTCATCTGACGCCAGGCCTGCTACTCTCTTGTCATGACATGGGACTACGAACTGGATGTTCTCATCACGGCACTGCGGAATGCCGGAGGGGAAGCCTTGCGGTTTGCTGTCGATGGCTTTGAGACGATTCAGAAGCCGGACCAGTCCCCAGTGACCTCGGCGGACCTGGCCGTGAATGAGGTACTCCTCTCCCACCTGACGTCGGCGTTTCCTCAGGATGGATGGTTGTCAGAGGAATCACCTGATAGTCTGGACCGACTTCGGAAACGACGGGTCTGGGTGGTTGATCCGATAGACGGGACGAAAGCGTTCATCAGTGGTGAACCGGAGTATTGCATTTCCGTCGGCCTCATTGAACAGGGCCGACCGATCGTGGCAGGCATCTTCAACCCTTCCACGGACGAATTATTTACCGCAACTCGAGGTGGAGGTCTGCGCCTTAATAATAAACCGGTTGCTCCACCAGCTTCGTGGAGCGGTCGACATCCAGTGATCGCCATGAATCAATGGGAACAACAGATCGGCCGCTTCACCTCCCTGGAGCCATCGATCAATAAGCGGCCTATCCGCTCAATCGCTTGGGTACTCGCACTCGCCGCAACCGGCCGTATCGAGGGAGCAGTCACGTGGGAACCCGAAAATGAATGGGATGTGGCCGCGGGGACGCTCCTCATCACGGAAGCAGGGGGAACCATCTCCGATGGCCTCGGACAGGAACTACTCTTTAACCGGCGCGAGCCTCGCTATCGCGGCATCATCGCCACGGGCCCACACTGTCCCAAGGCGCTCGCGCAACAGCTCAGACGCCTGACGTGTGGGACCGACAACGGCCTTGCGTAACGGCTGGGGAGTGGAGGATCAGGGTGCAGGAGGAGTGTCGCCGAGACGTGTCATGGAGGTTTTCTTGGTGAGATGGAACGTGCCGCCCTTCTCTGATGGTGACATGTTGGCACCGATTCGCTCATACCACCAGGTACCCTCGCCTTCCACAGAGTCCGCAGAGAGGGTCACACGGAAACCGCCATCCCGATCGTTTTCCTTTTGGGACCACTTACCGGTCCATGTCCGGCCGTTAAGCTGAAGAGTTTCGAATCGCCCATCCTTGAATGCGTACGTGCCGTTGCCCTGATCATCGAGTCGAAGGACGACCGCCCCGCCGTCTTCGTATTCCCATTCCCCTTCCAGGACGGAACGATCACCAGCCGAATGGCCGGCCGAGACAGAGAGAGAATCCGTCACACGATGACCGCATCCCGTCAACAACAGCGCAGCGACAGCAGCGACCATGGGAGCGAGGCGCAGACTCATGGTCGAGTTCATAGCACGGGCTTGCGCTTCAGGCAAGAAACGGCCGCTTACTCGCGCGAGCACCTACAAGCCGGCTTGGGTCAACCGCCGACAGGCTTCATCGAGATCTCGGTCGGTCTTGGCATAACTGAAACGGACGAAGTTGGCCCCTGCCACACCGGGGATAAAGGCCTCTCCCGGTACACCAGCCACACCGGTTTGTTCTAATAGATACATGGCGCGAGCTTTCCCGCTGTCGCCTGGAAGCCGGGACACATCCGCCAACACATAATAAGCCCCCTCTGGGATCGAGGGAGTGAGTCCCGCCTTAACCAGAGCGCTGCAAAACCTGTCGCGCTTGTGCTGGTAGTCTCGAGCCAGGCTTTCATAGAAATCATCTGGCAAGTCTCTAATACCACGAGCCACGCCCATTTGAAGCGGCGCCGGAGCACAAACATAGAGGAGATCGTTCATCGCGCCAATCGCTCGTGTCCACGTCTGCGCAGCCATACTGTACCCGATCCGCCACCCCGTCACGCTGAAGGTCTTGGAGTACCCTCCGATGGTCACCGTCCGTTCGGCCATATTCGGCAAGGAGGCCATGCTCACATGCCGTCGCCCGTCATAGAGAAAATATTCATAAATTTCATCCGTCAGGACGAACAGATCATGCCGGCACGCAAACTCTGCCAGCGCCTCAAGTTCCGTTCGGCTGATAGACCTTGCCCGATGGGTTGCCGGGCGAATTGACGATGATGGCCTTTGTTCTCGTGGTCACGAGCTGCTCAAGCTGAGTCAATGAATAGGTCCAGGCCGGTGACTGCATGTGGACCACCACAGGGACCGCTTCGACCGCCACGAGCGCACTGATATGGTATTGATAGTACGGCTCAAAGAGAATGACCTCGTCGCCTGGATTGAGCAGCGCGGCACAGGCACAGTGAAAGGCGCCGGTTGCCCCGGCGCTGACAGTGATTTCTGTTTCTGGATCAGCGTGAATCCCGTTATAGTGGGTCAGCTTGTCGGCGATGGCCTGGCGCAATTCAGGCAAGCCATCGAAGCGGGTGTAGACATTGTGCCCGTCCCTGATTGCCTGTTCTGCCCCTTCGAGCACGATCGGCGGCACCGGCGTATCACAGACCCCCTGTGCCATATTGAGCCCCTTCGCACTCGCGCAGGCCTGGGTCATGGCCCGAATTTCCGATTGGGCGAGATCTCCCATCCGTCGACTGACTGTTCGCATGACCCTTCTCCTTCTTAAGCCTTCACGATCGGTGTCCTTTGTGGCAGAGGATGAGGTCGGCGTCAAGATGGAGCCACAACCTAAAGTGCGATAGGAGGGGTGATAGGTGTCACCCTAGGTACAATATGGATTCTTCTTGCTCAGTCCGGCTCTATGCGTACACTAAAGGCTGCTGGCCCCGATCATTCAGTTGAAAAGGACCACCGCCGTGACAGCAAAGACCTCTAGAGAGCTCGGTCAGGCAGATGCGAACCAACAGGACCGGCGTGGCAGAAGACTTGCCCTCTCCTGCCGCCTGTTTTTCTTTGGCGATGATGACTTTGAGGGTGAAGCGAAAGTGCTGGACGTATCAACAAACGGGTGCAGCGCCGAATCCTCGATCGACGTGACGATTGGGATGATACTGAAACTGTCTTTGTTTCTTCCTGATTTTAAGTGGCCCCTCCGCGTCGATCAGGCCATCGTGCGCTGGATCGACGGGAAACAATTCGGCTTGGAATTCACCAGCATTCGCCTGGCTCAGCGAGAACGATTAAGAGGCCTGATCATGAAAGCCAGGCGTTAATATCAGATGCTCAGCACATAGACATCTTGTTTCTACAACTTTCCCCACAGCGTTTCCAGCCGCTGGGCTCGGCCACAGCCGTACTTGTAATACTTATACCGGAGCGGGTTTTTCTTGTAGTAATCCTGATGGTACTCTTCAGCTTGGTAGAAGGTTGAGGCTTGGACCAGCTGAGTCACGATGGGCTGGGGAAAGCGCTTCGACTCTTCGATCGCGCGTTTTGACTCTTCCGAGAGCCGCTTTTCTTCATCGGTTGAATAGAAGACGACCGCACGGTACTGCGTCCCATGGTCGCAGAATTGCGCGTTCGGCGTGAGCGGATCGACGTTGCGCCAAAAGGCATCCAAGTAATTTCTGGTACGTGACCTTCGTTGGATCATAGGTCACTTCAACCGCTTCTGCATGACCCGTCCGCCCAGCCGAAACCTCTTCGTAGGTGGGGTTGGCCACGGTGCCGCCCATGTAGCCCGAGACCGCAGCGAGGACTCCGTCAACTTTTTCAAAGGCTTCTTCCATGCACCAGAAACAGCCCCCGGCGAAGTAGGCCTTGGCAGTTGTCGGCGCGCTCTGAACTCCGCTTGGGGGCCAGCCTGCGAGAGCCACACAGATCACGAGACCAATGGCAATAGATGTCAGACTCCGCAAGATTGTCATGATCGTCTCCTCCTTCTGCATAGTCGTCGCAGTCGCCTCATTCTTACATTTTACTACGACGTTTGTGGAGAGGTGGAGGTGGGTACGGTCGGATGGGTCCGGCAGGAGGCCCGTAGATGAGTCGTTCGCTTTTCAGACGGGAGTGTACCTGCCGAGATCCTGCTCTGTACGACGCACTCGTCGTTGGCGCCTGTCCATGAGTTTCATGATCAGTTCAATGGCCTCCTCCGGCGAGGCAGCGGCTTGGACCAATCGTTTGTCGAGTTTGCGGAAGAACGTCACGTCAGCGGGAGAGGCTTCAACGAGAATGACCGGCTTCCCAGCCTTCACGGCCAGCGCAACTTCCGACACTGTGCCCGAGCCACTCAATCCGCAGGCCACCACGACATGACTGGTCAGAACATTGATATTGTTTCGGCCACTGCCCATTTCCGTGATGATCGGCACATCCACATGGCGGGACACCTTGTCCTTGGCCGTCGGCAGGACCCCGATGGTCAAGCTTCCGCCCACCCGCTTGGCTCCTTCGCACGCCGCGTCCATGACGCCCACGTTGCGACCGCCGGTCAACACGACCCAACCACGCCGGGCAATGAATTCTCCAAGAACCCGGGCATTGGCGAGGTCCTTCTTCGCGGCCTTGGCCGGCCCCATCACTCCCACCACAAATCGCATCAATCCTCCTTCATCCGCTTCCTCTTCCTCAAAACCGAGAGGCCGTGAGGGTCACATCCGCATGTTCCCAGACCTGTTTCCATTGTTCTTCTGCGGCATCTGCTTCACGGCCTTTCCGCTGAGCGCGAAGACTCTGCATGAGTCCAAACTGGGCCCAGCCGTTCCGTGGATTCTTGGTCAGATCCGCTCGGTAGACCGCTTCCGCCTTATCCGGCTGACCGGCCTTCAGCAAGACGGCGCCGAGATAGTGGCGAATGGGAATTGGCCAGAACGGTGGTTCGGTGTAAGGCAGCTCCTCCTCCAACTTGACGGCATCCGTGAGGGATTTGATGGCCTCATCGTATTGACGGCGATGCGTCGCGAGCTCACCAGCCAGCAGCCGTTCCGCGATCTTCAGGAGAGTCCGTTCTGTTTTCTCTTCCCGCGTCCGATCACGCCCGAGGCGCTTCGCCAGGCCGGCCAGCACCACGTGCTCGCCCTCGGCCCCGGGCATACGACCGGACGCCGCGAGCGCCATTCCCCTTCCCAGCCGCCACATCCCCTGTTGCACATGCAGCGGCTTTGGAGGAGGCGGTTCGCGCAGCAGGTCGTCCCATTGTCCAAACCTGATCATCGACCACAAGGGAGTTGGAAGGTACAATTCCTTCCAGGCATTTTTCCGCACTTCCTCTTCGGTGATCGTCCCCGTCAGTTGACGGGCCACCTTCAAGGCCTCGGTTTTTCGCCCCTCCATCACCAAGGAAGCCCAGAGAAAATGGAGGTTGTGGGTATAGTAGCCGTCAGCATAGTCGCCGCTTAATTTTCGCCCGGCCAGATAGTGGCGATCGACTTCTGCGGCATGCGCATTCCGTTCAGCCGCCTCATGGTATCGACCGAGTCGCATGTAGATGTGCGCCGGCATGTGGACCAGGTGACCGGCACCCGGCATCAGCCCAGGCAATCGCTCCGCACAAGCCACCGCTCGGTCTGGGGTCGGGGAAGCTTCCGCACTGTGGATATAGTAGTGGCACGCACCTGGATGATCCGGGAAACGCGCGAGAATCGATTCCAGCGTGGACACGATTTCTTGGGTGCCTGGTTTGGGCCGCCCGTCTGCCGTCCATAAATCCCACGGCCGCAGATCCATCAGGGCTTCGGCGAACAACACGCCGGCATCCGGATCGTTCGGATGTTGCTGCCAAACTACACGCATCGCGTCCGCATACGCTTTATCGAGGGCCGGTCGTGCATGTCCGTGGAGCTCGTATCGCTTGCCGATCGCGTCGATATAAGCCTGTTCGACTGCGCTCACGCGGGCACGATGCGCGCGAGCCTTTTGTACGGCCTCCCACGCCCGTCGTTCAGCTGCCTTATCCATCGCCGCGTTGATGTTCGGACCCGATGCGAGCGCCACCCCCCAGTACGCCATTGCGGCAGAGGGGTCGAGGCGCGCAGCTTCTTCGAAGGCCTGGATCGCCTCTTCATGGTTGAACGCGTACACGAACCGCAAGCCTTGATCAAAATATTGTTGAGCCTCGTGTGAACTCGTAGTGATGGGGTGATGAAGGGTGCCGAGATCCCCAAAGAGGGGCACCCGAGCGGCAGGACGTTCAGGGGCCGCACTCAGATCAACCGTCACCAGGCCGAGCCACAGCACAGCCCACAAGAGGACACGAACGATGCTCATTAATGGCTTTTTAGCAGACGTGACCCGCAGCTGGCTAGAGGAGCAGATGGCCTGTATGACGGGATCGTTGTCAGAGTCAGTAGGATTCGCCTTTTTCTAGCCGCGAAGAATTGAAGACGTACTGAGTGTCAACGGCCAACCGGGCTAAGCTTACAGATGGAGTGACTGACTTTCACTTTCCTGATGAGAAAACGGATGGTCATGTTCCTGAGGAGAATTGGTCGTCTCGCCGGCCATCGGTTTCTTCCGGCCGATACGGCTTCGCTTGAGAGAGGCGGCCGCCGTGCCGGTGGACATTGGTGAAAAGGTACCGGCTTCCAGCTCTTTTCCGAGATGAACGAGAACCTGCTGCTGAGAGGTCACCAAGGAGGTAAGCTCTTGAATATGCGATGTCAGCCGGGCAATTTCATCCTGCTGCCCGATCATGCAGGCTCGGATTTCTGAAACTTCTTCCGACTGAACAAGAGCCGGCGACGGAGACGGTTGTTGTAGGATCGTGACCTTCGCGGCTACCAGGGTTTCTGCTTCCTGGATTGGCTCTCCTACTCCGTTCGACCGGAGGTGACCCGGCTGGATCGTGGTGCGATCCATCGTTCGGTCGGGGAGCGCAAGCGGTTTACGAAAACGCGGATGGGGCTCGTCCTCATAACGCGTCACGTAGGCAACGAGATCAACAACCTTGCGCCAGCACAGGGCGCCGGCATTGAGCAGGATCTGACCATAGGGTCTGGCGACCGGCCGAGCTTCATCGATCTGCTTCTGAGATGGAATTCGATGAATGAGATTGATGGGTTCTTTGTTGAATCTCGGGGCCATCTGGCAGATCCCCCCTTCAATCGGACCTATTCGGACCTACTAGGATACTTTAGTAGTACCTACTCCTCGCGCAGAGAAGAGTCAACCATTTTATTCTGTAGGCGCTTAAATATGTTCGGAGTCCTTATGAGAAAGCTAGAACCGTGTGACGCTTGAGAAATGAAAGTGCGGGAGGGCCAGGGCCGGAACCAGCATCTTGCCCGTCTCTGAGTTCACCGCCTCCATCGGCGCGGTGCAAGCCGTAATCTGTCGAAATGCCTGGAGCGGGCTTTCATGAAATCGGAAATTTTTTACAGCTGAGACGATCTCCCCCTTCTCGATCAGAAACGTTCCATCTCGCGTCATTCCGGTCAGCATGAGGTCCTGAGGATTCACAGGACGGATATACCAAAAATTCGTCACCAAGATCGCACGTTCCGTGTTCTTCATGAGATCCTGAATCGACTGTGCAGGCCCCCCCTCAACCGACAAGACCGGAGCCTCCACGGTCGGAATGGGGTTTATACCATCAGCCTTCGCCGTAAACCGGTCGTAGGCCAGCTGTCTGAGGATTCCATGGTCGATCCACAGGGAGGCTGTACTCGGCAGACCGTCATGGGTAAATCCTTCTCCAAGCAGGTCGGCATGATCGGGGTGATTCTTGAGCGTCAGCCGTTCGTCCACGATGGCCTGTCCCAGCTTGCCGGCAAAGGGGCTCGTCCCCTTTGTGTAAGACTTGGCGTCCAGAGACCAGAGCACCCACGCCCAAAGTCCAGCCACAGCTGCCGGCTCCAGGATCACGGGATACTGCCCCGCCGGCATCTCACATACATCCCGGCCTCGTTTGGCTTTGGTAATGGCCGCCAAGGTCCGCTCTTGAACCTTCAAATGATCGATCGACCGATGTGCCGCCGCACTCCAGCCCGTCGCGTCACCAGTTTGGACCGTGAGACTAAACCTCGCGTCTCCTCGTACCTCATAGCCGAATAGCCCATTGCTCGCCGCAATCCCGACTGCGGTCCCGGATGAGGCCACGACGCCGGCGGCCATGAGGTTCTCCATCCGGCAATGTCCGATGGCTTCATTCGCATACTCCAGACGTTTGACCGGTCCTGCCGCCAGAGTTTCCGGTTTCGCCGTCGCGCGAACAGGGAACAGACACGGATCGGGAGGTGGAAGGTATTCGGGGTCAACCGGTGAGACCCGAGCAATCCGCTCAGCACGCGCCAATGCGTCCTGAATCGCGCCGGCGGTAAAATCCGTCGTGCTGGCGGTCCCCTGCTGTCCCCCAAAGGCAACAGTCACGGCCAGTGAGCCCCGTCTCGCATCGACATTCTGGATGACTTGATTATTGGCGAACCTCGTCGTGCCAGCATGGTGATCGCGAAGACGGACGATCGTCTGATCAGCGGACGAACGGGTCAGGACCAGATCGCTCAGAAAGCGAAACTCATCGCGGCTCGTCAGCTTCGGCCAGGTGCCGCTTAGGACGGTCATGAGCTTCCTTCTCCGCGGATCACATGGATCTGGCGGAACCTCGCAGGAGAAGCGGCATGCGTCATCCAACCAGACTGGCCTGGCTGCCCCTTGCCACACGTGATGAAGCCGTATCGACGGCGAGCAGTTCGGTCGGCCACTCCATCGCAGCTGTTCCAGAATTCCGGGGTGATCCCATGGTAGATCACATCCCGCAGCATGTGGGTCCGTCTGCCGTTTTCAATTAGCCAGAAGGCGTCACCACCGAACTGGAAATTGTAGCGGCGCTGATCGATGCTGTAGGACCCGTGGCCTTCGATGTAGATGCCGTGCTTCACGTCGGCAATCAGTTGCTCAACGGTCGCTGAGCCTGGCTCAAGTCCGATATTCGCAATGCGCACCATCGGAACATGGCTCCACCCATCAGCTCGATTAGAACCACGTGAACGAGATTCACGGATCTTCGACGCAACTTCACGATTCGTGCAGTACCCGACGAACACCCCGTTCCGGACGACGTCCCATTGTTGACACTGAACCCCGTCATCATCATAACCAGTCGCGGCTAATGTTTCCGGTTCGGTGTTATCGGCAACCAAATTCACATGCCGCGAGCCATAGCGAAATTTACCCAGTTTATCGGGCGTCAGGAAGCTGGTCCCCGCATAATTGGCTTCGTACCCAAGCGCACGGTCCAGTTCGCTCGGATGGCCACAGGACTCATGGATCGTCAAGGACAGATGCTCCGGGTCGAGCACGAGGTCATACTGGCCCGCATCGACCGCCGGGGCCTTCACCTTTTCAATCGCCTGGGCAGCAACCCGTGTCGCTTCTCGCAGAAGATCGGCCTCCTCAATCAGTTCATAGCCTCTCCGGAGATGCGGCGTATTGAAGCTGCGCGAAGCAAATCGGCCGGCGTAGAGAGCCGTCGCGGTACATTCGCCTTGCCCAGCCAACAGATCGAATTCTAAACGCGACCCTTCCGTCGACGCGAACAATTTTCGGTCTCGGCGCGCCCACAGACTTGCGCTGCTTCGTGCGATGCTGGATTGCCGATGGAGCGTCTCCATCGCATTCAGTAATAAGTCGGTTTTCTTCTCAAGTGGGATGGTGAAGGGATCGATGCGATAGGGCGTGATGACGCGGTCACGATGAACTGGTTCTGGTACTAATCGCACTTTTTCCAGGGCCACCGATGCAGACCCTCTGGCGATTTCGACGGCCAGGTCGGCAACACGCGGTACTTCTTCCAGCGACAAGATCGAACTTGCGGCAAACCCCCAGGCTCCGTGATAGAGCACACGCACGCCGAAGCCGATGTCCTTGACATCTCGAACCGAGGCGATTCGGCGATCCTCACCTTCAATGTGTTCCGTGCTGCTGTCTTGAATGCGGATGTCGCCGTACTCCGCGCCCGATGCCGTAATGCGTTGCAGGGCCAGTTCGGCGAATTCGTCCCAGGTCGGAGAGTTCATGGCGATCACTCTGGAATTGAATGACGGGATGGGTCAGTATAACAGGTGATGAGCGAAACGGTGAGAGTACGGGGAGCGAACGAACGAGATCAGCTTTGCATCGCCGAGTTTGACACGAACACCGTCACCTCTATTCCCACCACATTCAAAGCCGGCTCATGCTGATCGGGCCTCAAAACAAGCGGGCGGCTGGAGCTGACATTGCTTTGAATGACCGTACCCTTCCATCAGACAGGCCCGCTGTTTTACAATTAGGTAAGGTTGGTCTCTATAGCGGAGGGTTCCTCATGCAACAGAATTATACGGCTGTGATCAAACAAGATGCCGGGTGGTGGATTGGCTGGATCGAGGAAATACCGGGTGTGAACTGTCAGGAGCAGAGCCGTGAGGCATTAGTAGAGACGCTCCGAGTCACTCTACGGGAAGCACTGGAACTCAATCGTCAGGAAGCGTTAGGCGCCACCGGTGGAAATTTTGAGGAAGCCTCCATCGCAGTATGAAACGTGAGGAGCTGCTTCGGCATTAGGACAGCCGCGTTCGACGCCAATACCGTCACCTGTGTTCCGACCACATTCAACGCGGGCTCATACTGATCTGGCATCAAGACAACGGGTTGAGCGCTCATGATCTCGCTGTCTCCTACAAAGATGGAGACTGTGTGCCTTGCTGGCCAACGGTTCGAGTGAGAGGCTCGCCATTCCCCGTCTCTTTCAACCGGCTGGCTAAGCTTGTTGTGAATCAATAATCCGCTGGATGCTACGTTTCAGTTCCGGAAGTTTCTCGGACACCACATCCCATACCAACTGATAATCCACTCCAAAGTAACTGTGGATCAGGCGGTCTCGCATCTGAGCCATCGGACGCCACGCAACCTCGGGATGCGATACCCGGAACTCAGTGGGCAGGTTCTTCACTGCTTCGCCGATAATTTCCAAGCTGCGCACGAACGCACGACGCAGCGTCTGATCGGCTACAAATCGCTCATAGGTGAGAGTCCGACTCTGATCGAGGAGGTACTCGACTTCCGCGAGAATATGCCGCAGATAGTCATGCGGCTCGAAGGACATCCGTTGCCTCGGCCAAAATGTGTGGCCCGATAAACGGTGAGAGTGACTCCGTGGTGATCACTTCCACCCGGTGCTGCAACGTGTCTTCAAGCAGATCCGCTAGCGCCATGAAGCGATCGAATGTCTTCTCATTCGGGGCGAACTCGACAAGCACATCAACATCACTGTCGGGGCGAGCCTCGTTACGAAGCACGGACCCGAAGAGCGCCAGCCGACGAACACCGAGGCTCCGAATCTTTGACTCAATGGTGTGAAGCCGCCGGATCGCCTCGTCACGGGTGAGGGAAATTGTGCTCATAGTGGAGAATATATACGAAATGTCAGACTGATGCGAGACGGAAAGGCTGACAACTGCGTTGACCGGGCCGTGGAGAAGCGAAACTAGTGGCCTGTAACGATTGATTCGGGAGTAATTCGTCGCGATGGATCGAAGTACTTCCACTTCACGGGTTTGGGCTGTTTGTTGTATTGGCATATGTAGCGCAAGAGCTTTCTTTTCAGGTCAGGCACCGAAGTAAACACGCCGCGCGCGATGACATCACGTTCGATCTTGGCGAACCAGAGTTCGACCTGGTTGAGCCAGGACGAGTAGGTGGGAGTGAAGTGCCGATGAACGTTGATGGGTTCGGACAGAAAAGTATCGACCTTCTTGGTCTTGTGGGCCGACAGGTTATCGGCAATCACGTGGATCTGCTTGCCCTGGGGTTGGTTGGCCACAATATCAGTGAGAAACGCGACGAATTCCGCCGAAGTGTGGCTGCTGGCGGTTTTGCCAAGCACCTCTCCGGTCTTGGTGTTAAACGCAGCGTACAACGACAAGGTGCCATGGCGGAAGTACTCAAAGCCATGCCGTTCGGCGCGCCCGGGCGAAAGCGGCAAGACCGGGTCTTTGCGATCCAGGGCCTGGATGGCCGTCTTCTCGTCCACACAGAACACGGCCGCGTGCTGCGGCGGGTTCAAGTACAGCCCAATGACATCGGCAGCTTTGGCCTCGAAGTCCGGATCATTGGAGGCCAGATAGCCCTGGAGTCGATGCGGCTTGAGGCCGTGCTTTGCCCAGATGCGCGTGATCGTCATGTGAGAGATATCGCCCAGCTCGGCGGCCAGCTTGCGCGAGGACCAATGCGTCGATCCATCGGCCGGCGTACGCTTGGTCGTCCAGGACAGCACACGCGCTTCGATCCGCTCGGTCACCTTATAGCGCTCGCGCCCCGCGTAGCGAGCAAACAACCCGGCCAACCGCTCGTCCGCAAACCGTTTGCTCCAGCGATCGATGTAACTATCGCCACAGTCCAGCTTCGCACGAATCTGGGCCCACGTCAGTCCGTCGGCCAAAAGCAGAACCAAACGCGCGTGCCGCGCCGAATCGGTCCGACCGTTCAATGCCCCTGCTTGCCGTTGCAGTTCCATGCGTTCGCGGTTAGTCAGTTTCATCGCGCCCTCCATAGGCGCAAGTATACTAACTATTTAAGTGTTACAGCCCACTAGTGGCCTGTAACGGGTAATTGTGGACCGATGCGTCGAGACGGATCACGGTATTTCCACTTCACGATCTTGGGGGCCTTATTGTAGTGACGGATATAGCGCATCAGTTTCTTGCTGAGGTCCTTGACCGAGGTAAAGACGCCTCGGGCGATGACATTGCGCTCGATCTTCGCGAACCACAGTTCGACCTGGTTGAGCCACGAGGAGTACGTCGGCGTGAAATGCAGGTGCACCGTCGCGTGGGTCTGCAGAAACGCGGTGACTCGAGTGGTCTTGTGGGCCGAGAGGTTGTCGGCGATCACGTGAATCTCTTGACCGGTGGGTTGATTGGCCACAAGGTCCGTCAGAAAGGCGACGAATTGTTCAGAGGTGTGCCGGTCCGCCGTCTTGCCCAACACTTCCCCTGTCTTGGTATTGAACGCGGCGTACAGCGAGAGCGTGCCGTGCCGGTAATATTCGAACCCATGCCGTTCGGCCCGCCCGGGCGACAGGGGCAGCACCGGATCTTTGCGATCCAAGGCCTGGATGGCAGTTTTCTCATCCACGCAAAACACGGCCGCATGCTGAGGCGGGTTCAGATACAGGCCGATGATGTCCGCAGCCTTCGTCTCGAAATCCGGATCGGTAGAGGCCATATAGCGCTCCAGCCGATGCGGTTTGAGTCCATGTTTCGCCCAGACCCGCGCGACCCGCATGTGGCTGACCCCGAGGTGGGCCGCCAGTTTGCGGGTACTCCAGTGCGTCGCCCCGTCGGCTGGTGCTCGCCGCGTCGCCTCCAGGATGCGGGCTTCTGCCTGCGGGGTATCGCGCAGAGGAGCTTGCCCGCGATGACGGCTATACAGTCCCGCCACCCGCTCAGCGGCAAACCGATGGCTCCACGTCGCAATAAAACCGCGACTGCACTCCACGGCGTGACACACGGCAGCCCACGTCGCCCCCTCAGCCAGGAGCAGAATGACGCGGGCCCGCCGTGCAGCGTCGGCACGCCCGCTCCGGCTTCTCGCTTGTCGGCGCAGTTCCATCCGTTCACGTGTCGTCAGGGGAATCGTGTTGTTCATGAACACGAGTATAGTCTATAAATAGGTGTTACAGGCCACTAGTGGGACAGTTCTTAAATTTGCACACTCTCCTGCTCGCTTGGTTGGAGGTAGTGTGAGGTCAAGAACTAAACCCGATCTCCCCCAATCGTGGCTATGTGGCCGAGGGCCTGTTCCTTCTTACCCCTGCTGCAAGGTGATGCCGTAACTTTGTGTCGCCGTGCTCGACATCAACACCGTCACCGTGGTTCCCACCACATTTAACGCGGGCTCACGCTGATCGGGTCTCAAGACAAAAGGTTGAACGCTCATGATCTCGCTGCCTCCTACAAAGATGGAGATTGTGTGCCTTGCCGCCTAACGTCCGCGTTGATCGACCGCGCCGGCGGAATAGAGCGCAGCGGAGCGACGCCGGTAAGTGGTCCGATCGAACGCGCTGTTATACGGCAGACAACGCCTCACTTTTTTGCCTGAAGTGGCAACAACTCATACTCAATAATTCGCCGAGTGAGTTCTGTCGCGACGGACTCGAACTTATTAATAGGTTGCTTCTGTAAAGATATCCCTTGCGCAATATTCGTTTTCACCGCTTCGGAAATAGATTGGTTCAGGGATGCCCCGAACTGGTCCTTAAGTAGAAAAAGGTTGATGGAGTCGTTCGTTAGTTGCATCTTCTGATAGGTTGGAGAGCCGTCAGGAGACAGCAGACGAACGAACTGCAGCGCGAGGGTTCGGTCTGGGTAGGAAACAATTCGGATGCTCCAATAGGTCGGCCCAGAAAACTTCAGTAGCACATACGCTGGATGGTCTTGCGTGGGACGGAACAAGTTGTCAGGGACGCCATTGCTCTGGAGTTCAAGGACGGTTCGTCCCACTGTCCGATTATATGCTGCGGCCAATCTTTCAGCCTCACGCTTAACGGCCCGGAAGTACGCCTCAACTTCCTGTGTTTGTTGAACTTCTTCCACCCGCTGCTTTGCAGTCCGCACCTCCTCCTGGGCGTTCCTCAGCGGGATCGACCGAAAGAATTCTTCAGCGAGTGCCTGGTATTTCTTATCTGCCTCGTCAACATTAGCTGACTGGGCGAGAGATTCAGTGCCATGGCGAATGTCTTGAATCTGCGTCCCGAGCTTCTGGAGCTGCGTCTCAATCCGAGTGCTTTGTTCCTCAGAGCTCTTCTTGCCTTCGACAATAGACCCGTAATACGCACAAAACGTCGCTGCCGCACCCAATGCGATCGCAGCTATGTACCAAGCGTTAATCATGTCGACCGTGTCCAAATCTGCTGCCGTATAAGAATATTTAGACCGATCCGCATAAGAGCCGGATCTGCCCATTGCTCTCCGTATAACACCCCACTACGGTTCAGGAACAATACGCCATAACCATTGCCGTTTCAATGAGTTGCGGCATAAGACCCGTTCATGAAGGAGTTCACATCCCGTTCAGCGGACTGCGGACACCCGCCGGTCCTCGATGAAGGACGTGCGTGTAGTTCGATGGCTTGACAATTACGGTCGGCGAGATCCCGTTGGGGAACGGTCTTGGCCTGCGAAGCTGAGCCAGCGCTGGGAGAACGGTCCAGTATTTTTCTTGGGAATACCGGTGGCGAATAGCGATCATTTTGATCTTGGCCACATGATTACGAGAATAGGAAATCCGCACAAGTGGCGAGCAAAACCGTGAGAGTGTCGAGATCGAACGAAAGGCTCTAAAACAGCCCGGCAATCCCGGTGGCGATCTTTTCTTGCACGATAGGAGTCGCTTCAGGAATGTCGAGACTTTTTTGCCGGATGTGGCCCACCATCCGCATCTGCTGCACTTTCGGACCGGCTACGGCTTGACCACCGACCGGCTGGCCAAGCGGTTTCCCCATTTTTCGATCAGTGATTTGCACATCCGTCACGCAGAGGTAGGTCACGCCATCTTCCTTCGGTGGTGGCTGCATGCCGGGCATCCCGCCAAAACCCGCGCTTCCGCCGCTCATGGCCATGGCCTGCCTCATCATGGCACTCATGTCCGGCATGCTTCCACCCATTGGCATCCCGCTCATGCCAGCCATACTCATAGAGGGATCACCGCCGATTGCATTGACCGAGGCCATGACGGTTCCCCCGCTGCTGACACCTGCTCCAAATCCGGCCTTCGCCACCTGTTCGGGCGTCACGCCCTCTGCGGCTTTATGACAATAGACCACCTTGGCCTGAATCCAATAATTCGCTTGTTGAGGATCGGCGGAAACTTGGTAGCCTTTGGTGGTCAGCTTGGTCTGAATGTCGGTGAGGGCAATCTGTTGGTTCTCTGAAGTATTTCGCAGCTGGAGATAGGCCGTGCGTTGCATGCTGGGATCGAGAAAGACCGTGTTGCTGTTCATGAGACCGGACCGGATAATGTTGGAACAACCGCTCATGAGTCCGCATAAGAGTAGCAATAGCGCGAGTGGCCTCGTGAAACGTGAAGCGTGAAACGTGAAATGAATGGGTAGGTGTGTCATCAGAAGTTTCCCGCCACCGCAGCACTCAGTTTCTGTTGGAGCAGCGGCGTGGCTTCAGCCTCATCCAATTTCTTTTGATGCACATCGGCAGCCAGCCTGGTCTGGTACACACCGGGATCCTCCCCTGTTCCTGTTTTCATCCCGTTTGGCAGCTGTCCGGTCCTCTGCTCGGTAATCTGGACATCCGCGACGCAGGCATAGTTCACGTCATCCGGCATTTTGGGAGCCGATGGAGACGAACTGAATAGATCGCCGATGCCTTGAATGGCGCTCAACCCCATCGAGGCCGCTGCGCCGCCCATCGCCCCGTAGGGTCCCGCCATGCTGGCCATACTCGTGAGGCCCTGCATGGCGCCCATCGCCGAGTTGAACGCGGATCCATATCCGCTCGCCACCATCGCTTCAACGGGCATGTCCGGCTTCGTAATGTTGCAGTAGACGATGTTGGCGAGCACGACGTAATGAGCAGCGCTGGGATCTTGGATGATCTGATAGCCCTTTGCGGTTAAGCGGGCGTCGAGATCGGAAAGCGACACGCCTTGGTTGTCCGATGAATTGCGCGCCTGGATAAACACGGTTTTCGCCGTCGATGGCGGCAAGAAAAACGTGTTGCTCGTGATGAGATCGGAGTCTTTGATGTTACCGGCGTAGGCGGGGAACGGGAGGCAGAGAGCGATGGTCAACGCAAAATAGCGCACGCTCCGTTCCTCCTTTCAATCGCGGGGGATTGTACGCCAACGATAGTGGAACGGCAACTACTCAGAAGTCTCTATTTAAGGACCGCCACTGCCGGTCGGTTGGGCCGTTTGGCTCGATTTCCGCCTCAGCGTCATGGTCGTGACTTCGTTGCACAGTTTGTTGCAAGTAGTCTTCATCGTCTTGGTCGCCAATACATCTCCCTGGTTCACGATCGTCCAGCCGCTCACGGGAAAACCAGCCAGCTGCCAATTGAACGTCATAAATCGAGTGATATTGAACAGGCCGCTCCAGAAGGCCGTCGGCACCGGAGGCGGGGGAGGTCCTTTGCAGGGTGTGACGCGCCCAATTTCATCCGTATCGCCTGGTCGAATGAACAGCCCATAATCCACCACCGCTCCGTTACGTTGTTGAGGCAAGCCCGCAGTCACATCGAACGTAGTCACTCCCTTGCCCTCGACGATCACAATGCAGGGCGCCATCAGGGATGGGACCGTCTCGTAATACAGCGGCCCCTGGCCGACGTAGCCTCGCTCTCGCGTATACCGCAAGGGCACGACGGCGCGCGCATGTGATTTTCCATATTGCACCGTACCGACGATCATGCTGTCGAACTCCAGCACCAGCGACGGCGCGGCCATTTGCCAGAGATTCTTGGACTTGATGCGGCCCGCCCTCGATGTGCCTTTGTTGACATAAAATCCCGGCGGATCGTTCGGGTCGCCCAAGTCCGATGGAGCGACAAACCGAAAGACGGCCGGCGTACTGGGCGCAGTTCCGACGGAAGCCGGCGACGCATGACCGCCTCGATAGTCTTCGATCTCGGATAGCCGGCCCCAGGTCGGTTGAGCACTCTTCACCGTACGGATCTCCGCTTTCACGTCGGTGGATTGGCCCGGCGCCACCTCCTCCGTTTTCGTCGGCGGAGTAAAGTGCAGTTTCACGCACTCGCTGCCGTTCTGCTGGTCATCCGGCTTGTTCCATTTATCTTCCGCTTCGCCATAGGCTTTCTTCGCAAGATACGCAATGATGTCTACACCTTTTCTCGCCATCGAGAGGCAATCACGGTCCAAGACCCCGGACATGACATTTGTCCCTTGTGACACGGCGCAAGTCGGAGCCGACATTTGCTGAATGCCCCCGCCCGGGTCGAGCACCGCCTTGACCATGACGCGAATGGCCGTGGTTTCTGCCGTAGCATGTTTGACCAGACCTCCACCCCGTGTGGTCATTTCGCTCACGAATGTCAGATCCACTCGAATCTCTTTGATCATGGCCTCGTCCGTCACCTGACCTTCAGTTTGCGCGGTGACGCTCTCCACCTTGTGGCTGATCGTCGTCTGACCACCCTCGGTGACCGAGCTGGAAATGTCTACGGTGAGTTGCGCATCTCCCGACACGATCCCTTCAGCCGTCGGGCAACGCGGTACGACGGCCCTGATCTTCATCCCAAATTTCCCGCCCCCTGAGACGCCCTTATCCTTCGCCTCGGCGTCGACGCCGAACCCATATCCGTCGTCTGAGCCGACATGTTCATTGTCGACTGCCAGCGTGTCGAGCGTCATTGACACAGTCGCAGACCCCTTGTCGCTGGATTGGGTCATTGAGCCGCCGCCGGTGTGCATGGCGCCCCCCATTGGTCCGTCCACCAGAGTCAGATGAGGATCTCGATTGGGCGCTACATGGCCAGAAGGGAAGAAGCGTTTGACCGTTGGAGGGTTTGGATAGGATGCCGGCCGCACGACGGCTGGTGATTCATCCAATTCCAGCCATGACGCGTTCGGCAGTGCTTGTCGCCGCCGTTCCAGCTCCTTGCGCGCCTGCTGTTCGACTTGCGGAAACATGGTGCGGAGGTTCGGCAGATGGGGAGTGAGCATCCTGTCAAAAGCTGGCCGCACATCTGGTGATAGCCAGTCGTTCGACAGGATCTGATCAAAGAAGAGGCGGCTCCTCTTTTCTGAAATCGGTTCGGCCAAGAGCGTCATCCACATCGATTGCAGACGGATGCTCTCGATAATGTGATCGTGAATATCCCGCTGTTCTTGTACGTTCAGCGACAACGGCTTGTCGGAGGGTTTGATGGTCTGCTGAGCAGAAGCGATAACCGGAATCAGGTTCGGCACAAAGCCCGTGAGGAGATAGAAGACCAGAAGGAGCGCCCAGTGAACTCGTCGTGTTGTGGTGATGGTATACCTCTTGGACGGAAGCGATACCGTACGCGATTGTACGGGAGCAGGATCGGGGTCTCAAGGGTTTTCGAACGCTTCGTTGCAGAAACGTCGTGCTTCGGCTAGCATGGCGGCCATTCCAGCCGTTGGTTATCCCTGTCAGGGAGCCACAAGATGCCAGCTCACCTGGTTCTCCTTCTAAGCGTCGCGTTATTGACCGTGAGTTGCGGCGGTGGAGACAAGCACCTGCCGTCGTCGAACCCGCCTGAATACGATCCGACGAAGGTCTATACGGCACCGGCTGCGCCACCCAGCGCACCGGCCACGTCGGTTGCGAAGCCGGTAGAACCAGGCCCTCCGCCAATTCAGTTGCCTCCGCTCGAACCGGGGCCGAATGAAAAGGGCGAATGGAAGAAAGTGCCA
>CAWKLH010000004.1:0-490479 GCA_963850405.1 Nitrospirota bacterium
TCACAGACCATCGCCTACCCCTCATCCGTCTGGACGGACACGTGAACTCGTAAACCCTTCCCCCGGTGTTCTATAGCAGGCTGCTTACTGGCTCTTCTTGTATACCACTAAGCCACCGATAAAAATAACGAGCATGACGCCCATAAACATTACGAGAGTGTCCATGGCTAGCTCCTTTCCTTGGAATCACGACGTTGAACGCTTGTGTCTATCAGCACATTGTGTTCTCGATCCTTGGAAAACCTGATGCAATCGCAACGAGCAGCCCCGGATCCGGGGGCCGCTCGCAGAGGGCGCTTAGGACGCCTAGAACATTTTGTCTGTAGTGATGAAGACCCGCCCGAGGAATGGGTCTAGAGGCAACTCGTCAAGAGCATTGCAATCCCCCGCCAGCAATGACGTACTTACGCCAGCCGAGAATCTCCAACAGGCTCATCAGATTTAATACGATATTCCCTACACGGGAATGTGACAGCCGAGAGAGAACCGGCTAACGTGACTGGCGAGACGCCCGCCCATGACTCGGCGGGCCATTGTAATCCGGTGGACTAAGGTCTTCCATCTTCACCTCCTCCTTGATTCGGAATCACTCGGAGAATCGTGTAGACAGTGAACTATTCTTTCTCTGTATACCTCTTCAAGCCTAACTGTCAACTGGGATCATTCAACTGTCTTCAGAATTTGATTGGGAGCATAAGCTATGCCACCTCCATCAGAGGAGACAAGAAGTGATACGGGAGATAAGGCCTGACATCTATTTTATTTTCCAGGTGAGTTGATAGGTCAGCAGAATACTACCGCTGTACACGTAAGATGGGGCCAAGGGTCAGCCATTTGGATGGACCCAACGCAGCCATATGAGGCAAGTGGGCGACGTACCAGAACACGACGTCTTGCTCCTGCACGCCCTGATTATCGTCGTCGTATCCCAGTTGACCCCGCGCTCCAAAACTCCAAGGCACGTCTTCGCTGGCGTTGGCTCGGCGAATTGCCACATCAAGGTCGGCAAACCTGTCTCGCTCGCCATCATCTTTCAGCGGAACATACCCGGCACCAGGGAGGATCCAGACTCCATGGCCATTCAGTTGATCGCGCACCAACCACGTCTTCTTGAGCGCGGGAATTTTGACGTCGTTTCGCTCATTCGTATACTTCCGCCAGCCTAGCCCCCATCCACGATCCGATCCTCCCTCCTCATGAACAAAGACCTGATCCATGCCGTTCCCGTTGATATCAAAATCAAACCGCCAATAGGGATGATGATCATGGTTGGTGTTGCACGACAAGCCCCGGCTATGCAGAACGGGACGGAGCTCGCCGTCGTCCGATAGGTGCCATGCTTGGTAGAGGTGATATTCCCCGATCCGGGCATAGATCCCCAGCTCAAGCCACTTCACATTATTCTGAGTTGAGCGTTCCATGCAGACTTTCTGGTCACCACAATTGACGATCGGCACCAGGTCCTGCCACCGCAGCCGATCTTGGAATGGGCCACAGCGCCCACTCTCCGCACGTGACCCAAACCAGGTGAAGGGGTTCCACCAGACCATCTCTTTCACATACTTGACACGGACGACGGGCATGCTGGCCTTGGCGAGAATCAGCTCATCGGCATACTTCACGTTTCGCAACGCCAAGCCCTGGTTGTCCCGAACTTCCCAGTCGAAACTCCATCGCCCCCAATCCACATGTTCGGACTGCGTCTCGGCCATGGCAGATCCGGACCAGGCAAGGACACAGCACATCAACAAGCCGGTGTACCAGATACGTGTCATCCCATTCCTCTCACGAGCGAGGCGGCTCCTCACCGGCCTCAAGAACCTTATCCTCCGTCAGATCAACCACCGCCCAATATTTTGGATCTCCATCCTGTCCATTTGAAAAGGTAATCCAGATGGTCCGGCGTGCGTAGCCGGGATCGTTTCGGAAAAACCCACGGTCCGGCTGCATAAGTAGCCCATGCCCCTGGAGCTGATCTACCTTTCCAGCCAGGCGCGGGTCCGCTTTGGCCAGTTCAATACCTCGTTGAACATCCTGTTGACCTTCTGGAGGCTGATAGCCCTCCACACGAGAAACGCTCAGGACGTTCGTGTCCTTCATGCGGACTTCCACGGCCACGTTTTGGCTGTAGCTGTAGTACACCAACCTCGTCATACTGGACACGTCGCGGCAACAGCCGAACGAGACCTTGCCCTCCGGCGGCAACCGATCTGCGTCGATGAATGCCCAGCGTTTGCCCAGCAGGGCGGCAACCCGACGGTCTCCCTCGGCAGCTCTTCGTAACGCTGCAACCTCGCCCGACGTCAGGACTGCGCCCTCATTCGTCGCTCGCTTCACACCAGCATCAGCAACAGCGCCGGCCATTTTTGGTTTGTGATGGCCAGCCGTGTCGTCACCGGTGAACTGAAACACATGCGGAGAAGGAATCTTGTCCGGAAGCTTGGTCTTCTGCACCGCAGTTTCGGGATCCTCTGGACCAAATGGACCACGGGAGCCTGCATCAAGGCTGCAGCCAGACGAGAGACCGATGACAGCCCACAGAAACCATGTCCGTCGCATCGCTCAATCCCTCACGCAGTTACACCGCCAACTTCGCCGCCACGCCGATCGCCAGTTTGGAAAGCTGTGCGGCGGCCTTGATGACGGCAGCCCGTTTTTTTCTGGAGGCCGCGTCGAGCACCGCTTCTTTCATGAGGTCTTTGTACGATTTGATTTCGTCTTTGGTGAAAGGAACGATCTGCGCAATCGTCTCATTGTTGAAGGTGTTGGCCAACTGCAGATACAGGTTCGAGATCTCAGCGGCATAGATCCCACGCCGAAGCGGGTCGTTCTTATAGGTTTCGAATTTCTTGCGGAGCGTGGCCACCGCCTCCAAGAGGGCTTTTTGGCGAACCTTCGTCTCATCCTGCTTCCCGACCTCAAATTCGACGGCCCCCAGCTGATCCACCAACGCCTTGGCCTCATCACGAGCATGGTCGACCTGAACCGAAAGCCCCATCACCTCTTGAGTCGCATCCTCGGCTGTTTCCATCAACTGCTTGATCAGGTTATCGTTATCCCGGAGAAACCCGACGACCCCATCAATACTGAGATCCATGGTGCCCCCCTATTGCTCGTCGTCTTTTTTTAATTTATCGAGCAGCTCAACCAGATCAGCGGTCAAGGTATGGGCCCGCTCAAGCGCCCTCATGCGAATGATCCCGGAACCCGTCACTTCTTCGAGTGCATCGTTCACGGTTCGCGAGTTATTCAGAATCTCTACAATACGTCCAGACTGGGCTGGAGCCTGATCGACCAACGCCGACACGAATTCCGGATCCACAGAGGCCAACGCGGACTTGTTCGCGAACTGCTTCAGCTGGGCATGGATCGCACCAGTCTGCTTCCACGAGGTGTTCAACGCCTGAGCCGTATCACGCAGCCCACAAAAGTCCTCTTCAAATTGATCCCACACCATTTTTTCTACACCGTGAGAGTCAGCCAAATAGAGTTGCGCGACCAAATACGAGGCCGCGTACGCCGCTTCCCCTTTCTTGCTGGCGATTTTGCGGTACGACGAGAGCACGAACTGCTGCTTGGCCTCCAGCATCTGCAGCTGTTTAAAACTCTCGTGCAAAAAGCTGCGCGCCTGTTCCAGATTCTTGATGCGTTCTTCCGTCTCTTTCTGGAAGACATCGATGTTCGTCTGCGCCGCATCAATTTTGCCGCCTTCGAGCTGGATGAGATCGCGCACCGCATCACTATGAATCGAGTGACACCCAACTACACTGCTCAGGAGGAGCCCAAGACTCAACACCATCGTCCGTCGTGCAATCATACCAATCTCCTCTTTCTCATGGCCCGCCGTCATCGGCGCAACGTCCGCAGCTCATCCGCAAGCGACTGGACTTCATCGCGAGACAAGGTCACATCGATATCCAAGTACTGTTTGATCACCGCATTGATTCGGCGGAGCGCTTCCACGTTAGCCCGGTAATGGTCGAACGCCGTCAGGTCCACATTGGACGAGACCTGCGAATCCTTCGCCACCCGGTGCTCAACCCGGCTGACCAGCTCGGGAAGTTTCTGCAGGAGATGGTTCATATCCCCAACACCAGCTGAAAAGATCGGTTGCCCATTGGGGCCTTTCCGTTCAGACAGATTCTTCAATCGAATCTCGTTGATCAGCGCGATCACCTCGGAACCCAGGAGGTCGGCATCATCCTTCGCCAGATCAGCCTCGCTCACATTGGTCATTGTAGGATTGGTGGTGGCCCATTGCAGGGCGAGATTGAGTTTCAGCCTGGTTTGAACATGGCGATACCACTGTTGATGCCGTTGGGTGACATGACTGACCAACTCTCGGTATTGCTCCATCAACCGCTGGTTCTCGGCATACCCCTGATCCTTGGCGATCAAGGCTTGTTTGACTTCCGGCGGAGTGGAGCAGCCGAGACAGACCAGACTCAGCGCGACAAGAACCTGGGCTGCTTTCATGTTGATTCCTCCTTCCGACTCACGCCTGGAGCGAACCTTCACAGAACCCCGGATGCCGTCTGACTGCTCTCTTACGAGGGTGGAGCAGTGCAGGAAAAGCGAGCTACTATCACCCACTGCACATAGATTATGTTGATAGTATGGACGTGTCCGGCGTGTAAGTATACAGAGGCTAGTACAACTCAGTAGATTTCCTAGGGGAGCCCACGTATGATTTCTAGATAGTACGCCTCAAGAAGCGCAGCGCGTGCTTCTTCCATCATGACCAATTGCCGTTGGTCGAATGTATTCGCGCAGTATAGATAGTGCGTGTCATCCACGAAGCCCAGCTCGACATGCACTTGTCGGCCATCAAGCTCCTCGCGCGTCGATTCCTGGATGACCGTTCGTTCTGACAACTCTTCCCAGGCCACCTGCGCCGAGGGTCCATGATTCTCATAGAGCGGTGCATTGGAATCGATGGAGTTCGCCAGCATCGCGTTGAGAGTGAACAGGCTTCCATCATCCAACTCCGGCAATTCGTCCCAAGCCGCCGTGGTCTGAGTCCCGTTACTCAACACATAGAATGGTCCATCCTCCACCACTTCTTCGATGGATCGGTAATGAATCAGATCCGCAGGCCGCACAAGCTGTAACCCCCTGCCAGCCAGCGCACGCTGGAACGGTACTCTCCTGGCCAACTGCCGTGTTTTTTCGCACACAATCATGCGGCCATATGGGCGTAGAACCTGGCACAGGTGGTCAAGTCGGCGCGCCAAACCTGTCCGCTGTTCAAACACCATCTGCTGCGATGGATCGTGTCCACGATCAAACGTCCGCCAACTCTCGCTGGGTATCCCAGGATCCTGTTCAGCCTGGAGCAGTGCGTGCGTCGTCAACACCAGATCGAAGAAACCCGAAAGGGGTTCTCCTTTCGATATCCAAGCAGATGAACCGAAGATTACGCAGGCCTAGGTCCTTCGCCTTTTGTTGTGCGATCGCAATGGACGCCGCCGAGCGATCGATGCCGACCACATTCGCATCAGGGAAGCGGAGGGCATACAAGGTTGTCAGAATGCCGAGGCCACAACCGAAATCGAGAATGTCCTGAGCCTTGCCGAGGTGCGACATCGCTTGCAGTCCGATCGCTTCATAATATTCATACCGCTGGCTATAGAGAACCGGGAAGATCTTCGGACGCGCGGCTAGATCATAGAACGCCCTTTCATCGACAGAATCGCCTGTGCGTTTTCGTTCGGCATGGATGTTGAGCTGGTTGAGCTCTTCGACGGAGAGCTGTTGTCGCTGCCACAAGAAGTACTCACGGTCAGATGTGAAGTGCCTGAGCCCCCACCACGCAAGATGCTCTCGAAGCAATTGCCCCAGTGGGTTATTCGTCATGTGCTACGCCTGCTCAAAACGGTTCACAGCAAGGCCGCAAGGAGTGAGAACCACGAGGCGTACGTAGTGCGGGTACGTGACGTGGTTCGAACGACTGAGAAGGAAGCTGGGAAGCGTTTTGAGCAGGCATCTACGGCCGTTTGAGCATGATGGCGTCAAAGTACGCTTCCGGCACCGGATGGGGAAGCCGAAGCTGCCCCGACCCGAAGGCCACATACTTCTCGCAGGTCAGCTGTTCCAAACCGATTGGACCCTTCGCGTGCAGTTTCCCCACGCTCAGCCCCACGTCGCTCCCCATTCCGAAGCTATCGCCGGCATGAATCCTGGTTGATGCATTCACCAGCACCGCACTGGCATCAACTTCTCTGGTGAATCGCATGGCCGACTCATAGCGTGTGGTGGCGATTCCGGCGGTGAGACAGGGACCATGCGTCTTAATATGGGCCAACGCTTCATCGAGGTCTTCGACCATTTTTACAGCCAGAGTCGGACCGGCGAACTGCGTATGCCAATCCGCCTCTGTCGCTGGGATGATCGCGGTATGCCCCGTCATCGCCATTTGCCCCATGAGTGCGACCGTCTTTGGGCAGGCATGCACTTCCACCTTGAACTGGTCCAGCAGGCGGTTGATCAACGGAGGCAAGAACTGCCTGCCTACAATCTGCTGCACTAGCAAGGTATCCAGCGAATTGGAGGCTCCCGCCTGCTGCACCTTCGAGTTGATCACCAGGTTTTGCGCGACTGAAATATCGGGGGTTTCATCGATGTACAACTGCGTGAGGCCCCCATCATCGCAGAGCACCGGAACCTTGGCTTGCTCCGCAACCGTCTTGCGTAACCCAGCTCCGCCACGCACAATGAGCGCATCGAGGGTTTTCCCTGATCGAATCAGGTCAAGCGCGACTTCTTTCTCTTGGCGATCGATGAGCACCCAGGCCCCATGGGGTATGCCGTGCTCCGTTGCCGCCTCACGAAATCGTGCATGAATCGCCTGATGCGTCAGCTTCCATTCCGGAGCCCCACGAAAGATGCAGAGATTGCCCGACTTCAGACAAAGTGCAATCGATTCCACGGTGACGAGCGGACTCCGTTCTGAGATCACGCCGACCACTCCGATCGGCACCCTCACCCTGGAGACTTGTAACCCATCCGGGCGTTCCCGTCGCGACGTCACGGCGCCGATGGGGTCTGGCAAATCGGCGATGCAATGCAGTCGCTCAACGATCTCTTTCATCTGGTCGATCGTCAGGCGGACACGAGACACAGCAGCCTTCATCCGATCTTTCATGTCCGCATTCTCAAAGGACTTTCCCACAGCCTCGACATCTTTGGCATTTTCCGCGAGAATCGCGTCTTGATCTGCAGCGACTCGATCGGCCACCGCATGCAACACCCTCGCCTTCACAGGGCCAAGAAGCAGAGCCAGGTCAACCGATACTTTCCGGCAATCTTTCAATAACTTATCAAGGTATAACTTGACCGGAACCTCAGTCGACATAGGGGCCTTTTTTCACGAGATACGGTTTCAGATGAGTCATTGCAATCACTCTATCTCCCTGAGACAATGGCATATACTTGAGCTTTTAGGGCCTCGGACTATACCACGCATTTTTTTCATGAGTAAATGACCTGAACACCTCACGTTTTTCACTGCTACAATTACACCGTAGGATGGCGAATGAGAAGTTGGCATACTGGCTCGCGTTGGCGCAAGAGAAAGGAACAGCGATGCGCTCACTAGTTCACGTGACGGGACATGGTTTCAAAATGGCTCTCTGTGTATTTTTGACGGCATTACTGGGAGCCTGTGCTCAGATGAAACCGGTAAGCCCGCTAGGTCCCCCCACACAAGCTACGCCCGAACAAGTGACCGAACGAGAACGGGAGAATCAACCGCCCAAGGTCGTACAAGCCCGTCCCAACGGCAGCAGTCCTCAACAATGCCTGGTCAATTTCGACGATGAGAGCGCGCTGGAACATATCTATTCCCAGGCGAGATCAACCTTGGCATATAGGACGAGCCGAATCGGATTCGGCCCCTTGCAGACATGTGATCCATCGAAACACAGCGACTGCTGGACCTATCGCCAGCGCTGTTCTAAGCATGACATCAACGTCGACACGATCGGCCTCACGCATTTTCACTTGAGCATGGAAACGGGGATCGAATGCTATACCCTTCCGGATCCTGGAGACGGCCTCGGCCGTGGATTCGGCAAACTTGTGGACTTTAGATGCACAGAGGTTGATTGGGCGAAAACTCCCCGCGTCCTGTCTTCGCATGATCAGAATCAGTGGGTCAAAGTTTGGGTGAGCAATCCTGAGACTCGTGCACCGACATATTTCGACATGGAATCGATTTCGGTGCTGCCGGATACTTCAATTCAACTCTGGTTCAGGAAACGCGATGGAACCTGGTGGTTCTGGCCGGAACTGAAGGCTGGCAACACCTGGAACATTCGTGAGCATACACGCGATGTATCGGAGGTTCGGATCCGAGGCACCAAGTCGGGACGAGCCGGTTCCTATCTGATCGGCTCGGTAGTCATTCGAGACTAGACGCGACGTCGGAAACAAGCGCTACAGAATTCATACTGTACGGTGCGAACGCTCCGTCATCGAAGATACGGTAGCTGCCGACCGACGCTTTTCCTCGCGGGCCAGCACGGTAGCCAGCCAAGCCCAGGCAATCATGAGTGGCACGCACGCCAACGCAATATGGGCCGTGGTGGCACCCAGGGCTCTGACTCCGGTGACCAGCCACCCCGTCGAGGCATCGCCACCCCGTGAGATAGCCGTGTCGATGAAATTCTTCGCTTTGTATTTCTCTTCTCGGCTGACAACGGTAAAGAGAACCTCGCGCGCAGGCTTTGATAACGCATACTCCCCCACCCGACGCAACACAGAAAAGACGACGTAGACCCCGAGAGTCGGCCACAGCGCGATACCGAGAAACCCTATCAAGCTGATCACTGGAAGAAACAGTAAGGGCGCGACCAGACCAAACCGGCTGATAACGCGTGTGGTCACGAACATCTGGGTCAACCACGTCAAGAGCCCCGTCGTAAAATCCAACGAGGAGAAGAGGCGTGTCCGGGCTTCGGGCTGATCCAAATATTCCGAGACCAGGCGCGTCTGTTCGAGATACAGAAACGTCGCGGTCATGGTCAAAAATGCCAGATAGCCGCAAATCCCAAGCAAATAGGGTGACGACATCGTCAGGCGAATACCCGCCAGGAAACTTCCGCGAAGGGGATCACCCGGTCGTGACTGATGGTGGGCAGACTGTTCGCGCCCCCATCGGTCGAGTCGGTAGACACATCCGAGGCACAGCGTGAGAAACAGCGTCGAGGCCAGCATGAGCACCGGAACGGGAACGATAAATGTCAGGCCTGTCGTGATCAGCGGCCCCACCAACGCACCGCTGCTCCCTCCGGCCGCAATGACGCCGAACAGCCGTGCCCCCTGCTCCGGTGTAAACAGATCGGCCATAAAACTCCAGAAGATCGACACAATGAAAAGATTCATCACCGACAGCCAGACAAAAAAACTGCGGGCCACCCACTCGGGATACAGATGACTCATCATCAGCGCATAGAAGGCCAACAGATTCACAATGAAGAACGCATAGACGGTCAGCAGCAGCCGGGAGCGGGAGCATCGCGCCGAGAGCCACCCGAACAGTGGCGTGGCCGCGAGCATGGTGAGGAATGTCGCCGTCATCATCCAAGGAAGATGCTTCAATCCTCCTTCGATGGCCATCTCGTCGCGCACCGGACGGAGAATCGAATACCCGCACAAGAGACAGAAAAAATAGACGAAGGCCCACACCAACGGGACGAATTCTTCGCGTTTCACACCGAGGGAGTGAGCCCATCGAGTTAGTCGTGTGTGATCCAGTCCGGCCATAGACCCGCAGTGTAGCAGGTGTGCTTTCGCCTGCAAGTGGCAGATCTGTTAGAATGCCTGGACCGTACGGAATTCTTGGGAGGCCGAACAGAATGATCGATCTTCGTAGCGACACAGTGACCAAGCCGACGGACGAGATGCGAAAAGCCATGGCGCGCGCCGAGGTCGGCGATGATGTGTATGGCGAAGACCCGACCGTCAATCGCCTTCAAGACCTGGCGGCGGCCATGCTCGGCAAACGATTCGCGCTCTTCGTCCCCTCCGGCACCATGGCCAATCAACTGGCGATCCGGTCACACACGCAACCGGGGCAGGAAATTATCGTCGAGAGTAAGAGTCATGTCGTTCGCTATGAACAGGGCGCAGCTGGGGCACTGGCCGGCGTGCAACTTCATTGGGTAACTGGTGAGCGGGGGATCATGACGGTCGAGCAGGTGGAAGCCGCCATCAGACCGAACGACGCGCACAGCATTCCGACAGCCTTGATCTGCATTGAAAACACTCACAATGCCGGAGGCGGCACGATTTATCCGCTCTCTACGATCGAAAAGATCAGAGCCCTTGCTGTAAGACAGGGGATCCCCATGCACCTCGACGGAGCCAGGCTCTTCAATGCCGTGGCCGCCACCACCCTGCCGCCGACGGTGTACGCCCAACACTTCGAAACCGTCTCCCTCTGTCTCTCGAAGGGACTGGGAGCCCCAGTTGGATCGCTGCTGATCTCCAATGACCAGCGACTCATGGATCGCGCACGCCGCTTTCGCCGAATGTATGGAGGCGCGATGCGCCAAGCGGGCATCCTGGCCGCAGCCGGTATCTATGCGCTAGAGCGGCATGTCGCTCGGCTCAAGACCGACCATGAGCATGCAAAAAAACTGGCTCGCCAACTCCAACACATTTCCGCAATCCAGATTGCGCCGCAGCACGTCGAAACGAATATCGTCATCTTCGACATCGTCGACGAGCACCGTTCTCCAGCCGAACTCGTAGCCGCGCTCAAAGAACACGGCGTACTTATTAACGCCGTCGGAGGACAAAGCTATCGAGCAGTGACCCATCTGCATATCACGGACAAGCAGATCGACGAAGCCGCGGACGTCTTTGCCAACGTCCTCAAACGTTGACACTCTATTCCTCCATCCATAGAATGCCGAAGCGACCAGGTTTGTCGCCTGCTGCAGCTCCACGAGGTTGGAGACCAGCAAGAACGAGAGACAGGCCCTACGCTGGTCGATTCAGAGGGTTTGCACACACGATTCATTACCATGGAATTAGAACACGTCATGGACACACACCACACGACTAGCACTCCCACTCGTGAAGAACTGAACGCCGAGCTACTCGAAGTCCCGGAACCGCCGGAACAGCCCGAGTCGCCGCCCCCCCCTGGGTTTGAAGCGAATGTAGAAGTCGCGTTACGGCATATCAAAGGCCGACGGGGCGGTGACCTTGTCGGCGTCATACTCATCGGGTCGGGAGCTCGGAAGGCTCTCACGCTCCACAGCGATATCGACTTGATCGCCCTCGTTAAGGGAGAGGCTGATAGTCATGAAATCCTTCGTGTCGGCGACCGCCTGGCAGATATTCGCTACCATGGATACCAGTCCGTCGAAGAAGACCTCCCCTACTCACTTCGACTCCCCTCTCTGCTGCGAAAAGGCAGAATTCTCTACGATCACGACGGCATCTGTGTGAAGCTGACTGAAAAGATCCACCACCGCTTTCGCCAAGGTCCACCGCCGACATCGATCAATGAACAGATCCGGTTGAAGGCCGAATGTTACCATCTGTTGGGAAAAGCGCAGGATCTCGTAGAGAAACCGGGAACAGCCCACTATCTATTGACGCTGTTTTACGAGGATTGCATCTCCGCATTCTTTCGTTTGAGAGGGTTTTGGTTGGTCGCTCCGGTAGATGTTCATCGGTTCATGTTTTCACGGGAACCGGCCCTTGCGGACCTTGCTGGACAGTTCCTCACGGCCACCACCCTCACCGACCGGCTCAACTTTGGCCGGCAATTTGCCGATCTCCTCTTTAAGGATGTCCCGAATCCTGCTCGCATCGACTGACAAGAGCAGAGCATTCAACCGGTAGCCTCCGCGTTGGGAACGCGTTTCGCGCACAACCTGAGAGGAACCGTACCTGCCTGTAAATCGATCGACGGACACCGCATCGGCTGTGACCGGCGACAAACCAAGGAGCACTCTTATGGAACTGGGATTTATCGGACTCGGTAAGATGGGGATGAACATGGTGACGCGCCTTCGGGGCGATCAACACCGCGTCGTAGTCTACGACCGCTCGAGCGACTTGATCAAACAGGCCGAGGGCCAGGGTTGCATCGGTTCTTCGTCCCTGACCGATCTAATCGGTAAGCTCAGCGCTCCACGTGCCGTCTGGATCATGGTTCCATCCGGCGCCCCCACCGAAGAAACCATCCAGGCCGTAGCCGCATTGTTGCAACCAGGTGACACCATCGTGGATGGTGGAAATACCAGGTTTCACGACGATGTGCGACGGGCTACCGAGCTCAAGAAAAAAGGCATTCACTATGTCGATGCGGGAACCAGTGGAGGGGTCTGGGGACTGAAAGTCGGCTATTGTCTCATGGTCGGCGGAGAAGACGCAGCCGTCAAACGGCTTGAACCGGTGTTCAAGACCTTGGCACCTGAAAACGGCTGGGCCCACGTCGGCGCGGCCGGTGCCGGGCACTATGTGAAGATGGTGCATAACGGCATTGAGTACAGCATGATGCAAGGCTATGCCGAAGGATTTGAGCTGATGTCAAAGAGCGAATACAAGCTGGACTTAGCGCGCGTGGCCGATCTCTGGATGAACGGAAGTGTCGTCCGGTCCTGGTTGCTGGAACTGGCCGCGGGCGCACTCAAGGACGATCAAAAGCTGGAAAAACTGAAGGGGTACGTGCAAGATTCCGGCGAAGGCCGCTGGATGATCGCCGATGCCATCGAGAAGGACGTGCCGGTACCCACCCTCACGACAGCACTCTTTACGCGGTTTCGCTCGCGGCAGGAAGAATCGTTTGCTGAAAAAATGCTGGCAGCCTTGCGAAATGCCTTTGGCGGCCATGCGGTTCGACGGTAATGGTCTGGCCTCATTGAGGAGATCCTGATGACTCACGCGAATGGTCAACGAATCGATATCCACCCCACACAGGAACCACTCCCGCCGGTCGAGCCCTGTACTCTGGTCATTTTTGGAGGTTCAGGCGACTTGGCTCGTCGGCGTTTGATCCCCGCAGTCTACAACCTGCTTCTCGATGGATTGTTGCCGTCGAACTATGTCGTGATCGGCCTGGGCCGCACCCCCATGAGCGATGAAGAGTTCCGAGCCAGCGTCCGCGATGGCGTCGTCAAACATTCCCGACAAGCTCTCATCGAAGATACGTGGAACGCCTTTTCCCAACACCTGTTTTACCTGGCGGGAGGAAACGACGACGCGCAGACCTATGTGCGCCTGAAGGAACGGGCCGAAGAACTTGAGCGTAGGTTCCAACTGCCCGGGAACCGCATTTTCTACCTCAGCATTCCTCCCAGTTCCTTCACGGATGTCTGCGAGGGATTGTCCCGTTCTGGACTGGCAGGAACTCCTGGCGCTCGCTCGCCCTATACACGCATCATCGTGGAAAAGCCTGTCGGGCGGGATTTGGCCTCCGCCCAGGCCATCAACGAAGTCACCGGCCGTGTCTTTGACGAGTCGCAGATCTTCCGAATCGATCATTATCTCGGGAAAGAGACCGTTCAGAATCTCATGGTCGTGCGCTTCGCCAACAGCATTTTTGAACCGATCTGGAACCACAAATACGTCGACCACGTCCAAATCACCGTGAGCGAAGCCGAAGGCGTCGGCACTCGCGCGACGTATTATGAAGAGGCCGGAGCACTGCGCGATATGATTCAGAATCATATGCTCCAATTGCTCTGTCTCGTCGCGATGGAACCGCCCTATTCGCTGGATCCCGATGTGGTGCGAAACGCCAAAATGGAAGTCCTCCGCTGCTTGCGGCCCATCACGGCGAAGGACATCGAAAAGTTCACCGTGCGGGCCCAGTACACGGAAGGGACCGCCCATGGTGCGCCCGTTCCAGGCTATCGACGCGAAAAAGGCGTCCAGCCGAATTCCACCACCGAAACCTATGTGGCGGTGAAATGTTTCGTGGAAAACTGGCGGTGGTCCGGCGTCCCGTTCTATTTGCGCACAGGGAAAGCCTTGCCCCAACGAGCCAGCGAAGTCGCGGTCCAATTCAAAGAGATTCCGCAGATCCTCTTCAATGCCAACGCGCAAAACCCTCAGGCCCCAAATGTGCTGGCGTTGAAGATTCAACCGGAAGAAGGGCTCTCGCTCCGTATCGTCTCACGAGTTCCCGGCACTCGCGCGCAGACTCATCCAGTTGAAATGAACTTCAAGTACGGAGAAGTATTTGGACGACCGTCTCCAGAGGCCTACGAGCGCCTCCTGCTCGACGTGATGGCAGGAGACGCCTCTCGCTTCATGCGGCGCGACGCAGTAGAAGCGTCCTGGTCCTGGATCACCCAGATCCTTGAAGCCTGGGACAAGTCGGGACAACGGTGGCTCCCCGAGTATCAAGCCGGTACATGGGGACCGGTGGAAGCCGATCGGTTGATTCAAAACGACGGCCGCACCTGGCGGGTGCTGTAGACTGATCTGCACGGAGACCGATCATCGACCTAACGCAATTCGGATTTGTTTCGCAATCTCATCCCGTTTCCCAAGCCCTCCGATAAATTTCACGAACTCGCCATTTTGATACAACGCCAGGGCGGGAAGCGATGAGACTTCCAGCTCGGCGGGGATCTGAAACTCCTCATCGACATTCATGGTCAGGATAAGTACCCGCTCGCTCGACTCCTGCCGCAACTGTTCCAATTCCTTCCTTAAAGCCTGGCAATGACCGCAGCCTGGCTTCCAGAATTCGACCAAGACTGGAACGGTGCTTGCCTCAATTACTCGATCAAACTCTCGATCAGTGACGGCTTGAAGCATGGAACTCATGATTGCTGGTCTTGCGCCAACAACGGCTTCAGAATACGGGCCACCTGCTCGGCAAATAATCGATACCCGGCGGTGGTCAGATGAATCCCATCGTTCGAATAGATCGAGGCTAGTTGCCCACTCTCTGGTTCAACCGTCACAGTAAATAAATCGACACACGCAATGCCTTTAGAGTCGGCATAATCTTGAATAAGCTTGTTCAGCTGGCTTCGGCGGGCAAGATGCTCAGCGACCCACTCCTGTCCTTCTCCGCTGCCTGAGGCCTCTTCCACTCGAATCGAAGGTACCGTCACAGGAATCGGAACACGCACCCATCGCCAAAGTCCGTTCATACATCGTGGCCAGATTGCCCATGATTTCAGACGGTGATGCATTCCACCCCAGATCGTTCGTGCCGCCAAGAATCAGGACATAACCCGGTTGATGAGCGAGCACATCCCGCGAGAACCGCAGAACCATTTCGCCGGTCAACTCACCGCAGATCCCGGAGATACGAATCTGCACCCCATCGCCTACATGGGATTGGAGAAACTGTCCGTACGGGGTCTCCCGCCCGGTCGGATTGTCTCTGGTCGGCGACTGAAACCCAGCCGTCAGACTATCGCCGAAACAGATCACAAGGGGGGGGCTACTCATCTTTCGGCTCAATTCTACCGATGCCTTTCACGACAAACAAGCTGCTGGATCAAGCACAGGTCAGAGTAAAACGACTGCGGAGAACGGTGATTTCCTTGACGAATCTGTGATCTGCCGGTAGGTCTTATCTATGACGACGGACCTCAAAACGGCTCAAGAAATGATGGCCGCTGCAGTCGCTACACGCACGGCTGAAGATCCAGAAATTGTTTCCGTCAAACGTGTACTGAAACTGCTGGACAAGACGGCCAAATCGAACCGCACGTATGGCTCTTCAAATCCCGTTGCCCTGAAATTTACACAGCAGCTGTTCGAAGAACTGACTAATCATCTCACTACGTATTCAAGACTGGCTTTCCTCGTTCAACGATCCGAATTGCTGTGCAAGGACCATGTCGTGTACCAGACAGAGAAGGATGGAGGAAGCGAGAGCCTCGCCTTCAAGCTGTACGCCGACGGCATCCGAGAACTCGTCCTGCACGAGGGGCTCACACAAGAAGAGCTATCGCTCTTCCTCGCCTCCTTATGGAGCGACGTCGCCTCAAATGAGGACGACGATGATATCGTCACGCGCCTGTGGTCTCGGAATCTGTCGACGATCACGCTCGCCACGGCCGAAGAACTCTCAAAGTCCTCCATAGCGAACGACGGCGTTACCCGCCCTGACAGTAGCATGAGTTCGTCGGATTCGACACTCAGAGAGTTACTGGACCGGGAACGAGCACGCAAAAAGATGGTCAAAGAAGCGACCGACTCTGAAGGCAGTGGTTCCGGAAACGCTAAAAATCGTTTCCAGTCTGGACTTGCAGGCTATGAGGTCACGGAAGAGGAACTGGCCGTCCTCGTGCACGATATCGAGGTAGAGCAAAAACAAGATAGCCTCATGTACATCCTGGACATGTTGACCGCAATCCTCGCCTCAGAGAAGTCTCCCGCGTTGCTGACGAAACTCCTCAGTCTGTGGGGCACCATCGTGGAATCCCTTCTGTGCGAAGGTAAATGGACGGTATTGGAGAACGTCTTAAATCTCCTCCACGAAACGGATGCCGTGCGGCCAGATCTGAGCGAGGAACACAAACAACAGTTGGCCTCGCTCCTCAACGGACTCGGCCGCACTGAACGAGTGAAGATGATCGAGGGCTATCTCAACCGAAGCCCAGACGCCGACGTGAAAGGGCTCTCTACCATCCTCCTACTGCTGAAGGCGGATGCCGTCCCCTCACTCTGTTCGCTTCTCGCGAACGTCACGTCACCAGTTCACCAGGCCATTGTGTCTGAAGCCCTCGTCACCCTCGCGAAGGACCACCCGGATCCCTTGTTGCGAGGGCTATCGGATCGTAGGCCTGGGTATGTTCGCAATCTGCTTTCGATTCTCATCAAGTGGAATAATCCCAAGTTCGCCGATCCGGTCGAAAGATTAACCCGGTATCCTGACGCGCAGGTTCGTCGGGAAGTCGTCCGTGCGCTCGGCCTGTTCCGACCCAACGGCAATGGCACGAAACTCGTCTCCCTCTCGACCGATGAAGATGATGGGGTTCGCTTTGCTGCGCTGAAGCTGCTCATGTCCACCCAGTACACCGTTCCTTTCTCCCAATGGTCCCCTCTTCTATCAGAAGAAGGGTTTATGGATCGCCCCATCAGTGAGCGACGAGCAATCTTTCAGGCTGTCCGCGCCACGTGCGGCGACGAAGCGGTTCCGTATTGGCAAGGTCTGATGACCGAGTGGACATGGACGAATCGGAGAAAAAAAGAAGAGCTGGCGGTCCTGGGAGCAGAAACACTCGGAAAACTCGCCACCCCTGCCGCCATCGCCGCGCTCTCACTGGGGGCCAAAAAAGGAAGTGCCGCAGTTCGCCAGGGCTGCGCCGCGGCATTGTCGCAAGCTCAACGGCTACAGCGCAGCCTCCCCTCAACCGGTGCGACACACTAGGACACGTGATCGTGAAAGAAAGCCAGTCGCAGCCTCTGCAAAGCCCGCCCAGCGAAGATCAGATCCAGCCGCTCCTGACACACGAAAAGTCGTTGTCACGGAAGATCGGTCAAGGGTCAGAAGCTGGAGATATCCTCGACCAACAGTTGGTGATGCTGGGATTCCAGCTCATCACACAGTTGAATACACTGATTAAGACATCCAAGATTCATGGCCGTGCCAACGCCGCGCTCGACAAACCCGTCGAAACGATGCTGACCCTCATTGAAACCCTCGCCCACGACCAACCCGTCACCTTGTGGGTGCAGGACGATTTCCTCTTCCTCGGTGAGAACCATCTAAAAGTGACGGCACAACAAATGCTGGTCGTCTCAAGCGTTCTTGACGCCTTGAAAAAGTGGAAGATCGGCGGCCTGACCTTTTCCTCTTCGGTTTCTTCCAAGGACCTTCGAGAGTTCGCCCACCTCTTTGTCAGTCTCGACCCGGCCACGAAATCGATCGAGGACTTCCGACAGGAATTGGTCAACCTGGCCGTGGCCGGCATCGAACTGAAGGACCCTCGATTGCTCAACCTCAAAGAAGATCTTCCAGAAAACAGAAGTTCGAAAGCTCAGCACAAAGTACGCTCAAAAACTGCGTATGGCAAAGCCGCCGATGCGGTCGGCAGTCTGACGCAGTCGTCCCGCGATGGCAAAGCTTTGAGCTTTAAGCAGGCAAAACGTGCCATTCAAAATATCGTCGACCTGATGATGCAGGACGAGTCGATCATGCTGGGCCTCACCACGCTTCGCTGCCACGATCAATACACCCATAACCACTCTGTCAACGTCTCGCTCCTCTCCATTGCGCTCGCAAACAGAGCCGGCTATCCGAAAATCGAACTGGCTGATCTCGGCTTGGCCGCGCTGTTTCACGACATGGGAAAGTCGACCATTCCCCTGGAAGTCTTGAATAAACCAGGTGAGTTCACGGAAGACGAGTGGACGATGATGCGCAACCATCCCACGGAAGGAGTCTTGAGCCTCACGCAGTTACGCGGCATCACCAACCTTCCGGCCCGCATGGCCGCAGCATCCTTCGAACACCACATGAACTTGGATTATTCCGGCTATCCCAAGTTAAAGACACCGTGGAAACTCTCTCTGACGGGGCGCATCCTCACAATCGCCGATTGTTACGATGCCATGACATCGTCCCGCGTCTACCGCCGTGAACCGATGTCACCCTCAAAAGTACTCAATATGATGCTTTCGAAATCCGGGAAAAGTTTCGACGTGACCTTGCTCAAACTGTTCGTCAATTGCGTGGGAATCATTCCAATCGGAAGTCTGGTCGTCCTCGATTCGGATGCATTCGCCGTCGTGCTCAAGCCTGCCACCGATACGACTGAGAGCGAGCGGCCAGTCGTCAAAGTTATTACCGATGCGCAGGGAACTCCCATTGATAATGGCCCCGAGTTGGATTTGACCGAGAAGGATGATGCCGGCGAGTACCGCTACAGCATCATTCGGTTGGTTGACAATACGGAGCACAAATTCGACACGAGCCGTTACTTCGTCTAGCTCTCATACCCATCGCGCCTCTCGCCGGCAACGTCTTCCTCTTCCCTTGACAGCCTGAATTCCGATCTTCGACAATGCACAAATGGGTGAACATGTCGTCATCGAACGATTGGAGTTCCGCGGCCGCTGCGGTGTGACACCCGAGGAACGCGCCCGCCCACAACCCCTTGCGGTCGATTTGGAATTGGACTGTCGACTGGAGGCAGCAGGATTATCCGACGATCTTGGTCATACGATCGATTACGCGACCGTGGCTCAGCGTGTCGTCGACATCGGAACCCTTCAAGAATCACAGCTGTTGGAAACACTGGCGGAACGGCTCTTGGCACTGCTGTTCGATGAATTCCCGATCAGTCGCATCAAGCTGTGGTTGCGGAAGTTACATCCTCCCATCCCCTACGTAACCCGTTCCGTCGGAATCAACATTGAGCGCACAAGACTCGCGCAGCACATCCTCCGCGCAGAGCCACCACCGGCCCAGTTTCTCGCCCAACAACTCCATCGTCTTCCTAAAGGCAAGGTCCTCGATGTGGCCTCCGGTAGCGGACGTCACGCACTGTTCCTCGCCTCGCTGGGCTACCAGATCGACGCTGTTGATCGAGACGAACAGGCCCTCGCACGCCTTTTGACTCACGCCCAAACAAGACATCTCACTGACATCAGTTCGCGAGTGCTTGATCTGGAGCCGCCACCGCCGCAAGAGCCGCATCTCGGACATGAAGCGTACGATGCCATTCTCGTCTTCTTTTACCTGCACCGACCGCTCTTCCCCTCTCTTATCGAGGCGCTGAAGCCCGGCGGGGTGTTGCTGTACGAAACCTTTACCGTCGATAACCACGTCCAGCGCCAGCATCCAAAGCGTCGAGAGTTTTGCCTTACACATAGTGAACTCCTACGCCTCACATCCGGCCTCCGCATTCTCCATTATGACGAAGGGCTCCACGAAGGAACGAGCGAGTCGGAATCCGTCTACACCGCCCAACTTGTGGCGCAGAAACCCTTTACTCCAGAGCCATCGACATGAGTCGCCTGGACCTTCATCTGCATACCACCCACTCTGACGGAAGTTGCACGCCCACTGAAGTGGTGAATATGGCACGCCACGCAGGGGTGACGGCCTTGGCGATCACCGATCACGACATCATGACGGGTCTCACTGAGGCCATGACGGCCGGACAACAGTGTGGAATCGAGATCATACCTGGGGTGGAAATCAGCTCGTTTACCGGCAACTCTGAGTTGCACGTTTTGGGGTACTTTCTTGATCAGCAGGACCCTGACCTGCTTGCTCGCCTGAAGACTCTGCGGGACGGGCGTCACCGCCGGAATCCACAGATCATCGAACGTCTGCAGACCCTCGGAATCGACATTACGTACGATGAAGTCCGCGCACTCGCCGGCAGCGACTCGGTTGGCAGACCACACATTGCCCGTGCCTTAATGGACAAACACGTCGTCGCTTCTGCTAAAGAAGCCTTTGATCGCTTTCTTGCTGAGGGTAAACCGGCCTACGTTCCTCGGGAACTCCCGAGCCCTGCCGAAGCCATTTGCTGGATCAAGGCAGCTCGAGGACTTGCCGTCCTGGCTCATCCGACATGGGTCAAAGTCGCGGAGCAGTCGCTGGTTGATCTGGTTCGACAGCTCAAAGCCGATGGGCTCGACGGTGTAGAGGTCTACTATAGTACACATGCTGCGCGACAGACGCGAGAATACCTCAGCCTGGCTCAACAACTCGGCCTCCTGGTCACCGGCGGAAGCGATTTCCATGGCCTCACGAAACCCGACATCGACGTCGGTATCGGCAAGGGCACACTGCACATTCCGACTTCGCTGCTTCCCAAAATGAAGGAAGCCGCCGGACGACTCTAGCGCGATATCCTCCGCATATTTTTTTCCAATCCATTGACTCTCCTTCAGTATCCGCTAGACTCTGACTATCTTTTGATCTCGTCACCCATGGTCAACGCGTCGAGCTGGACCCTTCACTATGTGCTTGTCACACTGGCCATACTGTTGGCCGGTCCCGTACTGAGCAAACTGCCGGCGGTGGAGTCGCTTCCTCTCTCGCTGTTCGGCTTGACGAGTTCTCAAACCATTCGCTTCATTGCCGAAGGAACAGGGCTGGTCGCACTCTGCATGCTTTCGCTCCGCGCATTTTTCCAGATGCCGGATAACGGACGAGGTTTCTCGTTTCTGCGACAACTGGTCCTTCCGGTCACCACCCTGTTCATGGTGATCGTGACAGATAAGACCATCCGGGTTACCGGGCTTGCGCTTCTCGCCCCTGGAGGCCCCACACGCTATGCCCTAGCGTATACCGCAGCATTGACGCTGAGTGGGATCTGGATCACCGCTGCCTGGCTTTTGCATCTCGAGGCTCTTCGCCGTTTTTTTGTAAAACCTGTGCAATCGACTCGACGCCAAGAACCGGGAGCGTCCGCCGAAGGCACTGACGATATCGACTTGGAACAAGAACAGAGCCAGTCCGAGGCTGCAACGCCCATCCTCACCACACAGAACGGTCCACCCAGTACGCTCGGTCGGTATAAGGTGTTCAAGGAGTTAGGGCGCGGCTCAATGGGGGTGGTGTATCTGGGGAAAGATCCGACGATCCAGCGATTCGTGGCGATCAAGACCATGCGGCTCGACGAGATCGACGACCACGATAAACTGCAGGAAGTGAAAGCTCGGTTTTTTCAGGAAGCCGAATCCACCGGGCGATTGTCTCACCCCAATATTGTCACGATCTTCGACGCCGGGGAAGAAGACGACCTCGGTTACATCGCCATGGAGATGCTGCAGGGCACCACGCTCAAGCAGTGGTCGCGGAAACCCAATCTCCTGCCGCTCACAAAAATGATTCCGATACTGGCGACCGTCGCCGACGCGATGGACTATGCCCATCAGCAGGGCGTTGTGCATCGCGACATCAAACCGGCGAACATCATGCTGACCACCGATGAGGTCGTCAAGATCATGGACTTCGGTATCGCTAAGATGGCGACATCGTCGAAAACTCAGACGAATATTGTGCTGGGAACTCCCACGTATATGTCCCCCGAGCAGATCTCAGGGAAAAAGGTGGATGGGCGCTCAGATATTTTTTCGCTCGGCGTCGTCATGTTCGAGCTCCTGACCGGTCGTCCTCCCTTTATTGCGGACAACGTCTCAGCATTGCTGTTTGCCATCGCTCACACGCCGCATCCCAGTGTGAAAGCCATCAGGCCGGATCTTTCTCCCATCGTAAAGAAAGTCCTGGATCGAGCGTTGCAGAAAGACCCGGTCCACCGCTATCGCCGCGCCGGAGAGTTCGCCATGGAACTCCGCTCCTGTCTTGAAGGGTTGGCTGCGTAAATACGGGGTACTCCTTCTCTCGACTCTTCGCGAGTTTTCAGCTCGAGCGACTCCTCCCCATCACTATCTCTGAATCGCCCCAGGTTGGCAGTGGGAAGTGACACAAACGCAGCCGTGAGGGGACGATGCCTGGTATGCGAATCTTCAGTTTCGTAAGTGGAGACGCCCTTTAGGCAAGCTTTGGTAGCAGCCCTCTGAAAGCTCCTGCTCATGCGCCTGCAAACATTGCAGAATGCGGCCCTCACCCGGCTGCACGGTTAGGCAGACTCGCTTCACATCGTCGGCGCAGGCGAGCCTAGACCCTTCAGCTTCCGTCCAACGCACCAGCCGTTGCCGTACGATCTGTTGGCAGGGAGGGTCCAATCGTTTTATACGCTGCACCACGCAACGCCGCCTGTCTTCTCCTGAAAGCGAATCGGGACAGTACTGCTGAACCTCGGCCTCACACTTCATTTCCGTGATTTGCCTGGCACGGCTGTCGCGCGGAGCGGATACGCCACCGAGAGTGGCCACCGATTCCGCTTCTCTCGCTCCTGCTAGCCTGTCAGTCGGTTGCCCGGTCACACCTGGAATCGTGAGATCGAGCTCGGGGACGCGCTGTGTAGCAGCGATCGAGGAAGTCGATGGCGCCGAGAAGAGCTCTTCTTTCGATGGGAGGTTCGCCCAGATGATGGTCCAAACTAAGGCCAACCCCGCCACCGAAATGGAGTTCGTGATCGCATTCCCAAATCGTTCTTGGGTGCTGGTGGGCTTCATCACGGTGAGGATAAAATAACGCGGCGGAAAAATCATTGAAACAGGATTTTTTCGCAGGACCGTGCAATCGACCAAACCGACGGGTGTGAAGAACACAGGAATAACAAAAGGCAGGAGCGCGTGAAACTAGTTGTCCGGCGTTTCGACGATGTGATTCTCGAACCTGGTACAGCCTTCGGCCAATAGCCGATTGGTCAACATCTCCCCTGGCCATTCGATCGGCAGATCGGCGGTAAACACCCAGACGTCCGGAGAGGTCCAGACCGGACCATGCTCTTCCGGAAGCTCTGGATCGAACAGATCGGTCCACACCGGCATGTAGACCCCATTCCCACATTGTGTATGGAGATGCACGATGGTGCGAGATCTGACAAGCGGGTCCAGCTCCCGCCACACTGCCGCCGTCTCATCGGCGAGGTGATGCAGCCGTACCGCATTCTGCGCGTCGAACATCGCATAGGCGGCATAAACCGGCGCCTCGATGGTATCGGGCGCACATGCCAGCTCCGGACATTGCTTCACCAGCCCTTCGAGAATCTCACGGCGCTGTCCGTCTTCCCACGTATCGGGCAAACCGGGGTCCGGAGCGCCGATCAGCTCAAATAGAAGAAAAGCAGTATTTTCGACCGGAGGAAGCAACCGCGCCGCCACGGATTGGACACGTCTGGAATCCGTGACCGTCACAAGGTGGTCATGAAACATTTGAAGATTCAGCATCTCCAAGGTAGCATCGGTCAAGAGGCGCGACTCGACGCGAACAACCGTTCCAGCGGGAAGCTGAAGAGACTTATGCAAAAGATCGGCCGTGGCGATTGGATCAATCTTCAGTTTGAGCGGGGCGGTTAAGTTTGCCTGCAGAGGAAGCTCCAGAGCCGCCATCGTGCCGTAGGCGGGCTTTTCGTCGTCCGGTCCGTCCAACAGCAATGTGCAGCTGGCCTCCGCGACCAGATCAAAGAGCCATTCGGCCATTTCCTCGTCGAGCGCCGCCAGCACGGTCAGTAGATCATGCTCGCGTCCCTGCTCCAGAAACGCCTGCAAGGTATCGATCGCATCATCGGTATCGCCATGATCGTGGCGACGGGCGTTGATGAGATGAATGAGATCCCGTGTGAGTGGATCGGGGCGAGACCAGCCTAACATCGAAGCTCCCTGCTGGACGGGCCAGCGGCCATGGCTCGACAACTCAAAAGGCATGTTGCCAAACTTTTCTTACCCATGCAAGTCTCAGAACGATGACGCGCGACTCGTCACACACAGGTTCTCCGCACGTCCCTACTCACCGATAATCTTCACAAGAACCCGCTTCCGACGACGTCCGTCGAACTCGCCATAAAATATTTGTTCCCACGGACCGAAGTCGAGTTTGCCCCCGGTGAGCGCGACCACGACTTCTCGCCCCATCACCTGGCGCTTCAGATGAGCATCACCGTTGTCTTCGCCTGTGTCGTTGTGCCGATACTCCGCCTTCTGAAGAACAAGCCGTTCCAGGAATTCGTCATAATCTTGTAGGAGGCCAGACTCATCATCATTAATGTACACACTGGCCGTAATGTGCATCGCATTCACCAGAACAAGACCTTCCCGTACCCCGCTCTTCCTTACCACTGCCTCGATGTGGGGCGTGATATTGATGTAGGCCCGCCTGGTCTTTGTCTCAAACCAAAGTTCTTCGCGGTAGGACTTCATGATCGTTGACCGCTGCATTGTGCCTGCCGCCTCGACAGACATGCAAGAGGCCCGAGTGATTCCCTTCTCATGCATGTTTCACCTCGGGGGAAAAGGCTATACTAGTGGCCTGTAACGGGTAATTGTGGACCGATGCGTCGAGACGGATCACGGTATTTCCACTTCACGATCTTGGGGGCCTTATTGTAGTGACGGATATAGCGCATCAGTTTCTTGCTGAGGTCCTTGACCGAGGTAAAGACGCCTCGGGCGATGACATTGCGCTCGATCTTCGCGAACCACAGTTCGACCTGGTTGAGCCACGAGGAGTACGTCGGCGTGAAATGCAGGTGCACCGTCGCGTGGGTCTGCAGAAACGCGGTGACTCGAGTGGTCTTGTGGGCCGAGAGGTTGTCGGCGATCACGTGAATCTCTTGACCGGTGGGTTGATTGGCCACAAGGTCCGTCAGAAAGGCGACGAATTGTTCAGAGGTGTGCCGGTCCGCCGTCTTGCCCAACACTTCCCCTGTCTTGGTATTGAACGCGGCGTACAGCGAGAGCGTGCCGTGCCGGTAATATTCGAACCCATGCCGTTCGGCCCGCCCGGGCGACAGGGGCAGCACCGGATCTTTGCGATCCAAGGCCTGGATGGCAGTTTTCTCATCCACGCAAAACACGGCCGCATGCTGAGGCGGGTTCAGATACAGGCCGATGATGTCCGCAGCCTTCGTCTCGAAATCCGGATCGGTAGAGGCCATATAGCGCTCCAGCCGATGCGGTTTGAGTCCATGTTTCGCCCAGACCCGCGCGACCCGCATGTGGCTGACCCCGAGGTGGGCCGCCAGTTTGCGGGTACTCCAGTGCGTCGCCCCGTCGGCTGGTGCTCGCCGCGTCGCCTCCAGGATGCGGGCTTCTGCCTGCGGGGTATCGCGCAGAGGAGCTTGCCCGCGATGACGGCTATACAGTCCCGCCACCCGCTCAGCGGCAAACCGATGGCTCCACGTCGCAATAAAACCGCGACTGCACTCCACGGCGTGACACACGGCAGCCCACGTCGCCCCCTCAGCCAGGAGCAGAATGACGCGGGCCCGCCGTGCAGCGTCGGCACGCCCGCTCCGGCTTCTCGCTTGTCGGCGCAGTTCCATCCGTTCACGTGTCGTCAGGGGAATCGTGTTGTTCATGAACACGAGTATAGTCTATAAATAGGTGTTACAGGCCACTAGTTTCGGTCTCAATATGATCACCCCACTTCAACCACCCAGACAGTCACCGAACGTCCTCACAGTCTTGCGCCAGCGCTACTCGGCCAAGAACGAGCGGGACATCGCAGTTGAATCACCTGCGACAGGTTCCACTGCGTGGCCGAAGACATGGCATCGGCTGAGCCCCTTGCACCCACATCTTCTCCTGTTCCCATGTACAATCTTGTTGCGTCTGCATCCATACCAGAATGGGCGCTGCTGAATATTCGGACACAATTGACAGCCAATAGGCTTGGTGATAAGTATTTTTCTAGCTTGTACGATGCTGTCTGCTAGAGGGAGGTGCTCGATGTTTGCTATCGCTGGGGGCCCGTCGTTGGCTGGCAGTCCTCTGACGTGGAGCCTGTTGTTCGCTCGTCAGCCTGAACCGGACCTGGAATTCACGGAAGAAGAGCTGGAACAGACCACCACGATTCGATCTCCTTCGCCCACAAAGCCGCCCAAAAAGTCGAGTGGGCGCCCGCTTCTGTGGGTGCTTTTGTTGATATTGATCGGCGGCGGCGCCTATGTCGCGATGGAGCAGGAGATGATCATGGATTACGTCGGGCCGCTTCTCGGCGAATCGCCGGCCCCACAACCTCAACCGCCTGTCGCCCGAAGACCGGCGCCGCCTGCCCCGGCTACTCAGCCTCAAGCCGCTGTTCCGATTCCGCCCCCTGCAACACCAGTTGAGGTACCGCAGGCTGCGGCGCCGACGACAGCTCCCGTTCCCACACCTCCAGTCCCTCAGCCGATGCCGACGGCCTCAGCTCCGATACAAGCCACGCCGTCACCAGCATCAACACCCGCTGCACCTATCACCGCGTCACCGACTCCGCTGTTCGGCGAAGGTCAGCGGGTCAGCGTACTTGCGGATCCAACAAATCCTGGGACAAAAGTGGTTCTGGCTCAAGATGCCGAAGGGACAAAACCGGGACCAGCTATTCCACCGGGAACCGTGCTCATGATTCTCGACGGCGACCTGCAGGCCAACGGATGGGTCTATTCCGTCCGCAGTGACTTCGGCACAAAAGGCTGGCTGGCTGAAATCCAGCTTAAATTGAAACCCTGATCGCCTGGGTGCATTCCACTTCCCCAGCACAGAGGGCGGCGATCACATCGCTGCCCTCTGTGCTATAATGCCGCCCGTTCACGCCTCCATCATGGCAGGTGAGACATCACGAGCCACAGGAATCCATGCACGCCGTAATCTTTGACTTCGACGGTGTCATCGCCGACACCGAACCGCTGCACTTTGAAAGTCTGCGCCGGACATTGGCAGACATCGAGATCAGTTTGACCGAACAAGACTATTACGCCGACTATCTCGGCTTCGACGATCGTGGATGTATTCTGGAGGCACTGCGAATCAATCACCGGCCGACCGCTCCCTCGCTTCTCGAAGAGTTGATGACGAAAAAGGCCGCCGCCTATCTGACCTCGATCAAGGATCACCTCGTGATTTTTCCGGGTGTCAGAGAATTTATCGAAGCTGCCGCGGCCGCCTACCCCATTGCCATCGCCTCTGGTGCCTTGCGCCCTGAGATCGAGTTGGTACTGGAACAAATCGGGATCCGAAAAGCATTTGGTCACATTACCAGCGCAGAGGATGTGACGTGCGGCAAACCCAATCCGGAACCGTTTCTGCAAGCCCTGGCCGGACTGAACCGTCACCAGTCCACGGCTGCGATTTCTCCGGATTCATGCCTGGTCATCGAAGACTCCCTCCCCGGCATTCGTGCCGCGAAAGCGGCGGGGATGAAGGTCTTGGCGGTGGCCAATACACACACCATCCGGGACCTACACGAGGCTGATGCCATCAGTGCTAGTTTGAGCGAAACGCGCCTCAATGATGTGCGTGCCCGCTTATGGCCGACATAAACCAATGAGAATCTGCTCACTCATCCCCGGGGCAACAGAAATGGTTGCTGCTCTCGATCTGGCCGATCAGCTGGTCGGCATCAGCCACGAATGTGACTTTCCTGCCTCGGTTCGACAGGTTCCCGTCATGATCGAACCTCTGGTTGGAAAGGACGGAGGCTCCGGTGGAGAAATCGACCGGCAGGTCAAAGAATTGGTTGCGTCTGGGCAACGACTCTATCGACTCAATGAAGACGCGTTTTGCCGTGCCAGTCCGGACCTTATTCTCACGCAAGACCTGTGTCACGTTTGCTCGGTTACGCCGGACCAGCTCACACGCGTGATCGAGTCACTTCAACATCCACCCAACGTGCTCACGCTTAGTCCAACCACGTTGGACGACATGATCCATGATATCGAGCGCATCGCCCAAGCGGCAGACGTACTCGCGAAGGGACGGGCACTCACCCAGGAACTCCGTCGTCGAGTGGACCACGTACGCGCAACAACCAGTAGGACGTCCACGCGCCCGCGCGTGGTATGTCTTGAATGGCTGGATCCTCTCTATGTTGCAGGCCACTGGGTTCCGGAAATGGTTGAGCTGGCCGGTGGCCGCGATGTCCTTGGATCTCAGGATGCCCCATCGCAGGAAACGACGTGGCACGCCGTGGAAGCCGCTCGGCCCGACGTAGTCCTAATAATGCCTTGCGGATACTCCGTCGAGCGCACGGTCAACGAGCTCCGGTGCGTCGGACAAACCGGTGAGGCGTGGCGGCGGGCTTGCGAACAGTGGCCGGATCTTTACGTCGTCGATGCGGCCTCCTACTTCAGCCGCCCTGGCCCTCGACTCGTCGACGGCATGGAACTGCTCGCATCCATTCTGCATCCGACCCCTGACCATCCTCTTGACCCAGCCAAGGCGATTAAACTTGAAGCCTCCACGCTGACCGGGAGCTGCGCATCATGAATGCCTCTGAAGCTCAAACCTATTGCACGGCCTACACGAAGAAAAGCGGCAGCAATTTTTACTATTCGTTTCTCTTCCTTCCCAAAGCCAAACGCGATGCCATGTACACGGTCTATGCCTTCTGCAAGGCCGTCGACAGTGCCGTCGATGAACCGGCTGCCGGGAGCAACCCAAAAGACGAACTCACGCGCTGGCGCGAGGAGCTTGACGCGGTGTATTCCGGCATCCCGACTACTCCTATCATGGTGAGCCTCGCCCACCATGTGAAGACCTTGGGCATTCCAAAAGCGTACTTCGAGGAATTGATCAAAGGCGTCGAGATGGATCTGTTCAATAATCGGTATATCACGTTCGATGAGCTGTCGCTCTATTGCTATCGCGTCGCCTCCGTGGTGGGGCTCATCTGTTTGCATATCTTCGGTGTCACATCGGCACGGGCACAGGATTATGCCGTGGCACTCGGCATGGCTTTCCAATTAACGAATATCCTGCGCGATGTCGGAACGGATGCCGCCGAACGCCGGATCTATCTGCCGTTGGATGACTTGCAGAAATGGAACTATCCCGAGAAAGCCATGCTGAATCGAAGCTATTCGGCTGAATTTCGAGCGTTGATGGAGTACGAGGCGTCACGAGCGCACCACTATTACAAGCGAGCCGATGCGGCCCTCAAAGAGCTGCCACCTCATGAACGCCGTGCGTTGACAGTGGCGGAAATCATGCGTGGCATCTACAGTCGGATCCTGGACCGGATCGAACGGTCGAACTATCAGGTCTTCGGACCGCGTATGAGTCTCACCACCACCCAACGAGTGGTTATTGCCCTACGGGTTTGGCTCCGCTCCCGATTCTCGTGACTGCGCCGTCCTCACACACTGTCCTTGTGCTCGGCTCTGGACTGGCCGGCCTGGCAACTGCATACCATCTTCATCAACAGGGCTACCACATCACCCTACTCGATCATCCTGGCTGGCTCGATGGATTCCGAACCGATGCATTCCAACCAGCCCCGATTGTTCTGGGATGCCACCAGGAGACGAAGCGGGTCCTTCGCCTGCTCGACCGAGGAAGGCCTCCGGAATCCGACCAGACCGTTCCACTCGAATTTCGGCTCCCCGATGGGCGAATCGCCCCCTATCAGTCGGCCCGTCTTCCCGGAGCCTTTCAGTGGATGATGAGCCTCTTCAGCTTCCACGGCCTTTCCTGGCAAGATCGGTGGAGACTCTTCTCCCATGTCGAGAAAATTTGGGAGCAAGCCCAAACCCTCCCGGCAGATTTGGAGAATCGGACGGCCGATGAATGGCTGACGGCGACCGGGCAAAGTCCCGAAGCCAGAGAACGGATTTGGGATCCGCTCGCTCAGTGGCTGACCGACAACGCGCTGACACGTCTCGCCGCTTCAACCTTCGTCCATCTGCTTTCGACTGTGTTTCTGCGCGATGCATCGGATGCGAGGCTCACACACCTGGCCGGCTCCGTCGACCACCGATTCATCGCACCCATGAAACAGGCGCTCCGACAAGGCAATGCGCAGATTGTCTCTCTGACCCATCGACCGACCCTTCAGTTTGGACAAACTGGTGTGAGCGAAGTCCGGCTTCACGACGATACCAGACTCCGAGCCAACCGGTACATCATCGCACTGTCCTACCAGAATCTCCTGCAGCTATTGCCGGAACGGCTGCTGACCCGCTACGCCTACTTCGCACAACTCACCGAGCTTACAAGTCTGAGCGAGGTCGTGATTCAATTGACCTGCCCCAGAACGAAGCCAAGGCCTCGTCTGCTCCTCCTCCCAGGCCGACCATTCCACCAGCTCACCAGCACATCACTCGAGTCAGGCGAAATTGACTATCGGCTCTCTGCGGTCGGGAACAGGCTCACCGAGTTGAACAACGATCAGGTGGTCGAGGCAGCACAGACCGAGATGTGCGAGTTGTTCTCCGGAACGGCCAGAGAGGACATGACCGCTCAGTCAGTCTTTCACGAGAACCACGCGGCCCTGTTGCTGGCACCGGGTGCCGCGCAATTGCGGCCGCTTCAACAGAGTCCTATCCAGAACTTGCTCATCGCCGGGGCATGGACCGACACCGGATGGCCTGCCAATCTGGAGAGTGCGCTTGTCAGCGCCCATCGCTGTGCAGAGCTCGTCGCCGCCCACCCCGCTTGACGCTGTCAGGGCTGGATGGTACGAGTAGAGAATGGATTCATGGGCCAGATTCCTCGCACTTACACTTCCGCTACTTATGTGGAGTTGCGCGCAAAGTCCATACGAGCGCGGAATCCACCCCGCTGGCTTCAGCCGATATGATGTGGAGCGGGATTATATGGAGTGTGAGTACAAAGCAAGGCTAGCCAACGAGCAGCACTTCTACAGTCAGAGTTCACCCTTTCCCTTCGGTGCCGGACCTCAGAGTCCTGCCGACCACGCCCGCGCACTGCATTGAAAGCGTCTCGCACGACTCAACGTACCATGCGTAGCCTCGACCTACGTGTCTTGCGGCACTTTTTGAACATCCTGAGGCTTGTGATCGTTACCAACCTCTTAATCTAGTTCCGAGTGCGACATGCAAGGTATGGCAGCACAGATCCTTAAACCGTTCGCCACCTCGATACTTCGCGATGACCATCCACTCCCGTCGAGCATCGGTCAGACTGAGATAGGCCACATCATCAAGCCGGAACGGTTGAATCGTAAACACCGTGCTCAACGTAGGAGCTGGCGATACCTTATCCATGGGAAGAGATGTCAGCGGATATGTTCCGCCGGTGCGCTCAAACTTGTCGTGCGTTGCCAACAAGGGGCTCAGATCTTGCCAACCCAGTTGGTCAAGGACCTGGCTATTGGCGGGAAAGACATAGAAGCTCTCACTCGGCGAGCCCTTCATACAAAACGTGGTCTTCACCACTAAATCGTCGCGCCCATCGTTATTCAGATCCATGTTCGTCTTGTCGAGACTCGAACAGCGCCTGGTCTTTGGTCCCTCTCCCTTCAACTCCACCGCGGTCCACTCCACAGTCTTTGATAGGTCAGGGGTGGCGTTCAGCCGTTTTCCAAACAACTTCGCCACTTTTTCACACAACGGTTTATCACTGTACGCTGCCAGCTCCACTGATGCGGCAGATACCAATGTTGGAAGCATCGCGACCAAAAGGCTTCCCATCCAAGTCCGTTTCATCGCCATCTCACTGGCCTCCTAACCCACATTATGTTGATTGACATCCCGGCTGTCCGTTTTTAAGATACCGCTACTCATTTCGTCGCCCTTACAACTCATGACACTCACTCCTCTTCAAGACCTCGCTCAATCCCTCGTCAACTGCGAGCGGTGCAAACTCGCCAAGCTCGGGCGCAGCCAAGTTGTCTTCGGCGTGGGGAACCCTCATGCCAGTATCATGTTTGTCGGCGAAGCGCCAGGTCTCAATGAAGATCAGAAGGGTGAGCCGTTCGTGGGGGCAGCCGGGAAAATCCTGAATGACCTCCTGGCCTCGGCAGGTCTCTCACGCGATCACATCTACATTGCGAACGTCATCAAGTGCCGGCCGCCGAATAATCGCGACCCAGAGCAAGACGAAGTCGAAACCTGCAAGCCATTCCTGCTGCAGCAGATTCAATTGATACGTCCGAAATTGGTTTGCACCTTGGGAAACTGGGCCACGCAGACCCTCTTAGAACGAAAAGTCGGCATCACGAAGGTGAAGGCACAAGCCTTCTACATGAAAGATTTTGTGCTTTTCCCCCTCCTGCACCCAGCAGCGGCGCTGCACCAAGGCAATCTGCTCGTCACGTTGAAAGAGGATTTCAAGAAGCTGAAAGAATTTCTCGACCGCCACTCAAAACCGGCTGAGCCAACTAGCGAAGCTCTTACCCCAGCCACACCAGTCTTGAACATTGAATCGCCTCAGCCAGCACAGATGGATCTATTCGGATAGTTGGGCTGCTTGCTTCTGCGAGGAGCTAGACCGCATAGCCTTGCCGCTGCTTGGCTGTGCAACTTGTTCCGTTCTGGATTGCATCCGAACGGAACTTCGAACAGTGCTCGCCATCGCCTTCGGCGACTGCAGCGACAGGCTACGCAACCCCTCGCAAGTCGCAGTAAGCCCAACCATCCTCACTTGATGAAGAGGACGACCACTTCCTCTATGTCCAACGCTGAAGCTGTCCTCTGGTTATTAATCAACCGCCTTACCGGGCTATAAGAAAGTAACGGCACCATGACGAACCCTCCGTGCCCATCCCTTCTATCCGAGACTCGGTTAAGGCCCCTCCTATAGATAGACCCACCATGCACGACAAAGTAGAATGTCCCAGCCTGGTTCTCTGAACAAGCATTTGACCCCAAGTAGACTCGCATTCTCTCAGAATGCTAACGTTTCCATGCTGACGGCAAGGTCACCACAGCAAACTTATCGATTGGGCTGGCAATGAAACATGAAGAATGGATTGACCGCATGAACCTGACAGCGCCACTTGCAGTCTTCGTCGACGAGGCCGGTTCAGCGGACTTTCAAGAGCCTGTGATGGGCAAACCCAAGAAGGCTTTTGCGGTGTGTGCGGTTGCGGTCCCTACTATTGCCTTCCATGGGCTACGTCAGATCATCCCTCGCAACGAGGCAGGCGACCTCCTTAAAGCATCGCACAGGGATTTCAACAATTCGTTGGCCGTAGCCTTTCCACGGACTAATTCCTCAAAGGCCGAGGTTGGAGCCTTTCTCGTTAACACTGGGGCAGCCGAGAACATAGCACTTGCAAATAGACTGGCCAAGCTCGCCAACGATCGCCGGACTATTGCGAGAGACGCAGAGGCTACCGAGCAGGGTAAGAGCCTGCACCCAGAGATCAAGTCGCAGGACCTCCACTATCTGAGCTTCCTGTCCCACGCGATCTTTGCCTGCCTCGAAGTCTACTCCGCTCACAATCAGGCGATACCATCGTTTGTGGACTTCGTTGTTGATACTAAAGGGCTTGACGAGTTCCAACGGCACCGGTTTGTTAGCGAGCTTCGTCGGATTTGTGGCAAAGGCGGCATCCACATAGGACAATTCGAGTGGAAACGCGAGGAGGATGAGCCGTTGTTGCTTCTGCCGGACCTGTTCGGAGGCATCCTGTGTCGCGAGGACAGATACCGTGATGTGGGTGTTGCAGCACAGAAGCTCTGGGACGCCGAGAGGGCTGGCCGATTCAAGTTCGTCAACAAGCCACCGTCTGAGCAAACACTCAAAACGCAGGGAGATCATGAGACGTGGCAGGCGAGCAGCGCTGTTCGACTCTCAGAGTCTTGACCTACAAAAGTGCGGCACATCAAGCCGCAAGAGCTGGCAAGCGCTGCAACGGCGCTCTCGACTCAGCGGCAAAGATGTTAGCCAGCATAAATCCATCAGGGTCAGTTCTTGACCTTGCATCAAAGGCTGATGGGTGAACAATACGATCCTCAAGCGGCTGTCCTCTTGGCGACCCGCCCACTAGACCGCGAAGCCGATCGAGTGGCACGCTTGGTCGATACGGTTGCCCGTATTTAGCCCGAGAGCCCCGATGACCTTCAGAATGGCAAGATCTTACGCTTTCAATTGAACCGTCGGTGTGGAGTCTGAATCCGCGGCCTTGCCGCCTTCTTCTTCGGCAGGCTTTTCTTCTTCCGGCACGTCGAACCACTGGACCAACATCTCTTCCCACCAGGCTTCGGTCACATCAGCTCCCGGGTCGGTGCCCAGAAATGCCACATCTTCCTTCTTGATGGACGAACCGACGAGTTGTGGTTGAAACTTCGCGCGATTGATGACTTCCTTCGTGGCATAGCCAACTTGCTTTTTCTGACTTCCGGGCATAGCCTTACCAAAGAAAGCCCCATAGGAAGGAGGCACCCATGGCAAAGGCCAAGGCTGAGGCATTAGAACTTATTAAACAGCTACCTGATGACGTGACCACCGGTAGGATTATGGAGGAGTTGTTCTTTAAGCAGCAGGTGGAAAAGGGCCTTCAAGATGTAACGGAGGGACGAGTCCTCACCCATCAAGAGCTGAAAGAAAGAATTGCCAGATGGCGCAAGTCCGCTGGTCGCTGACCGCCGGCACGGATCTGCAGGAGATTGAAGATTTCATCGCCCGCGATTCCGTCCTTCATGCGATCACCTTCGTCGATTACATTGTTGAATCTGCAGAGACATTCCTCAAGACTCCCCTCATCGGACGGGTCGTTCCCGAGTTCAATCGCCAAGACCTTCGAGAAGTTATTTTTAGGGGATACCGGATCGTATACCTCGTGCAGAACGACGAGGTCCTTATTCTTCGCGTTGTGCATGGTGCACGAGATCTACTCGGACTGATCCGGCGAGAGCCTTGGGATCTAGGCGGTTAACAGACTAGACCACACGCGTAAGCCTTGTTACGCTTTCGATTTGATGGTCGAAGAGGAATCTGAATTCTCAGGTTCGCTGTTTTCTTCCTCGACAGGTTTCTCTTCTTCCGGCACATCAAACCACTGCACCAACATCTCTTCCCACCAGGCTTCGGTCACGTCGTCTCCTGGATCAGTACCCAGAAAGGCCACATCCTCTTGCTTGAGGGATGCCTCGACGAGCTGAGGCTGAAATTTTGCGCGATTGATGACTTCTTTCGTGGCATAGCCGCCAATGATCCAGGAATCCGGATCGGCGCGGCGAGATTTATAGGCCTTCAAGCCATGCTTGAGATATACGAAGATCTGCTGTTGAACCGGATCGGTGACGCCGGTCTGTGGGAGACTGAGCGTTTTTTCTATGTGCTTTCGCCAATGCCGATTGTCGTAGCGAGACGTGATCAGCTGCAGCATCTTCTTTCCAAGCTCAGTATCAAGTGGCATAGCGTGAGGTTCTTACTCGTCGTCGTTATTTGCGGCTATACAGGCCGGTGAAGGAAGCTTTGGCCAGGGCATTGTGATTGAGATAGTACCCGACCATTGCGCCGGATGCCTTAGGCTTCAACGACAATTGATCTGTTTTTAATGCGTACACCGTAAAGATGTAGCGATGTGCCTTGTGGCCGGCAGGAGGACAGGGGCCACCGTATCCGGGCTCACCGAAATCCGTCAGGCTTTGCATCGCGCGTTGTGGCTCACCGGAGCCTCCTGGCTTCCCGGCACCCGCGGCGAGTGCCGAAATATCCGGAGGAATATTGAAGATGACCCAATGCCACCAGCCGCTGCCGGTCGGCGCATCGGGATCATACATGGTCACGGCAAAACTCTTGGTCCCCTTCGGAGCGTTGGTCCAACGCAATTCCGGAGACACATTGTCGCCGGTGCATCCAAATCCGTCGAAGACATGCGCCTTGCCGATCGTGCCCTTATGCTTGATGGTCGGACTGATGAGCTGAAAATCGGCCGCAGCGCTGATGCTAGGCATGAGCGCGATCGCACATAGGATGCTGCTCCAGATCAGTCTCATGCGTCGCGTCTCTCTCTTGGATGCAGAAAATTCCCCTGGGTGCGTTATCGCGTTGCGCGAGCTAACCGAGCTGTTGCTTGAAGAAGGTCTTGGTTCTGGCCCAGGCGTCCTTCGCGGCGTCCGGCCGATACACGGATGAATCGGTATCTCGGAAAAACGCATGAGGAGCGCCAGGGTAGGTCTTAATCTCGCCGGCTTTCCCATACTTCTTCAACGCCGTGGTCAGTCGCTGAACATCCGCCTTGGTAATCCAGCCATCGTCTTCACCATACAGGTACAGTACTGGGCAGGCCAGCTTCTGAATCGGCGTATCAGGGTTGGGCACCTGGCCGTAGAACGGCACTGCCGCTTTGATCTCCGCATTGGCGCAGGGCAGCATAAGCGCATAGGAGCCGCCCATACAGAACCCGGTGACGCCAATCCTCGTGGCATCGACCTCCGGAACTGATTTTAGATACACCACGGTGGCATTCAAATCGGCAAGGCCGTCTTCCTGTTTCAGCCTATTCATGAGCGTGCCGGCTTCGCCGGCATCTGTCGTAAGCGCATATCCCAGGCGCGAATAGAGATCCGGCGCGATCGCGACATAGCCTTCTGCAGCATAGCGCCGCGCAATATCTTTTATGTGGTCCGTGAGTCCCCACCACTCCTGGACGACGATGATGGCCGGTCGTTGCTCTTTGGTATGCGGAGCTGCGACGAACGCCTTCATCGCCACGTTTCCGCTTTGATACTGAACGGTCGTTTCTCGAATAGATTCAGCCATGGGTCCGACCAAGCTCAAGACTCACAATTCAACCCTGTGCCTCATGAGCGGTTAGTTGCCTGCCACCATCAGTTCTGAAATTTTCAGCGTCGGGCTCGCAATTCGCCCCCGGAATACGAGATCGCTCCCAATCACTTCGATATCCTTGAACATCTGCTTGAGATTCCCCGCGATGGTGATTTCTTCGACGGGATAGGCCAATTCCCCGTTTTCAATCCAAAACCCACTTGCCCCTCGTGAGTAATCACCCGTGACCATATTGATTCCGAATCCGATCAACTCGGTAACGTAAAGCCCTTCCTTGACTGAACCGATAATCTCCTGAGCGCTCTTCAATCCTGGGACGAGATAAAAATTCGTCGGACCGACGGACGGACTCTCGCCCACGCTCCGTGATGCATTACCGGTCGAAGGTAACCCCAGTTTCCGTCCGGAATAGGTATCGAGCAGATAGCTCTGTAGCACACCACGCTCCACGATCGTGTTCTTGCGCGTGGCCAATCCTTCGCCGTCAAACGGGCGAGATCCAAGGCCTCCAGCCATCCGGCCGTCGTCGTACACGGTCATGAGATCGGACGCAATCGTCTGACCAAGCTTATCGAGAAGGAACGAGGCCCGTTTGTAGAGACCGTAGCCGGAAATAGCACCACACAAGTTTGCGAGCAGGCTCCCTGCCGTCTCTTGGTCGAACACCACCGGCACTCGCTTGGTCGCCACCTTGCGTGCGCCCAGGCGGCGAACAGCTCGTCCGGCCGCCTCCTGCCCGATCGATTCCGCTGAGGCCAGTCGTGCAAATTTGCGCTGCACCTCATACCAAGCATCCCGCTGCATAGCCCCGGTCGTGGACTCAGTCGCAATCGGAGAGACGGACAGGGAAAAGTTTGAACTCTTGTAGGACCCGACGAACCCATGGCTGTTCGCCAGCACCACTCGTCCCGATGATGAATCGAACTCCGCACCTTCCGAGTTCGTAATGCGTGGATCAGTGGCAAACGCCGCCGCTTCTCCGCGCTTGGCCCAATCAATCTGCGTTTTCGTATCGAGCACGGTCTCATCATAGAGATCGAGACTCGGCTGGTCTGCCGCCATCTGAGCCGCATCCGGTAACCCTGATACATCATCCTCAACAACCGCCCTAGCCAAGGTGCAGGTGTCTGCAACAAGCCGTTCGAGAGAGTCTTGTGAAAAGTCGGATGTCGAGGTCGTCGCCGAACGTTTTCCGATGAAGACGCGTAGTCCGAGCCGCTTCTCTCTCGCCTTCGTCAATCGATCGACTGTGCCGACCCGTACTTGGACCGAAAAGGTCTCACCATCGGCCACCACGATATCGGCCTCTGTCGCGCCGCACGCTTTCGCACGAGCCAGGACATTGGCAGCCAGTTGCGCATAGCCGTTGGCGATTGTGGCAGGCTCTGTTCCTCGTTGCCCTTGATGCACGCGCCCTCTTTTCTGTCAGTTGTCATTTGGCCGGCCTCTTTGTGGACCGTGAGACCAATGACTAGTGACTCTCTTACCTCTGCGTACCCCCGACCGTGATTTCGTCGATTTTAATGGTCGGCAAGCCGACCCCGACCGGCACCGATTGGCCGTCCTTCCCACACGTCCCGATCCCATTGTCGAGTTTCAGATCATGCCCCACCATCGAGACCTTGGTGAGGATCTCGGGCCCGCTCCCGATCAATGTCGCTCCCTTCACCGGCTTCGTGATCTGGCCGTCCTCGATGAGGTAGGCCTCGCTGGCAGAGAACACGAACTTCCCGTTGGTGATATCAACCTGCCCACCGCCGAACGAAACGGCATAGAGCCCTTTTTTCACCGACCGAATAATGTCCTGAGGATCCGACTCACCGGCCAACATGAAGGTATTCGTCATCCGGGGAAGCACCACGCTTTGATAATTCTCCCGCCGACCGTTGCCGGTCAGGGGAATGCCCATGAGGCGAGCGTTAAGCTTATCGGTGATATAGCGGCGGAGAATGCCCTTCTCGATAAGTGTCGTGCAGCTGGTTGGCGTTCCCTCATCATCCATATTTAACGAGCCTCGGCGAAATGGAAGGGTTCCATCGTCGACAATCGTGCAGACGTCCGACGCCACGCGTTTCCCGATCAGGCTTGAGAAGGCCGACGTCTTTTTCCGGTTGAAGTCGGCTTCCAAGCCATGTCCGATCGCCTCGTGCAGCAGGATACCGGGCCATCCCCCGGCCAACACCACGGGCATCACCCCGGCCGGAGCATCCACAGCGGACAAGTTCAGGATCGCCTCTCTTGCCGCTTCTCGCGCATAACTCAAGTGTCGATTGTCCTCGAGGTAGTACTCAAATCCAACCCGACCGCCCCCGCCGAAGCTCCCGACTTGTCGATTGTCACCGTCCTCGGCAATACAGGTGATCTGCAGACGGGACAACGGTTGAATATCGCCGACCAGTGTCCCATCAGAGGTCGCAACCGCCACCACCTTGTATTCGGTGTTAAAAGAAGCCATGACGTTCTTAATGCGGGGATCGTACCGTCTGGCCTCGGCATCAATTGCGTTCAACAGCGCCACGCGATCAGCCGTGGCAACCTCGGCCTTCGCCCGTTCGATCGGATAGAGGTCTCTGGTCGGTCGGCGCTGGGTAGGCACCGGAACAGGAGAAGCTCCCTGAGGAGAATTGGCGATGTAGCGTGCCGTATCGGCCGCAATCTCCAAATCCTTCTTCGTGAGTTCATCGGAGTAGGCAAACCCTGTCTTCTCACCGGCCGTTGCACGGACACCGACCCCTTGAGAGATACTCTTGGCAGCACGCTTCACGATGCCTTCTTCCATCGACACCGACTCTGAGGTGCGGGACTCGAAATAGAGGTCCGCATAATCAACATCCCTCACGTTGAGCCGATCGAGTGCGTGTTGAGCTTCGAGTTCAGTGACACCGAATTTGGCTAGCTGAACCGGCTCGAGCATAGTGATGGACGCCTCCTTGTCTCTGTTGAGTGATGGGCGAGTATAGCCCATTCATTTCCGCCGTCGCAATGCAATGACTCCTCACTGATCGGGTTGCTGAAGTCGTTTCCGAGTTATCGTTTGACATTCCATACCCCCGACAGTAGACTTTCCCCACTTCTCTCCCTGCTAACACTGAATATGAGGAACGCGCTCTAGGCTCGTTATGGCACACCCTCCCGCTTCAAGTTTGGACCACCTGTCCGAGAGCGAATTGACCGCCAAGTTGGAACCGGAACTGCTCCCTAAACATATCGCGGTCATCATGGATGGCAACGGGCGGTGGGCGGAACTCCGCGGTCTCCCTCGCATCGCAGGCCATCGCGAAGGGATCAATTCCGTCAGGGAGATGATCACTCTCTGTCTGGAACTCGGCATCCATGCCCTGACGATCTATGCGTTTTCACAAGAAAATTGGAACCGTCCGACACAAGAAATCAGCGCACTCATGGGACTCTTGGAGCATTACCTCTCCACGGAGCGAGCCAGCTTGATTGAGCAAGGCGTGCGCTTCCGCACCATCGGTCGCCACGAGCTGCTCCCTCCATCTGCTCAACACTGGATTCGCACGACCGAGAAGGAAACAGTGCATCTCGATAAGCTGATCCTAACGGTCGCCCTCAGCTACGGAGGACGAGCGGAAATCGTCGATGCCGTAAAAACACTAGTAGAGCACGTCCAGGCGGGAACCGTCCAACCAAGCCGTATCGATGAAACCACGATTCAACAGTACCTCTACACCCACCCACTTCAAGATCCGGACTTACTGATTCGGACGAGTGGAGAAGCCAGGATCAGCAACTTTCTCCTATGGCAACTGGCCTACACAGAGTTGTGCTTCACGTCTACCCTATGGCCGGACTTTCGACGACGGGAGTTTCTGCTCGCGCTGATCGAGTATCAAAAACGGGAGCGCCGCTTCGGTCGAGTGCTGAGTACGGTGTCTTCGTAACCCATGTGGGACATCCACCCATCACCGAAGCAATCGCCTACAGCTCACTATCCGTGACCACCGCACCTGCACGCCCCAAACAGTTCGATATCAGGCGTCTCTACACTGCGGCTGTGTTGATCCCGGCCGTCTACCTCATCATCGTCCACCTCACTCCCTGGGCCTTAACGCTGCTCTTGATCGCCGTCGGCTCTCTTGCCCTGCTCGAACTGTATCGTCTCAGCTTCCAATCGCGGTTGAATCATGTCCTCGTCGGCGTCGGGTCGGCAACCTTTGTTCTGACACTCGCCCGATCTCATGTGTCGCTCCCGCTTCCTGAACTTCTTCTCGGCGGTGCCTTTGTGATTGCAGTGACAGCCTCTTTAGTTGCCACATCAGCAGCACATCAATGGAAGGACGCGCTGATCACCATGTTCGGCGTGTGCTACGTGGGCGTCACACTTAGTACCATTGTATCGACCCGCTCACTGCCGACAGGCGAATTCCTCGTGCTATTTCTGGCGGTTGTCACATGGGCTTCTGACACTGGCGCGTACTACACTGGGACTTTGTGGGGCAAACACCCTCTCTTGCCGTCGATCAGTCCCAAGAAGACCGTCGAGGGGGTACTCGGAGGGCTCGCACTGGCCGTCGCTGCCGCCATCGTGGCTCATTGGTGGTTTGCATCGCAACTCTCTCTGTCAGATGCAGTGATCCTTGGCGTGCTATTGACGGGAACGGGCCTCATCGGAGACCTGTTCGAATCAATGATCAAGCGACGCACGGGCGTCAAAGATTCCGGTGGAATCCTGCCCGGCCATGGCGGTATGTTAGACCGGCTCGATAGTCTCTTGTTCACCGCCCCCACCTTCTACTACTATGTCGCCTACGTTCGGGACCTGGCACCGCCTCTATAAGAGTGGAGAGGAGAGGATATGAAGTCGATTATCATCTTGGGATCAACCGGATCGATCGGAACCAATACCCTCGATATCGTTCAACGGTTTCCCGATGAATTCCGCGTCGTCGGCCTGACGGCCGGCAGTAATATCGACAAACTTGAAGCCCAGATCCGCCAATTCACACCCAACGCCGTGGCGGTCTCCACGGAATCCTCTGCGGCCATACTCCGAAACCGGTGTGCTGATCTTCCGGTTGAGGTCATGGCCGGCGAAGAAGGCATTACACAGGTAGCATCGATGCTGGATGCCGAATTGGTGATTTCTGCCATCGTAGGAGCAGCCGGACTCGTACCAACCCTGTCCGCCATCCGCAGCGGGAAACACATTGCCCTGGCCAATAAAGAGCCGATGGTGATGGCCGGTAAGCTGATGCAGGATGAGGCCCGGAAGCATGGTGTCAGGATTTTCCCGGTCGACAGCGAACATAGTGCCATTTTCCAGTCATTGGAAGGACATCGGATTGAAGACGTCCGGCGAGTGATCCTCACAGCGTCCGGCGGAGCCCTGTGGACACTGCCCCAGGAGCAGCTCCTGCATGTGACGCCGGAACAAGCCCTGCAGCATCCGAACTGGAAGATGGGATCCAAGATCACCATCGACTCGGCGACGCTGATGAACAAAGGACTGGAAGTGGTGGAAGCACGCTGGCTCTTCAATATTCCCGAGTCCAACATCGACGTGCTGGTTCATCGAGAAAGCATTATCCACTCTCTCGTAGAATATAAAGATCGATCCATGATCGCCCAACTGGGTCTCCCGGATATGCGAACTCCGATCTCGTACGCGATGCGCTACCCCGCCAGAATGGCTCTCGACCTCCCCTCACTGGATTTGGCGGAAATCGGACGATTGACCTTTTGCAAACCCGACCATGATCGATTTCCGTGCCTCAATCTCGGGTACGAGTCGCTTCGAATCGGCGGTACCATGCCTGCCGCCATGAATGCGGCTAACGAAATCGCCGTCGACGCATTCCTCAACCATGGCCTTCGCTTCAGTGAGATCCCGCAGGTCATTCGCAGTACAATGGAGGCGTATGCTCATCAGGAGATTACCTGCCTTGATGATGCGCTGGAAGCGGATCGATGGGCTCGAGAAAAGGCTGAATCGTTGGTGCATGCGTTACCTCGCTAACGATCGTTTGCATTTCACGCAGCGAATGTTAGAGTAGAAGATCACACTCGATAGGGAGTTCCGATGACGTCCGCACTTGCCTGGTCCCCCGATACATTGTGGCTGCTCCTTCAGAAAGCCTGGTGGTTCCTTGTGGTCCTTGGCGTACTAGTCGCCTTCCATGAGCTCGGCCATTTTCTCGCCGCTCGATGGGTCGGAGTGAAAGTCCTCAAGTTTTCCATCGGCTTCGGCCCGAAGTTATTCGGCCGCCAGGTCGGCGAAACCGAATATCTCGTCTCCGCCGTCCCGCTCGGTGGGTACGTCAAGTTGTTTGGCGAGGATGAGACGGAGGCCACAACACCTGAGGACCGGCGGCGATCGTTTTCACACCAGGGCTTGTGGGGAAAGGTTCTTATCGTCGCGGCTGGCCCGGGGTTCAATTTTATTCTGGCCTACTTGATTTTCGCCGGATGGCTGTCCACTGGTGCGCCGTTGTTTGTCCCAACGTTTCACGATCTGAGCGCTGATGTCGAGGCCCTGGCTCCCGGCTCTCCCGCGTCAATGGCAGGGATGGAAGTCGGAGACCGCATCGTCAAGATCAACGGCAAAGACATCTCGACCAAAACAGAGTTACTGGATCTTGTCTCCAGGAGCAAGGGCCAGCCTGTTTTACTCGAAGTCCGACGAGACGATCAGCTAAAGACACTGACAGCCACTCCCATTCCAATCACTGGAGAGGGGGCCAGCAGCAACGAACCGCTATATACGATCGGCGTTGAAGAAACGCCTCCTCTCGTCACCTCGGTTATGCCCGGATTGCCCGCCTCCCTGGCCGGATTCAAGCCAGGCGATCGAGTAGTCGCGATCGATGGCCAAGCTATCTATACCTGGGCGCAGATGACGACTCAGGTACGGGAACACCCGCAAAAGCCACTGAAACTCGAGGTCCTCCGCGACGGAATACGTACCGCACTGACCGTCACGCCAACCAGTGAAAAAGTGACGATGAACGGACAGACTCTCGAAGTCGGAAAGATCGGCATCGCAGGACCTGGCCGTTCGTTGATGCGCTCCGACAACGCGGCAGCAGCTGTGTATCAAGGACTCGAAGCCACGTGGGGATGGACTGAATTGACCGCGATCGGCCTCTATAAAATGATCGTGGGCGATATTTCGAGCAAGAACATCGGTGGACCGCTGACGATCGCCAATATTTCCGGTGAAGCGGCTTCCCAGGGCGCCTCTAGTGTCGTGTTCCTGATCGCCATCTTGAGCATCAACCTCGGTGTCCTCAATTTACTGCCGATCCCGATCCTCGACGGCGGCCACTTGCTCTTTTTCCTGATTGAGGGCATTCTGCGCAAGCCACTCGCTGAACGGCAACGAGAGGTTGCCCAGCAGGTCGGGTTAGTTCTGTTGGTTGGCGTCATGATTTTTGCCTTCTGGAACGACCTGGAACGCATCTTCTCCCACTAACCTTCTCATGAAAACATCTCAGTTACTCATCCCCACACTGCGGGACGATCCCGGCGAGGCGGAAACCGTCAGCCACCGATTGATGCTGCGTGCCGGACTGATCCGAAAGGTGGCAGCCGGCATCTATACCTATCTTCCACTCGGTCTCCGTGTGATCCGCAAAATCGAGCAGATCATTCGAGAGGAGATGAACCGATCCGGCGCGCAGGAACTACTGATGCCGATCGCATCCCCTGCTGAACTCTGGAAAGAAACAGCCCGATGGGACTACTACGGGAAAGAGCTGCTTCGCTTCAAGGATCGTCACGAACGGGATTTTTGTCTAGGCCCGACGCATGAAGAAGTCATTACCGATCTCTTCAGACGAGAAGTGCGATCCTACCGACAACTCCCGCTCAATTTTTACCAGATCCAAACCAAATTTCGAGACGAGATCCGCCCGCGATTTGGGCTCATGCGAGGGCGGGAATTCATCATGAAGGATGCCTATAGTTTCGACCTCGATGAGGCTGGCGCCAAGGTCAGCTATCAGAAGATGTACGACGCCTACACCCGAATCTTCACACGATGCGGCCTCACCTTCCGGGCGGTTGAAGCCGACACGGGCCTGATCGGCGGGGACGTCTCACACGAGTTCATGGTCCTGGCCGATACCGGAGAAGCGATGGTGGCATACAGCGACCAAGGTTCTTACGCCGCCAATCTTGAACGGGCGGAAGTACTTCCTCCATCTGATATCGACACTACCCCCCTTCTCCCTCTAACGCCGATCGATACGCCACAGCGCCGGACGGTGGAAGAGGTCACAGCCTTTTTGCAGATTGCACCCCGTCAACTCGTGAAGACACTGCTGTACCGCGCAGGCGCAGAAATCGTCGCCGTGCTGATCCGGGGAGATCATGAAGTGAACGAGGTCAAATTGGCGCGTTTGCTCAAGGTGACCGATGTGGCGTTGGCCGATCCCGCGACGGTTCAACATGTCACAGGGGCCCCTCCAGGATTCGCCGGACCAGTCGGCCTGCAGCAGGCACGAATCCTGGCGGATCACGCCATAAGGGGAATGAAAAACGTCGTCATCGGTGCCAACAAAGCCGATACGCACTATCAAAATGCCAATCTCGACCGTGATTTCACCGCCGAACAGTTTGCCGATCTTCGCAATGCGCAAGCCGGCGACCCGTCTCCCCGAGGACCAGGTGCGCTGACACTCGCCAAGGGCATCGAAGTTGGACAGGTGTTCTTACTCGGCACCAAATACAGCCACAAAATGAATGCCACCATCCTTGATGATCAGGGCAAGGAGCGCCTTGCCGTTATGGGTTGCTACGGCATTGGAGTCGGTCGGACGGCCGCTGCGGCGATCGAGCAAAACCACGATGAGAAGGGCATCATCTGGCCGTTTCCCATCGCGCCATTCCATGTCCACCTCCTGACGGTCAGCCAATCAGAAAAGACGACTGAAACCGCCGCACGGCTCTATACCGATTTGATGGCGGCAGGCATCGAGGTCTTATGGGACGACCGTACCGATCGCGCCGGTGTTAAATTCAATGACGCGGATTTGATCGGCGCCCCATTCCAACTCGTCATCGGCGACAAAGGCCTTGCGGACGGCGTTGTAGAAATCAAGATTCGACGTACCGGGATCAAATCCCGCATCGCACCCAGTGAGCTTGTCGCCCACCTCAAGCAACTTTCTTTTGAAACCCATCCATCTGCGGGCTCACCTCTCGCTTAGTTCCAGAGCTGAATCGCTCGCGCTTTCCAGGAATGGACCGGCAGAAAATGCCTTTTCCTTGCCTTCCCGACCTGTTCGTTTAGACTGAGACTCGACGTCTCAGTTCACAACCTTTGATGACCAGGCACCTAGTAATCCAGCGCATAACCTGACTGATTCACGTCTCAACCACAACGAAAGCGCAGTCGGATGCAAGCCAAGCCGATGACTCAGAATCCTCAGGAATTGCAGCACAAGGCCGAGCATGCCGAACATGTTAAACGTATTACCACCCAGATTCATGCGGCCAGCAACCTTGATCAAATCCTACTGGACTTGCATAAAGACATCTTAAGTTTGTTCGACGCAGAGGATTTGACTCTTTTCGCCTTCGACGCAGAGAAGAAAGAAATCTTCTCCAAAGTTCCTCACATCGACGGTGTGGAGGAAGTCCGCATCCCCATCACTGAACAAAGTCTCGCCGGGTTCTGTGCCAAGTATCTTCGCCCTGTTAACATTGCCGACGCGTACAACATCCCGGAACTCCAAGGCATTCATCCGTCCCTGCTCCACGATACATCCTATGATAAACGAACCGGATTCAGGACCAAGCAGGTCCTGACGTATCCGATCGTGGCCGACAACAAATACTTGATGGGGGTGCTGCAACTCCTCAATAAGAAAAGCGGCAGTCGATTTACTCGAAAAGATGAAGAGGTCGTTGATGAGATTGCAAAAGCGCTCGGCATCGCCTTCTTCAACCTCCGTAAGATCTCAAAAAAGAACCCCACGAAGTTCGATCTCTTAGTCAGCAATAACCGCATCACACAAAATGAACTCGACCAGGCCATGGCCGACTCGCGGAAAGGGATGAGCGATCTAGAGAGTCTTCTCATCGAAAAACACAAGATTCCAAAACTCGATATCGGTAAATCGCTCGCCCAGTTCCATAAATGTCCATACATCGAGTACAGCGAACGTACCATCGTCGACGTGGAATTACTGAAGAACCTCAATGTCGACTATCTCAAGAAGAACCACTGGATGCCGCTCAAGCGAGATCGTACGGCGATCGAAATTCTGACCGACGATCCAGGAGATCTTGACCGCGTTCAAGACATCAAGCGGACCTTTCCAGGCCTTAACATTCGATTCGCCGTCAGTCTTCGCCGAGACATCGCCCAATTTCTGAGTTCCGCGACTGGACAGAGTGACGGTGGTGGCAATGGGCGCAAACTCGACGAAAATGTGTCCGATATTCTCGGCGAACTGGTTACGGAGGCGCAGGCCGAAGCAACTGAAGAATCTGCGGGCGGCGGACTCGACGAAAACGACAGCGCAATCGTCCGCCTGGCCAACCAAATTATTGCCGATGCCTACCGGCAGAGTGCGTCAGACATTCATATCGAACCGTACGGAGAAAAACGTGAAACGCTGGTCCGTTTCCGAGTCGATGGAGAATGCTTCGAGTACATGAAGATTCCGCAGAGTTACCGCCGTGCAATCGTCTCCCGCCTCAAGATCATGGCCAGCCTGGATATTGCCGAGCGCCGCAAACCTCAGGATGGAAAGATCAAATTCAAACTTTCAGAGACAAAAGAAATCGAACTCCGCGTTGCGACCCTCCCCACCGCCGGATACAACGAAGACGTGGTCATGCGTATCCTCGCAGCGAGCGAACCACTGCCTCTCGACAAAATGGGGTTCTCGGAGCGGAACCTCAGAATGCTGAAAGAGATTTCAGAAAAGCCTTATGGCATCATTCTCTGCGTCGGTCCGACGGGCTCTGGAAAGACAACCACGCTGCACTCAGTCCTGGGCAACATTAACACCCCGGACATCAAGATATGGACCGCCGAAGACCCGGTCGAAATCACACAGTATGGCCTGCGCCAAGTGCAGGTACAGCCGAAGATTGGCCTCACCTTTGCCACGGCTATGCGCGCATTTCTCCGCGCCGACCCCGATGTCATCATGGTAGGAGAAATGCGGGATAAAGAGACGGCCGACACCGGCATCGAAGCGTCGCTCACCGGCCATCTCGTGATGAGCACGCTGCATACCAACAGCGCCGTCGAAACGGTTACTCGCCTGCTCGACATGGGCTGCGATCCATTCAGCTTTGCCGATGCCATGCTGGGTGTGCTGGCGCAACGGTTGGCTCGCCGAATCTGCAAGGAATGTAAGGAACAATACATCGGAAGCAAAGAAGAGTACGAAGAACTCCGATTGGGTTACGGGGCTGAGCATTGGGACAAGCTCGGTATCAAGCAAGATAATACGTTCCGCCTTTCCCGTGGGAAGGGCTGTGAAACGTGCAACCGTTCAGGCTTTAAGGGACGGGTCGCCTTGCACGAACTTCTGCTGGGCACAGACCACATGAAGCGAATGATCCAGCAGAAATCGCGCACCGAGGATATGCTCAAAACCGCAATTGAAGAGGGAATGACAACGCTGGTGCAGGACGGGATTCAAAAAGTCTTACAAGGCCACACAACCAACAAAGAAGTCAAAGCGGTCGCCATCAAATAGGCCTTCTGACTTTATTCAATACACCCTGCTTTCTGGGATCAGCCCCCTTCACTCTCTCCCCACAACCATGTAGAATGCGCCGCGCAGCATTGTACTTATGATACGAATCACGTCGATTTTCTTGGCCCCACTGCTCATTCTCACGGGATGTGAATCCACAGACCGTGTACTCACAAACGCTGAACGGGTGCTCGGCAGCCGAACCAGCAAGACCGTGCTTGACATTGCCACGGGCAAAGACCCCAAACTAATCCTCAAAGAGCGCGTCGACGCCTATCAGCGAGACCCCGAGGCTGTGATCAGAGATCTGCGGACGATTCAACGTGATTTCAACACCCTCATGACCGCATTGACCGGACGAGTCCGACAAACCTGGGGCGAGAAGGAAGTGAAGGTCCCGGAACAGAAGAAGTACGTGAAGTACACCCAGAACTATATGAGCCGAACCATCGTCGACTTCGACAATGGGACGATCGTCGTAGAAACCTTGGATGACAAAGCACCCAAAGAGAGCTTAAAGAACGCGATTGTTACGACCATACTCACACCAGACGATCCACGCTCCGTCGATCTTTTTTCCGACAAGCCCGTCACGCTGACCAGTGACCGGCCTCCATATTTATTGGGACTGGTGCAGGATCAGCAAGGACAGTCGATCCGCACCCCGGCACAAGCGGAAGCGTTCGCAACATCAACGCTCGAGACTGCCACTAAATCAAGACCCGTTGACCTGAATGGAACCGCAAAGCAAGCGCTGATCGCTGAAATCAAGATGGTGGCGAACTTCTCGAACAAGCAAGCGGAAAAATACCGAGCCACCGTTACCCGATTTGCGGAGCAATTCAAGATTAGCCCGAGCCTCATTTTTGCTGTTATTCGAACGGAAAGCAACTTCAACCCCTTCGCCGTTAGTTCCGCCCCCGCCTATGGTCTCATGCAGCTCGTACCGACCAGCGGCGGACGAGATGCCTACCGAAAAGCAAAGGGAACGGATACGATTCCATCGCGTGAATATCTCTTCGATCCAGAGAACAATATTGAGTTAGGCAGTGCCTACCTCAATGTCCTGTCCTACAATCTGCTTGAAAACATCGGCAATGAGGTCTCGCGAGAATATTGCGTCATCTCGGCTTATAACACGGGCCCACGAAATGTCTTCAAGACATTCGCCAGTGACAACACGGCTGCCCTCAATCAAATTAATAACCTTGAACCACCAGCAGTCTACGACCGATTACGCAACAACCTCCCCTACCAGGAAACGAGAGACTACCTCGTCAAAGTCGTCACCTTCCGGAAACAGTTCGTGGCTCTCCCCTAAAAGCAAATCAGTGCGTGCTGAACGCCCATAGTACAGTTGGGGACGCTTGACACTCGCGAGATGGCAGGTGAAAGTCAGGCTGTCAACACCGGCCCAGACTGGGAGAGGTGTGTAATGACGCGCTGGAGATGTTTATTCGTGGCTGCCGAGAGTCCCTCAAACTCTACGCCGTAGGTATACTCTTTGCCCCACCGAACCGTCGCGGCTTCGATGACCATTGCTGTTGTCTGATCTGGAAACCGAAGATTCATGGCGATTCGGTCTCCTGGCGTAATCACCGCTTCCGTCATGACACGTGCCCCTTTAGTGGACACGTCGAAAATTATCCCTAACCCCTGTTCGACGGCCCCCTTCCTCGTCACACCGACGCGAGCCAATGAACAAGGAAATGGAGCCGCCACTCGTACGCGAGGGTGTTTGCGTAATTGTGGGGCATTCTGTCCAGTGATGGCCTTCAAATCTAGATCTTCCATATTGTTTCCTCTTTCGCCAAGCCTGCAGCCTTGTTGCATTCGGTCAACCATTTACGTGACGGCTGAGCCAGCCTTTTGAGGGCTAGCCCATTGACCAAACCCTTGGTCAGGCGGACCACGGCGAGTGCGATTGCGGCAGGAACAGTGTCATTGGGTAATCGAAGGGTGAGTGAGATCTGATCACCAGGCTTGATCGATGCCTCAGTGCCCACTCGCACGCCGTGTAAAGACGGGTCCACATCCACCTCGTGAGACACAGAGTATCTCACGAGGGGTCGTTTGGGAACTATTTTCGAAACTTATGCACGTATTGCAGGCGAGGCATTGCGCGGGGATGGCTCGGCGTGATTTCCCCTGGGGTTCGGACGGCGGTGTTGGCTGGCAAACCTCGAGCGACTTGGAGCGGAACGCTCGTCCCGATGTGCCCGACTATCCTCGCCATGAATCACCGGCAACGAAGTTCCGCTTCCCGGCGCGAGCGGGACTGCATGTCCCAGGAGGCGCTCAATATCTCGAAGTTGCTGCCGGTCTTCGCCCGTCACAAAACTTGTGGCGCGGCCGGTTGTCTTCATTCGAGCCGTGCGGCCAATACGATGGACGTAATCTTCTGGGCAATTGGGTAGATCGAAATTGATCACATGGCCGATGTTCGCGACATCGATCCCTCGTGCAGCGATATCCGTCGCGACCAGCACCCGGAATGACCCGCGTCTAAAACCCTCTAGCGCGGCGCGCCTCTGTGAGAGACTCCGGTCTCCATGCAACACGGCCACTCGATGGCCTGCGCTACCCAGCATACGCCCCAACCGATCGGCACGGTGCTTCGTCCTGGTGAACACCAGAGCCGTATCCTGATCGGCCTTCAATAACGACAAGAGAAGATCGGGCTTCTCGCCGTGGGAGGTGTAATGGATCCCCTGCGTGACCCCATCGGCTGTCGTGGCAGACGGCGCGACCATGACGCGCACCGGATTGTTCACATTGGCTTGAACCAATCGAGCCAGATCTGTCGGCAGGGTGGCCGAGAAGAGAAGAGTCTGTCGCTCTTCAGGCAACGCATCAAGAATCTGATTGATCTGAGGCGCAAAGCCCATATCCAACATCCGATCCGCCTCATCCAACACCAAGATCTTCATAGACGACAAGACAATCGTGCCGTTCCACATGTGATCCAGAAGACGCCCAGGCGTTGCTATCAAGATGTCTGGTCGCTGTCGCAAGCCCCGTACTTGGGCTTGCATATCGGCGCCTCCAACTATGACGGTCGCGGAAATGCGCCGACTCCGGCCAAGTTTATCAATCGTCGTCAGGGTCTGCAATGCCAGCTCACGGGTTGGCGCTAAGATCAATGCCTGCGGTTGCCCCTTCGGCAATGCAGCGAGTCGTTCGACGATTGGAATGACAAAGGCTGCCGTTTTACCCGTCCCGGTCTGGGCACATCCGATGACATCTCGCCCAGCGAGCGCGGGTGGAATGGCTTGTTCTTGAATGGGCGTGGGTGATGCGAACCCGGCATCAGCCAGGTCCCGGAGAAGCGCCTCGGACAAACCGAGGGCGTGAAAATTGGCGTGAACAGACGTATTCACTACGTTATCCTTTCAGTATGATCGCATTATGACGGGATCAGAGAACCGAGGGGAGAGACAACCGAGAAGGGTGCAACTCCAAACTGGACCTGGTCGCGATGCGATCGCGAAGTCCGATATAGTTTGAACATCTCCTCGCCGGACAACCACGAGGTAGATGTAGTGTTACCTTACAGCATGGCCATCCTGACGTCAACCAGTTCTTCATATAGATACGTTATGCTTATCCGCTTGTTTCAGCAGACCGCAATGGGTAGTATCGTGGGATGCCTCGACCGAGTTTCCCCAAGAGCCTGCGGCAGTTCCAACAACAGTTTGCCAGCGAGGACGCTTGCGCGGAGTATCTGACGGCATGCCGCTGGCCAGACGGGTTCCGGTGTCCGAGGTGCGGTCAGACGTCCGCGTACGGCTTGGCAGGCCGCCGGCGCTGGCAGTGTGCCTCCTGCCGCTATCAGGTCTCTGTGACGGCCGGGACAATCCTCCACAATTCGAAGACCCCGCTCATGACGTGGTTTTGGGCTGCGTATCTGATGACGACGGATAAGCGTGGGCTGTCGGCCCTCCTCCTGCAGCAGCAACTGGGACTCAGCCGCTACGAGACCGCGTGGATGATGCTGCACAAGCTCCGTCGCGCGATGGTGAACGCGGCGCGGGACCCGCTTTGCGGCGAGGTTGAGATGGACGAGACCTGGGTGGGGGGAACTCAGACAGGACTGCGGGGCAGTCGCCAGCTCAGAGGGCGCAACGCCGCGCTGGTTCTGGTTGCAGTCGAACGGCGGGGACGGGCGTCCGGTCGAGTCCGGATGGAGGTCATACCCGATTTCGCAGGAACCACCATCAAGGAGTTCGCTGCCAGAAACATCGCCACAGGTACCACCATCTCCACCGATGGCCTCTCGAGCTTCGGGGTGCTCACGGCGAGCGGCTATACCCATGTGCCACGAACGCAGCCGCCCCCGCTTCAGTTGCGCCAAGGAGCCAAGTCCGTCGTTCCGCTTGCCGACCGGATGATCGGGAACCTTCAGAGCTGGCTGGTCGGCACCCACCACGGCGTCAGCCGCAGCCAGCTCCAGGTCTATCTCGATGAATTCGTCTTCCGCACGAACCGTCGTCGTGAACCGAGGGCCGCTTTTCAAACCCTGCTCGGCCTTGGCAGTAACCGAGGTCCTACGGCCTACGCGCAGATTCAGCACGCCCGTGATCGCAAGCTCTTGCGGTCTGCTGAAACAAGCGGATAAGCATATGATAATTAATAGAGCATGCGCCTTGTCGCCTAATCCTACACCATGAGCCCTGTGGCAAGGTTTGACTCCTTCACAAATTACATGTTATAAGAATCTTCCTTGTAAGCTATTTTCCTCTCCGTGCACTCCTCGTACTCACTCCCAGTGTTGGCACGATAGTCTGTGTAATATCACCAGCCTGATGCTCCTCCGCCTGAGATGGTAGAGGCAGACATCTAGATAGCGTGGCAGGTCCATTAGTGGAGCTGAAACAGAGCTATTGAGTTTCTCTGTCAGACAGCCACTGACTTGAGCTTCGTATTTGTACAGAAGGACGCTCCATGAATCTCGCTTCAGTTTGGAAAAGTCGCAAAGCAGGAAAGAAAAAATCTGCCCATAAACCAAAAATCCGCTGGCAACTTCTAGGGTTGACTGATCCCAATTCGGTCGACAATACATCCTCAATCGAGGTCATCAGACGCGAAGTCGCTTCGTTGGCAAGACATAGTTTTGGAGAAGATACCCGTTTGCGTTCCACTGCCAAGGCAAGCAAATCCTCAGACGGGAGGAAGAAATCATTCAGTACCAGTCGCCGTGGAAAGACCGACCAGGCAGGGAACAGCATCTGAGCGATACCGTACCTGTAAACGGTGAAGCGAGAAAACATACTCATATCCACCGTTCAGAACTTCGTCCAATGGCTCATTCACAATCTTCTCGGTACGGCTGCATTGCCTTACATCACAGGAGTAATTGGTGTCCTCCCCTATGCTACTTCGAACCGCGAGACGAGCGCTAGCTCTTATCTATAGAGATGCTCGCGGCATCCAGCATGATACATGGTCATGAGTAACTGCATCTTATATGTCGGCGGCCTCGCGGAAGCGACTTCCGATTGTCAGCTCCGCGACTTATTCGGAACCTATGGCACCGTCGTTCGCGTCCATGTCATCCGACACAAACACAGTGGAAAATCTGCCGGCTATGGTTTTGTGGAAATGGGCTCAGGTGAGCAAGCTCGCCATGCCGTCAGTTCCCTGGAAGGAGCATTGTTTGCAGGCAATTGTTTGCGACTCTACGTCACGACTTATGCATCCATTCTCGCTTAAGCTTGCCCCTAAGATGAGGGGCAAGGGGATGTACCAATGCGTCACATGCAGTGCGATCCACGTTTCTGGACAGATGACACCTGGAGATCAGGGTCCAGCATTTAGCAGGTGCAGACTGCTCCTTACATGGCACAGCGGGGAAGAAGAAAACCGCGCGGCACTCCAAGCTATCGAAAACAACTTTGCAGACACCACCCTACCTAAGCCTCCCCAAACTTACCTCGTTGAGCTTTAGACTCTCTCTCACCTCCGTTGATATGATTTGGGAAACAGCCGTACCTCATGGACCAGCCATGCTCTCTACCGTTCCATCGTAATAATTCGTTGTTCACGATAACCCCCTGGCACCCAGACCGGTCATTGCAACCGGAACCGACGCGCTATTTCTTTCTTCTGCAAATCCCGACAGTCACTTCAACTTGACCATCTCTTGGACTGACTATCAACAGCATCCCCTTGTGCTCCAGGGCTCTCTTAAACAACGTGGCATAACTGTCATCGTATTGGCGTTCCTCGATCCTGGGCTCGCCGCTTTGGCGATCGTATGAACTTTCGAAGACAAATGCATCCACAGTCTGTGTGCCATTCTGTCGCGCGTTGCTCGTGACACGCCAGAAACGATTCTCCGGATCAAGTATCCCGTTCGAGTTATCCAGGGTGGCATTAGAACATAGCTTCACGCCGGAGAAGTGTTGAACAGTCCTAACCAAAGCAGAAGAAACTGCCTGCGTCGTGTTTCGCTCGAAGATGTTGCTTCTGCGGGATCGTAGAACGAACGATCTACGGTGCTGCCCAACTATCATAACTGGGGGACATTGGCTATAGTGGAACGCGGCTCAAGAACCGATGATACCGTAGGAATAGGAAGCGAAACCAGACTCACTGAGGTCCGTGCATGAGCGACGAGGATCGAACAGATCGACCAGAAGGCGACACCGATCCACAGGAAACGCACGAATGGCTAGACTCCCTCGAGTACGTACTTGAGCAGCGCGGCATCAAGCGGGCGACGTATCTGTTCGAACGGCTTCGTGACCGACTGGGCGAGCGTGGTGCACAGGTCGCCCAGTCGGTCAACACTCCGTACGTCAACACGATTCCCACCTCTCAACAACCGCCCTACCCAGGCAACCTCGAATTAGAACGCCGAATCCGCAGCCTGGTCCGCTGGAATGCCATGGCGACCGTCGTCAAGGCGAACCAGCAACGTCCTGGCATCGGCGGGCATATTTCAACCTTTGCTTCGGCAGCCACCCTCTATGAAGTGGCTCTGCATCATTTTTTACGCGGCAAAGACGGACCGCAAGGCGGCGACCATGTCTACTTTCAAGGTCACGCCGCGCCGGGGATTTATGCCCGCGGGTTCGTCGAGGGACGTCTCCCGGAGGAAGCGCTTCACCGCTTCCGTGCCGAACTGACCCCCGATGGACAGGGCTTGTCGTCCTATCCGCACCCCTGGCTGCTCCCCAACTACTGGGAATTTCCCACGGTCTCGATGGGCCTAGGACCGATCCTGTCGATCTATCAGGCGCGCTTTAACCGTTACCTGCAGGACCGCAGCCTCAAGGACACGAGCCAACAACGGGTGTGGGCCTTCGTCGGCGACGGCGAAACCGATGAACCGGAAAGTCTCGGCGCCCTCTCACTCGCCTCCCGCGAACGGCTCGACAATCTCATCTGGGTCGTCAACTGTAATCTTCAACGTCTAGACGGTCCCGTACGCGGTAACGGCAAAATCATCCAAGAGCTGGAAGCCATCTTCCTCGGCGCCGGATGGCACGTCATTAAGGTGATCTGGGGCAGCGACTGGGACCCGCTGCTGGCACAGGACGACGAAGGCCTGCTGGTCAAGCGGATGGGCGAGGTCGTGGATGGCTGGTATCAAAAGTATGTGGTGGAAGGCGGCGCCTTCACACGACAGCATTTCTTCGGTACCGATCCGCGACTGCTCAAGCTGGTGGAGAGCTATTCCGACGAGCAGATCCACAAAATGCTACGGGGCGGGCATGATCCGAGAAAACTCTACGCTGCCTATACGGCCGCCGTAGAGCACAGAGGGCAACCCACCGTAATCCTGGCTAAGACGATTAAAGGCTATGGGCTGGGTGAGGCCGGCGAAGGTCGCAACGTCTCGCATCAGCAGAAGAAGATGAACGAACAGGAGCTGCGCGAGTTCCGCACAAGGTTCAGCGTGCCGGTGCCGGATGAGCAACTGACGTCGACCCCGTTCTACCGGCCGCCGGCCGACAGTCCCGAGGCGGCATACCTTGCCGAGCGCGTCAAAGCGATGGGCGGTCCCATCCCGGAGCGGCGCGTCAACGTCGAATCGTTCGAGACCCCGGCGCTCGACCAGTTTAAGGAGTTTCTCGAAGGATCGGGGGAGCGTTCGGTCTCCACCACAATGGGGTTCGCCCGAATGCTGAGTCGCCTGCTCGGCATAAAGGAATTCGGGAAATATCTCGTACCGATCATTCCCGACGAAGCGCGTACCTTTGGACTTGAGGCGCTCTTCCGGCAATACGGCATCTACTCGCACGCCGGCCAGCTGTATGAACCGGTGGACAAGAGTTCCCTTCTGTACTACTTCGAGGCGAAACACGGTCAGATTCTTGAGGAAGGTATTACAGAAGCGGGGGCCATGTCTTCGTACATTGCTGCTGGCACCGCCTACGCAACACACGGCGTCAACATGATTCCGTTCTACATCTTCTACTCAATGTTTGGGTTTCAACGGATCGGCGATTTGATCTGGGCCGCCTGCGACATGCGCACGCGCGGCTTTCTGCTAGGCGCCACCGCGGGGCGTACGACGCTGGAAGGAGAGGGCCTGCAGCATCAGGACGGACAGAGCCACCTGTTTGCCGCCGCCTATCCGACGATTGCAGCATACGATCCGGCCTTCATGTTTGAGCTGGCGGTCATTCTCCAGGATGGACTACAGAGGATGTACCATGATCAGCAAAACTTGTCCTATTACATCACGCTCTACAACGAATCCTACCCGATGCCGGCTATGCCGCCGAATGTGGAGGAAGGCATCCGAGAAGGTCTGTATCGATTCCGATCCGCACCGGAACGAGCCAAGCACCGCGCACATCTCCTCGCAAGCGGTCCGTTGGTGAACGAAGCGGTGCGCACACAGGATCTGCTCTTGCGCTACGGAGTGGCCTCCGATGTGTGGAGCGTGACGAGCTACAAGCGGCTGCGGATGAGCACGCTCGAGGCCGAGCGCTGGAATCTGCTGCACCCAGAATCAGCACCTCGTACAAGTTTCCTGCAGCGGACCGTTGGGGAATTCGATGGCCCTTGCGTAGCAGTCAGCGACTATGTGCGCCTGGTTCCGCAGCAGATTGCGCCCTGGATTCCCGGCGGGTTACTCGCTTTAGGAACGGACGGTTTTGGCCGGAGCGATACCCGCAAGGCGTTACGGCGCTTCTTTGAAGTTGACGCCGAACATCTGGTCGTGGCAACGCTCTACACCTTATGTCGTCGGGGAGCCGTGGCGGCGAACCTGGTCACGCAGGCTGCGCGTGATCTCGAGGTTTCGACCGATGGAGAGGCCCCTTGGCACCGGTGACCGAGACCGGCTATTCATCATGTTAGGAATATGACATGAAAGTCGAGCTCCCATTTCTTGCGGAAGGTATCGAAGGCGGCGACGTTGTCCAACTGCTGGTGCGCGAGGGCGATCAGGTGAGCGAGGGACAATCGCTCATCGAGCTCGAGACCGAAAAAGCCACGGTGCCCGTGCCGACGCCCGCCGGAGGAACTGTTGCCCGCCTCCTCGTTCGCCAAGGCGATCACGTGAAGGTCGGACAGGCGATCATCGAGCTGAACGAAGCTGAGGGTGAGGCGCAGAAGGCTGCGACCTCGGCGCTGGGGAAGCCGGAGTTGGCGCCAGTCCCACAGACCAGACCGACTACGCCACTGCCGGCACCAGATCGACCGGTCGTGGAGCAGAAACCTGCCGTGGTCAGTCCACCGTCAGCGGGTACAACCATCCCAGCCCCTCCATCCGTTCGCCGGCTCGCACGGGAACTGGGCGTGGACCTTTCACAGGTCAAAGGATCGGAAGCCGATGGCCGAATCACTGCTGAAGACGTGAAAGTCTTCGTGCGGGAACGGAGCACACGCGGCACCACCCCGGGCGTAGGCGGGAATATCTTTTCCACCCCCTATGGGTCTGAACGGCGAGAGCCGCTCTCGTCAACCCGTCGGAAGATCGCCGCGAACATGATACAAGCTTGGACGACCATCCCGCACGTTCATCAATTCCAGGATGCCGACATCACCGATCTCATGGCACTGCATAAGCGGTATGCGCCTGAATTTAAAAAGAAAGGCGCCACGCTGACGTTGAGCAGCCTCTTCCTGAAAGCGATCGTCCATGCACTCAAACTATACCCGCAGCTGAACGCAACCCTCGATCTCACCAACGGCGAGGTGATTTACAAGGACTATTACAACATCGGCGTGGCAGTCGACACACCGGCTGGACTGATCGTGCCGGTCGTTCACCAGGTGGACCAGAAAGATCTTCTCCAAATTTCGCTGGAGCTGGCCGATCTCGCCGAGCGAACCCGCAAACGAGAAATCAAGTTGGAAGAGCTGCGCGGAGCGACGTTCACGCTCAGCAACATGGGAGGGATCGGTGCCGGTCCGTTCCTGCCGATCATCAATCCGCCTCAAGTCGGCATTCTCGGTGTCGGTAAGGCTCAGGTGACGCCAGTGTATCGTGAAGGCCAGTTCGTGCCGCGCCGGGTACTGCAATTGTGCGTGGCCTATGACCATCGGCTGGTCGACGGGACGATCGGCGCACGCTTTATCAACGAGATCGTCAAAGTGCTGGAAGATTTCCAGGGCATGTTTCTTGGGCTCTAATAGGCTTGGTGGAATGGCACGACAAGCAGCGCGCTGTTATCAAGCTAACGATTCATGTTTGACATTGTAGCCGGGGATTCGATGGCTCCCTCTCGAGTTGATGTGGCGGTGATCGGCGCCGGTCCAGGCGGCTATGCAGCCGCGTTCCAGGCGGCAGATCTCGGCTTACGCACGGCGCTGATCGATGAGGATCCACAACTGGGTGGCACCTGCTTGTTGCGCGGTTGTATTCCCTCCAAAGCCTTGCTTCACGCCGCTCGCTTACTCACCGATGCTGAAGAAGCGGCTGCCTGGGGCATTCATTATGGTAAGCCACGGGTGGACCTGGAGGCATTTCGCAACCGCGTGCAAGCGATCATCAGCAAACTGACGAAAGGCGTGCGGACGCTAGCAGGTAGCCGAAAGGTCGAGGTCATTCATGCGCGGGCCATGTTCAAGGATGCGACAACCTTACAGCTCTCCGGCACCGCCGGGTCGCACGAACTCTCGTTCGCTCACGCGATCCTCGCAACAGGCTCGAAGTCCGTCACTCCCACCTCGTTGAAGCTCGACGACCCACGCGTAATGGATTCCACGAGCGCACTCCAGTTACCTGATGTCCCCAGACGCCTGCTGGTCGTCGGCGGTGGCTACATCGGCCTCGAGTTAGGCACGGTCTATCAGGCGCTCGGCTCCGAGGTCACAGTGGTCGAAGCGCTGCCGCGCCTGTTGAACGCCGTCGATGCGGATCTCGTGCGACCGCTCCATCAACGCATGCAACGCCGGTTCAAGGCCATCAAGCTCAACACCACCGTGAAAACACTGGATGCGGTGACGGAAGGTCTGGCTGCGACCTTCGCAGATTCTGAAGGAACCAGCACCGAGATGTTCGACCGCGTGCTCGTTGCCGTAGGACGCAGACCCAATAGCGACCAGCTTGGACTCGAGCACACACAAGTTGCCATCGCATCGAACGGCTTCGTGCAAGTCGATCGGCAGATGCGCACGACCGAGCCCTCGATCTTCGCGATCGGCGACGTGGTGGGAGAGCCGATGCTCGCCCACAAGGCCACGCATGAAGGACTGGTCGCCGCCAGAGTGATCGCCGGACGACCAGCAGCGTTCGATGCGACGGCGATCCCAGCCGTCATCTTTACCGATCCTGAAATCGCCTGGTGCGGACTGACAGAAGAAGCGGCCAAGGGGTCTGGACGAGTTGTGAAGGTCGCACGATTTCCTTGGGCAGCCTCGGGGCGTGCGACAACATTGGGCCGCAACGAAGGCCTCACCAAGCTCGTACTCGATGCGGAGTCCGGACGCGTCCTCGGCATGGGGATTTGCGGTGTCGGTGCGGGCGAGTTGATCGCCGAAGGAGTCCTCGCAGTCGAGATGGGTGCAGTCGCAGAAGATGTGGCAGCCTCGATCCATCCGCATCCGACGTTGAGCGAGACCATCATGGAAGCGGCTGAATCATTCGATGGATCACCAACACATCTCTTCATGCCGAACCGGTCATGACATGCGCACGTTCCGGTTGCTCGATCTGACCCTCCCTTTTCCCGCCGAGAATCTTGCGCTGGATGAAGTATTATTGGAAGAATTGGATGAGCGGGGTGGAGCTCCTATCCTTCGATTTTGGGAGAGCGATTGTCCGTTCGTCGTGTTAGGTCGTGCCTCCCGCGTGGCCGACGATATCAATCTTGCCGCCTGCAAAAAAGACGACCTGCCTATCCTTCGACGCGCAAGCGGCGGCGGGACCGTCTTGCAGGGCCCAGGTTGTCTCTCCTATGCCGTTGTGCTGCCGCTCGATTGGCATCCCGACCTCGCGAGCATTCGCACTACCAATCGATTTATTCTGGAGCGGATAGTCGTAGCGCTTCGTCAGTGGGAGCCGACCACGAGCTTTCGAGGGATTAGCGACCTCGCAATCGGCGACAGGAAGATTTCCGGCAACGCGCAACGACGAACCAGGCACGCACTGCTCTTTCACGGGACCATTCTGCATGGCATGAGGGCCGATCTTGTCGCACGGTATCTCAAGCACCCCTTGCGACAACCGGACTACCGTTTGGACCGACCTCACGGGACGTTTTTGCGGACACTCAACGCTCCACCCCAAGCTATCAAGCAAGCCATCGCCAGCGCATGGAATGCGGAGCCGACGGACTCTGAATGGCCAATGGCACGCATGCCCGGCATGATCGCGGCCATCCAGGCACGAAGCCGGGAAGAATCATGAGAGGGGCAGGAGTAAAGAACCCCGCCCTTCCGGGCGGGGCACTCAAATGCAGGTTTTCGTAGACATGCCGCATATGAATTCCAAGAGCTTGGAAAGGCCATCGCAAGGGAGCGCACATCCTATTTCTTTTTCCTGCAAATCTCGACAGTCGCTTCAACTTGACCATCTCTTGGACTGACCATCAACAGCATCCCCTTGTGCTCCAGGGCTCTCTTAAACAACGTGGCATAACTGTCATCGTATTGGCGTTCCTCGATCCTGGTCTCGCCACTTTTGCGATCGTATGAACTTTCGAAGACAAATGCATCCACAGTCTGTGTGCCATTCTGTCGCGCGTTGCTCGTGACACGCCAGAAACGATTCTCCGGATCGAGTATCCCGTTCGAGGTGTCCAGGGTGGCATTAGAACATAGCTTCACACCTTTCGACACCTCCACATATTCACCTCTATCCATAAATTGGGCGAAGCCTGACAAGGGACATCCAATAACGATTGCAAAAACTAGTACGTGCCTCAACATGTGATCCTCCGTCGTCGAGATAATGGAAAGTTATTTGCGCGTGGCCAACCAGATTCAACGGAACGACATACCGCACGCACCCCGGATATTGGCCATTCGAAATTCGCTCCGTCTTTCCATTTGGACCTCTCTCACACTATGGCTTGACCTGGACTCCTGTCACCGTACCCTGCCTCTCCTCATTCCTTCACCTGCACCAATACGAGATTCTTGGCAACTACACCGTGGGCTTACACGTCTGCCTTATTTCTTTGGTATCCGTATACCTTCCTTCACCGACGGTTCAAGCGTGTCCTTTATCGGGTCGACAACTTGGGGCTCCAGCATCCCGGTATTCTTGGGATCAATCGGCATCGTGCCCATAGTTGTATCTCCGGACTGTCGCGGCCTCCTCGATAGATTGGCTATAGGTTAAATTTTTCCGACCCGTATCGTTCGCAAACTCTCCGTGTGACGGATACCCAGGATGCTTGGGCAGCATCGACGGATTCGCCATGGCAAGCATGGTCATTCCGAGAAATACGAGTCCCGTCGTCGATAATCGTAAAGAGTCTCATGATGAAGACCCCCTTCGTTAAACACCCCGCTATCTCCTCGACAGAAGACGAACCCGATCCGTGACCAAGAAATCGCCTACATCGGCAGGCCGACGGACTGACGTCTGAGAGAACCAGCCTCGGAGACCTTTCGATACGGTCCCGACTTCACTGGCACTCTGGCGTTGAAGTGGCGGAGACTGAGGAATCGATCGCGCTAGGAAGGTATGGAGAGCGCAAAGGATGGGACAGCCAGCGAAACTGAAACGTCAGAGTTCAAACAAACTCATCAACGTTACGTTCCTCACTTTCATAGCTCTCAAGAACGAACACATACTTTACCGCAAGAGCGATATCTTCCTTTTTATGCTTTATCCTACTAAAGTTTACCATATTTAGTCAAGTACTAACATCAAAAATCTTCCATTGCCCTCTACGATTAACTATTATTTGTTAACCATCGTGCGCGCGCGGAGTGGAGACGTCCTCAGGCGGTGACCCTGAGCCTGTCCAGAATCGCTAAGAGGATTCCCTTTCGCTCTTGCAAACCGTGCCGCATGGCCTGGTTGTCGGTGTGACCGATCTCGGTACCGAGGTCCGAGATGGCACTCTCGACCGCCCTGAACAATACCTCTTGTTCCTGTGGGTGCAGTGTCAGCTGCATATGATGCTCCTTCTTGAACCGCACTCCCTTACCGGGCATTGCCTGAAAGGTAGAAAAGCTGGTGTCGCGTCTGCCACATTCGATCGGTAGAGATTCTAGCTCTTGTCCCTCCGTCTAGCTCTCCCAGTTTGCCCGAAGCAGATCCTCGTTCTCCTCATAACGACAGTCGAATGTGCCACGATGGGCATGATGCAACGCCTCGCCGATGCGCCGCGCGAGATGGGGATCAGTCGTGGTAATGACCACTCCTTCAGGTGTTTTAGTTTGGTCTTCGATCTTGATGATTCGAGCCAGAGGATGTTCTGCTTTGAGACGAGCCTCTTCATTCCGGGCAAGCCCAAGCACTTGCTCCCGATGCTTGGCGACAAAGTCACCGGTCAGCAGCAACACCCCGCTTGGCGCACCATCCCGGATCCGTTCACAGGCAGGACACATTACCTCCTGACTATCCGACGGAACAGGGCCCCACACCCACCGCCCCTTGTGGTATACCGCCTGGCACTCTCGACACACAGATGGCTCCCGGAGTTTCCCCTTAGCTTTGTACTGGTCGTGCTTTTGGGCTCGAACTGATCGATCTTTTTTGTCTCGAGGATGATGTGGCGTCGACATGTTCTTTCACTCCATTGCGTGAGAGATATCTGCCAAGTCCGGCTGGAGAAAGAAATCCCAAGCGCATCGTTCCTGATTCAGGACGGTTTCATAAGTCCTCTTGGCTCGACCATGCCGTGGGTTCTATTTACCAGCACCCGTTTAGCCGGCCTTCCGGATCTCGATGACATTACCGGTTTCGTTGAGTTCGATGGTAATCGGCGTCCCCTCTTTCATCCCAGAGAGTTTGCTGTCTCCATGTTGTACCGCAAATGTCCGTTTCCCTTCCGGCGTCATGAGCGTGATCTCTTTCAAGTCCCCCGACACATGGGTCAGCTTGCCGGTGATGAAGCGATGCACCCCCTCTTTCCCTTTCGCATGGTGGTCGACCGCAACATTATCGCTGCTGACCCAGAGCGTCAGTTTGTCGCCGACCGTGACGTCATACGGAGCCGTCTTGGTCATTACACTGTAGCGTCCCCCAGGCGTCTGCACGAAGACCAGCCCGGACCTGATGTCCGCCACGACGCCCTCCAACTTGATCCGAAAACCAGGGTCGATATGAGGCATCGGGGCAATGGCAAGTTCCAATTCTAACCGGCGGTGTACGTCGATAACTTCACCCTTGTCGTTCAACTGCACGGTGATCGGGCTACCTTCTGCAAAGCTCCCGAACTTCGATCGATTCCGTTTCACGATGAAGTCCTTCTTGCCCTCCGGAGTCCAGAGGGTAATTGCTTCCTGATTCCCGGATGTGTAGGTCAGATTGCCGCTCACCCAACGGTGATGTGGCCGTGCCGCTCCTTTGGGGTAGGCATCGATGACCACATTGTTTTCATTCACCCAAACGGTAATCTCATCGCCGACCTTGGCCTCGGTCAGCGCATCAGACTGGATAGTCATGGTACCCCAGGACGTGGTGACCATGATGAGACCAGACCGCATCTCGGAGATAACCCCGTTTACTTTCGTCGTCCAAACCTGGTCATCGGCATTCACCTGAGTCGCCGTAACAGCGAGGAGACAGGCCGCAGCCAGGAAGCACTGCGCCATAGCTGTTTTTGAGAATGTGGACATACGAGACTCCTCCTTTTGCATGATGAGCTGTTGCCCTGTGCTCGCTCACACGCACTGCCGAACAGCAGCCGCGAAGACAGTCCAACTGACCGACATCACCTCCGTGCGCTCTAACAGGCGGGGACCAAAAGGCGTTCGCGGTAGATCTGGAATTAGTCTACTCTAAGCACGATTCATGGTCTGGTCAGAATTGCTCAGCTCTCAATCTTCGCCTGCCGTACCGATACCAATCCAGGCACGCAGGAGATCGTGCCGCGTCACGGAGTAGGCAACCCTCCCATCCTTCTTCACAGGAAGATTATGCAGGTGCCCCTCCTCCATCGTCTTGACGGCTTCTTCGATTGTGGTTTCAGCAGTGACGCTGATTCGCTCACGAACCATGATATCTTCCGCCGTCAGAGTGGAAAGATCCTTACCGGCTTTCAACGCGCGGAGGACATCAAATTCACTGATGAATCCGATGAACTCGTTCCGATCATCGACCACTGGCGCGCCGGGAGTATGAGTAGACAGTAATTCCAGAGCCACGAGCATCCCATTTTGGCCGGCGTGCAAGATGAGGGTATTGGTCCCTCTAATCTGCCCCACCCTTCGTAATCCTCCGGCAGGAACCCCGGGTATTTTCCACTTCGTCATCTTCTCTTGTTTGAGCATCTGACTCTCCTTTCAATTTTACCCTGCATCATGGTGATGGAATAACTACTCGTCACGGAAGCGAAGACCATGCCAATTCACTCCGTCGAAAATTTCGGTGGTTGAGAGAAGCAAGAGCTGTAGACCAATGAGACGTGAGGTAAAACACCCCATACGGAAGAACACCGATAGAGGAATGTTGCCACAACGGCGCAACACGGTCCCTCCCAGGTGGATCATCCGAGCACGATGCGAATGTGGTGCTCGCCTTCCTTGACGAGAGGGATATTGTCGCGGCTGATTATTTGTTTCCCATCAAGCTCCGCCAGCGTCACGCCGCGGCTCACATGATGCGGGTTTTCCACCGCGATGGCATAGACCGCCGAATGATACCGGAAACGAATCGAGTACCCCGGCCAGTGGCACGGAACACAAGGATCGACGGAGAGCGTAGCACCGCGTACGCGGAAACCGAGCATCCATTCCATACCGGCCCGGTAGAGCCAACCCGCTGCGCCGCTGTACCAGGTCCATCCCCCACGTCCGACATGTGGGGACTCGCCGTACACGTCGCCAGCGACGACGTAAGGCTCGACTTTGTAGCGCTGGACGCTCGCTCGCGAGGAGACCCGATGAACAGGGTTCAACAGACGGAACAACTCGCCGGCCTTGTCACCTTCACCCAATGCTGCAAAGGCCAGCACGGTCCAGACCGCCGCGTGGGTATATTGACCACCGTTTTCTCGGACGCCAGGGACATAGCCTTTGATATAGCCGGGATCCCTCGACATCTGATCAAAGGGTGGTGTCAACAGACGGATCAGCCCATCCCGCCGACTCACAAGATGCCGTTCCACTGCGGCCATGGCGCGCGCGCCGCGGTCCGGATCTGCCGCGCCGCTGATCACTCCCCAGGACTGAGCAATGGAATCGATGCGACATTCCGAGTCTGTGGCGGAACCGAGTGGCGTCCCGTCATCGAAGTACGCGCGACGGTACCACTCCCCGTCCCACCCGTCCCGCTCGATCGCGGCCTTTAACGCACTCACATGCAGCCGCCACGTTTCGGCACGCGCACGCTCCCCGCGCTGAGCCGCCACCTTGGCGAACTCCCAGAGCACCGTATGCAAAAACCACCCGAGCCAGACACTCTCCCCCCTGCCCTGCTGGCCCACACGGCTCATTCCATCATTCCAGTCTCCGGTACCCATGAGCGGAAGGCCATGACTGCCGACGACAAGGCTTCGGTCCAACGCACGCGCACAATGTTCAAAAAGGGTGGCGCTCATCTGCGACACACGTGGCTCAAAATAGGATTCATGTTGCCCCTCGGCCAATGCCGGGCCTTCTAAAAAGGGCACCATTTCGTCCAGCACAGTCATATCGCCGGTCACTTCAAGAAATTGGATTACCGCGAACGGCAGCCAGAGCAGATCGTCAGAAATACGGGTCCGCACACCGCGTCCGGACGGAGGATGCCACCAATGCTGGACGTCGCCCTCGACAAACTGCCGCGCGGCCGCCCGCAGCAAATGCTCGCGCGTGATGTCGGGTGCCGCCACACTCAGGGCCATGCCATCTTGCAGTTGATCGCGAAACCCATAGGCCCCGCTCAACTGATAGAACGCCGCCCGTGCCCAGACGCGGCACACCAGCGTTTGATAGAGCACCCATCGATTCAAGAAGATATCCGTCGCGCGCTCCGGCGTATGGACCTGTACGACACCCAAGAGGTCATCCCATCGACGGGTGACCTCACGCAAGAGCACGTTCACGTCCGCCCCACGATAGCGATCGAGTAGAAGACGAGCCTGTTCACTCCCCGCTGTCTGACCAAGAAACCATACGATTTCTGCGCGTTCGCCTGCCTCCAACTCAATCGACAGTTGAAGGGCCCCGCAAGGATCGAGACCCGCGCCGACCTTTCGGGACAGTTCCCCTCCTGCGTGCAGCGCCAAGGGGCGATCGAACGTTCCGTGACGACCGAGAAATTCCGTACGATCACCGGTCCACGAGGTCTGTGTTCCGGCAAGATCGGTAAACGCGATGCGTCCGGCGAACTCGCCACCTAGCATGCTGCGCGCAAACAGCGCCCCGGTCCCCGGATCAATCTCGGTGATAATGTAGGGTGCAGACTCACTGCGGGAACTCCCGAGCACCCACTCAACATAGGCCGTCACTGAAAGGCGTCTCGATCGGCCAGACATATTCTGCAGTGTCAATCGAGAGATCTTGATCGGATCTTCAGGCGGCACAAATTGCAGCAATTCTGCCAAGACACCGTGGGAACCATGATGGAAGCGGCTATAGCCCTGTCCGTGACACGCAACATAGGGTGCCGGATCATCGCGAATCGGCAGCGCCGTCACGCTCCAGACCTCTCCGGAATCGTCATCGCGAAGATAGAGCGCCTCCCCCGGCGGATCAGACACCGGATCGTTCGACCAGGGCGTCAGCTGATTCTCGTGGCTGTTCAATGACCAGGTAAACCCGGAACCGGATTCCGACACGAGGAACCCAAACGACGGATTCGCGATCACATTGACCCAGGGGCGTGGCGTCCGAAGACCTTCGCCAAGAATCGTGACATATTCGCGCCCATCGTCTGCGAAGCCACCCAAGCCATTAAAGAATTCAAGTTCACGTTCAGGCACCGGCACATCCAGGCGTCTGCTCAGGCGTGGTGAAGACGAGTTCATCGAGGTCACACGGCTTCTGCGCGGCAAGCGACTGACCTGCTCCGCCAACGTCCCGCGCCGGCTGAGTAGAACGACCCGAGCGACCTGCTGCAGCAGCATTCGATCCTGCGCGGAGAGCAGGTCGGTTCGCAGGAGATAAATACTGCCTCGTGCCCCGCCGGCATCCGGGCAGAGGCGCAGCCTGCTGCCCCGCACAAGCCCTTCCAACGAACCTTGCAACCCCTGCTCATACGACGAGGCCTTCTCATTCAGGATGATCACATCGGTCGATAATTGCCTCATCCGCCAGTATTCATGCGCTCGGAGCAATTGCCGGACCATATCGACATCATCCGCGTTGTCGATGCAGGCCAACACGATAGGCAGATCGCCTGAGATACCATGCGCCCACAGCGCCGCACGGTCCACCGTACTCCGGCTCAGTACTTCAGAGGATGGTCGCAGCGAGACATCGGAATACAGCACGGCATTGGCCAGTTGCTGGAACAGTTGGGCCTCATCTGTCTCGATACCGAGGTGATGGAGTTGCACTCGCGCTTGGGTCCAGGCCAGCGACAGGGCACGCTCAAAGACTCTCGGGTCGCTGTACTTGTCGGCCAACTCCAACACGTCATCGCGGGTAGAGCCGACAATGGTTGAAAACACCAGGCGTGCGGTCCCGCCTGCAGGCACCCGCACCGTACGGCGCAAGCTCATCACCGGGTCAAGCACAGATCCGACGGTATTCGAAAGCGTCCGCCCATCGATCATCGAGACCGCCGTGCGGACATGGTGCCCTCGTCCAAGAAACCGCGCGCGATCCGTTTCATATTGCAGGGCGCCCACAGTATCGCCTTCAACCACCACCACCTGGGCCACCCACACCGTCGCTTCTTCATCCGATCGCCTGCGACGCGTCGCGAGTACCGCACCGACCTCCGGCACGAATTCGGTTTGCACGAACAGATTGGCAAAGGCCGGATGGGCCACATCGGCGGCCTGTGGAGCCAGAGACAGCTCCGCATAGGAGGTCACTTGTAGATCGCATGCGCGCGCGCCCATGTTGGTGACCGAGATACGCCGCACTTCGGCGTCGTCCTCGGACGACACCACAAGCTCGAGCGTCGTGTTCCAGTCACCGTCCCGTCTGGTAATTTCGGCCCGTTCTTCGGTAAACGACACCTCATAGTCGTCGGCCTCGACGCCACTGGGCTGATACCCGGCCGACCAGACAGACCCCGTCTGCATATCGCGCAGAAACAGATAAGACCCCCAGCAGTCCCGCGTCGCATCCTCGCGCCAGCGTGTCACCGCGATATCTCGCCACCGGCTGTACCCCGAGCCTGCCGTGGTCAGCATGACCGCATACTGCCCATTGGACAGCAGATGCGTCCGTGGAGTTGGCTCATGGGGCGCGGTAAATCGACGCACGACCGGCGGGATGAGGTCGCGGACTTGCGCTGCGGCCGCGACTTCTTCCGCGCGCGGGCGTGTCACCGGCACGTCGCGCGGAGTCCGTTCCTGGAGCAGCAGTTCCGTCGCTCGGACGATCGGCTCAGCATGAAAACGGTTCCGCATCAGTCCGTTGTTCAAGACATTCGCGATCGAGACCAACGACATGCCCTGATGATGCGACATATAGGCCCGCACGATGGCCACGTCTTTTCCTTCCGGCACCCGTGTCCCCGTGTAATCCAGCGCTTCATAAAACCCGTAGGTTCCTCTCCCTCCGGCCTCGGCGAGGCGCCCGAAGCCTTGCGTGGCTTCCATAGGACTGATCATCGCCGCGAGGGCAGTGGCATAGGGCGCGACGACCACATCCTCACTGAGGCCTCGCTTGAGCCCCAGGCCCGGCACACCAAAACTGGAATACTGGTACGTCAAGTCGAGATCGCGCGCATTATAGGCCGACTCTGACACACCCCAGGGCACGCCTCGCTCTCTCCCATATTGAATTTGCCGACGGACGATCAGCTCATACGTCCGGGACAGCAAGCTGCCTGCCGGGAAACGCATCACCAACGCCGGCATGAGGTATTCAAAGATGGAGCCCGACCAGGACACAAGCGCCGAACCGTCTCCCACAGGTGTCAGGGCGCGGCCCAGGTGAAACCAATGCGCGGACGGCACATCGCCCTTGGCGATGGCGATAAAACTCGCCAGCCTGGCTTCCGACGCCAGCAAGTCGTAGCAGCTGGGGTCCAGGCTGGTCTCCGGCATACGATAGCCGATGGACAACAGCTTGCGGGTCGGATCGAAAAGAAATGTGAAATCCATGGCGTGAACCATGTGCTCCGCATGCTGCGCGATCGTCGCCAGACGGCGGACCAAGCCCGTGATGCCAGCACCCGCTTGCCGTATGGCATCAGCCAAAAGGGCGATTCTTGCCAAGCTAGCCCAATCCTGTGAGGGACGACTGAGCAAGCGCTCCCGTAAGTGCTCGAGCGCACGAAGCGCATCCGCAAACCGCTCAGGGGCAGCCGCCAGCGTGGGAACGGGTTGGAAGAACGGCGCAATCACCGCCCACTCCTGCGATGGCCCCGACGGATGGTCGAACAGAGCCGCCCGGTCTTTCGCACTGAAGCGCACCCAGGGAAGCAACAATTCCGCGTCCCGAAGATGGCTTTCCACGCAGGCCCGAACTGCATCGGCCCACGTACGCAATTCCCCATCGTGCTCATCACCGCGCTCCTGTCCCAGTGCCTGAGCCATATCCGCAACGGTATGAGACAAGGCCGTGAGCCGGCCGAACCTGGCGGTCCAGCCGGTGGGATCGACCGGTCTCGACAAGAGCGCCATGGCCAGCGCATCGACGGCTTGGCTCAGCTGCTTCCTGGTCACCGTGTGGGTCGGTCGCTGATCCGGAATCTCCTCCAGCGCATCGCGTAACAATTGGATGGCATCATCGATCCCGGCAAACACATCGTCGTTGATGGAAGATTGTTGAATCAGCTCGCGGCATCCATTTCCCACTACCAACAAATGGCCCGCGAGGTTTCCACTATCGACGGTGGACACATACTTGGGATCCAGCGCATGCAGGGTGCGTGTGTCGTACCAATTGTAGAAATGCCCACGAAACAGCTCGAGACGGTTCATGGTCGCCAGCGTGGCTTCCAGTCGTTCGGTCGCATCGAGAGTCCCCAGCCATCCGAGGTCACGGGCAACCAGGGTTGAGAGCAGATAGAGTCCGATATTGGTCGGCGAGGTCCGGTGAGCGACGACGGGCTTCGGATCTTCTTGAAAGTTATCAGGCGGCAGCGCATGGTCCTCGGGCGACACGAACGTTTCGAAGAACCCCCAGGTCCGGCGCGCAATCAATCGGAGCGTCCGCGCATCGGCTGGAGAAATCGGCTCGGCGCCCATGAGTTGAGGCGGCAGACTGACCCACCGGGCCACGGCAGGAGCCGATATCCAAAGCAGCACGAACGGAGCCGCGGCAGCCCAGGACTCATCGCGCCCAAACACGGCCACTACTCCAGCTGCCACGAGGGCGAGCGCCACACCCCCCGCCATGCGACGATACATCCCCGTCAAGTTGCATGTGTAGGCATCCTCGGCTTGAGCCGCAGTCACCCACTCCAACATCCGTTTGTGCGTGAAGGCGAGCCGACCGAGGGTACGAAGAATGGCATCCATCATAAGCCATGCCTGATGCGCGAGGAAGGTGACGGTCAACGCGACCTGCCTCGCCGCTAATTTTAGGTCGGTGCCTGCTCCACGAAAATGGGTACGCAAGGCAATCCCGGATCGGCGCGGGTAGAGCCCGAGTACGAAGGACAACAGCGAGGGAATCGCGATGGTGGTCAGAATGAATCCGGACCAAACCCAGCCAGATGGTTCCGGCAGCAGCCATCCGACGATCAATGTTAGAAGCGCCGCGGGAGCCGACAGGGTACGGCGGAGATTGTCGAGGATCTTCCAACGGCCGATGGCGGGAATCACCACCGCACGATGCGGCTCAGACCCAGTATGCCCTCGCCCGAACAACCAGGGCAACAGCTGCCAATCGCCGCGCGCCCATCGATGTTGCCTGGCTGCCGCCGCCTCATAGTGGGCAGGAAACGCTTCGAACAGCTCGATGTCGGTCGCCAGCGCTGCACGCGCGAACAATCCTTCAAAAAGATCGTGACTGAGCATCGCATTGTCCGGCACCTTGTCTGCCAGCGCCGCCTCGAACGCGTCGATCTCGTAAATACCTTTGCCCGTGTAGGACCCTTCCCGAAATAAATCCTGGTACACATCAGACACGGCCGATGCATAGGGATCGATCCCGCTGGGCCCAGAAAACGTCTGTTGAAAATACGAGCCCTCGCCGCTGCCCGGAAGCGACGGGGTGATCCGCGGCTGTACGACCCCATACCCTTCAACCACACGCCCGGAACGCGGATCGAATCGTGGCCGGTTCAGAGGGTGAGCCATGGTGCCGATCAACCGGCGTGCCGCTCCACGCGGTAACCGCGTATCCGCATCCAAGGTGATGACGAACCGGACCGACGGAATCGCCTCAGGGAGCTGCCCGCCGACGGACATGAACGTCGTGCTCGTCGAGCCGCGCAACCATTGATTCAACTCATGCAGTTTGCCTCGTTTCCGTTCCCATCCCATCCATACCTGCTCGGATTCGTTCCAGACACGCCGGCGATGCAATAGCACAAACCGCAGACCGCTCCCCGCCGCAGGACCGTACCGCTTATTCAGCTGCGCAATCCCCTCCACCGCGCTGTCCAGCAGTTCGACGTCACCCGGAATACTTTCCGTTGAGGCATCTCTCCAGTCGGAGAGCAAGGCAAACCGCAGGTCATCATCCGCATTCGCGAGATAGTGAACTTCCAATCGCTCAACCAGCTCATCGATGCCCTGCCGGGTCGTCAGCAACGTGGGGACCACCACGATCGTCCGGAACTCTTTGGAAATGCCGTTTCTCAATGCCATGCGGGGCAATGACCGCGGCCCGAGGATGGCCATCACCATCCGATTGATGAGCGCCATAGCGAGATCTGAAGCCGGCACGAGCGCAATGAGACCGAGACAGGCCAGGCCTGCAACAGTCACCCCGGTGGCGCCCGCATGCCATAGTGGGAAGGCCAGGACTATGGCGGTCAACACTGCGAGCGAGCCCAGGTAGCCCAGAGCCGGAAACCGGACGCACCAGCGCAGGATCAGGCGTTTCCAGGACGCCCTGTAGCCGAGTTCGCGTTCAAATGCCCGGCGGCCCTGAGAGATCAGGTAATAGCCGGGGTCCGTGTGCCGGTCCCGCTCCGGCTGCTCACTCGCATCCGACTCAATCCCAGCCAGCCTGGCACGGTCCACGACCCGTGCGGTCACGTCGAGTTCCGACAACCCTGTACCGCGGGAAAGATCCTCGATCGCATGGCGATAGGTATCCCGCGTGGCGAAATCCATCTCGGCATAGCGAGAGTCGCCTCGCAGAATCTGATCGACCGAACTGACGCTCTCGAAAAAGTCCGCCCAATCAAACGCGGACGTCAACCGCATGCTCGTAATGATGTTGCGAACCGTGACGCTCGTGGCCGCCTGCTGCTGATGCTCCGCATGCACCATGTCGTCGGTGGTTGTGCCCTGCCCGGCCAAACGTTCGTCGAGCCATCGCAGTACGGGACGCACCTTCGGGTCCAGGTCACGGAGTCGCTGAACAAGCTGCACGGCAAACGCAGTCGCCAATGGTCTGCGCTCAAAATGGCGGAGAACAGTGGCCGGAGGCTCGGAGGCTAACACCCCGGTCCCCAACAAGCTATCCGCTAGTTCGTCGGCTTCCAGCCTGTCAGCGCGGCTCTGAACGATCCGCTCGATCAACCTGCGAAGGTTCTCCACAAGCACGACACGCAGCGAAATCGCCACTGCCCACAACTCACCGATTGTCAGCGGTTGCACACATTGATACGCCGACACAAAGCGCCGGAGCATGTCGGGATCAAAACGACTGTCGGTGTGAGCCACGAACGCCCAGGCCACTCCAATGACCCGTGGGTAATGCTTCAAGTGGCCCGACGCAAGTTTGGGTAATTGTCGGTAATACCCAGGAGGCAAATCGTCGATGATCTCGCGAAGCTGTTCGTCAACGATATGGAAGTTATCGACGAACCATTCGGCCGCTGGAGTAATCGTTTTCTCATCGCGAATCGTACGAGCGATTGCCTGATACGACGCCACCAAGACTCGTCCATTCTCAAGGACTCGTGGCGTGAGCAACCGCCCCACCCGTGCATCTTCGGTGACGACCTGTGCCGTCGCGAGGCTTGCAGCGTGCTGTTCGAGCCGTTCGGCGCCGAAGAGCTCGGCGCGAATCGGTTCTTCTAGTTCGGCACACTTGCCAACAGATGAAAACATCGTATCCATGGGCTTTTCAATGTGACATTCCGGTTCATCACCAACATGCCCACTCGCTGCCTTTGTGCGCAGAACTATGGAGCCGTCGTCGTTTCAAACGCTTTTACCACGAGGGTCTTCTCTTTCATCTTGGTTACCAAACCTGTGTAGGAATGGGTGCGGATAATGCTGGCGAACTGTGCGTGGTAATTGCTCACGATGCCTGCGCCGTCGATGACCACATCGTACACATGCCAATGGCCCAACACGTCAGCCAGCCGGAAGTCGAGAAAAGTCTCCGTCTTAGGACCCGACAGCTTCGCCTTCACCTCGGCAAAGTGCTCTTCCCGCTGTTCAGACAGGTAGAGCGCCTGCTCATCGGCGTAGTGATCAATTCGACAGGCAAACGTGTCTCGGAGTAATTGAACAAAGAGGGCAACAAATTCCTGCCGCTCGATGTCCGTCAGTTCTATCCACGGCCGGCCCAGGGCCCGTCTGGCCATATCTTCATAGCTCACACGCTGCCTGATGACGTGCTCAATCTTCTGACGTCGTTCCACCGAGCGGTCCGGTTGGTTCAACTCTTCACTGTTGAGAATATGGATCACCTCATCGATCGTGCTTTTCACTGATTCTGTGGCGGTCTGCTCAGCTGAAGCCACGGGAGTCCCGATCAGCAGCACAACCATGCTCGCCATCAACCCCCAGATCATGCCGAGACCCGTTCGGGAACAATTGAATTCCTTACCAGCGGCACGGTTGGATATCTGACTCATTAGGTGAGCTCCCCCAAGTGTTTGCGTCATGCAACTCAGAATTTTGGCTTCATGTCTTTCAACGAATCGCCACCTTTTTTCAGCAGGTCTCCTCCAGAAGTACCCTCACCTTGTGGGGACAGGCTGCTCAGTTGCTCTTTGACCTGTTTCACCGTCCCCATATTCTTTTGAAGATCCTCGACATTCTTCTGCATGTCCACTAACGCACTGCCAAGCTGGCTCACGGACGTTGAAAGCCCAAAGAGTCCTTGGGCCGCAGCATAGTGCAGGGATAGACTTCCCAGCCCACATCCCATGAAGAATGCCGTCACGATCATGATGGATGTCCGAGATCTGTTCTGCATATTCTCCTCCTTTGCGGTTCCTTCCGGGCTACATGCTCGGACCACTGTCAGATTCGCCGCGTCCTGATTTTTTGTCGGTTGCCTTCTTTCGGCTTCGTTATAATCTGATCCTTGATCTTGTCGTAGGTCATTTGCGGAATAACATTCTTCGTCACCAGCTCATCCGTGCGTTGATAGGGTCGTCCCTCCACGATCCTCTTGGCGTAGGTATCTCCGATTCCGACCCGGGTCTTCAGCTGGTCGAATGTCCCTGAATTAATGTTGATCATCATCCTGCCCTCCATTCTTTGAACAGGCCATACGCAGGATCCCAAGGATGAGCCATATCCCTGAGAACCTGCGCGGCACCACCACTTAAAGCAGAGTGACGCCTGACGGAACTTGACACCGGTATGAACAGAGATCCGCCAACAAAGGCCTACTCAGCTACGAGCGCTCATGCCAACTACGGCTTTACAGTTGCCGCTCGATCCGGCCGGCCCATCAGAGTCAGAAGAGTGTGAGCCACGAGGAGGAAACCCAGCCCGCCGCTGGGGATATATCCCCAGGTTCCGCTGTACGGCCAGATCGGAAGTACGCCGACACACAACACACCCAATACGACAATAATAATAGTACTCATCTTGATTCTCCTTGTGTTCGCACATTCACCGCGCACTCGATCATTCCGTGGCCATACACGCCACAGTCACACCTTCGGCTCGCAGGACGGATGTCTGCTATCACGGAATGAGGGACGGCTGGGCACCTATATCTCCAGCATAGCGAGAGGCCAGCTGATAATCTGGTCAAAACAGCTCAGACGAAGAAAGAGGGAGGACGGTATACCGCAATCACCATAATGGAACTGGCCGTCGCATCGTTCATGCAGTTCTAGTTGGCTTCCGTACAGGCCAATTCATCCCGCACCAGCCCCAGATGGGTCCTCTCCAGCCGAAGTCTCTGAATGTGCGCCTGGATATCGGCTAACATACAATCGATTTCCCTCACCCTGCTCGTCAGACCGGCCGGCCTGCGGCGAACAGACTGCCGTCTCTCCTCACCGTTCATGACGCTCGCCGAAGTCTGGGAGACACCTGGTACGTCGTGCTTCTCGAGTTTCATCTTTGCCTCCTCCTTACTACCCAACATAGTTTCAGCTCCTTCCAGATGCATTCGCCGCAGCAGCGAATGCTCATCGGATCGATGCATACGATTCCGAGGGAATCGTGATGCGTTCAACGTCGCTCGTCCTGCCCCTCCTGCGCGGGCTCACCCGCATTTTCTCCGAACGGCGGAAACGATTTGCGCGAACAACGGCATCCTCGATACACCCACAATTGATGCAGCGTGTAGCCCTGTAGAGAGAGTCTGTTCCGCTGCTCAGATCATCGAAGGTCTCGCATACCAATAGCCCCCGACAGCGTTGGCAGACCATAGGTCCTCCTTCTGCGCCTGATGGCGCACATATGACATACCAGACACGGACGTCACGTAACCTCTCGCTATGACGCTCAGTCTCTCACGAGACTGGCCAGATTCTCCGCATACGCTTCTTCTTGCGCCGTGAGTATCCACGACTACCTCACCAGGGATAAGCATAATGGAGCAGCCGACTGCAGTCTGTTCACAATTGCTCACTAGGGAACGATTGCAAAATCGAGGCGAGGCCGAACCTAGCCAGGTGTAGCGTGACTGAATCAAAGAACCAGAATCAGATGGAGACCCTGGCTTAGGACTCATTCTTTGAGATAAAAGATGACGGTTGCGGCGATCCCAATGGCTGAGAAGAATGTGCGGGTATAGCAATCGTACTGCATGGCGATCCGGCGCCAATCCGTGATCCGGCCACACATGCTCTCGATTGTGTGGCGTGGTTTGTAGAGCGTCTTGTGCGGGCCATAGACCTTTAGTCCATCCTTGCAGTAAAGGCCCTATCGGATTACATAGATGGTTGCCCTGTTCACCCGCATACCATCCACGCCCGGAATGCCCTGCGACACCGAAATCTATGGCGTAATCCTGTCCAACTGGCTCCTGGTCAACAGAAACACGCACTCATGGCCAACTCCTGCCATCGTGAATCACATCCCGTTTGTTGAGGGAATCCTAAACCGTAATGAGTCTTGAGCCTAGGGCAACGTATACGTCAGGTTTGGCCAGACCGCATACCCAATCGCCTGACCATTTTTCCCATCCTGCAACTCGAAGACGATACTGGTCTGAAACGGAGTGGTTCCTGACATTCCGTTGAATCCACCAGAACCGCCCGTAAACGTGAAATCGCCCGTACACTCTTTCAGATTTCCAGTGCACTTCCAGTGGGCATATCCGACGTCCTTGCCTTCATGCGCCACGACCGTACAGAGGCCTTCTATCGCCTGATAATCTTTGTTTCTGTTGAGATTCACACGGACCGGACATGTCAGTCTGGAGGAATGGACAATCATCTTGGCTCCGTCTTTATGACGGGAGATCAGGACTCCTTTCACAATTCCATTGACGACCTGTTCTCCATTTCCAAGTTCCAAGAACTCGCCGGTTCCGATCCAACTCGAACTGGAATCTCCGGCTTCAACGGTCTTCGCATAGGCGAAAGAACCGTTGATTGTGGCCACGAACCCACCTAGAACAATGACAAACAGAAAATAAGAAATGATTCGCATGCGATCCCCTTTCAGTTAAGAGCAGCCTGGAAAAGTTGAAGTATGGAATTCCTGTCGACACGCCTTACTGCAGCGCATCTATAAAATGATGAAGCCCTGCATCATGATCCGCTTTGTCAGGAGCGTACGAGTCAGGAGCCCCAACCGATCCGGGCCTGGCGTGATTCACGGGCGCGCTAGCTGTCGCTAGACAGGTGCATTCATCCCTTCACTTCGTTGGACAGTCGCCTAAGCTCCGCTGACATAGCCGCGCGACCGGTCTCGACCGCCTCGGTCATGACTGCCTGCTTGTCTTTGATGAACTCGCGTCCCTTGTCCATGGCCTGGTCGACAACCTCGCCGGCCTTGTCGGCCAGCTCATGAACGCCTTCTTCGGCTCGTCGCGCATACCCTCGCAACTGCTTCTGCGACTCACGACCAGACTGCGGTGCCAGCAACAACGCCGCAGCCGCTCCCAACAACCCTCCGGTCACAAACGCCAATCCCGCCGCCCCTAATGAACACCCTCTGTTATCTGCCATTGAGCAATCCTCCTTTTCCATTGACTATCCCTCCTTCTCGGTGAATCTGTGCCTTGACGACGGCCATGGTGGCCGTGACACCAGCCACCATGCTGGCCAAGGCGACCAGCAGTGACCGGCCCCCGCCGCGTACTGTCTCATGGACCCGTTGGATGGTGTCGCCCACCGCACCGGCCGCATGCAGCAACACCGCCGCATGCTCGACCCCGCCCCGCGCATGTTCGATAAGCAAGTTCATGTTCCACGTCGTCGCCCGCACTTCCTTAAGCAACAATGGGACCTCGATGTTCAGACCGGCCAGCAGGCGCTCCGATTCCACCATCGATTTCCTGAGCTGTATCAAGAGTGGAATCAGCATGCCGACCAGCACCGCAAACGCCACTGCCCCCACCCACAGGGCGATCTCGCCAATCATACAACTCCTCCTGCCTTCATCAGGCTCTCACTAAACCAGCCGGTCCTCCACCCACGCTTTATCGAAGGACCCCAAAGACCCAAAGGACAACAATCAACGTGAACGGCATGCCCAGCAGCCAAAGGATGAACCCTTGTATCCTCTCTTTCTCCACCGATTCACAATCTCGGCCACAAGCACTCGCTTACGGCCCCATTGTCTTCAGGAGACTGGCCAGGTCTTCTGCATGCTCTTCCTCTTGCGCTAGGATCCCCTCCAATATTCTACGAGTCGTGGGATCATCAGTCCCGACATAGGTGACACTTTCTCGATAACTGTCGATCGCGATCCGTTCGGCAACAAGATCTTCTGTAATCATCTCCACCAATGAGTCTCCTGCGACATATTCTGAATGGCTCCGGCTCAGCATCCCTTCAGGAGAGAGATTCGGCTCCCCTCCAAGTTGGACGATGCGTTCGGCCAATTGATCGGCATGGACTTGTTCCTCAGTGGCATGCTGCAGAAACTCGCCCTTCACGCTGAGGGAATTGATCCCGCTGGCCATGAAATAATGACGCTTGTAACGCAGGATGCAGACGATTTCCGTGGCGAGGGCTTCATTCAGCAGCCTGATCACCGTCTCCACTTTGGCCTTGTAGCCCGCTGTCATGGCGCCGTCTTCAATCCCTCGCCGAGCCCTGGCCCGAAGCGTCTTCACATCGGTCAGACCGATGGCTTCTTTGATGATTCCTTCCTGTCGAGGAACGCGGGACGCCGTTGATCCAGGTTGTGACGTTATCGTTGTCGTTGCTTTCACCGTTTCCTCCTCCCGGGGAGTGTCCCCGGTTTCCATTATGTCGATCACAAATAGCCCAAGGCTTTCCGGTCATCCTCGGACTGCTTTTCCCCAAGCCCGCTCGCCCAGCTGCAGCCGCTTGTCCACAGACTTCCAATCGATGTTCGCGAAGAATGCCTCGATGTAGGACGCCCTCTCTGAAGGCTTGTAGTCAAGGAGATAGGCGTGCTCCCACACATCCATCACGAGAACGGGAATGAAACCGGCGACATTCCCGTTTTCATGCAGGCTGATCCAATGATTCGAGAGTCGGCCACTGTGTGGATTCACATAACATATGGCCCAGCCCACTCCTCGCATCTTCCCCACGCTGGAAAAGTCCAATTTCCACATGTCATAGGTGTCGAAGCTGTCTTCTACAGCTTCCAAAAAAGCAGAGCCTCGATCGGGATCGCTGGCTCCGCCTGTGGTCAAATTCTCAAAGTAATATTCGTGTAAGACCATCCCGTTGTATTCAAATCCCAGCCGTCTGGTCAGCTCGGAATACGCTGGCATTTCCTCCTGATCAATCCGTCCATCTTTGAGCATTTCGCCAATCTGGGCCGTGAGCTGATTCGCGGCCTTCACATAGCCCTCGTACAGCTTAAGATGCATCTCGATCGTTTGATCGGAAATCCCGACCAGCCCGTGTACGTCGAACGACTTGACGTCGTAGGAGTCTCCGATTTTCATGCACCACCTCTAGTGTTCCTTTGATTGTTCAGAAGGTACCGTCATTCCCTTCGTGGCATTTGCTCAGACGCTCAGAATAATTTTCCCAAATCCTAACTCTCTGGTCAGTTCGGAACGAGGACGGCATTTCTTCATTTACTATAACGAGAAGCATGGCGGGAGTCTGATCACAATTGCTCAGTACGCGAGACCCGAAAAGCGTATCGTTCCTTGTAAGCGTGTTTCACATCTATCCAAGGAGGCTCCAATGGTATCCATTCACAAAGTCGTCGGTGTCCTGTCGTGCAGCTTCTTACTGTGCCTGGGATTGTCGACTGTCGCGTCCTCTGCAGACCAGTTCAACTCAGGCCATTCGGGCGGAACGATATGGACCGTGGATGATAAAGACAGGTTTGTATCCGGCAAGGAGGTCAAGGGCGAAATCGTGAAGATCGATGGTGAGAACTATGTCGTCAGAGAAGCATCTGGGGCTGAGGTGCGCATGCATGTTAATACTAGTACTGAAAAGAGATCCAACTTGATTCCTAAAGTGGGAGAACATGTTCTTGCGAAAGTGGATGCTAAGGGTCACGCCGTGTCGTTTCTTACGGATGCATCGGTCTCCCACTAACGTTGTTCGCAGTCAGCCAGGGCGGTTAAGGGGATGACTACAGGGTATTTCTCGGCGAGAGCGGTCGGGAGGATTTGGGGACACTGCGTGACGTTGCACCCCGTGTTCTCTATACTGTGCGCTGATCGCCCACCACTAGGTCCACCAGCAGCTACGCTGCTGGTGGACCTAGTGAACCGTCTGTTGCTTTCATTTCTGGGTACCGACAAACGAAGTCATCGCGAAGCACGCCGTCCAGCGTCCGCGTCCTCACCTGCAACAGGAAGCGAGCTCCGCGCGCGCACCATCGCATTTCTTGAAGTTCCTCCTCACGGCAGGCTACTGCTGGGATCTCGACTTGAGCACCTCGTAGAGCCCACGCCTCGGCTTTCGTGCCGATTTGGCCATGTCCTCTCGAAGCTCCCGGTCTTGCCCCGTATGACGAGAAGTATTGCAAGAAGCTGGTCACAATTGCTCAGCAAGCAAGACTCGAAGCGAGTAACGTTACCTCTAAGCGTGTTGTACATCTATCCAAGGAGGCTCCAATGGTATCCATTCACAAAGTCGTCGGTGTCCTGTCGTGCGGATTGTTACTGTGTCTCGGATTGTCCAACATAGCGCAGGCCGAGCATTCGCCGTCGGCCTCAGACGTGATGAAGACTGACTCCCAATCTGATCGGCAAGGCTTTCAATCGGATGATGGCAAGCAAACGAACGGTAAGATAGGAAGTACCCGCGCAAAAGGCGCCAAGACGCTCCAGGGTGAACTAGTCCGTGTAGAGGACGGGAACTATTTCGTCAAGGTGAAGGACGGCAAAGAAATACGTTTGCATACCGATAAAACGACCCAGATGGTCGGAGAAATTAAGAAGGGCGATCGTATTGAGGCGAAGATGAACGATCAGAATCACGCGCTGTCGATTCGCTCGGCTCAATGAACTGATGCCGGCCACAGCTGTGAAGCCTCTGTACGACCGACTCCAAGCTTGAATCAGGTCACAGCGGGTCAGAGGGGCCGTAGCCATTGTCCACGTGAACGCCTGCAGGTCGCTACGTCATACGGGTAGCGACCTGCCGACTCGCTAAGCAATGCTGGTCTCGTTATTCATCTATCAACCCGGAAGATATCTGCATCTGGATTCGGTCGACTCAGATGAAAGTCGGTGATGATCTTAGCCGCAATGACACGAAACGTAATACCATTGTCCCCGTAGCCGAGCGCAAAATAGGCATGCGGAAATTCAGGAGTTTGGCCGATGTAGGCCAGGCCGTCTTTGGTTTCACATGAATGTGCCCGCCCATGTGTATGAGACTTCCAGATCAATTCGTGGAAACAGAGGATTCCGTAACAACCTAGAATTCAAGGCACACCATCAGGGTGTTTTGCCTCAAGGCTGAATCCGACGAGACGGGGGATGATCTCATTCTTCTTACCGGTCTCGTGTGTTATGGCTTAAGCCTTATGACCGAGAGCGTATGGCCTTCGATTAAGATCTTGGCTTCGATCTTGTCCCCTGGATTGACCCCATTCAGAACCTTGGTGTCATCGCGAAGTTCGAGACGCAACTCTTTGCCAGCTCGATCTGTCATGACGTAAGAGACGTAAGATTTGTCCACGATGTCGAGCATGTCCAGACCTTGGGGATCCTTGGTCATATGAAACTCCCCTTGGACCTGAGACACTTCGCCTATGACAATCATAAAAGGTGACGATTTGGAGGGCGACTGGGCTTCCGCCCCGGTTCCCAGAACCGCTGCGAGCCCGACAATAACGATGGTCAAGTCAAGACTGGACGACTTGAGGGCCTTCACAAGGACCTCCATCTGACTGAAGCTGAACAGCCTCTTGCTATCCCGTTCACCCGGAAACCAATCAGGCTAACGCAGGTGACACATCCTGCTGAGGACTCTTCTCTTCTCTTGTCCCGTCCGACTGAGCTCGTTGCTGTCCGACTTCCAGACCATCGAAGTTCTGTTGTGCCGAACGAGTATTCCGGAGCCTCCCAGTATGGAGGGGGCCAGCCTTAGTGACTGGCCCCCTCTCTGTGCCTGAACCTCTCGGCCTACTCCTTCACCGTGAGATCATTTTTGACAGACTTTACACCGGCAACCTGCCTGGCGGTCCAAGACGCATTGCCACTGGTCATAAGGTCCCGAACTTCGCCGGTTAGCGAGACGACCCCTGCATTGGTCTGGACTGCAATATTGGTTTTCTTCAGATGTGTATCTTTGGCCATCTGGTCCTTCACGTGTGTCGTAATGGCGTCATCCTTGTCCTCCACCGCCTCACGTGCCACTGGGACGACGACCTCAAGGTCGTTCTTCACACTTTTGACGCCATCGAGCATTTTGGCGATCTCCGCCGACGCCTGCTTGGCTGCGTCTGAGTCCACCTTGCCGCGGAGCAGCACCACACCCTGCGTGGTCTCGACATCGATCTGCCTTCCTTTGACCCGACTATCAGCAGCCAGAGCGATTTTTGTTTTCGCCGTCAGCCACGTGTCGTTGATCGGGGTCTTTTCATTGGTCTTGTCAAGCGCATGCACCGATCCAGCGATCAGTGCCCCACCGAAAATCAGAACCGTGCAAAGCGTCAGTACAGAGCGTGTATTCATCATGTTCTCCTTAAGCACAATATAACGTGTGTCGTCAGAGGTCTTTCGTGAATTGTATCCATTTCAGCGGGCTATATTCCCTTCCCTACGGGTTTCGGCGCCGGCTTCTCATGCCACTCGTCCGCCCATTTCATGAGGGCATCCTTTTTGTCGCCATACCGTTCCTGGGCTTTGCCCACAAACTTTTCGCAATTGCCTTCGATTTGCTTCAATTCGTCATCGATAAACTTGCCGTATTTCTCTTTGAGTTCCCCCTTAAACTGCAGCCATTTTCCCTTGAGCTGCTCTGCATTCATAATGGCTTCCTCCTATATGTATGCATCTCTATCTCCGTGTCCGTATCAATCTGTCCTGGCACATCCAAACCTCCCTCCGTACAAGCCATTATGACTAGAAGACCGGCGCCGGTCTGATCACAACAGCTCAGGCAAAGACAACAGCGGTAGGTAACGGCGTGCGCCCTTGTCTCGGTGAACGCCGCCAGGTCGCTACCCTTATGACGTAGCAACCTGGCGGCTCGTTGAGCAGTGCTGTGGGAACGGATCACGCAAACAGTCCGGTTCCGGCCCTCTACGAAAGACAACGAGAATGCAGTACACATGATCGTTCAAAAGAAGTCGCTTGCCCGCTACTGGTCGATCGTCCAGGCAGCGAGTGAGGTATACGCCCCTCTTGATTTTGTCTACATTGGGTAGGCGGCGCTGTCCTGCGGACTCTCGACAGGGGAGAGAGATCATTGCTGATAGAGCTCGCGTCCTTCTTGTTCAGAGAGCACGCCTTTCTGGATGAGCAGCTGAATGAGCTTATCAGCGGGAATCAGAGCGGAAGGCAATGGCGACACCCGCTCCTTCGCTTTCGGTGAAACAGGAGGCCGTTTCATTCCATACACACGAAAAACCGGAGTGAACACGATGAGATAGTCCTTGTTGCGAATCTGCACGGTTGCAGGACTACTTTCGGTGTAGGGGGAAAGATCTGGACCGGATCCGCGAGGGATCCGAAAGTAAGGTTTGCCGTCATCTGTTTCGCCATCCTGCCCCAGGATCTCCATGCGTGTCAGGTTTGATTCGCTCGTGCCCGCCATCCATTCGTTGCCACCGATGTTGGTAATCTTGTCAAGAACGATGATGAGCGACTCTCCCACTAAAGAATCGGACGACAAGTTCTTCACACTCACATCATACAGGTACTCGCTGTTGAAGTTGTCTCGGCCTTTGAGGGTGACGACGGCTTGAGCCGCTTTGTCGGTCAGGTCAGAAAGGTCGTCCAAGCCTCCGGCCAGAACAGGTGGAGGAAAGACCGCACTCGCCGCCAGGCACAGAAGCGCGCCCAGTACTCCGAGCCTCTGACGGGAAACAAGACGAGAGAAAAGGGGCATGGCACACTCTGGGTTCGAGTTATCCAAGCTGGCAGTCTATCATTGCTCGCTCTAAAATTATGGCATTGTCAACTTAACCGGCTGCACGCACAATGGAACGGATGTATCGAGCAGTGACATCCATCCCTTATGCGCATAGGCTGGCCCAAACTTCTGACACTACTGGCGAACGGTTTCATACGCCACCGGGACTTCACGGAAGCTCAAACACAATCGATGATAGAGCCAGATGGCGTGGCTGATGATGTCCGAGGAAAAGCGATGGCATTGGCAGTTGAGTGTTGGGGTTGTCATACTGCCCGGTCTTCCGAATGGGAGTTAAATTGACAATGCCTTCAGGCTAGGCCGGGCATGTATGACACACCATCACAACCTCAGTGCGCGGACGACGCAAGACTTCGGCATGTTTGCAATCGGCCGCTAGGCGGTTGGCTTACGACCCGTGAGAAAGCCGACCAGCGCAAGAATCACGAAGAGGACAAAAAGGACATAGGCGATGTTGGTCGCAGTCCCGGCCACCCCGGAGAGTCCTAATACTCCTGCGATAATGGCAACGACAAGAAATGTGACAGCCCAACTCAGCATGGTGTTTCCTCCTGGTTAAAGTGAGATGCGTAATCTACCTGGATTCGCGGAGTACAGAGAGTCTGTTTCGATGTTCAGGTCATCGAAGGTTTCGCATACCATGAGCCCCCGACAGCGTTGGCAGCGCATACATCCTCCTTCTACGTTCGTAGTTACACTGGCGTGACGCTCGCTTGGGTATCACAGCTCTCGCCTTGGGAAACCGGCAGGATCGTGGCCTCCCGTCTCTCTGATGATGCCCGGATGTCGGAGACTCCGGTTCAGGCGACCTTCTGATGCATCATCGGCACACCAAGCGCGTGGACGGAAGATACGACGCGCGGGCTCAAGGACTGGGCGCAGATCGGACATAGATGCAGCCCTAGAGTCCCTGAGGCCACACGCACGTCCAGATAGGTCGATCCACATTCAGAGCAGGGGACCGGCTCCATCTGGATGAAGTGTTGATACGCGCGGGCAACTCGACAGGTCATGATGCCACCTCCTTGGCTCGGACAGACCGCGACTCATGATGAATAGTATGCCGCGACGCCCGATGCCTGTCTGGTCACAATTGCTCAGTAGGGAAGAAATTCCTGTGGCAGGAAAGACGGGCTGGACCCACATGGAAGCCGGGACCATCCTTCGCGACGGGGGTGCTGTGAATGGTATACAGCGAGCCCTTGCGACCCTCGCTCTCCAAAAGATTCTGCAGACCGCCAAGAGGATACGGATGGTTTGCCAGGCCAGGGCTCACTTTGGCATCAGGATTGAGGCTGGAATCGACAGTGTTGCCTCTTCTCCGCCACCCGGCATTCCTGGACTGGAATCTAGAGACGCGTCTCTCTCATGGCAAAAGAGCGCTCTGACAAACCTCACCGCTCTCGTCGCTCTTCCTTCACCTGCCCCCCACCCTGAGACTTCTGTTCAACAGGCTTGTCCATCTTGCGCGCGGCTCGTTCCGTCATGCACTGGCTGCTCTCGCAACCTTTTGATCGTGCCTGCTGTCTCTCCAAACAAGACTTCTTATCCTCTTCACTGATGGCCCCCTCAAGACACTGCTTCAGAAGGTGCTTCGCCTCATCCAGACAGTCTTCACATAGATGCTGAGCAGACAGAGGAGCACTCACAAGGCCCAGAAACAGGAACAGTGCAACGACAATTCGTACGTTCATTTCAACCCCTCACAATAGGCTTGCAGGAATATTCGCCACACGAACGGACCAAAACGTGATGATCCTCAGCCTGCCATTTCATACTTCCCGCTCAACGCCCTGCTACATCCTGGTCTTGATATCATCCGGCATCGACTTCTGATGCCATTGGTCAGCCCACTTCATCAGCTCATCTTTCTTATCCCCATACCGCTCCTGAGCTTTGCCGACAAACTTCTCGTAATTCCCTTCGATCTGCTGCAAGTCGTCATCGGTGAACTTACCGTACTGCTGTTTCAATTCACCTTTGAACTGCATCCATTTCCCCTTGAGTTGATCTGCGTTCATGCTGTCTCCCTCCTGCGTGAAAGTGTGCGTACCTCCGGGCCAGCGCCCCCTCATCGTGTGCGGGCAAATTCTGGCATGAACCCAGGCGGAGATCTGGTCAAAATTGCTCAATGCGCTCACAGACAGCTACCATGAGCTTCCCTATGAGGATGAACCGAACTAGAATGCGGCATGAAGTTCCGCTGGCTCCTGAGATTGGCGAAGACAACCGGCATGAAATGGTGGGACGACAATGTGTTGCGTTTGAGCGCGGCGTTATCCTTCTACACCCTCTTTTCCCTCGCCCCACTGTTGACCATTGCCGTTGCCATTGCCGGGTTGGTGGTGGATGAGACCGTCGTGCAGGGCGAAATGCTCGGCCAGTTCAAAGACTTGATTGGAGCGCCAGGGGCTGACGCCATTGCCAACATGCTGGAGAGCGCCGGTCAGCCAGTGCAGGGCACCATACCCACAGTCGTCAGCCTGGTCACTCTGATCATCGTTTCGATGGGAATGTTTAGTGAACTTCAGGATGCATTAAATCTCATGTGGCGAATTACGCCGAAGAAGAATGCCGCACTGTGGGGCGCAATCAAGAGTCGAGTCTTGCCGTTTATGCTCGTGATCGGCACCGGCTTGCTTCTTCTGGTCTCACTCATCCTGAGTGCCGTTCTGGCGGCCTTGAGCAAATTCATTCTTCAGGCGCTGCCCGGGCCTCAGGTGATCCTGATATTCGTGGACGTGGCTGTCTCCTTGCCGGTGATCACGTTGCTCTTCGCCCTGATGTTCAAGGTACTCCCGGACGGGTATATCGCCTGGATGGATGTCTGGCTCGGTGCGGTGGCAAGCGGCACGCTCTTTATGATCGGGAAGTGGGTCATCGGCCTCTATCTTGGCTCAACGGCGATGGCCTCAATGTACGGGGCCGCCTCCTCCTTCATGATCATTTTGGCGTGGGTGTACTATTCCGCCTTGATTTTCTTTTGGGGCGCCGAATTGACCTGCGTGTATGCTCATGAATACGGCTCGCGTATCACTCCTCTCAGAGTCACCCCCTCGCGCGCTGAGTAGTATGTCGGAAGGATGGCCTTCGTCTTACCTTCCTTTCCTTCAGGTACCCGTTTCGGTCTTGAGGATGACAGGCCCTTTCGTTTGATATTCTTCCTCATAGATGTGAATCGCCGTGAGCAGGACTGCCAATAAGATGGGACCGAGGAACATACCAATAAAGCCATAGGCCGCAAGCCCTCCGAGGATACTGAAAAAGAGAAAAAGCGTCGGCAGCTGCGTCCCGTGTCCGATGAATAGCGGTTTGAGAACATTGTCGACCAAGCCGGCAACCACGAGGGCGCCCCACGCGACCATCGCGATTCCCTTCCAGATCGGTCCGGACACAAAGAGATACCCGGCAACCGGCACCCAGACCAAGGCGGTCCCGCCAACTGGCAACAGAGACAACAGCGCCGTGATCGCCGCCAGCACCAAGGCAAATGGTACACCGAGGACCACATAGGCGCCTCCTGCCAAGACGCCCTGCCCGAGCGCGGTCGCAAGCACCCCTTTGACCACCGCCGTCATTGTGCTGTCCAGCCGACCAAGCACCTTCTGCTTATGTCGCTCTTCCAAGGGCAGGAGGTGATAGAGCCGCCAAAATAAACCTCTGCCGTCCTTATAAAAGAAGAATAGGGTGAAGAGCATAATGGACAAATCGAACGTCACAGAAAAGGCATCACGAGCAAGACCAGAGATATGAGTCAACAAGAACGTGCCCACTGTTTTCGTCCCCTCCGCGATCGAGCCTTCGTAGCCGCTTCCCGCCAGCACGAATGTCCCTAGCTGTTCCTGGATAAACCGCCCAGCCAGCGGAATTTTACCGAGGTACTCCGGGAGCTGTTTCATCCCGCCGGCCTGGACCCATTCCATCACACTTCGGTAGGCGATCGTTGTTTCCTGAACGAGCACAAAGGTCAGAGACAGGATCGGGAAGACGACGAGGAACATTATCGCAAACGTCAGCAGACCTGCCGCCAGCGTGTCTCGCCCCCGAAGAAGATGGACCAATTTCACGTACAGGCTATTGGTCATGCGGGCGATGATGATGGCCCAGAGGACAGGGACAAGAAAGGGGGCAAAGATCACGGCAATCTGGTAGAAAAGCACAAGGAGGACGAGGAAGAACGCCAGCACAAACAGTTGATGCTGCATCATTGACTTTCCCTGCTCAATGCCGGTTTCTGAAACGGGAGGTCCAGGATGTATCCCGATCCAGCTTGCGGTCGGCAAATTGGAACAGATCGCCAGACCCATCAGGATCGTGTCTGTTTCCGGGAATCAGCCGCGATCGACGGACTGTATCGCCGCCTTGATTTCGGCAAGCACCGCTAACTGTTCGCTGGTCTCCATCCCCTGAGATTCAGCGAGATCCCTGCCACAGAACTCCAGCAGAGGGACCAACACGCGGCACTCATCCCGTAGATGTTGGTCGAAGGTGAAACGACGCAAGGTAGGGTTCACCATCCTGCGTGCGGTGCGTTCATATAATGCATCGGCAGTATCCAGCCGGTTGAGTTTCTCCACCTCCTGCTTCAGCGACGCCGCGAGAACCTCCATCAATGCCAGTAACACGTCCAACCGTCTGCGGCCGTCGGTCCATTCAGTGGCGATATGCGTGTCAAGAGATACCGCCGAGAGCCTCGTCCGGACGGCCGAGTGACTTGCGGCAACGCGTCCGCTTGCCCTCCACGCATGGGAGAGCCTGACCGCATAATACAACAACACCATGGTTCCGGCTCCTGCCCCAAACCAGATCATCGCTGCAGTGATCCCTACGTTCTGCATTACGTCTCTTCCACGACCCTGACGGTGATCGAGTGACCCTGGCTGGAAGTCAATCACGAGTTCGGTCCATCCTACCGATACCCACATACTGATGTATAGGGCATCGCAGAATCTCAGCGTCCCGAGGTCGCCAAATGATCTCGGATGCTCATCTCCCACCGAGCGTGATCACGGCTGTTCATGGCGTATGCTCCGCGCTCCGAGGACGGCCAGGAAGGGGTTCCGATCGCGTTCATCCCGTCCACAACTCTGTTCAGCGGTCATGCGCTGGCCGATACTGGCGTCCTTCGGTATCCTGGCCATACAGGCCTTCAACGTATCTTCAACCGCCCCGGCTGCAATTCTCGGCTCGATGGTGGTGATGGTTGTGTCGGATCCAGGTGCAAGCGTTACCGGTAGCCGGTCTGCCGCCTGGGCCGAAACTGCGACCCACGAGGCAGCGAACAGAAGGAGCACCGCACAGAACATCCGCTTGCTGTGTAGAGTCGTTGTCATTGTGCATTCCTCCTTCGGATAGGACCATTGCCAAGAAAATCCTCTCTGATCCGCTGCAGGTGCCGCACATCGGTTGAGCCTGACTACAGCATCTTCTGAAACTTATGCGTAATCTGGTCAAAAGAGGACAGACTGCAAGCATTGCAGTGAACGCGTCATATGACCTGCCTCACTAATTTTTCGAAACTGAGCAATTCGGCTCAGCTTCCAATCAGCTAAAGGTCCAGCATAGTTCTGTGGCCTCGTGAGGCGTCTGATGGTCGATTGACAGCTGAACGACGTCCACGGCTATCGAATAGAGCGGGAGAGGAGGACTTATGCATATGCACGATGCGGTGGGTTCCTGGGAGCGAGGTCTGGAGCAGTTTCCTCAACAATGTCCGCCCGATGGATCTCCAGAGGATGAGATGTGTGAACTGTGGGTGCATCGACGATTCCGTGACTCTCGGGAATCGTCTTATTGAAAGGAGTTCGATATGTTGTACTACGCACTGTTGTTCTTAGTGGTTGGACTCATTGCCGGAGTCTTGAATCTGACCGGGGTAGCCGCTGTAGCAGTCCAGATTTCCTGGATTCTGTTCTTGGTCGGGATCGTGTTGCTGGCGATCCATCTGTTCACAAATCGCTCCGTCCGGGTGCCCTGACCGGCAGGATTCTCTTGAACTTGAAGGGGGGCGCTCTAGGATGAGTTGTTCTAATCCAGGTGAGGCATCGCAGAGGGGCGGCGTTGCGTGGCCGCCCCTCATCAAATGTCCAAAATGAGCTGTATTCATCAGATTTGTATCTGAGCGCGAATGTTGGACCCTCACTCAAGCACCGATGGACTTGTCGTTGATAAGATCGAGACCTTAACAAGGAGGCATTTCCATGAATGCGATTCGATATCTAGGGGTTGCGCTACTTCTCGTGTTGGGCTGTCAGGGCATGCCCACGGTGACGAGGAGTGGGGACGTCAAAGACATTATTATTGGGGATACCCTGACGCCAAGCGAAACAGCAGTCAATACTGGCGATGAAGTTCGGTGGATCAACAAAAGGACCCAACCTGTGCGAGTCATCTTCCTTGACGCGGTGTTGGACAAGCAGTTGTCATGCAAAAATAATGTGGGTGGGTGGATGACACCTCGCGATACAGCCCAACTGGCCACGAACGAAACTGCCAGCGTCTGTTTCCGTGATCCCGGCTATTTCCGGTATATCGTCAGAATGGAATCAGCCAAGACGACTGGCGATGTCAGCGTTCAGGGAGTGATCAAAGTTGGAGGACAAGGCGGCCAGAGTCTTGGGCAAACAAACGATCACAACCGCGGCGGAAACAGTGGTCAAACCAGTGATCCAAAGACTGGACACATCAGTGACCAAGCTGGTGATAACGCAAGTACTCCAAGAAGCTCAACGTCGACCACCACTAGTACGACGACGACCACTGAACGACCAAGTGGTCAAATCACGTCTCCGCAATAAGTGAATGAGCGATCAAGAATATTGGGGAGGCTTCCAATGAAACTGGCGAACAAGAATAGTACTGATTGCGTGGGGGATTCCCCCCTGAAAGCTCTGCGCGTAAGGGAATTATTGAGGAAACTCGGCCAGGGCTGGTCACTCAACGTGAGAGGGCATTTGGAACGACGCTACACCTTCCAGGATTTCGCGCAAGCTCTTGCGTTTACCAACAAAGTTGGCGCTGTCGCGGAGGCCGAGGGCCATCACCCCGATCTCTATCTAGCCTGGGGAAAGTGCAAGCTCGAAATCTGGTCGCACAAGATGAAGGGTCTGACTGAGCGCGACTTTATCTTGGCGGCCAAAGCCGAACAGAAGTTTACACCGTTTCGGGTACCGGTATAGCCGGCAGGAGTCCTGGCCCGTGGGTGAAGAAGTCTTGCGCCTGGGGAGTCCTCCGGCTCTGTGGATTCCGAGAGATCCGGCCAAGAGTCGGCTACTTCAACGAGGTGTTGCACGGTGAAGACCACTCCACGTGGATTCCATGCCGACCAATTCTCCCCGCACCAGTCCCAGATTGGTCCTCTCCCGCCGTAGCACCTCAATCTCCGCCTGAACCTCAGCCAATACACGATCGATCTTCTCGACCGTGATCGTCAGACCGACCGGCCTGCGGCGAACAAACTGCCGACTCTCTTCACCATTCATGACACCCACTGATGTCTGGGCTACAGCTGATACGTTGTGCTTCTCGAGTGTCATCGTTGCCTCCTCCTTATTACCCAACATCGTTTCAGCTCCTTCCAGATGCATTCGCTGCAGCAGCGAATGTTCATCGGATCGATGCGTACGCTTCCAAGGGAATCGCGATGCGTTCAACGTCGCTCGTCCTGCCTCTCCTGCGCGGGCTCACCCGCATATTCTCCGAACCGCGGAAACGATTTGCGCGAACAACGGCATCCTCGATATACCCGCAATTGATGCAGCGTGTAGCCCTGTAGAGCGAGTCTGTTCCGCTGCTCAGATCATCGAAGGTCTCGCATACCAGCAGCCCCCGACAGCGTTGGCAGACCATAGGCCCTCCTTCTGCGCCCAGCGGCGCGCATATGACACACCAGACATGGACGTCACGTGATGTCTCGCTCTGACGCTCAGTCTCTCAAGAGACTGGCCAGATTCTCCGCATGCGCTTCTTCTTGCGCCAGAATCCGTTCCAAGACCTGGCGAGTCGTCGGATCATCGTCACCGATGGAGGCGATCATGGCGCGATAGCTGTCGATGGAGATCCGCTCGGCGACCAGATCTGCCGTGATCATCTCCACCAACGAATCCCCTTCGACATGTTCTGCATGGCTCCGAATCAGCAGCCGTTCAGGGGACAAATCCGGCGTGCTTCCAAGCTGGACGATGCGTTCAGCCAATAGATCAGCATGAACCTGCTCCTCGGCCACATACTGGAGAAACTTCGCCTTCACGCGCCAACCACTGACCCCAGCGGTCATGAAGTAGTGGCGCTTGTAGCGGAGGATGCAGATCACTTCCGTGGCCAGCGCTTCGTTCAGTAATCTGACCACTGTCTCTGCGTTGGCCGTACACCCTGCGGTCATGACCCCACCTTCAGTCCATTTGCGTTTGGCAACAGACACCGACTGCATTGTGTTCACCCATGGCAGAATTTATTGTTGTGTGTAGGCGCACCCGGCCTATCTCTATCGAATCGGAGCCGGACCTCAGTCTGTGTCAGAATCATCCGTGGCCTCATCCATTTAGAGATGAGGATACCGAATCACTCGACTAACGTCTGTTCACAATTGCTCAGTAGGGAACGATTGCACAATGGAGGCGAGGCCGAACGTAGCCAGGTGTAGCGTGGCTGAATCAAAGAACCAGAATCAGATGGAGACTCTAGTCGTGGAGCACGACATTGAGGAGAGAACTATGCACGTGCAATCCGCCATTCAGGCGCGACCCGCCTTTGTAATCAATGAACCCGAGCTTGCGGAACTTATTCATAAAGAAACTGACGCGCGAGCGGGTGGTGCCGACCATTTCGGCCAACGTTTCCTGACTGATCTTCGCAATGACCGTCTCCGGCTTGCCCTCCTTCCCAAAGTGGGCCAACAACAGCAGCGCCCGCGCCAGCCGCTTCTCGCTGGAATTAAATAGTTGATCCACTAAATCCTCTTGGACGCGGATCGAGTGTGTCAGCAAATAGGACATAAAGGCCTCAGAAAACCTGGGTTGTTCCTGAAGCATCCGGAGCATCGCGGCTTTCTCGATGCGGAGAATGCGGGAGTCTTCCAGGGTGGTCGCGGTCGCCGTACGAATTATTTGACCCACGAGGCAGGATTCTCCTAAAAAAGCGCCCCGCTCAAGAATCGCCACGACGGCTTCCTTGCCATGCTCCGAGAGCACGGTCACTTTCACCTTGCCCGACTGGATGTAGAAGACCGCATCAGTCGTATCCCCCTGTGAAAAGAGAATCTGATTCTTGGGGGACGGGAGAATCGTAACGTCCTTGTCGGTCTTATTGAGGAACAGGTCCAGATTGAACGGCGTTCGTATGTGTACCATCACTCACCTTCCTCTACTATTCAAAGCGACGGAACCAGCCATGCAGGTGACACACTGTGCTTCATCATACCGAGAGACGTTGGTCATGCGCCTAGGTCCATCCAGATGGATCGTGTCCTCTTCCCACCCCTTATCTCTCCTCACCACTCCTTACTCGACGAGGGCAACACGTTATCGGCCTCGGTTCAGGGAATAGGATCCGCCCGGCGATGAGACGGGGGCCTGCAGGCTATCCACGCTCTGTTGCATTTCCCTCAATGCCAGACCGATCTGTTTGACCGAGCAATGGCGCAGGGCATGGATACTGTCCCCCATCCAGAGCCGAAGGCCTTTTTTCGAGGATGAATTCAGCGTCAAGACATATGTTCGTGGTGTGCTCTTCATACTGTCCTCCGTAGTGATGCGATCCGCTGCTTCACGCTCGAACCGAGCCTGAAACAACAGACCATATTCAGTTTCCTGTCACGCCGAGCGAAAGACCGCAAGCAGATCACTCAACGCCATAGTCTTGTGTTTCAGCACGGCCCGCTCCGCCTTCAGCTCATCCAGCGCAACCGCCTTCGCGGCTCCGTCTCCACTGCACGCCATGATCAGCGAGCGCACGCGATCACACTCCTGCTCGACCTTTGCCTTGACCACCAGGTTGACTGACAGCATATCCAAGACAGTGGCTCTGGTCGCGGCGAGATGCGCCTGTAATTCGGCCTCTGGATAACTGATGCGCGCCGCCTCGCTCACACAGCGATCCATGCTTTGCGCCAAGAAGACGTACAATCGAGCCAGCGTGTCCGTGATGTCGATGTGGCTATGAACGGTAGATTGAACAGTCATGTTTCATGCTCCTTCCAGATGCAGACGCTATTGCGTCTCAATGGTGGCTTGCGTAGCGTGAGGTGATCAGCTCCCTGGCCCCGGCACGGTTTTCACGGAAAGACTCGGTTCCGACGCCCCCTGCATCGACGCCTTCAGTTCCTGGATGGCCCGTTCGACATCTTGCTCCGTCGATCCAAACCGGTCTCCCATCACCTTGATGGCCTGAGCAATCGCTTTCTTCATCTTCGAGATCTGTTCTTCTGTTGTCATAACCCCTCTCTCATCTGTGCATCTCCTCAATGGATCTAATCGTTTAGAACACCCGGCCGGCGCGTCCCGCTACCACGTGGATCATCAGCAATATCATCCCACCCGCAAGCAGGGTCCAGGAACTCTGAGTCGCAACCGTGGCTATTCCAGCCCAATGCAACCCTCCGGCAATCAATCCGAAACATAAGAACATTGCGGCGTAGCCCAACATCTTGAACTCCTTTCCATCATTTCTGGCGCGTGGGGGGAAGGTCCTCTGCGCATCCTGGCGTTTGCCCTCACCTCAGGTCGCTACATGTCGTTACCCTGGCAGGCCAACCAAGAATCTCGAATCGTGAGTACCGATTCGTAGTCTGAAGGCACTCTCTGACGTCGAGCCAACGGAGACGGCTAGATCGGTTAGGCAGAAAAGAAGCAGAGAGCGAAAAAGACGAGCCAGCCAGCCTCACTCAAAGATCAGGAAGGAGGAACCTGGGCCATGACCTCCTCTTCCCTCACTCGCATTGGAGTCTAGGCGTATTAACTAACTAATGTCAAGTATTATATTGCCATGCACTCCTTGATCTTATAATATTAACCATATTCTGTTAACCATCGCACTAAGGAGATTGCTCATGCCCATTGCACTGCTCATCCGGAATCGCTTGAAAGAATTGAAACTAGGGCAGCGAGATCTCGCCCGTGCGGCCCACGTGACTGAATCGTATATCTCACAGCTGCTGACGCAGAAAAAACTCCCGCCCGCGCCGAACCGGACCGACATGTACAAGAAGATCGAGCAAGCCTTGAAATTGCCTCAGGGGCAACTGGCCAAACTCGCCGATCAGCAGCGCCTTGAACAACTCAGGAAACGGCTCGGAGACCAGCCGACGCCTCTCCTGCACAACGTGCGGGAATTGATCCTCCGCAAGTGTCATCCCAAAAAGACCACGCAGATCCGCACGATTTTTGAGAAACAACACTTTGGCGAACTCGAGCGGTTCGTCACACAGAAGCTGCTGGGCGTCGTCAAAAGTGTCGCTCGGCAGGAACTCGACAATCCGACATGGATGCGCAAGGTGGCTCGGCTGAGCAAGAAAAGCTACCCACAGATGCGCGTCACCGTGCTGGAGTTCTTGGATACGACGATCTTCGATCTCTCGAACGAGAACTGCATTGCGTTCCTCAACCCCTTGCTCGAATCCTGGGATATCGACCTTGCCACCTTTTGCATTGAGATTGTTCTGAACCGTCGAGTGGCGCCGGGGCACCATAAGACATTCGAGTTTATGGAACGAGGACCGGACAAGCCGTCAGGCGAGGAGCCTGGGCTGAAGAACTTTCTCCAAGATCCCTTGCTGAGTGGGGACGTGAGCGAAGAAGAACTCATGTTTCTGCGTGCACTGACCTTCGAGAACAAACGACCGACCCCACTCTACTATTACCGTGAGCTTCAGAGCCTCAGAGATCCGTTGCATTTCCATCCCCCGACCAAGAAAGCCTCCGCATGATGGCATACCGGATTGACGCGTGGTTATTTTGTCAGCATATGAGTCACCAGCAGAACCGCGCCCCACGCGATCGCATACGCGAACAAGAACAGTTCCGTTGCCATATCACGCCGAAAATCACGCCACTTACTCATGACCGTCTCCCTCCCTCACTGTTCCAATGACGATGAGGTTCACCTCACATTGCCTTTCGCAGCCCTGGCCGGAGGTGACCCAGGAACACGTGCGCGGTTCCGACTCGGTTGACCGTGACTTATGCGGTTGGCTTCAATCCCTGAGTCCGTCGTCTCGCCACACAGCAGGCACCGCCATCCCAGCACAGAGTCCTGACTCGACACTTCTCTCATGTCGACTTCGATCATCAACCCATGGCAGCGTGAACAATACATGGGACCCTCCGTATCGCCTCGCGCTACAACACCCTTCGCAACGTCGCGTTCCAGATCAGACAGGCATACACGGAATCTGAGGTGGTTCGAGGGAGACAATACCACCATACCTCCACTATAAAATCCCACGGCCTGATCATGCCAGGCCTCCTTCCAGGCGATTAGCACGCCTTGGCTGGATGGTTCGATGAGGCGACATTGAAGACCGCCAGATTCGGATGTTGGAACTCCAGCCGTTTCTCGCGTGTCTGAAACGTGCGATCCCCAATCGCCAACAGCTGCTGCTTATTGAGGAGCAAGTCCCGCTTGTTGTACACCGCCCACTCGTATTCCTTCGTCATCGCAAGGGCATCGACTGGACAGGCTTGCACACACAGGCCACAAAACAAGCAGCGCGTCATGTCCATCCAATACTCACGCGCGTATCGTTTCGTCGGCTCCTCCGGCACTTCGGCGCTCACCACGGCAATGACGCGAGAGGGACAGGCGGCCTCGCAGAGATCGCACCCGACGCACTTCTCGGTTCCATCGTCATACCGTAGCAAGGCCAACATACCGCGATAATTGTCAGGCAGAATCCGCTTTTCATGCGGATACTGCAGCGTAATCGGCTTGTAGTGAATGAGATGGCTCATCGTCGACTTCATCCCCACAGCGAGCTCATAGAAGGTGATCAACTTGATCCAAGCCTTGAATCCACGATACTGCCTTGCCAATCTCTCGCTCAGCCTCATGCGTATTCTTTCCATGACGCCCCTCTTGGCCCTCTCGTTGCCGTGGCGCGACCTCAACTTCCCCACCTGCGAGACCCATTCAGAATTTCGGTGCCGATCGCAGCGTTTTCCTCAATTCCTCATCACCTGCACAGCTTTGTTCAGCCAGCATGCGTTGCCCGGCACTGGCGAGCGCAGGAATTCTGGCCATGCACGCCTTGAGCGTATCCTCCACAGCACCCGAGGCCATGACGCCACGCTCTGCCAACGGAGCGAACCCCACAGCTCTTTCCACAAGCAGATCTGCCGCTTGAACAGGTTGAGTCGACCGTATCGACAATGCGGCGAACAGCACCACGGTTAAGACGACGACTCCAGATTGTGTGATCGTTGGAATTCTCATGGTGACGACCTCCTCATATGTGTTAGGGGTCTCTGCTCGGCCACCCCAGGGCAGACCCACGCGATGGAGCGCCTGTGACCCGCGACATCACCTACCCACTGAATGGGCACAGAAGACACGAAGTCTGTGGAATGCGGCATTCGCATCGTGCACCGCCTGATCCGATGAAGACTCACGATGTCGAAGAAGCTGCGGAGACTGGGGAATCAGACGCGCGGGAAGGATGGGAGCGCGAGAGATGGGACAGTCGACGTTGCGTTGAACGTCACTACATCACCCTACAAGTCCCCACTGTTGCTGTCAATGCATCGGAATGGAGCCTGTCCTGTAACGCAGTGATTCTATAGCGCTATATTTCTTTTTCAGACGAGCCTCATCAGTGCGTGAGAAGAGAATCGGGCACCTATTGTTTCTGTTCCAATACGCGCAGTCGCGCGCCGACTGCCTTAGCCAGAACCACTTCATTTCCTGTCTCGTAGGATTTTTTCCAACAGAGGAACGATTTCGGAAGCGCGGGCGTGGTCATCACAGATATAATTGCTCCGGCCATGAGTCTTTCGACCTATGGTCGAGAGCATCTGAACATTCACCCTCTAGGAAGTTTGTGCGATAATCACGTCATGATTCTGAAGCGCTGGCTCGTCGGCGACCCTCTCAAGACCGCCCAGGCAAGGCACGAACGGCTTTCTAAAACGATCGCCCTTGCCATCTTCTCATCGAACGCGATTTCCTCCGTCGCCTATGCAACGGAAGAAATCTTGCTGGTGCTCATCCTCGCCGGAGCTGCAGCGGTCACCTGGTCGATCCCAGTCAGTCTCGCGATTCTGTTCCTCGTGTTGGTCCTGACCATCTCCTATCGCCAGATCATCTACGAGTATCCAGAAGGAGGCGGGGCCTATGTCGTCGCACGATCCAACCTTGGTGATCGGCCGGCTCTGGTGGCGGCGGCGGCGCTGATGATCGACTACGTCTTAACGGTGGCCGTCAGCGTTGCAGCCGGTATTGCCGCTCTTACTTCGGCGATCCCAAGTCTGTTTATCCACCGAGAAGCCCTGGGACTGGTCGCCATTCTGTTCATGATCGTCATGAATCTCCGTGGAGTTCGCGAATCCGGCAAGTTTTTCGCCATTCCAACCTATTTCGCTATCGGAGCATTGGGCATTCTTGTCGTCGTGGGAACAGCTCGATCGTTATCCAGCTCTGGAGCACCCTCTATCCCGCCCAGCCCTGTCGAGGCCGAAACGCTGACCCTGTTCTTAGTGCTCCGCGCCTTTGCGGCGGGCTGCTCGGCCGTCACCGGCATGGAGGTCATTTCAAACGGGGTCAAAGCCTTTCGCCCACCAGAATCAAAAAATGCCGCGACTACCATGATCTGGATGTCGACCATCCTGGCTTCGCTGTTCATGGGCATCAGCTGGATGGCCTTTCACTATGGCATCCTGGCCAAGGTGGATGAAACGGTGATCTCCCAACTCGCTCGTGTGACGTTCGGCACCGGCGCCATTTACTACGCCATACAGATCGGCACCATGGCATTGTTGGTGTTGGCGGCCAACAGCGCTTTCGCGGGATTTCCACACCTGGCGTCGATCCTGGCCCGCGATGGATTCATGCCCCATCAGATGGCCACGTTCGGCGATCGGCTGGTTTTCTCGAACGGCATCATCATCCTGGGGTTCCTCGCCTGCCTCTTGCTTGTCGTGTTCGAAGGCGATACGCACGCACTGATTCCGTTGTATGCCATCGGCGTGTTCCTGTCATTTACGCTCTCTCAAGCCGGCATGGTGAAACAATGGCTCGTCAAGAAAGGGACCCATTGGCAGACAAAACTGATTGTCAATGGGGTCGGCGCCGTGACTACCGGCATCGCAACGGTTATCATCGCCAGCACCAAGTTCATGCAGGGTGCCTGGATTGTTTTCCTGCTCATCACGATCCTCCTCCTCATGTTTCAGGGGATTCGCTCGCACTATAAGGCCGTCACCGAACAGATCGCACTGGACCGTCGAGGTGAACGCCCTCCCTTGCCTCGGCGCAATATCGTGATCATTCCGGTCAGCGGCTTGAATCGCGCCGTCATCCGTGGGTTGGACTATGCGAGAAGCCGGCCCGGTGAAATTCGCGCCGTGTTCGTTGACGTCGATCCGGCAGAAAGTGCCAAAGTCAAAATGCAGTGGGCTCAATGGGGAGGTGGCGTCAATTTGATCGCCCTCTCCTCGCCCTATCGCTCAGTCCTGGGATCGTTATTGGACTACGTTGAAGAAGTGCTCGAGAAGGACCCGGATGCCTGGATCACCGTCGTGATCCCTGAAATTCTTCCGGCGAGGTGGTGGCAGAACATCCTGCACAATCAGCGGGCTCTGATGCTGAAAGCGGCACTGCTCTTCAAAGATCGAGTGATTCTCATCGACGTTCCCTATCACCTGACGCGATAAGCGTGAACCGTAAACAGTTCAAAGTGAAAAGTGAAACGTTTGAGAACCGCCTCTTCCCTCCCCTCCTTGCCAACTTTTTAGCTTTTGCACTTGTCTCTAGTTTTCTGACCGAGCAGTCATTCGCCTTCACCATCACAACCCCGGCAGCAGGGTCCACCCTGACTGCGGGAAGCACCGTGATCGCGCGTGTCGATCCTGGGAAGGACACCGGTATCGTGAAGGTCCGCTACTATTGGTACGGCGAACAAGACGATACCCTGGTGGAACAAGATGATTCGACGGCCACTGGTTCGATCGTCGCGCCAGTAGCGCTGATTGGATCAGCTGACCAGAGCCCACCCTTTGGCGGCCCACTCAAAGTTCCGCAAGATCGCATTGGACCGATGCGTCTTCTGGCGGTGGCCGAAATCTCTCGTGGACGATTAGGGCCCAGATCTGTCTTCGATGAAGTGATCGTGACGGTGGAACCCTCTGCAGCTCTCACCACAATCGATTTCGAGACGGAGAAGCCTTTGCAACTGGGCCGGGCTGGACAATCATCCGCCTTCGGCCATGTCGATTCACTGGGCAAGGTCTTTGAGCTTCCCGTCGTCGCCGACTTTACCGATGGCATCACCCGGCGCATCAGCACACCAGCCAGCGGGACGAACTATGAGTCTTCAAGTCCAAAAGTCATTAAAGTCCTGCCGGGGGGCCTCTTACAGATCGTCGGCAACGGCAAAGCCACCATCACCGTCACCAATTGTGGCAAACAAGCCATACTTGATGTAGACGTGAATGTGAACGAGGAGCCGAACGAACCACCGGTTGCCGATGCCGGAGCGAACAAGTCCGTCAAGGCAGGATCCAGAGTGAAACTGAGTGGACTCAAAAGCCGTGATCCAGAAGGCGAAGCACTCTACTACAGCTGGGACCAAGTGCGCGGTAGCAAAGTCTCGCTGCTCGACGCCAACAATTCCGAAGCCTCCTTCCTGGCACCAGCTGTTTCGGAGCCGCGAATCTATCGATTTAAATTGCGCGTGACAGATAGGAAAGGTGCAGACAGTTTACCCGCGTTTGTGGACGTGACGGTGGAACCGTAGACAACTAGCAGGCTGCTGCAAAGTCCGCCGGCGGCGTTCCCTGCCTTCGCCGGAGCGCTTCGCGCAGGCAGGTCGCCTCGCTCAGAGGCTCAACGTACGCAACCATCAAGCTTGTAAAGAATTCACTCGCTTCCAAGACTTGCCTGCTCCTCCGTGACGAGATCCACGGACTTCGCCTGTCATGATCGTTTTGAAAGGATTGCATTGCGCTTCCAGCAACTTCGCCGTCGCATATTCCTTGTCCACAGTTTAATCGGAGCACCACAGTGAACTTGTTATGCAAGAGAGGAAATGCTAGGGTTGACTAGGACTGCACAAATCTCCGCTGACTACTAACCAGTGCGTCTGAGGAGGTCACCATGAGCGTGACGGAACAGCAGACGCGACGCAGTGAAGCAATTTCACACCAACCAGCCGCCTCCACAGTGGGCCTGGTGCCCAAAAGAATACTGAGCAGGCAAAGGTGCCGCCAGGCAAGACGTGGCTCTGGTTCGTCCTCATCCTGCTCGCCAACTTCTTGGTCAGCCGGTTTCTGATCCCGAGCCCGGAAGCGCCGGTGACCGTGCCCTATACCTTCTTTAAGCAGGAAGTGGGGAAGCACAACGTTGCGGCGATCTACAGTCAGGGGGACACCATCACGGGCCGCTTCACGGCAGCGCTCACCTATCCGCCGGTGGGCGAAAAGGGTACGGCGTCCAGTGGCGAGGCCAAAACCACAGACGAGCGTGGTGCGGTCTCCGGCAGCGCGCCTAAACCCATCAGTGTCTTCACGACTACCTTGCCCTCTTTCGTAGACCCAAGCTTGGAACAATTTTTAATCACGAACGGGGTCGAGATCAGTGCGAAACCTATTGAAGAAGGTGGGAACCCATGGGCGACGATCTTTTTTAGCTTCGGCCCAGGCCTACTCTTCATCGGCTTTTATATCTGGCTCTTCCGTCGGGCTGCGCAGCAAGGCGGCGGCATGATGGGCGGAGGACTGATGGGCATGGGCAAGAGCAGAGCCCGCCGCTATGACCAGGAGCAAACTGCGAAGGTCACCTTCGAGGATGTTGCCGGCATCGACGAAGCTGAAAACGAGCTGGTCGAGATCGTGGACTTTCTCAAAGATACCAAGAAGTATACCCGTCTCGGAGGGACGGCTCCAAAAGGCGTGCTGCTGGTGGGCGCGCCGGGGACCGGGAAGACGTTGCTCGCAAAAGCTGTGGCAGGAGAGGCGGGGGTGCCCTTCTTCTCGATGAGCGCCGCGGAGTTTGTGGAAATGATCGTAGGCGTAGGCGCAGCGCGGGTACGAGATCTCTTCAAAGAGGCGCGCGAGAATGCCCCTGCGATTGTGTTCATCGACGAGCTCGATGCCATCGGGCGCGCACGCGGGCAGGTGGCGATTGGCGGATCCAGCGAGCAGGAACAAACCTTGAATCAGATCTTGACCGAAATGGACGGGTTCTCGAGTCGGCAAGGCATCATCGTCTTGGCGGCAACCAACCAGCCGGACGTCTTAGACAAAGCGCTCCTGCGACCCGGGCGCTTCGACAGGCGCGTCGTGGTGAATCTCCCAGACCGGACAGGACGAGAGGCGATCCTGAAAGTCCATACCCGCCATGTCCCGCTCGCGAACGACGCCATACTGGGAAACCTGGCAGCAATGACGCCGGGGCTCTCAGGGGCCGACCTGAAGAACCTCGTCAATGAGGCCGCATTACTGGGAGCTCGCCGCGACCAACAAGAGGTCCGCCACAAGGACTTCCTCGACGCGCTCGAGAAGATCGTGCTCGGCCCAGAACGCCCGATACTCATGAGCCGGTCGGACCGAGAACGGATCGCCTACCATGAGGGTGGACATGCCATCCTCGGTCTCGTGGTATCTGGCGCCGATCCAGTGAACCGGGTCACGATCGTGCCACGCGGGCAGGCTCTCGGCGTCACCTATCAGCGCCCCGACAGCGACCGCTACAACTATCCGGAAGCCTATTTACGTGCGAAAATTGTTGGCATGCTGGGAGGGCGGGCAGCCGAGGAGATTGTCTACGGGACCAGGACCACGGGGGCCGAAAACGACATTGAGCAAGCCACCGGGCTCGCCCGCCGAATGGTCACGCGTTGGGGCATGAGTGACCGGCTTGGCCTCGTGCAGCTCGCGCCAAGGGAAAACCCCTACCTGAGCGGCCTAAACGGGTACGGGGATGCGAGGCCGTTCAGCGAGGAGACGGCTCAAGTCATCGACGCCGAAGTGCTCAAGATTATCGGCGAGAGCTACGACGAGGCCCGGCGGCTTCTCAGCGCGCATCGTAAGCAACTTGATGTGCTTGCCGAAGCCTTGCTCGCTCGCGAGACCCTCAACGAACAGGAGATTCTCGATGTGACGGGGCTCCCTCATGCGCCGGCCCTAGAGACTGGAATGTTGCCTCACCCCGGCGCTGGCAGCAGGAGTGCTGACTCCTCCCGTGAGGAGTCAGCAGCGCGACTATCATAGAACAACTGACCTAGCCTTCTTAAACGGACCGAGATCCACGGTGAGGGTCGGACCGAAGGAGGGCTGCATGCCACGTCTTCGTCACACCATCGAACAGATTCTTGCCAAGCTGCGTGAGATGGAGATTGGAGAGCAAGTAGCTTGGCTAATGACACCAACGACAATCATATCCTGGTCAGAGTCGGCTGGTGCTGGTGGTATCGGCAATATACAGATTATGGATACTACGCTCCCTGCTTTCCCTTACCTTTTGCAACCACGGCGACGACCTGAAACAGCTTCTCGACTCGGGCCTTGTATTGATTCATGAATTGCTCCGTCCACATCTTGTTGTATTCGATGGCTGCACTCTTCTTCATGCCTGCATCTTTTTCACCTACGGGGGAGGAATAGTGCGCAATGAGGCGATCCAGTTCGTCTTCACCGAAACTTCTCGAATAGGCTTGCTTCAAATGGTCGTGGAGGGATTCAACCTGCCCGATTGATTTTCTGATGTCCTGCAAGAATGCGTCGAGAAGCCGTTCGATTTCCTTCTTTTTTTCACCTGTCAGATTGGAATAGGTGCTCCCGATAGACTTTCTTATTTGTTGCTCATATTCGCTCACATATTTCTGGGTCAGCGCGTCATATTCCGCCTCGAGCTCCGAGACTCGAATCAGTGTCAGCAGCTTCTCGACCTTGATGGTTTTGGCGTTCTCAAGGGCAGCCGTTTCATCCACGGCCATCAGACCGGAACCGATCGTCACGAGACACCACCACACCACGAGAACAGCTTTCGCATCATGCGTGACCTTGAATTGACGCATAGTCCTCACCTCTTACCGTCGAGTCTACATCGTACAGACCGATCGTCAAGGAATATAGAATGTTCGATCGTCAGGCGTCGCTCAACTCTCCAGGCATAGGTTCCGCAGGTGGATGCTGATTGATAGGATGATCCGGAACGTCCTCTCGCCAATGTGGGATGGCGCCGTTGTCTGCGTCTCTTTTCCAGTGAAAGAACAGAAGATAAAATCAAGACGGATTAGGCTCGCCTCAACCGCATCGGCCCATAGGTTTGGCGGGCTTGTTGGAGTTCTGTACTGTGCTTCCGCAGGGCCGAGCTAAACGCCGAACGAGACACTTCGCGCTTGAATCGCTCACTCTCACGCTCGACTTGCTCAATTGCTTCGGTGAGCTGCCCGACCAAGCGCCGACCTGAACCAGTCAGCCACCCCAGATGGTGATCGGCATAGTGTAGATCTTGGAGCGAGTACCGGACAGAGGCAACTTCTTCCAGACAGCGCAATCGAGCCCGTTGCAAGTCTCGCTGTGTCAGACCGGCCTGCTTCCATCTCGCCGCCCCGCCTCGACCCGAAGCCCAGGACGAAAGCCGCTGGAATAAGAGCGCACCCATGGTGAACGTGAACGTGGCGTGAAGAATCCCGCGCAACGGTCGGAGGCTCCGTCGCCATGGCGAGTAGAAGATCTGCTGGTTATGGTCCCTATGGTACATGACATGTTTTCGCAACAGAAGATTCAAATGGTGATGGCTATTCTCATGGATCAGGTCGTCAATCAGATCAAGATTGCCACGATCGAAACAGTTGATGAATGACAACCCCGGGCGATGCCGATAACTGAAACTGACCACCCCCTTCGCCTGAAGCGGAATAATGCGAGAAGTGAGTAAGTCTAGGAGAGCATGTCCCTCCGGCCAAGCCAGCTGGATGGTCTGCCACGCGCAGGTGATCCGTTCGACCTGTCGTCGATCGGTCAACTTCACTGTTCTTGGCTGGCGATTCTTCCCATAGACAAGAGTCGGCCCTACGGTGACAGAATCGTCGCCTCTATGGGGTGCAACGATTGGTGGATGGTACGCCCACTGCCAGCGTCCTACTCCCCCCCCATCCAACCAGATTGGTGACACAACCTTACCGGCCTTCAACGTGATGCCGGTTGACTCCACTCGAAACAAGACACGTCCTGCCGATTGGCGTAACACACGTGGGACTTCCTTAGGCGCCTGGCACCAGGCTCCCGAGATATCAACGGAGACGGTTCCTGCAATTTCGCTGCGTTCGAAATTATCAGAGAGCATTCCTGGCACATCCCACCGCTTCATCTTCCGCTGACGGAGCCACTTCACCGCTACAGCCGGGTCGAGCCAGAGGGCCTCCCGGGTCAATTCCTGTGCCAATCTCCGGCACAGCGTGAACAGGCGCTTCTCCAATCCACGCACATGCGGTTGGCCCGTGGGAAAGAGGTCATCCAGATAGCCATGCTCAAAAAACTTCTCCTGACACTCGGTCAACAATTGTGCTGCAAACTCGGGCCGATCCTGTTCACTCTGTAGCTGACGGAGCACATCCAAGAGATACACGAGGTCATTCAGCGTCTCGATCCATCCGACGACTTTCCAGTTGGAATAGGCCTTCGGCTTGAGGCTGGAATGGAGGCTGTCAAAGAAGCCCGTCGGAAGCCCAAATTCTCTGGCCAGATCAGCGTGGTGGGTATGCACTTCTCGGCACAGATCGACAAACAACCGCCGCATCGAGAGACGAAATTCATCCCGTAATTGCGCAAGCCGCTGCGAATCGAGAAGGAGCATGGTGGAATGAGTATCCAAGAGATGCTGGAGGAACTCTAGCGTAGCGGGAGAGTGAGCGCAAGCGAGAGGCCAGACAGCGATGCCACGCTGCAGTGGCGATGCAGCCCAGCCGCTTCTTCTGGCCCCTACGCCGCCTGGGGAAATCGCGAGAATAGCTGAGCGGTTTGCAATGATGCCAGAAACCTTACTGACACTCTTGCGGGTTTTTATGGCAGATCGTACAGTGCGGACGGAAAAAGTGCACACAGTATGTGCCCAGATTGTTCTCGCGAGACCAAATCGAGGCACGGTGAGCCGACAGGCCGACGATGGGATAGACTCCTCATGTTAACCGTATCGGATGTGACAGAGGTACTGACGGAGATTTCCCCGCTCCTTCGTGGTGGCTGGATTCAGAAGATTCAGCAGCCCACAGACCATACCGTGGTGCTGGACGTGCGCGTACCGGGACAGACCCATCGACTGTTGCTTTCCTGCCAACCAGACACCGCTCGTGTGCACCTCACCACCCACTCGCCGGTCAATCCTCCAACACCTCCACCGTTCTGCCAGTTTCTCAGAGCCCATCTCCAAGGAGCGCGGATCGACAATATTCGTCAGATTGGAAATGACCGGATCGTTGAACTTGCAGATTACTGGGAAAGAAGGCGCGCACAGCATCGTATGCGAATTGACCGGCAACAAGGCAAACATCCTGGTCCTCGATGCCGAACGCCGCGTGCTGAGAGAGCTCTCTCGTCAACACACGCGCGCCGGACAGGCCTATGCCCCGCCACCTCAACGCAACACCGCCCGCGATACGGTGCCCAGCCGTTTCGCACGTACGGGCGGAGACATGCTCCCTGTTTCAGAAGCGATCGATGCGCATTACCGCAAACAAGAGACCACACGAGCCGTCGACCAAATACAAGAGGCCCGTCTGCGCGTCCTCAAGAAAACCCTCAAGAAAGAGCAGCGACTCATTGCAGCCTGGCGGAACGACCTCTCACGAGCTACCGCCTATCACGACTATGCCCGATATGGAGAATTGATCAAGGCCAATCTCAGTGCGATCACGAAGGGAGCCGATCATATGGAGATGACAGATTACTTCGATGACAGACTCCCCACCATCACGATTCCGCTCGACCCAATAAAATCAGCCCAGGGCAATATGGACGACTACTTTCGAAAGCATCGCAAATATCTTGCCGCTGAACGTGAACTCAAGCCGCGTATCGAACGAGCCGAACATGGTCTCGAGAAGCTGCGCCAGGAGCTCACGCACATTGAGCAAGGAAGCTGGACCCCACCCGCCGTACCTCCTACGCGTCTGAACACGGCCGTCCGCAAGGAACTTCGCACCACTGATCAGCGCCGTGGCCCGTTCCGTCGGTTTACCTCGACAGACGGGCTGCTGATCTTTGTCGGACGCAACGCTCGAGAGAATGATGAGCTGACGTTTGGGCTGGCCAAGAGCGACGATCTCTGGTTACATGCGCGCGGGACGCCAGGGTCTCACGTCATCGTACGACTGGACAAAGGGACTGATCCGCCACCGGAAACTCTCCGTGACGCGGCCATGCTGGCACTTCTCTATAGTGATCTGAAGAAAAGCGGCAAAGGCGAAGTGATCTACACTCGTCGAAAATGGGTCAAGAAAGCGAAAGGCCAAGCACCTGGTGCCGTCCTTGTCACTCAGGAAAAGTCACTCCATATCAGCCTGGAGAAAACACGCCTGGAAGCACTCAAAACTCGATCCGCCCACGACTAGTTCACCAAGTCTGCTGCTTCCCTCATCATTTCTCTTCATGTTACCATGTCCCTGTTATGGGCACCTCTACACTCCGTGACTCAGACCTGAAGATCGTCAATCTAATAAAGAACTCTGCGATCTCGATCAGACAGTACGTCACCTGTTGGCCACGGTCTCGATAGGTACTTGTATTGGCTTGTACCCTCTATTGTGAATGGACGAAGATCGTTACGCTGGCTTCTGAGGTAAGGTGCCATACGTTCTCCGAGCAAGCGGCTGTCGGCTTCAACATGACTTCCGTCACATTCCCGCTAAATGGCCTTCCCCCACAAAGGCTGTAATGCCCAGGTGACGTTGCCACAGCCACCACAGGTCATCACATATTCTTGACTATCCGGACCCTGTCACAGAGAAACCAGCATGAACTACGTCGCGCTCAAGATGCTCTTTGGCGATCGCGCCAAATATCTCATGTTGCTCTGTGGGTTGACCTTCGCCGTGATGTTGATCGTTCAGCAAGGTGCTATTTTCTGGGGGCTCATGATGTGGTCCCAAGCCAGCATCAGCAACCTCAATGTGCCCATCTGGATCACGGACCCAGGCATCGCACAAGTGGATGAAGTGAAGCCGCTCGCCGACACAGCTGTGGATCGCGTCAGAAGCGTGGACGGTGTGGAATGGGCCGTGCCACTGTACAAAGGGCTCCTCCGAGCCCGCCTGGCCAACGGGGAATATCATCAGATCACCTTAACCGGACTCGAATCAGCCACATTGATCGGACGTCCCGCCGAAGTTCTAGAAGGCCGGTTCGAAGATATTTTGCAGCCTGACGCCGTCGTGATGGACCAGTGGGCCGTGGAACGAATGGGCGGTCCGACAGTCATCACGGTCGGGACCATCTTTGAGTTGAACGACAAACTTGCCCGCGTCGTGGCGATTGCAAAAACCCAGAAGAGCTTCACGAATATCCCCGTCGTGTATACCACCTATGAACGCGCGGTCCGCTATGTTCCGCGCGAGCGCCGTACGCTTTCTTACGTGCTGGCAAAAGCCAAGGATGGTGTTCCAGTTGCAGACGTGATCCAACGCATCCGTACCCAGACCGGTCTGGGCGCATTCACCGAGGAAGACTTCGGGTGGAAAACAATCTTATGGGTGCTCAAAAACACCGGCATCGGCATCAATTTTGGCACGACGATTCTGCTGGGATTCATCGTCGGGATGGCAATCGCAGGACAAACATTCTATCTGTTCACAGTCGAAAATCTCCGCCAGTTCGGCGCCCTCAAAGCCATGGGCGCTTCGACATTTACGCTGGCCAGGATGATTCTCTTGCAAGCCTTTACCGTGGGACTCACCGGCTACGGAGTCGGGATAGGGCTCGCCACAGTGTTCGGATATCTGACGGCTAGTGGTGGCGGACTGCCGTTTGCCGAGACCTGGCAGTTGCTGCTCCTGGTTCTCGTCGCCCTCCTCGTTATCTGCACATTTTCAGCCTTCATCAGCATCATTAAACTCGCTCGACTAGAACCGGCGATTGTCTTTCGGTGAGCAACATGAACGACGACACACAACCAGCGGCTGTCCGCGCACGCGGTATCGTGAAGTCGTTTGGTGCCGGCGATACGCAGGTCACGGTACTGAAAGGCATCGACCTCGATATTTATCTCGGCGAGCTCCTGTTACTCGTCGGTGAATCGGGGGGAGGGAAAACCACGCTCCTGTCGGCCATCGCCGGCATTCTCGACATCGATGACGGTGACATCGACGTGCTCGGTGTGCCGCTGAGCGCACTGCCACCTGGTAAACGCACGAGGTTCCGAGGTCACACGATGGGATTCATCTACCAACAATTCAATCTTCTTCCCGCACTGACCGCCGCGGAGAATGTGGCAGTACCGCTCTTGATCCAGAAGATTAGACGCCCTGAGGCCCTGCGTCGAGCACGCGCGATGCTCGACCGTGTCGGTCTTGGGGACCGGGTGGATTTCCTACCCAAGAACCTCTCGGGTGGACAGCAGCAACGCGTCGCCATCGCCAGAGCCCTGGTCAACGAACCGCGCTTGCTTATTTGTGATGAACCAACTGCGGCGTTGGATGGGCCGAATGGGCAGAAAATCATGGAGCTGCTGCGGGAAGTGGGGCGATCCCCAGATCGCTGCGTCATCGTGGTCACACACGACAGCCGTATCTTCCACTTCGGTGACCGGATGGCCAATTTGACGGATGGACGCATTACGAACATCGAGCGACTTCAGCAGGAAGGAACCGTATGATCGTCATGAAACGAATGAGCGTCTGGCTGGCTCTAGCCGGGGTGGGATTCGCCGCCTGGGTCTTGATGGGCGCCAACAAGAAAGACCCGATGCCTCTGCCGATCTCGGCCCCGCCTCGGTCGCCATACCAACAGACGGTGGCGGCTTCCGGCATCATTGAGGCGGTGAACGAAAACGTCCGTATTGCGCCTCCGGTCGCCGGGTTGATTACCAAGGTGTTGGTGAAAGCCGGCGACCAGGTCATCGAACAGGCTCCGCTATTCCAGCTGGATGATCGAGAACTGCGCGCGCAACTCCTGACCCGTGAAGCCGCCATCCCTCCCCTACAGGCGCAGATCGATGAGCAGACATACAAAATCGGCGATCTCGAGACTCAATTACGACGCCTCCAATCAGTCCACGATGAACGGGCCGTGAGCGAGGATGATCTCAAACGCACATGGTACGCGCTTGAGATGGCCAAACGTGGCGCCCAGCGGTTTCGAGCCAGCCTCAAACAGGCCATGGCTCAGCGAGATGAAGTCACGATTCTACTGGATCGACTGACCGTCCGTGCTCCACGGCATGGGACGATCCTTCAAGTCAATATTCGAGCTGGAGAATATGCGACGTTAGGATCGACCGAGCCGTTGATGTTGTTGGGCGAGACGGAGCAACTGCAAGTCCGTGCCGACATCGACGAAGTGAACGCCCCACTCGTCATGCCACAAGCCGGAGGCACGGCCTCGGTCAGGTCGTTGGCCGATCAGAAGATCCCCCTGACCTTCGTGCGGATCGAACCCTATGTGATCCCAAAGCGGTCGCTCACAGGCGAGAACACGGAACGAGTCGACACAAGAGTGCTGCAAGTCATCTATCGATTCGAACGGCCGTCCTTCCCAGTCTATGCTGGGCAACAGGTCGATGTGTTCATTGAACGGCGGCCCTCAAGCACGTCTGGTGGAACACCACCTTCTCCCGTTGTCCCTATGGAGCAGTCGTCGTGATCCGCACGACGTCCACTTTTGGAACCATCGTTGCGACGTTAGCCCTGGGTGCTTGCATACAAGGGAACGACTACCAGCGCTCGCAGACAGAGACACCAGACAGCTGGTCCCGGCTCGCTCCCATCGCCGCCATAGTGTCATCCGATCGTGGACCAGAGGCTACCTGGTGGAAGACGTTTCAGAATGACGAACTCTCGGAATTAATCGAACGGGCTCTGCAGCACAACCACGACGTAAAACGCGCAGTCGCTCGAATCGTAGAGGGCCGGGCCTCTGTGATGTCCGCCACGGCCGGCCTCTTCCCCCATTTGAACCTCTCCAGTTCTTACACCAACATCGCGGTATCTGAGAACACCTTAGCAGGGCTGGGATTGGCGACGGGCCAGCGTCCAGGTTCATCGATTTTCGCAACGCCAGGAACGACCTTCGACCTCTGGAATGGCGCGATGGACCTTCGTTGGGAAATTGACTTCTGGGGCCGTATCCGACGCGGCCGCGAGGCCGCGCAGGCAGAGACCAAAGCGATCGAAGAAGACGCCCGCGCCGTTGCGCTCTCGCTCATTAGCGAAGTGGGACAGTCTTACTTTCGCATCAGAGAACTGGATGAGCAGTTCGATATTGCCACACGCACCCTTGCTGTCCGGCAGGAATCTCTCGAGATCATCCAAAAACGTGCGGGAGTTGGATTAGCGTCAGAACTCGACGTCAAACGGACCGAAATACTCGTAGCTGAAGCAGCCGGTCTTATCCCGGACCTGACAAGATTACGGGCCATCGAATCGCACAGACTTGAAGTCTTGACCGGAATGGCGCCCGGGTCGCTTGACCTCTCGCGCAAACCTCTTCGTGCCGTCATCGCTCAACCAAACATCCCAGTGGGACTTCCCTCTCAGCTTCTTGAGCGGCGCCCGGACATTCTCCAAGCAGAAGCTACACTCATCGCGTCCAATGCCCGCATCGGTCAAGCCCGCGCCTACTTCTTCCCGACTCTCATGATTACTGGGCAAGGCGGGCTTCAAAGCACGGACTTCGCCAAGTGGTTTACCGGCCACAGCTTCAACTACAGTATCGGCCCATCGGTCACCTTGCCTATCTTCCAGGGAGGGACCAACCTAGCACGTCTTGATCAGGCTGAGTCCCAGTACCAGCAGTTGCTGGAGAGCTACCGGCAGACCATCCTACAGGCCTTCAGAGAAGTTGCTGATCTGCTGGTTTCTGTACACGCACGAGGCGAGCAACTCACCCATCAACGAGCACAACTGACCGCAGCCCAGGAGGCTGTGCGATTGGCTCAGGTCCGCTATCGCAAAGGGATGGTCAATTACTTGGATGTGCTGGATGCGCAACGGGCAGTCTTAACCGCTGAAAACCAGCTGGTCTTCACCGAAAGAGCCCGCCTCACTGAGATGGTCAGCTTGTTCAAGGCACTGGGCGGAGGATGGGAACCAGCTTCTGTAACACCTCCGTCCTGACCTTACGCTAGATTACGTGCAACAAATGGGGTTTCCCTCGCCCTGCGAATGGTTCAGCACTATGATGGGGTAGAAGAACTTATGGAAGGTCAACGAGGCACCCCGTCATCAAATGGTTCGGCGACCATCTTGGTCGTCGACGACGAATCGTCGATCCTCACACTCTGCAAAACGCTGCTGGAAGGAGCGGGGCTTACGGTACTAGGGGCCAACGGAAGCTCGGAGGCGCTCCAGATTTGTACCCACTACGAAGGTCCGATTGATCTCCTCCTCACCGATCTTGTGTTGCCCCCGCCAGGCTTTCAACTTGCCTCGACCTCCAATCAATTTCCGCACGTCAACGGTCATGAACTGGCAGTTCGCGCAACCATGATCCGGAAAGGCCTCCGCATTATTCTGATGTCGGGGAATCCGGATAAAGAACTTACCAGTCATGGGATCAAGCGGGGGACACTCCCGTTTTTGGCAAAGCCGTTCGAGCGTGACCGCCTGATCGCCCTCATGCACAACGTACTCGCACAGCCAGCACCAACCCTTGGAGTAGAAGACCGGCCACGTGCAGCCAACGATACCAACTGGTTTGGTTGAACGCCTGAAGAGATGGCAAGTGAGGCGATGGTTCACCAAAAATGGTTGGGCTCTCCCCCATCCACGGATTACCCTCGACCCTCTTGTATCCTAGCTATGCTCCGTCATGAACCATCCGGCAATCGATAACCGCCGGTGCTCACCAGCTGTAGGATCCACGCGGCAAACTCGATGGAATCGAGGAACCGTAAACATGATCAATGATCCAGGGCGAGGTTCAATACAGTGTGTCGGCATAAGATTGATAGGCCCCCCGGCACAATCTGCTCGTCGCTCATAGATGATCAACTCCCCTCCCCAATCGGGCTGCCACTCTTCATGAAAGTAGGTGACGACAGCGATCCGACGCTTTGGCGCTCGGCGGCCTTCTACGAGCCGACCTTGATCCGTGTCGTCATGCGTCAATAGACAGTCTCCGGCGGAATAGGAATAGTAGTTGAATCCTACATGACGCCCGATGATATTCGGGAACGACTCGATATGATCTCGAATGCAGGGAAGCTGTAGCCGCGACAGAAATCGCTGCCCCTCCTCTGGGCCGATTTCAGCTTTGGCCCAGTTACCCGAATTCGGAAAGTCTGCCCGAACATGTGGCAGATCCGAAAGGCTTTTCCAGGGCGCCTGCTTCATCTTTTCCCGAAAGAACTGGCGCTCGTCCGGCGACCAAAAGTTTTCTACAACAAGCACCGGACTTCCCTGCAATGAAACGGATGCCAGATCGGCCGGTGCAATTGGTGAGTGGACAATATTCATACTTAGTCACACTTCCAGTGATGAAGTACGCCCTTTCCCTACGACACTTTATTATCCGCCCGTTCAGTTCACAAAAAAAGAGGGGGTGCCATATTCGTGGCACCCCCTCCCTCCATCATCCTGCATTCTAAGCTATTGGATTACCAGCGATCGCGCTTTCCACCACCACCACCGCTGCCGCTCCGACCACCGCCTCCACCGAATCCACCACGTCCCCCACCACCGCCGCCGCCAGTGCGCGGTTCCTGCGGACGTGCTTCATTGACTGTTAAAGTCCGACCACCCATCTCTGACCCGTTGAGAGCCGTGATAGCAGCTTGGGCTTCAGCGTCTGCGGACATCTCCACAAAGCCGAACCCACGGGATTGGCCGGTGAACTTATCCGTAATGATCCGCGCCGAGGCCACTGCGCCATGGGCTGCGAATAAGTCACTCAATTGCTGCTCGGTCGCCGAATAGGGCAACCCACCGACATAGATCTTCGAACCCATCGGGGTTCCTCCTTTAAAATAATGACATTGTCTTGAACACGAGGAACGGGGAAGGAGCGGGCCGAAGACGCGATCGATGCAGCGACTTAGGTCTGACTTCCGACAAGATTCCCGGACAAGGCAACATCGGCATTGTGGGTCTCCTCTGATGGACACTCAGTATCGCCGAGACCCAGGGCGACATGAGCCTGTGCTACCCTAGCACAGAGCCCTCGGGATTACAACCTCACTCCCCGACTCGAACCAAGAGCCCGTGCTCCTTACAATAGGCGACCGTCCGATAGAACCATGCGACGACGACGACAAGGAACACCCCGTTCAGACACGCGGCCCAGGCAAGATTCCCAAGAGGCGAGGCCCCTGCACTCAAGACGGTCCGCATGCCCTCAAAGATATGTGCCGCCGGATTTGCCCATGCAATTATCTGCAACCATGTGGGCAATACCTCCAGTGGATAGAAGACACAGGAGATCGGCTGAAAGAGAAACACCATGCTCCAAGCGAGTACTTCGGCTTCTTGTCCGAACCTCATGATCAGTGAGGTCGTAAACACGCCAATGATCCACCCGGTAATGACCAGATTGAGCACGAACGGCATGAGCCATACCCCGACGATCAGGATGTTGTACGAATAAAAAAGAAGAGCACTGCCCGCCATGACAATCGACACGACCGTCACTTTCATCACGCTCATGGCCATCGTGGCGGTCAGAAACTCGCTCGGTTTCAGCGGGCTGGCAAACAGGTTCATCAAGTTACGCGCCCAGAGCTCTTCGAGAAAGGCAATCGTAATCCCCTGTTGCGATCGGAACAGCATGTCCCAGAGAATCAATGCGCCCAAAAAAAAGGTCACGAATCCTGGAACCTGGCTTTGGTATCGAGCGAGGTAGAGCGTGATAAACCCCCAGATCACGAGATCCAGGAAGGGCCAGTAGAAGATTTCCATAATGCGGGGCAAACTGCGCCGGTAGAGGTAGAGATGCCTGACGAGCAATGCCGTGATGCGGTGCAGTTTCATCGGCACGTCTTCTGGTCATGTCCATCGTGACAGCCACTGCATCCCTGATGCACACCGAGAAGGTTCTCCCTGAGATGCCGGACTCCCGCAGCCAGGTGCGTCCCCGCCCGTTGACCGTCTGGCATCCGCCGCAGCCCAAGGCCAGCCAGCACCGTTGGCATCCCCAGAAGTCCCATTACGAACGCGGACGTCATGCGCTCAAAGCCACCCATCCACCACGCAAGAGCAATCGCCAATGCAAGTGGCACACATCCTCCCACCACACTCATGAACACCACGCGCCAACCACACGTGCTCCGGATCAGCCCGACCAGGCTGATCGCCAACCAAAAGAAACCCCAGGCCGCGCTGAGTGCAAGCCCTCCGGTAATGAATCCGGCAACAGTATTGGCTACTGCATCTGTCATGATGCCTGCCGCTGCTCTCGTGCAAACTTCAAGAAGACCTCCTCCAAATCCGCTTTCCCGAATCGATCGATAATTTCCCTCGCCGTTCCCTCTGCCACAATACGTCCACGCTGAAGAAAAATAATGCGATCCGACATTTCTTCCATCTCACGCATGTTATGGGACGTATAGAGGATGCTCAGCCCGGATGCTCGCCGTTCTTCTTTAAGCAACAACCTGATCTTCTCGGCGATATCGGGGTCCAAACTCGCCGTCGGCTCGTCAAGAAACAGAATGCGCGGCTCTGTCAGGAATGCCTTCGCCAATGTCAGTCGCGTCATCTGCCCCGACGACAGCTTGCGGGTAATCTTGCTGCGAAACTCTTCCATCTCCAGTTTTTTGATGATGTCGTTGACGCGCCGCGCCCTATCCGAAATCCCGTAGAGACGCGCCACGACCCACAAATTTTCTTCTACCGTGAGCGCCTGAGGCATGGAGATGTAGGTGGACGAAAAGTTGACCTGCTGCAGAATCTCCTCACGATGAGTCAAGAGATCCAGTCCGAACATGTGAATAGAACCAGCGGTCGGTGTTACGAGACCCAAGAGCATCTGAATGGTCGTGGTCTTCCCGGCTCCATTCGGACCCAAGAGTCCGAGGATCTCTCCCGGCCTGATCTCAAAGGATACCTGATTGACCGCCATAAAGTCGCCGAACCGTTTGGTCAGAGCTGACGCTTTCAGTACTGGAATAGCCATCGCGGGGCGGATTCCGTCAATCAATTGAACAACAAGGTGCCGCTGATCTTCTCCGGGATATGACAGGTCTCACATTTCCGGTCTAATACTTTCCCGCCATGCTGCGCCTTCCCATCATGGCAGCGGAAACAGTCACTGAGTGCCCTCGCGCGAAGATAGGAGCCCTCCGGATGAGTCGGGTGCCACGGCTGGCGGTCGGCCGAGACATGTCCGCGTGGAATGACAATGGGATACCCCTTGATGGGTTCATCATGCACCACCCCCGAATGACAGGTCGTACAACCTTCATCCCTCCCACGGGCCCTGAACGCCTCCATATGTTGGCGATGGTTCATGACCAGCCCCACCTCGTTCACCGGTGACGGAAGATCGCGCGGCGCCGTCTCGGACACACGCAGGATATGGCGGTGGCAACTGAGGCAGACTCCGGAATCCACCCGTGCCTTGAGATTGTGCGCATCGGTCGGTGTTCCGAATACATAGATCGCCGCATCTCTGACTCCTGCCAAGACCTTGTCGGACAACCAGCCTTGAACGCCTGGCCGCACATGACAGGCAACACAGGCGACGTCCTTATGGGAAGACTTGGCCCAGCTCTCATACGCAGGGGCGATCGTGTGGCATCCTGCGCAGAACGTCGGGTGATCGGTAAGTGGTATCGCGGTTCCAACCAGAGCCATCGCTCCGATGACGAGGGTCAACAGCAGCGTGGCCTTAGGCTTCCAGCTCATGCTCCCGTCGTCTACGGGGGAAATGTTTGATCAAAATGGCGGCGACCCCAGCCACATCGTCCAGATGGAGCACCGGCACAGGAATGGTGATCGGCTTGTCAGAGACTACCGCCAGAAGACCGTCGGAAGAGTAAGAAATTTCACCGAGCTGATCGCGAACGATGATGATCTTCGGGTACCCTTCGCTTTTCCACCCCTCGGCGATGATGAGGTCATAGGACGCATCCAAAAAACGATCCCCTACTTCCTCTACCTTCAGCTGCTCGGAGACATCGGCAAATAACGCAAGACTGCCCTTGGAGACGACCACAACGCTACTGGCGCCGGCACGTTTATGGCGCCAACTATCCTTCCCTTCCGTATCAAGATCAAACCCATGGCCGGCATGCTTCACCGTCGCCACCCGGTACCCGGCCTTGACCAACTCGGGGATGATGCGTTCGATCAAGGTTGTTTTCCCGCTGTTTGACCGGCCGATAAACGAAACAATTGGAATGGACATGTGTGACCGTTGAGTTTCTTGTTCAGCAACAGGAGAGACGAGGTTCAGCAGAGTGTGTATGTTCGGTGGTGCTAGGCCACGCTTCACCATTCAACAGCTGAACTGTGACATTGTCACCAGGATTCAATCGCTCCACTTCGACCGGTACATCAATGAGACAGTTGGCTTTCACCATAGATGTCAGAATACCGGATCCTTGGTCTCCGGTCGTTCGAACCTTGAGCACACCATCTTCCCTCGTGAGAATGCCGCGCAGAAAATGCCGGCGATCACCCCGCTTGGAAAATCGTTCCTGAAATAGAGCCTGAACCACCGGACGCCCATAGCTCCGACACCCGCTCATTTTGAGTATGGCAGGGCGCACCAACTGCTCACAGGTCACCATCGACGAGACCGGATTCCCCGGAAGTCCGAAGGCGAGTTTGCCCTGGATCTTCCCGAAGGCTAGCGGCTGCCCAGGTCGGATGGCGAGCTTCCAAAAATTCATCTCAGCGCCGAGCTCACGGAATACCGCTTTGGTGAAATCATAGTCCCCCATCGAAACGCCGCCTGACAACACCAGAATATCCGCATTCAGCCCCTGGGAAATTTTTTCTTTGAGCGCCGCCGGTGTATCGCGGGCGATGCCAAGTAAGAACGGAATGCCTCCCGCTTCCTGCACAGCCGCGGCGATCCCATAGCTGTTCGAATTGATGATCTTCTCCTCGCTGAACCGCTCGTCCAAGTCAGCCAACTCATCACCGGTCGAAAGGATCGCCACCCGCGGCCGCTGGTGGACAAAGACGAACGACTTCGCAAGGATCGCCAACATCCCGACCTCGCCGGGACGAATTCTGGTCCCTTTCGCGATGATGCACTCCCCTTTCTTGACGTCTTCACCCTGCGGCCTAATGTTCGCCCCTTTTGGCTCCGCCTTAAATACACGGACCAAATCAGGCGTAGGTTCCGTATCCTCGACTTTTATGACCGTATCCGCCCCTCGGGGGATCGGGGCACCGGTCATGATCCGGATGGCCTGACCAGAACCGACTGTTTTGGACGGCATGGTCCCGGCGGGAACATCCTCAATGACCGAGAGCGTAACCGGTTTCTGAATGGCTTGCTCCTGCTTGATATCCTCCCACCTGACGGCAAACCCATCCATGGCTGAGTTATCCCACGGCGGATTGTCTCGCTCCGCGACGATGTCTTCACCCAGCACACGGCCCAAGGCGTCCAGAATCGAGATTTTTTCAAGACCCAACAACGGCGCAGCATCGAGGACCACCTGTTGCGCATCGTAGAGTTGGGTCAATCCAGTCATGGCATCCGTAGCTTTCACTGAGTGACTCCCTTCAGCAATCCCGTCGTCGTCCGCCCCACTTTCAGCAACGAAGCATTTTTTTTACAAAAGACTTCAACCTGATTGGCGATCTGGTGATAGGCTTCCGCGGTCGGCGTGTCAGAGTTGAACAGGGCAAAGGGTTCACCCGCGTCTGACTGTGTGACGACATCGGGGTCGAGCGGAATCCGTCCCAAAAATGGGACGCCCATATCACGCGCGGACGCTTCCCCACCGCCCTTTCTGAAAACATCAATCTGAGTATGACAATGCGGACACTCGAGCCCGCTCATATTTTCCACGATACCGATGATCGGCACCTCGCTATCCTTACAAAATGTGACCGATTTTCTGGAATCAAGCAGCGCCACTTCTTGTGGCGTCGTCACAATCACGGCGCCGCTCACCGTGCCGAGCAGATCGATTGTCGTGACCGATTCGTTCCCGGTTCCCGGCGGGAGATCGATCAGGAGAAAATTCAAATCCTGCCAATCGACGCCCCCAAGCAGCTGATTGATGAATTCGTACTTGTAGGCATCGCGCCAGATGATTGGGTCATCCGAGTTCTGTAGCAGAAACGACATCGAGGCGATCTTCAAATTATAGGCTTGGAAGGGAATAATCCCCCCGGACGTGCTGACCTTGAGCTTCTGACCTTCCGCACCGACCATTTTCGGAATGTTGGGGCCATGAATATCCATGTCACAGATTCCGACATGCCATCCCTTGAGCGCGAGGCTCACCGCAATGTTGGTCGTGCAGGTACTTTTCCCCACACCGCCCTTATTGCTCATAATGAGCACTTTGTGCTCGATGCGTTCCATCCGCTTGGCGACCAGCCATCGGCTATGTCCTTCTTTATCCTTCTGGCACCGCTCGTTTTCGTCGCAGATGGCACAGGCCCACATATAGGTGCAGGCATCGCTGTTTCCACTTCCGCTATTGATGACGTTGAGTTCACGTGCCATAGGATTTCTTTTCTGCGACCATTGCTGTGGATCGCCCTCGTCGTTAATGGTGTCGTCCCCCGGGAACGCCGACATAATCATCACCCGAAGATTTCGGCATCGACATGCCCGAAGCGGTCCCCCCTGCCCCGGCCATGGCGACCGTCGGAACACCTGTGTGCTGACTTTCAGCAGGTGTTTTTTTGCCAAACACCTTCGCGCCGAAGATGCCGACCCAGTAAAGAAGAAACATGGGGCCAGCCATCAGCATCTGATTAAACGGGTCCGGCGTGGGCGTCAGAATCGCGGCGATGACAAACGATCCCAACAACGCCCACTTCCAATACTGAATCAGGAACGGCGCATCGACCCAGCCTAACTTGGCCATGAGGGTGATGGCCAGCGGCACTTCAAAGATTAGCCCAAAGACCGTCAAAAACCACAGGGCAAACCCGACATACTGGGCGATCGAGATTTGCGGCACGAATCCGGCGTTCACTCCGTACGAAATCAAAAAATTTAACGCGAACGGAAGCACGAAGAAAAAGGAGAATCCGACCCCGGCGTAGAACGCTAACGCGCTCACACCGACAAACGGCCCGACAAACCGTCGCTCCTGAGCATGCAGTCCCGGAACGACGAACCGCCAGATCTCATACAAGAGATAAGGCATGGCAAGCACAATGGCAAACAGTCCCGCGACCTTGACGTTCTGCCAGAGTGCCTCCGCCGGCGCAAGAAAGACAAACGGCACCGTCGGCAAATCGGTCGGTTCCCAGGTTAATTGGCTCGGCACGAACATGTTCTGGAGCGGAACCCGCAGCCATTTAACCAGCGCGTCGGCATAAAAAAACGTCCCCATGAACACGACCGCCAGGGCGATCACCGCACGGGTGAGCCGGACCTGGAACTCCACGAGGTGTTCCATGACCGGCATCTTCTTATCTTCCAGCGGCTTGAAGACCGAATCTTGCAGCCACCGGCTCAGCTTATTCAGCACAGAGCCTCGTACGTTTTGGAATCTGTCGATCCGACGATCTGATGATCGAGCCTCTGGCAATCACCAGATCGACAGATCAACAAATGCCCCTGTGCGTCTTACTTCGGATTCACCGCCACAAACAGGCTGTTCCCTTGCCGATTGACCAACAGCACGGCGAGTTCGTCTTTCTTGATCTTTTCTGCAATCTTTTGATAATCGCCCAGCGTCTTGATGGGCTCATGATTGACTTCTTGAATCACATCACCACGCTGAAGCCCGGCTGCCTCTGCCGGCCCACCCGGCTCTACCGAGGTGATGACCACTCCGGCCATCTTCGTGGAAATATTCAACTGACTCATCAACGCAGTATCCAGCGTTTGGACACGCAACGACGCGAGCACATTGTCCGGCAGCTTCATCGTGTCGCCCGCATCCTTCGGCGGCGACGGCTCTTTCTTGGCCAGCAGTTCATCCGATGGGCGTTCGGCAACCTTCACCGCGATCAGCTGCTCCTTGCCTTCGCGCAACACTTTGACCTGCGCGTCTTTTCCGACCATCGTTCGTGCGACAAGATTGCGCAGCTGGCTGACACTCTGCACTTCCTTGCCATTAAAGGCCACGACGACATCGCCTCGCTTGACTCCTGCGGCATGGGATGGGCCATTCTCATTGACATCGCTGATCAATACCCCCTTCCGCTGCTCCGGGAGTTTGAACGATTTCGCCAAGGCCGGCGTAATTTCTTGGATCGCAACACCCATCCATCCGCGTACGACCTTGCCCGTCTTCTGCAGACTGTCTACGATATCGAGCGCGATGCTGCTGGGAATCGCAAACCCGATCCCTTCCGACCCGCCGGTGCGCGAGAAAATCGCGGTGTTGATGCCGATCAGATCTCCATTCATGTTGACGAGCGCTCCACCCGAATTCCCAGGATTGATGGCTGCGTCGGTCTGAATGAAATCTTCATAGTCCGCAATGCCCACATTCCCACGCCCAAGGGCGCTGATGATGCCGAGCGTGACGGTCGAGCTCAGACCAAACGGACTTCCCACCGCCAGCACCAGATCACCGACTTGTAGTTTTTCATACTCCGCCCATTTCAGCGACGGCAGATCCTTCGCTTCAATCTTGATGACCGCCAAATCCGTCTTCGGATCCGTGCCCACCACCTTCGCCGAAAACTCGCGCCGATCGCTGAGGGTCACGGTAATCTGCGTGGCTCCTTCCACGACGTGATTATTGGTCACGATGAACCCGTTGGCATCAAAGATGACTCCGGATCCCGCACTCTGATCCGGGCGGCCATGCGGCGCGGGTGGACCATGCGGGTTTGCCGGCGGGGTCGGCAATTCTCCGCCTCCCGGCTCATCGCCAGGAGGAGGCGCGCCGAACGGATTAGGCGGCATTCCTCCGCGTCTCCGGCTCCCTTCTCCTCCACCCGTCACCGCGATATTTACAACGGCTGGGGTGGTCTTTTTCACGATCTCCGAAAAGCCTTGAGCCCATGCTGGAGGGACTCCGGCAGCTGAGACAGGTGAGACGCATCCACTTCCGACGAGAGCACACACGGCCAAGCCACCACCGATAAGCATATTCGTCGCTTGCTGAGTCCACGTGACCATATCTGAATTCCTCCAGGATGTGACTCTCATCGAGAGTGCTATTAGGAATAAGTATCTCCGTACATTGAACACTTCATCTTACACTACTTTTTCAACGAGCTTCAAAGAGGAAAAGTCCCTTTAAAAGCAAAGTCTGTTATGAGAGAAATCTAATCAAAGCCCTTCATCACCGCCCCAAAGAGATCCATTCTGCTCATACCAGTCATACCAACCGGACGGTTGCCTTTCATCTGATGTTTCCAGTACGGTGGCGGGCGGCCGCAGCGAAATGGTCGCCATAGGTCATGCGGTGATTCCGACAGAACGACTCAATCATAGCAGGCTTGTCACAGGGGCGTGGATTCTATGCGCGCTGCTCCTTGCCGCGTGCGTCAAACCTCTTGAATTTCCCCCACTGGGGGACCCGTTGCCCGCCAGCGCCAAGCTGGACATTGCCCCACCGATCAAAGACCTGACGATTCGCTACAGCGATTCCTGCGGACAGCTCCAGGAAATTCCGCTGGGCGACCGACTCCAGGAGGCCGTACGGGAAGGCCTTCGGCGAACGTTCAACACGACGGTTGACGACGGCACCAGCGATACCGCCACACCTGATTATGTCATTCACGTTGATCTCGTCGATTCATCGTTCGACCTCAATAAGGAGGCCTTGTACGATCGGGCCCCTGCCGTCTTACACCTCAACGCCATCGCGCGCATCCACGATCGAAAGGGAGCGTTGCTCCGTCAGACGGACATCAAAATTGCCCGTCAGGAACGGCTGCGGCTTGAACAGCTCTCCAAGAACTGCAACTATCTGATCGACCCCTTCATCCGCGATACCGTCATCGATTTTGCGACACGTGTCTCTCTCAATGCCAGACAAGCAGTGACCGGCCAGGAAACCGCCTCCTCGATCGAGTTGAGTCCGATACCGGTGGGAAGCGTGGGCGCATCCCCGGCGTCACCATCACAGGCTCTTCGATTTAAGGCGATGCTGCTCGACGAGAACAGTAATCTGATTCTTGAAGGAGGCGAGCATGTGCGGGTGCGTGTGGATATTATCAATGCGGGAACGAGGGTGATTGAGAACGCCTCTGCTTCGCTCACCGGAACCCCGGTTGTCATCGAGCAATTCCCCGCCACGACACTGCCGATCCCGCCGCTCCAACCGGGCCAAACCAAATCGCTCGAGTTCATCGCGACCCTCCCCCCGGCCAAGCAGGCACAACAGGCCGCGATCCATGTCACCGTCGCCGAATCGGGAGGAGCCGAGGCGCCGTCCCAAACCCTTTCGTTGACCATTCAGCCAGCCGGGACCGGCCAGGACGACGTCAACCAAATTCCCGCACCGGCGCCGGGCTTTCACCAGCCTCAGACCTACCTCGTCTCGATCGGGGTCGGCGCCTATCGCGATCCCAAGCTTACGCCCCGCCGCTTCGCCGCGACGGATGCGGAGACCGTCGCCGCCTATTTTCAATCGCTCGGCGGTGTGCCCCCGTCTAACGTCCGGCTGTTGCACAACCAGAAGGCGCTCCGCGCCGATATCCACGAAGCACTGTACGGCTGGCTCCCACAACATGCGGCCCAGGATGCCGTCGTGATCGTTTATTTTTCGGGACAGGCGATGGTCACGCCGTCCGGTGACGTCTTGCTCGCTCTTTATGATGGCAGTGCTGGGGACTCGACGCGACTTTACCCACTCACTGATCTGGAGTCCGCCTTTGCCAGGCTCAAGGCCAAACAGATCATCTTCTTATTCGACGGCATGGTCTCCAGACTGCGCGGCGATACCAAGGGGAAGACCGCGTCACCCCGCTGGGAACTTGCCGGAGGACATACGGTCGGACTGATCGGGGGCGAAAATTTGACGAAGGGACTGGAAGACGACCAGCACCGCCATGGCCTCTTCACCTACTACCTCTTGAAAGGACTCCGAGGAGAGGCCGACACCAACCGCAACGGAACCGTCACATTCGGAGAACTCGCCGGCTACGTACGCCAAAAAGTCGCCTGGGCGGCGAAGACTCAGTTCAACCATGAGCAACGGCCCTTGCTGCTTCCACCACTCAAACCCGACGACCCGGCCGCCTCACTCGTTTTGACCACGCTACCTTCGCTCACCTCGTCAGAAACGCCCTAATCCGCGCAATCCTAGACGGTTCGCTGGCAAACGGTTCAACAGGGCTGCACGCTGCCCTTATGAGTTAGCGAGTCTTTTCGCAGCATATTAGGGTACGGAAATGCGATCGGCTTGACTGACAGTTGCTCGGGCGCGAGGATGGGTGCCACCGAGTTCCAAATACCGGCGAAACGCCTCCACTGACTTCGCCTGATCATTAAGACGATCGGCATACAGTGTCCCCAACGCAAAGTAAACATCCTGATAGGTGTTGTTCACAAGCAAGGCTTGTCGAAGAGCGGCTTCAGCGTCCACAAACTCGCCTCGTTTTTCGTGAATCAATCCTAGTGTATAAAACGAATCGGGGTTCCCCGGCGCATATTTCACCGCAAGGAGACCAGCAGCCAAGGCCTCGTCGAGATTCGGCACTACTTCCAATCGAACATAACTCTTCAGCACGTACGCATCGCCGTAGGTCGGATCGTAGCTGATCGCGCGATCCAGTCGTTCTAAGGCTTCTTCTCCTGATTTCCCTTCCTGCAACAGCGCGAAGGCTCGTTCGTAGTGAGCCTTCGCCTCCCGTTGCCGCTCAGAGGGAGTCCGAGGACCGGTACCAAGCGTAAACGCCGACCTCCGTCCCTCGACCAACGCCGTGTCTCCATCACCATCGATGCGTAGATTGGATGGACGTTGTGTACCATTGGAGGCCGCCTCAACCTGTCGCACCAGATACGTTCCCAACTCGGAAGCCATGAGCCAGCCGTTTGCGTCCAAATCGGCAGCACCGGACAGCCCGGTCAATAGTGTCTCAACAAAGCGACTGCTCTTCTCCGCGCGAACAGCGATCTCTCCTTTACCTGCCGCACTGATGACTTGGACTGCACGCCGATCCGTATCGGATTCTGGAGCCAAACGCCCTTCCAATGACAGTCCCGATGGCTCAGTTGTCTCCCACCCGAATACCGGCGCATCGAGAATGAGGAGCGTGTGCCTGGAAGCCGACCGTCTCGTAAATTCTTTTAAGTGCTCAACCGTGATCGACTTCGATGCGTTGTTGACCGGCGCATCAAACGGCACGAGATACCCTCGATCGTACCCATCAGGATCCTGCATAGACCCGGCATGGCCCGCAAAGAACACAACGAGCCGATCCATGCGCCCAACTTTTCTCGGCAACATGTCGTTGAACAACTGGTGCAGACGTCGCGAGCTTGCATCCTTGTCGTAGAACTCGACCACCTCGTCGAACCCTAACCGCCGAAACGCCTCGGCCACCTTCTTAGCATCGCTGATTGCTCCCGGGATTGGAGGAGCCACGACATAGTTTTCGATCCCAATAATGATCGCCCAGGACTTGTAGTACAGGCCTTCAGGCTTTCCCGATTGAGCCTCGGCAGTCGACAGGGCGACAACCGAGAAGAGCCCGAACACATGAGCGCCCAGTAAGAGCAGCCTCAAGAGCCCACGCCACAGGTTCTTCATAAAATGCCTTGCGCTGGTCATTTTGCCAGCCTATCTCCGGCCTAGACAGGTGTCAAGAATCGGAATCCAGAAGAACCCACAGCGCCACGACGAGATGGTCTCAGAGCAACTGTATGGTTGCAGGTGTCTCCAACTTTCTCCATAATTACGCGTCGACGATGGACTGTGCTGAGATAAGGAGACGCGACCGCCATGAGCGAAAAGATTGAGACCCTGCTGAAGGAAAGCCGGACGTACCAGCCGACCGCCAAGACGATAGCCGAAGCCTATATCAAAGACTACGAGACCGAGTACAAGAAATCCATCGCCGACCCTGAAGCTTTTTGGAACCGTGAAGCGAAGGAGCTGGAGTGGTTCTCGCCTTGGAACAAAGTCCTGGAGTGGGACTATCCGTGGGCGAAATGGTTTGTCGGCGCGCGATGCAACATCGCCTACAACTGTTTGGACCGCCACATGAAGACCTGGCGCAAGAACAAAGTGGCTCTGATCTGGGTGGGAGAAAACGATCAGGAACGCATCTTCACCTATGCTGAGCTGTACCGACAAGTGAACCGCTGCGCCAACGCCCTCAAAAAGCTTGGCCTCCAGCAAGGCGATCGTGTCACCATCTATTTGCCCAAGATCCCCGAACAAGTCATCGCCATGCTGGCCTGCGCCAGGATCGGCGTGATCCACAGCGTCGTCTATTCAGGTTTCAGCGCCCCGGCCCTCGCCAACCGTATCAATGATGCAGAAGCCAAGCTGGTGATTACCGCTGATGTCGGGTTCGACCGAGGCAAGATTATCCCATTGAAACCAGTCGTGGACGAGGCCGTCAAAACCTGCCCGACGATCGACCATGTCGTGGTCGTACGCCGCGAGGTCCAAGGTCCACCCCTTTCCGCTCCAAAGGAAATTGACTGGAAAGAGTGGATTGAACAGGAGCGACCGGTTTGTGAAGCAGAACAGCTGGATGCCGAAGCCCCGCTGTATATCCTCTACACGTCCGGGACAACCGGGAAACCCAAGGGGGTCGTCCATGTCCATGGAGGGTACATGGTCGGCACCTATACCACGACGAAGTATGTGTTCGACCTGAAAGATGATGACGTGTATTTCTGCGTGGCTGATCCGGGATGGGTCACAGGCCATAGCTACATCGTCTACGGCCCGCTGCTCAATGGTGCCACGATTCTCACCGCGGAAGGGAAACCGGACTATCCGAATCCTGGACGCTGGTGGGATCTCATCGAACGGTATGGGGTCTCGATTTTCTATACGACCCCGACCGCCATCCGGCTGCTCATGCGCTACGGCGAAGACTGGCCGAAGAAATTCGATCTCTCGACGCTCCGTATCCTCGGGACGGTCGGAGAACCGATCAATCCGGAAGCCTGGGAATGGTATCACCGTGTAACGGGCGGAGACAAACCCATCATGGACACCTGGTGGCAGACGGAAACGGGCTCGATCCTGATTACCCCGCTTCCCACCGTGCCGCTGAAACCAGGCTCGGCCACGCGTCCCTTTCTTGGCATTGAAGCCGATGTCGTCGATCGCGAGGGCAACAGCCTCCCCGCCAACGCCGGTGGCTTCGCCGTCATCAAGAAACCCTGGCCCTCCATGATGCGCACGATCTACAAAGATCCGGAGCGGTACAAAACCTATTGGAATACGATTCCCAACTGCTATACCGCCGGTGACATCTGCCACAAAGACGCAGATGGGTATATGTGGTTCATGGGTCGAGCAGATGACGTCATCAAGGTGGCGGGCAATCGGCTTGGAACCGCCGAAGTGGAAAGCGCATTGGTCAGCCACCCCGCCGTTGCGGAAGCTGCCGTCATCGGGAAACCGCATAAGACGGTCGGTGAATCCATCAAGGCCTTTATCATTTTGAAACAGGGAGAAGAGGAAAGTCCGGCCCTGATCAAATCGATCAAAGATCAAGTCTTGAAAGAGCTGGGGAAGATCGGCGTGCCATCGGAAATTGACATCGTGTCGTCGTTACCAAAAACTCGCTCCGGAAAAATCATGCGGCGCGTATTGAAGGCCAAAGAGCTCGGACAAGACCCAGGGGATATTTCAACCATCGAGGAGTAACAGTATTGGGACGAGGCGGTCGAAAACCAGGGGAGCCGATCTATTTGCGACGGCACTATGATCGTGCTTGCCCTGGCGGTGGGCCTGCCGGTGGTGCTGTTGCAGCTCTACAAGATCTACATCGGCCCAGTGAGCTTCGGTGCGCAGATGGGATTTGGGATTCTCGTCTCAATCTTCGCCGGTATCATCCTCTACTACACCTACCGATCATCGGCGCAGAATCATCGATAACAGCTTCTACATCAGCAGGTCACGGCACGGCGAACAGTCCCATCCCCTATGATGGCCAGACGGAAGTGCAAGATTAAGAACTGACCCCCATATCCAATCTTATTTATACAGGGTAGCCTGGGAAACAGGAAGATCAGGGCCGCAATCGGAAGCCGACCGCCCCGTTTGCGGCCATGCACGGTTCAAGATCCGACCCCCAACATCATCTTCCCGAGGGACCGAATCGCGGACGATGGCGCTTACTCATGACAGCCGTTTTTCATAGGAATGTTGACCCCCACGACGTCAAATTATGACTCAAATCAAGACTGCGGCAATTTGTCTTGCCACACTGGCATCATTAAGATAGCCAACGATGCCGTGCCGGTTCTCCGTTTGGTTATCAATGCCGTCATAGTTGATGATTTCCGGATCAGCGGGAAAATATACGCTGTCCAACGGATTAAGTGCGACGATATCTCGCTCATCAAACGCGTTGTACCATCCATTTCTCCCGCAAGAATTCTCCGGGATACCAAGAACGCTACTTATGGCACGTATGCCGAGCGGTGAACCAACTGTGATGTATTTCCTGACATCCATTCCTCGATTCGAGTCCAGCACTTTGTACCCTACAACGCTTCCCAGCGAATGCCCAATGACGATGGTGGGCTCCGTGGTCAGCTTTGTCTCGATGATCCTATTGATCGCGACAGCAATCGTTGGCTTGTTCACATAGAGATAAACATCTTTTAGAAACTCCTCGATAGTAAACGCCGACACGTCTGACAAATAACTGTCAATCGCGCGGGCGGTAGCCCGCACCCACCACCAATTCTGAGGCCCTTTCTCCTTCGTAGTGGCTCCCTCGTCATCCATCTTGGCCGCCACCAGATTGTCGGTGATGTTTGCGCGAAGCTTGATCTCAGCCAAGGCTGACTTCATGAACTGCTCGTATTCTTTGTCTTGTCCTGGACCTTTGACAATGACATCTTTCGAAGTAGGCAAGCCCAATTGCACGACGAAGTCGTCGAGCTTATCGGCGTAGAACGGAAAATCTACTGCGACGTTTCGGGGGAAAGGAATGTTGGCCTTCGCGAATCCCTTTTCCAAGGTCTTTATCCATGTGTCCTTGAGTTCGTCCGAATCTTTTCCGCCTTGGGATCGCCCATGAATCATCAATATTCTCATCGCAATTTCCCTTTCTCCATGGCCCGCATAATCTTGGCCGCTGCCTTCGGCTGGAACGTTGTCCAGAGCGAATCGCAAAGATAGGCTCGTGATTGTTCAAGAAGCTGCGGCACATCAACTCCACGAGGACGCAGAAGGTTCCAGGTTTGAGTCAGCATTGGTACAAAGGGAACCCGCGGCAGATATCCCTTTTCATCTTTTAACATTCGGGAAGCCAGCAGCTTCACGTCAAACAGATCTACCCCTAAGTCCTCACGCATATACCGCAGTATGCTCAAGACTTTCTTGTCTTGCCCGGCTTGAGAGAACGCATGGGCAGCGTAAAGCCCAAGACTGGGATCCACAGCTTTATGAACGCGAATGATGGAAGCCAGTGAATCAGCCTCCTGCTCAGACCGAATCGTAAAGGTGCCGTGCTCGATCGCGAGTGAAACTAATGCACGGAGACGATCAATCTCTTCCTTGCGGCGCTGATACCAATGCCAACGGAAGTGATTGGATGACGGGACATAACTCATACTCGCCATACCTTCTTCATCAAACAAGGCATGACCAATGTAACCTCTGAGGCATGGAAGAATGGCGCATTTGCCGTCCGCAAGTTGAACGGCGATCGAGATGGCCGGATCTACGTTCCACAGTCGAACAATGGCGGCGTTTGTTTTTCCATCACCCTTTTCTAACAGTTCGACCTCCGCTTTTCGTGTGGCAACCACTTTCTCCACTCTCGCACCGACTACCGTGAGCCCGCACTCTGACTCGAAGTGATCAATTGTGGCCAACGGCAAACGCTGGCTGACGGCCGCGGCGGTATTCGATTCGGATACACGAAGAACGTTTCTGACTTCATTGCGTACTCTTCCAAGTGCTACTTTACGGGGTCCAATTAAAAAGCTTCGAACGGTCAAGGCGTGGGAAACAGCCCGCGCCGCATTAAACCCAACATCCTTCTGAGTCAATCCTCCGATCGGCGCAGCTGGCGCAGCAGGTCCCATCGACGGATCGTGTTCGCGCAACCCGGTCACAGGGCGCCATAAATCGTGAATGTATTTCTGATCCCACGCTAATGGTGATCCTGGACGCTCATTGCTGCGTGGGGCACCGAGCGGCATCCAGAATGGATCACACGGTGGTGTAATTTTCTTGTCCGGCGTTGGCACCTCGGGCATTGTCCGTTTTTTTGCTGATTGTTGTCGCTGGACCCGCGAAATGTAGATGTCATCACTTGACGGGATATTCACTTCTATTCTCTGAGTAAGATTCGGATCAATCCCGGCCAACACCGCGTTGATTTTGCGCTGTAAGAATTCCTCTAGCCTGCGGTTTGGAACAACCTGAACTTTGGTGGCTCCGTCGAGGACCTCTCTGACCATCTGGGCCTCAGGTTCTTCAAAAGCGGCTCTTAAAGCATATGTCAGGATACTTTGCTTAACTCCGTCAATGGCCCCTTCATATGCCGATCGGGCTACACTGGTTGACTTAAATGAATCAACTTTCGAATTCGCGGTGATCTCTTCATAAATCGGGAATGCGTCAGTACCTTTCACATAGGCTCCCGTCTTTGTATCGGGGAGAGATCGACAGGCATCCGAAATGAACACGACATTCGGAATACCTGAGTTGCTAGCGAGATCCATCGCACCGCGCAGGTTTATTGCCTCGTCCGTATCGGTGAAGGCTTCGCTCAAGAGCCATCGATCAGAGCGTTCGTGCCAGTAGCCGTGACCTGAGAAGTAGACCACCAGCAAATGGAACCGTGCGGGCAAGGTCACGAATTTCTTAAGCGCTTTTTTAATGTCCGCTGCGGTAACCGGCCCAGTATCATCAGTCAAGCACTCAACCTCGAACCCCTCTCCCTTGAGCCAACCGGCAATCTGTTTTGCTCCCGGCACAGGAGAATCTAGCGGAGCCAATCCTCCCGTCTTACCAACACCAATGATGACCGCGGCTTTCCTTGCCATACTCATTGCTACTCAATAGTCGGGCATGGGGCGGCTTGAACTGCCTTGCTTTTTCTGAATGTTGTTAGCCGGAGAATAGGTCGACTAGACTAGAACCTATCTCAAAATAGTTGACGGGATGAACGTATATCCCTATAAGTCCGGTCATGCTGCGGTTGCGCGATGACCAATGGGACCGAATTCGGGGGCATTTTCCCGAAGAGCACATTGGACGCCGTGCTCTGGATTTTGAACACGGGCGCGCAGTGGCTCCTGCTTCCGCAGTGCTATCCGAATTACAAAACCGTCCATCGGCGGTTCCAACAGTGGTGCCAACGGGAAGTGCTGCGTGAGGTCCTTACGCAGCTGGCGAATACGCTGCGCGACGCAGGGACCATCGACGAGCGGGAAAGTTTCATTGATGCGACATTTGCCGAGGCGAAGGGTGGCGGCGAGGCGGTCGGACTTACGAAACGCGGCAAGGGCGTGAAGATTCTCGCGATTGTGGATCGACATGGACTCCCGCTCTCCGTGCGTACGCATGCGGCGAATCATCATGAAGTCACCCTGGTCCAACTCAGTTTCGACTTCTATATGCTGGAGGCCAAGCCGGAGCATCTCATTGGGGATCGCGCCTATGATAGTGACGGACTGGATGAGGATCTCAAACAAGACGGGGTGAACCTGATTGCCCCGCATCGTTCAACTCGGAAACTCAAGACTCAAGATGGCCGCCATCTCCGGCGGTACGAACGGCGCTGGCTCGTCGAACGCTTCTTTGCCTGGCTCCAGTGGAAACGACGCCTCCTCATTCGCTGGGAGTACTACGCCACCAATTTTCTGGGCTTTGTGCAGCTCGCCTGAATCACGATGCTCCTGAAGCAATTTTGAGATAGGTTCTAGTGTATCGGCACGCACAGGCGTCTCTGTACCGAAGATTACTTTATGTGTGCAAGACTGTCAATGATCAATGATCCCTACTAAGCAAAATGCTCTTAGATCAGCCCGCGTTTCTGCAGATAGTCTGTATCGATGCTGATGGTGGGTTTCGGAAGCTGGCCGTGCTCTTGGAGCAGACGCTCAACGTACTTGCCGATGAGATCCGATTCAAGGTTGACGGGATCATTCACCTGTTTGAGGCCCAACGTCGTCACTTTTGGATATGCGCTCTCAGGCAACATGCTGCTGGATATGCCGCTCAATTTCTGGCCCAATCGTACGCTTGGCCACTCGCAGGTCAAACTCCCCCTGGAGTCCGATCCAGAGATCCGACGACGTTCCCAAATACCGGCTGAGCCGAAGCGCCGTATCGGCTGTGATGGCGCGCTTTCCATTGACGATCGCGCTAATCCTGCCTGGCGACACATGGATCTCGCGGGCAAGCCGATTGATGCTGATGTCCATTGGCTTCATGAACTCTTCGAACAAAATTTCCCCCGGATGTATCGGCTCCAGCAACCGTTTGCGCGCCATATTGCACCTCACCAGTCGCAGCGATTAAATCAATCCCCGCTTCTGTAGATAGTCTGTATCGATGCTGATGGTAGGTTTCGGAAGCTGGCCACGCTCTTGGAGGAGACGCTCAACGTACTTGCCGATGAGATCCGATTCAAGGTTGACGGAATCATTCACCTGTTTGAGGCCAAGTATCGTCACCTTCGCCGTGTGCGGAATGATGGCGACGCTGAACCCATGCTCGGTCATCGCATTGATCGTGAGGCTGATGCCATCGACCGTAATCGAGCCCTTTGCGACACAATAGCGCAGGATCTCCGGAGGCGCTCCGATGGTGAACACAATGGAATTGCTGTCCTGCTGCCTGCTGCGAATGACACCCACGCCATCCACATGACCGGCCACCAGATGCCCGCCGATGCGTTCGTTGAGCTTCATGGCCCTTTCGAGATTGACCGGCATTCCCACGGCAAATCCTCCGAGCGTCGACACCGAGAGTGTTTCAGGCGAGACCTCTACGGAAAAATCGCGCTCGCTTCTCGAGACGACCGTGAGACAGATTCCATTCACGCTCACGCTGTCACCGATCTTCAAGTCGTCCAGCACTGTCGAAGCCAGAATCGTGAGCCTGGCTCCCGCAAGCGTTTTTCTCAGAACGGTCACGGCGCCCATTTCTTCAATGATTCCAGAGAACATACAAAAGCCCTCGGATGATGGCCGCCGGTCATGAACCGTAAGTCAATGACTCCAGCGACCGAAAAAGTTTTCGCGGTCCCATTATAGCGACTTCGTCCTATTTCTTCCTCATGGCCAACCAGAAAACAACAGCTGCGGCAAGCTGGATGCCGGCAATGACCATGAAGGCGCCTCCATAACTCATGCGCGCGATCAGCAACCCAGCCAACAGCGGTCCGCTTGCATGCCCGATATCCATGATTGTCCCTTGCATGCCCATACCAGCCCCCAGCCTCTTAAACTCGGAACTGTCCGCCACAAGAGCTGAAGAGGACGATGAGACCACGGCTTCACCAAAGCCAAAACCAGCCGATAGCATCAGTAAGAACGGGAACATCGACACGTGTGGGATACAGACAAAGGTTCCGGCGCAAATAAGCAGGCCAAGGATAATCAGCGGCTGGCGACCGACTCGATCTGAAATCCGTCCCATAATCGGCTTGGAAAAGAACGACGTGCCGGCTTGGATAGAAAACAACAGACCGACTTCACCAGGGTTCAATCCCGCTGAGACTCCGTACAGCGGCAAAAACGCCATCAAGGCTCCGTTCGCGATCATCTTGGCGGCATCGGTCATGCTGGTGATCAGGACTTTGTTATTTTTTGCGACAGCGGCAAACCCCTTCCACATTTCGGACAGCACCACCGCCGTCCCCTGTTCCTTCCTCTGCGGCACTGCGACGTTGAGATGAAGGCTATAGAACAACACCATGCCGATGCAGCCAAAGACGCCGGCTGTGACAAACGCCGTGGAGAACCCTGCCGCATGGATGAGGTACCCGCCGAGAAAGGGGCCCAAGAGCGAACCGGACTGCGTGCAGGCCGTATAGGTCCCCAGCGCCGCGCCGCGCCGTTCCCGATAGAGCTCCGCGACGGTGGCGAGGGCGCTTGGAGCGAAGATGGCTGTCGCGAAGCCATGAAGAAACCGTAGCGCCGTCAGCGCGTCCAGGTTCGTAATGAAGGGATAGAGAAACGGCGGCAAGCCGAACGCCACCACGCCGATCCGCAGCAACAAGCGCCTTCCATAGATATCGGAGAGGGCGCCGGAAGGCAGCTTCAGCAAGACGCCTGTTAAGGTCGAAACGGACACGATCAGACCGATCCGTTCCGGGCTCGCGCCGAGCGATTCGGCAAACAAGGAGAGCGCGGGCATCCGCACCATGTTGTAGCTGATGAAGCAAAAGATGCCGACCGTACAGATCAGAGCGAAACTACGTGATGTCGTCATGGGAAGGATTTGTTGTGTGGAAGCACCTTGTCAGTGTCTGGGTCAGTGCTCAGCGCATTTTTCAGGAAGGCCACCTGCGCTTCGGGTAACGACGGTGGCTTCGCTGCTTCAGATAACACCCGCTGAGGGTCTTGCCTCATCGCAACACCCAATCGATTGATGGTCTCTACTCCCCTTTGCAATCTGCTTGTGACAATCTTGTCGACCAGTGGATGGAGAAGAGACACCACCCCAGCGAGAAACCAATTATCCAATTTGGTGTAGGCAACCAAGGTACTGTCCGTCGCTTCATTGCCGCTCGCATCTCGCATCACACTGATCCTGAGAAAGACGACCGCTTTTCCCGTCACATGAGGAAGCAACCGGCTTTCATGAGTTCCCTCAAGAAAGTAGATACGGGACGCGGGATCTTCGTACACCAGCTCAACAATCCCTTTCGTCCCATCGCCGTCATCGCCCCAGAAGCGACCGGGTCCTCGTGACTTCCGACTGGTACCGGCCAAGATTCAGGCGCCGGATCAAAGCCGCAGTAAACGGAGGGTGATCCAGGAGATACTGATACATCGATTCAGATAAGGCGGCTCGAATCGGCCCGACCTTGCTCTCCGTCGTATAACTCTGGATGATGCCTTGTAGTCGACAGGCCCAGACAGGATCCACTCGTTCGACGGAAAATGTGAGCCCGGCATGATCGGGGGACAATGTGCATGCTTCAGCCCGGCCATACCCAACAGACACAAACGCCCCCAGGCCAATCCACACAACAAGCAGGTGCGTCACAGGACCAGGCTGAAGCCGCCGTGCGGAGATCATGACGCCGGCTTCGCGATGGCGATCGTGAGATGAACGGAGAAGAGTCGTGCAGGGTCTTGGCGCAGTCTCGCTTGTCTCAACAGGATTTCGAGCGACGGTGTGACGGGTCCTTCGAACGAGAGACGGCCGTTCGTGACCACCGTGAGCGGTTTGGAGAAATCGATCAACTGCTCATTCAGGAATAGGCTATACCGCTGAACGTGCTCAGCCTTCACCTCGATGCGATTGTTTCCGGCGATCGACGCGTCAATCCTGGCATACACCCGACGCTTGATTCGCTCGTCGCGTTTGTCTACCAAATCGTCAGAAAATGCCGCAATCGGATCGGTCGAATCGAGTCGGACCCAGTTGAACGGTTGAAAGTGGCTCCCGTCACGCACGACGGTCAGGCTTGTCGGTAACGGCTCGCGGCGCTGGCTATTGAACCAGGCGATAAGATCGGGCAGCTCTTCTTTCGGGAAATAGTGACCTCCTGCGATGGGATGCTCGCGCTGATGTTCGCGGTACACATGCGAATAGCCAAGTGTCTCCAACTCTCGGACGATCGACCGGCTCAGATCCACCGGCATCACCTGATCTTTGGCTCCATGGATGACATACACAGGCGTATTGCGAAGATTCCCTAAGAACGGCAGTAACACATCGTCCAATCCGCTGGCCATTGGCGCGAGGCCGGCAAACAATGGCGCATGATGCATCCCGATCAGCCACGCACCGATCCCACCATTGGACATGCCCGTGAGAAAGATCCGATTCGGATCGATATGGTACTGCCGTCGGACTTCCCGGATCGTTTCCAAGACCAACTCCTCAGCATGCCTGGTAAACCACGCGCCAGAGGGATAGGTCGGGCAGGCCAATAGATAGCCCTCGCCCAACCTCGCTCGCCACCGCTCCAAATACTCTTCACCAGTAAAACCGTATCCATGCAGACACACAATGAGGGCATAGCTCTTCGAAGTCTGATACGACGCGGGGATAAACAAAGACAACGGGTAGGTACGCCCACGAACGATGATCTGTTCACGAGGAAGAATCTCGACGGGTTGACGTTGGTACGCTCCTTCCCTCCCTATGATCTGAGAAACCACTTCGACTGATGCCTTCTCATCAGACAGAATAGCCTGCAAGAGACGTTCAGCTTCGTTCGCCTCACCCGTATCGAGAAATCGATAGACGAGTGAGTCAAGACTCTCGCTCGGTTGAACCGGCGATTCTGCAAAGCCGAGCGCAACATTGCCTGCCAAGAGCACCGACAGGATGATACTCCATAACCAGAGAATCACAAATCTCCTTCTACCACAACATCATGACCGACGGACCTGGTCACGACATGTCGTAATGCTATCGCATCGACAAGTCGTGCTGGACTCTCTCCCCCAATAAGCCCTTTGGCATTCTGTCCGCCGAGCAGTAGTGGCGCCATATAGAGGCGAACGTGATCGATCAGCTTTGCCTTCAGCATCGCCGCATTGACCTCGCTACCCCCCTCCACGAGGAGGGACATGATACCGCGCCGACCGAGTTCTTCAAGCAATGCGGGCAACGAAACACGGCCCTGCAGGGCGGGCAACGTGAGGATCTCCATGCCCTTCCTTTCCAGGACCGATCGTCGAGCCGCTGAGGCTGCAGCAGTTGTGGCAATGACCGTTTTGGCCTTGTCCCGTTGTGCCAGAACCTGTGCCTTGAGAGGAGTACGCAAGCGACTATCGACCACAATGCGAAGAGGCTGCTGCAATACTAGTTTTTTGAGCTGCGGTCCTGTCCTTGCTGTCAACGACGGATCATCCGCCAGAACCGTTCCAACTCCAACCAACACCGCATCTGCGCTACGGCGAAGTTGATGGACTTCCCGACGGGACGCCGCACTTGTAATCCATCGCGACTCCCCTGTTGCTGTAGCCAGCTTTCCATCGAGCGTCATGCCCGCCTTGAGTGTCACATAGGGACGGCCTGTTTTCATCCAATGGCCATACGACTTGTTCAGTTCTTCCGCCTCAGAGCGGGCCACTCCAACCGTGACCGAGAGTCCGGCCCGCCGAAGCGCCGCAGCTCCTTTTCCCTTTACCAATGGATTCGGGTCCTGCATCGCCATCACAACACGGCGGACACGAGCGCGGAGGATTTCAGGAACACAAGGTGGAGTCCGCTTCCTGAGATGACAGCATGGCTCAAGCGTGATGTAGAGTGTCGCCCCTCGGGCGCGGTCTCCTGCCTGCCGGAGCGCGAGAATTTCTGCGTGAGGAGTTCCGGGTCGGAGGTGAAACCCCTGCCCGATAATTCTGCCTTGACGAACCACGACGGCTCCAACCATCGGATTCGGACTTGTCGTTCCCTGGCCCTTCGCCGCGAGACGAAGCGCCAGGGTCATATAGTGGAGATCTCGTGTGCGGTCCGTCACCGTTTCTTGCGGCTGCCTGAAGGCGTCTTGGGGCCTGGCTTCGTTCGCTTCACAGACTTTGAGACCTTCGCGGATTTCACCGTCTTGACACGCGCCGTCGCGGCTTTCTTGGGTGCTGCTGGTGGCCTGGCGTCTGCTTCAGTAATCGCCGCCTGTGCCGCCGCCAGCCGCGCAATAGCCACACGGTAGGGCGAACAACTCACATAGTCCAACCCGAGCTGATGGCAAAACTCGACGGACCGTGGATCACCGCCATGTTCGCCGCAGATGCCGAGCTTGATCCCCGGCCGTGAGGTACGCCCGCCTGCGATGGCCGTCTTCATCAACGACCCCACACCTTCCCGGTCGAGCGTGGCGAATGGATCCGCGTCCATGATCTTCACCGTTCGATAGTGATCGATGAACTTCGCGGCGTCATCGCGGGAAAATCCGAAGGTCGTCTGGGTCAGATCGTTCGTCCCGAACGAGAAGAACTCGGCCTCTTCGGCAATCCGTTCGGCGGTCACGGCAGCGCGCGGCAATTCGATCATCGTGCCGACAAGATATGAGAGTTTCACGTTATAGCGCTTCATGGTCTCTGTCGCGACTTCGCGGATGAGATCCTTCTGCGACTTCATTTCCGCCACCATGCCAACCAGCGGAATCATGATCTCCGGAACGATCTTCTTGCCTTCCTTCGCCAGCTCGCAAGCCGCCTCGATAATGGCGCGCGCCTGCATACGCGTGATCTCTGGCATCGTAATGCCCAGCCGGCATCCTCGCAGCCCCAGCATCGGATTGAATTCATGCAATTCTTCGACACGCGCCAGCAACCGGCGCTGCTCTTCCAGCTTGGCGCCGTCCGCACCGGTCAATTCGAGCTGGGCGATCTCCACCATCAACTCTTCACGCTTCGGCAAAAACTCATGCAACGGCGGATCGAGCAGGCGAATGGTGACCGGAAACCCCTCCATCTCACGATACAGCCCGATGAAGTCCTGCTTCTGCAGCGGCAACAACTGCTCCAGATACCTTTCCCGATCCTCTTTCGTCCTGGCCAGAATCATCTTCTGCATGATCGGAATACGGTCTTCGGCAAAGAACATATGTTCTGTGCGGCAGAGCCCAATGCCTTCGGCGCCGAACCCTCGGGCGATCTTGGCCTGGTCCGGCACATCGGCATTTGCCCGCACTTTCATCGTCCGCACACTATCCGCCCATGAGAGGATGGTGGAGAAGAGCTGATATTTTTGCGACTTCTTTGCATCCAGCTTTCCCTGCACCACCTGAATAATTTCGGATTCCATGACGGGAATGTCGCCGTCATACACGTTACCGGTCGACCCGTTCACGGAGAGATAGTCGCCTTCCCGAAACACTTTTGACCCGATCCGCACCGATTGGGTATCGATGACTTCGACCGCTTCGCACCCGGCAACGCACACTTTACCCATCTGTCGCGCCACCACCGCCGCATGGGACGTCATGCCGCCTCGCGCCGTCACAAACCCAGACGCGGCGTTCATGCCATGAATATCATCGGGGCTGGTTTCGTCACGAACTAGTACGACCCGCTGCCCGGCTGCCTTCATTTCAACGGCGCGATCCGGAGTCAAGGCGATCTTTCCTGCCGCTGCTCCAGGTCCGGCCGGTAATCCCTTGCCCAATGGGGTTGACCCCGCTTCAGATTGGGTATCGAAGATCGGATAGAGATACTGCGCGAGCTGATCCGGACCGACCCGCTGCACCGCCTCGCGCTTGGTGATCAAGCCTTCATTGACCATCTCAACGGCAATGCGCACGGCAGAAATGCCGGTGCGTTTCCCGACACGCGTCTGCAACATATAGAGCGTGCCCTCCTGGATCGTAAATTCCAGGTCGAGCATGTCGCGATAATGTTTTTCCAATCGCTTATAGGTGTGTTCGAGCTCTTTATAGGCGGGAGGCACGGTCCGACCCAACTCCGTGACCGGCAGCGGCGTCCGAATTCCGGCGACCACGTCCTCGCCTTGCGCGTTCATCAAACACTCGCCGAAGAATTTCCGCTCACCCGTATTGGGGTCGCGCGTGAAGGCCACCCCGGTGCCGCTGGTGTCGCCCATGTTCCCGAACACCATGGCCACGACGTTGATCGCCGTCCCCCAGTGATCCGGGATACCGTTCAGCCGGCGGTAGGTGATCGCGCGCGCGCCATTCCAGGATAAAAACACCGCGTCGATCGCCAGCTTCAACTGCACATTCGGATCATCAGGGAAGGCATTGCCCGTTTCTTCCTTGACCAACGATTTAAACCGCTCCACGAGATCGCGCAGCGCGCGCGCATCAAGCTGCGTCTCGTGCTTCACGCCCATTTCTTCTTTCTTAAGATTCAGAATCGCTTCGAAGTGTTCGCGTGGCACACCCATCACGATACTGCCAAACATCGCCACAAATCGTCGATAGCTATCCTGAGCGAACCGGTCATTTCTGGTCTTGACTGCTAACCCTTCGACGGTCTTAGTGGTGAGACCGACATTCAGTACCGTGTCCATCATGCCTGGCATCGAGGCACGAGCCCCGGATCGGACCGAAACCAGCAGCGGCCGTTCAGGATTCCCAAACCCCATTCCCATTGAGCGCTCGACACGTTTGAGCGCCTGCAATGTGGCATCCCACATGCCGGGTGGATACTTCTTGCCGATTTTGTAATATTCGACGCAGGCTTCTGTCGAAATCGTAAACCCGGGTGGGACTGAGATCCCCAAATTGGTCATCTCGGCCAATCCTGCGCCCTTTCCCCCCAGCAGCTCCTTCATGTTCGAGGTACCCTCGGCCTTGCCATCGCCGAAATAGTAGACGTATTTCTTTGCCACGTGACTTCTCCTTCCCAGAAGAGTGCGTATCAATGAACAGGCGACGCACGACGACCGTCGGTTGATTCCAGACGGAGCCGATAGCGGTTCACCAAGAACCACTTCGCCCATACGCCACCGATGATAATAGCGGCGACAAACAGCATCAGCATCAATAACCGGTAGTCAGCTTGAATACCTTGATCGACGTAGTATTGCCCGTCAAGCCCCTTCTTGAGCTTCGTGTCGGGCTGAAGATAATGGGTCGTTCCACTCGGGTCGGAGAGATTCAGCCATTCCGAACAGAGTCGAACAGGTTCATTCGCTCCAGGCAATGATTGCCACGTGATTCGAAGACACACGTCCTGCTTCGCCTTGAAGAAATCTGGGGTCTTCACCAAGTCGTCCAGATTAATGCCGCTGAGCGCGAACCCGCCGAGAAGAATGGCATTGCAGAGCACTATCAGGGCCAGCGAGACGGCAAGAGAAAATCGTCGGATCTTGTCCGCCCGACGGCACTCGTCCGTCATCGGCTGATCCATGACCACTCCCGGTTTTTCCGATCCTCGCTACCAGGCTGTTGAAAAAGACCCCCCGCTTCGTTCTCACGTCGCTCAGAGGCTCAACGTACGAGACAAAGTACGCTTCGCCTCTTCGCTCGCTGCGGCCTCGCTGGAAGGCCATTTTGAACAGCCTGCAGGAGCTTGCGAGTCGTCTTTCCCTGCTAAGGCAATTCGTTGTCCGAGTCGACCTATCGCCCTTGTACCACAACCTGGGAAAAGTCGGCGAATGACATGAACAACTCATCGACCTCTTTGAGCAACGTCAGCCGATTGCTGCGGATCGCCTTATCTTCTGCGTTGACCATCACAGCTTCGAAAAATGCATCAATGACCGGCCTCAGCCCTACCAAGGCATTCAATGCCTCGTGATAGTCACCCATCGACAGGGCGAACCCCATCTTCGCTCCTTCTTCGGCGACTGCCTGGTGAAGCGCCGATTCTGATGGATGCTGAAACTTCGTCGCATCGACCGGCTGGCGTTCCCACTGCTCTTTTTCCACCAACCGATGCGCCCGCTTAAAACCGACGATCAACGGATCGAACTCCGGCTTTCTCGTCACGGCTTCAAGGGCCTTCATCTTCTGCACAAGATCGCCGAGATCCACCGACGTATCATAGGCTGACTTCAACACCGAGTCGATGACGTCGTCGCGCAGACCCTGCACGATCCGGACATAGTGCCGAACTCGCTCAAAGACAAACTCCGTGATTTGCCGAAGGCCTTCCCGCTCAAACCCGGACACGCTCTTAAACCCGTCGTCCGATACACGGTTCATGGCCTGATTGATGTATGCCCCCAGATTGACTCGAAGTTTCCCTTCAAGGAGGATCCGCACTATCGCGGTCGCATGCCGCCGCAACGCAAACGGATCTTCCGAGCCGGTCGGCACCATGCCGACATGGAAAAACGCAGCGATGGTATCGAGGCGGTCGGCCAAAGACAGGACTTGCCCCGCCACCGTTTTGGGCAACTCCCCTTCAATCGCGCGCGGAAGATACTGTTCTCGAACCGCCTGGCTCACGGCCTCCGATTCGCCGTCATACTTCGCATACTCGCCCCCCATCACACCCTGCAGCTCAGGAAACTCACCGACAACCCCGGTCAGCAGATCCGCCTTTGCGAGCGATGCCGCACGGATGCAGGTCTGACGAAGTTCTTCGTCCTCTGGGGATAGATGGGCCGCAAGCGCTTCCGCCAGTTTCTTGACCCGCTCCTGCTTCTGCGCCATCGTGCCGAGCTTGTGGTGAAAGGTGACACCCGTAAGTTTCCGCCCCCGTTCCTCCAGCTTCATTTTCCGGTCTTCGTCGAAAAAGAACTTTGCATCCGCCAACCGCGCCGCCAGCACCCGCTCGTTCCCCGTCCGAATGAGCGCCATGTTTTTGGGTTCATTGTTGGCAATCGCAATAAAATGCGGCGCCAGTTTGCCGGACTTCTTATCCCTGACCGAGAAGAACCCCTGATGTTCTTTCATCGACGTGATGAGAATTTCAGAAGGAACCGCTAAGTACTCCGGTTTAAAGCTGCCAAGAACGGCACAAGGCCACTCCGTGGTGTATACCGCTTGATCGAGCAACGCATCATCCGCATTCAATCCAACACCAGCCTTGACACAGAGCCGGTCGATTTGTTGCTGAATCGCCGCTCGGCGGCGTTCGGGATCAAGCATCACCCCTAGCTTTTCAAGACTCTTGCTGTAGGTCTTGAAATCCCTCACGGTGATGGGCTTTTTGCCACCCATCACGCGATGACCGGACGTCCGATTACCGGCGTGGATCCCAGCGATCTGTACCGGCACGACCGTTCCCCCGAATAATGTCACGATCCATCGTACCGGCCTGGCGAAACGCAAGCCCGTTTCGTTCCACTTCATGGCCTTCGGGAAAGACAGCGTTTCGAAAAGGTGAGGCAGTAATTCCGGAAGAAGGGTTGCGGTCTTGCGGCCGGCATCGCGCTTGACCGCGAACAGATACTCGCCCTTCGGCGTGCTCCGAATCTCCAGGCCTTCGACCGTCACACCTTGTCCGGCTGCAAATCCCATCGCCGCTTTTGTAGGTTGGCCGGCCTGGTCGAATGCCACCATTTTCGATGGCCCCATCGTTTCTTTGACCACCGCAGTTTGGTGCGCAAGCAACTCGTCCACGATCACGACAAGCCGCCGAGGCGTCCCATAGGTCTTGATGGACCCGAACGACAACCGGGCATCCTGAAAGAGGCGGGTGGCTGATTCTCGAAGAGCGGTCAGGGCCGGCGCGACAAATTCAAACGGCAGCTCCTCCATGCCGATTTCGAACAACAGCTCGGCGGTAGGTTTGGAGCGACGAGTTTTGTGTTGACGGGATTTCTTTTTCACGAGCGGGCGCTTCATCGATGTGCGACCTGCGTCTTCATCAGTGGATGCCCCATCGCGGCTCGCTCGTCGCGATAGCGCTCGGCACATTGCCTGGCCAGTGCCCGCACCCGCGCGATGTACCCCGTTCGTTCAGCCACACTGATCGCCCCACGGGCATCGAGGAGGTTGAACAGATGGGATGATTTGATGCAGAAGTCATAGGCCGGCAGCGTCAAACGCCTGTCGGTCTGCGCGAGCAATCGCTTACATTCCGCTTCGTTCGCCTGGAAGCCCTGCATGAGCATCGTGACGTCCGCTTCCTCGAAATTGTAGCGCGACCCCTGCACCTCAGTTTCGTGATGAATGTCTCGATACGACACCTGGTCGGTCCAAGCAAGATCAAAGACGTTGTCTACTCCCTGTAGATACATCGCGATGCGTTCCGTCCCGTAGGTGATTTCGCCTGTGATCGGGCTGAGTTCAATCCCGCCGATCTCCTGAAAGTACGTAAACTGGGTGATCTCCATCCCATCCAGTCTCACTTCCCATCCAAGTCCCCACGCCCCCAGCGTCGGGGACTCCCAATCGTCTTGGATGAAACGAATGTCATGCTCCTTGGGATTGATCCCCAGCCGGGCCAGACTCTCCAGATACAGCTCTTGAATATTGTCCGGTGAAGGCTTCAGCACGACTTGGTACTGATAATAATGCTGAAGACGGTTGGGGTTTTCCCCATAGCGGCCATCCGTCGGTCGTCGGCATGGCTGCACATAAGCCGCCCGCCATGGCTCCGGCCCAAGCGATCGCAGAAACGTGGCCGGATGAAATGTCCCCGCGCCCATTTCCATGTCATAGGGTTGATGAATCACACAGCCGTGATCGGCCCAGAAGCGATGGAGGGTCAGAATAAGTTCTTGGAACGTCACAGAGCCTATAGCCTAGTCGGGAGAGACGACTTCGATGTTTACGTTAGAGATAACGTCCCAAGCTAGCAAGAATGCTTTTCCCCTGTCAAGGAACAAGCCCCTCTAGATCAATCACTTGCAGGTAAAGCGCTGCGCAAATTCTTCACCAGGCTAGGGGCTTTACAAAATCCTTCCTATGAGATGTTTGAAGCATGCCGAAACACAAGGCCTCATGCATACAGACTCTTCCTTCAGCCTGACCATCGTCCACCCATCACCTCTTCTGAGCTGGCACCCAAAACGGATCAGCATCCACCTGCACTAGGGCCACACCTGACACAAAGATATGGCGTACTGCGTGGAAACATTTGACTCAATACCGCCACGGTCTGATCGAGTCGGCGCGAGACTCGGTCTGATCTACGGATGGCATGCCCACCGGTGAGCGAAGCTCTCGTCGCTTAACAGACCCTTGCGCTTCTGGTAAGGCCGTCTTTCATCGATGAGAATTTCTGCAGCAGATCCGCATACAGAAGCTTGAGCAGACCGTTCTCATGCTCCAATTCCCTCAGGCGCTTCATCGTGGGGACCTTTCGATCCTGCGTTTCAAAGCATGTTGTTTTGCGCATGATGCCCCTCCTGGTTAGATGTGGTTTTTGCGTGAACGCTTTGCCAAAGACTGATCGATGATAAGACACTGACCATTTAGACTCGCTGTCAGCTATTCGATTCCTACACAATCTTAGATAGGCAACGGCTGAGCAAACTTGATACCACGCAAAACCACACATGAGGAGTTCGTGGAAATCACTGCAACGGCAGATAGTTACAGGACTCAATAGAACACGAGAGGGCACGGAACGGATTGATGGCTGAATCGGATGTGGTATCGAGTTAGATACGGGGATGGATCAGAAACGATACAGGCAAGAAAGAAAACATTTTGAGCGACGCCCCCACTGCGACAGAAAATAGTACACCAAACCAATCACCGCAATTTTGCGACCGTCACCCCATCCCCTCCCTCGGCTCGATCACCAGGGCGAAACTCGGCTACATAAGGCGACTCCTTGAGGTATTCCCGCAAAACAGCCTTGAGTCGGCCAGTCCCGTGGCCGTGAATGATGCGGAGGAACGGCGCCCCATCTAAAGTCGCCCGATCCAAGGCGGCCACAACCTGATCGAGTGCCTCATCCGCAGCTTGGCCCCGCACATCCACCACGGTCTGTTCATCAAGCCCCAGTCCATTGCTCGTCGAGACTCGACGATAACCTGAAGCCGATGAGACTGGTTGGGCTGTCACAGGATGCGGCTCACGCGGGATGCCAATAAGGTTTGACACGCTGGCCAAAATTTCACCCTCCCCGACTTTAATGCGGACTCGCTTTTTTCCTTGTGGCGTTTCCAATAGGCTTCCGGTCATCCCTAAACCGGCAATCTCCACGCTATCCCCGACATCCAGCTGTTCAAGCGGAATCGGCGTGCTGGCCGGCGTAAGCTCCTGCCTGGTTTTCGTCTCCAACTCATGCAACCGCTGTTTCGTCTCCTTGGCCTTGATGAGTTTCTGCTCACGCTTCAAGGAATCGACAGTAGCCTGGACCTCTGCCCGTGCCCGCTGAAATTGTTCGCCCAGTTTCTTCTTAAGACCCCGTTGAGCCTCTTGCTCGACTTCTTCCAGTTGCGCTCGAATCGCTTGTACCTCCCGAGCCGCCTGTTCTGCTTCGTGCCTGGCTCGCCGGGCCCTCTCACCGTCGTCGGCCAATTGGCGTTGCTTGCGCTGCAAATCAGCCATCAATTCGTCAAGCCGATGGTCCTCATGATGTAACCGCCTCCGCGCATCGTTCAGAATGCTTTGATCCATACCCAGACGGCCGGCGATCTCCAATGCCGATGAACCGCCGGGAATCCCGATAAATAATCGATAGGTCGGCGCCAATCGCTCCACATCGAACTCCACACTGGCATTCATAAAACCGGAGGTCGTCTGCGCCAGCTCTTTGAGTGCGCCGTAATGCGTCGTCACCACCACCTTCATGTTCAGCTCAGCCAAGCGGCACAGCAGCGCCTCGGCCAACGCCGCGCCTTCTTGCGGATCGGTGGAGGTCACAGGCTCATCAAGGAGGACAAGAGATCGAGACATGGGGCGTTCGCTCAACATCGGCTGGGCGGCGCTCTCGGACAGGAGTTGGATCATGCTTGTCATATGGGCAGAATAGCTGGACAGATCGCGGGTCAGATCCTGCGCATCACCGATATCGGCATAGAGATCAGTAAACAGTGCCATCTCGGATTCCGGAGCACAGGGGAGATGCAGACCGGCCCTCACCATGAGGGCGAACAGCCCGACAATTTTGAGCGTGACAGTCTTTCCTCCCGTATTCGGCCCGGAAATCACCAGGACACGGACCGTCTCATCCATCAGAATGTCGTTCGCGATGACCTGATCTTTTGCGATGAGCAACAGCGGGTGCCGTGCCTGCTTGAGTATCACGCGACCATCCTCATTCAAGACGACGGGGTGACACTTCAGTCGACGACTCATCTCGGCTTTGGCTCGAATGACATCACAGTCAGCCAATACTGCTATCCCTTGGCCGATGTCTCCCGCTCTTGAGGCCACGAGAGCAGTGAGCGCCCGTAAGATACGCTGGACCTCCCGCTCAATCTCCAAATCCGCCACTTTGATGGAATTGTTCAGCTCAACCAACTCCCGCGGCTCCAGAAAGACGGTGGCTCCGCTGGACGAGACATCATGGACGATCCCAGGAATTCTCCCCCGCATGTCCGCCTTCACCGGCACGACGTAACGCCCCTCTCGCTGAGCGAAATACGACTCTTGCAGCACATCCTCATAGCGCTTGGAGTGGAGAAGCTGCTCAAGCTGCTGTCGCATCTCTTGCTTCAACCCCTGAGCCTGATGAGTCAGACGCCGTAGCTCCGGCGTAGCCGTATCTTTCATGGAACCGTCCGACTGGATTGCGCCCTCAATGGCCCTCAGGACGCCCTTCAATGTTTTTCGTGACATGCAGCGGCTCCAAGACCTGCGCCAGAGCCTGGAGCTTGCCTTGATGAGCCTCAGCGTACCGCTCTACTTCTGCCATCAGGGCCAGCACCACCGCACAGTCTCGCAACTCGACGGCCTCAAGCGCTCCTCCCTTTCCGGATCGGATCAGTTGCTCACGAATATCGGGGAAGGTGAGCGCCGGCATCGGATCACTCCCCTCCAGCAAGCTCACCATCTCGGTCGTCTCTTGTTGGCGCAGGCAGGCATCTGCGAGATCGCTCGATAGGACAAGCGACCGGCATTGAACACCCCCCATCGCTGATTGTGCATGCTGTGCAAGGAATTCAAGGACGCGAGACCACTCCAACACCTGCATCGCGCGATCTGATAATGATGTATTCATGTCGAATGGGCCGTACACCAGACTAACCGTCAAACTCTAGCCAAGCTCTCGATCGACAGGCAAGATTAGGCGAGGCTCGGAACCCACGGAATCGTTCTCCCCTTTCCACTAAACCCTCGTCTCAAACCTTGACAACAAGGAGAAGGCATCGATACTATCATTTGTCTCGACGAAACACCTGGTTATACTGAACTCACTTACTCAATGTAGAGGATTACGCTATGGCCATTCGAGTTGGAATCAATGGATTCGGACGCATCGGACGCAACGTGTTTCGCGCCTCGATGGGCGACAAAGATCTGCAGATCGTCGCCATTAACGATCTCACAGACGCCAAGACTCTCGCATACCTGCTCAAGTATGACTCCGTACACGGGACCCTTCCGGCCACTGTTGAAGCCAAGGAAGACCAAATTTTCGTTGATGGGACCCCCATCAAAGTGCTCGCGATGAAAGACCCGAAAGAGCTGCCCTGGAAAGCGCTGAACGTGGACGTGGTCATCGAATCGACGGGCCGATTTACCGACCGAGACGCGGCAGGCAAACATTTATCCGCCGGGGCCACAGCACGTGATTATCTCGGCCCCGTCGAAAGATCCTGATGTGACCATCGTACTCGGGGTGAACGAAGACAAGCTCGATCCGAAATCGCATCACATCGTGTCTAATGCCTCCTGCACGACCAACTGCCTGGCGCCCATGGCCAAGGTTCTGTTGGAAACATTCGGCATCAAGCATGGCATCATGACCACCATTCATTCGTACACCAACGATCAACAATTGTTGGATCTGCCCCATAAAGACCTTCGACGCGCCCGGGCAGCCGGCATGTCGATGATACCTACCAGCACCGGAGCGGCCAAGGCCTTGCATCTGGTCATCCCCGAACTCAAGGGTAAATTGGACGGGCTTGCCATTCGTGTCCCGACCCCGAATGTCTCGCTGGTCGATCTGACCGTCGAAACTGAGAGGGATTGCGATATCGCATCCGTCAATGCAGCCTTCAAGAAGGCCGCGGACGGTCCACTCAAAGGCATTCTCAAGTACTCCGAAGAGCCCCTCGTCTCGATCGACCAAAAAGGGGACCCTCACTCGGCCACCCTTGATGCCCCGTTGACCAACGTCGTGGACAAGCGTCTGGTCAAGGTGACGGCGTGGTACGACAATGAATGGGGGTATTCATGCCGAGTCCGCGACCTGGTCAAGGTCCTGGCCGGAAAATCTAGTACTCACTGAATGCAGCACCAGAGATGATGGGGCGGGCTTCACACCAATCCGTCTCTTTAACCAATTTATTAGTTCACAGCACCTACGGGAGGAACGCCTCATGAACTTGCACAAGAAGACGATCGACGATGTGCAACTTCGTGGCAAGCGCGTCATCATCCGAGCCGATTTCAACGTGCCGCTCGATGAATCGCTCCAAATTACTGACGACACCCGCATTCGCTCGACCCTGCCGACCATCAATCGCGTCGTCGATGAAGGCGCCAAAGTCATTCTTTGCTCTCACCTCGGTCGACCGAAGGCTGCCTTTGAGCCAAAATACAGCCTCGCCCCTGTCGCAAAACGGCTAGGACGACTACTCGGGAAAGAGGTGGTCTTCGCTCCAGACTGTATCGGCCCGGCCGTCGAGAAGCTGGTCGCCAAGATGAAAGACGGAGATGTCCTCTTGCTGGAAAATCTTCGTTTTCATGCCGGGGAGGAAAAAAACGACGACACCTTCGCCAAAGCCCTGGCCTCGCTGGGCGATGTCTTCATCAATGACGCATTCGGAGCAGCACACCGGGCCCACGCATCGACGGTTGGGATCACAAAGTACATTAAAGATGCGGCAGCAGGTGCGCTACTCAAGAAGGAAATTGAATATCTCGAAGGCGCCATCGCCAATCCCGTGCGCCCGTTTGCCGCGATTCTGGGAGGCGCCAAGGTGTCCGGGAAAATCGGCGTCATTGAGAATCTCGGGAAGAAGGTCGATAAGGTCATCATCGGCGGCGGCATGGCGTTTACATTCTTGAAGGCCAAAGGCATGGAGATCGGCAATTCCCTCTGCGAAATGGACATGTTGGATGTTGCCCGAGGGATCGAAGAACATGCCCTCTCACGCGGGGTCAAATTTTATCTACCCGTCGACTGTGTGGTCGCCGCCAGCCGAGAGGTGGGCGCTGAAACAAAAATCGTCCCCGTGCAGGAAATTCCCAAAGGATGGTATGCCCTCGACATTGGCCCAGCTTCCGTAAAACTGTTCAATGAAGCGGTCCAAAATGCAAAAACCATTCTGTGGAACGGACCCATGGGTGTGTTTGAAATCGACGCCTACGCCCGAGGCACGATGGCGATGGCTCACGCCATCGCTGATGCCTATGCGCTCACGATCGTCGGCGGCGGCGAGACGGCTCTGGCGGTTCATCGGTCCGGCGAATCCGAAAACATGTCGTTCATCTCGACCGGAGGTGGCGCGGCGCTGGAATTGCTAGAAGGCAAAATCCTTCCAGGTCTCGCGGCGCTGCCTGATCGTCCGAGCTAATCAATAATCCTCAGTAAAGTAACAGAGATCCGAGAATCACTGTGCGTACTATCCTGATCGTCGGCAACTGGAAGATGAACAAGACCGCGTCTGAAGCAACCGTCTTCATGCGCGACCTGCTCGCTCGTGTTCCTGCTCAGCCTGCAAACCTTGAGCTCGTCGTGGCCCCTCCGTTTACTGCGCTGGAATCAGTCCGCCTGGCGCTGGGTGCCTCGTCTCCGATTCAACTTGGAGCGCAGGATCTGTTCTGGGAGGATCACGGTGCCTACACGGGAGAAGTCTCCGCACCGATGCTGAAGGACCTCGGTTGTCGCTATGTCATTGTTGGGCATTCAGAGCGGCGAACACTCTTTGGCGAACAGGGAGACCTGATCCAGAAGAAAATTCGAGCGGCGCTCAAGCACGGGTTGCGCCCCATTCTCTGCATCGGTGAAACACTTGCACAACGAGACAACGGCACGACCGACCACGTACTGACACAGCAAGTGCACGACGGTCTGTCCGGCCTTGCCACGGAGGCGTTGGCCACCATCACCATCGCGTATGAACCGGTCTGGGCCATCGGTACGGGAAAGTCGGCGACGGTTGAGCAAGCCATTGCCGCCCACCGGACGATTCGGCAAGTCCTTGCCACCGTAGCCTCTCCTGCGGTCGCCGACTGCACGAGAATTCTCTATGGAGGAAGCGTCACGCCACAAAATATAGAATCGTTACTGGCCTCGGATCAGATCGACGGCGCACTCATCGGTGGCGCTTGTCTCCAAGTCGAGTCCTTTGCTACAATTGCAACAGTCGCGTCTGTTGCGCGATCAATCGGAGTCTGAGATCTCATGCTGTATACGTTGCTTGTTATTGTCCATGTTTTTATCTGCTTCCTGATGATTGGGGCGATTCTTCTCCAATCGGGAAAGGGGGCGGAAATCGGTGCCTCGTTCGGCGGATCCAGTCAGACGGTGTTCGGCAGCCGTGGCCCGGCAAACTTTTTGAGCAAGCTGACGGTCGTTGTGGCGGCTGTGTTCATGGTGACATCGCTCAGCTTGGCGATTTTAGCCAAGCAACGAAACTTCTCTTCGACCGTCATCGACATGCAACCCAAGAGCGAACCCACCGCTCCCCCGGCTGCTTCACCCGCTCAACCTTCAGGGGATTCGCATCCTTCTGGGGAAACTCCAGCGGCGGGCCACTGACCTATTCTTCGTCAGGTCGTCATTCGGCAATCGAGAGAGCCCCGGTTCAATTCGACTCGATTGACGGTTGATGCCTTTCGGCCTGCGAGGTGTCAGATACGAGTCAGCCAGGACTCGTGCGCGAGGTCTTCCCCGCGCACGATTGAAAAGAAGGTGTCTTGGAGGGCACGTGTCATCGGTCCAGGGGTACCAGTTCCAATGCGCCGGTTGTCGATTTCTCGAACCGGGGTCAACTCTGCAGCGGTTCCCGTCACAAATACTTCGTCAGCAATATACATTTCATCGCGCGTAAATCGTTCCTCCACCACGGCGATGTTCCGTTCTTGAGCCAATTGGATCACGGAGTTTCGCGTAATCCCTTCAAGCACTGACGTCAACGGCGTCGTCTTGAGCACGCCCCGTCGAAAGATGAACACATTCTCCCCTGTTCCCTCGGCAACATAACCTTCAGGATCGAGAAGAATCGCCTCGTCATATCCATCGGCCTTCGCCTGCCGTTTGGCCATAATAGAGTTTACATAGTACCCGGATATTTTCCCCTTGGTCATAGACACATTCACATGGTGCCTCGTAAAGGACGAGATGCAGGCACGCATCCCATTGGCCAATGCATCATCCCCCAAATAGGCGCCCCACCTCCAGGCAGCAATGCCCACCCGAATCGGATTCTCCCCTGGATGGATGCCCATCGCCCCATACCCAATGTAGACCAATGGACGGATGTAACAGGCATCGAGACGATTGACACGAACGGTTTCAATAATGGCGTCGGTGATCTGCTTTTTGTCATACGGCATGGCCATCATGCCGATATGGGCCGAATCAAATAGTCGATCGACATGCTCCTGAAGCCGGAAGATGGCGGATCCTGATTTTCCCTTGTAGCACCGAATACCTTCAAACGCAGCAAGGCCATAGTGCAGCGAATGGGTGAGAATATGGACATTGGCCTCCTCCCACCCGACAAATTTCCCATCCATCCAGATCTTTTCAACCGGTTCCAACATTGAAGACGATCTCCAGCGAGCACTAGCGCTAAATTCCGCCGGCGAGGGCGGGCGTGACGGACTATAGCGTGAGGTCACACGTGGGTCAAGCAAACAGGCCGGCGATTGACTCCGAAACCGACTCATCTGATGCTGGAAACACTTACGTGGAGGCGCAATAGGCACGCAGGCGGGCACTCAGAAACGTTCCGACTCGCTCTTCTCCCTCAGGACTCATGGTCACGACCTTGCCACCGAACAACAGGCCGCGCACCCATCGAACAACGACGCGCTGAATTTCGACCGGCTCATCTTTATCGGGAAGGGTGAGCCGGACGACCAGTTCCATCCCAGGGGCTACTTGATGATCGCCCAGGACGCGAAACCCGTTACGACAGAGGTTTATCACCGTTCCTTTCCCGAGGAAATCTCCGCCCAGATAGTACACAACACAGCGAACGGGAATCCGATGATAGGTACGGATCACAAACTTGTTGATGTGAGACATGATCTTGTTGCCATCTCCCGATTTTGTATCGTGGAAATACCGGAAACATGCCCTCGCAATGGTGGCGCTCAGCATACGTGTCAGCACGATCGCTCTCCTAGCCCTCTAAAGAGGGGCCCATGTCTACTCAACGACTCGCTCGTCGCTCCTGGTATGTCTTGACACCTCTCCCATCCCCATGTTAAATGAACCGTTCTTCACGCTCGGAGAAGGAATAATATGTACGCGATTGTTGAAACAGGTGGAAAGCAATATCGAGTCGAGGCTGGGGCAACGATTCAGGTCGAACGGCTGCCAGGAGACGTCGGGGCTGAGATAGAACTCGGCCAGGTCCGTCTCGTGCATGGTGACGCTGGTATTCTGCTTGGACAGCCTCTCATTAACGGGGCCAAGGTCACGGCTGAAATCGTGCGGCAAGGACGAACCCGATCAATTACCGTTTTTAAGAAAAAGCGCCGCAAGGGCTATCGCCGCACCCGTGGACACCGACAAGGATTCACCAAGCTGTTGATTACGAATATTGCAACGGCCTAAAGACACAAGAAGGACTTACCCATGGCAACAAACAAAGGTGGCGGATCTTCACGTAACGGTCGTGACAGCAATCCTCAATATTTGGGGGTCAAGGCCTATGGTGGTGAGACCGTAACAGCTGGCAGCATTATCGTCCGCCAGCGCGGCACCAAATTTTTCCCTGGATTCAATGTGGACCTTGGAAGAGACCATACCCTATTCGCTACCATGAGCGGTGTGGTCAAGTTCGAAGGTGGACGCGGCAGACGAAAAGTCAGTGTATATCCTGTTCCGGCCAAGTCCTGATTCGCTTTCCTGCCTCTTCCGTTACGATCACGCTGGCTAAATTCTCTCTCCCTCTCTGCTCAGGGTCGGGTATACTTTCCTACTCGTCGTGACCGAGCAGGCTACGGAACGTTGACAGATGATGTTTGTCGATGAAGCACACATCGCGGTACGAGCCGGTCGTGGCGGAAACGGCATCTGCAGTTTCCGCAGGGAGATGTTTGTTCCGCGTGGAGGCCCAGACGGCGGAGATGGAGGCACCGGTGGCGACATCGTCATGACTGCCTCTCATCGCTTGACGACCCTGCTCGACCTCCGCTACCTCAACCACTATGAGGCTGAAAACGGACGACACGGTGGAGGATCCAATTGCACGGGTCGTTCCGGAGAAGATCTCACCATCACGGTTCCAGTTGGCACCATTGTCTCCGATGACCAGACGAAAGAAACACTCGTGGATTTCATCGAAGATGGCCAAACGGCTGTCATCGCCCACGGAGGGCGAGGCGGGAAAGGCAACAGCAACTTCGCGACCTCCGTCAATCGAGTGCCGACGAAGTGTACTCCCGGAACTCCTGGCGAAGAACGAACCTTGCAGCTTGAGCTGAAACTGCTCGCCGACGTCGGACTGGTTGGTTTTCCAAACGCTGGCAAATCGACGCTCATTGCAGCCATCTCAGCGGCCCGGCCCAAGATTGCGGACTATCCCTTCACGACGTTGATCCCCAATCTCGGCATTGTCCGGTTGGGATCCGAAGGAAGTTTTGTCGTGGCCGATATTCCCGGCCTGATTGAAGGCGCTCACGAGGGGAAAGGCCTGGGCGTACAGTTTCTCCGCCACATCGAACGAACCGCGTTCTTGCTCCACTTGATCGATGTCTCAGAATGGGCCCCTGATGATCCCCTGGCCAGCTTTGAGACTTTGCGGCGGGAACTTGCCGCCTATGACGGAGGGCTCACCACACGCCCTTTCGCCGTCGTGCCAACCAAGATCGATGTGATCGGCACAAGCGAACGGCTGGCTCAGCTGCAGACCTATTGTCGCCTCAACGACTATCCGTGCTTGCCGATTTCCGCCGCCACGAATCAAGGGCTTGCTGACTTGATCACCTACCTCGGGAAACAGATCGTGCGTGTACGAAAGACGCCATGCGAGACAAGCTCCTAGGACAAGCGCGGCGGATCGTCATCAAGATCGGCAGCAGCCTGATCGCGTCGCGTGCGGAAGGTCTGCGCCCCCAACACATTGAGCGATTGGCTGATGACATTGCGATACTCCGAACAGCAGGTCGGGAAATCCTGGTGGTCTCTTCCGGTGCCATCATCTCCGGTATCCGAAAGTTGGAACTGAAGGAGTATCCCAAGAGCCTCCCGATCAAGCAAGCGGCCGCAGCCGTGGGGCAGAGCCGGCTCATGTGGGCTTATGAAAAAGCGTTTGAACGTCTCAATATTCACGTGGCGCAGATTCTGCTCACCCACCAGGATCTCGCTGATCGCCGCCGATTTCTGAACGCTCGCCATACACTCGCGGCACTCATCGGTTTCGGCATCGTGCCCATCATCAATGAAAACGACACCGTCGCAGTCGATGAAATCAGGGTCGGTGATAACGACACCCTCGCGAGCGAAGTGGCTCACCTGGCCGATGCGGACTTGCTGGTGATTCTCTCTGACGTTGACGGACTGTATACGGAAGATCCACGCAAGAACCCGTCGGCGACCTTGATTCCGCTGATTGCGGAGATTACCGAAGATATCGAGCGCCTGGCAGGGGTGTCCAGCACCTTTGAAGGGACCGGTGGAATGGCGACGAAGCTTCGAGCCGCCAAGAAAGTCGGCGAGTACGGAATTCCGACATTAGTGCTCAATGGCGAACGGGCCGGACTCCTTCCAACGGTCCTCGGCGGCGAACCCGGTGGCAGTCTCTTTCTCGCCAGGGAGCGTCGACTGACTAGTCGTAAACATTGGATCGCCTTTACGCTTCGCCCCCGCGGCCAGATCCATCTCGACCAGGGGGCGGTGGATGCCTTGACCAAGCGAGGGAAAAGCCTGCTGGCATCCGGCATCCTCCAGGTGACGGGATCATTTGAAGCCGGCGATCCGGTCAGCTGCCTCGATACGGACGGAAAAGAATTCGCAAAAGGCCTGGTAAACGTGTCGTCCGACTTATTGTGTCAGATGAAAGGTCTCAAGACTGCGGACATTCATGCACAGTTTGGCCCCCAAGAGTATGAGGAAGTGATTCACCGAGACAACCTAGTCATCCTCTAGTGCTGAGTCATGAATTCTTCGAGCCCCGATCTTCGGCACCCAGCACTCAGCCCGCTTCGCCCGCGCAGCGAGGCGAGCACCGAACACTCGCCCCTCAAAGTGGGCCTGCTCGGTGGAAGCTTCAACCCTATTCATAATGGTCACCTGACCATTGCTCAGCACGTCCATGAGCGCATGCAGCTCTCCCAGGTCCTCTTCATTCCGACCGGCGATCCGCCCCATAAGCGGGACGGCTCACTGGCTCCGGCGAATGTTCGGCTTGAAATGGTCCGGCTTGCGATTGCTGACAACCCGCTGTTCACAGTATCGGACATCGAGATGCAGCGAAAAGGAAAGTCCTACTCCATCGATACTATTCGGGCATTACAAGATCACTATGGCCCATCCACGGAGCTGTTCTTCATTATTGGACTCGACGCGTTTCTAGACTTCCCGACATGGAGAGAACCAGAAGAGCTCTTACGGATCTGCCATTTCGTGGTCGTTCCCAGACCTGGGCAATCTTTTCGGGCATTGGCTGGAATGTCACTGCTCCCCACACTCGATCCTGATGGGCTGACAGGGCTAGACACCGGTGCCCTCAACAGACTAGACATCGCCAGCCCCTCTGATCCAGGAGTCACCTGCCTCGCCTTTCCACCCTGTCCCACATCGGCCTCAGAGATTAGACGGAGAGTTCGGAACGAACTCTCCGTGGTAAATATGTTGCCCCCCCTGGTACAATCTTATATACTTCGTCATAGTCTTTATCAGGAGGAGAGCGATCACACGCGCATCTAAGGCCACCGCCCTCGCCGTAGCCAGGGCCATGCTCGACAAGAAGGCCCTTGATGTCCAAGTCCTCCATGTCGCCCCGCTGACGTCACTCGCTGATTATTTGGTCATTGGGTCGGCTGAATCCGACCGGCAAACACGCGCGATCGCTGATTCCGTCGCTGATGTCCTCGCACGCGTGGGTGAACGGCCACTGAGTCTTGAGGGTACCACATCGGGCCAGTGGGTTCTGATCGATTTTGGCGATGTCGTCGCCCATGTGTTCAGACAAGACACGCGCTCACATTATGCCCTTGAGCGTCTGTGGAGCGATGCACAGCAGATTCCCGTTCCGGGCGAAGCGTCGGCTCCGATAGCCGCAGCAAAGAGGCGGATGACCCAGAAGGCGACTTCACAGAAGATGGTCTAGGCCATGTTCAAGCTGCTGATTACTATTTTCCTCATCAGCGCCGGCGTATTCATCTACAGCTATTTCCGCGAACTGAATCCAGGGACGATCCTCATCCATACCGCTCCTGGCGCGGAGTTCGAGCTCAGCCCTGTCACGCTTGTCTTGATCTCCATGGCATGTGGAGCAGTGCTTGCGACCTTCGTCGTGGGGCTCCAGCAAACGGCGCACTTAATCCTGAATTGGCGAAGCAACCGCCTGGTGCGTCGAAAAGAGAAGGTCGACACCCTCCACCGAGACGGCACCCATGCGTTCATGTCAAAACGCACCTTGGATGCAATCACGCTCTTGGAGAAGGCCCTGGCGATCGACCCCAATCGAGTCGATTCGCTCCTGTGGCTGGGGAATATCTATCGATCAGAGCGGAACTTCCCTGAAGCGATCCGACTCCATCAACATGCGCAACGAGTGGACGATCGAAACATCGAGGTGTTGTTGGAATTGGGCAAGGATCTGGAGGACGCCAAACGTTACGAGGAGGCGCTTCAGGCACTTCAGCAAATCCTCAAGATCGAACCCGACAACCTGACTGCGCTCATCCGGAAACGGAATCTCAATATCCGTATGGAGCGGTGGAGCGAAGCGCTTGAGATCCAACATCGTTTACTCAAAGCCAATCTTCCCGCCCCTGAGCAACAAGCCGAAGCCGCCCTGCTCGTCGGATGCATGTATGAAGTCGGACGGCAACTGCTTGAACGTGGGCATCCCGATAAAGCCCGGCGCTATTTCAGAGGAGCGATTAAGAAAGATCGCAGCTTCCTGCCTGCCTATATCGGAATCGGCGAAATTCTGATCCATGAAGGCAAAACGAAGGATGCCGTCGAAATCTTGAAAAAAGTCTACTCGCGGACCCGCAGCGTGATCATCCTCCACCGACTGGAAGAGCTGTTTCTGGATCAAGGCGAGCCCAGCGAAATCATTCGGGTCTATCAGGAGGCCTTGCAGCAAGACCCGCAGAATCCGGTGCTCCAGTTCTACCTGGGCAAGCTCTACTATCGGCTGGAAATGGTGGATGAGGCGTTCGATCAGCTTTCAACAATCGAAGGACCACAGGATCATCTCTTGGACTATCACAAGATCATGGCCAACCTGTACTTGCGGAAGCAGCATTTCGAAGAGGCCATTGTGGAATTGAAGAAGGCCCTCAGCTTCAAGAAGCGCGTGGTCGTCCCCTATATCTGCACCCAGTGCCAGCAGGAATCCGTCGAATGGTCGGGCCGCTGCCGCCGCTGCGCCAAGTGGAATACCCTCACCGCCCTCCCCTGGCTCGAAGCCGGCCAAACCGCTGCCAGCTCGGCTGGAGAGCCCTCATCAGTCCCCTCCGTTCCCTACCAAGGCATTGCTTCTCCGTTTGAAACCGTGTAGGTTTCCCGCCAGCGTCTGCTGATCATGTGACCTGGTCGCATTGTGCAACCTCTCTCTTCGCTTCAAGATATCGGCAGCACGACAGAGCATCATCACATCGCCACTTTTGAGGATCCCATGAACTATTTGACCTTGGCAGACAAAGCTCTCAATGACGAACCCCTGACGAGAGACGAGTGCCGTTCCGTCTTAACTGCGCCGGATGATGAATTGCTTGCGCTGTTGCACGCAGCCTTTCAAGTCCGATCCACATACTTCGGCCGTACCGTCCGGCTGCAAATGCTTGCAGAATGCCAAGAGCGGAGCCTGCCAAGAAGACTGCCACTACTGTTCGCAGTCGTCCATTTCAACGGCGCCGATCGAGCGGTACAATCTCCTGCCACAGAAACGGATGATGGAAGGCGCGCGACAAGCAGCCGCCTCCAAAGCCCAGCGCTATTGCATCGTCATCAGCGGGCGCAGCCCGTTGGATCGGGAAATCGACGAAATTGCCGGAGCGGTTCGCTCAATTAAACAGGAAGTTCCGATTCAAATCTGCTGCTCACTCGGCCTGATGAGTGAATCCCAAGCCAAGCGCCTGAAAGCCGCCGGTGTCGATCGCGTGAATCACAATTTGAACACCAGCGAAGCCTTCCACGCATCGATCTGCACGACCCACACCTTCCAAGACCGGCTAGCGACGATCAAGAACGCGCGCGCGGCGGGACTGGAAATTTGCTCCGGCGGTATCGTCGGTATGGGCGAGACAGACGAAGACCTGATCGAGCTGGCGATGGCGCTGCGTGACGTCAAGCCGGACTCAATTCCCTTGAACATGCTCACCCCAGTCTCCGGCACCCCGTTGGAACAGGCCGACAACCTCACCCCACAACGCTGTTTAAAAGTACTGTGCCTCTTCCGGTTCCTCCACCCTCGTACCGAAATTCGCATCGCCGGAGGACGGGAACATAATCTGCGCAGCTTACAACCCCTTGCCCTCTACCCGGCCGACTCCGTCTTTGTGAACGGGTACCTCACGACTCCAGGCGCACCGGCTCCTGAAGTCTGGGGCATGATCAAAGACCTCGGCTTCACCATCGAAGTGGATTATCAGCAGCCAGTCGCTGGCTGATCGTGACCGTGGACGACCGACCGGCTCGACATCCTCGTTGCATTCTTATCGCCGGGCCGAACGGCTCGGGAAAGACCACGTTCGCGAGAGAATTTCTGCTTCGTGAGGTTGGGGTCATCCATTTCGTGAATGCCGACCTCATTGCCGGTGGGCTTTCGCCTCTCCGGCCTGAACTGGCCGCGCGGCAAGCAGGGCGGCTTGTCCTCCAGGAACTCACTCGTTTAGCCAGCGCTCGGAAGAATTTTGCGTTTGAAAGCACGTTAAGCGGCCGCACCTATCTTCGACTCCTAGCAAGTGGAAGTCAGCCGGATACCGGATCGAAATCGTGTTCTTGTCTTTGCCGTCGGTCCAGCTGGCACTCCAACGAATCGCGAGTCGCGTCCGTCAAGGTGGCCATGATGTTCCAAAATCTGACGTCATCCGCCGCTTCGGTCGCAGTTCGAAAAACTTTCATGCCTTGTATCGCCCGCTTGCCGACGCATGGGCGATCTATGATAATTCAGGGGCTGCTCCACGGCTGCTGGAGAGAGTCCATGAAGAAAAAGCGGCAGACGGAAAACACGCGATTTGTACAGAGCGTCGGACGCGCACTCCGTCGGGCTGCCAAGGCGGCTCGGAAAACCGCCAAGATGTATGGGACGCCGATCTACGTGTGGGAAGACGGCAAGGTGGTGGCAAAGAAACCTTGAGCATCCGAGCCATCGCCCGCCAGGCCTTTCTCGCGCATTTGAGGGGCTATATGAATCCATGCCTATACCAGAACTCTATCGCACATATGTTGCCTTGTAGTGCTACTCCAAGAAAGTTGACACAGTTAGCCTCAGACAGTAGCCTATCACCATATTGTTAGCGGTTTTTAGGTCCTACAGCTAGAGTTCCGCTTCTCCTGTTGGTCTTGCGGCACATGCCAAGCAGCCTTCGATCGTAGGGAGGTTTTTAAGCTCATGGTAGGGAAGTCCAGCATGCAAGATATCAATGTGCCATTGAAGGATCTGCGATTTGATCCTGAGAACCCTCGATTTACAGATCAAACTTTTCAGAAGGACGAAGACCTTATTCGATATCTTTATGATGAGATGGACGTGGAGGAAATAATTCAATCGATTCTCTCAAGTGGATACCTCAATTATGAGCCGCTAATAGTCATGAAAGAGGGGACCTCATACACAGTATTAGAGGGAAACCGTCGTCTGGCTGCGCTGCGCATACTGGCAAACACAGATCTCAGGAGCAAGCTTGGGATTCACCTATCCATCGAGCCTACGGCTAAATCGCTTCCAGTAGAAATAAAAGTTCGCTGTGTTGATACAAGGAAGGATGCACGAGCTTACATCGGATTCAAACATATCAATGGTCCTATGAAATGGGATGCGCTCGCTAAGGCAAAGTATGCAGCCCGATGGTTTGAAGAAGGGGCAGATATCGCGACAATTAGTAAGACTCTTGGTGACAATCATAACACCGTTAGGCGATTGGTAAATGGATGGCTTGCATTAGAGCAAGCAAAGGCATCCGGGTTCGATATCGAGGACATATCTAAGAAACGACTAGCGTTCTCTCACCTCTACACGGCCCTCACTCGAAATGGTTATCGAGATTTTCTTGGGTTAGGAGATGAGGACCTTTTGTCACCCCCTAAAAAGAATCCGATCCCTGCTACGAAAACAAAGGACTTCCTTCTGTCATGTCATGGCTATACGGGCAGGAGAAGCACAAAGAGCCTGCGCTAATAAGATCCCAAAATCCAGATCTAAACAAGCTGAATCAGGTACTCTTACATCCAGAGGCAAAAAAACTCCTAGTTGCTGAACGCAATCTGGATTCTGCATTCGAAAGAGTCGAGCCTGCTAGCAAACGCTTTGAGGATGCCTTACTTAAGGCAAGCCGCCAATGTGAAGATGCCAATAAGTTGTCAGGTCACTACGAAGGTGATGGCACTCTTCTCCAAGTAGTAGATGGGATGCAAAAGACCGTGAAGAGTCTTGTCCTTGTAATGAAGGCTAAGGTCAAGACAGAGGCCGAGGGGGAATAATTTTTCCTGTGCGGGTTGTTGAGCCAGTCCCAAAGAATTCCACTCGTAGCGCTTTTGCCGATTGGCTTGAGCTCATTGCTCTCTCCTCTGATAGAAGGCGTGTGAGTGAGGCTGATTTAATTGGGCTGCACGAGCTATATGGTAGCGAAAGTGTTACCACGTTAAGGTCTGATCCCGAGACCAAAGAAGTTCTTGATGAATCAATTCTTGAGACGACGCAAGAGCATTTGGTGCAGGCCATTGTAGAAGAAATCATGTATCGGGAAGAAGTTCTTCAAGGGTGCTACCCCTTCAAGGTAAAACCACGGGGAATTCTTCTTGCTGAATCAAAGAAGGAAGAACAGTTAGCTCTCTGGGAATGGGTGTATCTATTTTGCCTATTACTCCGCAAACACGGATTCGATCTGCATCGCCATGGAAACGAAGGCCCAGAGTTTTATGCCAGGGTGGGAACTCTGCCGTATCTGGTTTGAAGCAGTCGCACCTGGTCCTGGTACCGGTCCCGAACGCGTTCCGCAACTTGAGTTTGGATCGCGTACGCCAAAGATGTGCCCACTGAGCAAATATTGATACGATTCACGAATGCACTTATCGAAAAACAGAGGAGGTATTATTCGCATTAAAAAGGCATCATCTCTTCCAATGATTCTGCTATGTCTTGCAATCAACTGTACGAGTGCACTTATCGGCATGCTCCGGATAGCAATACACTTCCGTTCTTTGAAATTAGGCATTTCTTCCCTATCGGTCCCCTGACCGTCTTGATAGACCCAACGAGCGGTGAACTTACGGATAAGTTTCTACGCATACCGCCCAAACGTCTCGAAGGTCAGCGTCTCTTCTGTCTCTACAAGATATTTGTCTTGACGACGAGTACTTCAATTCTGCTCGGCTGTGATTCACTCGAGATATTCAGTATTGAACGGGCATGCAACATGGCTAGCCAACAAAATTGAGCATTCCGGGTTACTAGAAAAAATGTTGAACGAGTTTTGAGCGCGATCCCCCAAAGTACCCATGAACGTGCTTTTCAATGCATACTTAGGAATCGGACAGCTCGTGGTGGTGTCTTGTCGGATGGTGCCGGTCTAATTCGCCGTGGTGAAAATGGTAGAGGTCTGAGGTCTCGCTGGTATCCTGAGACTCTTTCGATGCGAATTAAGGTTATCTCGGGCATGAAAAGTCAGTTAGATTTTCGCCGGAAAGATGGCTTCGACATTATCAATGAATATCTGAGTCGAACCGATACGGTATTCTTTGTTGATCCTCCGTATACTCAGGCCGCACGTCGTCTCTATCGGCATTGGGACATAGATCACGAAGACCTGTTTAGGTTATTGCGCGATACCAAAGGTGAAGTGATAATGACCTATGACGACACAAAAGAAGTTAGGGCATGGGCACATCATTATGGATTTAAGGTGCGAAGCAATATCTATGCGGAGTACTACGCACCATCAGGACAAACGTCTGAAAATTGATGATCTTCAATCGTGATTTCGTGATTGGTTGAAGATGAACGCCATCTGATATCCTCAAAGGCTACATAGACCTTCAACACTGAGAGACAGAGGATTCTCTTCTAGGATAGCGCCTACAATTGTGCTCTGAGACTGAAACGATTCAATGTTCCGAGCATCTTTTATATCAACATCAATCACGAACTGGTCAGTGACGGCTGATGCTGGTGGTATCGGGGCTGGTCACGCGAGCCGAGGGAAGCCTGATCAGGAGTTCAGTTGCTGCATCCGTTTGATCGAGCAGTAGAGCGCATAGCCTTGGGCCACCATCCCGGTCACGAGTAACCCCAGTGCGGTCTGCAGCCAATGTGAGTCAGGATGATCGAGTCCGTACATGCCGATGACGAACCCGAGCGCAATGGCGATGATTCCGACGGATCGCGCAATGACACCCCTTAGCCACCAATTATCTGTTGAGGAGGTTTTGAGAGGTACCATTTCTTCAGTCTACATACTTACAGACAGAGAGTCCAATTGCACCTAGTGCTCTAGATACGTTTGGCCTCTTAGGATGGAACGTCCACGTGCTCAACTTGGCAGTTGAAGAGAAAATTGACTGCTCAATGGAGGCTCGTAAGAATCCGGCAGGGTGGTTGATATGCATCTGATTGCAGAGATCCACGTGTCTTCTCACGAGGCGGGGCCGAACGAGTCATCAAGGCCGTTTGGGTTCGATGATCCGAAATCGGACTTCGTCGACGTAGGAGTAGGCGGAGGTCTGTTCTCCGGCAAAGAGGCCGCAGCGGTAATACCCAGGTGTCCATCTGGTTTTCTGAGGAGTGAGGAGAAAGTAGCCTGAGCGATCGTTCGTCGTCGTCATGATGTGATCTTGTACCGTCGTCTGTGGGTCTTCAGTCATGTCGGGCGTTTCCAGTCCACATCGTGCGGTCAGCGGCACGGCATCAAACGAATCGGACACCAACTTAAAGACCAAGTAGATTTCTGGTTGTGTGGTGGGAAACGTATCGCCTGGATACAGCGGGATGAACTCGTGGGCGCCAGTCGGAAAGTCATCTCGCACCACCTTCGTTGCCGGAATCACAAACCGAAACCAGCTGAAATCCGCATCCCGACCCGCGATCGCCGCTCCAGTATCGAGCGCCTTCTGCGGCTTCATCCTTTCAACAGCCTTCGCGTACAGAGCCTCTTCCGACGGTGCGGTAGTCTGACTCCCTAATTCCTTCTCCCTTTTCGCCTCTTCCTCTTTCAGCTTCACCAGCTCAGGAACATGGGGCCGTACCTTTTCAAGCCAGCGAGTAATCTTCTCTTTGGCCAGGACACGCGTACCGGCTGGGAAAGGGACATCCTTATTGGCTTGGTCAAATTCGACAGCCGTGTCATACAGCATCTGGAAGTGAAAGAAGGCTTCTTCCCACCGCTCTAACTCCACATAGCACTGCCCCATCCGATAGGTCGTATCCGCGAAGTCCTCCTCGCTGGGATTCAGATTCGACAAGTTCCCAAACACAGCAAGCGCTTCCTTGCACTGCCCCAACTGCATCAGCGTCAGCCCCAACTGATGCGTCGCGATAGGATCGCTGGGATTGAGCGCCAGCAGCTTGCGATAGATCGGTTCTGCCTCCTGAAAGCGACCAGCTTCAAAGAGTTTCCAGGCCTCCGATCGAAGAGCCGCCCATTCTTTGAGTTGAGTTGCGGTGGCAGTCGGCGTCAATACCGGCGTGAATCGCCGTCCCCGGTCCATCGACTCATAGAGTTGCGCAAGTTGGTTTTTGGCCGGGAGCTCGAGCGGAGACCCAGGCGCCACATGCTGGAGTACATGGTGGAGGTCGGCATCCGCCCCTTGATAATCCAGTACGTCAAAGCGCGCACGAGCAAGTGCCAGTCGCCAGCTGAGTAGATCCGGCATAAGTTGGACCGCCTGCTTGTACGATTCCAGCGATTCCTCCAATCGATCGAGCTTTCGCAGCTCTTGCGCCAGTCGCCAGTGGATGAGAGGATTCTTCGCATCACTCCGCGCGATGTTGTGCAGTTCTGCAATCGCTGCCTCTTCCTGCCCCCACCGGACCAGCAGCCCCCATTTCGCCCAGCGGACATCCAGCGCAGCAGGCTGCACGGCGAGCACTCGGTCATAGGCTTGAACAGCCTCTTGAGGATTGCGAAACGTCGAAAGGATGTCGCCACGTACTTTGTGGAGAGTGACCGCTTCTGGATGAGAGCCCAGACTGTGATCGAGAATCTCCAGCGCCGTCGTGACCGCCCCACGGTCCCATGCGGCTTTGGCCTGTTCGGCTGCTTGTTCAGCCGGGAGCCTTGCCCCATCATCAGCAGCGGCACAGGGACTAGCCATCAAAGCCAGCGTGAGTACGATCATCACAAGCGCAGGGCCGGCACAGAGTCGTGGTCGCTCGACAGAGTCTTGTTTATCAGATGGCGCAATCATGCTTCTGTTTTGCACTCCACTGCGCGTGGACTCAACTATACCAAGAAGCAGGAAGAATATATCAGACAGGGCTCCGGCGAGATGGCCTCACACGAATTACGCTTGCAGTTTCATTCCCTTTCTTGACCTGCCCTCATGATCCCGCTACTCTGGCTTTAGACGAACCCCTAAAAGAGAATCCTACTGGAGATGAGGCGTGATTCTGGTCACCGGTGGTGCCGGATATATAGGGTCTCACACCTGTGTTGAGCTACTTCAGGCTGGACACGACGTTACCGTCTTCGATAATTTCTGCAACAGCCATCCCGAATCGCTTGAGCGTGTGCACCGCATTACGGGGAAACGGCTCCGCCTCATCCGCGGGGACATCCGCGACCGGGCAGCGCTGGTGACAGCGCTGCGAGCAAGCAGCGCACACGCGGTGATTCATTTCGCCGGTCTTAAGGCGGTCGGAGAATCAGTACAGAAGCCCCTCGCTTACTATGATAACAATGTAGTTGGTTCGTTGTGCCTGCTGGAGGCGATGGGTGAATGCGGCGTGACACAGTTGGTGTTCAGCTCCTCTGCCACGGTCTATGGCGATCCGCAGCGGCTGCCGCTGACAGAAGATCATCCGCTCTCCGCCACCAATCCCTACGGACACACGAAACTGACGGTGGAACAGATGCTGCGGGATCTACAGCGAAGCGATACCTCGTGGCGCATCGGGATTCTCCGCTACTTCAACCCGGTCGGTGCGCATGCGAGCGGATTGATCGGTGAAGATCCGCAGGGCACGCCGAACAACCTCATGCCCTTCGTGGCGCAGGTGGCAGTCGGCCTCCGCCCGCATCTGAACGTGTTCGGGGATGATTACACAACCCCGGACGGCACCGGTGTACGCGACTACATCCATGTCGTGGATCTGGCGAAAGGACATCTCAAAGCCTTGGACGCACTCGGACGATCAACAGCACCAGGCGGAATGCCTCACGGTCAATCTAGGAACCGGGACCGGCTACAGCGTGCTGGAGATGGTGCGAGCCTTCGAGCAAGCCAGCGGCAAACGGGTGACGTACAAAGTTGCGCCTCGTCGACCCGGCGACGTCGCAGCCTGTTACGCCGATCCCAGTAAGGCAGCCGCCCTTCTCGGCTGGCGGGCTGAGCGAAGCCTCGCCGACATGTGCGCCGACACTTGGCGATGGCAGAACCTCAATTCTCACGGGTACAATCCTCCCCGTCAAGTAACCTAGCAGGATGCGCACAAAAGCTGGTCAGCGTTGTCTGAAACCTCGATCTCTGCAACGAGTACAGAAGTCACAATGAGTTTTTCCGCAACCTGCAATTAAGCCTTGCCTATGGCGTTCCGCCGCACCACACGGTCATCGTGCCGCACGCGGCGTGTCATGATACACTGCCCTTCAGATGTTCGACGTCATCCTCTACCAACCTGAAATCCCTCCGAATACCGGCAATATTATCCGCCTCTGCGCCAATACCGGCGTCCGGCTTCACCTGGTGAAACCACTTGGCTTTTCCATGGATGATAAACAACTCGTGCGGGCCGGGTTGGACTATCATGAGTTCGCCACGATCAGCACCTACGACGACTGGGCCGATTGTGCGGAGTACTTCAAGGATCGCCGCCTGTTCGCTGTCTCCACAAGGGGAACCAGGCGCTATGACCAGATCGGCTACACCAAAGACAACGTGTTTTTATTCGGCCCGGAAACACGCGGGCTCCCCTCCACACTCCTTGAATCGTTTCCAGTGGAACAGCGCATTCGTGTGCCGATGCGCCCAGAGAGCCGCAGCCTCAATCTCTCGAATGCTGTCGCGGTCGTGGTATATGAAGCTTGGCGGCAGATTGGTTTTGAGCACGGGGTCTGACGTTCGTTCGTTTCGAAAAAGGCAGCTGCATGGCCTCGGCATTCTCCCACGCGTTCGTTGCTCTCGCACTCGGCAAGGCCCCCCGACATCCCGTCTTCACCTGGCCGGTCTTGTTCCTCGGCATGGCCTGTTCGATTGTTCCGGATCTGGATGTCATCGGCTTTTCCTTCGGGATTCAATACGGTGATCTGTGGGGTCATCGTGGCATGACCCATTCACTTTTCTTCGCCAGCCTCCTAAGTGTCCTTCTCACGAGTATCTGGCACCGACAGAAATCGACGGCAGCACAGGTGCGCCTGTTTTTCTATCTTTTCCTCTGCACCGCATCACATGGTCTGCTCGATGCACTGACCGACGGTGGACTCGGGGTGGCGTTCTTCTCCCCGTTCGATACAAGCCGGTACTTTTTCACTTTTCGACCGGTCGCCGTCTCTCCGATCGGCATCAACGCATTTTTTAGCGAGCATGCTTTCCATGTGCTTGCCAGCGAGGTGACATGGATCTGGCTCCCAACCATTGCGGGGTTCTTGATCGTTCGCGGGCTACGATATGTGCGGTCAGCTCAACGGACCGTGAAGCCCGCACCGAGAGATTGATCAGCACCTTGGAGAAGTTGACAGGCCATGGCACGAATGTGCCGTTCAGAATGATGGGCTAGCTGCGTGCTCATCAAGAAGGGGATTTTTCCCACCTTAGGTTCCAACTCCAAGTGCAACACTACAAGCCCTGCTGGGCTAAGGTGTTGCCATGTCAACCAGATCCTATCGACACATGACTGCCGAAGAACGTGAGACCTTGAGTTTGGGATTGGCCCACGGCCATTCGCTACGAACGATGGCCAGGGTGTTGGGGCGAGCCCCCAGCACCCTGAGCCGCGAGTCAGCACGCAACGCCACGCGGGGCCGTCCCTATCGGGCCTGTACCGCTCACACCCAGGCGGCCATCCGAGCCCGTCAGCCGCGACGACCGCGGAAACTCCTGGACCCCTGGCTGTGGCAGTATGTCCAGACACAGCTGACGCAGGGCTGCTCGCCCGAGCAGATTGCCGGGCGGCTCCGACGCGCGTATCCTGACGACATGCGGAAACACCTCTCGACCGAGACCATCTATGTAGGTCTGTATGTGCTGCCACGCGGAGCGCTGCGGAGCGAGCTGTTGGCGGCGTTGCGTCAGGCGCGCAAGGCGCGTCGCCCTCGGGCGCGGGGAACGGATCGACGGGGCCAGATCCCCAATATGACGCCGATTGCCGCGCGTCCCGCCGAGGTGATGACCCGCACGGTGCCGGGCCACTGGGAAGGTGACCTCATCAAGGGGGCGCGCAATAGGTCGGCTGTCGGGACCTTGGTGGAGCGGACGACCCGCCTGGTTATCCTGGCCCGGATGGAGGGGACGGATGCCACGAGTGCGCGTCAGGGCTTCACGAAGAAACTTCGGCATGTCCCCGCTCCGCTGCGGAAAACCCTGACGTATGATCGGGGCAAAGAGATGGCCGAGCATGAGCAGTTGGCTCAGCGGCTCGCGATTCAGATCTTCTTTGCCGAGCCGTACAGCCCCTGGCAACGTGGTACCAACGAAAACACCAATGGCCTGCTGCGCCAGTACCTGCCCAAGGGCACCGATTTATCGGGGTACACGCAACGTGAGTTGAACGTCATCGCCCATCGGCTGAACACGCGCCCGAGAAAATGTCTCGACTTTGCCACGCCCTTGGAAGCCTACGCGCAGTGGCGCCTTCATTCACCCGTTGCACTTGGAACTTGAAACCGCCCACTCTATCTATCTTCACCCATTTTCCAGACACCTACCAGCTCGACAGGCGAATACGGCTGCTATCCGAGATATCGACCATACAGGAAGGCGACAAACTGCTTTGCCCCGCGCATTCTATTCCTGACGTTTTCTTCCGTGACACCGCCTTGTCGCAATTGTTTTTCAAACCTGATTAACGCATCTTTCAATTCTCTTCTCAATTCTTTTTCGATGACTCGATCCAACACGCTTGGCATAATCTTCCTCCTCGATTAATTTCCTCGGATTCACTCCGACCAGGACACTGACATGAAGGGTGTGACGTACAGACACCAGATCTGAAATTCTACAGAACTCGTCAGAGACAAGCCAGTTCTTAAACTAGGAGCACCAGCTCGACAACAGACTCCTTCTTCAGGCTAGGCTAGAGCCGCCTGACATGGAACAACGTAAGCCCTGTTTTTACTCTGGCCTTAGGCAGGATCGTCTTATGCATAAGAAACGTTGAGAGTGATGCAACTGATTCCTCCCAATGCACCAGCAACCGCGACGGTTCCTGCGTCAGCAGCTTCCCTAGGTGAACCGGGCCGACGACAAAAGCCTCACCACCCCGCCGTAACATGTGACTCAGTCTCGTCACAGCCGTCCTCATGGTTATTGACGAATCAAACGAGTCATACGGCAACCACTGATAAATCAGGTCATACAGTTCGCGGCTTTCCAGAGATGCTTCACACGTATCAGCGGCTTCCATTCGAATTCGTTGCAGCCAATCCCATCGGTGCACTTCGGCGCACTGGGTCCAGAGCTGCTGGGCCTGACGCTGCGCATAGGCAACGTAGCGAACATGCACGGTATAGTCACGTGACCGGTCAAAGAGGACGCACGTGGCAATGACCGCATCCCCATTGGCAATGAGCACGCGTTCTGCCCGCGATCGCAACCTCCCAATCTCGCGATCCTGCTCGCTAAGATCGTCGAGATAGTCCGCCACGAAAGACTGGGCAGCGAGTTCGCCGATCTCCTGGTCGTCTTCTGGAAATAAAGGGACCGCCTCGAACGCTTCATCGGAGGAAACTCTCGGAACGCCTTGCGCGAATACCGTACGCCAATGGACCGGACTGACCGGACATTCGTTGGGCGGCGATGTCTTGATTGGGAGATCAGGATCTAATGCCAAGGTTAATTCCGTTTCACGATCTTTCAGAATCAACGAACGCCCTTCGACACGGAGGCTGCGATCCAGCGGGAGCACACGGCGCCCGATCGAACTGACGTAGGGAAGGCCCACCGGATCTTCAGCAAGGGTGGCCTTTTGAACAATCCCATTTTTCACGGTTACACACAGCCCCTGGTTTCCCTCAAGATACCGAACGGGAGGATGTTGGGCCGGCAGCCATTCAACACGATGCGACTTTGAAGGATTCATGAACGCTGTAAACGGATCCTCGGCACCTACCGGTCGAGGCGTAAAAAATGTGCTGAACAAGCGAAAGGCTGCCGCGGATGGATAGGTTGGAATCCCCCGATACCGTAAGACCATCGGAGCAGAGCATCCCTTGTTCTGATCATCGTAGAGCCCACGAATCAGCTCAAACACGGCAGAGCCCGTCCCCGGCAACAACGATTTGAACAGTTCGACCACTGGGAGAAAGTCAATCTGCTCCCAATGCATGGCTCCCATGCAGGCCATGAAACGTACCGCTTCAAATCCCCCACCATCCAACACATACAGGGCATCTTTTCGCTGTCGAATCGTCGCTATGCCTGTGGGATCGATCGCAAGATCCTCATCGCGATAAAACCATCGCACTTCCTCGGTTGGGACTCGTAACGCCCCTGCAGCCAGGGCACGAAGATCATTCGGTGTGATCCGCTGCCAATTGGGCCTCGAGGCGAGATTCAGCCTGGTTTCATTCACCAGCCCACCGGGCTTAATCCCAACCCATCGCCCCCAATCCAGTCGAACTCGCGCCCGCCGCAGCAAGACGGTTCCGGTACCGGTCGACTCCCATTCGCACTCATGCAAGGGATGGCCTACCGGATCTGTTTCGAGGAAACGTCGTCCATCAGGCCGATAAAAAACGAGGTGCCCGTTCGGAAGCGTTTCAACCCGTCCGCCGATCTTGTCGAATGACTCAGCGAGTGTACATGAGGAAGGAAACCGGAGATGGCCGGGCTGGTTCAGGGCAAATGCAATGGCGTCCGAGGGCATTCACTCGCGGAGTTGGCCGCCCCCCAAGACAATGAATTTAGCGCAGGTTAACTCTTCCAGCCCCATGGGACCCCGCGCATGAATGCGCGATGTACTGATGCCGATTTCAGCTCCCAGACCGAACTGGTACCCGTCGTTGAGCCGGGTGGAGGCATTGACCAGGACGGCGCTGGCATCGACTTCTTTAAGAAACCGCATCGCGTGTCCGTAGTCCGATGTCACGATCGCTTCCGTGTGCCGCGACCCATACTGTGCGATGTGTTCCATCGCCTCATCCATATTCTTCACGATTTTCACGGCAAGAATCAGGTCAAGAAACTCTTTACCATAATCTTGTTCGCTTGCCGGCTTGGCCTCAGGAATCAACTGGCAGGTCTTCGGACAGCCGCGAATCTCGACATTGGCCGCGCCGAGGCTTCGGGCAAGCTTGGGCAACAGAATCCGCGCGGCCGACTGGTGAACCAGCAGAGTTTCCATGGCATTGCACGTGGACGGCCGCTGCGCTTTGGCGTTGACGCAAATGGCCTCCGCCATCGCCGAATCCGCGTCGGCATCGACATAGATATGGCACACACCTGCATCATGCTTCACGACCGGAATCGTCGAATGTTCCGCGATGAGTTTCATCAACGATTCCCCGCCACGCGGAATGATCACGTCGATGAACCGATCTTGCTTGAGCAACACCGGCACCACCTCACGGTCCGCACGATCGACGAATGTGATCGCACCGACTGGAACACCGGCTTTTTCAACTGCTTCTGACAGAATAGCGGCAATTGCCGTATTGGACTGAATAGCCTCACTGCCGCCTCGCAACACACAGACGTTGCCCGATTTAAGACAGAGAGCGGCCGAATCCGCCGTTACATTAGGGCGCGACTCATAAATGATCCCGACCACTCCGATGGGCACACGTACCCGCCCAACCTGCATCCCGTTGGGCCTCGTCCACATACCGGACATCATTCCTACAGGATCGGGCAACTTCGCCACTTCACGAATGCCTGCGGCCATCTCCCCGATCCGCTTCTCGGTCAATCTCAAACGATCTGCCATCGCCTTCTTTTCGGGCGTCATTCCAAACGCCTTCAAATCTTGCTCATTCGCAGCGAGGAGTTCGTCCGACTGAGTCTCGAGCGCCTCCGCCATGGCAAGGAGTGCTTGATCCTTGGTGGCGGTCGGTAGAGACGCCAATCTCCTCGATGCCTGTTTGGCCTTGGAGACCAGCCCCAAGACATACTCCAACACAGGCAACGGCTTGGACTCGTCGATATTCTGATCTGGGGCGGTCTTGCCTAGAGCTTCCACGCTTTACACCAAAATTCAACCACTCGGAATGACTGCTGACAATACCGTGTGGGTAAGAGACGGGTCAAGAGTCTCCATAATGCGTGGTGCGTGGGATCCTTATCAGTGGCAAGGTCTGGAGAACCGAGAGAGGCAAGCCAATCATGCTCATTGCGTTGCCTGAACATCCACCTCTTCCGGGACCCTCGATTCATCTGGTGAACTCGGGTCCTCTGCAACGATCGGCTGTTCACGGATGGCCGGCTGTGCCGGAGCCGTAGACGGCCTAGCGACAGGCCCAGCCACCGCCACCATAGACGGATTCGGATATTGGAATACCCAATCGTAGTGGGTCGGCTTTCCCTCAAAATGGCGCACTGCGAGTGGGAAATTACCCTGCTTGATCGGTTTCTGCCGGCTTTTGCTTCGGACTCCCATGATGCCTCCCGCGGGGGCCCTCAGCAATTCCCACTCACCGCGTCCCACCGGATCAAGGTAAACCTTCCTGAGAAATGGTTTGGGCGGCCTCGTGAGTTCGGCTAGCGTTTGCGGGTAGACTTCACCAGGTAAGACTCTTCCCGCCTTTGTACTGGCCGAATACAGTGCGAGAGCCGTTTGAATTTCTATTCCCTTGGCCAGCAAATCCGTCTCGAGCTCTCGTTGCACCATCGTCTTCCACTGCCGAGCGGCCACCGTCATGGCAAGTCCCATAAGAGTAATGGCAATCATTACCATGAGGTACGAGAACCCTGTTTCTTGCCTCCTCAACGATGCCAAGAGCCTCCTCATTCACCATCACTCCTGGTCCGTTGGTTGGTCCGACGATTTCTCCGACAGCGACACCGTTTGATCCACATGGGTACCGGTATCTCGGATCGTCACGCTTTCAGAGTTGATCGCCTTAAGGATCAGGTGGTCGTCGACACGATCACCGACCTTCAGCATCAGCACCTCATCGTCTTTCTTGAGTACGGCAATATCCTTATTTTCACGGCGCCCCTCACCCACACGAAGAAAGCCCAGGTATCGATACTGCTCCAATTCCAACTTCTCTTCTTGTTCTGTCGAGGTCTCGACTGAAGACGAACCAGGCTGATTTACGGAAGCTGGGTCATTCCCGGTGGCGAACGTGCCATCGGGACGGGGTATGGAAAAAATGTTGCGAGGCACTGTGAAGGTCGCCTGACGTTGAAGACTCGTTGATGTAAACAAATGGAGGTTTACGTGCAAGGCTGTTCCCCCTGTTGCCGCACGTTGCCCTACGTAGGGGTGACCCGAGATATTCGTGAGCGGAACGCGAATCGGCTCCTGCAGTAGCCGCCATTGCCACACCGCCAGTCCCGCCCACAGCAGGAGAAGCGAAGCGGCAAGAATCGTCTTCTTTTTCGCATCCATGGTTAGTGCGCTGGTCCCGACGAACTAGACTCCACGGTCTCGCCGCGAAGGTACGTCGCAATCTTAATATTGAACGTCAACGACGCGTCCTGTAAGCCTCCGGACCGAGCCAGCTCAAGATCCTCAATAAACACCAACTCTTCCGCCGTCTCGAGACCGTAGATGAATCGGCGAAGATCCTCGTATCGCCCAGTCATCGGCCCCTGTAATAGCCCCTTGCTCGTATTCGCAATGAGAGTGGGCTCCGTCTTATAGGACAACCCCGGCAAGGTGACTCGGTCACGCTTCGCTTCATCTGAAATCCCCAGCGCGAGCGGAGTAAAGTCGCGCTCGGCGGGAAGCACCGCCCAGACTCGGCTCAAGTCTTGTTTCGCCTTTCGTGCTTCTCGGTGATACATCAATGCCTGTCGGGTCGCACCCCATTCGTTCTCCAAGCGCTCTCGACTCGCTTGGGCACTTGCCACACCGAGGTCATGGACGAGGAACAGCATAAAAAGAAGACCCAGCGCGACTCCCGCCCATGGAAGCAAGGGTGCGAAGGGGTGCTGCCCGAGAAAGAGCAGGCGATCTTTCATCACTCAAATTCCTTCGCGCCGGTATTGTACCGTGACATCGAACTCCACCAACCCGTTCTGCCCGACACGATGCTGCGCCAAGATCGGGTCTTTAAATGTCGCGTGATCTTGAAGCCCAACGGTAAAGGCAGTGATATCCTCGAGGGCCGCAGCAGTTCCCGTGAGTCGAACCGTCGTGCCGGCTTGATCAAGGCGAACACTGCTGAGCGCAAGGCGTGGAGGGATCGCTTGCTCCAATTCAGTCAGAAACTTGGTCCACGAAAACGTTCTTTTTTCAAGCAACTGGTTCGCCAACGCGACCTCAGAAGGCAGTCTCTTTAACGCCTCTGCAGACAAATCAATACCTTCACGCTGGGCCTCTGCCATTAGGTCAAGATCCTGTTGCCGGACTCGATCCAGTTCTGCCTGGATGGTTAACGATTCTTGATACGTGAGGATCACGTGCCCAAGGTTCCAACAAATCCCAATCACAAGCAGGACGCAGCTGCAGATCAGGAGCCATCGGAGCCGAACGACCGCCGGTCGATAACGGCGGCTCAGGTTTATCTGGAACTGATCATCGGCGGCGCGGAGCAATAGCATTGACTTGAGTGGTTCGAAAAACCTCGCGACGACGGAACTCATGATTGCCATGCTAGAGCACCCCAGCCATCGCGGCCAACGATGTCATCCCTCGATCGCTCCCTGTGGCCATTCGACCAAAGGCCTCGACCGATTCCCAACCTAGCTGTTCCACGGACAAGCGGAGCTCAGTCTCAATCAATTTTTGAAAGGCCGCAATGTCTCCATCCACACAAATCACGGCTTCCTTAACGACCACTGAAGGATGTTGTTGTTGACAGATCTCCAACGAGACGCAACATTCCTCAAGCGTCTTGTTCAGCATATCAGTCTTCCTCAACTCTTCAGTCGCCTCGGCCCCCAGACGCTTGCATCGGTAGGACAACAACCGTCCTTGTTGATAAATCATGGTCGTCAGGGCTCGATCCGATACGTTGACCCACAGACAGTTTCGGCTTCGCCAATGAGAGCCACTCGATACTCTTCTCCATAGATCAAAGATCCGTAGGCTCGTGACCCCCACCTCTTGGGGAATCAACCCGACAGATTCACACAGAGACTCATACTGCTTCAGCACCGATTCCTGTACCGCCACCGTCAGCACAGTATAGGCTGGCCCTTTCCCTTGTGATCGATCATGAAAGACTTGGGACAACACCTTCGCACCGCTCAGCGGGAACAGCTGTTCTTGACCAAGCCGCCAGCGAATCAGCGCCTCACGTTCCTCGCACCTGATAGGGAGCTGCTCAAGGTGCAGGACCGTCGTTCTGACCGCCGTGTCAGGCAGCAACACGGCAATCCGCTGAGGAAGATCAGAAAGCATTGCTCCCCCGACGGCCTGGTGAACCAAGTCTGGATTGGTCAGGGCACGAATACGATTGGCCAATGCCGAAAGATCGGGTACATTTTCCTCAGTCGGAGAGGGTCTGATCATGCCTTCGGAAAGCGGAGACATGACGCACTTGTGTCGACGTTGTCCACGCCAGTTTCGCTCGGTTTCGGCCCACGCGATCGAATCAGCTCCGAACTTCAAGCACCGCTGTGGTCGGCTACTGGCCCATTCCCACATGACATTACCCTTCCTCACTGAACGTCACCCGATTGATCTCTCGCAACGACGTCTCGCCATTCAACACTTTTTTCAACGCCGACTGTCGCAGCGTAATCATTCCATCGGTCACGGCCCGATACCGAATTTCTGAGAGTGGCCGCTCGGCATGAATCATTTCTTTGATTTCATCCGTCAGATCGAGAAACTCCGTGATGCATTTTCTTCCTCGGTACCCAGTCCCATGACATTGCGGGCACCCCTTGCCTTCGTGGAACGGCGTCTCTTTGTATTGCTCATAGTCCAACCCTGATTCCTCAATAAGGGCCTGCTGTGCTTTGACGAGAGTCCGACATGATGAACACAGGATTCGGACAAGCCGTTGCGCCAATACGCAGTTGAGAGCAGCCAGAAAATTATAGGCGTCGATCCCCATCGACGCGAACCGCCCGATGACGTCGAACACATTGTTCGCATGCACCGTCGTCAGCACAAGATGGCCGGTCAGGGCCGATTGGATCGCGATCTGCGCCGTCTCGGCATCTCGAATCTCTCCGACCATAATCTTGTCTGGATCATGACGGAGTATGGACCGAAGGCCGCGCGCAAACGTGACGCCTTTCTTTTCATTGACGGGGATCTGCACCACTCCCGAGAGTTGGTATTCAACGGGATCTTCGATCGTAATCAGCTTGTCTTCGAGCGTGTTCATCTCCGATATCGCGGCGTACAGCGTTGTCGTCTTCCCGCTTCCTGTTGGCCCCGTGACCAACACCATGCCATAGGGACGAGTAATCGCTTTCCGGAATCGCTTCAGATCTTCGGGATTAAACCCGATCCGTTCGAGCTTCAAATCCGATACTCCCGTCGCAATCGAGTCCCGATCCAATATTCTAATCACGACGGACTCACCGAAGACGCTGGGCAGAATGGAGACACGAAAATCGACCGTCTTTCGATCCAGCCTCATACGAAAGCTTCCATCCTGAGGTACCCGGCGCTCGGCAATATCAAGCTCCGACATAACCTTCAAGCGAGACACCAAAGGGGCATGCAATCGAATATCCAGCGGCTCCATGGCCGGAATCAGGATGCCATCGACACGAAGTTTGACCTTGGTCGCCCGATCTGCGGCTTCGATGTGAATGTCACTGGCTCGGCGCTGCATCGCGCTCAGCAGGATGGAGTCCAGCAACTTCACGGCCGGACTCTGCTCTTCCCCCGCATGATCGAGAGTCAGAATCGCCCCATCTCGATCATCTTCTTTGACCAGCACCGATCGGTACTCCACTTCCAACTCACGGAGGGCTTGACGCGAGCCGGCGCTACGATCCAGTGCAGAAAGGATCGCGCTCTTGGGACTGACGATCAGCTCGAGTGGCTTCCCGATCAAGAGCTCCAATTCGTCGAGTCTCAGCACATTTTGAGGATCGGCAATAGCAATGGTCAGCACGCCGTCCCGTTCGGCAATCGGGATGAACGGAAATCGCTGCATCAGCTTGACGGAAATCGTCTCGTAGTAGCGGGAATCGACTTGAAAATCTTTCAGCGGATCATAGGGAAGACTGTATTGAACAGCCAGGGCTTGAGCCAATTGATCCTCCGAGAGAAGTCCTTCGCTGATCAGCATTTGTCCGAAGGCGGCAGGCACACCTTTAAATCGGCGTAGGACATCCTCGACCGTGCGCGTTGTGAGCATTCCCTGGTCGACCAAGATCTCGGCAAGAGATATTCTCGTAAGGCTACGCAGCATACGCAACCTGTCTCATCAGGGTATGCTTATTGTCCTCAGATCCCACGTCTCTCCTAATCTAGCCGCCGACGGTCCCGGCCATCTGAAATACCGGCAGATACATCACAATGACGATCCCACCGACTAGTACCCCCATCACAAGCAACAGAGCCGGCTCGATCCACGTGGTAAGCTGTATCAACCTCGTATCGAGGTCAGCCTCATAAAACTCCGCGACGTCTCGTAGCATCGTATCAAGAGAACCCGTTTCCTCCCCGACCGATAACATTTCAATCGCCAGTCTCGGGAGCACCCTGGGACGATCCAACGCATCAGCCAATGTCGCCCCCTCACGAATTTCGTTCACGGCCCCAATCATTTCTTGTGAAATCCACTTATTTGAAACAGCTCCTCGTGCGCCTTTCAACGCATCAACAAGCGGGGTTCCTCCCGCAAGAATAGTTCCGAGTGTTCGCGTCAGTTGCACAGTATTGTGCTTGATGGCAATCTGACCCACGAGCGGGAGTTTCAGCACAAGACGATCGATTGCCAGTTTCCCAGCTGAGGTGGCATAGTAGGTATGCACTCCAAGCATGAGGCCAATTAGGACGACGGCTGCGGGCAATAACCGTGATTCAGCATGTGTGACGATATCGAGCAACACCTGAGTTGACCAGGGTAAAGTCTTCGCTGACTCTCCATAGACCGACACGAAAGTCGGCATGACATAGGTCAATAGAAAACCAACCACGGCGAGACCGATACCGATGAGAACAATAGGATAGGAGATCGCTTTTTTTACTTTCTGACGAAGCCCAACCATCAGCTTCAGATACGCAACGTACCGCTGCAGTACCTCTGGCAGATTGCCCGATTGCTCTCCTGCTTTCACCGTGGCGACATAGAGTTCTGGGAAATAGCGGGAATGTTTAGCCAATGCTTCCGAGGCAGAGGCCCCGCCTCGAATGTCTTCCCGTACGTCACGTAGAGTCCGTTGAAATCCAGCATGGCCAGCTCGTTCGATGAGAAGATCCCAGATGCGCAAAATGGGCAGTCCAGACTTGACTAGAGCCATCAATTCTTGATTAAAAACCAAGAACTGCTCCAGCGGAAGCTTTCCCCATGACCATGACGGCTCCGTCTTGACTGATGCGGTTCCTCGAGAGTGAAGATTGAAAACCAGCAATCCTTGCGACTCGAGTTTGGCACGAACCAATGACTCATTGTCTCCTTCTACATGCCCATGCATGGTGGACCCATCAGGCCGCGCGACTCGATACGCAAATACTGCCATAGATATAGACCTTCACGACTTGCCAAGTAGCCCATCGTGCGCCACTACATTCGTTCGTGCTCAGGCTCATCAGCAGAAGGCTCTGTCAACCAAAGAGCCTGGCCCACTTGAATGCGGTCACCAGAGAGCGCGTTGAGAACCATGAGGAGGCTAACAGACGTGTGATATCGGCGTGCGATACGCCATAGCGTGTCCCCAGACTTGACTACCACGTGTAGACGAAGGGGCACTGCCGACTGAGAAACCACCGGCACTTCGCCGACCGAAGAGGCCCCCGACACCTGGATCGCCGCACCTGAGACAACCTGAGTGCCGTCATCCTGAATAGCCCGTAGGGCGTCCTGCAGATGGACGATCGTCGCGGGCTCCGGTTGCGCGTCTCTTGGAGAAACCATTGCTGCAGGAGAGACTTCTCCCCTCACCTGTTTCTCGACTTTTGAGAGTTGCCTTTGAAGCTGCTTCAGTTGATTCTGTAGCGCGGCTCTGGTCCGCCCTACCTGTTCCCGTTCAGAACGCGAGCTAGCCAGTTCTTCCCGCTGAAGGTCAATCACATGGCGAGCTTCCGTCAATCGACGCTCCGCCTCTTGAATACGGCCTTCAAGCTGAGCCCTGGCGATCTGCACATCGGCCAATTCTTGGCCCCGTGCGTCCACTTCCACTCTCAACTCGTCAACCATGCGCTGGGCATCTCGCAATGAGGTTTTGAGGGTATCCACCGTGAGCTGGAGATCCGACATCTCCGGCTCTATGATGATGTCTTCGAGCGAACTACAGGCCGACATTCCAAGCAGAAGGAATCCGATGGATGTACTTCTCCATTTCTCCTTCACTCGAACCACGTTTCGCCTAAGGTGGAATCTGCTCTGAGCCAATTTCACGACCCTGTTTACCATTGGTTATATGGAGTCCCGTTTGTCCCAACCAGATCCGACCCTGAATACACATCAAAGATACCACCCTCTGTCGGTTCAATGATCTGTTGCCAAGAGCTCGGCGAGTTCGTAAAGGGGTCTTTGGGGAGAGTCCGCAGATACCCAGCCGAGACCAGACCATCCAAGGACGGAGGGTACTTTCCTTTATCCGCACGGTGATGGTCCAACAACTCGCGCAGCGTAAAAAGGTCTTGTCGCAATACCGTTTCCCTGGATTTGATCAATGATGACTGATAGGACGGAACGGCGATCGTGGCCAAAATGCCAACAATGGACACGACGATCATGAGTTCAATCAGTGTAAACCCATTCGCATTCCAGCCGCCCATCTTACCAATCCTGGTACTTGGTCCCATCGAGCGCAGACTCCTCGCTTTGCGTCATCACATCGTAGACATCTTCACCGCACCAACTGGACGGCTTCGGGCGATCCTTATAACAACGCAGAATCCAATCGGATTTGCTCGTGAGCGGGTCGATCGGCATCGCCCTCAAATAGCGCCTCACCGTGGTGTCTCGAATCGTCGCCTCTTGTCCCGTCAGTTTTACGCCTAACAGAGCATCGAGAGACTTCGGATAGCCGTACGGCCCGGTGACTTCCTTACACGTCAACCTATTCTTTACACAGACCGCTCCGAGCAAGACATCCCCATCACGATTCCACTCCAGCTTGAACACATCGATCGCACCGCGAATCGTCCGAAGATGCTGACGCAGCTCGATCTCTTGGGCCCGCTTCGTCGATATTTTGCTCAGAGGCATGGCGACCGAGGCTAAGATCGCAATGATCGCCATGGTGACGAGAACCTCAATGAGTGTGAGGCCATCCTCCTTCACCGCACTCGCACCACCCCTGTCCCAACCACTTCTGGCGATACCAGCGCCGCCCCGCTAGCATCCATCAGCTCAACGCGAATCGGCGACACCCCTGGGGCCTTTGCCACGAAGATGACATTCATAGTTCGCGGCGAACGCTGAGCCGAGCGAGTGAAGTGGAACGTGATGGCTCTTGCTTGCCCGACACTGTCCACCGTTGTGGTCTCGCCCGTATCGATCAACTCCGCATTATCGAGTCGATTGAATTGTAGAATCTCGGGATCATAGTCCAGTTTGAATGAGTGCTCGCCCGATGCACTAACTCGCCCATCCACGACAGAAAGCCGTATTTCTTTACCGGATTGAACAACCGAGTCTTCCGGCTTGATCACCAACTGAGGACCAGGCGTTGCCTGCTGAGCCAATGATCGGACCATGTTTGTCTGTCCTGCGTCTTTTGCCAGAGCTCCACCGTGAGTGGCCATCTTCCCGTACTCGCCTCCCGCCAATGCCGATACTTTTCTAGAGGAACTGGAAAAGACCGGGCTGGTCGCATAGTTGAATTCCGTGCCAGACCAAAAGGCTTGATTGCCGAAGCCAGCAGGAAGCGTGGGTTGCGCAATCCGTGGAGTGATAGTCAGAATGACTTCCGTCGTCACTCGATCCGTTTTGTAAGAGCTCAACAGTTTTCCAATCAATGGCCAATCCCCAACCCATGGCATAGTAATTCGTGTTCGACGATCCTCCTCCTGAAGTAGTCCGCCAAGAACCACCGTTTCTCCATCCCGCATGTTTAAGGTGGTCTCAGCCGAGCGATTGCCAAATTTAAACTGTTCAATTTTAGGAGCAGCCTGAAGGAGCACCGGTTCTCCAACCCGAATTACCTCCACCTTCATCTTTAAGGACAACTCATTGCCTAATCGGATTGAAGGCTCAACAGTCAGCTTGACGCCCGTATCCCGGAACTCAATCGACGTGACGGTTGAAGTAGTCGGTACGGCTCCCGTGGCGGCCTGCCCAGGCAAGACATTGGTGGTGGAGAGAAGAATCGGTTGTTTGTCTCCGATATTAATCTCTGCTTTCTTATTGTTCATCACACGAACCTTGGGTGAAGCGAGCGTCTTCGCGTCTGATTGCTGCTTTAAAAAATCCAGCAACACAGTCGTCGGCAGTTTAAAGAGATAGTTGCTCGGCCCCAGATCGGTCAATTGGCGGTAGGTCATCTGCACAGCCTCTGCGGCCAAGGTTCCGGTAAAGCCGGAAGCGATTAGTCCAGCACCGGCTTGCTTCGGATAGCTCAATCCATATGTTTGCCCCTTTGTCCGATTGACTTCCAACACCTCAAGCTCAAAAAGGACCTCGGGTTCCTGCCGATCATTGGCCTGGATAATCCTTTCGGCAAGTTCCAATTTCTCCGGCTGATCGCGAATGATAATGGCATTGAGTTGTTCATTCGCATGCATCCGCTTGGAGTCCAACATGCTCTTGAGTAAGAGCATCATGTCTTTGGCCTTCGCCGTCGAAAGGTAGAACGTCCGAATCATCAGATCTTGATACTGCTCCTGCTTCTGTTTGGTATCGGGACTGACGATCAAGACAGCCGGAGATATTGGGCGAGAAAACAAACTGTTACTATTGAGAATTAGGTGCAGCGCTTCCTCGAAAGGCGTGTCCTGAATCGAAATGGAAATGGGGTCGTTCCGGACATCCTTGTCGAACACCAGCGTAAATCCGCCGACCTTCGCCACACCCTCCAGGACTTCCTTAATGCCAGCGTTTTTGAATTTCAGCGTCACAGGCTGTCTCGAGCGTTCGTCTCTTGCGAACCCTTGCTGAACTTCAGTAAGCCGCGTGATGTTCTCCAGCGCCTCTTGGTATGTTGGGTCGAGCTCCGCAGCCCGAGCAAAACCACTCATCGCCTCCTCGACTCGGCCAAGTTGAGCCAGCCGTTCCGCCTCGCGGTACTGCGACCGGGATTCTTTCACGCGAGTGGCTTGCATGAAACCCGCTTGGTAATCGGTGCTGGAAGGGTTGATGGCCAGAGCTCGCTTGAACTCTTCAAGGGCAAGATCGATTTGCTTCTCCTTCAGAAACGACCGGCCGCGCTCGGCATATGTCGCCGCAGCGCGCTCGCGAGCTAACCCGTACTTACCCTGTAGGGAAGGATTGAATGGATCGTCTTTTAATGCCTGTTTGTAGGCGAGGATCGCTTCTTCCCAACGTTCCGCAGCCAAATGCTGATCTCCCCGCTTGACGTCAGGAGACACAAACAAGGCGCAACCAGATATCCAGAGGGTTCCCAGAACCAGAATGATTTCTATCGTTTGACTATGAAGACACGCCTTCAGCTGACGAGCCACAATATATGTTTCCTATGGATATGTAGGCATTACCCTATGGCCTGGAAGCATAGTCCATGCCAGCCATCAATTTTCTTATACTACGGATCAAGACAGGCTCAAAGGAAAAGCCTATAAGATGAAAGCGCGACGTCTGTCCAGAAAACACCAACAAGTTAAAAGGGCGTACGACGGTAGCTTCAACGGCAGCAAAAGTAAGCCCGCCTGGAGGAATCTCACACCAATTGGAGAGGGTCAGCAGGATGGGGAAAAAGACCTGGCCTCCCACCCACCTAGCCCTGGCGTGTCAAGACACGTGCCTTTCCACAAGCAAGGCTGCAGCAGACAAAGAGACAAGATATGGTTCAGTCTGTGTGGTGCACCCCTAAGCGACACAAGAACGAAGCTGATGGACTTTTGAATTCAATCTCCTGCTCCTGCAGGGCTTCGGAAAGGGGCTACAGACGTCCGTTAGAACCCTTATGCTTATCCGCTTGTTTCAGCAGACCGCAATGGGTAGTATCGTGGGATGCCTCGACCGAGTTTCCCCAAGAGCCTGCGGCAGTTCCAACAACAGTTTGCCAGCGAGGACGCTTGCGCGGAGTATCTGACGGCATGCCGCTGGCCAGATGGGTTCCGGTGTCCGAGGTGCGGTCAGACGTCCGCGTACGGCTTGGCAGGCCGCCGGCGCTGGCAGTGTGCCTCCTGCCGCTATCAGGTCTCTGTGACGGCCGGGACAATCCTCCACAATTCGAAGACCCCGCTCATGACGTGGTTTTGGGCTGCGTATCTGATGACGACGGATAAGCGTGGGCTGTCGGCCCTCCTCCTGCAGCAGCAACTGGGACTCAGCCGCTACGAGACCGCGTGGATGATGCTGCACAAGCTCCGTCGCGCGATGGTGAACGCGGCGCGGGACCCGCTTTGCGGCGAGGTTGAGATGGACGAGACCTGGGTGGGGGGAACTCAGACAGGACTGCGGGGCAGTCGCCAGCTCAGAGGGCGCAACGCCGCGCTGGTTCTGGTTGCAGTCGAACGGCGGGGACGGGCGTCCGGTCGAGTCCGGATGGAGGTCATACCCGATTTCGCAGGAACCACCATCAAGGAGTTCGCTGCCAGAAACATCGCCACAGGTACCACCATCTCCACCGATGGCCTCTCGAGCTTCGGGGTGCTCACGGCGAGCGGCTATACCCATGTGCCACGAACGCAGCCGCCCCCGCTTCAGTTGCGCCAAGGAGCCAAGTCCGTCGTTCCGCTTGCCGACCGGATGATCGGGAACCTTCAGAGCTGGCTGGTCGGCACCCACCACGGCGTCAGCCGCAGCCAGCTCCAGGTCTATCTCGATGAATTCGTCTTCCGCACGAACCGTCGTCGTGAACCGAGGGCCGCTTTTCAAACCCTGCTCGGCCTTGGCAGTAACCGAGGTCCTACGGCCTACGCGCAGATTCAGCACGCCCGTGATCGCAAGCTCTTGCGGTCTGCTGAAACAAGCGGATAAGCATAAGAACCCTAGCCAAAGCCAATATCTACACGCGTGGAAAGCGTAGATATTCTCATCATTCCTCGTGGACAATTAGAAAATACTTTTGCTGACCTCGTTTGAATAGGCGCTTTCATTCCCCGCGATGTCATAGGCCGTCACGACAAAGAAATACGTCGTGCCGAGTTGGAGTCCTGTTGCAGTGTAGCTAGCCGTATTACCCGGGATCGCCGCGATGGGAGCTCCATAGGCTCCTGAGGAAGTTGCTCGATACACTTTATATCCCGCTAGATCCTTTTCGGTATTTACATTCCACGTCAGCGTGACGGACGAGCTCGCTGGAGGGTTCAGCGTCAGAGTGACGTTTACAGTTCTGGTTATACCGCCACTTGTCACAGTGATGGTGGTCGAATTAGGTCCCAGGGTCGCGGTCGCAGTATTCACGTTGACCGTGATGGTTCCATTATTGGAGCCGGATGTTGGACTAAGCGATAGCCAGGAGACACTATCGCTTGCACTCCATGCTCCGTTTGCACTGATGGTGATGGTCTGGGCAGCAGGGTCGGCGGCTCCCTGCGTCGCGGTATAGGTCAAACTGCTGGGGGCAGCCGTCAGGGAGGTGGCTGCGACCGTGAGCGTGACGGCAGTCGTTCTCGTCACGCCCCCACTCGTCACGGTAATCGTGGCCTGGTTCGGGCCAACTGCGGCAGATGCCAGAGTCACGTTGGCTGCGATAGATCCGTTACCGCTGCCTGACGAGGGACTGAGGGTCAGCCAGGGGACGCTGCTACTGGCCGTCCAATTACTGTTCGAAGTGACCGTCACGCTTTGGCTCACGGGATTCGGCCCGCCCTGCACCCCGGAGAATGTCACCGCGGTTGGGTTGACGGTCAGGGTTGGCGAAGGCGCGGTCACGGTCAAGGTGACGGGGATGGAGACGGGAGTGGCATTGGTCGCGCTGACGGTGATCAGAGCGTTGTACGGCCCTGCGGTGAGTGAGCCGGTGGTGGCGGTCACAGTAAGTACCCCATTGCCGCTCCCTGAGGTCGAGGAGAGGTTTAACCAGGACGCATTGTCACTGACCGTCCATGCTCCGTTTGCACTGATGGTGATGGTCTGGGCAGCAGGGTTGGCGGCTCCCTGCGTCGCGGTATAGGTCAAACTGCTGGGGGCAGCCGTCAGGGAGGTGGCTGCGACCGTGAGCGTGACGGCAGTCGTTCTCGTCACGCCCCCACTCGTCACGGTAATCGTGGCCTGGTTCGGGCCAACTGCGGCAGATGCCAGAGTCACGTTGGCTGCGATAGATCCGTTACCGCTGCCTGACGAGGGACTGAGGGTCAGCCAGGGGACGCTGCTACTGGCCGTCCAATTACTGTTCGAAGTGACCGTCACGCTTTGGCTCACGGGATTCGGCCCGCCCTGCACCCCGGAGAATGTCACCGCGGTTGGGTTGACGGTCAGGGTTGGCGAAGGCGCGGTCACGGTCAAGGTGACGGGGATGGAGACGGGAGTGGCATTGGTCGCGCTGACGGTGATCAGAGCGTTGTACGGCCCTGCGGTGAGTGAGCCGGTGGTGGCGGTCACAGTAAGTACCCCATTGCCGCTCCCTGAGGTCGAGGAGAGGTTTAACCAGGACGCATTGTCACTGACCGTCCATGCTCCGTTTGCACTGATGGTGATGGTCTGGGCAGCAGGGTTGGCGGCTCCCTGCGTCGCGGTATAGGTCAAACTGCTGGGGGCAGCCGTCAGGGAGGTGGCTGCGACCGTGAGCGTGACGGCAGTCGTTCTCGTCACGCCCCCACTCGTCACGGTAATCGTGGCCTGGTTCGGGCCAACTGCGGCAGATGCCAGAGTCACGTTGGCTGCGATAGATCCGTTACCGCTGCCTGACGAGGGGCTGAGGGTCAGCCAGGGGACGCTGCTACTGGCCGTCCAATTGCCGTTCGAAGTGACCGTCACGCTTTGGCTCACGGGATTCGGCCCGCCCTGCACCCCGGAGAATGTCACCGCGGTTGGGTTGACGGTCAGGGTTGGCGAAGGCGCGGTCACGGTAAAGGTGACGGGGATGGAGACGGGAGTGGCATTGGTCGCGCTGACGGTAATCAGAGCGTTGTACGGCCCTGCGGTGAGTGAGCCGGTGGTGGCGGTTAACGCAATTGTGCCAGCATCTTTGCCAGAGGCTGGACTTAGATTCAACCACGCTGCGGTAGAAACCGCATTCCAGTCTAGTGTTCCCCCGCCTATATTTGTAACGGTAAGAGTTTGCGTTGTCGGGCTGCCGTCTCCTTGCTGAAGGCTGAATGAAAAACTTGAGGAACTCACTCCGATAGCGGGCTTCAGTGATGGTGGAGACGAAATGGCGATGGACGGCGCAACAAGTTGTTTCAGTCCCGGTATTTCGGACAGAAGCCTGCGCATTGGAGCTGTTGACGGTTGAGTTTGCATCGGACTGGCCTGCGGGGCTGCCACCGCTTGGGATGTTTGGGCAGTAGCCCCAAGGAGAGAGGAGGTCGGCTGTACAGTCGGAGTAGCGCCGAACCTTGGCTGCATGATGCCCCCAATTGCGAGGAAGGAGTCGCCATGCTGGGGCCTGAAAACTGCGAAGACATATCTCTTGGCTGAGAATCGTCAGCTCCGAATGATGCAACTGGTGAAGTCGATAATGAAGGCTTCAACGATGCATCATTGCTTATTTCAACTGAAGTTTGCGGTGATGGAGTTCGCCCAATGAGACGATGTGATGGGGCAGTTGCTCTGGTCAGCTCGTTCTTTTGTGCAATCACCTTCCGATCGATTTGGCCGGGGTTTTGAGATTGCTCATGAGAGTTGTTCTGGCGAACCGTAACCGTGTCCTGACCGGCCGCCGCTAGTGCTGGCAGTATCGATGGAATCATCGGCTCAGAAACGAGCACAAGCGAGCTCATACCGACAGAGAAGAGCAACAATCGCTGAATCTTCTGGCACATTGTTGAAGTCCTCCAAAAACAGACATTACGACCTGTAGGTTCGGGCAATGAGCAAGTTAGGTGCCCTTTGCAGGCAGGGAAACAGTTTCAACCAGTGCAGACTCAAACGAAGAGGTTTTTTATGGCTTTTACTGAAAACCACCCCTCACGAGAGCGTTTCGAAGAAGGGTGTCCTGGATGCGCAGGGAAAGTTTTCGTATTCCCTAGATGTACATATAAAGTGAAAGTTTATGTTTGTGCTTGTTGATATTGAAGTAACTCATGCTGTATTTATTTAGCAAGCATGTGTGCGGGGAGATCTCATTGATATTATTGAGGCCGATGTGATGACTGCCTTCTCCTGAGGTCGGGAGGAAGACATCTGAAATATACAGTTACTGAGCCGACCAGCAAATAGTACATAGCCTGAGCTCACTCATTTGCTTGTTTTGTGTGAAGAAATGTACTTTTGGAGAAGTTGCACGCCCACACTTTGGTAATTAGGGCGAAACGTAACCAAAGAATGTTTGCAGGAACAGGTTGTCCCTGCGGTGATTAAAACGGTACTCGATTTCCTTCAGATACCTCGGGAAGTGATATTTGGACACGCCTCTGTAGTGATAGAGGATATGTTTACCGAATGACCAGAAGCCTTCGATTCCGTTGATATGGTTCTTCGTGCGTCTATCCACGAGGCTCTTGGTGTGGTTGACGGTGTGGTGCTTGCCGTACCGTTTGAGCGACTGATCCCCCTTGAACGCATCGGTGTAATAGACGGAGCCCTTACGGGTTTTGGCGCGGATATGCGTCATGAGTGTCTCGGCAGAGACGTTCTCCACGACTTTGGTGTACACCCGCCCGTCGCGTTCTAACAAGCCAACCACCACGCTTTTCCCGGCAGCGCCGCGCCCGCGCTTGCCCTTGCGCCTCCCGCCGAAATAGGCTTCGTCCAGTTCGATCTCGCCAGAGAGCTTACTTTCCATCGCTTCCAGTTCAGCCACATGGAAGATGGCGGCACGCAGCTTCTGATAGACCCGGCTGATGACCGTGGCGTCAACGGCCAGGTCATGCGCCAACCGGTAGGCCGGTACGTGCTGAGAGAACCCCTGGATGATCGCGATCTCGCGGCGCAGTTTGGCGAGGCTTTTCTGCTTGCTGCACTGCCGGCACTTCACATAGCCGCGCCGCGTCCGGTTGACCTTGAACGATCCGCAGCACACACTTCTTGCCACGCAAAAAGTTGGCCGCGCACCCGAATATCCTGTTTTGTCCAGCAACCATAAGGCCTCCAGCCTACCTCATAGTTACGAAACGCCCTAATTACCCACACTTTTATAGTCTCCGGAGTAAATACACGTAGTGCCGTAAACAGACCAGTTCGGCAAAGCATAGCCTTTCCTTGACGACCACGGCGTCTTCTGCCATTGTTGGCGTCATTTGTATCATTCGTGACTCACGAGGGGGCAGTATGAATAAGCAAGAATCGCGTTCGATTGCCGTTGTGGGCTTAGGTTACGTGGGCCTTCCGATTGCCGTGGCTTTTGGGAAGATTGCTCCTGTGATTGGCTTTGACATTAATAAAAGGAAAATTGAAGAATTACGAAAGGGAATCGATCGTACAGGGGAAGTGTCACAAAATGATCTGGCCGCTACTCAAATCAGATATACATCGGAGCCGCCAGACCTCAAAGCAGCCCAGTTCATTATTGTTGCCGTTCCGACTCCTATCAATGAAGCATTGCAGCCGGATCTTACCGCCTTACAAAAATCCTCAGAGCTGATCGGGCAGAACCTGTCTCCCGGTACCATCGTGGTCTATGAATCGACGGTTTACCCGGGTGCGACCGAAGAGGTTTGTCTGCCAATCTTGGAAAAAACTTCCGGAATGAAGGCGGGTGTAGATTTCAAATTAGGGTATTCGCCTGAGCGAATAAATCCTGGAGATAGGGAACATACGCTCGAAAAGATTATCAAGGTCGTATCGGCACAGGACCCTGAATCTCTGGACATCGTGGCGGACACATATGCATTAGTTGTGAAGGCAGGTGTTCATCGAGCGTCAAGCATCAAGGTAGCGGAGGCGGCCAAGGTCATCGAGAATACTCAGCGAGACTTGAATATAGCATTGATGAACGAGCTCGCTTTGATTTTCCACCGACTGGGAATAGATACTAAATCTGTCCTTGAAGCTGCCGGGACGAAGTGGAACTTCCTCAAGTTCTCTCCTGGTCTTGTCGGTGGCCATTGTATCGGAGTGGATCCTTACTATTTAACTTCAAAGGCAGAATCAGTGGGCTATCATCCACAAGTGATTCTCTCAGGTCGCCGCATCAACAACGGCATGGGAAAGTTTGTGGCGGAACACACTATGAAACTACTCAGCCACATGTCGCGCCCTGCTAATGAACTCAGGGTAGGAGTGCTCGGCTTGACGTTTAAGGAAAACGTGCCAGATCTCCGTAACAGTAAAGTGCCCGACATCATCTCCGAACTTCGCGAGTATGGGATCGAGGTACTCGTGCATGATCCAATTGCCGAAAGTGAAGAAGCCGTGGCAGAGTACGGCATTCACCTCGTCGAATGGGGAAAGATGAAAGAGCTTGATGGATTAGTCGTTGCCGTTGCACACAAGAAGTTTTCCGATATGAGCATCGAAGATCTCCTCAAGCCTCTTCGCAATCAGAAACAAGCCGTCGTGATCGACGTCAAAAGCATCCTCGAACCTAGTCACATTCCTGCGTCAATACGATACTGGCGGCTGTGAAGATAGAGGGGGCTCCGGAAATTCGGACAGTGTGATAAGTGGGAGCCTGGCTTCACGAACGCCACCAGGTGGTGGTGAGCCAACGGAACGAGGTGATGAAGAGAACGAGATGGAATCACGGGGCGACATTTAAGGCCAACGTGGCGTTGGCGGCGGTCAAAGGCGACAAGACGCTAGCGGAATTGGCTGAGCAATTCAGCGTCCATCCCACCCAGATCACCGAATGGAAGCAGCAACTACTCGCACGAGCTACGGACGTGTTTGGTGGGACGAAGGCTCCGTCAGAGACGCCGGATCTCAAGACGCGGCATGCGAAGATCGGGCAACTGGCCCTGGAGAACGATTTTTTAGAAGGGGCGCTCACCAAGGCCGGCTTGCGGAGCGCAAAGCCATAATCGATCGCACCCATCCATTGCCTGTGCGGCGGCAATGCCGGCTGCTGAAACTGCCTCGCTCGACCGCCTATTACCAACCCAGGCTCGTCTCCGACACGGCGCTCGCCCTGATGCGCCGCAGGGGGATCGAGTCCCTGTATCGGAAACCGGATCTCAGTCGGCGGCATCCGGCCCACACCATCTATCCGTATCTCCTCCGCGATCTCACAATCAGTCGTCCTAAGGAAGGTCTGATTAATTCGAAGTTTAAGGCGGCAATCAGTTAGGGAAAGTCTGATTAATTCACGTTTTCACTCGGCCAGCTGTTCCTGGACTGACCACCCAGGGCAAATTCAGTGGGTCGCTGCTGTTCCGAGAGCCTGTTTGTGAGGCACACCCATCGTGCGATGCCCCACGGCCCGCCTCCGGCCCCCCATCCTCTACGTTCCCGCCAACAGGCGCCGTCGCGACACATAGAGATTTGCCAACCCGCAGCTGATCTGGAGCCAGTGGGTATTCTTTGCCAGCCCCCGGTACCGGACTTTGGCCCAGCCGAAGATCCGCTTGATGACCAAGAACGCATGTTCGACCTTCGCCCGGACCTTTGACTTCGTGCGGTTCCGGCCCCGCTCCGCCTCACTCAGTGGTCGATGCCGGTGCGCTTTGGTCTGCACGAAACTCTTGGCCTTGGGCGCGTGCTGCCGGATCACATCGCGTTGTCCACTATAGGCGGCATCGCCCCACACCCGCGTTTCCTCTCCATGCAGCAGTTTCGGCAAGACTTGGCTGTCATGGACATTGGCCGCCGTGGCCGCTACGGAATGAATCAGCTTCGTCTGGCTGTCCACGCCAATATGCGCCTTCATACCGAAATACCACTGGTTCCCCTTCTTCGTTTGATGCATCTCGGGATCCCGCTCCTTGGTCCGGTTCTTCGTCGAACTCGGCGCACTGATGATGGTCGCATCCACGATGGTGCCTCGGCTCACTTGCAGCCCCTGCTTCGTCAAATACTCCCCGATCCGGATAAAGAGCTGTGTTCCTAACTCATGCGCCTCCAGCACATGCCGAAACTTACAGATCGTCGTCTCATCGGGCACGGGCTCACGGCCCAGATCAATCCCCACGAACTGCCGCATGGCCCGTGAGTCGTACAAGGCCTCCTCCACCGCCGGATCTGACAGGTTGAACCACTGTTGCAGACAATGGAGGCGCAGCATGCGTTCGACTCCGACCGGCGGACGCCCCGGCCCGTCGGCCTTGGGGTAGACCGGCTTGATCACGGCGACTAATTCCGCCCAGGGCACCACGCGATTCATTTCGTCGAGGAACCGCTCGCGGCGGGTGGATTTGCGATATTGCTCGAATGGGATTTCCGCAAAGGTCTGTTGGTGCATGGAGGCGTCTCCCGTTCAGTGCTGCATTCCTCATAGCACATCATCAACGGGGAATAAATCAGACCTTCCTTAGATTCCCAGTTTTTTCTGCGCAGGTTTGTTGAAATCCTGAATTAATCAGACCTTCCCTAATCACGTCTTGGCAGCCGATATCACCTACATTCCGATGCGACGAGGCTTCGTGTATCTGTTTGCCATTCTGGACTGGGCGAGTCGCCGCGTGTTGGCCTGACGGCTCTCTAATACGCTCACCACAGACTTCTGCCTCGATGCGGTGCGGGAGGCGATCACGCAGTATGGCTGCCCCGAGATCTTCAACACCGACCAAGGGTGTCAGTTCACCAGCCAGGAGTTCACGGGACTCTTGAAAGACCAGGGGATTCAGATCAGCATGGACGGCAAGGGCTGCTGGCGGGATAACGTGTTCGTCGAACGACTCTGAAAGAGCATTCAATATAAGGAGGTCTATTTGCACGCATATGACACCGTCAATGCAGCCCACCAGGGCTTAGAGCGCTATCTGATGTTCTACAACCAAACACGACCGCATCAGGCGCTTGACGGCCAGACACCCGATGGAGTGTATTGTGACAATCTGACAACACGGCAGACCGCCGCGTAGTCAGCCATCCGCCAGGCGCCACTTATGGAATGGGTGACACTGTCCAACCAACCGGAGCCACCTCTGTCATGACGTACGTCTGACCGTCCTTTAAGTTCGGACAGATGTTAAACCGCTACTCGACTCTCGCTGACGGCGTAATCCAACATATAGCTCGGGAGAGAATTTGATGCCACACCATTGAGAATCACATGAATCGGTCTGTCTGCACGCAGCGCCCCAATCGCCTGTTTGACAGCTTGCTTGGACGTCAGATTGGCTCTTACGACAAGAAGGAGAAAATCGCAATGACTTTCCAACACATTCATCGTGGCTACTGGGAGAATTGGTGGGGCATTCAGGAGGATATAGTCAAATTCCTCTCGCAATTGTGACAAAACACGACTGAGTTGACCTGCCCTTAATAGCTCGTTGGAGTCAGCTACAGCTTCGCCAGCCGGCATAATCCAGCATGGAACATCGGTGAAAGCACTCATGGCCTGATGCACTGGAATGTCACTTCTTAGACAATCAACAAGCCCATAGCGTACTGGTGATTCAAGGAAGGCCCTTATTTCGGGATAGACAAAGTCACAATCCATCACAAGCACACGTTTGCCAAAATCTCGCGACAGGGTATAGCCGAGATTAATCACGGTCGTCGTTTTCCCTTCGCCTTTAATCGCACTCGTCACAGCGACAACCATCGGCGCCCCGGTCGTATTGACCAACTGCAGTCTCGCCGCAGCCACACGATACTGCTCAGCAGCCATGGAACGAGGGAACATCTTCGCAACAAATCTTCGGTCGATCTCATGCAAGCCCGACCGCTCGGCTAACGGTTGTCTGCTCGGTACGATCTCTGACTGCGATCTGGTGGTCATCCCTGACAAAGGTCTTGGCAGAGCAGGAGCCTGAAAATACCCTGGAGCACTTGCCGTACGCCACAGTGATGAAAAATCAGGAATGGCGGCCAACAGTCGAGGGCCTGCGAGCAGAAATTCTACATCCTCTGCGCTTCGGAACTGAGGGGTGAGGTGTTCACGTAAGACCGACAGCCCTGCCCCCAAAACACACCCAAACAGGAATCCTAGCACTAAAACCCTTGGCTTGTTTGGAATGACCGGCTCCCGCGGTAAATTGGCACGGTCCAGTATCCGATACTTTCCGCCCTTCTGCCGTTTTCCAATGTTTTCTTCGACCCGCGTATGCAGCCGCTTGTCAAGGAGCATCGCGTAATTGTTCTTTAGATTATTGTAGTCACGTTCGAGAACGAGCAACTCCTGTTCAACTGCCGGCGACCTATCGAGACGCCTTTCAAGCTCTCTCTTGGTGGTGCGCAGTTGGTCTAAGCGTTGTCGGAGAAGACCTATCTCGGTTCGTGCTTCGCTCTGCTGCTTCAACAGATCCTGAAGAACTGGGTCCAGTGGCGCCGTCTTGTCTGCCCGGAGCGCATCCGGACCATACACATTGGTTAACTCTTCTTCGGTTTGCCGAATTTCCTCCTTCGTTAAGATGATCTCTGGATATCCATCCCAAAATTCAGCTCTAAGTTTGACTAGTTTCTCTCGGAGTTCCTTCAAGTGCCGCAATAGTGGATCGGGTTCCATGGAGCGTGTGGTCCCACTCCTAAGATTCGACTGTCCGGTTGTACGGTACAGGTGAACCTCTTGATTCAGGTTGCCAAGTTTGTCGGAGTGACGCTGAAGACCCTCGTTAGTGGCAGCGATCTCTGCTTCTACTCGATCCAAGGCCCGAAGGTTGGTATCTGCCTGCTGGGGAAGGTTGCCCAGGTGAGACTTCTTGAAACTACTGATATTCTCTTCTCTCTTCTCTAGCTCACGTTTCATCAATCGCAGTTCTTCTTCGAGAAATTCGCCCGTGCCCTCGATCTCCTTCTCACGCTCGATGTTATTCTCCTCAATGAATTTGTCTGCGATTCGGGCTGTCACCCGCCTAGCCGTTTGAGGGTCCCGATCTAGAAAGGAGACCACGAAGCCATCAACCAAATTCCCTGAACCTTTTCCTCCAGCCGGGTCGATCATAGCTCGCTCAATCTTCGTCATACTCGCCAAGTCGCCCCAACCTGCTAACTCTCCTTGGCCATCAGATCCATCCGGGTGCAAAGTGAATTCTTTTGCTATCGCACTTAAGAAATCATGGTTGATAATTTGCTTCTGGATAAGAAAAAGACGTTTCTCGAAATGCTTATCCGCGTCTTCTCCTTTATTGATAACCTCGTCGATTCCCTTGCGTTCTTCAGCCACAATCAACGTCTGCGACTGATAGTATTGAGGAGCAATCAGCAAATACCCTACAGCCAAGGTCAAAGAAAGGGCTATCGCACCTGCAATGACCCACTTATTGCGTGATGCGATGCGGACATACTCATGAACTGTAGCCATTCCTGTTTGTTCTACTGAGGCGGCTGACTCAGGATATTGCATACGCACCCTCCGAACAGCTTACACTACGGCATCGCGAGACCCAGACATTGCAAAGACACACCAGCATAATCACCGACACATCTCTTGCTTTAAAACGAACTAGTCGGCACCGTCGAAGGCTCTGCATCTGAAACGAAGGTTTGAAACATTGGCACGATCTCCTTGAGCCGTTCAAGCAATACGCCGGCTGCGTCTCCATAGCTTGCCGCCTCTAATCCAGACAGCTTTTCCCGAAACTCTTCGAAGTCAAGATGGCTTATCGTCCGAATCTGCAAGATTTTCTCTAAAGATGATTGCACCGCAACCTCTCCTTCACCGACTAATTCCTCATAAAGCTTTTCCCCAGGACGTAGTCCGACGAATCGAATTGGAATATCCTTCCCCGGATTGAGCCCAGACAGTCGAATGAGACTCCGAGCAATATCAAGAACTTTGATTTGCTCCCCCATGTCCAAAATATAAATGTGGCCTTGTTCGCCAATGGTTGCCGCCTGAAGTACCAGCTGAACCGCTTCGGGGATAAGCATGAAGTATCGTCGGATCTCCGGGTGTGTAACAGTTACAGGTCCACCAGCCCTGATTTGCTCCTGAAAGCGCAACAACACACTGCCACTACTGCCAAGAACATTGCCAAATCGTACAAGAAGGAAGCGAGTCCGACTACTCCTCGCAATGTCCTGGATAATAAGTTCAGCTACTCGCTTGGTAGCTCCCATTACGCTCGATGGATTGACCGCTTTATCAGTCGAGATATGCACGAATTGTTCGACCCCGTAGAGGCTCGCAGCTTCAGCGGTGACGCGTGTGCCGATGCAGTTGTTCTTCACAGCCTCCTGGGGATTCATCTCCACAAGAGGCACATGCTTGTGCGCTGCCGCATGGAACAAGATCTGTGGTTTATACTGCTCCAGCACGGTACAGAGTCGCTGAGCATCGGTGACATCGCCAATCAGCGGAACAACAGAAAACGGAAGTCTCTTATCATCCAATTCCCTATGGATATTGTACAAACTGTTCTCATGACGTTCATAAAGCAAGAGTACTTTCGGCTCGAACAGGGTAATTTGACGAGCCAATTCCGAACCAATCGACCCGCCGGCACCGGTAATCAAGACGCACTTGCCTCTCACCATCTGTCTCGTAGCTTCATTGTTTAGACTAATGGGAGCCCGTGACAGAAGGTCCGGGATTGAAACATTACGTATCTGACTGACAGCACTTTGGTCTGCGAGAAGCTCCTCTTTGGCGGGCAGTGTCTTGATCGAAATATTATACGGCTCCAATTTGATAACGAGGTCTCGAAGGAACTCAGGAGCCGCATTCGGTTCCGCAACCACAACCACTTCGGGCTTGAGCCCTTCTACAAGTTTAGGAAGGTCCTGCACTGTACCCAATACTCTGACTCCATGGATGCGTTGATTAAGAAGCCCAACATTATCGTCGACGAATCCGATCGGCTGACAGTTAAACACCGTACGAGTTTTCATCTCCCGCACGACTCGTTCTCCTGAGTCTCCGGCACCGATGATCAGAACCTTCCGTTTTTTCTGAAAAATCGGCTTATCACGAAGAACCCTGGCGGGCAGTCTCACCCCGGCAAGAAACCCGATGAGCAGGATAGCATCTATGGCGAATATAGAACGCGGGTAACTAGAGATCCCCATCACCCAATGAACCCACCCATAAAATACGACCGTACTTGTTAAAACCCCCCCTATAATATTCTGAAGATCCCAAATACTCGTATACCTCCACAAACCTTCGTTCAGGCCAAATAAGGCAAACGCCACTCCTCTAATGGCAACCAACGCGAGTACTGTTTGCTCGAAGGTGTGAAGCTCCCCCTCTGGGATGCTACCATCATATCTCAGGGCAAATGCAAAGTAGTCTGCTAGAATGATCAAGGCCACATCAAGCACAACAATAATTGGCTTTCGCCACCTCAAAATAAATGACGACAAGCTCGTCCAAGGGGAGGCCGAGGGAGGATCGACAACGGCTTTTAGCGCAGGAAGTGTGAAGACTACTACCGGAATCCTAGCAAGATGCAGCAACGTTTGCATGATAATGGCGAGATCGAGCTGCAAAGACATATGGCGGATATAGAATTTTGCCAGCCGGATTTTTTCTGGAAGAACTTTGAGCTGATACTCTTCTTCAGGATTCGAGGAATAAGCGAGGATCGACGCCTCATCAATGTACCTCAACGAGGCCAGGTCTGTAATCCCTGGACGAACCGTGAGCACCTCGGAAAACTCAGATCGCAGGCGCTCAACATAACGTGGGACTTCGGGCCTTGGGCCGACAAAGCTCATATCACCAACAAGAACATTCCACAGCTGAGGCAGTTCATCGAGCTTACATTTCCGTAAAATTCCACCGATTCGCGTAATGCGAGAATCTTGTCCAACGGTGAGAGGCAAGCCGGTGCCAGGAGCATCCACAACCATGGTTCTGAATTTCTGTATCGCGAATGGACGAAACCCCTGCCCTACTCGAATCTGACGAAAGATCACCGGCCCCTGCGAGTCCAGCTTGATCAACACGGAGATGATTGCCAGCAGCGGCGCCATGAGAGCCAGCCCTAGGGCAGCCATGCACATATCAAACGTGCGTTTCATCACCGTCGATTCCTTTTTACAAGATCACGAACGGTCTCAATTACACGATTGACCTCGTCCTCCGTCATCTTCGAGTACAACGGCAATGAAACGATTCGTTCGAATACCCTGCTAGCAACCGGAAAATCTTCAGGTCGATAGCCTCCCCTTTCACGATGATAAGGATGCAAATGGAGGGGAATGAAATGCACACTGCAGCCAACACCGGCTTGCTGCAGCTGACGGATAAATTCATCGCGACTGATCCGTAAACAATCCACATCCAATTGAATGACATACAGATGCCATGCGTGCTGTACATGAGAAGCGGTTGGAGGGCACGTAATCTCGGGGAGATCTTGAAAACCTTCCTGGTACAGAGCAGCATAGTGTTCACGCCCTTTCCAAAAGCGCTCACACTTCTTCAGCTGAGCCAAACCAAGCGCCGCAGCAATATCAGTCAGATTGTACTTAAAACCAGGCGAGAGTATTTCGTAATACCACGAACCTTGCGCAGAGTAGCGATTCCACGCATCCCGACTAAGACCGTGCAAACTCATCATCCGCATGCGAGCAGCCCGCTCAGCGTTATTAGTGGTAACCATTCCGCCTTCGCCGGTGGTGATATTCTTCGTCGCGTAGAACGAAAAACACGTGGCGTCAGATATCCCGCCGATCATTTTGCCATGATATCGTGCCGGCAAAGCATGTGCGGCGTCTTCGATCACGTGTAGATTATGATTTTGTGCGATCGCGTGAATGGGGCGCAGATCGCACGGATGCCCAGCAAAATGGACAGGGATGATCGCTTTCGTTTTATCTGTGATGGCCTGTTGGATACGATCCGTGTTCAGATTCAGCGTGTCTTGTGTGCAATCGATCAGGACTGGCCGTGCCTTGAAGTAGGTCACCACCTCAGCTGTTGCGGCAAAAGTCATCGTCGGGACCAGCACCTCATCTCCCTCGCTCACACCAGCTGCTTCAAGGGCCAGATGGAGGGCGGCCGTACAGGAATTAACTGCAACAGCGTGCTCGGCCCCAACCATTGCGGCAAATTCACGCTCAAATTCACGCACCTTGGGCCCCGTTGTCAACCACCCAGAGCGAAGCACCTCCACTACTTCTGATACTTCTTCTTCGCCAACATCAGACCTATGAAAAGGCAAGAATTCTTTCATTCACAGATCTCCTCTTCGGCTAACAAACATGCCCACCTCAGAGCTCTACTTTCCCAATAACCCCAGAAAAGCACAACCCACCTTTGGAGGGGCCATGAAGCTGTATCTGTCCAAGAAAATGTTCAAAGAATCAAACGAGTCTGGATTCTACAACATTAGATGACTCAAGGCTATTGGAGAATAATTGATTAGACTTTTATAATCTCTTAGGGCTGATAAGTCGCCTTCGAAAAGAAATGGACCACTATAGAAACCCTCTGCCCTGACTACAGACTGTCTCGTTAGGAGGCCGACGTCAACCGCCAGAAGATTCTCCATCCAAACTGTCCCGTTGACGAGGAAGCTTACAAGGAAGAAAACATATGAATGCTGGAGGAGGTGCAGGCCGACCTTGATGTCTGGCTGCGGAGTATAACCAACTGCGCCCGCGTCAAACGCAGTAGCGTTACTGTAACAACCCGGTGCAGACGTCTCCAAGTAGGTGCCGTTAGCAAAGGAGCATGTCTTAGCAGCTTGAGTTCCAACCCCAAGTGCAACACTACCAGCCTTGTTGGGCTAACGTGTTGCTATGCCAACGAAATGCTATACACACTTGAGTGCGGAAGATCGTGAGACCTTGAGTCTGGGCCTGGCCCATGGCCACTCGCTCCGGACGATGGCGCGGGTGTTGGGACGCGCCCCCAGCACCGTGAGCCGCGAGTCGACTCGCAACCGCCCGCGAGGCCACCCCTATCGCGCCTGTACGGCGCAGGTCCAGGCGGCCGCCCGAGCCCGTCAGCCACGGCGCCCCCGCAAACTCCTAGACCCCTGGCTGTGGCAGTACGTGCGGACGCAGCTGGCCGCAGGCTGCTCGCCCGAACAAATTGCCGAACGTCTTCAACGCGCGTATCCTGACAATATGCGGAAACATCTCTCGGCCGAGACGATCTATGCGGGGCTGTATGTGCTGCCCCGTGGCACGCTGCGGAGCGAGCTGCTCGCCGCGTTGCGTCAGGCGCGCAAGGCGCGCCGACCTCGGGCGCGAGGGATTGATCGGCGGGGCCAAATCCCCAACATGATGCCGATTGACGCACGTCCAGCCGAGCTCCGCCTCACTCAGTGGTCGATGCCGGTGCGCTTTGGTCTGCACGAAACTCTTGGCCTTGGGCGCGTGCTGCCGGATCACATCGCGTTGTCCACTATAGGCGGCATCGCCCCACACCCGCGTTTCCTCTCCATGCAGCAGTTTCGGCAAGACTTGGCTGTCATGGACATTGGCCGCCGTGGCCGCTACGGAATGAATCAGCTTCGTCTGGCTGTCCACGCCAATATGCGCCTTCATACCGAAATACCACTGGTTCCCCTTCTTCGTTTGATGCATCTCGGGATCCCGCTCCTTGGTCCGGTTCTTCGTCGAACTCGGCGCACTGATGATGGTCGCATCCACGATGGTGCCTCGGCTCACTTGCAGCCCCTGCTTCGTCAAATACTCCCCGATCCGGATAAAGAGCTGTGTTCCTAACTCATGCGCCTCCAGCACATGCCGAAACTTACAGATCGTCGTCTCATCGGGCACGGGCTCACGGCCCAGATCAATCCCCACGAACTGCCGCATGGCCCGTGAGTCGTACAAGGCCTCCTCCACCGCCGGATCTGACAGGTTGAACCACTGTTGCAGACAATGGAGGCGCAGCATGCGTTCGACTCCGACCGGCGGACGCCCCGGCCCGTCGGCCTTGGGGTAGACCGGCTTGATCACGGCGACTAATTCCGCCCAGGGCACCACGCGATTCATTTCGTCGAGGAACCGCTCGCGGCGGGTGGATTTGCGATATTGCTCGAATGGGATTTCCGCAAAGGTCTGTTGGTGCATGGAGGCGTCTCCCGTTCAGTGCTGCATTCCTCATAGCACATCATCAATGGGGAATAAATCAGACCTTCCCTAGGCGATTTGAAAAACATCTGAATGACGCCGGATTGATGGGACGCGAGGGCAAGATAATTGATGCCTCGTTTGTGGATGTACCGCGGCAGAGAAACAGCCGTGAAGAGAATGAGGAGATCAAACAGGGCACGGTGCCTGAGTCGTTTCAGCAGAACGAGAACCGGAGGGAACAGAAAGATGTGGCGGCCCGGTGGGCGAAGAAGGGCGAGGAAGTGCATTACGGGTACAAGAATCATGTGAAGGCGGACCGAACTACCAAACTGATCGAGGATTACGAAGTCACCGATGCTAGTGTCCACGACAGTCAGGTGGTTGGAGATCTGGTGGAAATAGGCGACGGGATTGTGCATGCGGACAGCACGTATACGGGTGAAGCCATCGAGACGATCCTGGAGGAGCACGGGGTCAAGGGTGAGATTTGCGAGAAGGGGTACCGGAATCATCCGTTGACGACGGCACAGAAGAAGCGGAATCGCAAAAAGAGCAAAATTAGGGTTCGGGTGGAGCATATTTTCGGGTTCATGACGAATACGATGAAAGATGGGTTGAATATGAGATGGATTGGGATGTCGCGGATCACCGCCGGGATCGGACTGTTGAATCTGGTGTACAACCTGGCCCGATACGAACAGATCCTGAGGTTACGGCTGGCGTAATGGGCCCGGGGGGATGAAAAGACCTTGGAAAGACGAAACCATGAAACGGACAAGACGAAAACAAGTGGGGCGCAGAGACAATCAGGGTGTCAGAACACACAAAACCGGCTGGCAAGAGCCCCTGTTTTTGAGACATGATTTTCTGGCTTCAATTAGCGGTTAATAGAGGTGCCCTGATGCAAATGATAGTGCTCACAACCCTCTATTGTTCTCACTTTATCGAACACCTTGCGTCCCATGATCAACTGCGCCCACGAGTATTGGCAATCTTGTGCCATATCCATCGAGCTTCAAGAGCACTCCGCTCCTTCTGGGTAATGACAGAATGACCGCGCGCGTGCAGAATGTATCCAATAGAGTGTTGACCGGGACAAACCACTCATTCATTTTGCTCAATCGTTCCATGAGTACCTTAAAGCGCTCATTCAGCCTGCCATTTTCCAGAAATCGGTACGCGAAATGAGCATACATGATACAAGCCCCGCCTTCCCTCGCTAATCTATCCTGGCTTACCTCACTCACCGTCCCATTGAACGAATCGACATTCGCACCTTCCGAGGAGGCAAACCAGTTGTTGACGAATGGGCGCGCAGGATCATGATACGGCATCACAGGACACGCCTTGAACGTGTTGATGTCTCCAAACACAAAATTCCTGACGTACTTGGTTTTCTCTCGGCAGAGGTCCCCCCAGAACAGCGGACTCTCTTCAATGTGGCCTTGAGACAGGTTGGTATTGCCGTTCCTCCTCAGATTCAGCGTATTATTGTAGATAAGCTGGCGAATACCAGAAACACGGGCGTTACCCCAATAAATACTTGGTAATTAGGGCGAAACGTAACCAAAGAATGTTTGCAGGAACAGGTTGTCCCTGCGGTGATTAAAACGGTACTCGATTTCCTTCAGATACCTCGGGAAGTGATATTTGGACACGCCTCTGTAGTGATAGAGGATATGTTTACCGAATGACCAGAAGCCTTCGATTCCGTTGATATGGTTCTTCGTGCGTCTATCCACGAGGCTCTTGGTGTGGTTGACGGTGTGGTGCTTGCCGTACCGTTTGAGCGACTGATCCCCCTTGAACGCATCGGTGTAATAGACGGAGCCCTTACGGGTTTTGGCGCGGATATGCGTCATGAGTGTCTCGGCAGAGACGTTCTCCACGACTTTGGTGTACACCCGCCCGTCGCGTTCTAACAAGCCAACCACCACGCTTTTCCCGGCAGCGCCGCGCCCGCGCTTGCCCTTGCGCCTCCCGCCGAAATAGGCTTCGTCCAGTTCGATCTCGCCAGAGAGCTTACTTTCCATCGCTTCCAGTTCAGCCACATGGAAGATGGCGGCACGCAGCTTCTGATAGACCCGGCTGATGACCGTGGCGTCAACGGCCAGGTCATGCGCCAACCGGTAGGCCGGTACGTGCTGAGAGAACCCCTGGATGATCGCGATCTCGCGGCGCAGTTTGGCGAGGCTTTTCTGCTTGCTGCACTGCCGGCACTTCACATAGCCGCGCCGCGTCCGGTTGACCTTGAACGATCCGCAGCACACACTTCTTGCCACGCAAAAAGTTGGCCGCGCACCCGAATATCCTGTTTTGTCCAGCAACCATAAGGCCTCCAGCCTACCTCATAGTTACGAAACGCCCTAATTACAATACTTTCCCGACAACCAGAGTATGATTCGCTATCGAATAAGGGTCATGTCCAAAAAGCTGTCGAAATACCTCGAGCCCACGAGTGGTCTGCTCCCGAGTGGACGTATGATACGTAGCCTTATGAAACCCGATTTCGAATCCCTGTTCCTTCAGACCCAGGACCAACTTAAGGTTGACCTTCCCCCAATTCCGTGGACACCTGGTTACGCGACGGCCGCCCTCGCTTCATACTCGGCTGGGGAGTCATAGCCAAGGGTGGAGTGTCGGCGCTTCCGATTATAGAACACCTCGATATATTCGAAGATGTCCTGCCTCGCGTCGTCTCGCGTGGCGTAGTGCCGATGATAGACCAGCTCACGCTTGAGCGTCCCGAAGAAACTTTCGACGCAGGCGTTGTCCCAGCAGTTGCCTTTGCAGCTCATGCTGGGGGGGAGGCCGTACTCATTGAGCAGCCGCTGGTAGCTCGTGGCGGCATACTGACTGCCCCGATCCGAGTGGTGGAGGAGTCCGGCCCTCGGTTGCCGGTTGGCCAGTGCCATTGCGAGCGCATCCTCGGTCAACTCTCCGATCAATCGCTGGCCCATCGCCCACCCAATGACCAGGCGCGAGTAGAGATCAAGGATCACCGCGAGATAGAGCCAGCCTTCTGCGGTCCAGACATACGTGATGTCTCCGGCCCACACCCGATTCGGCGCCGCGACCGTGAAGGCGCGATCCAGGGTGTTCGCGGCCACGGGGAACCGATGCTGGGACTGGGTGGTGGCCCGCCACTTCTTCACCGTCTTGGCTCGAATACCGTCCTGGCGCATCAGCCGAGCCACGCGATGCTCGCCAATGCGGTGACCCTGTTTAACCAGGGCGTCCCAGATGCGGGGACTGCCGTAGGTCTCGCGGGACTCTCGGTGGATCACCCGGATGGTGGAGAGCAGCGTCCGGTTCTGCCTGGCCCGGCGGCTCTCCGGTCGATCCCGCCAGGCGTAATATCCGGCGGGAGACACCGCCAGCGCCCGACACATCAGGCGGATCGGATAGCGACGGTCGTGCTCCCGGATCGCTTGGTATCTCATTGCGACTCCCTCGCGAAGAACGCCGCCGCACGTTTTAAAAAATCCCGCTCCTTCCGCAGGATCTCATTTTCTCGTTTGAGCCGAGTCAGCTCGTCTTGCTCGGCCCGTACCGCCTCGCGGGTCCGGCCCTGGGAGTCGACACTGTGTTGCTCGCTCCTCCAGCGGTACAGCAGATTGTCTGCAATCCCGAGTTCCCGCGCGACCTGGGTCACGGGCCGACCCGATTCCCGCGTGAGCCGGACGGCCTCGGTCTTGAACACATCGGTAAACTGACGTCGTGTGAGTGTTGCCCTGCTGACCTCCAATTTCGTCATTCTCCCACTTATGGAGGTGTCTGTGAAATCACGAGTTATGATCGATTGTTGTGTATGGAGGGAATGCGGGAACCGGCGTATGCTGATGGTCGCCCAGGATCATCAACGTGTGGCATAGGATAGAAGGAGACGCCGTGGGAACGAAGACCGTCAGCGAGTTCACGAATCCGGGGATTCCTGTTCCGGCGTTGGATGCCTTGACCGACGTGTTGCGGGAAGGGGCGAGACGCATGCTGCGGGAAGCCGTGGAGGCAGAAGTGCAAGAGTTTCTGACCCGCCATGCCCCGCTCAAAGACGGGAACAATCGTCAACGGGTGGTGCGGAACGGCTATCTCCCGGAACGGACGATCCAGACCGGACTGGGGGACATCGCCGTCACGGCGCCCCGTGTGCGGGACCGGGAGGGAGCCATCCGATTCTCGTCCCAGATCCTTCCACCCTACCTGCGGCGCACCAAAAGCCTGGTCGAACTGTTGCCGTGGCTGTACCTCCGAGGGATCTCCACGGGAGATTTCAGTTCCGTGCTCACCAGTCTTCTGGGACAGGATGCCCCGGGGTTATCCGCCGCGACGATCCAGCGCCTGAAGGAGTCCTGGAAGGAAGACCACTGCCAGTGGGCGATCCGAGCCCTGTCGAAGACCTACGTGTATCTCTGGGCCGACGGGATCCATTTCAATGTCCGAATGGACGAGGCCCACCATTGTGTACTGGTTGTGATCGGGGCGACTGTGGACGGGAAGAAAGAACTTCTGGCGATCCAGGACGGCTACCGGGAAAGTGAACAGTCCTGGAAGGAACTCTTGCTTGATCTCAAACACCGGGGCCTCTCCGTGGACCCGAAGTTGGCGATCGGCGATGGGGCGTTGGGGTTTTGGAAGGCCCTCCCCCAAGTCTTTGGAGCCACGCGGGGACAACGGTGTTGGGTCCACAAGACGGCCAACGTGCTGAACACGTTACCGAAGGCCAACCACCCCAAGGCCAAAAGTGCACTCCATCAGATCTGGATGGCGGAGACGAAACACGCCGCGCACAAGGCTCTCGATGCGTTTCTCGCCACCTACGCGGCGAAATATCCGAAGGCAACGACCTGCCTGGTCAAGGATCGGAACGCCCTCTTGGCCTTCTACGACTTTCCGGCCGAACACTGGGTCCACATCCGGACGACCAATCCCATTGAATCGACCTTCGCCACCGTCCGGCACCGGACTGTCAAAACCCGAGGCTGTGTGTCCCGGGAGAGTATGCTCTCGATGGTCTTCAAGCTTGCAGTGGTGGCGGAGCAACGCTGGAGACGCCTGAAAGGGTCCGAGCGTGTCGGCGAGGTGCTGCGGGGCGTGGTCTTCAGGGATGGGGTGAACGAGGAGGAGCGGGCACGTGCCGCCTAAACACGATCCCCGCTGCACGACACAAGGCACAGGCCGTGGGGTGGGAACCCTTCTCCAGTTCACGATCACGTTGACCGGGGTCCGTCCGCCAATCTGGCGGCGCGTCCTGGTGCCGGAGAGGTTGTCCCTGTCCGGGTTGCACGATGTCATCCAGGAGGTGATGGGGTGGACCGACTCACATTTACATGATTTTCATTGGCGTGAAGAACGGTTTGGCGTGCCCGATCCCGAGTTTGACGAGGAGCAGGTGGTCGATGAGGACACGGTGACGCTCAAGGAGCTGGGTCTGTCCGTCAAGGATAGGGTGCACTACCTGTATGACTTCGGGAATGGGTGGGAACACGTGCTGACGGTGGAAAAGGTTTTGGAGGCTGGGAAGCCCCAGATGCCGATCTGCCTGAAGGGTGCCCGATCGTGTCCTCCGGAAGATTGTGGAGGGGCCTGGGGGTATGAGAATCTTCTGAAGGTTCTCAAGGATCCGGCGCACGAGGAGCATGAGGAGTGGAAGACCTGGCTGCCCGAGGACTTCGACCCCGAACGGTTTGATCTCGCGGAGGTTAACAGCGGGTTATCAGTGAGACAGTGGACTCTCGCTCCTCCTTCCAGGAAGGGGCGGAGGAAGAAGGGGTGAGCAGGTTCGCTCAGACAACAGGGACCATCAGGCAGAGCTATTTCCAAAAAGCTTCATACCCAACATTTGACTTTATCTCTGAAATCAGGGGAGGGTCAGGTACTGCTCGTCCTCACATGTAGCCCCACCCACCTTTGGCGTGCCCTCTCCTCGGGTAGGCCAGACCGCTTTCGTCGTGCGGAACCCGAGTTCACGGAGAAAAGCATAGACAACCTCCACGGTCTCAACCGAATCCTCATCAGGATCGTCAAAGATAGTGAAGGCAAAATCTTTCCCCTCTGGCCAATCAATCTTCGGGATCATGAATTCACCTTTTTACCCCTTCCTTCACCGAATGTGTGCCGCGTAGAGGAGGTATCCGCAGCTACAAAACTGCTTTTTTGAAGATTATGTTTCAGAAGCGATTTCCGGCGCTATCTATAGAACGCTGTGATCGCTTCAACCACCTCGGTCTGTAGTTCGCCAGTCAGCTCGGGATAGATGGGAATTGCGATAGTCTCCTTGGCTGCACGCTCCGATTCCGGGAAGTCTCCTTCCCGGTAACCTAAGGAGAGAAAACACTCTTGCAGATGGAATGGGACGGGGTAGTAAATTTCTGCGCCGATTCCTTTCTGCTTTAAATGGGTCATGAGGGCATCTCGCTGCTCAACTCTGAGCACAAATTGGTTATAAATGTGGTAGTGATTCGCACCCGAGTTGCGATAGACAGGCTCTGGCAATTTCACCTTCCCAGTCTGCGTGAGGCCGCTCTGTTTGAACAAGGTCTCGTACCGACTGGCGTTCTCCTGCCGTCTTTTGGTCCACCCATCGAGATAATTGAGCTTGACGTTCAAAACTGCAGCCTGAATCGTATCGAGACGGAAGTTCCCGCCAATTCGCTTGTGATAGTACTTCGGCTTGCTCCCATGCACGCGTAGGACTCGCATCCGCTCTGCAAGATCAGGGTCGTTGGTCACGGCCATTCCACCATCGCCCAAACATCCAAGATTCTTGCTCGGAAAAAACGACAGGCAGCCGATGGTTCCAATGCTGCAGGCTCGGCGCCCGTCCCCGTATTCCGAACCAATGGCTTGAGCCGCATCCTCAATGACGCTCAGATTGTGCTGCTTGGCGACATCCATAATTGGGGCCATATCGGCGCATTGTCCGTAAAGATGGACCGGAATGATCACCTTGCTGTTGGCCGTCAGCGCCGACTTGATTTTCGTGGGGTCGAGGTTATAGGTAACAGGATCAATGTCCACAAGCACTGGTTTAGCTCCGAGTCTCACGACCGCCCCGGCCGTGGCAAAGAATGAATAGGGCGTCGTGATGACCTCATCACCAGGACCGATACCGAGAGCCATGAGGGCGACCAGCAGGGCGTCGGTCCCAGAGCTCACGCCGATACCATACCTAGTCTGACAATAGGCAGCGACTCGTTCCTCCAACGTACCGACATCTGGACCGAGAATAAATGCCTGGCTCCGGAACGTCTGCTCCAGCGCCACCATGATTTCCTGGTGGAGCGGCTCGTGATGTGCCTTCAAATCAAGTAATGGAACACCCATGCCAATCTCCTAGTCAAGCACTGGTAAATAATGGCCGAACGAGAAAGAGTCAAACAGAGCACGAACAAGGCGGTCTGCAATAGGGATATGCAGATTACCTAGCCCGAAGAAGATATCACGCACGAAGTCTATACTCCAGCGTTTCTGGGGGTTAGCTGGCACTGGACTGGCCCCTGACGCAGGACGATCTGTTTGCGTCTCCATTTGTCGCAGCTCTACTCTCTCGTCGTATTCGGGGAGGCATCACATCGAATTCACATTAGACGGCTCGTGAGTCTTTAGGAAGTAAAGAGGGCGCCCCTTCGTTTCGTTAAACATCCTACCGACGTACTCTCCCACTATTCCCATACCAATCAGTTGCACACCGCCGAGAAACAGTATCGTGACCATCAGAGAAGGATAGCCGGCTACAGAGTTACCATAGACCAGGGTCTTGAAGACAATAACGCTGGCATACACGAGCGCTGCGAATGCGACCAGCAGTCCCAAGTACGTTGCAATCTTGAGCGGAGCGATCGTGAACGACGTAATGCCTTCTAGCGCAAAGTTCCACAATTTCCAATAATTCCATTTCGTCTTTCCGGCATAGCGCGGGAGTCTCGAATAAAGAACTTTCTTCTGCGGGAACCCGATCCATGCAAAGAGCCCCTTCATGAACCGATGCTGTTCACGAAGCTGAACGAGCGCACACACAGCCCTTCGACTGAGAAGTCGAAAATCGCCCGTGTCTTCAGGAATAGCAACCCGACTGACATTTTGAATGACACGGTAGAATGCATACGCGGTCGCTTTTTTGAAAGAGCTTTCCCCCTCCCTTCTGGTGCGCTGAGCATATACTACGTCGAACCCTTGCTCCCATTCTGCTGTTAACTTCGGGATCAGCTCTGGTGGATCTTGCAGATCAGCATCGATTACCACAACGGCATCCCCGCATGAGTGGTCAATGCCAGCAGTCAGGGCGATCTCTTTGCCAAAATTTCTACTGAGATCCACTATCGCCACTCGGGGGTCCACCATTTTTAACTCCTGGAGGATCTTTATGCTCTCATCCGTGCTCCCATCATTAGCATAGACCACTTCCGACCTATACGGTAACGATTCCAGCACTATGGAAACCCTCCGGTGGAACTCCTGTAGCCCTTCAGCCTCGTTGTATACCGGAACTACTACAGAGAGTTTGAGGTTTCCGCTTGTGCTCGTTGTCATAGGATTTCCATCAAGACGTTCCATACTCACCCCCTCGGAATGTCCACCACCTATTACCGACGAAATTCCAAATGACTACAATACCTGTGGCGAGTACTTGGCCCACCAGATAGTGTAGTGCCAGGCCATATATTGCAGATGAAAGCACGAGAGTATTAAGCCCCAATCCTAATATGGCAACCGTGAAAAACTTCGCTATCGTGTGAGGGTGAGAACTGTTACTACGGAAAATATAATAATAGCTAAGAGCATAGTTTATTAATGCTCCTATGATGAAACCGAGTGTAGAAGAAATGACTGGCCCTCCACCTAGCTCCACACCCAACACTAACACAATGTAATGAGCAAGCGTCCCCACGGTCCCTAGGGCACAGAACGATAAAAATTGCCTGGCTAAGGTAAAGTTTGATTGATCCATCTAATCTAGCGCTTTTGCGATTCCCCAAAAGTTAGCCACTCCGTACGACCAAGTGACGTTGGACCCGCTTCGAGCAGCCCTTAGTCAGAACAGAGGGCTTCTTGACGTTTCCTTCTTCCTGACATTGCATAAGAAACTCTTGGACATCGGGTAATCTAATCAGCCATGCGGGTGCTGATGATTGTATCCACCCGTATCGCTATCGATGATAGATCGTGCCTCGGCAAGCGAAGAAAGCTGGTGGACATTCAAATATTCATTTGGCTCCATGATCGACTGTAATGGAGCAAGAGGCGGATTTCTCCGAGCACACGATCAATGATTTCGCTCACTGTCTCCTTCGATATCTCAAAAGCCAACCCGTACGACCAGATCGGAGCAATATTTCCTGATCCACGAATATCAGAATATGATACGGCTATCTCTCATCGCAGTTTACTATGCGTGAAATCGGAATTGCATTTTTAAAATCGAGCCGACTTATACTTACTCATCGAGTGCGCGTTCCAATAGAGGAGAGAGGGGGCTTCTGAAATTCGGACAGTATGCTAAGTGGCAGGCTGGCTTCACCAACGCCACCAGGTGGTGGTGAACCAAAGGAGCGAGGCAATGAAACGCACGAGACGGAATCATGGAGCGACCTTCAAGGCGCAGGTGGCCTTGGCCGCGGTCAAAGGCGAGAAGACGCTGGCCGAGTTGGCCGAGCAATTCCATGTCCACCCCACTCAGATCACCGAATGGAAGCAGCAACTGCTGACCCGGACTGCAGACGTGTTTGGCGGGACGAAGGCTCCATCAGAGACGCCGGATCTCAAGACGCTGCACGCGAAGATCGGGCAACTGGCCCTGGAAAATTATTTTTCAGAAGGGGCGCTCACCAAGGCGGGCTTGCTGAGCGTAAAACGATGATCGACCGCACTCACTCGTTACCGGTCGTCCGGCCATGCCAGCTGCTCGGCATGGCGCACTCGACGGCCTACTATCAACCGACGCCGGTCTCAGATCCGGTGCTTGCGCTGATGCGGCGGATCGACGAACTGCATCTGCAGTATCCGTTTGCTGGTGCCCGGATGTTGCGCGATCTCCTCCGGCAAGAGGGGCACGCCATCGGGCGGCGACGTATGGCCACGCTGATGCGCCGCATCACGGCAATCTATCGGATGCCACGGCGGGGCTACGTTCACAAGATTGGGCTGAAGCCTCGACGACAAAACCCGAAGCAGACGGTCCCTTTGGAGAGAAAGTTAATCTCTATCTGTGTGGGCTCCTGAGATTGTTGCATCGCGTCTCAAGGTAAGCTGAACACGGCACATCACACCAAGCAGCAAGTGATGCAGCCGCCTGGCAATTTCTTTTCGATTGTACAGTTTCTCTGCGGCACAACGACCGGCTCGTCCCAGTTCCTGGCGCAATTCAGGGGTGGACGCTAGTCGGCGGACAGCCTGTTCGAGACCCCGAATATCTTCGTAGGGAACCGCTAAACCAGCTTGAGCATCAAGCACGCGCCGTGCCCCCTCCCCTCCGCCGGCAAAGAGTATAGGCAACCCACTGGCCATCGCTTCATAGATCTTGCTGGGCACCGCACCAGGAATTGAAAATTTAAGCACGTGAAACCCCACCTCAGATGCCGCCAGTAAGGCAGGAATTCTCTCCTTCGGTTGTGCTGGCAGAAGTCGCACGTTGTCCAAATGCTCAACCGCGATCCGGCGTTGCAAGGACTCTCGCTCTGCCCCATCTCCCACCAACACGAACTGAACATGGTTCAAATCTCGAACTGCCGCAGCAACATCGAGAACCACACCCAGGCCCTGTGCCATTCCCATGACGCCTGCATACGTAAAAGTGATACGATTCTGAGCCCCCAGCAGAGATCGCGCTTCATCATCATCCCCGAATTGAGGACCGAACCTCTCAATGTCGACACCGTTGGTAATCACTTCTGCATCCGTCGAGGGACATCGACGCTGTACTGATTCAACGATTTCGTTCGAGGTACCGGTCACCAAAGCCGCCCGTCGGTAATACGACAACTCGAGGGCTTCAGCTGCAGCCAGTACCAGCCGATTCTTGACCACTCCCATGAATTTCGCCGATTCTGGCCAGAGATCAGAAACATTGAAGACCATCGGCACACCCCAGTGTCGGGCCAAGCGAATACCGGCATGTCCGAGGAACAACGGAGGTGACTCTACAAACAACACATCCGGCTTGGCACACAATAATGGCCCCCAACGGACGGCAGATCGAACAAAAGAAAAGTAACACATCAGCCGATTCACGAAACCGCTTTGAGCCGGGCGCAGCGGTACCCTCACGACTGAAAGCCGACCCAATGCCTCCGTCACAGGATTTCCAGGATCGTACCCTGCCAAGATTCGTCCTGTTGGATAATTTGGTAGGGCGGTGAGGACTTCCACTTCCCACCCCAGTCCAGAAAGCTCCTGCCCCAGCTCGAAGAGACGTGTCTGAGCAGCTCCAATCTCAGGGGGAAAATATTGGGTCAGCAAAAGGATACGCGTCATGATCTCCTACACAAAGAAGGGAAGCTGTCTGTATGTACAACTTCCCCCGACGTCCCTGTTAAGTCGTTGTCGTTTTCAAGAGCATCATAACTCTCCTACCCAGAGAGACACTCGAGAGAGTAAGAACTGCATACGTCAGGACATCAAAGACTGAGACGTAGCAGGCGACGACCCTGCTGAACTTAACGCAGGGAACCGTATCGTGGATTTCTGAATGAACAGCCCTCCTAGCCCGCATGATTCATGACAGTTCGTCGCGAAATCGCCAAGCCGCGTCGTGAGACCGGCGCGCGGAACCTGGAGGACCTGAAGCGTACTCGTGCAGTACGTCGAAGGTCCGAGGGGCGAGTCCGCCGGCCGCAGGCTTGTCGGAACAGCGGATCGGCGATTGCAGCAGAAGAGTCATGAATCATGCGGGCTAGGGCCCTTAGGCCTTTTAATTGTGCAATCAATTCAAACCCACCCCTCTCGACCCCTCGAATGGGCGCATTATTCGTCGGGGAGACAATGGTATAGGCCTTACGGCCGATATTGCGATCTATCATGTCATTGAGGAGATAGCTTAACGCGTACGGGCAAACACCCTTTCCTCTGTATTGAGGAGCGGTAAACTCATATCGCACTGTAAACTCCCCCGTCAACAAGACAGTTTCACAGAAAACAGCTTCATACGTCCACGCTGGTCGCAAGGGACCTCTAAGCCGCCAGTGTCGTCGATTTTTAAGGTCCTCCGTTTTCGGGGGTGGTAGCAGTTTGAAATGACCTATAGTGTGCGGTGCTCCCCCGCAAGGCAGCTTGGACGAACTCGTTCTCGGCCATCGCGCGGCCGAGTGCGCGAGAGAACCTTGGGGCTGCTTCTTCCGAAAGATGATAGCCATCGGGAAAGTCTCGGCTCGTGAGTGGTTCCACATCCTGCATGTCGATCAGGCTCGCGCCACCTTCTTGAATCGCGGCACGAAGCTCCTCCGCGATCCTGTATGAGATCGGGAGCGGGATTGCCACGAACAGCAGTTTGTCGCCATGCGCACGAGCTGCCGCGAGAAAACGTTGTAGCCTCGTATGAGAGTGAGCCCCTGACGGGGTTACCGGTTTGTCCGTTTTGGCTCGCACACTTCGATTGATGGCTTTGGCAAGTTCCTTGTATCCAGGAATTGACGCCAACACGCGATCCTGGACCCGCTCGCGGTTCGCCATCGTGCAGAATAGGCCCGCAAGCAGAAATTCCATACGATCACCCGTTTCTCGCACGTCGTGCTTGAACACCTCACGGACAAACTGGAAGCCGGCAAAGTGCGAACCGAGCCGGTCGATATGTAACTCCTGGTGATCATCCAGCTGCGAGCGCACAAAGCTTACCACGATCAAATTCGGCCGCAGCTGGGCCTTGCCAAGATAGCGCTGGTAGACATAGTGCCAGTCGAGCAGCGTTGTATCATCAGGATGAATGCGCGCCATGCTCGGCGCCTCAGGCCACACCTCCATAATAACCTTGGTCTGGACACTCACCCGCGTGAGCGAATTCCCCAGGAAGACAATATGCGGCGCTGGCTGCCTGTCGAGATCCTCGACAATTGACGGAATGACGTTGATGTGCTTCAGATCCAACGATAACTTGTCCTCCATCACGCGCATGCCAAGCTCTACCGCACCGAATACCAGCACGATGGCGACAATCACCTTTAGCTCAGAACTGGAAGTAGATAAACTCATGTGCAGTGGGTGCCGGGAAAAAGACCAACATCAGGAGAAAATAGATATAGATGGCTGCGCACGTGGTCCAGGGCTCCCGTGTGAGCGCAGCCATGTCTTTCCGAGAATCAACCCATAGCTCGAATAGGAACAGCGGAAGCGCATAAAAGGCTGTCAGTGCAAACATCGACATCGATACCGGAGTGATCTGGAAATCGGTAAGTATCAAGTGCGTGAATGCGGCCACCTGCGATAAGTCCTCCGCGCGAAACAGTAGCCATCCAAAGCAGATAAAGTGAAACATCAGTGCCACTCGCCAGGTACGCCCGATGAGCGACACGGGAGTCAACTGTTCCAAGCTGAACAGCCGGTACACACACAATAACACACCGTGAAAAAATCCCCAAAGCAGGAATGTCCAGTTAGCACCATGCCAGAGACCGCCGAGGACCATTGTGATCATCAGGTTGCAATATGTAGCTACTTCACCTTTTCGATTTCCGCCGAGCGATATATAAAGATAATCGCGGAGCCATGTCGAAAGGCTGATGTGCCAGCGGCGCCAGAAATCGCTTGGTGACATGGCCAGGTATGGGGTTTTAAAGTTGTTCATCAGGTCGACCCCCATCCACTTCGCGATACCCTGCGCAATCGCGCTATAGCCGGAAAAGTCTGCGTAGATCTGCCAGGCGAAGGCGTAGACGGCGGCCAGACATTCGAGCCCGGTGAGCGTAGACATGTCTTTCTTAAAGATCAGGTCCACGAGCGACGCCATGTTATCGCCGATCACTACCTTCTTGAACAGGCCGATCAGGACGAAGTAGAGCCCGGTGGCGAAATTTCCTTCGAGCCACGCGCGTGGAGCCTCAAGTTGTTTGAGCAGGCCCCGGCCTAACTCGTCCTGCCCTTTGGCTCCCGAACGCATGATGGGTCCTGCCACCAAATGTGGGAAGAAAGAGACGTAGAGTGCGAAGTTCCAGAAGTTGGTCGCGGGTTTCGTCACGCCACGTGCGATATCGAACACATAACTCATACTTTGGAATGTATAGAAAGAGATCCCAACCGGCAGAACCAACTCTACAAACGGCAAAGACAGGGAGAGACCGACCCTGCTCAACGCGTCAGTTACTTCATGTGCAAAGAAGTTGTAGTACTTGAAGATTCCCAGCAGCAACAGATTCACCATCATCGAGATCCGCACGTAGCGCTGTCGAGGCACACCCTCAGACGCAGCTGCTACCAGGTTCCCGAGACAAAAATCCATCACCGTCGAGAAAGCGATCAACGGCAGAAACCGCCAGTCCCACCAGCCATAAAAAAGATAACTCGCCGCAAGGAGAAACCACGTCTGCGCGCGAAAAGGCAGTAGCCAATAGGTGGGGAGCACCAGCGCAAAGAAGATCCAGAAGGTCCAACTATTGAACAGCATCGAGAGAGTACCCAATCAACGGCTTGATGCAATAGTCCTGAGTAGCTATTCAGCAGTGAGCGGCCTCAAGTGGTTTGCTGGCGCAATGCCCATGGCGAGGCTTCACCTTCGCGAGCGGTAGCATAGTGGCCCTGTTCCCACAAGAGACTTATCTCAAGATCCAAGAGGCTACGCTGCTGAAATTGGAGAACACCGAACGTCCAAGATCATATTGCTCAAGTATTTTAAGTGAGGTGGCCATGGCACGGCAAATAAGACCGGGGCTTCAGCATTCGCGAATGACCTGAGGATCATGATTCGTCAATGGTTAGGATGTCAATGATTTGGCAGGACAGAGCCTCCTGTTGGCAGTCATGCCGTCCATGTGCGAAGTGGCGGTCTATTCTCTGTAGTGATCCAACGAACGATTATCCCGTAAGTTTCCTTGTCAACGAGACGCGTGAGCAAGAAGCCCTTCATCCCTCAGGAGATTTAGAATCGAGGCGTAGCAGGCGACGAATCGGCTGAGGTCTTGTCAATAGGTGTGTAAATGGAATTAGGCGGCGACCTCCTCGTGGGCGATATGAGTTTGCTTCTCTCCATCAACATAGCGGGTGCCGGCATAGACGGCCGGCAGCAACTGCGGCGCATGGAGCCGCCGGAAGGTCTGCTCCGCGACCTGCAGCAGTTTCCAGATCAAGGCCGTGGCCGACTCCACACGGTTGAACCGCTTGCCTGCCATGGTCCGGAGCCGGACCGACGCAAATGGCAATTCCACGACAGTAGTGGTGCGCAGATGGCGCCAGTGCTCCTTCGAGAACTGATAAAAGGTGATGCGCCGCTCCCAATCGTGATGGAGCCGTTCGACGGCCTTCGGGGCGAGCACACGATACCGGCGGCAGCACTGATCGCGTCACCGCTCACAGGCTGCCTGCGTCTCCGCATACGGCAGGGTCTTCAGCCACGTGCTCGCCTCGGCCTGGTGAGTCTTCGGGATAGCATCCAGCACATTGACCAGCCGATGGTTCCAGCATCGCGGTTCGGTCGCCGTGGGCTGCTGCTCGGCCAGCGCGGCCCAGATCCCCATCGGCAATCGTGCAGCGCCAGGGCTTCAGCCCCCGCGTCCGCAGATCCCGCAACACCGCGCCCCACGACTCTTTGGATTCGCGCTGCCCGCTCTCCACGGCTAATTCTAGTTCGCGTTCAAGGTGAGACTAACTATCCAGGGCCATGCGCAGATGCTCCGCACGCGATCTCGATCCGACGCCAGCCGTGGCAGGCCGGCTTCCAAGGTACGCACCACCCCGGACATGTCTGAGAACACCCGGTTCGGAAATTCCTTTTCACGAAGCTCATCCCACAGATGTTCCTGGGGATTGAGTTCTGGCGAATAACCTGGCAGGCGGTGTAGGCGGATATTCTCCGGCACGACCAGCGCCTTGGCGACGTGCGAACTGGCTCCATCAACGACCATGACGATGAAGTCTTGGGGGTGAGCCGCGCTGACTTGAGCCAGGAAGGCTCGCATTTGTTCCGTGTTCATGGCCGGGCAGATCATCCAGTCCAGCTCACCTTCCAGCGGGCTGACCGCTCCATAGACATACTGAAACTCCCGCACGTAACCAATAGACCTCTTGCATAACTGAGGTAAGCTCGAAAAAGTGGACGCCTTCAACCTACAATGAGAGGGCTGGAGGTGTGAGATGGAACAGGTCCCGCGACAGCAGTATACGAAGGAGTTCCGGGAGCAGGCGGTGCGGCTGGTCTTGGAACAACAGGTGACGATTCCGGAGGCCGCCCGACGCCTCACCATGTCGGGCAGAACTCTCGAGCGCTGGGTGGGTCGAGCGCGGCAGGGCCAGCTTGCGACGCTGGGAGAAAACCGACGGCCTGTGACAGAGCTGGAGGCTGAGCTGTCCCGACTCAAACGGGAACTCGCTGAGGCGCGGATGGAGCGCGACATCTTAAAAAAAGCCACCGCGTACTTTGCGAAGGCGCAGCTGCCCGGTACGCGTTGATGAGGACGCTGCGTACGCACTATCCGCTGAGTCTGTTGTGCCGGGTGCTGGAGGTGTCTCGAAGAGGGTACTATGCCTGGCTGCATCGGCGTCCGTCAAAACGAGCGCAGGAGAATGCGCGGCTGGAAGTGGCGATCCAGGCCGCCCATGTGCGCACCCGACAGACCTATGGGCCGGAACGGCTGCAAGCCGAACTGCGTGCGGACGGGTTCCCTGCTGGGGTTGGGCGTATCAAACGACTGCGAAAGAAATTGGGCCTGCGCTGTCAACAAGTCCGCCGGTTCACGACCACCACGGATTCGACGCACGCCCTACCAGTAGCGGAGAATATCTTGGCCCAAACATTTCTTGCCACACGACCGAACGAGACCTGGGTCACCGACATCACGTACGTGCCAACCGCGGAAGGCTGGTTGTATCTGGCTGGCATTAAGGATCTGTTCACCTGCGAAGTCGTCGGGCATGCGATGGGGGCCCGGATGACGACGGCGTTGGTGAGCCAGGCACTGGGAGCGGCGGTGTGGGCGAAGCGCCCACGCCCGGGACTGATCCACCACTCCGATCGTGGCTCGCAGTATTGTGCCCAGGACTATCAGGATCAGCTGCGGGAGTTCGGCCTGATTCCGTCCATGAGTCGGAAGGGGAACTGCTATGACAACGCCCCGATGGAGAGTTTCTGGGGGACGCTGAAGAATGAACTGGTGCATCATCGTCGCTACGAAACCCGTGAGCAGGCTCGGCGCGAGATCACGGAGTACATCGAGCTGTTTTATAACCGGCAGCGGCGGCACTCCCGACTGGGAAATTGCTCGCCCGCGGCATTTGCCCAGCAGTGGGCCCGTCAGCAGTCGGCGGCGTGAGGCTGCACTTCATGGCGTCCACTCTTGACAACCGGGGTCACTCCGACTTGCTATGATCGAGACCAGCGTTCACAGACAGGCCATCCGCCCAGACGTAGACAACCTCCAGCGTGTCCAACCGTTGCTGCTTCCGCGTGGCATACTCGTCCTGCCACTGCGCCTTGAGCCGCTGGAGTGAGGCAGGCGACAACGACGCTCCCTCACCCAACAGCCCCCGCAACGCCAGCTCGAAATCGCCGAGTGTCAATCCGTGCAGATATACCTGAGGGAGCAGCGCTCCCACCTGCTTCGTGCCTCGTTGGAACAGCGGTAGTAGCCGACTGACGAAGCGCTCCGCCAAGTTGCGCACGCGGGGCCGCTGCACGGTAATCGTCCCGCATGTCAGGGGCAGCTTCCGGGGTTTGCCCTACCCGTTGCGGTATCCCTCCGGCGCGTCCACGGCGCCCAGCCGTATGGTGACCTCTTCGACTCACAGCCGCTGGATGAACTGCTGGATGTGACCACGCACAAAGTCTTCCAGCTGGTCCCACAGATGCCGTGACTCGACTCCCGTCCCTATGTGCTGCTCCTTCACGGCGGTGTCTCCTCCTTGTTGTACCGGGCTCATCCCGGCCGGGTTTGGTCACCCGAGAGGTTGCCACCGCCCTCTTCCTATTTCCACACCTGTTGTTTATACCTCCCTTTACCAGCTTGCCATGTATATTCCATGGTCGGCTTCTATATGAAAAGGCTCCGAGAATCAAACATACGGAGGCTTAATTTCTACCGCACAGATCCAGAAGAGCAATGACACGATCTTTGTATTCGTGCCCGGTAGGATGAGCACATACCACGCCGACCTTGCCAGTGAGCACCGCGAGCAAGAGCAAATCCGGATCACCTACCATGCAGGTAAATTGGCCTGCCGATGTCTCCTGCTCCCTACACTGACTACAGTCAGTACAGCGTCAGCAATCGGCTCAATTAAATTTTCTTACATTTTATTATCCACTTACAGAAATTCATAGTGGCATGACTGTTGCTTTATGAGTATGTCGCTTGAGGATGGACCATTATTTCAGATGAGCCATTCAAGGCATTACCACAGACTCGACGTGTTGTAGATTCTATTATAAGGAGACTCCTCTTATGCTTCGACTCAAGCGCGCGCTCAGTGCCTGCATGCTGGCCGCAGCCCTCTTGCCATCCGTAGCGACCTACGCAGCAACCTACTATGTCGCTACAACTGGGAACAATAGCAATTCTGGAACAAGCTCCCAACCCTGGCGGACCGTGGCCTATGCGGTGGATAGAATGGTCGCAGGCGATACGACCTATGTGAAAGGCGGAGTGTACAACGAGGGTCTTATCTACTTCAAGAGGTCTGGCACCCAATCGGCTCCGATCAAGCTCCTGAATGCCCCTGGCCAGTTCCCAATTATTGACTGCATCGACAAGAGCATTCGTCATGATATGATTCTCATTTCAAACAGCTCTGGTCTCAAAAATCGGATTGGTTGGATTACCATTGAGGGATTTGAAATACGGGACTGCCACCACGCAATTAAGTTTCATAACTTACATGATTCCATAATTCGACGGAATTGGATGCACCACAATTTAACCGGCAGAAGCGGGATTCTTGGAGCTGGTGGCACGAGGGTTCTGATTGATCGTAATCGGCTCAACAATATTGAAGGGCATGCGATCTACGCAAACGGGTCTAATTTCACTATCACGAACAATCTCATTTATAACAATCGCGACTTTGGCATTCAATTAAACGGCACTGCCGCCTATGATCCTGCCAAGTTTGCTGGGCCAGAATTTGCTGAATCCGATAATTGGCTCATCGCCAATAACACGTTTGCGTATCAGCGCACCGAGGCCGGCATGGTCATATGGGGTAGTCAATGTGATAATACAAAGGTTCAAAACAACATTTTCCATGAAAACGCCAATGCAGCGACTTCCCTCCATGCGAATGGGATTAAATTCGTAGGCTCGACGCCTTGCACTGGGATACGCATTAATAACAATCTTACCTTCGCGAGTGGATCTGGCGGCATTAGGTTTATTACCAGCAATTATTCGAAGGAAGGGGTCCATTACACACAATCCGGTAACATCGTGAACACGGTCAATCCGAACTTCGTGAATGCCCCAGCGACAATGCCCTCTGCGCCGAATTTCGCCCTAGCCTCAGGAGGCCCGGCCGTCGATAAGGGTCTGTCCATTTCAATAACAAGAATCGCGTACCTCGGCACGACTCGACCCAAATTAGCTGCCTTTGATATTGGCGCCTATGAATACGATGGCGGTCGCACGAGCCTCGCTGCGCCGACATCACTCCAAACTGCTAACTGAAGCGTTTGGCGCTGCTGTAAGCCGATTAGCCTGCTAGCCACTCAATACTCCCCACCGCGCTGCGTCAGCAGCGCGGTGACCCAACTCTGCAACCACAGCTTCTTTTATTATCCTAGAAACGGCAGTCCACAAGTCAGGTCGGTGCAGTTTTGTGGGCCAACAAGGTCGGAAGGCCCGCCGTTGAAAGCAAGAAGGTGGCGAACGCGCGGGGCAGGATGGCTTGTACCCGCTGAGTGTCGGTCCACTGCTCCGCAGCGGCGTTGAGGGTCCTCAGAAAGTCCGCCAGGTTGGTCAACACGGATTGGATGGCCGAGGGCTTGGCGTGTAGGCTGGTGATGGTGAGACGCGTTTGCCCCGCGTGATGTGACCCCGGTTGTCAAGAGTGGACGCCATGAAGTGCAGCCTCACGCCGCCGACTGCTGACGGGCCCACTGCTGGGCAAATGCCGCGGGCGAGCAATTTCCCAGTCGGGAGTGCCGCCGCTGCCGGTTATAAAACAGCTCGATGTACTCCGTGATCTCGCGCCGAGCCTGCTCACGGGTTTCGTAGCGACGATGATGCACCAGTTCATTCTTCAGCGTCCCCCAGAAACTCTCCATCGGGGCGTTGTCATAGCAGTTCCCCTTCCGACTCATGGACGGAATCAGGCCGAACTCCCGCAGCTGATCCTGATAGTCCTGGGCACAATACTGCGAGCCACGATCGGAGTGGTGGATCAGTCCCGGGCGTGGGCGCTTCGCCCACACCGCCGCTCCCAGTGCCTGGCTCACCAACGCCGTCGTCATCCGGGCCCCCATCGCATGCCCGACGACTTCGCAGGTGAACAGATCCTTAATGCCAGCCAGATACAACCAGCCTTCCGCGGTTGGCACGTACGTGATGTCGGTGACCCAGGTCTCGTTCGGTCGTGTGGCAAGAAATGTTTGGGCCAAGATATTCTCCGCTACTGGTAGGGCGTGCGTCGAATCCGTGGTGGTCGTGAACCGGCGGACTTGTTGACAGCGCAGGCCCAATTTCTTTCGCAGTCGTTTGATACGCCCAACCCCAGCAGGGAACCCGTCCGCACGCAGTTCGGCTTGCAGCCGTTCCGGCCCATAGGTCTGTCGGGTGCGCACATGGGCGGCCTGGATCGCCACTTCCAGCCGCGCATTCTCCTGCGCTCGTTTTGACGGACGCCGATGCAGCCAGGCATAGTACCCTCTTCGAGACACCTCCAGCACCCGGCACAACAGACTCAGCGGATAGTGCGTACGCAGCGTCCTCATCAACGCGTACCGGGCAGCTGCGCCTTCGCAAAGTACGCGGTGGCTTTTTTTAAGATGTCGCGCTCCATCCGCGCCTCAGCGAGTTCCCGTTTGAGTCGGGACAGCTCAGCCTCCAGCTCTGTCACAGGCCGTCGGTTTTCTCCCAGCGTCGCAAGCTGGCCCTGCCGCGCTCGACCCACCCAGCGCTCGAGAGTTCTGCCCGACATGGTGAGGCGTCGGGCGGCCTCCGGAATCGTCACCTGTTGTTCCAAGACCAGCCGCACCGCCTGCTCCCGGAACTCCTTCGTATACTGCTGTCGCGGGACCTGTTCCATCTCACACCTCCAGCCCTCTCATTGTAGGTTGAAGGCGTCCACTTTTTCGAGCTTACCTCAGTCGACAAGTTCCATGTGCTGCGGCATCTCGGCGAGGCGTTGGACACGGTGCGCAAGGCCGAGTACGACCGGTTGACAGGGAAGGATCGGCGGTTCATCAAGGGCCAGAAGTACACGCTACTCTCGCACCGGGAGAACCTCAAGCCGGATGGTCGGCGAAGCCTGCGGTTGCTGCTGAAGGCCAACAGGCGGTTGAACACGGCCTACCTTCTCAAGGAGGAGTTCGGACAGCTCTGGGACTACGAGCGGGAAGGCTGGGCTCGGCGCTTCTTCGAGAACTGGCGCGCCTCCCTCAAATGGCAGCGCCTGAAGCCCTACGAGAAGTTTGCCAAGATGATCGACCGGCACTGGGACGGGATCGCGGCCTACTGCAAGCCGGAGAACAAGGTCGCCTTAGGATTCGTCGAGGGCATGAACAACAAGATCCGCGTCATGCAGCGGCGGAGCTACGGCTTACGCGACGAGGAGTATCTGCGCCTGAAAGTTCTCACCTGCATGCTCGACCCGATATGAAATGAGGCCGAAATCACCCACTCGGTGAGGAGAAGAACCATTTTTTATAAGAGAGCAAAATAATAGGCGAAACACGAGACACAAGCCAGAGGATTAGTGGGCTCTAAATGGTTGCGCTGATTAAGAGCGCACTACCCTGGATGGTAAACGCTATTAAGCAAATCAATGAGAATCGCATCTTCAGGCCACATGGCACCTTCTTGCCAATTAAAATTGCTATCCCAATGGCCCGAACAGGAGTAGACCGCTTTGGCATTGTAGCAATAACTGACTTCTAGAATCATGGGCTGCTTCTTTTCGACTAATACAAAGTCAAACGCCATGCTTTGCGAGCCCACTTTTCTCGTCACCTCAAAGGCGATCTCTAGGCAAGTTTGCGGAATTCTATTGGGATCATATACGATGTCTCCGCTGCCGGAAGCTCGAAAGTCGCCAGGGCGAACATTTCTTGTAAACGCGAAAGCGCGGTCGCCGATGACGGTAACACGTATATCAAAATCGTTGCCGGGAACGAAGTCTTGAAAATAGACATACCCTTTCTCACGATCCGTCATTCTTTTCTTGGCCTGGATCATTGCGAAGACTTTCGGAATACGACTAATGACACTGAATAGATCGCCTCGTCTCTTCGCCGTGCGGTAGCGCTTGAGCACATCCTGCCCATAGTGGGAGACCGAGGAAAAGCCGGAGGAAAATGCACGCTCTGCTAAAGCCCGAGCTTCAAAGGAACTGTGGACTAGCCTAACGTTGCTGGAACCAGCCCCCTTGCGCAACTTGAAGACTTTCGGAAATGAAGCTCGATCAATCCAACTTAATGCTTCTTTGAGGTCATAGCACGCGTAGGTAGGAACCATCGGCGCCCCAATTGCTTCCATGAGATACTTCTGAGCAATCTTATCGTCGAAATGCCAGCATGTAGCTGTGCTCGGGAAAACTTTGATACCCATCGTTTCTGCGGCCATAATTACACTACGGGCGACTAGCTGTTCCCGTGGATCTCCATGGTGCCAATGCCACAACAAGACATGTGAAAGTCTGAGTTGCTCAACAATGTCTGAATCAAGGCAGTTTACAACCTTGTATGGAATACCATGTAATTCACAATGAGCAAGCCATCTCTCAGAAAAACTTCTCTCTCGATGGTGAATGGCCACTTGGCCTGTCATGCTGATTCCCCGATAATCTCTGTGACTTTAGCCGATCGCTTTGAACCTTGATCCCATCCAGTCGGTAAACGAAATGAATGACCATACTGAGCAAAAAGCTCACCCCGCTTCATAGGAAAGCCATTCACATAAACAACAATGTCTTCAGGAGCGAAATCGGTTAAAGGGTAGCGTTGGTTCTGCCGAAACGCTTCTCTGGTTAAAGGAATGGCTTCCGGTTTAAGTCCCATCAGGATGGCATGGGCCCAGTCTGAAGCGACAGGACTCACGGAAAAAGTTATCATGCCAAAATCTACTGGTGTCGGAGAAAGTGGACCGTCACCTTCGCCGGCTACTATAGCATCAGTAATCGTCACTACTCTACGCTGCGTTTGGTCGCTCAGTGTGCCATCTGCTAACCCGTAGCGAAGCACGCGCTGAAGATCCAAACACATACGCCACACGGTGTCATTTCCATGCCATGAACCGTCATAATTGGTGTCCCCACCCATTGTTCTATTAAGAGCCATTAGCGTCCTCGCAGTTGCCGCTAGTACAGGCCGTAAAACTGGATAGCGAGAACGATTTGCTGCATCTAACGCTTCCTCAACGAGTCCCTTCACGAATGATCGCTCAGAATAGCAATCGCCGCCGTTGCTAGAGCCACCTTTTCGATGATGCGGCAGGTATTCCTTATGACCATTTATTCCCACCATATTTTTCAAGGCACCAGTGAGACCCGCTTTCTTGTGAGTTTTCAGCTTAGGCACATTAATGACGACATCTGCCTCGATGACATCCCGAGCAACTAGATACTGGTGCCGGCCTTGTGAGTGCGTTTTCGCGAGTAAGTCTGGATTATACATTGTCACGCGAAACTCATTTTGCTCACGCGTGATCGCTTCGAGCAGGCTGTCGGATCGAAGATCAAATAGTACATAGTTCTCAATCGGTTGACAGTCACCTTGGGGTTTCTCTGTGAGTGTTGCTCTTCGGCGTATAGTTCGTCGTAAGTCTTTGATGACCACATCTCCAGTATTCCCAAAGATTCGCTGTATCATCTGGGTCATCTCAGTAGCGCTCATCAAAGCTTGAAAATCACAACCCTGTACTGGGGCATCACAAACTATGAGGGATCGAGGGTTTGCCTTCGCAACATACAGAAGAATGGCCTCAATAACGCTGGTGTGCGTGACCAAGCAGTTCAGGCCTTGCCCAGAGTAGTTGTGATGATGCACCCAATTCGGCTTGATTACTACCCGGTCACCTGAGCGGATCATATCCCCGAGGGGATTCCACTTTGGCGAGTTTTGATTCTCGCTATCCAGACCACTTTGGATGAAAAGGGACCGAAGCGCAATTAAACTTGTGGTGACTTCTGTACCAGGCGGAATCTCTGGGAAATGCATCTCTGGACAGCGACCATACCCACTCTTAGACACCTTACTGCAAAAGACCGCATTCATCTGAATCGACATGAGTTTTATTCTTTCGTCAGAATTTAGCAACGACGTGGCTTAGCTATAGCATAAATCCAATCAACTTGACTGTTGTCAAAATAATCTACTCCTCAGAGTCCCCTGACGCAAACACTAATGTGATCATGTCAATAGGTGTATAAATGGAGTTCAGGCGGCGGTCCTCTCGGCCTGATCGTTCCCGCTACTACCCCAACAACAAAACGGCTCATCGGCGCTTTCGACAGTAATGTCAGCGCGAAATTCCTTTGGGAGGTGCTCCTCTCAGCCGATCAATACACTGCGCAAGGAAGGCAAAATCGACAAGCGCGAGGGCTTCAGATTGGATTTCTCCTTCCTGGAATCCAGACCGGAACACCTGATTGGTGATCGGGCGTGCCTTAGTGACGGACTCGAAGAAGCCGGGCCATCCCCAGGCCATCCCATGTGCTGCAATTCAGTGTCGTCCTGAGCCTTGTATTCATACGCGCCAATATCACAGGCACGTCCTTGATGCCGAGAAGTGCCGTCGAACGCTGTGGTGATCTCAGCGAGGGATAAGCCCCTGTCGATGGCTGGGCTGCCTGAAGTCAAGGAGAAATTCGGCTGATCCGGAAGGGTGGCTGGAGCGTTGACGAATTTCGGATTGGCCGTATTAACGATATTACCGGATTGCGTGTAATGAACCCATTCGTTGGCCCCAGAGCCAAGAAACTTTGTGCCGCCAGACCCATTTGCGAAGGCGAGGTTGTTTTTAATCGTGATCCCCGTACTGGTGGACGATACAAAATGAATGCCTTGCGCATCACTGGTGAGACACTTTACACAGTTTTCGTAGAAGATGTTGTTCTCGATCCGGGCATTATGACATTTGCCACCCCATACAACGATGGCAGGTTTATACATTTGGTATGCAAACGTATTATTGGCTATGATCCAATCGGCTGACTCGGCAAACTCTGGCCCCGCATATTTAGCAGGGTCGTAGATAGCACTACTCGACCCATTGAGCTGAATGGCATAGCCAGAGTTGTCAAAAAATATATTATTTATGACCGTATACTTTGAACCGTTGGCATAGAGCCCGTGCCCGCCTGCAGTTCCCTCCACATACGCATTATGATTAATGGTGTTGCCCTCGATTAATACCCTCGTACCACCAGCTCCCAGAATCGCACTTGCCGGGAAACCATGGTGAATCCAATTATGCCTAATAGTAAGGTCATGAGCATTGTGGAATTTAATCCCATAATAACAATTTCGTATCTCAAAGCCTTCGATGGTAATCCATCCGATCGGCTTGTTAATTCCAGAGTGGCTCTGAAGAAGAATCATATAGGCGTTAGTCGGGCGCGAGTATCTTCCAGTCGGAATAATCTCCCCGCCATCCTCACACTCAACAGCCGGAGATTGGCCGGGAGCGTTCAGAAGTTTGATGGGAGCTGATAGGGTTCCAGACTTGCCAAATCGGATGAGCCGCTCCTTGTAGACTCCCCCTCGGACATACGTGGTATCCCCTGCGACCATCTTGGAGCCCGCGTAGGCTATCGTCTGCCACGGCTGGGTGCTGGTACCCGGATTGCTGTTGTTCCCGGTCGTGGCAACATAGTACGTCTCTGCGTGGACCGTACCGGTTGATAGGAATACAGAGGCCAGCATGCAGGTACCAATGGCTTGCTTAAGTCGAAGCATCTGAAGTCTCCCCCCCGTGTCTGCAACTCATGGATGTGCAGCACTGCTTGGCACCGTTGTAATCTCCTTAGAAATCTTCCGGCATTGACGTTAGCCCTATCTGAGACAACGACTTATCGCTACTAAGTATCTTTATTATTAACGGGGTGGAATGTCGGAATTACCGGAGCATAAGATCGGTTGTATAAATTGTCAGGAAGTTCATATTAACATCCAACATATTCGCCTCCTTATATTCGGCAACTTTCTTAATAGACTGTTCAATTGCATCTCGATCCCATATATCACTCCTCAGGTCTTCTAGAATTTTATTTAATGCTTCCCCCTTACGTAGAAAGTCAAAACCACTTATTTCAGACAGTGTGATACTGCCCTTCGTAAATTTATTAACTTTTACAAAAACCTTATCGCGAAGATATCGGATCACGCGAGAAGCTTCCTGGGTAAAGATAGGCATAGAAGCAGGTATAAGCGTCGCCCCAGTCGCAAACTGAAGTAATGGAGATCTATATCGTTGAAGAAGTTTTCTATTTATCGCGTTGTGAATTTTGACACACTGTGGAATCTGACTGGAAAGCCGTAACAAACTTAAATCTATAAAGGGCAAGGCTACGTCAAGCTCCGTACGACAACTCAGGGCTTGCTGATTTATTAACATCGACCCTCTGGTCAGTGCCATAAATGCTTCTATTAATTGCTCTCGATTCTTTATACCTATTTGTTCGAGATCCCGCCATACGGCTTCAATATCATTGGTCATCTCGCGACTAGCATCATGCATGCCAGCCCAAGCAGCTTTCTTAATAAACCACGGCTTCTTTGCCACACCTGGAAAACGGAGCCGTTCAAAGGAATTAAATAGAACAGGAATTCCAATCAGTGCCGCACCCACAGCGAGAGCTTTTCTCATCCCCGCTAATGCCATCGCAGGACCATAATGACCACCCAGTATTTCACCGTATACCCCCGCGGATACGCTCCGCACGCCAATTCCTGATAGCTGCTCACTCGCACGATGATATTGGGGAAAAAGAACGTTTTCGATACGATTGAAGATTCTTTCCAGACAACCCGGCTCATATAAGGTATCATCTAGGGGTTCCACAATGTACTGCACTCCAGTCGCTTGGCATATCTGCTTGGCCACCTGTAGCTCATGACTCCGTGAGTCTCCCCATGTGTAGGCTACTACATTATGATTGCCCAATTGTTCCAACATTGCACATAATAATAACCTCGAATCCCAACCCCCTGACATCATCAGTCCATGCCGCATTTTGGTATCAAAACACCTACTCACCGCAGTCCTAAGACCGTCCCAGAGAACTTCGATATCCACCTCGCCAGGATAGTCTACTTTGTTCCCAACCCAAGTGATACAAGGCTCTTGGATAGTGAGTTGGCCAGAGTCAAGTTCATATAGTATTGTCTGTCCAGGCAATAATCTAAAAACATTCTGAAAATGAGTGCGTCTGTGAAATGTATAGCGCTTAGTGACAAATTCCGATATCCCAACCCAATCAGGTGAAGCACTAATGACCCGGGCAAGTGGTTTCAACCGACTACTAAATAGCAATCCACCATCTGATCCAAGAGTGTAATATAGGGGAAAAGTGCCAGTCTGCTCTGTTTCCAGACGGCATACACGTGAACGCAAATCGACCTTAACCATATTTCCCTTGCATAATTCGGTTAACTCTGAGCACCCAAGGGAGGAGGTTCTAAACGGTCCATTTCCATTCTCTTGACTTGCCATAAACGAGTAGATCGAAGCTTCGCCATCAACAGCAAAGTGATAAGACTGATTGAATGTATGTATAGCTGAAGCTGACCCGAATGCATGTCCGCCCATAAACCCACCCGGGAACTCCATAAAGTCGCAGCCTACCCATGGTTTAGAGAACTCTTGCCACAAAGTGCGGCATCGCTCTTTATCTGCTCCGAGGGCACCACAAATACCCGGCATATTGACCTCATACCTATTATTTTATTGTTTCAATTCGATACTGCTAGGAGCCTGTCCGACATTGACGTGAGCGCAGCCTGATCGTTCCAGTTGATCCAGCATTCGCACGGCTACAGACGGATGAGCCTGGCGAGCTTCGACTACCCCTGGGCATTCCCTTCCGCCTTCCGGCTTTCACCCACTGCCCGCAGCCCCTTGCCAGGACGTTGGCGTCGCCGTCGCAGGGCGGTCCAGAGTTTCAGAACATTGTGCGTGGTACAGATGAGTGTCCATTCCCCACGCACCTGTCGCATCCCACGTAGCAAGAACTGCCGATAGCCGCGGCCCTGCTTGATCTGGCCGAACACCGGCTCGACAATCGCTTTGCGTCGAGCATACCACCGTCGCCCGCGCCTCGTGCGGAGGGTGCGGCGCATCCGATCGGCTACCGACAGCCCCGCTGGTGGTCGTCCACGGGGCGCCATCGGCACGGCCTGGCCGTGGAGTTGACGATCCGGCGGGATGAGTGGCTGACAGCCCAGTGCAGTGAGGGCCATGACATTCGCCTCGCTGAAATAGCCCGTATCCATACTCACGGTCCCTGGGACCTGCTCGGTATTGACGAGGACCTGGGTGAGCATCGGCTGCGCTTGTTGCTTGTCATTGGCTTCATCGGTGACGTCCGCGGCGACAATGATTTGGGCAGTGGCATCCACGGCGGCCTGACAGTTATACCCTTGCACCACACTCCCCTTCGCCCCAGCATCCGGCATGATCCGGCTCTCCGGGTCGGTGAAGTTGCGCTGCGCCTTCGGGTGGGGTACGAGGCTTAGAGGTTGCGGCGGCCGTCCCCGGCGCGGTCCTTCTGTTTTGCGAGCTTCGTGCGCCACCTGTGTGAGCGCGGCTTCCGCCTGAGCCTCCTGCTCCAGCACCGCCTTGGCCGCCCGAATTGTTTGGAGCCGCTGTTCGCGCCGGGCGAGTTCGGCAGGCAGTTCATCGCCTCGCCGGTCGGGCCCATACGCGGCATCCTCCCGCGCATCCGCCGCCGCGGCCTGCGTCAACAGCCGCTGGACTTCCGCCGTGAGCCGCGCCTCCTCCTTCTCCATGCGTCCGTAGCTCATCGCCTTGTGCTTCGACGCGTTCGCCTTCACCTTCGTCCTATCCAGGGCGATGTGCCCCAGTTTCACCAAGCCAGCCCGCTGGCAGAGCTTCAGAATCTGCACAAACAGATCAGCCAGCGCCGACAAATGCTGCTTCCGAAACTCACTGAGGGTCCGGAAATCCGGCCGCTGGTTCGCCGCCAGCACCCGAAAGGCCACATCCTCTTCCAGCTTCCGCGCAATCTGCCGCGACGCCGGAATCCCCACGGCGTAGGCATAGAGCAGCACCTTCACCAGCAGCTGGGGATGATACGGCACCGTGCCGCGTGTCACCCCGCCATAGGCTGCCAGGATGGGATCGAGGTTCAAGGCCTCCACCAGATCTGCCAGGAAGTACGCCAGGTGATCCTCCGGCAACCAGTCCTGCGGCGACGGTGGCAACAACCACAGGGCCTCGGGGTCATAGGGGCGAAAGGTTCGAGCGGTCATGACGCAACCTCATCTATTCTCACTAAGTAGCAGTACTTCTACAGGAGTCGGAGGCCCCACACAAGTGTTCCCGGGCTAATGTCGGACAGGCTCCTAGGGCTAAGTTGATTGTCGATTAAAACTGCAGAGCAGGTCAAGTCTTTCTGTAAGCAACCATCTTTCGTGAGTGGAGTCTCCCTGACAAGGACCAAGCCGGAGCTATCGGCGACGATCTGAACGTGGTTTCACGTAAAGCAAAAATAAGCGCCGCGACGCTATCGGAGTGGAGAGAGCATTTCGTGAGGACAGGTGCACCCAGGCGGTGGTGGATCTGAGGATGCGGCTTGAAGATGCCCGTGAAACGCCTAGTGCCGCGCTATCCCCGATCCAACCACGCCACATCACCGAGTCGACTGTGGCGTTGATCGTACACGCCCGTCGTGACCTTTCCCGTGGGGGGGCACTTCTTGACAGGTCATTACACGGGTACGTACCCTAAGCATGCTAGGTCTGCGACCATCTGGACTTCTAGCGGCGGGTGACCCTAAGCAATGCTTACAGAGGTCGGACCCATTCGCCGAGCCTTCGGGTTATGGGACCGTAGGTCCGCCCACGACGTCACGATTACGGCCCATGCCCCAATCGGATAGATGTGAGACACGGATGAGAGGGGTGATAGTGGCCGGCGAGGAGGGCGGGCGACAAAGCGAATTAGGCGGAATCACAGTGCCATTTTAAAGTGCACCTCCTAGCTGCGGACGTGTACATGGAAATCCCTATTGCGCACAGCAGTGATTACTCCGCTACGTGACGCTCTAGAACTAAGCCAGGCCGCCCCAGGCTCTTGACGGGAGCACCAGAATGAACTGTATATTACCAATAATTTCAACTGCGTAGTCCGAATAGGGCTAGGCTGCGCTTAGCATTAGGAATGTACTAGAACTTTCTGTCTAACCAAGCCGACAAGGCCACCGCAAATATAGGCATTACCATATTGCACCGTGACATTAGTAAGGGGGGAAAGTTGCGAACTTAACGTTCATCATCAATAGATGATCTCACTCCAGATCACCTCACTTTCACTCCGGTAAGAGTTGCAGGATGCAAAGAATGCCAACCTCATCAGTAGATCTGACGGGCTTTCGTGACCGTATTCTGAGCTGGCTGAAGTTTTCGATCCTCCACATCCGAACCGCCACGTGGAAGCGGCTTCGCCCGCTTATCTTACAAGCGGTCGTGTGGATCGTGTCCCTTTACCGACTGAGCCTCCGTAGAGTCGTCTTTATCGGGGTCACTGGCAGTTGTGGTAAGACCACGACCAAGGAAATGGCTGCTGCAGTGCTCGCTAGTCAATACACGGGCCATATGAGCCCAGGCAATAGTAATATTTTAGGACACGTCGTCCGGTCGATATTACGCACCCGAGGGAGGGACAATTATTGTGTCCAGGAGTTCACTATCGGTGGGATTGGCGAGGCTGTTCCGTTAGAAAAGCAATTCGAGATGTTTAAGCCGCAGATCGGTGTCGTAACCACGGTGGGCGATGATCATATCAGTGCCCATGGCAGTCGAGAGGCGATCGCCGCCGAAAAGGGGAAATTGATTGCCGCACTCCCGAAACATGGCACGGCGATCCTCAATGCGGATGACCATCTGGTCTTGGGGATGGGGAGCCGATGTCACGGACGCGTCCTGACGTACGGCCTATCCCCGGATGCCATGCTGCGGGGGGAAGATATCCGTGACGATTGGCCCAACCGGTTGTCTCTGACGGTCAGGTATGAGGGGGAAACGGTTCGCGTGCAAACCCAATTATGCGGCGCCCACCTGGTGCCAAATGTTCTTGCCGCGATGGCTGTGGGAAGAGCCATGGGAGTCAGCCTGCAAACGGCAGCCGCGGCGCTTGAAGGCGTGGCTCCCGTTCCCGGTCGCATGTGCCCAATCGAGAGTCCCGATGGCGTGACATTTATCTGCGATGACATAAAGGCTCCTGTATGGGCCATCCCTGCAGCGTTAGACTACCTGCGATGTGCCTCGGCCAAGCGAAAGATCGTTCTTCTGGGCACTCTTTCCGACTACCAAGGAGGGGCACCAAGCTCAATCTATGCTGGGGTTGCTCGGCAGGCGTTGGGGGTGGCGGATTACGTGTTCTTCGTCGGTCGCTGGGCCTCACGCTCCCTTCGTGCCAAACGACATGCCGATGACCATGCACTGCAGGCGTTTGTCACGGTCGACCACATCAATGGATTCTTGCACGGATTCTTGGAGCCAGGCGATTTGGTCCTCATCAAGGGATCACGTGCCGATAAGTTATCGCGCATCGTATCGGCGTGGAGTCGCAAGCCGCATGGACGGCCTGTTGAAGTTCACCCTGATCAAGACAGCGCGATCCCGGTGCAGTTCGCAAGTGATGCTTCAATTCTTTCTACTGACGGCGCGATGCAGGATAAGGGGATGGGCCAACTTGTTGTGGGCTTAGGCAACCCTGGCAAGCGTTTTGAACAGACTCCTCATAACGTGGGCCAATGGGCGCTGGAGCTGCTTGCCGAATCGTTGCAAGCAAAGTGGTCTGAAGAAGATTGCGGCTTAGTGGCGAGAGCTGATGTGCAAGGCCACCCCGTGCTACTGGTGAAACCGGCAACCGAGATGAACCGTACAGGACCATGGATGAGACAGCTGGCAGAGCACTATAACTTGAAGCCACAAGACTGTGTGATCATTCAGGATGATCTGCATCTCAATCGAGGAGACGTGCGCAATCGTATGAGTGGCAGTTCCGGAGGACACAAAGGCGTGCAGTCCATCATCGCGGCCTTTCAAAGCGAAGACATTCGTCGAGTCAAGATTGGGGTGGGCACACCAACTAACGGAACACCGGTTGCAAGATATGTATTGACGCCGTTTGAACCAGCAGTGCGCGATACGATCGAGACTGCGTGCCGCCAAGCAGCCTCTCGCGTACTCGACATGCTCAAAAAGCATTCCAACAGCAATTGTTGCACAGAGGTTCGGGTGCATACCGAAAGCTAATTAGGTGATCTTAGACCTTCTCTGTTTTTGCTTAAGAAAGACAATGAATGCCTACTCCATTAGAAATAGAAAACGTAACGGACTTTCGTGACCGTATTCTGAGCTGGCTGAAGTTTTCGATCCTCCACATCCGAACCGCCACGTGGAAGCGGCTTCGCCCGCTTATCTTACAAGCGGTCGTGTGGATCGTGTCCCTTTACCGACTGAGCCTCCGTAGAGTCGTCTTTATCGGGGTCACTGGCAGTTGTGGTAAGACCACGACCAAGGAAATGGCTGCTGCAGTGCTCGACACTCAATACAAAGGTCATAAAAACCCGGGTAGTAGTAACGTTTTAGGGGATGCAATACGATCAATATTACTTACTGGAAGAAGGTACAAATACTGTGTCCAGGAGTTTAACGTCGGTGGGATTGGCGAGGCTGTTCCGTTAGAAAAGCAATTCGAGATGTTTAAGCCGCAGATCGGTGTCGTAACCACGGTGGGCGATGATCATATCAGTGCCCATGGCAGTCGAGAGGCGATCGCCGCCGAAAAGGGGAAATTGATTGCCGCACTCCCGAAACATGGCACGGCGATCCTCAATGCGGATGACCATCTGGTCTTGGGGATGGGGAGCCGATGTCACGGACGCGTCCTGACGTACGGCCTATCCCCGGATGCCATGCTGCGGGGGGAAGATATCCGTGACGATTGGCCCAACCGGTTGTCTCTGACGGTCAGGTATGAGGGGGAAACGGTTCGCGTGCAAACCCAATTATGCGGCGCCCACCTGGTGCCAAATGTTCTTGCCGCGATGGCTGTGGGAAGAGCCATGGGAGTCAGCCTGCAAACGGCAGCCGCGGCGCTTGAAGGCGTGGCTCCCGTTCCCGGTCGCATGTGCCCAATCGAGAGTCCCGATGGCGTGACATTTATCTGCGATGACATAAAGGCTCCTGTATGGGCCATCCCTGCAGCGTTAGACTACCTGCGATGTGCCTCGGCCAAGCGAAAGATCGTTCTTCTGGGCACTCTTTCCGACTACCAAGGAGGGGCACCAAGCTCAATCTATGCTGGGGTTGCTCGGCAGGCGTTGGGGGTGGCGGATTACGTGTTCTTCGTCGGTCGCTGGGCCTCACGCTCCCTTCGTGCCAAACGACATGCCGATGACCATGCACTGCAGGCGTTTGTCACGGTCGACCACATCAATGGATTCTTGCACGGATTCTTGGAGCCAGGCGATTTGGTCCTCATCAAGGGATCACGTGCCGATAAGTTATCGCGCATCGTATCGGCGTGGAGTCGCAAGCCGCATGGACGGCCTGTTGAAGTTCACCCTGATCAAGACAGCGCGATCCCGGTGCAGTTCGCAAGTGATGCTTCAATTCTTTCTACTGACGGCGCGATGCAGGATAAGGGGATGGGCCAACTTGTTGTGGGCTTAGGCAACCCTGGCAAGCGTTTTGAACAGACTCCTCATAACGTGGGCCAATGGGCGCTGGAGCTGCTTGCCGAATCGTTGCAAGCAAAGTGGTCTGAAGAAGATTGCGGCTTAGTGGCGAGAGCTGATGTGCAAGGCCACCCCGTGCTACTGGTGAAACCGGCAACCGAGATGAACCGTACAGGACCATGGATGAGACAGCTGGCAGAGCACTATAACTTGAAGCCACAAGACTGTGTGATCATTCAGGATGATCTGCATCTCAATCGAGGAGACGTGCGCAATCGTATGAGTGGCAGTTCCGGAGGACACAAAGGCGTGCAGTCCATCATCGCGGCCTTTCAAAGCGAAGACATTCGTCGAGTCAAGATTGGGGTGGGCACACCAACTAACGGAACACCGGTTGCAAGATATGTATTGACGCCGTTTGAACCTTCGGAACGAGAAACGATCGAAACCGCTTGCAGCAAAGCAGCCATCCGCGTTCTTGAGATGATCAAGACATATCCCAGCCGGACTTAGTTAACCAAGGGGGCTTCATCGATCCGCTCCTTCAGACGGGACAGGATTCCTCGCCCACTCTGATTGCGAGCTATCCTTTCGGTGGGGACGTCAGCTTTGATGAAAGACGCATAGGAAAAGAGCAGCCATTCCAAGGAAAGTGAAGAGGCATTGAGTTTCCGATCGACTGATGGTGACCTGTGAACGTAGGGATCTTTAGTGAACTTGAAGTGCTATTGGCGCTCTAGGCGAATGAGTGTCGCCGCCGGTCTTGTATTCATACGCGCCGATATCATAGGCAGGCCCTTGGGGGCGAGGGGTACCGTCGAACGCTGTGGTGATTGCAGCAAGGGCCACTCCCCTGTCGATGGCCGGGCTTCGCTCGGTAAGAGCAAAATTCGGCGATGCAGGAAGATTCGCCGGGGCGTTGACGAATCGCGGATCGTTAGAATTCACAATGTTGTTCGATAGCATGTAATGGGTGCCTTCTATTCCATCCCCTATTATCCACTTGAGTCCACCAGACTCACTTGCGTAAGCCAGGTTATTCCTAATCTGCATTCCAGAGGCACTGCCCGCACCCAGGAAACCGATGGCATTCGCGTCACTCACAGAGCATGTAACGCAGTTTTCATAAAAGATGTTATTCTCGATCCTCAATCTACTAGTTAGAGCACCCCATACCACGTACGCCGGTTTATTGTGCGAGTATGCAAATACGTTATTGGCTACTAGCCAATCGACTGACTCGGCAAACTCTGGTCCCGCATACTTGGCAGGGTCATACGTTGCACTGCCTGACCCGTTATGTTGAATGTGAAACCCCGAGTTATCGTAAAATATATTATTTATGACCGTATACTTTGAACCGTTGGCATAGAGCCCGTACCCGCCTGTCGTTCCCTCCACATACGCATTATGATTAATGGTGTTGCCCTCGATTAATACCCTCGTACCACCAGCTCCCAGAATCGCACTTGCCGGGAAGCCATGGTGAATCCAATTATGCCTAATAGTAAGGTCATGAGCATTGTGAAATTTAATCCCATAATAACATTTTCGTATCTCAAAGCCTTCAATGGTAATCCACCCCATCGGTTTATTGATTCCAGAGGAGTTTTCGAGAAGAATCATGTATGCATTAGTCGGACGTGGGTATCTCGAAGTTGAAATAATGGGTCCGCCATCCTCACACTCGATGACCGGCGATTGGCCTGGAGCATTTAAAAGTCTAATAGGAGCTGAAGAAGTTCCAGACCGGCTAAATCGGATGAGCCGTTCCTTGTAGAATCCCCCTCGGACATACGTCGTATCCCCTGCAACCATCTTGGACACCGCATAGGCTACCGTCTGCCACGGCTGGGTGCTGGTACCCGGATTGCTGTTGTTCCCGGTCGTGGCAACATAGTACGTCTCTGCGTGGGCCGTAATGGTTGATATAAATACAGCGGCCAGCATGCAGGTACCAATGGTTCGCTTGAGTCGAAGCATCTGGTGTCCTCCCAGTCCGCACACACGGACTCTGTGGTCATGTAAAGGAGTGCGATGATCCTCCAGAGCAAGCAACTATCGCGCCAAACAGGAATTTTGCTAAATACGGAAAAACCAGATATTACTTATTTGGCCTTGTTCAAAATTGTTCATAAGTTCTAAACCCGTGCGTTGTGATGAACCTCCGAAATTTTGCCGGAGGAGGCTAGAACCCTTATGCTTATCAGCTTGTTTCAGCAGACCGCAATGGGTAGTATCGTGGGATGCCTCGACCGAGTTTCCCCAAGAGCCTGCGGCAGTTCCAACAACAGTTTGCCAGCGAGGACGCTTGCGCGGAGTATCTGACGGCATGCCGCTGGCCAGACGGGTTCCGGTGTCCGAGGTGCGGTCAGACGTCCGCGTACGGCTTGGCAGGCCGCCGGCGCTGGCAGTGTGCCTCCTGCCGCTATCAGGTCTCTGTGACGGCCGGGACAATCCTCCACAATTCGAAGACCCCGCTCATGACGTGGTTTTGGGCTGCGTATCTGATGACGACGGATAAGCGTGGGCTGTCGGCCCTCCTCCTGCAGCAGCAACTGGGACTCAGCCGCTACGAGACCGCGTGGATGATGCTGCACAAGCTCCGTCGCGCGATGGTGAACGCGGCGCGGGACCCGCTTTGCGGCGAGGTTGAGATGGACGAGACCTGGGTGGGGGGAACTCAGACAGGACTGCGGGGCAGTCGCCAGCTCAGAGGGCGCAACGCCGCGCTGGTTCTGGTTGCAGTCGAACGGCGGGGACGGGCGTCCGGTCGAGTCCGGATGGAGGTCATACCCGATTTCGCAGGAACCACCATCAAGGAGTTCGCTGCCAGAAACATCGCCACAGGTACCACCATCTCCACCGATGGCCTCTCGAGCTTCGGGGTGCTCACGGCGAGCGGCTATACCCATGTGCCACGAACGCAGCCGCCCCCGCTTCAGTTGCGCCAAGGAGCCAAGTCCGTCGTTCCGCTTGCCGACCGGATGATCGGGAACCTTCAGAGCTGGCTGGTCGGCACCCACCACGGCGTCAGCCGCAGCCAGCTCCAGGTCTATCTCGATGAATTCGTCTTCCGCACGAACCGTCGTCGTGAACCGAGGGCCGCTTTTCAAACCCTGCTCGGCCTTGGCAGTAACCGAGGTCCTACGGCCTACGCGCAGATTCAGCACGCCCGTGATCGCAAGCTCTTGCGGTCTGCTGAAACAAGCGGATAAGCATAAGATCTCTACTGTTCCACCAATCACGGCGTCCGACCATTCCAGACAGGAGTTTAAGGATTGGGGTGGCGTAGGACGATATATCTAGTTCGTAAGTGCAACCGATTTAGATTTTATCATACGTATCTACCCTAGGGTTGCCCTAAGCACCGATGAGACGGGATTCCCAATGACGATCTAAGACCAAAAGTGCGCCTCATGATACGAGGCTAAGGAAGAGGCGCTCCAAAGTTCAATCAGAGAGTTCAACGAAGAGATAAATCATTGGAGATAGGCATACCTATTACCGTTTTTCTGCAGGAAGTCTACAAATTACACCTCGAAATTTCCCGTTTGCGCCACGTGGAATCTCGGGCATTGCCTCCATTATGACTTCTACATCCCCCATCACGTTCCTTAGTCTTTGCACAATCAAACTCTCATGATTTGGCGTGAAGGCGGGAGTGGGCACATAATTTACTTTCACGCAGCCAAGTGTCTCCTGTACGATTTGAGCCTCTTGTATGGGAAGATCGTCGTTAAACAATGATGGGGTGACTCTTCCAACCTGTCTGCCGTCTTTTGTGTACAAAACATCGTCTATTCTGCCTTCCACCGATCCAATAGCTGGTAAGATACGTCCACATTGGCACGCATCAGCATCATCCATTAATATCCCCCAGTCACCAATACGATAACGGATCAGTGGCATATCTGCATTCAACAGGCCAGTGCACACAAAATCGCCAGCTTCACCATAGGCCATGGACTTACCGCTTTGCATAACCTCCACTTTTCCCATTTCAGGCCATAGGTGCAATCGGTCGGCAGCACACTGACTCCCCATCGCAGCAATTTCGTTCATTCCGTACGTTTCTCTAACAGGACAGTTAAAGGCTTCGGCAATGGCTCGTCGCTGATAACCATAGACAGGTTCAGCGCAGGTAATAGCAACAGCCATTTGCAGATCTCGTCTTCCTGATTCGAGGACACCCAATGCCAATGCGTAGAGCGAGGAAGAATACCCATATAGATATGTAACACGATAGCTCGAGAGTGCATCTAGATAAGACGGTATAAGATCTGGAGCTAGATGATAAGAAGACATATACAACTGATTTAGGCCGTGATTCCATACCCAAAAAGGCGGTCGTCTCTGATTGATAGCAGTTATAATCTGGCCGCTGACCATTGCCCATCGGTTGTGGCGAGAAACGCCATTCCAGCGTAAAATTCTAGCCTCACTCAGCGCATATACGTTGCGCACGGTTGTCCTGCTCCACCATAAATTCAAGGGCTTTCCAGTACTCCCACTTGTATGCTCGTGGAACATCTTCCGCACTGCGCAGTCATCTGCCACAAATGCATGCGGATTCGCCCTAAGAGACTCTTTCTCTAAAATAGACCAATTTCCCAGGTACTCCCACGATGCCTTATCCCCGCTGCGACGTCGCGTGGCCCATTGCTCACGATAATAAGGCACCTGTGTTGCTGCACGATGAAGTACATACGCCAGACGCTCTTCCTGCCAAGCCTTCCAGCGATCGGGGGCCCACCGCTCGCGCTCGAGCGCTTCTTCGACAAGACGATCGGTATCTGAGCCGTACCGCCACGACCTAAGGTATAGTCCGCGCATGCTGGCTGCCATAGAGCGCAGCGGGGCAGGAAGAAAATGGTAGACCTTAAGCAGGGTGTTTGTCATACAAACTCTTTTCTGCCAGATCCATAAGGATTTTTTCCCACGTAGGAAAAACTATTGACCAATCAAATTGCTCAGCTTTTCGACGCGCGTTTCTCGACAGCCGGTCGGCCAGACCATCCTCGGTCAAGAAACGCCTGACCGCTTGGGCCATGGCGGCAGCATCGTCAGTGGGTACAAGGAGCCCATCGTTCTTATCTTCGAGCAAATAGGGGATACCTCCTACATTCGTACTCACAATGCACAATCCACAAGCCATGGCTTCGACAACGCTCACCGGCGTGTTGTCCACTCTCGGTGTATTCAATAATATATCGCCTTCATTGAGCAACCGTGGAATTTCTTTTTTCGTGACAGGACCCATGCACGTCACGCTATCCGCGACACCGAGTTGCGATGCCAATCCTTTCATCTGTTCAAAACTCCCATCCCCCTTATCCGGGCCCATCATGACAAGCCGAACCTGAGGAAAGTCCTGTGCCAGCTGAGCGACGACCTGAACAGCGAGCGAAGGATTGTAGATGTCATGGAAAGCTCGGAGCCAAACCAATTTCGGAGCAGGGTGTTTTCGGTGCTTAAACGAATACTTTTCCAGGTCTAATGGATTCGGCAACAGAACTAAATCCTTGTGGTAGGGACGCATCTGATCAAAGAGATAGGCCGAAGGCGTAGTAACAATCGGTGAGCTTTGCAATAAGCGCGCAACACGCCCGCTGGTCCTTTGAGCGAATGACGGAAGATTTCCTCCACGAAGTGTCAACGCGTATGGTTTCTTCACCATTCGTAGAGCCCAACACACTAACTCGGCCCACACGAATGCCAGCCCACTATAAACATCGACATGTGCGACATGATATTGGTTTCGGTACTGCCAAACAGTCAGCAAAAAATCAAATAACCGTCCTGCACGGCCGGGGCGAAAAGATGTCGTGATAACTGACCAACCGGCAGCCTTGAGTCGGAGGGCAAGATCTTCGCACACACCTCGAGTACCCCTAATAGCCGATAGAAAGTTGCCGATTAAAAGCACTGTCGGCCGGTGCTGATTTTCAAAAGTTAGCATACGCTCGACTCACAGTATGACAAGCCATAAGGCTTCAGCTCTTCCTGTCAGCAGACTGCTCTGTCATCGGTTAAATGCAATTGGACGCATAGCAAAAATATTGTCGATCGAAATGTGCCATTCCGTGAAAACCGTTCGGTGGATCAACCACTGCAAAATGCTTCACAACCGGCCAACCGGCGATTCCCCACACATGCTACCCGTCATGCCAACCTTCAGCCCGATACACTTCAAATGTCTGTGACCTTAAGCGATCCATTCCGAATGCTTGCTCGGCTTTGATCCGACCGGCATCCCCCATTCTGCGACACAACTCCCGGTCTTTGAGAAGAGCTGCGATACGATCGGCGAGTGCAACTCCATCCTCTTTTGGCACCACGAACCCCGTCTTGCCATCATCTATCAGATAGGGAGTGTCACCCGCGTCGGTGGCGACAACAGCACGGCCACAGGCCATCGCCTCCATAATGACATTTGGACATCCTTCATACTCTGAAGTATGGACCAGGAATGCCGCGTCGGCCAACAAGTCAGGAATATCGTTTCGAGCACCCAAAAACTGGAACTGGTGGCCAACATCGAAATTCCTTGCGAGCGCCTCTAGCTCTTCTCGCAATGGTCCCGATCCGGCATGGCGCACCTCTAGTTCTAAGCCCTTCCCAGAGAGATGCGCGACAGCGTGGATCAATCGGTCCCAGCGCTTTTTTTCGTACATACTCCCCAGCGCCAGAATATATCCCTGTTCAGGGTGCGGTTTGGTTGAGAAGCGATCGAGATCGATCCCATTTGTGACGACGTAAATGCGGCGAGGTTTAGATATTGTACTGGATTGCCTTGCCTCCCGCTCAGCGTTGAAGCTGTTGTAGATTTGGCCTGATGGCCATCGCCCACAGAGTCGCCCAAACACCTCCCCCGCACCTCGGCGGTCTAGAGTGTAGGTGTTTCGCACGGATCCTATAGGTATGGCAGTCGTACCTCGCGCGGCCAGCCAGGCGGCGATGTTCGTATAGAACGAATATGAATGAATCACCTCCGGCCGCAGATCGGACACCAAATTACGCAGGGTTTGCAATTTTGCCAATCGTGTCGACTTAGTGCCTAGGGCGATCACGGGAATATCGAGCGCGCGAATCAATGGAGCGTAATGATCATTCGGAGAATTCCCCCATACGGCTACGACTGGCTTGTACCGCCTTCGGTCCATAGATTCGATTAGGTAGAGTAGCTGCCGCTCTAAGCCCCCTAAACCTAATTGTCCGACAAGATAGAGGATGCGGCAGCTCACGTGGACAAATCCTATGCAGGAAGTTCCTACAAATTACCCTAGGCGGTTTAAACAACTACGGCGTTACAGGCGCCGACGAACGTTTGTTTCCATAACTTCCGAGACGATGCCCGTAGGCCAGATCCATTGCCTTGCACCAACCACCATGCCGATACTAAAGGCAAACGGCTTATCATAAAAACCGTGCGTCTGAAACAGAAATAACCCGATAGCAACACTAATGCCCAGCAACGCAAGCGAAAGCTCATCATAACCACATCGAGATGGAATTGAACGATAGACATGCCACATGATCCACAGAAACATCAAGACACCGAGAATTCCCCAATAGATTGTAATTGCTAGAAAGGTGTTGTGCACACCATGCGCAATCGTTACACCCTGATGACTCCTGGCAAACCCCTTCTCGAGTCCCCACTTACCAAAGAAATTTCCCGCACCGACACCAGTCACGATGTATTCCGGCAGGCGATCGAAAGCTGTGGCATATAACTGTGCCCGGCTCTCCATCTTGCCGTTTTTCGTCTCGGTCGAGAATACCATTCGGCCCCAGATCGCATCAGGAACCACCATATAAACACTCATACCTAAGATGGCAGCAAAGATCAGTCCTTTCCCATACCTGAACCCCTGAGCGTAGAGAATGGTCGCAAAGGAAACGAGGGTGACAACCGCGACTCCTCTAGACATCGGCAAGAATGAGGCGATAAGACAAAAAGCCCCGGCTCCTAGCAATCGAATCCTGAAATGCTTCCACCTGTCCGATAAAGACAGAGCAAATGCAACGATTGCTCCCTGAGCACATAGAAAGGCTAGACCATTTATACCGGCCCCCAAGGGCTTGTCGCCGAAAGCTTGATTGCGAAGCCGGCTAGACTGGTCGAAACCATCCGCATCCATCCCTTGTAGAGTTTCAAATCCGGTAGAATAAAGAACAATGGATACCCACAAGGCTGTCGTAATATATCCGTACAAGCCGACAGTCAAAGCTGAGCGATCTCTACATATCACCGCCACACACACCGCGCCTCCGATCATTTGTCCGAAGCGTATAATATCCACGTACCTGGAGAGCGGACTCGAAAACTCCAGAAGCGCACTGACACCGATGAAAGCATAGGCTGCGATGAAAACGGGGTGATACCAAATCCCACCCAAGGTCCGAGGACGATTCACAATGACATATGCAGCGAGCACACCAAACATGAGGAAGCTTACGGTCATCCCGGCCACGGGGGGATAATAATTTTCCAACGGAAGAATTATCATGGCCGTAAACAGCAAGGACCGCTCAACAAAGGTAGTGCGAGATTGGGGCAAGATGTATCGTGCCGCAGCTGGTTGCCGGTCGGCCGGCGGTCCTTCGTCTAATCTGATGGATCGGTCAAGAATAGGATACCTCGGTTTTTCTTGTGTCGTCGCTACAATCCAGTTGGGCAGCTTATCACGCGCGGTGTGGGCTCCTTAGGCCAGGTCAACACGTGGGGTCTGGCCTTTTCGGCGACAGGGACCTCGTCAATCTATTCGATGCCCGACTGGCCCAGGGAGCATAGTATCTTGGAAGTGATGATTATCTCAAAAAAGACTATATCTTTCGCATACTCCTCCGTCACGGAAAGGTCACACCCCGTCCGGAAAAACACGGTACCGGAATAGATTAAGATTGTTCCGATGGCATGAGAAGAGAACCGACATTGCTTTAGATTTCAGCCGTGGTTCGTCTCGTGAAAAGTTCGGTTCACCCATTCGAATAATCAGCGCAGTCTTGAGGCAGCAACGGATGTATTCGGCACTCAACTTTGTCTCATCATACAAATGATACGCACCAGTCCTATGGCTGCCAGTAACGGAACGATGAGCTCTAGTGAAGTCCGAAGTCGTGAACCATTGCCGAAGGTAAGCCCAGAAGCCAGGGCAAGGGGCAGACAAATACCCAGGAGTGCGAACAGCCACTTCCGCTGGATCATGCCACCGTCCCGATTCTTGTCCGGAGTACGAAAGAGACCGAGCCCCGCGAAAATCAACAAGCACGCCCATAGTCCCCCGAGCACCCAAAAATCACCAGAGAAGTTCAATCTCGCCGGTCTCAAGATACCCGGATCGGGATGAAAGATGTGTTGACTTGCGTTCAACGTAATACTGTAAGCCGTCAAGACAGGATGTTCTCGGATGACCGCGTTCGCCCTTCGCCAGCGTTCGTCATTCGCCCCCTGGGGGGAAAGGCCATGACTCCACTGCCTTTCCTCCTCCTTTGCGGCTCTATGAAACGCCCACCGGTCTCCTTTCGCTCCTTGGAGCTGCGCCTTTACGCTTGAGGCCACGTGAAGATAGGCGTTCACTCCTGCGAGATTGCTAAGCCCATCAAACTGTGCCTCGCGCAGGTTACGGGCCTTCCAAAGATATAAAGGTGCCACCGAGCAAATGAGCATGACCGCCACCAAGATCCAAGCCTTTTTCCGCTTATCCCCACACAAGATGAATAACGCAATCGCGACAAGTGGCACAAGAGGCCAGAGAGGCCTTACGAATACTGCAGCGCTTGTCAACAATCCTACAAAGGCACCCCCAACTAAGACTGCAGAAAGTTTCGCTGAGTGCTCTACCGCAAGATACATCGCCCAAAACAGCAGTGCGAGAATCAGAAGATATACGCCTTCACTGAGAGCAAAACCAGCTGTCACGGCGCCCCAAGGAGAAAAAGCTGCCAACAGAGCTCCCGTGAAAGCCATGACAGGAGGAACAATCCGTCGCGCCAGCCAATAGAGAAAGACTACACTCCAGGAAGTGATAACGGTTTGGACGATCAAAATGGCGCGATGATCTTCCTCATTCTCCAAACTCTTCCCGGTAACGACCATAATGGCCGACAGAAATACCGGATATCCTGGGGTTCGACTAACTTCTGGCTCCTGCCTTTTGTTTAGAAATTTTCCGTTCTCCACGAGATTGATAGCAGGACGAAAATAGGTTCCGGAGTCGGGAAATTTGAGTTCTGCTGGATTCGCCGACAAAGTCAGGAACAAGCGCGGCACCAACGAAGCAATGAGAATGATCGTCGTCGCCAAACACACATGATTTCTGAGCCACATGGACAAGCTCCGACCACAAGCAGTCTGGCTCTCGTTCGGATCACTTGTTCTTTCAGAAATGGCCACATGCATGGTGCAAAAGCTTACATTTCCCTCGCCCTTCCCCGGCAGGAGGAATATCAATTCAGACCTTACCTCCAGTGCCCACGAGATGTATTCTCACCTTTTCTCAGCATATCATCCTTGGAATAGCCAGACAACCCTAGCAGTCTGCTAGAGCTTCGCGCCAGCTCACTGAACAACCTTGCTTGCAATCTCATGCACATGACTTCTATCGCCTGCCACTATCTCTCGTAGAAGCGTATCAAGATTTTTGCTGAGGATCGTCCAAGAACAGCTCTCGATGTTCTTAGGCTGAGGAGCTTGTCCGCCAACTACTTCTTTGAGAAACGACACCATCCCCTGAGTCTCGGCACCGGTAAAACTTTTCACTAATCCGGTAGGAGCCACGAGGGCCCTTGTGTCGCTGCCAAATGGGGAAATAAGAAGAACCGGTGTTCCAAGTCCGATAGCCTCAAATATTTTGCCCGGGATAATCCCTTTATCTATTAATTGGCATTGCTCATGAATTGAGCTGATGACCAGTGCGAGGTTCGCGCCCTTGACTGCCGATAACGCCTCGCGCCTTGGGACTCTTCCATGAATCACGATCCGATCAGTCAGACCATACTGAGCTGCCTGTTGACGAACGTAGTTTTCCTGTACTCCATAGTAGTGGAAGTACCATTCATTGTTGGTTTCATTCCTAGACTCTTTCAGACATTTAAGCGCGGCCAGGAAAGGCGAGATAATGATCTTGGGATGATAGAAGGTCCCTGTATATACAATGGCACAATGCCCGAAGCCGTATGGTTTAACAGCCGCCATCTCATCAGAATCGTAGCCGTTTGTCACCACATGGACCTTTTCCCCAACACCGTACCGTCGATCCAAGTCCTCACCCCACGAAGGCGACGCAATGGTGACGGCAGCACAACCTTCAAGCAAACGTGCCTCTTCCCGGACGGTCTCTAGCCGCGGCGGACGATCAACAAACCGACCTTGAGTCCAGGGATCACGATAGTCTAAGGCATACGGCCGCCTGAGCCGATCTGAGAGGCTTCTTGCAAGTCGAAACGCCACGAACGGCGAACCGGAAGCAAGAATGACATCCACATCATCCGGACTCAGCTTGGAACAAGCTCGCTCGGCTTCCTTGATCCAACCGATATGCATATCAACCCCGAAGCGCCGTGCGATCGATCGGCAGATTCCCCCAGCAACCCACCCCATGTTCTGATCCCAACACCTCAGATGATGGGGCACCAGACATCGCCATTGGTGGCCGGTCAGGATACGATGAATGCCTTCTGCATCCAACTCGGTTGAGATCCTTTCGCTGTCGTCGGCATTGCGCCAGACGGAGGAATGGGGGGTTACTACAGTAACCTCCCAACCTAACCTGGCCAAGTATCTGGCCATGTTTCCCGTACGAACAGCACCAATCGCCTGCAGCGGTGGAAACGCGCATGCGAGAAAAAGCAGTTTAGGTTTATTTGTCAACTTCCCCTCGTTTTTCTTAGACTAATCTTTTCAACAAGTGGTCGGCGGCATCATTTGATATTTCTTGAAGATGTTTCCTTATGTGGTACCGTAGCTTGGAACGGAGGGTGCCATCTCTCGCCTTCGGCACAAATTCAACGTGACGCCGATATCATAGATATGCACTAGAAGATGATGGGGAGAAATTGAGACAGAAAATTACACTTTTTGCCTAAGCCTCAGAAATAGCTCCTCCAGCCTCTTATTCAAGGAGTGGGTATTAAACTCCTGCTCCACTTGCATCCTTCCCGCTATGCCCATCCTCTTACAAACTTCAGGATGGCTCATCAGATAGGCAAGAGCATCCGCAAGGGAAGCCGCATCCCTTTCCGGCACCAACAAACCCGACACGCCATCGGTCACCAGTTCCGGTATCCCGCTATGAAACGTACTGATCACGGGCAATCCCGAGGCCATCGCCTCTTTGATGGCGTTTGGGATTCCTTCCTGATCACCGCTTTCAGAAGTCAAACTCGGAGCAACCAGCACATGCGATTCTTCCAATAATCTTCTAACTTCTTCGTGGGTTTTCCAGCCAAGCAATCTAACCTGCCGCTCAATGTCCATACGCTCTATCAACTGCTGTAAATCCTCACGGAGCGCTCCATCACCGACTACCGAATATTCGATCTTTTCCCCCTTTGAAAGAAGACGTGACACGGCTTCAATGGAAAAAGCCACGCCTTTTTTTTCAATCAACCTCGCAATCGTCAATACCTTTATAGGGTCGCCAGGTTCCCGCTCTCTTTGAATATATCCGAATTTTGAACAATCGATACCGGAGTGGTGAACCACAATCTTTTGTTCCTCACAACCCTCCCGAATCAGCCGTTCCTTGAGAAACTCGCAGACCGGCAAAAACAAATTCCCTTCTCTGAATAATTCATTATAAATCCCCGGATGCTTTTTGAGATACACGGTTACATCATAGCCCCGGATAGAGGTCACAACCTTGGAATGACTCCCGCAGATTTGATTGAGTGCTACCCCACTAGGTCCGAGTGCGCCAAACTGACAATGGATGATGTCAAAAGGACCTCTTTCTAACAACGCACAGCTCATGAAAAGGAGGCTGAGAGACAGTGATGGTTTTCCATATCTAAAGACATTTAGCGATCTGAATATGACGCCATAGTTAGCCGGCGCAGATTTAACAATAAGGAGAACGGCCTTTAATACTCTCGCAAATTTGTTCTGGGGAATTCCATAGTGGCGAGTTTGTTTTGACAAGCCGTATTTCTCATAGTTGTCGTGAATTTGAACATTCCTCACCGACTTATCTGCAAAAATACTGACCTCATGTCCCAGTTCTATTAATCCCACAATCTGATTCAAGACAAACGTCTCGGACACAGAAGGAAACTGGTTAACAAGAAAGGCAATTTTCATAATAAAATGATACGCAGCGAAGCAAAACAGCCCAGACTAATCAACGCCCCTGAACTCACCAGCCTCACAAAACAACAGGCATGAATCCATACTACTTGTTTGCAATTGTCCTCTGCAAAAACCTCATGAGACGGGAAAGATTCTTTACATACAGAAACCTTAACGGTGAATAATGGTAGTCAAACGTTCTGTAGATCGTACGATAGGCATCGACTCGATCCATCAGAGGTGTTATTCCGTCAACGCGGTTATAATTTCTGAAGCTGAAGTATGCCATCCCCTTTTCTCTTATGACAGCAGCATGCTCGGGCACTACAGCGCACATGATGTCCAACAGGTACAGACTGTCGTCGCACCAGGCAGAATAATGGGTCGCACTCCCAATATTACTACCATGCCTGCGAAAACTTGCCTTGATATCGGGAATATCTACTCTCCCGTATTTCGCGGCAAGTTGAACATATGCCGCAACATCGTCATACCTATTCGTCTTTGAATGGATTCCTCCAATCTCTCTCAGTCTTTTGGTGTTGAAAACCGTGCTGCACAGATATAGCGGTAATTTGCGATCAAACCATCCCAAGATAAAATCCACCGTTGAGTATCCGCCCACCGTATTGCGATACGCAGATATGACATTCCCTTGGGAATCAACTTCACGCACTCCGGTCAGAATTACCCCTGGTTCATTATCTTTGACCGCATCCATACAAGTGGCGACAAAGTCATCGTCAATCAAGTCATCGTCCAAGAGCATGACGAAGTACCTCCCGCGAGCCTGCTCCAGGCAAAAATGTCGATTATTGACTGGACCGATATTTTCTTTTTGCCTGTAGTACCTGATTCGAGAATCGCCGAACTCTTGCACAACCGATTCGGTATTGTCCGGCGAGCAATTATCGGAAACGATGATCTCAATGTTCTCATAGGTCTGACGGACTGCGCTGCGCAGCGCATGTTTAAGGTAACTGCCTGCCCTGTTATATGTCGGTATGCCTATTGAGACAAATGGAGTTATAGAATCTGCCATTGTGATCTTTAGTAATAAAAAAACCTTTCCCTTACAGCACGGTCTCCTTGCAACTCAAGTTACCCCTGGCGGTAGTGGTTCCCATTTGCCAAGCCCCCTCCGTGTCAGTCGTGGTGACCTTCCCCCAACTCCGTGGACACCGGGTTACGCGACGGCCGCCCTCGCTTCGTACTCGGCCGGGGAGTGATAGCCGAGGGTCGAGTGGCGCCGCTGCCGATTATAGAACACCTCAATGTATTCGAAGATGTCCTGTGTCGCTTCGTCTCGCGTGGTGGAGTGCCGATGATAGACGAGCTCACGCTTGAGTGTTCCAAAGAAACTTTCCACGCAGGCGTTATCCCAGCAGTTCCCTTTGCGGCTCATGCTGGGGATGAGGCCGTACTCATCGAGCAGCCGCTGATAGCTCGTGGCGGCATACTGACTGCCGCGGTCCGAGTGGTGGAGGAGCCCCGCCGTGGGAGCCCGGTTCGCCAGCGCCATCCTGAGGGCCTGCTCGGCCAGATCAACGGTTAACCGCTGTCCCATGGCCCAGCCGACCACCCGGCGCGAGTACAGATCCAGCAGCACGGCCAGATAGAGCCAGCCCTCCAGCGTCCAGATGTAGGTCAAGTCTCCGGCCCACACCTGATTGGGCATCGCGACCATGAAGGCTCGATCCAGGGTGTTCGCGGCCACAGGGAACCGATGCTGCGACTGGGTAGTGGCACGCCACTTCGTCACGGTCTTGGCCCGAATCCCTGCCCTACGCATGAGCCGAGCGACGCGATGTTCGCCAACGCAATGTCCCTGCCTAACCAGAGCATCCCAGATGCGGGGGCTGCCATAGGTTTCCCGTGATTCTTGGTGGAGCACGCGAATCGCCGAGAGCAGGGTGCGTGCCTGTCGTGATCGGAGACTCTCCGGCCGTGCTCGCCACGCGTAGTAGCCTGCCGCCGAGACCACGAGGGCGCGACACATGAGGCGGATCGGATAGCGACGGTCGTGCTCCCGGATTACCCGGTATCTCATCGGGACTCCTTCGCGAAGAACGCCGCCGCACGCTTTAAAAAATCCCGCTCCTGTTTCAAGACGGCATTCTCACGCCGCAGCTGGGCCAGTTCAGCCTGCTCAGCCCGTAGGGATTGCCGGCTGTGGCCAAGCCCCTCGGCCTGCTGCTGCTCCGCTCGCCACCGGTAGAGGAGATGGTCGGCAATGCCCAAATCCCACGCCACCTGTGCGACGGGATGCCCTGACTCCCGGACTAAGCGCATTGCTTCTTCTTTAAACGTCTCCGTATACGACCGTCCTGTCTTCGTACTCATACTGCCCTCCGATTTCAGCATTCTCCCACTTATGGAGGTGCCTGTGAAATCGAGGGAAGGTCATGGCACCAAATCCTAACCTTAGTGGATACCCACCTGAGGCTTTATGAAGTATCGCTTTTCCCATAATGCCAGGCTTAGCAGTGGCCAGAGTCCCCGTGCATAATTACATCTTCCATTAATATGGCTTTCAAACACTCTACGCAACGCTCTTCGGTTGATTTCAAGCCCCAGGATATCAGTTCGTTTCAGTACATGCTCCTCGAACATTTCCTTCAGAGAAGTTCTGAGCCAGGCTGCCATCGGAACTTCGAACCCGCGTTTCCCCAATGTCTTATATTTCACCATCCTCGCCAAGGCATGCCTCAACGGTAATTTCCCCAGCTTCGGTCCAACATGCAGACAATCGCGCCAGTCGATCTTTGATGCCACTTCGATGACTTGCCGGTCAAGTAAGGGAACGCGAACTTCCAGCGAATTGTACATGCTGGCTCGATCAACCTTCATTAATACCATGGTCAAGTGATGGACCAACTCATGCCACCGCGAGAGCTGCGCTATTCGATCCGGGTCACGACCATCGTACGCATACACATTGTGTTCTAACGGCCAAGCTGGTAACGATGGAAATATTGCATTCAGCTTCGTCTCAGGAAGACGAGTGTGCATAGAACGATGGCAGTTCCCCAATGACTCCATAAGCAAAGACCCGTCATTGCCTCTCAAAAGTAGTCTTTTCATTCCCCACTGCAGCCTTCTCAACCAAAGCGGCCTCCTGAAATCCTCGGTCAGCTGGATGAGTTTGATAAATCGACTGGGATACCCCCAGAACAATTCGTCCCCGCCATCACCAGACAACACAACCTTATGGTCACGGCTGGCCAATCTTGAAACCATCAAGGTAGGAAAGACCGAATAGTCGCCAAACGGCTCTCCACAGGCATCGATGACATCTGCGGTCAAAGCGAGCACCTGATCAGGAGAGATATAGTTGACTGTATGCTCGACGCCAATTTCCTGCGCGTATGCCTGAGCATCCGCGGATTCGTCTGTATGCTTCTCGCCAGTTCCAATCGTAAAGGTCTCAATGACCTTCGAGCTGGCGGACCGCATCTTCGCCACCACCAAGGGGGAATCGATGCCGCCGGATAAAAATGCCCCTACGGGAACATCACTGATCAAATGTCTTTTGACAGCTGCTGTGATGGCCTCATCCACTGCTTCCAGGGCTTCTTCCCCTCTCAACGACGGTTCGGCATACTGAGGGAAAAAATAAAATTGACCCCGTTTACAATGCCCCTCTGTAGAAATTTCCAACCACATACCTGGTTCAAGCAGGTGGGTATTCTCTTTTAGAGCCCAAGGCGCGGGGATATAGGCCAAACGCAGATATAATCCCAACGCCTCCTCGGACACTTTAAAATGAGCACTCCAGGGATGCGCCAGCAACTGATCGTACTGAGAACCAAAGACTATACCGTTGTCGCACAGCAGGTAATAGAGCGGCTTCATTCCTGCATGGTCGCGCGCCAACAGCAGCGTCTTCTCGACGCTGTCATAAAAACCCAACGCGAACATCCCGTTGAACTTGGCGAGCGCCTCTGTGCCCCACTCTATTAATGCATAGAGGACAACTTCGCTATCACTGGCCGAGCGGAATGTCACCCCGCGGTTCTCCAATTGTCTCCGCAGGTCCATAAAATTATAGACCTCGCCATTAAATACTAAGGTATATCGGCCATTCTCGACAGTCATGGGCTGATGGCCTCGTGGGCTCAAATCAATGATCGCCAACCTGCGGAATACCAAGGTACAGTATTCGTCGCCAGCCCACAATCCACGATCATCTGGTCCTCGGCGGGACATCATCGAACTGATTGTGTCCCAGTCTGCGCGCGCAGCCTGTGTTGTCCTGAATCGTAGCTCTCCGGCTATTCCACACATCTACCTATACCATGCTTGTTACGACCATTCATTCCCCATAGATCTGTATAATCTAACCAGCACACTCCTCCGTCAAGGAGATACAACGAGAGGAGCCTGCTGACCTCTGATGGAAAGCGATCCATGACGCGTGATCGGTAAACTTCGATTGGCGCATGAAAGCCTCCTGGCTCAGTGATGAGATGATGGCAGAACATTCTCTTTTTCAACTGTCTACAGTTCAGGAGAGCTTGCGCCTCGATTGAGGAAAAGGTTATGAGGTACGACGCTCGAACGCCGTGCGTGGGTAGCCATCGCGGCCACATCCTACTTGCCTAGCAGGTTATTGACAAACTATATGACGACCCAGAAATGAAGCTTCGTTTACGGTCACGACGGAACCCGAATCGCCCGCAGGCTGTTCAGAAAGGCCGTCCAGCAAGGCCGCAGCAAGCGAAGAAACGAATCGTACTCTCCGCCGCACGTTGAGTCTCAGAGCCTCGCAAGAACGTCGGTGGCAGAGTTGTCAATAGCCTGCTAGGCATATTCAGAATTAGTGTAAATAAACCTGATAAAGAGCCTTTCACTCTCAGGTTAACCAGCACATCTACTTTCACTTTTCTTACCACCATCGGATTTTGAGTATCGCCACCCCTCACCGTATGGCCCTCTGAGCCCATTGAGAAAGTCAGGGGTGCATTTCTTGAACCACTTTTTTCGTAAAGGACGCCCCTCTCGAAGCAGTTCCGGAACAGTGACGAAACTAAAACGCCCGCTCAGCTCTCTGAGAAGCGAGTCTACCGTGCTCAACATCGGTTCACGGTCGGCATATCGATCCTCTCCATATCGAAAAAGGGAATCGTGCAAGAGAATGATGCTGCCGTTCCGAATCCGGCTGATAATCCTATTCTTCATCCAATCTGCGTCATGGTCGAGCCAGTCCACAGCAGCCACACTATACATGATGACCTGATATCCAAGCCATAACGCATCGAGACGCGACCACAGATTCTGGTCTGCATAGGGGGGGCGTAGAATTGGTTGCCCATAAGGAGCAATCGCTTGTGCGCATGCCTGGATCTGGGCCCGCCGCTCCCGGCTAGTGATGAATGGAAAAGAAGGATGATCCCAGGAGTGATTGCCGATCGCATGTCCGCCGCCGGCCACTTTTTGAACAATATCGGGGTGGCGTACTGCGGCTTGGCCCACCATGAAAAACGTCGCTTTCGCACGATGCTTTTGCAGAATATCAAGAAGGCGGGGTGTGCAAAGCGGATCGGGACCATCGTCGAACGTGAGAGCCACCATCGGTCGCGACGTGGACACACTCGTGATCGTTCCAATCCTGGAAAGAGAAGCAAACTTCAATGCCGTGTATACCTTTCTAATCAAGTTGAGCATTTCTTCTTGATGTCGGACATGGCTAGCTCGAAAAACTCGATATGCTTCTTATAGTTACTTTTGCTCTTCAACATCTTTCGATAACACCACCAATTATACGTGTCATACACCAGCGGAGTTACATCGATACATTTTGGCGCAATCTGTTTCACTGCACAGAGAGCGGCGGTGTGCCTGCCGTCCGCAATGAAATACTGTCCGCTGACAACGACTACTTTCACCGGTTTATATGTCCCAGCTCCTGTCAGATCATTTTTCTTCTCGAACGTACGACGAAGAAACCGGATATAGCTCTCATCCACTCGAATAGGAGCACGGCTGTCTAACGTGCCCCTCACCAATCTCTGTATATAGGCAGATCGCATGACATCGCCCCCATTCTGAAGCGTCTGCATCAGCTCAAAATGGGGAGAGTCCGAGATCTTCGTATTCAGTGATGTATATGAATCTTTCAATCTATCTATGCACATGTAGAGGTTTTCTGCGGAAACACACCGAACCTCTCCAGAAGGAACATTCCCCAGCATGCTGTAATGTGAGATATTATGAAAGCACTTAATGCCGGCTTTGGATTCATACAACATGGAAATGTCCAGCGCCTTACAGATGCGATTCAGTATTTCTTGAACCATTGAGGCGTCCGTCAAAGCGCGAGCACTCTATATCTAACGCTCCCCTTTAGCTGCCCCATTCGCCGTCCAAGCTTCCGCGCCCAAGGGACAAGATCTCTTTTACTCCGAATTTTCGGAGCATACCTAATAAATCCCACAACGAGATCCTTCCATGCAACAACCCCCTCTTTCCATGTACGGCTTGGCATACCTAATGGAAGATACTTCTTATACAGAAGAACGCGGTATTGTCCCCAACCATAAGACTGGCGAAAACTTCCTTTCAAGCTATCCCTTAGGCGAACATGCATCACTGCATCCGGCACAAAATGAAGCTCAATTCTTTTCAATTGAACCTTCCAACAGTAATCCGTGTCATGAAGATACACTAATTCTTCATCAAAGCCGCCAACTGCATCATGGAGCCAGCGCTTAATTCCAATGGTACCGCCCCCAGCATGCGGAAGATATGCCAGTTCACCCCGCGGCGTCTGAAGCCCTACGGCTTGGGAATGGTTTCGCGTCTTTGCCACCCATGCAGGGCTGAGCTTATGAACATCGATGCGGCAGGCGACAAAATCCCATCTCGATAATGCCTGTCCCATCGTCGCTAGCCACCCCGGACCCACCTCATCGTCCGCATCGCAAAAGGCGATGGATTCACCCAGAGCGTTCTTTGCACCGGTATTGAGCGCATACGGCTGGCCACGCCTCAGGGAAGCATCAACGATGCGAAGATTGGGGATACGGCCCTCATAATGTTTTACGATTTCCATTGAGCCGTCCGTCGATCCATTGTCCGACACAATAACCTCCCAAGGCTCAGACCACTGCTGATTGGCAAGCGCCTCGAGTTGGACCGCAATGGTATCCGCTCCATTCAAACAAGGTATTACGACGCTCAGCTTCATGACCCTTCCTTCATCTCGTTATTCCATTACACTCTTCCCGCTCCGCCGCCATTGGATCCTTCACATAGATCACCCAGTCCGCATGGCTATAAATACAGTGTGCGATAGAGCAATGAACCACGCAACCGACCGTAATAGAGCGCAGCCTTACGCAGTAACTGCGCCCTCTGCGCTTCTTCTCCCCGCAGCAAATCAGGCAACCTGGTGATCAACCACCAATATTTGGTTAAGGTCTCACGGACGGAAATGCGGGGCATTCCGCGAGAGGCAAACTGCTTGTAGAGATACACATGAGCCTCGCCAAAGCGCACATTCTGCTTCCACATTGTTTGCCGCGTCTCCCGGTAACGTACATGAATCACCGCGTGGGGTACAGGATGGAGAGTATAGCCTTGCAATTGCAGAAGCCACGAGATCTCAATATCTTCGCCAATGGGAGCCTCCTCGTTGAAGCCACCAACTCGCTGGAACGCATCGCGCGAAACCGCCATAAGTGCGCCGCCGGCAAATGGCAAAAAATTCAGATTCCGTTTCATTGCCCAATTGGGAGGGGTAGGGCGCCAGGCTTTACTCTGGTTAAGGGCCTCGACTTCAATGGTGCCAGCTACAAAATCGTGCTGCTCGAGTGCCTCTGCCATTGCCGCTAGCCAACCCGGCGCGACGACATCATCGGCATCACAAAAAAGGAAGACATCCCCTTTTGCAGCTCGCGCTCCGACGTTCCGGGCATATGCCGCAGTCTGCTTTTCCGCTGCCTGTACCAGGCGGAGCTGTGGCAGTTCCTGCTGATACTGTCGGATCACCGCGACCGAGTCGTCCGTAGAACGATTATCGACCGCCACAATCTCCCAATGACCGTCAAAGACTTGGGCATTCAGCGCGTGAAGTTGTTGGGCCAACGTAGCGGCAGCGTTGTAAACCGGTATGATGACGCTTACCAGTTGGCGCCGTCGTTGGCATGTGCGCTTCGCTTCAGCCATATTATCTTTATACTATATCCTCGCCATGACCAATAGATGGCTGGGTTTTCAATGGGCTCTGCTGATTCGAATACCATCACCACTTCCTCGGTCCGCTCGGAATCATGTCGTAACGGTGGTCCAATTTCAAGGGGAGCAGGATCCGCGGGCGCAGGACAACGGCAGGCAGATTGACACGCGCATTTTCGGCCCAATTCTTTTCTTGTGACGCTTATGAATCGACGTTGAGAGAGGTGCTCGTTAGGCCACTCTGGGAAGTACAAATCATCTGGTTGTGTTGTGCCGAGCAAGAACGGTACATACCCAAGATTTTGATCCCTGAGTAGTCTGGATTTCATCAAGTACGCGAAACGTGGTTTTTAGCTGGCGCAGGATATCCATTCCTCTGCGAGAGGCTGCATCGGAACTCTGATAGATGGACACTACCAGGACACCGTCTTGCGTCAAGGCCTGAGCGTATCTTTCTATGACGGCGAGCGGTTCACGGAAATAATAGACTACCTCATTGAAAATGATGACATTAAATAGCTCTGTTGGCCTATATGTTTCTGCATCCGCTTTGATAAAAACGGTGTTCTCGTTTTGCGACTCAGCCAGTTGAGCGAGAGCGGCTTCAGAAAGTTCAATGCCTACGTACTTTGAATATCCATACGGTCGGTATCTCTCGAAAAGAATACCCTCACCGCATCCAACATCCAGCACAGCTCCCCGGGGGTTAAAATATGCGCTGTAGCCGACTAGGACAGCGTAGCGCGCCAATTCGTCCAACTGGTTCAGATACGCCCACCTGCCGCCCAAATACTGGGTTTCCCAGCTATCTGCCGAGGTAGGAATATAGCCGCGCTGTTGCTTTTCCCAAGAGGTGATAATCTTTTCAAGCTCTGCGGCAAATGGAATCTGCCGCACAAAGCTGAATCTGTAGAAGGGTGCGTGGAGAAACTGCAAGAGCTTAGGAACCAGTCTTCTCTTTGCCGTGTGTACGCTTTTCAAATGTCTGGTTTCCCTTTTCCTCTTCCCTCAGAGGTGGCCGGTTGGTTGGACAAAGGTCTCACGATCATCGGCACTCAGGTGTCTATAGGATCTCGTTCGCATGGCGCTGGAAGTCTATGCGCACCTGCGCCATTATTCATCTGTTGCACTTGGAACTTGAAACCGCCCAGGTAAACGAACCGCTAAGGCATTTGACCGTTGTCGTCAAGTCGACAAACCTTCCAATCAAGCACAGGCGAAACGATACCCATCCGGCGCGGGTGAAACGTATAGCCCACCTCGGACACATCGAACGCTAAGGCTCCCTCAAGATGGTGAAACAGTTTAAAACTCTTTGGACCTTCGACATACGAAACGAGGGATAAGGAGTAGAGGCCCGGTTTCAGCAAACGGGGAGGAATCTTAGTCGTGGCCAGATAACGACCAGGATGTCGGACACACCCGTTTAGGGCTAGCATATCGGTATCGATCGATTCAAACACGATATTATTCATCGAATCATACAACTGAAATGCTACAGAAAGATCTCTGATCGGAACTTTTACGTCATATGCAATCTCAACCGCAAGCGAGTCATCAAAGTTCACAACAGATTGAGGTCGTCCTTCGTTTGACAACAACCGAGCAGATGTAAATCGGACATCAGAGTCATTCGATTGGGAAGATTCGCTTGACCAGCTCGACTTGACTTCCGTCCCGCCCAAGGAAGACAAATACATGTTCACCACTTCCATAGAAGGTCCGACACGCTTCAATCTGCCTTTCTCCAATTGCACGGCCCTTCCGCAAAGCTGCGTGATGGCCCCCAGGTTGTGACTGACAAACAAGACCGTCCGGCCTTCCTTGGCGACACTTCCCATCTTGCCCAGACATTTCTTTTGGAATCCGGCATCCCCGACCGCCAGCACCTCATCGATCAAGAGAATTTCAGGCTCAAGATGCGCCGCGACGGAAAAGGCCAGTCGCAGATACATCCCGCTGGAGTAGTGCTTCACAGGCGTATCGATAAATCTCTCAACCTCGGAAAAAGCGACAATTTCATCAAATTTCTTTTCGATATCCGCCTGCTTCATGCCAAGAATCGCCCCATTTAGATACGTATTCTCCCTTCCTGTCAGCTCCGGATGAAAACCGGTCCCTACTTCCAAGAGCGATCCGACTCGCCCATGAATGTCGGCGAATCCAACCGTCGGTTCGGCAATGCGCGAGAGTATTTTCAAGAGGGTGCTCTTACCGGCCCCGTTGCCGCCGATCACTCCGATGACTTCTCCCTGCTTCACCTCGAAAGAAATGTCCTCCAACGCCCAGAACGCCTGATCCGGCTCGGCCTCGCCCCCCCACTCTCCCTGGAACATTTTTCGTGCTCTCTGAAACGGCGCGCCGATCGCTGAAGCGATCGAATCCCTCAGCGTTTTGTATTTTTCAATTTTCCCGATACGGTACTTCTTGCCGATTCCTTCTACTCGTATTGCGATATCGTCCATGATTCCTCGTTGTGTGCTATGAACTGAGCGCTTGGGCGAAGAGCCACTAAGAATTACGCCTCAACCATTCAGTACTACCCTGGAGATTTTCTGCCGACATTCAATCCCGCAAGGAAGGTTTGAACACTCCCCATGGCCGCCGGGCGCCGCGCAACATACAGGGCATTCTGCGAATCGCCGTCTGGAACCTTGAATTACTTCGACCTTCCTTCGGTGTTTTCACTTCTTCTGCGAAGACCACTGCGCATAAAGTAAAATCAAATCACATCCGCAAAGGTCTTTTCCAACCGACGGAAGTAAAATGCTCCCCCAACCAAAAGCGCCAGGGCTGTCAGCGAAGAAACGATCAACATCAGCCCTGGGGCAGTCTCCGTCCCAAGCAAGGCCCAACGAAATCCCTCAACCACCCCCACCATTGGATTAAGGCTATAGAGAGTCCGCCAAGGCTCAGACAACAAACTGCTCGGATAGGCGATGGGAGTTGCGAAAAACCATAGTTGAGTCAGAAAAGGAAGCACATGCCGCACATCGCGAAATTGGACATTCAAGGCGGACAACCAGAGAGAGACACCGAGCGAGGTCACAAGCGTGAGCAGAAGCAAGCAAGGAAGCCAGATGACATTGAGCGTGGGAAGAATGCCATAGTAGAGCATCATTCCGAGCAGCAGGATAAAGGCAATTGAAAAATCGATAATTCCGGAAGTCACCGATGCGATCGGGACTGCAAGCCTTGGGAAATAGACTTTTTTGATTAAATTCGCGCTTCCTACGAGGCTATTGGACGCTTGCCCCAACCCCTGGGCAAAGAAGGTCCAGGGAACCAGGGCAGCAAGGCTGAAGATCGGATAAGGGATTCCGTCGGAAGGAATCTTTGCCAATCGTCCGAAGAACACACTAAAGACAATCATCGTAAACACGGGTTGGATGATGGCCCAACCCACCCCGAGCGCGGTCTGCTTATAGCGCACCTTCACATCTCGCCAGACCAAGAAGTAGAGCAGCTCACGATAGGCCCATAACTCTTTCAGTTGAAGAGAGACCCACCCCCTGGTTGGCTCAATCCGGATTACCTGAACCTTCTCTTCCATAGACCCCTCATGTAATGACTCATAGTGCCGCTGATAATGAAAGCCATGTGTTGAAGCCAATACCTCTTAGTCAGATTTATGCAACGGCCTTACGTGGAAATCGGTCACCTCGACACTGCGAGGCAGAGCGAGCACATTGACCACCGCTGCAGCCACGTCCTCCGGCTGCATAAGCCGCTCAGGCTGATACATTCTTCCCTCTGCTTCATAAATCGCTGCCTGCATCGGTGTGGCCGTTCTCCCGAGATAGATACTTAGAACGCGGATCCCATCGGCGTTGACCTCTTCACGTAAACTATCTGCCACCGCCCTCAGCGCGTGCTTGGTCGCGGCATATTGACCAACCTTTGCCTTTGCCTGCCTGCCAAGGCTTGAGTTAATAAACACCACTTGCCCAGCACGAGACCGTATCATGGGCAGCATGGCCTGCGTCAGCAGATAGGGCGCACGAACATTCACCTGATACTGCTCATCGAAACACTGAACTGAGACGTGCTCAATTCTCCCCATGTAAAAAAGACCTGCGCTATGAATCAGTACATCAATCGATCCAAAATCCTTTTCAATCTGTTCTTGAAGTTTGTGTATCTCTCCATCTGTTTTTAGATCAACTTGGTACGTTTTGACAGGGGACGCCGTACCGTTGATGCTTTCAACATGTTCAGCCACCTCCCGGAGCCTGGCATTATCCCGACCGACTAGACAGAGCGCGGCTCCCTGAGAGGCAAGATGCAATGCAATCGCCTTTCCAATTCCGCTGCTCGCCCCTGTAACAACGGCTACATGATTTCCAAGAGCACTCATAGGACGTCTCAGTATATTCACTCGGGATTGGGCGAATCGACTTGCGTCGCACATCGCAAATCACTTGCAATCATCATAGCTTAGGGATTCGCCTCGATGCCTCGGGGAGGTGTGTGATGAAGTGCTCCAACATCCTCATAATATGGGCGACTGATCGCAGGATCATTCATTGCGGTTTGGGCACTCCCTGAAATCGGAGACTATCCAGGTGGATGGTTTGGATATCGATGGTGAAGCGCGTAACACTCATATATTGAGAACGCTTGAGTGCATCTGCGCGGCTAAAAACAGAGTGCTCACCATGAACAAAACAAAATCGACGAGTAGAAGTCATAGGCCTGGGAAATCAATCTTGCTGACTATTCTGGCACTTGCACCCACATTTCCCCGACGTGACTTACCACTTGGAAGAAATAGCTCCATTAGGAGGAAGGCGATACGTGAAGTGGATTTCTTGTCCATTCTGCTTGATCCGTAGACCTTCCGTGGCTTACCCTCTATCACCTATTCAAATCCGAGCGATTCCCCTAACGATTCCCACAATACCGTCAGCATAAATCCTACTTGATGACGCGATACTTGGTACTCAAGTGCCGTTCCTTCGGTAGTAAGGTGGGTGAAGAGATAAAAGAGCTCTCCTCTGATGTTCTTCGTCAACATATACTCGAGCTTCGACCCTCCCGTGATATTCTGAAAGTGAGCATTTGTATTGGGGAAAAACTGATTATAGCCATACCCACCACTCCCTTCGACGCTGAGTCGCTCATAAATTTTATGTCTGATCCTCGCCCGTGCAAGATGGTTGATCCGCGCGCCTCCCTGCAAAAAGAATGACGGTCTAGCTTCCCGTGAAAGCGTAAGATCGAGGACAGTGTCTCGCTCCGGTTTGGTTGTGACCTGAATGGAACCAGATGGCAGCGTCCGCCCGACTGGTTCGACAAACGTGACGCCTCCACGGACAGTGAACGTCCACTCCGGGAATACCTTCGTATAATCACCCATGAGCGTTATGATATTGCTGCTAAAGGTCCTCCCGCCTTCGGACCGCTCTTGGGTAAAGAAAATCTGTCGATACAAGACGGCGATGCTGTCGTTTCGCGTCAGTTGATATCGAGGTCCTCCGGACCAGGTGTGAGTCATCGTGTTGAAGAAGCTGGCATTGGCTACGTCCCCGCCTAGGATTTCACGGGTCACCCTCCGAAGGCCGAACGTGTACCCACCTTCCAAAGAAACGTCTCGGGACAGAGGGTAGCTTCCATTGAACCCCGTTGTGTTTAGGAGCGTACTCCGCCGAAATGTTAGGAGGCCACCTTCAAAGACATCACCCCCCGTCGAACTCCCAAAACTCCCAAAAGATTGCTCGGGGGAATATGCCAAGCCCTCGGTGACGCTCAACCGCGCTCCCCTGACATACTGATCAACCCATCGATCCAAACCAATAGTGCCGTTGACGATCGCGGCATAAAAATTCAAGTTCGTATTATGCACAAAGGCGTTGTAGCTTCCCCCTACCTTAAGGTCCGCTTCTACGTCTCGACTCTCGTGCTTCAGGACTAGTCCGCCGTTCACAGACGTCACAAAATCATGGAGCTGCGGGGCATTCCCCTGGGCGTCTCTTAGTAGGTCCTTTGGTCTACGCCATACATTGCTATCGTATCGTTCCCTCACCGAACCCCAGGGAGCAATCTGAGTCTCCGCATACACTGACACCGAGGGCAACGCCCCCCAGATAAGCACAGCCCCAACCGCGATCCGAAACAATCTTCTGATTTCGATACACCTACGACACCACAATTGTTGAGAAGTCACCGGAATTCCTTTCAAAAACGGCTGGTAACGCACCAAGATCCTAAAGGAACCGATCTGACCACATTACCGCCGGAAGAGATCGCAGGGAAAAACGACCTCGACCGCGTAGCGCACAGTCTACATCACACACATCATGATGATTACGGGACGACGACTGTATCGCCGGAGGTCAGCACAATGTTACCTGGTTCACCACGACCACTGACAAGATCATCATACCGCAATGGGATGTGGATCTCCTGACGTTTGTGACCGGGGCTTTCGATCACCCGCACCACTTGCAAACTATTCTTACTCGCATAGTTTGTAAAGCCGCCAGCCATTGAAATAGCTTGCAGCACCGTGACGTATGACTTGAGCTGATACTTACCCGGCTTCGCGACTTCACCCAAGACGAACACCGAATAACTGTTGAGCTCCTTGACATTTACGGACACAGAAGGATTCTGGATGTACCCCTTGAGCCGCTCGGTAATCTGTGCAGCAAGTGCCTCAGCCGTAAGGCCTGCGGCTTGAACATCTCCGATGATCGGCATTGACACGTATCCGTCAGGACGAATCAAGGTGACCCTGGATAAATCCGGGTTCTTCCACACATTGATTTCAATCTGGTCTTCAGAACCCAAAAGGAATTCCGTGGGAACGTCGGAGGCCTTGTATTCCCTCGACGTCACCGGTCCCCGACAACTAGCTTGGGCAAGAACAGAGCACAACAAGAGCCCAATCGCCGATGCTCTCATCACAGGCAGATACCATCGAGACTCCCTTGTCCATCGTGCGCAATTGTCCACAGCAATCCTTTCCGGTATTCCCTACCGACCAGGGAAGACCACCATTGACTCGCTCGGCACCACAAGTGTATCACCCGGCTTCAGTTCAAAGTTATCCGTGATTCCGCTGCGAAGCACAATGTCATCGTAGCTCGCCGTGAACCGCTTCAATCCTGGGGCTGTATCCGTAAACCGAAAAATGACGATCTGGTTCCTTGCCGCCGTATCTTTGAATCCGCCTGCGATGGTAATCGCTTGCAGCAGCGTTGTTTTGCTCTTGAGCGGATACTTGCCCGGATGAGCAACTTCGCCGAGCAGGAAGATGTTGGAACTATTGACTTCCTTCAAGGTCACAGCCACAACGGGGTTTTGGACATATTCCTTGAGTTTGTTCGTCATTTCTTCGGCCAATTTTGTGGGCGTTTTCCCGACGGCCATCACGTCGCGAATGATCGGCATTGAAAATCGCCCATCGGGACGTACTTGCACTTGTCGTGACAGATCAGGATTCCTCCAGACGGTAATGTCTAATACATCTTCGGCGCCGATCACATATTCGCTGCTGACCGCATTCGACAGCTTATCCATCATCGCCTGACTGATTACTTTCTCAGTCTGCGTTGTTGTGGAAGGTACGATGGGGACATCAGTCGGCAATTTACCGGCATCTGGCTTAACCAACCCCGAATCACAGAATCCGGAGCTCGAGCTTGCCGACAGAACCAGCACGATGACGAGAAACCACAGGGGATATTTCATAACTTCGGTTCCTTCTGTTAAAGCGCCCACCCTATTTACACTACAGCACGGACAAACAACCCTCAGCTCAAATAATACACAGCTAAGATGGCTTCAGCTATGCATTCGACAGGTTCAGAGTCGCTTCGCCCAAGACATTAAACCCGCTGCGTAGGTACCTGAGTGTAGCCTACTCCCATTGTGCAGTTCTCCCCTCTCTCTCAACTCATGTCAGGTACAATACCCTCAGACTGGGATACGAACCTTTGAACCATGGAAAGACCCTGAGGAGTACCGATATCAAGATACCGCCCTGTGGGGAATGTGACCCCCTCGACCTTGAGCTTGGCTTTCACCGCCTCTTTCAATACAACTCCTACCGGAATATCACCCTGAACATCGACTCTGCGATTTCCGACCACCCCCACCTTGCTCCCTTGTTTCACTCGGCGCAAAAACTGATGCAAAAACTCTGTAAACACAGGTGTCCACACCGCACACAACCATGCATATCGCAGCCGCGTTGCTTTCGGTTTGAGATGAATTGCTCGAACGCGACGAGCCGCGTCAATCTCGATCATGTCCATAGATTTGGAGTCCTGGGCCGGGAACAGGGCCAACACAACATCACTCCCTGAGCCTTCTAACCGATCCAGGAGTTTAACAAAAATATTGCTCGGATGAAGGATAATATCTGGGAAGCCGAACGCGACGATGTTGTCCTTCACAAATGGATAGGCCCGATCGATTGTATCAGGCGGACCACTCGAGCCTTCGATCACCACATAGGCTAGGTTCATCCCTAACATTCCCCCAGCTTCCCAGTAAGCTGGTATATCCCACTTGCCTTGCCGAATGACGATATAGCCATTCTGAATCTCCGCTTTTTGCAGACATTCAAGCAGATAGTGACTAACCACCCTGAGGCGATCTCCTCGCAAACCTGCCATGGCCCTCATGCCGACAGGAAGGATTTCCTTGCTGCAGGGAAGCGGAGCCAGACGAAGAGATCTACCAGCTGCAGGAAGTACCGCCACCACTTCTTTTCGCCAATTGATCTCACCCCTCATTTGATCATCTGTAATCAAGCTTCACAGCCAACACGCGCTGTGCTCCACTCCATGTTGATATGTGAGCAGACCAACATCGGCAGTTTTACCATCCATAGGGTGACACAAGGTTCGCGGGGATATGCGAGAGATCGCTAGCCCTCAAATAATCCTTCATGGTAATCCCAGTGCACTCTGCGTCTACCCGAGGAGCGCCTTTCCTGCGTACAACATCATACAGGCACGCACTATTTAACCTTTCCTCTTCAGGAGGTATTTCCCGGCCTCCGACATTCTTTCAATAGGCCAACCTCTAGGAGCGCTTCGGCTGCGGATAATACCTTAGCGAACGAGAGATCAGCTCGTTCCGCGATATCAAGCAGTGAATGGTGTCCATCGGACGCGCTCAAGACCCAGAAAAGAGCCAGCTCCGTCCATTGTTTTTCTTGTTGCCCGGCAACAGCGCGGTACAGCCCTCGCCGGCCCAATTGCGGTTCGCATTTCGGGTTTTGATTTATATACGTTCGATTCCCTTCCAAGAGATCGAACACCCCCAGACATTTGCCATACGACCGTGCAAGAGAGTCCGGCTTCACAAAGTCCAGATCATCTGCAGAGGAGTGATACTCCGGATATTGGCCATGTGGGGTCCGCATGAAACATCCAACAGGCAGATCAAATCCAGGAGAACAATACTGCCGTTCATCATATCCATAGGGGAAATAATCAATGATGGTAGAGGTCTCTCCTGAGTGCCTCAGCACATGCGCCATCGCCCGATCGATCTCCGCATTGCCCTGACGACTCTTCTTGTAGGTAATGTTCCCCGCATCGCCTACCCCGGTCAAGACGAGCCCGTGCTTAATGCGAGACACCGTTTGTTCATTCTGAGCCAACCAGGTAATCGACCCAATGGTTCCTGGAATAAAGAGAAAACGGTATGAATATCGTCTTGGGCGCATCGCCATCGTTTCTGCAAGCTTCACGGCCAGCGTAATACCCGACAAATTATCGTTGCATATCGCAGGATGGCATACATGACATGAGATGAGGACCTCATCCGAAGTTTCACCTGGTAAATAGGCCTCGCCATACGTGAGTGACCCAGCTTGAAGACTCGAATCGATGACAACCTCATATTCGTCATCGGACAGTTGCTCGAGATCTGCATGTCGAAGGCAAAAGCCCCAGCTCTCCTTGTAATAGGATGTCCGGTAAGGAATCCACTCAGGATGGTCCGGCAGTGTGAATAAATGAGGTCTCAGGTCTGCCAACGACATCTTCATCCTGACGGGCGAACTGTAGCTCATCAGATGTAAATTGTGCGCGTTGAAATCGATGACTCGTTTCCCCTCTTGGCTCATGACGTAGGCATCGGCTACGTTCCACTCTAATGGAACCGTCCAATCAAACACTTTGGTTCCGCTAGGAACCTCATACATTTCAAGCGAAATACGCTTCTGGATCGCTCGAAGAGTTTCCCTGACCCCCCCACCGGTAATACTCCGGCATATCGGATAAAGCTCCGCCATGAAGTTATGCATCTCTTTGCCTAACTCTTCACCGCTTGATGCTTCTTTGGGGCCAGCAAAGGTCATGATGGCAGTGCGCTATTCTTAAGAAATGCTGGCCACGTTCGATCTTTCTCCGACATGACCAAAATGGGTTCAGGCCAGACAATCTTGAAGACAGGATCATCCCAGCGAAATCCTCGATCGTTAGCAGGCACATAGAACTCCGACATGTAGTACAACACTTGGCTATTTTGTTCGAGTGTGAGAAACCCATGGGCGCAACGTTCCGGAACATAGACAGCCCGGTGATTGTCCGCCGAGAGCGTGATTCCGACATACTGACAGTACGTCGGTGATGCAGGTCGTAAGTCGACGATGACATCGTAGATGGCTCCAGCCATGCAACGAACCAACCTCACTTCCTCATTTGCTTTATAGTGAAGCCCTCGCATGGTGCCTTTCTGGCTGTTCACTGAAACACTTGACTGCACCCACCTAGTTGGAATCCCATGCGCCTCAAACTCCCGTTGGCACCACGTCCGCATGAACATTCCCCGCTCATCTCGCACCGGCTCAGGATCGATCAGGAAGACGCCCTTGAGGGCGGTTTCTGTGAAAATCATGCATGCACTTGCACTTCAGGAATCGGAACGACAAACTTTCCTCCCCACTCCCGAATGTAGCTCATCTGCTGCATGACTTCCTCTCGAATATTCCAGGGCAGAATCAGGAGATAGTCAGGACGTGTGTCGAGCACTCGTTCCGGCCCATAAATCGGAATATGCACGCCAGGGAGAAAATGCCCTTGCTTATGCGGGCTCCGGTCTACCGTGTAGTCAATGAGGTCCGTTCGAATCCCGCAATAGTTGAGCAACGTGTTCCCCTTTGCTGGAGCCCCATACCCTACAACGTGCTTGCCCTCCTGTTTCGCAGAGATGAGAAAGGACAGTACCTTCCTCTTCGTCGCCTCCACGCGCGGACCAAACGACAGATAATGATTCAGCCGGCCAAATCCGGCGGTTTCTTCTCGCGATTTCAGTTCTTTTGCTCGTGCCTGTACAGGTTTGGAAGTATCGTCATTATGGCACGCATAGATTCGCAGAGAGCCACCATGAGTCGACAGTTCCTCAACATCGAATAGTTTCATTCCATGTCGAGCAAACGCCTGTTCGACCGCCAAGAACGAAAAATAGGAAAAATGTTCGTGATAAATGGTGTCAAACTGGTTCTGCTGCATCAGCTGAAGCAGATGAGGGAATTCCATAGTGATCAGGCCCGTCGGCTTCAGCAGCACCTTAAGCCCATTCACGAAATCATTCAGATCCGGAACATGGGCCAGCACATTGTTCCCAATGATCAAATCGGCAGCCCATCCGTCAGCAGCTACATCCCGGGCCGTGCTCGCTCCGAAGAAGGCCACTTTCGTCTGAATCCCCTTCTTCTTCGCCACTTCAGCGATATTGGAAGCAGGCTCGACTCCCAACGCAGGGATACCGCGCGACACGAAGTTCTGCAAAAGATATCCGTCGTTACTGGCAATCTCCACAACCTTGGAACTGCGATCCAATCCGAATCGACCCACGATCATATCAACATAGGCTTTTGCGTGCGCCAGCCAGGAATCTGAAAATGACGAAAAATACGCGTAGTCTGAAAAAATATCGTGCGGCGTTGAGAATTGCTTCAGCTGAACCAGCAAGCACTTCTCGCACACATAGACATGCAATGGATAAAAGGGCTCCATGCGATTCAACTGGTCTGGCTTAATGTAGGAATTGGCCAATGGAGACATACCAAGATCGATGAACGTACGCTCAAGCGTCGCACCGCAAGACCGACACCCTGATTGCCCCATACTGATATTCCCTCCTACTAGCAAAGGATGTTTCGAAACGCCCAATACCAAATACGACACCCGACCACGTCCTCAAGTATTGCTTCGCTCTTTCCACACTAGGTCGTCTGTCAATTGCCCACTCTCCCGCAGTCGTTTTAATGTGACGAGTCGTATCAACTCGCCCGTCCGGAACTCATGGTCGCGAAACTGCATGGCCATGAGCCCATCACGGAGATCCTTCACAGCACTCTGAAGGTCAACCATAGGGAGAAATCCTTGCGCCAGCTTTGAGAACTTGTCAAAGTTCACTCGATATGAGCGCTTATCTGGTTGCGCATCTTTATTGATCAACACCTCGACGTTCGGAACAAGATTGGCCACAGCCGCCGCCAAATCCTTCACCTGATAATTCCATGCATCGCTACCCACGTTGACTGTCAGAAAAGACCCACTATCTCGAGGATCTCGCCGCACGGCCCAATCAATTGCTCTTGCCATATCTTTCACGTGAATCAAGGGGCGCCATGGTGTCCCATCACTCAAAATATTGATGCGTTTTGATGCAAGCGCGCCAGCCACAAAATCATTCAACACAAGATCCAATCGCAGCCGATCACTCATGCCGCACGCTGTGGCAAACCGGAGACAGGTCGCTATGAAGCCTTCTGATGCAAGTGATGCCAGATCCTGCTCTGTTTGAACTTTCGATTTGGCATACGCCGTAAGTGGATTCAGAGCATCGTCCTCTCGGCGGGGACCACCTTCGGCAAATCCGTACACACTGCAGCTCGAAGCAAACACAAACTTCTTCACGCCTGCTCGCTTTGCTTTCTCGGCAAGATCGATACTCGCTCGGTGGTTTATATCGAGGGTGACCTTTTCAAACGTGGCGCCCATAGGATCGTTTGAGATGGCGCAGAGATGTACGATAGCGTCGACTTCTTCCAGAATCTTCGCAGAAACCTGTCGGATATCCCCGAAATATTGCTGATCGGCCAGACTTTCAGGAAGTCGAGACGCACCCGTTAAACAATGCGCAAAGTAACCCGCATCGTAACCGATAAGCGTTGCTCGAGGGTGGGATTCTCGCAAACGACACAGTACCAATGGGCCGACATAGCCCATGTTGCCTGTAACTAGAATCTTCATACTCTACCCTCCGATCTTAACCGCCTCTGTTTTGCCGAGGACACAACCTGAACTAGTAAGTCCACAACATGGGATACCTGATGACGCCGCACTCACTAAATGCGTCGAATGCTAGACGATTCTCAAGACTAAGTCGACTCTCAGCTTTCGCTCCCTAGTATTCCTACCACAGGAAAGACCAAGACCTTCTTCAGCCCTTTCCACACCGTGACATGACGAACGGAAGGATACAAAACGGTCGGAAAGTTCCTAGCCTTACCATACTTTCCAGGGAGCCTTGGACGACTGCCAAAGCTCCTCCAAATAATTCTTCTCTTTCAGCGTATCCATACAGGACCAGAAACGATCATGCCGATAGCCCATCAATTGATTATCTTTCGTGAGCTGCTGGATGGGATCTCTCTCCCACACAGTCTCATCATCTTTAATGTAATCAATGGCTTTATGCTCGAGGACATAGAAGCCGCCATTGATCCAGCCTTCCTCGCCATGAGGTTTCTCACTAAAGTCGACGATGTGATCATGATCGAACACAAGCCGACCGAATCGTGCAGGAGGCAGGACGGACGTTACTGTGGCCAGCTTTCCGTGAGCCTTATGGAACTTAATGGTGGCTTGAATGTCGACATCTGAAACCCCATCTCCATACGTAAACAGAAACGTTTCATTCTCACCTATCCATTTTTTCAGTTGTTTAAGCCGGCCTCCCGTCTGAGTGTGCAGACCGGTATCGACGAGATGCACTTTCCAGTCTTCGTGCCGTTTCCCGTCATGAATCGTCGTCTTTCCACTCTCAAGATCGACTGAAATATCCTTATTGAACGCATAGAAGTTGAGAAAATATTCTTTGATCATCTCTCCCTTGTAGCCAAGGCCGATAACAAATTCCCTTATCCCATGAGCAGCATAAATCTTCATGATATGCCATAGGATCGGTTTCCCACCGATTTCCACCATAGGTTTCGGTCGCAGGGTGGTCTCTTCGGAAAGTCGAGTTCCCCATCCTCCGGCAAGAATCACTGCCTTCATACTCATTATCCTCCTTGCATCAGGTTCCAACACTTGGAAGGAATTCCCCATCGAAAGCCTTTAAGAACAAGCCGACGATCGGAATCTACGGAGTTCACGCTGCAGCATATGGAATGAGTTGGTAAATCTCAAACACAACCCGCACCTGGAGCACGAATGTGCGCAGAAGTACCATACGCCCTTTGATGCCCAGACATCTCTATAAACAGCCACAAGCCTACGAAGGGCCATCCTTAACCTGAACAACCTGGCCGCTACTTAGCTCTTTCGGCTTCTCTAGCACGCACGCTTCAGGACTTACTACTCTCTCCTTGATAGCATCAAGTATCGCGGTATCGACATTCGCGGAGATCCACCGAACTCCCGTGGTATGTCCCGGCTCGATAACGCCCAAGTGGATTGATCCGAAAGAAATATATACTACTGTAAGAACAGAGCACTTGCAGTTCTTACCTTACCCCAAATAGCTCTCTGCCTCTTCAATAATGCAGCAAGAAACACTTCACTCCCATGCAACGTTGGATATTCTGCTGGGCTTGCTTTTCATGGCTTGACTTCGTACTAAGTACATACCATTTGTATCTTGCAGCATCTCAATCCATCTCAAAAGAATCGTTCATAGCTCACGCCTCTCATTGCGCAATCTGAAGCCTCAGCAGGCTGCCGCCATCCCGGCATCCACCGGATCTTTAATTTTCTAATAAACTATGCTCCCCAAGTCAACTTGCCATAAAGACTATTCTTCACAAAACAACAACTATTCTTCTTGAAGAGCCCCTCGATCAACACTCCATATCACCAGGCATGCGCCAGCAGACCGAGACTTTCACTCTGCCGATACTGGCTCCTTCCCCCTCATAGGACAACGTGAATGATGTGTCGTTGGCTTGAGACCTCTTCTTAGACTTCTATACTCCCTAAGCCTTAGCCTTTTGGCATCAGCCACTAGAAGACTGGTGACCCTCACTGCAAAAGTACCAACTTGTGGATTGCCTAGATATCAAAAGTACGGTGGTGCAAATCTCGATTAGAGACCTACGCATGATACTCGATCCTCTTGATTGACACCTCCTAAACTTGTGGAGACGGCCAGTGTGTGCAGGGAACCTAGAACATGAACTTAAGTCCTACGAAATAGGTGACGTGGCTGCTTGAATCTCCAATCGGAAGCTTTCTTGTCCAGCGTACTTCAGCAAGCGTTGGTGTGTCAGCAATCGTTATGGGTGTCGGCACATAGACTTTCAATACCTGCTTAATATCAGGAGCTTGGTCCATAAGAACCAACATACCTCCGCTACTAATATTCAGCGATAGCGCTTTCCCCCCCTTAACAAGATTAGCATTCCCTACCTCTAGCGCTGTCATCTCATAAAGAATTGGCCTCAGCAGTGCCGCCCGCTCACTATGGTTTTCATAGCTATCCCTTATCGGCCACTCCCATTCCATTGGCTTCACATCCATTCCTCTTCCCCCCTCATAAGAAATCGTTGTACGACTTTTCCCATTTAATCTGCGATCTTAACCTGCATATGGGCTATCCAGCATTCAGCAAGGCGGTGCTCAAACTAGCTCCTCTAACCTGACCTCAAACCTATGTGGAATATATGTATCGCTTCCAGAATCAACAATACCGATGACGTAGGCTGCTTTCCCAAAGGTATATGTTGACTCCCCCGAAAGTGTTAGGTACTATTTCTGTATTCAAAGCTTGTTCGCGGTCAAGCTAGCCATTTGTCATTGAGGCTCGATACTGCACTAAGTTTCGACCGTCTTGTGATGCCCTAATCGTATTATGCCAGAACCAGTTAAAGGTATTGATCAAACCGATGCTCTTGCTGATCAGCGGGCAGGGTCTGGGATAGTGGTGCTGTCGGCATCTATGCAACTCCTACATATGAATCGACAAGCTACGGAACTCGCCAAAAAAATCAACGCCGTCGAGCATGGAAGAACTACCACGATTTCAGCGCATGGAGTCCTCCCGACGGCCCTGACTGAGCTTTGCGCAGAAATTATTAAAGCGCTTCACATACGAACAGAGGCCAAGGATTGGGAACAATTCGAACTCAAGCGTGTGACAGGCGATCCTAATCAGCCCATTCTTCTGAGAGGCTTCGGTTTGCCAGATCGAGGAGGCATCCAAAACGCCAGGCTTGTGGTTACCATGGAAGAATTAGGGCGAAAACAAAACCTCAATACCGAACATGCTCGAGAACGTTTTCAGTTGACTAACCGCGAGCAGTCAGTTGTGGAACATCTGGCAAAGGGGTGGACCAATAAAGAAATCGCCAATGCCCTCCTGATCACTGAACAAACGGTCAAAGAACACATTAAGCACATCATGCGAAAGACCAACGCGACCACCCGTACTGGAATTCTCGTTCACATCTTCAACTCTTGACGCTCTTACCTACTAGGCCTTCCCTATTTTTCGAGCTCCTCCAACTGTGTCAATAGCGCAACAGTGAGTTGAGATTGACACAGTTCAACCCAGATGATTCAAGAAATATTTCTTATTTCAATTGCAGTTACAGAGTATATTTGCATGGCCTATCATTTGCACATCCAAATACCATTGACGGAGGGTGGATGACATGAACTGCAGTATGCTCACAAAAGGCTTGGCGCTGGGGTTATTAGGGTCAGTAGTTCTTGCTTCAGGTTGTACAACCGGTCCTTCATCCCAAATAACCGAACTGAAAAATAGTGGCTTCATGTCACTGTGGAATACCTATGCCGATTGTAAATCAACCTCTAACTTAGCCCAGGCAACTTCAGATCTGACGCAACTGCGTTCAGCTAGCCAAATAGCAGAGGCACGCGAAGGGTTTGTCTTGCCACTGCCAACTCACCTTGAGCGGCTAGTGGCCAATCCAACAAGTCGGGTAGCAGTCGATGTAGAGGCGATGGCTGCCGCTTGTGCCCTACACACCGGAGAGCTCGCCTTTAATCAAGGGCAGACTGATATCGCTCGTGACCTTCTGGTCTCGGTCATCAAGCTTCATAAGGAAGAAGGTTCCTATTACGTCCTAAAGGCAAAGACGTTGCTGGCCAAACTTGGGCATGGAGTCAACGTTTCCTTCAACGCTCGTTAGTGCTCTTTCTTCTCTCCCTGCAGTCCTCGATATAAATCTACATATAGTTTCGCCGATCGATCCCAAGACAGGTCAACCTTCATTCCTGTGTAGATCAAGGATTGCCATGTCTGCCGCTCTTTGTACACATGAAGCGAGAGTACGAGCGCGGAGATGAGAGAGTCCGTCGAAGCATCAATGAAGTGAAAACCAGTTGCACGTCCAGATTTGATCGTCGAAGGTCGAAAGGGAATAACGGTATCCGCCAATCCTCCAGTACGGCGCACAATAGGCACCGTGCCATACCGAAGGCTATACAGTTGACTTAATCCACATGGCTCATAGCGAGACGGCATGATTAACATGTCCGCCCCAGCTTCAATGCGATGCGCCATCCCTTCATTAAAACCAAGGCATAAGCCAATCCGATCAGGATATTTGGCTTTGGCTGCAAGAAATTGCTGTTCCAAATGGTGATCCCCCGTACCAAGCACGACAGTTTGTATGTCTAAAGACATGAGCTCGGGAATCACATCGATCAAGAGATCAAAGCCCTTCTGAAAGGTCAGCCGACCGATCACAGCCAACAGGGGAACATCACGGTTTGGCAGTCCAAGCTCCCGTTGCAGCGCTCGTTTGCATGCTTGCTTTCCCGACAAATCAGCAGCCGTGTACTGTGCCGGCAAGTAGGAATCGCTCTCTGGATTCCAAGCATCGATATCGATACCATTTGTAATCCCTTTGACACCATCCGCACGACTTGCCAGCACACCTTCAAGACCACATCCATATTCTGCGGTCATGATCTCCTGCGCATAGGTAGGACTCACCGTGGAAACAGCATCTGAAAAAATGATGCCGCCCTTCAGACAATTGACCGACCCATAGAACTCGAGGCCACTCGGGGAAAACAGTGACGGAGGAAGCCCCAGCTTCGTAAAATGCTGGCCAGGGAAAATTCCTTGATATCCCATATTGTGCAGAGTCAAGAGCACTTTCAGCTGATCGAGCCCCTTATACTCGTGAGGAAGCGTCTTCAGATACACTGCGCACAAAGCCGTCTGCCAATCGTGCAAGTGCAGCACATCAACCTTCTCCCCTCGGGTCTCCATCAACCCACGCACTATTTCGAGGGCGGCACGACAGAAGAGAATAAACCGCTCGAGGTTGTCCGGATAATCGTGATGGTCTTGTTGGTAAAGCCCCGGGCGATCAAAATAGGGATCGTACCGCACGAATAGTACTCGCAACCGATGCAATGCACCTGTCACCGGTACGTTCTCTTCTTCTACCGTGACATCGACAGGCTTCCCATCAACCGGAATAGAAAGTCGCATGGCCAATTGACGAGACTCACCGGCTGCTCGACCTCGGTAATCGGGCATCACCAATATCACATGATGCCCCAACTTCGTCAGCTCGATCGCCAACGCGCCGACCACGTCGGCCAATCCGCCCGTCTTGGCATACGGAACGGCCTCTGAGGCTGCCATCACGATGTTCAAACCACCTCCTGATGCCTGCTGTCATGCGGGGTATTAGGCGGAAGACCTAGGGTCGGGAAACTTCGTCAAGCCGGGATTTGAATCGATCCTCATAGGCCCAGGTTTTTGCAATGGCATGCAACTCCTCGGCCTTGAGCTCTTCCTTATAGACAAGGCGATCATCGAGAAATACCAGAAGCCAACCACGATCGGGGTATGCGAAATACACTCCTTCGCCCGCATGCACGCCAGCCTTCCACCCCCTCGGAGCCTCTCCAGTTGCCACGCGTGATCGAGGAATCACGCTGAAGTCCGGCATCACGAAAAAATGGCTGAACTCACTGTGATACAGCGGCGGTTTCCCCCAGACGTTTACCACTGCCCTGGTGGTGATTTGATCCAGCACAAGGCTATTAGCTTGCACTAGCTGTTCTTGCTGCTCCAGCGTCGGCATGCTCTTGCAGCCTACGATCAATCCGAGTACGAACACTCCACATACGCACCGTATCACTTTTGTCAGGACACCAGAAATATTGGTCACGTTGTATCCTCGCCTCACATGAGCCGTCTGGATTTTGGCTCAACTGGCTTCACTGGCTGACAGACGTCACACTGACACAGTTGTCGTAGCAATGAATAGGAATAGATACCGGTATCGTGGCCGTCACTCCATTTGAATTGAAACGCGTAGCGCCCCACCGACTCGATGTCCTGGAGCATAATCAAGATCGGCACATCCTCTGACTTGAGACGCCGCTCGCCTGTCCACTCATCGACACAGGCCGCGCAGGGACAGTGCTGCCGCAGATAACGAACCGAATACCTCCCCTTGTGGCCATCGCTCCACTGGATTCCCAACACTCCCTTGTCGAGCCACTCCATATCTCGAGGCTCCAGAGCAGTGGCTGTCATGTGTTCACCTCTCATCGTGTCTTGCTCATCCTGGCGATGCGAGCGACAGGAAGTCAACCGGTGGTAGCCGTTTCCCGGCAACCACCGTGACGTACCCTTCAATCGCTTCCTCCACCTCACTCCGCACTTGCCCCGTTGCTCGCAACCGCGTGAGTACCGTAGGCGCCAGCCGAATGGCTTGCTGGAGAAACAACAGGCTGCCTCGTGAGAATGCGACACATCGAACTCGTTGACGCGCGGCGCAGGTCAGACACACGAGACCTCCAGCGATTGGAGAAAATTGAGGTTCTCCAACGAAGTGCGTCTTCCCACAGGCGGCGCAATGATCGGTCTGCGGGCGAAACCCCGTCAATCCCAGCAGTCTGATCTGAAACAGGAGCGCCGTAAAGGTCGGGTCTTCACTTTCCTGGAGCAAGGCAAGGCCTTGCTCCAGGCTATCAAACAAACGCGGGTCCGGATCTCCATCCGGAGTGATCGCGGCGACAACATTGACCATTCGCGCCGCCGATGCCATCAAGCAAAGGTCTTCCCGCAACACTTGAGAAGATCGTACCAAATCGACCTGCGAAATTCGAAACAGGGAGTCCCCTGTTTTCTCAAACAGATTCAGACGACACACGCTAAATGGTTCGATCGCGGCCCCGAAGCGGCTTTTCTGACGGCGGGCACCACGGGCGACCCCTCTGATTTTACCCAGACTCTTAGAGTACACCGTGACGATTCGATCGGCGTCCCCCCACTTGCGGCTCCGTAAAATGATCGCAGTCGTCTTTACCAGAGGCACAGCTCTCTCCCCTCCCAACCTCGGTTGAGGCACAAGGATGCACCAGTCCGCGTCACCGGAGATAGTCCAAGAAAAGAGTGGCCAAGGTCAGATAGATTGTAATCCCGGTGATGTCGTTTGCCGTCGTGACAAAAGGACCGGCAGCAACGGCCGGATCGACCCCCACGCGTTTGAGCAGAATCGGCATAATCGTCGCCATGCTGGTCGACACCAAAAATGCAGTGATCAGCGAAGCTCCGAGGACCATGCCCAAAAACCCTTGATGCAAAACCCAGGCAACCAGTGTCAGCGTCACACCGCAGGCCACCCCCATGACCAAGCCGATCTTCGCTTCACGAAAGAAGATAGGCCATACATGAGTGAGCTCCACAGAGCCGGTGGCCAACCCTCGAATAATCAGCGTCGAGGACTGCAACCCCACATTTCCACCCATCGCTGCAATCACAGGGATAAAACTCACGATCGACACCACCTCCTGGATCGTATAACGGAAATGCCAGAGGATCGCACCGGACAGGAGACTGCCGACGAGGTTGGTAAAGAGCCATGGCAACCGCAGTTTCGCTGAGCCGAAGCTCGAAGGCTTCAAGCCCGTGTCTTCCTCAATTGCCCCGGCCATTTTCAACATGTCTTCGGTCGCTTCTTCTCGAATCACATCGACCACATCATCGACCGTGATGATGCCCACGAGTTTGCCGTCCCGTTCCACAACCGGAATCGCCAGCAAGTTATAGCTGGCCACCTGGCGCGCGACCTCTTCTTGATCCAAGTCGATCGCCACACTCATCACCTCTCGGGCCATGATATTTTTCAGTGGCGTCGTCGGAGGGACCGTGATCAGCTGTCGGAGAGAGAGGACACCAACCAGACGATCATCCTTGTCCGTCACATAAATATAGAACACCATTTCCGCATCGGTGGCTTGTTGTAACCGACGGATCGCTTCCTGTGCCGTGGCATCCTCCGGCAAGGAAAAGAACTCTGTGGTCATGATCGCGCCTGCCGTATCCTTTGGATATTTAAGGATGTCGGCAACCTCGGTCGAATCCTCGGTCTTCATCAGGGCGAGAATTTCTTTGCCGCGCTCTTCGGGAAGAAATCCGAGAATGTACGCCACGTCGTCGGGGCCGAGGTCTTTCAAGAGCCACGCAATGTCAGAATGCAACAGATCTGCGAGTACTTGCTGGATGCTTTCGCCGTCGAGCTCACTGAGCGCTTGCCCACGCTTGCCTTCGCCGCGGACCAGTTCGAAGATCTCCCGTTTTTCCTTCGGAGAGGAGAGATGGGTCACGACTTTGGCGATGTCGGCGGGGTGCATACGCCCCAACATCTTGGAGAGGTTCGTGATGGCTCCGCGTCGCAGCAACTTTTGTACGGACTGGATCACAATGTCCGATTTCGTCTGCCCACGTTCAGTCTGATCACGCAAAACTTCACGCAGCACATCGCGTTCTGACTGGTGCGGTCGCTGGTCCGGTGCGTGCGGCTCTATCGGTCGTTCCATCGGCTGCATCATTCCTTAGTAACCCAACTCCACCAAGGTCTGCTCGTCCTCACGCCAAGATTTTCTGACCTTCACCCACAGCTCCAGAAACACTTTCATGCCGAACAGCCGTTCCATGTCCAGCCTGGCCTGTGTGCCGATCGATTTCAAACGCTCTCCATGTTTGCCTATCAGGATGCCCTTCTGCGTCTCTCGCTCCACCAAAATCGACGCCCGAATCTTCGCCAGTTTGTCCTGTTCGACGAATTCATCGATCTCGACTGCAACCGCATACGGCACCTCCTCTTCCGTCTCTTGCAGCACCTTCTCACGGATCATCTCAGCCGCCAGCGTTCTCATCGTCTGATCGGTCATCACATCATCGCCGTAGGCTCCTTCTGCCGACGGAAGATAGGGAACCGTCACGGCCAGCAACCGATCAATATTGTCGTCGACCTGGGCAGAAACCGGCACCACCTCCGTCCATGCGAAGAGTTTGCCATACCGTTCGAGAGTCGGGAGCAGTTTCTGCTTGTTGACGAGATCAATTTTCGTGATGACAAGGATGACCGGACGCAGCCGTTTGGCCAACGCCTCCTTCATATGCTTGACAGCGATCAGATCTCCGGGACCCGGAAGACTGGTCGCATCCATCAGCATGTACAGGAGATCCGCATCTTCCAAGGTCTCCACGGCAGTACGCAGCATTCGACGATTGAGCAAGTGCTCAGGTTTATGGAGCCCCGGCGTATCGAGAAAGGCAATTTGTGCTCCGTCCACATGCACGACACCCATAATGCGGGTCCTTGTGGTCTGGGGCTTACTCGACACAATCGAGATTTTTTCACCTAGCAGGCAATTGAGCAGCGTCGACTTGCCGACGTTGGACCGTCCGATGATCGCAACTGTTCCAAACTTCATGGTTTTGACAACGACTCCAGTTTCTTGTCAGGGTCTGGCACCAACTGATAGACAGTCTCTCCCTTGCGCACGTACCCCAACTGTTCTCGAGCCAACTGCTCAATTTTAGCGGGGTCATGCTGGAGACGAGTAATATCGTGCTGCAATGTGGCACTTTCTCGGCGTAAGGTCGAGAGTTCTTGTTCCAGATTCCATGCATGATCGCGCATGGAGAGATACCGAGTGAGGCCCATGTCTCCGGAAAACAACGCCACGAATAGCCATACACAGCCACCCGCGCCGAGCACCTGCATGGCGATAAGGACGCGCTGCCGCCATTCCAGCCATTGCCGCCCACGATTCTGTTTGATAATCATCTGTGCATCCGGCGGCGGCGGGACCAGCTAGGCCCTGACCTGCACGGCCTCTCGACCACGATAGAGCGCCACGGCTCCCAGCTCTTCTTCAATTCGGAGCAACTGGTTATATTTCGCCACACGATCCGTTCGGGATAAGGATCCCGTCTTGATCAATCCGCTGTTCGTCGCAACCGCCACATCCGCAATCGTGGTGTCTTCGGTCTCACCGGACCGGTGTGAAATGATCGCTGTATAGCCTGATCGCTTCGCAAGTTCGATCGCATCCAAAGTTTCCGTCAGGGTCCCGATCTGATTGAGCTTGATCAGAATCGAATTCCCGATTCCCTCCTTGATGCCCTTCGAAAAGATTTCGACGTTCGTGACGAAGATGTCGTCCCCGACGAGCTGCACCCGTTTGCCCAGCTTCTCCGTGAGGACCTTCCACCCCTTCCAATCCAGTTCGCTCAACCCGTCTTCGATCGAAAGGATTGGATAGCGATCCAAAAGCTTGCCGTAGTAGCTGATCATTTCATCTGACGAACGTTCCGGATTCTTTTCCGCTTCAAGCACATACCGGCCCTTGTCATAGAATTCGCTCGCCGCGCAGTCCAAGGCCAAAGCGATATCTCGTCCGACCTTATAACCCGCTTCCTCGATTGCCTGAGAGATCAGACTCAGCGCTTCTTCGTTCGATTGCAGATCAGGGGCGAACCCACCTTCATCCCCCACGGCCGTATTGAGCCCCTTCTTTTTCAAAAGAGCCTTCAACGAATGAAACACTTCTGTCGCCATGCGGAGGGCTTCGCTGAATCGGCTTGCGCCTATCGGCATGATCATGAACTCTTGGAGGTCCAAGCGATTATCGGCATGGGCTCCGCCGTTGATGATGTTCATGAGCGGCACGGGAAGTACTCGGGCATTCGCCCCTCCAAGGTAACGATAGAGCGGCTGGCCCGTTTCATTCGCCGACGCCTTCGCCACAGCCAATGAAACACCCAAAATCGCGTTGGCGCCCAGCTTACTTTTGGTCTTTGTCCCATCCAACGCAATCATGGCTCGGTCGATACCGGCCTGGTCGAATGCTTCCTTGCCAAGCAATTCCTGGGCAATGACCTTGCTGATATTCGCGACCGCTTTGGAGACGCCCTTTCCCATCCACCGTTTCTTATCACCATCACGGAGTTCGATCGCTTCTTTTTCTCCCGTTGATGCACCGGACGGTACTGCTGCTCGCCCCTTTGCGCCGCTTTCAAGCGTCACTTCGGCTTCAATCGTCGGATTACCACGTGAATCGATAATCTGTCTGCCCTTGATTTCTCTAATCGCGCTCATCCGTATCTCCATCTGGTTGATGAATTACCCCAATTACCGCTTACGATAGATTTCTCGTCGATGTCCGACTATATGGATAATGATCAACTGTTCTTCATGGATGAGTTCATAGACTACACGGTAGTCGCCGACGCGTAGCTTGAACAACCCCTCAAACTCTCCTGTGAGGGTTTTGAGATGGACCCTCTTAAGGTTCTCCACCAGCCAATTGATTCGCTCAACAATTCTCCGAGCTACCGACTTATTGAGTTTGGCCAGTTCCTTCGTGGCCGCGTCCAGAAGGCGAACACGATACATATTCTCAGCCAAGTCCCAACCGCTTCACAATCACGCCCAACGACTCACCGCGTTGGCCAGAGGCTATGGCTTTTCGCTGGCGAAGCAACCGATCCTTGACAGTCTTCTTCAACACAAAACCCTGGTCTGGATCGCCCAACAGCTCTAGCAGCTTCTGCTCGACCGTCGATTCAATGATTTCCCTCAGTTCATGCTTGGTCATTCTGGCCACGGTCGCTGCCATTTCACTCCTCCTCGGCCGTCAGATTCCCTCGCGAATCGACGATCTGCCTGCCCTTGATTTCTCTAATCGCGTTCATGCTTATTCATCCTCTGTTAGGCTGTTCAAAAATCCTTAAACCTGCTCTATCAATCCGATAGCTCCAGAAAAGCGGGTGCAAGAATTGGTGATGCTTTCTCATGAGGCATTGAGGATTTAAGTCTCACTATACCGGATACAAGTGCTACCCAACCGATGTCAGGAACACCTGTGATCAGCCAAATCGAATCCCACTCTGCTGCGGCATCTTCCAGAAGTGAAGGCAGTCTCCACAAGTCAGTCGTCCCACCTGCGATATTGTCATAGACAATCAAATGGCGTCGGATTCCCTTCCCCCGAATCTTGACCGTCTTATTAATGATGGCAGAAGCAATCCATTCCGCAGGTTTTGGTTCTCCTGTGAAAGCAGATCGGGGAATTTCTGGTTGCTTCCCATTCTTGTACCTTTCCCGAATTCTGTAATCGGGCGGATATGCAGTTGTAATCTCAAAGGGATAGCTAGTTCCCTCCAACCCAGTAGCCTCCATATCGAACGCTTCTTCATTTATCTTGGCCATTCTTCCCATGACAGGCGAAACAATCCGCTGAAAAACACATAGGAATGTCGCCCCAACAAGTGCTTCTTGAATTTTCTGTTCGCGACTTCCTCCTTTGGACAGGAATGCCTCGTTTGACATTCGCAATTGCGTTCTTACCGCCAACCGCCGTAAGTCTGAAGGACGTTGCCAGGAGTACATGAAGTCAATATCAGGAACTTGTCGGTTCATTTTTCCTTCAGTGGAACCCAACTCGTTAACTGCGGGTGGTGCCGACTGGGTGCCCATTCGCCCGCAGCGTAGGGGCCCCACTGGGGGATGGGTGGAGCGAGGACGAATGGGCTGGTCGGCAACAGGACCCGCAATTACCCCAGCTTCTTCTTCAACAACTCATTCACCTTTCCCGGATTCGCTTTCCCCCCGCTTGCCTTCATCACCTGTCCGACTAAAAACCCCAAGACTTGTTGTTTCCCCTCTTTGAACTGCGCGACCTGCGCTGGATTCTTGTTCAATACCTCAGTAATGATCTGCTCTAGCGCCCCTTCGTCTGAGACCTGCGTTAACCCTTTTTCCTGCACAATCTGTTCAGGAACCTTCCCACTGCTGTAGAGTTCCGGAAAGATTTCACGGGCGACTTTTAGACTGATGACCCCTTTGTCCACCATCTGCAACAGGCTCACCAACCGTTCAGGTGTGACAGGCGACACTGCAATATCAGTTCCGGAGTTATTCAGCTCTCGCATCAACTCTCCCATCACCCAATTACTTACGATCTTAGGTTGAGGGAACTGCTCCGCGCAGGTTTCGAAATAATCCGCCATGCCCTTCGAAGCCGTCAGGATAGTGGCGTCATATTCCGGCAACCCATAGTTCGAAACGAAGCGCTTCGTCCGCACAGCCGGCAGTTCCGGCAAGCTACTGCGGAATCCTTCTATCCATTCCTGTTCCAACTTCAACGGCACCAGATCCGGATCAGGGAAATAGCGGTAGTCATGGGCTTCCTCTTTGGAACGCATGACCGCCGTTTCACCACGCTCGATATTCCAGAGCCTCGTTTCCTGGCGAATCTTGCCTCCCTCAGTCAACACTTTGGTCTGCCGTTTAATCTCATACTCAACTGCATCCTTCACATACTTGAAGGAGTTAATGTTCTTCAGCTCGACTTTCGTCCCAAACTCCTTCTGCCCCGACGGACGCAGCGACAAGTTCGGCTCACACCTGAAGCTCCCCTCCTCCATGTTGCCGTCACAGACATCAAGGTACATTAAGATTTCCCGCAACCCTTTCAGATAGGCCACCACTTCCTCGGCAGAATGCATGTCCGGTTCCGTCACGATCTCCAACAGCGGTGTGCCAGCTCGGTTTAGATCGACCCGACTCCCACTGGTACCGGTCTCATGGATATTTTTCCCGGCATCCTCTTCCAAATGCGCGCGACGAATGCGGATGCGTGTTGCCCCCCCGCTACTATCACAAACCTCAATCCACCCATGCTCGCAAATCGGGGACTCATATTGGGAAATCTGATACCCCTTGGGCAGATCCGGGTAGAAATAGTTCTTTCTCGCGAATTGATTATTCGCCGCAATCGTACAGTTCAGCGCCAAACCGGCACGAACCGCCATTTCGACTGCCATTCGGTTGATAACGGGCAAGCTGCCTGGCAGACCAAGACAGACCGGACAGGTCTGACTGTTGGCCGATAGACCGAATGTCGTGCCGCACCCGCAGAACATCTTGGAGTTGGTCCGTAGTTGTGCGTGGACCTCCACTCCGATGATCGTTTCAAAGATCATCCTCGATCAGGCCCCTCATCGGGCATGCGACCACGTTCGCGCCTCATGGCTTCACGTCCCGCATCGAATGCCTCTCGCAGCACCGACTGCTTCGTTTCGACAAACTCCTTGCCCTGATCAACGACTTCTTCAAACACCTCACCGGCGCGCCCAGCAAGATCTCGAAGATCGTGTTCCGCACGACGGGCATACCCCCGGAGTCGATCACGCGATTCGCTCCCTGCTTGTGGCGCCAACAACAATGCCGCAACCGCACCCATCGCTGCCCCGCTCAGAAAAGCCAAAAAGACTGCCGCTGATGTTCCTCGTTCATCCGCCATTGTGTGTCCCTCCTTCCGGTCTGATTCGTTCCCGCACGACGTGAGTGGCCGCCTTGAAGCCTGCAACCATGCTCGCCACATTGTTCAACAGCGTCCCGCCTGACCCACGAACGATATTATGGACTTGTTGCACGGACTCACCAACTTCACCCACCGCATGCAGCAAGACCGCTGCATGCTCGACGCCCTCGCGCGCCTGATTCGTCACGTCGTTTAAGTTCTGGCTCACCGCACGCAATTCTGCCACGAGAGCCGGCATCTCGGCGTTCAGCTTCGAGAGAAGCTGTTCGGACTCGGCCACCGTTTTGCGAACCTGCATTAATACCGGTACGAGATACCCAACCAGCACGGCGAATACCACGGCCACAAGAAGTGCAGCGATTTCAACGATCGTCATTGTTGCTAACCCTCCCGGTCATTCATCTCGTATGTTCTTTCGTCTCCTCCCCAATTCTCCTATAACCCTTACCGTATCGTCGGTTTCTTAAGATGCCATTGCGTCGATTGCTCATAAGCATGGGCCGCTCGAAGTATCGTCTCTTCTTCGAACGCTCGCCCGATCAATTGCAGCCCGATCGGAAGTCCCTCTTTGCTAAATCCGCAGGGCAGAGCAATCGCCGGTAATCCGGCTAAATTGACCGAGATCGTGAAAATATCGGAGAGGTACATCTGCAGCGGATCTTCGCTCTTCTCACCGAGTTTGAAGGCCGGAGTCGGCGTCGCCGGGGTCACAATCAGATCAACTTCCTTGAACGCAGCGTCGAAATCCTGGCAGACCAACGTTCGTACGGCTTGGGCTTTCCCATAGTACGCATCGTAATACCCGGCGCTGAGCACATAGGTCCCCAGCATGATCCGACGCTTCACCTCCGGGCCAAACCCTTCCTGTCTCGTTTTCATGTAGAGGTCGAGAAGATCCTTGGTCTCCTTGGCACGAAAACCGAACTTTACCCCGTCGAAACGGGCAAGATTCGAGCTGGCTTCTGCCGTGGCAATCACATAGTACACAGCCACAGCTGCATCGGTCTTCGGCAGACGGATTTCCTTGATCTCAGCTCCAAGCTGCTTCAACTCCCCAATAGCCGCTCTGACCGACTGCTCGACATCCGGATCGAGTCCTTCAGCAAAAAACTCAACCGGCACACCGACCTTCACAGTTTTGAGATCCCGTTTTTGCAGTGCTTTCATATAATCTGGAACAGGGCGGTCGACCGACGTGGAATCCATCGGATCATGACCTGCAATGGCCTGAAGAAGAAACGCCGAATCGGATACATCTCTCGTGATCGGCCCGATTTGATCCAGCGAGGAGGCAAACGCGACCAACCCATACCGCGACACCCGTCCATACGTCGGCTTCAGTCCGACCACGCCACAGAAGGCTGCCGGCTGCCTGATAGATCCGCCGGTGTCTGAGCCTAGCGCCGCCACACATTCCTCTGCCGCCACTGCCGCGGCCGATCCTCCGCTTGATCCTCCCGGCACACAGCGCAGATTCCAAGGATTCCGGCTGGGACCGAACGCGGAATTTTCCGTTGATGATCCCATTGCGAATTCATCCAAATTCGTCTTACCCAACACAATGCACTCCTGTGCACGCAACTTGGCGATGACCGTCGCATCGTACGGCGGCACAAAATTCTGCAACATGCGAGAGCTACAGGTCGTAGAGATGCCCTCCGTACAGATATTATCCTTGATGGCCAGAGGCATTCCGGTGAGCGGCTGGGTCTTCCTCCATCCCTTGAGCTTGCGGTCCAAGACATCCGCCTCCATAAAGGCTGACTCTTGTGCCTGCGTGACGAAGGCCTTTACTTTTGGCTCCACATGGCCAATGCGCAAGAAGTAGGCGCGCACGATCTCCGTGGCCGTCACCTCCCCTGCCTTGAAGTGTTTCTGAAGTTCAAAGAGAGTTAGTTTATGAAGAGACATGATTTTCTCGCTACCGACTGGTGAGATGAACACGAACCGACACGCAGTCTCATCGGTTGATCTGTCCGCGGCGTATCAGCTCACCGCGACAATTCGATTTTTTTCATTCACTCGAACGATCTTGGGGGCGTGCTTCTTGATCTCTTCTTCGCCGTAATACTCATAACAAAAGATGATGATCTGATCCCTGACCGCCGCCTTCCGTGCGGTGGGCCCATTTAAAATGATCTCCCCTTTTCCTCGCATACCGTTGATCGCATAGGTCATGAATCGCTCGCCGTTATTCAAGTTCGAGCAGACAATCGCCTCATAGGGGAGGATCCCGGCCGCCTCCATCAAGTCTTGATCGATTGTTAGGCTGCCTTCATACTCGAGATGGGCACCTGTCACTGTGGCACGGTGAATTTTGGAACGTAGCATTTGTCGAAACATGTATCTTCCCGTTATTCGTCAATCGCTGCATGCTTTCGTTGTGGTCAACGTGCGAGTCGGCTGCCTGACGATTAACGCTCCTCTAGAATTTTAGGAACAACAAACCCATCTACTTCACGCTCCGGCGCATTTGCCAATGCTTGCTCTGAAGACAGCGATGGACGCACGAGGTCTTCACGAAACACATTCACGTGCCCCATGACAGTCGTAGTCGGTTCAATTCCCGTCGTGTCGTACTGACTCAACGTATCGACATGCCCGAGAATCTGGGTCAACTGTTTGGCAAATGTCTCTTTTTCAGCCGCGCTCACCGCCAATCTCGCCAGCTGCGCCACCTTCTCAACATCCTTTTGCGTAATCTCCATCTCTTTTTCTTCTTTCTTCCCCAAGGATGTTCAAAATGGTTTTCCAGCAAGGCCGCAGGAAGTCCCGCGACTGAGGGGTACCCTCTGGGGTACCTCGCAGGGAGAGGGACGACCGAGAACGCTGCTGGGAGCCATTTTCAACATCCGGTTATTCTACCGTCACACTCTTTGCGAGATTCCTCGGCTGATCGACGTCCGCTCCGCGCAATACTGCGATATGATACGCAAGGAGCTGAAGCGGGATGGTAAACAACATCGGCGAGATCAGCGGATGGGTATCAGGAACGGTAAACACCGCATCCGCAATCTTGCCGAGCTCCCGCTCTCCTTCTGCCACGAAGGCAATCACCGGTGCGTGTCGCGCTTTTACTTCCATTAGATTGCTGACGGTTTTGTCATAAAGTTTGTCTCGGGGCGCCAAAACCACGACCGGCATATCCTTATCGATCAACGCAATCGGACCATGCTTCATCTCGCCCGCCGCATAGCCTTCGGCATGGATATAAGAAATCTCTTTCAGCTTCAGCGCGCCTTCCAGTGCGATCGGATAGTTGATCCCGCGTCCTAAAAATAAAAAGTTACGCTTCTTGTAATATCGCTTGGCAATCGCCACGATTTCAGCCTCTCGCTGCAACACGCGCTCGACTAATACCGGCAACTGCACCAACCGATCTAACCAGGCTTTTCCGTCTGCAACCTTCATCACATTACGAACTCTGGCAAAATGCAAGGCCAGCAAATACAGCGCCGTGAGCTGCGCGGTAAACGCTTTGGTCGATGCGACGCCGATTTCCGGTCCGCAATGCGTGTACAGCACCCCGTCCGACTCGCGCGCCAAGGTGCTGCCGACAACGTTCACGATGGAGACGACACGCGCCCCTTTTCCTTTTGCTTCTCGCGCAGCAGCCAGCGTATCAGCCGTCTCGCCGGACTGAGAAATTGTGACAAATAGATCGTTCTTCCCGACGAGCGGATCGCGATACCGAAACTCGCTCCCGATATCTACCTGAACCGGTGTACGAACCATTTCTTCAAATAAATACTTCCCGACCTGGCCTGCATGCCAAGAGGTGCCACAGGCGACGATCCAAATCCGCTCAACCGCTGCAAACTCTTTCGGTGTGAGCCCGATATCCGGCAGATCCGCTTCGCCAGTCTCATAGGAGTACCGTCCGCGCATCGTATCAAGGATTGTCTGAGGTTGTTCGTGAATTTCTTTCAGCATGAAGTGCGGATAGCCGCCCTTCTCTGCCGCCGACGCATCCCAGGTAATCCTCGTTGATTTGCGCGAGACAGCATGGCCGTCGACGTCGGTGAGATGCAGGTCGTCTTGAGTGACGACCGCCACATCCCCTTCTTCGAGATAGGTCACTTCGCGCGTGTGAGCAAGCATCGCCATGACATCGGAAGCGATGTACGAGGCGTGCTTGGTCCGCCCAACCACCAACGGGCATCCGGACCGCGCGGCAATCAACGTCCCGGGTTCTCGCTCTGACATGACGGCCAGTGCGTAACTGCCACTCACATCCTTCGTCGCCAACCGTACGGCATCAGCCAGCAGCTTCCCTTTTTGAAGGTATTTATCGATCAAATGCGCGACGACCTCCGTATCGGTTTCCGATACAAATTTGTAGCCGTCCTTTTCCAATTGCTGTTTTAGTTGCTGGTAGTTTTCAATAATCCCGTTGTGGACCAACACGCAGCCTTTGGACCGATGCGGATGGGCATTCTGTTCTGAAGGCTTCCCATGGGTCGCCCAGCGAGTATGGCCGATTCCGACCGTCCCCTTAAGCTCATTGGCCTTGAGCGAATTTTGGAGGTTGACCAGTTTGCCCACGCTCCGTCTGACTGCAATCTTTTCTCCCTGCATGACGGCGACTCCAGAGGAGTCGTAACCACGGTACTCCAACTTCGCCAATCCCCCGATGAGAATCGGAACCGCATCTTGATTGCCAACATATCCGACGATTCCACACATGGCAGTTACTCCAGGTCTCACTAGGCTGACCGGTAGATAACGACACTCAGACCGTAATCAGCGTTTCGATGACTTTGCGCGTCCCTTCTTCAAGTTGCTCGAAGCTTTCTTGTTCTTCTGTTTCCTCGGCCTGCTGGAAGCCTTTGTCGAGTCGTGGCTCAGCGTCCCAGCGGTCAGCAATACCCGACGTTTCGCTGCCCACCCGACTCGATTGACTTGTAACACACGGGCGATCGCCAATGAATCAGCCGGTACGTTCTGCGTCACGGTCGTCCCCGCCGCCACCACCGATCCCTCTCCAATCGTAACCGGCGCAATCAGCTGCGTATCGCTTCCGAGAAACACATTCTTGCCGATCACTGTTCGATGCTTTCGCGCTCCGTCGTAGTTACAGGTGATGGTGCCGGCGCCGATATTAACCCCTTCTGCGATCGTGGCATCACCCAAATAACTGAGATGATTGGCCTTGGAGCCTTCGCCCAATTCGGTGTTCTTCATCTCGACAAAATTTCCGACTTTCGCTTTCCGCCTGACCACCACACCTGGACGAAGATGCACGAACGGGCCGAGATGTGCGTCATCATGCACTTCCGACTCAGCAAGCACGCAAGAGTCTAAAATCTCGACGTGATTGCCGATCACACAATCGGTGATACGGACCCCGGAACGGATTGTCGTCCCTTCACCAATACTGGTTTTGCCTTCGAGACTCACGTGTGGATACAGCACGGTATCTCTTCCAATGGTGACTCCAGCGTCAACCCACACGGAGCCAGGATCCCGCATCGTGACTCCGGCGTCAAGCCAGTGCTCGCGAATCTGCTGACGGACGACCTGCTCCGCAGCCGCCAGCTGTTGCCTAGTATTGACTCCCAGCCCTTCGTCTGGATCTTGAAGGGTCACCGCCGCAACACGCCGCCCCTGATCAACTGCCATCCGAACAATATCCGTCAGATAGTATTCATTCTGCGCGTTGCGTGGCTCCAGCTTATCCAGGGCCTCGAAGAGAAAATCTCCGGACACGACATACGTCCCTACGTTGATTTCCTTGGTAGCCCGTTCGACCGAGGTGGCATCACGATCTTCAACGATCTTCAGCACATCGGACGAAGTGATTTCACTCTGGTGAGATCCGCCGGACTCCCGGCGAATGACTCGACCATAGCCGCTGGGATCATCGACCATCGCCGTCAGAATCGTCACAGTGGCGCGCTGGGATTGATGGGCTCGCAAAAGTTCGCGCGCCGTCTCCTCTTTCAGCAACGGAGTGTCACCATTCAAGATAAGATAATTCGTCGGACGCGCCTCGTCGCCCAGACAAAACACGGGGCGGCTTTGCAGCACCGCGTGGCCGGTCCCGAGTTGCTCGGCTTGCTCGACGATGCTCACAGACTTAGATCCCAGCCTGCCGGCAATGCCTGTTTCAATCACGTGCCGAACCTTGTCGGATTGATGCCCAACCACAACCGCAATACGATGGCCCGCGAGCTGGAGCGCCACATCAACAGCGTAGAGAACCATCGGCTGGCCCGCGACATGATGCAATACTTTGACTTGGGTGGACTTCATCCGCTTGCCCAACCCGGCCGCCATCACAATCACGCCTAAGCCGGGAATACGCGAGACCGCTGTGCATTGATCCACTGATTGCTTCATCGAAGACTCCGGAAATAAGAAGACCGCAATTGAGTATCCGAACCCCGTGTTTATCCGATCGGCACACCGGCATCTGGCTGTTTGACCTGACTCCACTTCGGCTCTCCCTTCAGGGCCGAAGCCATGGCACCGGATGGCGTATAAAGACCACCCGACACAATCAGTTTCATCGCTTCTTCAATACTGATATCAACAGATATCACTTCCCGTTCCGGCACTAATAGGAAATACCCCGACGTCGGATTGGGCGAGGTAGGCACGTACACATGAATCAGCGCCTCCTGGCCCAATGCCGTGGTCTCGCCTTTCGTCATGCCAGTCACAAACGCAAAACAATAATGGCCGTTCTTTGGGAATTGAATCAAGACCACCCGACGATACGACCCTCGCTCCGAAAAAGACAGAATATCCATCATGGACTTCAGCGTGGAATAAATCCCCCGGACAAGGGGCAGCCGGTTGAGCCAATCTTCCCAATGACCCACAATCTGACGCCCGATGAAGTTCGCCGCAAACAACCCGACTAAAAAGATGAGCAGAACCAGTGTGATGATCCCTAGGCCGGGAATATAGTGATCCGGCACCAATTCTGCGACGGCTTCGCCCAAGATGCCGTCTACCGCAACGAATAGGGTCTTTAGGATGAGAATCGTGCCCCAAATAGGAGTGACAAGGAGGAGGCCTGTGAGAAAATACCGTCTTAGCGCGACCTTAAGCATGAATCACCGACACACAGCCAATTGGGGAGAGCATTGCGTGATTCATCTTACAGAGATCCTGACAGACCCCGCAAGCATTTTATTGTAAATTTCAATGGGTTATGTGCTTGGACCGAGTGAATTCAAAAAAGGTACTGGTCTTGCTATTCGCCTCGACCTGACATAGGATCGCTCCCCGATTGCGATTGAAAATTGCCAATGGGTAGAACAGCAAGAAAATCGACGGGCATCTTCATCACGCTGGAAGGCGGTGAAGGAAGCGGAAAAACGACACAAGCTCGAAGACTGTGCGAGCGGCTGACCGCGCAAGGCATGGACGTGCTGCATACCCGAGAACCGGGAGGAACGCTGCTCGCCGAACATCTGCGCAGTATCCTACTCGACCATTCGGGGGAAACCATCGCCCCGGAAACGGAAGCCTACCTTATTTTCGCGGCCAGACGCCAGCATGTGGATCACGTCATCAAACCCGCACTCGCACGCGGAGTGACGGTCGTCTGTGATCGATTCTCAGACTCGACGATGGCCTATCAGGGATATGGACGGGGGTTGGACCTGCGAATATTGCGCACAATGAACGACTGGGCGACCGGGAAACTGGCTCCTCAACTCACGTTGCTCTTCGACGTCCCGGTCACTGTCGGACTCAGCCGACGCCGTGGTCGCGCTGCCACCCAAAATCGACTCGATCGAGAGGCCGAGCGGTTCCACCGGAAAGTCCGGGCGGGATTTCACGTGTTGGCACGACGAGAACCTCGACGCATCATGGTGATCGATTCCGCACAACCGCTAGAGTTGGTGACCGAGACCGTAGAAGAACTGGTTCTGAACTGGCTCAAGACCTATCGCAGACGGACATCGAGACGCCGATAGCCCATGCCTTTCGCCGATATCACAGGCCACGAGCAACCCATCTCCCTCCTTCAGGCAACCGTATGCAATGGACGCTTGGCCCATGCCTATCTGTTCTATGGCGAAGCCAGGATCGGAAAGTTGATGACCGCCGTGAGACTGGCTCAGGCCCTCAACTGCGAGCAACCCTCACAGACAGAGGCTCAGGACAGCTGTGGCCGGTGCCGATCCTGCCTTCAGATAGCCGCTCGGACGCACCCGGATTACTTCATCATCGAGCCCGATCCGAAAGCCGCCACGCCGCAAATCAAAATCGAGCAGGTGCGGGAGATCGAACAACAGTTCGTCTATCGCCCACTTATCGGAGAGCGAAAGATTTGCCTGATTGACGACGCGGACCGACTGACGATCGGTGCAGCCAACGCACTCCTCAAGACCTTGGAAGAGCCTCCGGGTGATAGTCTCTTTATCCTCGTCACCAGCCGGCTCCAGGCGCTTCCAATCACCATTCGATCACGCTGCCAAGCGCTCCGTTTCACGACGCCCGCCCGCACCCAAGTCGAGGCCGCATTGATCCTCAAGCGGGAGCTTCCTCCTGCCGACGCCCGTTTCCTGGCGGTCTTCGCCGATGGCCGAATCGGAGAAGCGCTCACGGCGAATGTGGCAGACGTTCGCGCGCGACAACAAGAATGCCTGGCGTTGGTGAAGCCGGAAAGCTTGATGTCGAGCGCGACCATCCTCTCGGCAGCGGAAAGCTTGGCGAAGACGGACCGTGGCGAAGAAACCCTCGCATGGCTCACACGATGGATTCGTGATCTAGTCATCGTCATCGTCGATGGAGATCATGATCAAATCCTGCACCTCGACCACATCACCGACCTGCGACGATACGCCCAGCGAGCAGACATCGATGCTCTCCTGACCCTCTTGAATGATATCGAGCGAACCGAACAGCAAGCCACGCGGCACCTCAACGTGCAGATGGCGCTGGAAACGACGTTCCTTCGCCTGCGCGAAGCACTCGGCCTTGTCCCCGCCGGAGCCGCAACCTAGCCAAAAGCGACGCCAACCTGATATCTTGCCCTCGATATGGCGGACGCGAACCCCTTTTACATCACCACCCCGATTTACTACGTCAATGATGTCCCACACATCGGCCATGCCTACACCACCATAGCGGCCGACGTGCTGGCGCGCTACTGGCGGCTGCGTGGCCGTGAGGTGTTTTTTCTCACCGGTCTCGATGAACATGGCCAGAAAGTGCAACAGGCTGCGGCCAAAGCCGGCATCGACCCCCAGGCCCACTGCGATAAGCTCGCGCCTCAGTTTCAAACATTATGGCAACGCCTCAACATCTCAAACGATGCGTTCATTCGGACGACGGATCCCGAGCACAAATCCATTGTCCAACGATATCTTCAGGAGCTCTACGACAAGAATCTCATTTATCAGGATTCGTACACCGGTTGGTACTGCACGTTCGATGAACGGTTCTGGACTGAGAAAGACGTGGAGTCCGGACTCTGTCCGGACTGCAAGCGCCCCGTTGAACAGCTCAGCGAGCACAACTACTTCTTCAAGATGGGGCAATATCAGGACCGCTTGATTGAACACATCAAGACGCATCCGGATTTTATTCGCCCGGAGTCGCGACGCAACGAAGTCCTCGGGTTCTTACAAACCCAGAAACTCGGCGACCTCTCGATCTCGAGACCAAAGTCACGGCTCTCCTGGGGAATCGAACTGCCGTTCGACAATGACTACGTCACCTATGTCTGGTTCGATGCGCTGGTTAACTACATGTCCGCGCTGGAATATCTCCCGAGAGAGAAGCCGATTGGCAACCGATTCTGGCCGGCCTCCGTCCATCTCGTCGGCAAAGACATTCTCACGACCCATGCCGTCTATTGGTCAACGATGTTGATGGCATTGAACCTCCCGTTGCCGGAAACCATCTTCGCGCATGGCTGGTGGACCGTGGATGGCGAGAAGATGTCGAAGAGCCGCGGCAACGTCGTCGATCCCAACAAGATGGTCGAGAGCTACGGCGTCGATGCGTTTCGCTACTTCCTCCTGCGCGAAGTGCCGTTCGGGCAGGATGGAGATTTTTCGCAGACAGCCATGGTCGCTACGCATCAACAGCGACCTGGCCAACGGCATCGGCAATCTGCTCAGCCGCACACTCACTCTGATCGAGCGATTCGCGGAAGGAAAAATCCCGCAACCAGTGGCCCCGCCGCGTTCCCGAAGAGATAGAAGAGAAGATCGCCACAGGTCTTGTCAGCCGCAATTGACCGGCGACGTTGAACAGGCTTCAGCGCGCTCACCTTCCGCGACAACCTGCAAGCGATCGGTGAACTGGTCAGCCTCTGCGACAAATCACATCGACAAATGCCGCTCCATGGAAGCTGGCAAAGAAGGATCGCGACAAAGCGACGAAACTGAAGACAGTCCTAAACACTGCCGCCCGAGCCTTGCGCCATGCTAGCCATCTAGCTCCATCCCTTCATGCCGCAACGCCGCAGAACAACTGGCCCGGCAACTTGGCCTATCCACTTCGACTTTTCCGAGGCCATTCCGGCTGCAGCCTATCAGAGCTGGGCAGCCAATCTGTCCGATCAATCCCGATCGCCAAGGGAGCGATCCGCTTTTCCCGCGCATTGAAGTCGCGCAGATGGAAGACGGCCATCGCAAAGGACGCGGCCAAAGGCAAAAAACTAATCGAAAAAAGGAGCCAAACCAGTGAGCGAACCATCTAGTCCCTTCACCGGCAACCTCTGCTGCGCCACGACATCCACAGCGACTCTTCCGGCAACACCCCCTGCAGCAGCTCCAGCTGCCACCGCCGCAGATCACCATCGACGACTTCATGAAGATTCAGCTGAAGACGGCGAAAGTCATCAGCGCAGAACGCGTCCCGAAGTCGGAGAAGCTGTTGAAGCTCCAGGTCTCACTCGGCACGGAGCAACGGCAGATCGTGGCGGGCATCGGCAAGAAGTATGAGCCGGAAGCGCTGGTCGGCAAGATGATCGTCATCGTCGCCAATCTGAAACCGGCCAAGCTCATGGGCATCGAGTCGCAGGGCATGGTACTGGCTGCTGGCGATGCCGACGTGCGTGGGTTGCTCACCATTCTGGAAGAAGTCGACCCTGGCACTAAAGTAAAATGACCCGCCCCACCCTCCTCCCGTTTGTTCTGCTTGGTCTGCCCCTCTCACTCATCCTCCTGCCTTGGTTTACGCCTGCGACCCAGAGCCAAACAATCCCTGACCTACCCCTTAACGGTCCATTACCGACCACCGTGCTGGTGCGGGTCGTCGCTCATGGCTCGATGGTGCTGGGGAAAGACGTCGGCGGCGCGCGCGTGACGATCACCGACGTAGCCACCGGCCAAATCCTCGCCACCGGCATTCAGCAGGGCGACACCGGCGACCAGAACCAGATCATGCGCACCCCGCGTCTGATGGAAGAGGCCACTACAGCTGCCGCCCCTGCCGCCGTCTTCACCGCCACGCTCGAACTCGTCACACCGACACTCGTCGAGATCGCCGCTGAAGGGCCGCTGGCGTTTCCGGCTGCGACTCAGACGCGTGTCTACACGAATCTGGCTGATCTCCCGGCCAGGACCTGACCAGTGACGGCATCGTGCTGCACGCTCTACGGCTACATCGTCCAGATCGAACATCCGAAAACCGGCGGCACAGGCCTCATCGCGAAAGATGACGTCATACTCCGAGCCTCGGTCCGCACCCTGTCCGGCGCCTTGGTCCGTCCCCACAGAGATTGGGATTCCCGCAAAGATCCACATCTACGGCGAGCTGCTCATCGGCACAAAGGTGATAGAGCGGCTGCAGATGTTCTACGATGAAGGAAGCCGCACATTTGAAGCTCCATTCTTTGTGCCACCGTCAAAGGACGTTCCTGATGGGATCACGCTGCGGGTGATCGCGACGGATCTATCAACCGGCAATTCAGGAATGGATCAGGCCTACTATCCGGTGTTGAGCGAGCGACTGCCACCAAAATCCACGAGATAGCTACAAGACAGAAGGACACCTCGTCTTCACATTCGTCAATAGACTTCTTGCATAACCCCAGATTCAGGATTTCCAAATCTGTCGGAATATGATTCCATGATCTCCCCAGCAAGGGGAGGAACGGCATGGAGATCCAGGAGTTTGAAGAGATGCCGGAGGAACTATTCCGGCGGCTGATGGGGATTAGGAAGCGAACATTTGTTGAGATGGCGTCCGTTCTGCAAACAGCTGAGGCCCAGCGCAAGGCGCGAGGCGGGAAGCCGAATCATCTGACCGTCGCCACACGGCTCGTGATGACGCTGGAGTACTGGCGGGAATACCGCACATATCTGCATATTGGGCACAGTTACGGAGTCAGTGAGAGCACGGCCTATCGCAATATTCGCTGGTGCGAAGACGTGCTCATCAGGAGCGGAGCGTTCACACTTCCGGGCAAGAAAGCCCTTCTCACCAGCGACAGAAAGTATGAGATCGTCCTCGTCGACGCGACGGAAACGCCCGTGGAGCGCCCCAAAAAAAGCAGCGCCGCCACTATTCGGGCAAGAAAAATCGCCACACGCTGAAGACGCAGCTCGTCGTGGACAAGGCCACCGGCACGATTATCTGCGTCGCCCATGCGGCAGGCCGCCGACATGACTTCCGGCTGTTCAAGCAATCACAGGTCAGATTCCATCCCGACACCAAAGCCATCACCGACACCGGCTACATGGGCTTGCAGAAACTGCACGGCCACACCATCTTGCCGAAAAAGCGCAGTAAGAAACATCCCTTGAACAAAGAAGACACGTGGAACAACCGCGCAATCTCCAGAGACCGCGTTCCTGCAGAACACGTCATTGGCGCCGTGAAACGCTTTAAAATCATCTCAAGCAGGTACAGAAACCGCAGAAAGCGCTTCGGCCTGCGCTTTGCGCTCATCGCTGCGGCGTACAACAAGGACGTAACGCCGTGAGGTTATGCAAGAGGTCTAATGAAGCACTGCGATTGCTGCGGCGTACTCCTATGTCGCCGCTCTGACAACAATGGCCTGGCGAGCCACTTCAACCCCATTGCGCAACACGCGCGCCTCCACCGTGTAGAACCCGGAGGACTTCAAAACTCTGCTACAGGACGTGTCGTTGTCGTTGAACGAGCAATAGGGACTGTTATTCTCCGTGCGTTCGAGAACCCCATTGACCCAGAACTGCACGGACACGGTCCCCGACGCATCCGTCGTCGCCTGCACCGCCCACGGCTCGCCTTTATCCGGCAACCCCAGAACGGTCAGGCTCACCGTTGCAGCGGCTAGGTTGATGCTTGAAGCAGCGGTGACAGTAATGGCCCGGCGAGCCACTTCAACCCCATTACTCAGCACACGCGCCTCCACCGTGTAGAATCCGAATGGCTTCAGGACCCTGCTACAGGACCCACCGTTGTCGTTAAATGAGCAATAGGGACTGCTATTCTCCGTGCGTTCGAGGACCCCATTGACCCAGAACTGCACGGACACGGTCCCCGACGCGTTCGTCGTCGCCTGTACGGCCCACGGCTCGCCCCGATCTGGCGACCCGAGAACGGTTAGGCTCACCGTTGCAGCAGTTGTATTGGTGCTTGGGGCAGCGGTGACAGCGATGGCTCGGCGAGCTACCTCAACCCCATTGTTCAGTACTCGCGCCTCCACCGTGTAGCTTCCAAAGGGATAGATAACCCTGGTACAGGACGTGCCGTTGTCGCCGAATGAACAATAAGGGCTTGAATTATCAACGACTGCAAGGCTGCCATTGACCCAGAATTGCACGGACACGGTCCCCGACGCGTTCGTCGTCGCCTGCACGCCCCACGGCTCGCCCCGATCCGACAACCCGAGAACGGTTAGGCTCACCGATGCAGCAGCAGCCGTGACAACAATGGACTGGCGAGCCACTTCGACCCCATTACTCAGCACCCGTGCTTCCACCGTGTAACTTCCGAAGGGCTTCAGGACCCGACTGCAAGACGTACTATTGTCGTTGAAGGAGCAATAGGGACTGTTATTCTCCGTGCGTTCGAGAACCCCATTGACCCAGAACTGCACGGACACGGTCCCTGACGCATTCGCCGTCGCCTGCACAGCCCACGGCTCGCCTTTATCTGGCAACCCAAGAACGGCTAGGCCCACGGTTGCGGTTGGTGGGGGCGGAGTCCCGGCAGGAATATAGGTGACAACATTGCTTGCATTCGATTCATTATTTAGAAGGTCGTACGCCGTGACCAGATAGTATCGAGTCACAGTAGGTGTGCCGATATTGAAACTGGTGACCTTCCCTAACGTCGCGAACAGGGTCGCCGTCCCAGATGACTTCTCGCAAGGTGTTTGACTGCATTGGTAGACACGGTAGCCCGCTAGATCAGACGCGCTATTGGCGTCCCACGCCAGCGTAGCTGCCGCTGCAGCAGTCGACCACAACACAAAAGCAGCACTAATAGCTCTCACCCAGTTCATGCCGATATTCCTTGTAGTTCCCCTCGCCATAGCAGGACGCACCTTTCTCAAAGAAACAAACGTTCCACGCACAAACGCCATACCTAAATTTCGCTTAAGAGACTCGGCTGGCCGTGAAGAAGCAGAAGCGTAAAATTACTCACCCATTCCCATTCAGCACCAAGCAAGGTGCGTGCCGCTGCAGGACAAAAAAATATCAAGAGAAAAAACCATTGATAACCAATACTTGTGCGCGTGAGATCCTTGCGATCTGCAGAACGACTGCAGGAATCTGTGGACGATCAATGAGTCAATCAAACTATTTCTTTATTGCTTCCGAATAGTTACGATAGTGAATGGGCTTGAATGCGGTGTTGTACAGTAACGACCACTGGAGAGGACCATTCCTCATGGTGTGATTTTACTGCTCGAAAGCAGGGCGGTTCCGGAAATTCGCGCTCGCGCAATACCAAAGGAGAGCGGGATCACAGGGAACGCTTCGCCCCTCATCTCTATCTGCGCAGCGGACGCGTTATGATGAATTCTCTCAGTGTGCGTTGAACTGTCTCTCGTCTCTCGTCTCTCGTCTCCGTCTCTCGCTTCCCATTCTCCGCGAGAAGTCGAGGCGGTTACCTCTTGGGGGATAACGGCCTACCGGATGATAGATCGAGAATTAGTATGGATCTAGGTCTGCACATGGCAGCTCCGGTAGAGCTGACCTTCCCCCGATTCCGTGGACACCTGGTTAAGCCACTGCGCGCCGTGCTTCGTACTCGGCCGGGGAGTGATAGCCGAGGGTCGAGTGCCGACGCTATCGATTGTAGAACACTTCGATGTATTCGAAGATGTCCTGCTTGGCTTCGTCTCGTGTGGCATAGTGCTGATGGTACACGAGCTCGCGCTTGAGCGTCCCGAAGAAGCTTTCGACGCAGGCGTTGTCCCAGCAATTGCCTGTGCGGCTCATGCTGGCCGTGATACCGTGCGCGGTAAGCATCTGCTGATAGGGCCCTGCGGCATATTGACTCCCCCGGTCGGAGTGATGCAGGAGTCCGGCTTGGGGCTGCCGGGTTGTGAGCGCCATGCGAAGTGCCTGCTCGGTTAAATCCCCGGTCAAGCGGGGGCCCATCGCCCAGCCGATTACTGCACGCGAGTACAGATCCAACAACACGGCCAAATACAGCCAACCCTCCATGGTCCAGACGTAGGTAATATCGCCTGCCCAGACCCGGTTGGGTTGCGACACCGTGAACTGGCGTTGAAGCGTGTTCGCAGCCACGGGTAAGCCGTGCAACGAATGCGTTGTGGCCCGCCATTTCTTCGCGGTCTTAGCCCGGAGACCATCGTGGCGCATCAGCCGAGCCACGCGATGCTCCCCCACCCGGTGGCCCTGTTCGCGGAGAGCCCGCCAGATGCTCGGACTGCCGTAGGTCTGGCGACTGTTCTTATGGAGCACGCGGATTGTTGACAGGAGTATACGATTGGCGGCCGCCCGCCGACTCTCAGGACGTCCTCGCCACGCATAATACCCCGCCGCCAAGACGGCAAGGGCGTGGCACATCAGGCGGATCGGATAGCGACGGTCGTATTCCTGGATCACGCGGTATCTCATTGGGACTCCCTCGTGAAGAACGCCGCCGCTGGGCCAGTTCCGCCTGCTCGGTCCGTAAGGACTGCCGGGTCTGTCCACGCCCCGCTGCCTGCTGTTGCTCTGCTCGCCACCGGTAGAGGAGATGGTCAGCAATCCCCAGATCCCCCGCCACCTGGGCCTCGGGATGTCCGGATTCCCGTACTAAGCGCACGGCTTCTTCTTTGAACGCCTCCGTATACGACCGTCGTGTCTTCGTACTCATGCTGCCCTCCGATTTCATCATTCTCCCACTTAGGGAGGTGTCTGTAAAATCGGGGGAGGTTCAAGCTGCCTCACATGGGCCATCGCGGTGGCTGCTGAGAAGTACCACAGACTCCGTCGTAAACCCAATCTCACCCTGACGATCAGCCCAGCGTAGCCAGAGATTAAGGACATTACTCCAACGCTGTAGATAGCAAGTTACGTTGTCCGGTGGATGGAGCCCAGGATCTGTCTGGTTCTTCTCTCCGCATGTGTTCAGCCGCGCACCGAGAATCGTTCGCACACAATAGCCCGAGGAGCGACGATCGGGCGGGCGCGTGACCGAGGACTCAGGTCCTTCCGGCGTCCTGACTCGGCCTTGGGCTCGATCACCCGGCCATCGGCCTGGTACCGCGCCAGACAGCGCGGCCCATGGAACACCGCCAGCCTGCCATCAGAATAGGCATGGACCCCCACGGTCACCTTCACGTAATGGAATCGGTGCGTGTCATGTGGAATCTGCAGACTCAGGCCTTGATACCGCACCGTGTTGTCCTTCGCAACGATGCGCTCTTCCTGTACGCAAAGCATCTCGGCAAGAGACGTCCCCACCCACGGGATGAAGGCCGTCCCCGTCTCAGCCGCTAAAACGGCAAACCGCTGGTTGTTGGCCGACAGAAACTGATCAGCCAGATACCGGTTGGCCTCCACCATCGTCGTGAGCCCGGCCAAGGCCAACTCTTTGGGTAACCGGTCCTGCAGCGTGCGGAAGGCCCGTTCGGATCGGCCCCGGGTTTCTGGTGAATAGGCGGGAATGAGCGTGATCCCCAATTGCTGTAACGCCCGATGTACCTGGGTGGGCCGCGTCTTGTCGACCTTCCCACCGGTGTCCTCCGAGTACCAGTAGTGCGAGCCGCAATCTGTATAGAGGGAACTGAAGAGCCCCTGGGTCTCAATCACCTTGCGCAGACCCCGGAAACTCCTCATTGTGCCTTCTTCCTCCACAAAGAAGGCCGAATAGAGCCTACTCGTCGCATCATCGAGCGTCGCAATCAGATCCCACTGACAGCCCGGTACTCATTCATAGGTCGAGCCATCTTGATGGAGCTTAGTACCGGGTAGGGGTTTGCGGGGCCGCTTCTTGCAATGAGCGCAGCGGCGGGGGGCACAGGCGACGTGGCCAGCTGCTTGCAGCCTGTTCTTGGTTCACGTATAGGAGCGTGTCCCCCCATGGCGCTTGATGCCAGCGCTCATGAAAATGCTTGACGGTCCAGCCCGTGAAGCAGCTCTCATACAGCGTCACCATCTCCAGGCGCTCGTCCACCGGGACTACACGGGCTGAGGCTCGGCCCAGCCGCCGATCCTCCAACCCCGCTACCCCGTCGGCTTCATAGCGGGTACTCCACCGACGAAAGGTCCGCTCCGTCACGCCGAGCATCTCTCCCGCCTCTGCCATCGTGATCGCCCGCCGTTGTCACCGCTCATACAACTCTTCAAACGCATCCGTCTCACCTCCTGTAGGACAGTCGCCCGTGTCATGATGGCCCTCCTTCAGGAGCCACCCTAAACCGGACAGATGGTGTGCTATCTACACAGACCTTCGGCAAGACTTGCTGCGTCGTGTCGCCCATGCGACACTGTTATGTATGACAGCACTTGCCTCGTACACACATCTCCGATCGCGGCTCCAACTTGCACTAGCCATCAATGCCGTGATCATCGCGGCTGAGTTTGCTGGCGGCTGGCTTCTCAATAGCATCGGCTTGATGAGCGACGCAGGCCACAACCTCGTCGATCAAGGGTCGCTCTTTCTCGCCCTCTATGCCCATCTCCTCACCGCACGGCCAGCTTCTGAGAGCCGGACCTTCGGCTATCATCGAGCCGGCATCATCGCGGCGTTTCTGAACAGTTTCATTCTTTTGCTGACCGCCGCCGGCATCGCACTCGTGGGCATGAAACGACTACTACAACCAGTTCCCGTCGACGGTGGCTGGGTGATGGTGGTCGCGGCCGTCAGTTTTGTCGCCAACCTGGGGATCGCACTTCTACTCCAGCATGGCGCGAAAGACGATCTCAACATTCGCAGTGCGTTCTGGCATATGGTAGGAGACGCCTGGGTGTCGCTCGGCGTGATTGTGAGCGGGGGCGCGATTCTCCTGACAGGATGGGCCATCCTCGATCCACTCGTAAGCCTCCTGATCGTCGGAGTCATTCTCCGAGGAGCCTGGCCGATCTTTAAGGAATCGATGGATGTCCTGTTGGAGTCAACTCCGCCTGGCATCAGCGCGTCACAGGTGGCTGCGACCATAGAGGCCATCCCCGGCGTCACGAACGTGCACGATCTTCACATTTGGGCCGTCGAACCTCGACTGGTCATGCTCACCAGCCACGTGATGATCGAGCGTCATCGGACTCCCTTTGGAGTTATTGCAGCTGATCCAGAACCGGATCACGACGGACTTCGGCATCAAGCACATGATCATCCAACTGGAAACCGAATGTTGCGATCCCGACGACATCCATTGCGACCTTCGGAAACTCACCAAGCAACACCACGAAGCACACGCCTTCGCGCACCATCATTGACCTTTTTGTCGCTGGCTCTGCTTACCTGGAAAGGTCTGATTCATTCAAAGCTCCAGAGAAGTGATCTCGTCGAATTCCCTGTGTCACGCTCTTCATTCCGTCAAGAATGTCTCCTCCTCCACGACACTGGCTGTATGGGTATGATTAATGAAGGAAAGGTTTGCGAAGTACCTCTCGCCGGACTGAATCTTACGACGAAACTCGCACCGGCTCACCTCTATTTTTGGCCTGACAAACCGTGCTATGTTTCTGGTATCCTGGCCCCGTTTCTTCACTATCTGGACTCACATTACACAGACTTGAGACGGTTTGAGGCCACACACCTCACTACCAGTAACTATCCAAAGGGGGAAAAGCAGATGTTTCCCAAATCCATAAGTAACTCTCTCGTCGTCTTATCCTTGTTACTGTCGTTGACGGGTTGTCTCGCTAAGCAGTATGTCGTTCACCCACCGCCGCCGACGCTACTGCCGGCGACACCGACCCCACTCTCTCCAGCCCCAGAATCCAGTATCAGCGTTCCTGTCCATGTCGATCTGTCACCGTTTCTCACTGCTGCCAACGATGACAGCGTGATCCCGAAGAAATTCGACCATTGGGGGAGCTTCATCAAACATCCCAAAGGCGCCGAATACAAGTACTATGCAGAGCGAGATGATTTTACGATGGCACCTTCCGGCGCGTACCAAGCCAACAGCACAAGTTCTGGCATGGTTCTCCGTGATTGGTGGAAAGGGATCGAACTTTCCAGCTCCCATCTATTTGTCGGCACTGCCCTTCGATATAAGATTGGAGCCCATTCACTTCACTGTGGCGATGGCAGTGAATGGCCACGAAGGGCCACACTGCATGGGAGTATTGCGACTGAGCTGACTCCAACATATGGGCTGTCCGCATCAGTTGCCAGCGTGGCAGTGAACACCAGTGATCAATGCCAGATACGAGTCGCCGACCTTGACGTGACGCAAGAAGTGAAACAGAGGCTGACAGACATCGTTCGAGGAGGACTCAGCCGCGCGGTCACCCGCATCAATGCGCTGACGGTCAAATCTCACGTGGAAGAGGTCTGGAATACACTGCGCAACCCCATCCAGTTAGAACCGGGTGCCTGGCTCCAGTTCAATATCGACAACGTCCAACATAGCGGCTTTTCTGGGATTGGCCCCATTGTCAATGACACCATCCACGTCACCGCGAAACCGGTCATCGTCTTCGGCTCGGAACCACCCGCTGGAGTTGCACCCCTTCCTCCACTCGACACTCCACCAACTTCTACCGGATTCCATGGTGCCGCCGATGCCCAGCTCTACGGCACGCTCCCCGCCACACTTGCAAACCGGCTAACTCCCACTGGATTCCACGTCGTCGCTGACATCCCGCTGGACTATCCCTCGCTGTCCCAATCACTTGCGGCGCGGTTGAAGGGAAAACGTGTGGCCGTGAAAGGGGACTTCATTGTCATCACTGATGCGGCCATTTTGGGCCGTGGTGGCAACCAAGTGGTCTTGCGGATTGCGTTTGGAGGAGATGCGACCGGCCACCTGTATTTCGTGGGAAAACCTGAAATGAACCTGTTGACACAGTCCGCCCAAATCGGTGGCCTCCGTTTGGACCACGATTCCGAACAGTTTCTGGCGAAGAATGGCCCCGATTGGCTCGCCCACTCTTCCATGAGAGAACTCGTGATGGGTGAAGCCGTCCTCGGTGTGACTTCGGCGACCGACCGCATGCGAGACCTGCTTCGAATGGCACTGAATCGATCAATCAGTCAGACGCTCTCCCTGCAGGGAACCGTCGCGTCGGTGCAAGGCATCGGCGTGTTCGCCGATGTAAACTCGCTGTACGTTCGAGTGATGAGTGACGGATCGCTCAATCTGAAGGTCGAGGGCAAGCCCTAACAGATTGTGGAAAAACTCATGTTGACCTCTGTAGCCGTCGCGGATATCGAAGGCTGGGACGACGCCGAATAGCCATGCTGGATGCGCAAAAAGGCCGTCCAGCAAGGCCGCAGCGAGCAAAGAGGCGAATCGTACTCTGGGCCGTACGGTGAGCCTCTGAGCGAGGCGAGAACACCGCTGGCGGACCTTTTCCGCATCCTGCTAATCCCCGTTAGCGCAGAAACACCAGCCAGAGGTAGAGCGCGCTGAGGGCGACGGAGCTGACCATGACAGGAAAGCCAAACTTGAAGAACTGCCAAAAGGTAATCCGGCAGCCAGCCTTCCTGGCGATATCCACTATCACGACGTTGTAATCCACCCCGAACTCATGCCAGTAGAATACCTCTCCTTACGAGACCGCGCCGAACAAGGCCACAATCGTCTTGTGGAGCCGCTCGGTCATGATGAGCGCGTAGCACACGCCGAAGATAAGAAGAGCCAGCGTCAGAGATGACATTGAGGTCCTCGGAACCACATTGAGAGGGATCATCGTACAAGCCCCCGCATTATCATGGGCCGACGGCGACAATGCAATCGGAGTCGTCCTTCTGGTACTTCATTCGAGGCCATCGCAGAGAACATTTTCCCCTTCCTAATCGCGGCTGCAGCCATTAGGATAGGTCAATGTCCAGCGACCTGACCGTACAGCAGGATAATCTTGATCGTCTCATTGCCGGCACTCACTGGGCCCCTCACTCGGTTCTAGGCCCACATGCCACAACAATCGACGGCCGCCCCGGCTTCGCGATCCGGGCCTGGCTACCCCAGATCAAGGATGTAGAGGTCGTATCCGATTCTATCCTCTGGCGTATGACTCGCATTCGTGAGGAGGGACTGTATGAGGCGCTGCTTCCAGATACACCACTCGCGCCATCTTACACGCTTCGCCTCACACGCCACGACGGCACGGTCGCTGAAATCCACGATCCGTACGCATTCCCTCCCCTGTTAACGGACTTCGATCTGCACCTCTTTACCGAAGGAACGCTGTACAAGGCCTACAACAGTTTCGGCGCCCATATCCGCACCGTCCAAGGCGTCCCCGGAGTTCACTTTGTGCTGTGGGCCCCCAATGCCACACGTGTCAGTGTGATTGGGGACTTTAATGGTTGGAACGGTCTCTGCCATCCCATGGCGAGTCGAGGATCGACCGGGCTCTGGGAACTCTTCATGCCCGATCTACCGGAAGGCACTCTCTACAAATATGAAATCCGGTCGCGAGAAGACAACGTTCTGTTGAGGAAAGCCGATCCCTATGCTGTCGCGAGCGAGGTCCGCCCGCGGACTGCCTCGATCGTGCATGACTTGTCCAGCTACACCTGGCACGACGGCACGTGGATGGCAGCCCGATCCGAATGGGATCCGCTGACCGCTCCCCTCTCCATCTATGAAGTCCATATCGGGTCATGGATGCGAGTACCGGAGGAGAACAATCGCTGGCTGACCTATAAAGAACTTGCTGCGAAACTCATCCCCTACGCAAGGGATCTGGGCTACACACACCTGGAACTCATGCCGGTGACGGAACATCCGTTTGACGGATCATGGGGGTATCAAGCGACTGGTTACTTTGCGGCCACCAGCCGATACGGCAATCCTGATGATTTCATGGCGTTTGTCGATGCCGCGCATCAAGCCGGCCTCGGCGTAATCATGGACTGGGCGCCGGCGCACTTTCCTGACGATCCCCATGGATTGGCCCAGTTCGACGGCACACACCTCTATGACCATGCCGATCCGCGCCTCGGCTATCACCCCGATTGGCACAGCCGAATTTTCAATTACGATCGAGTCGAGGTGCGCACCTTTCTCCTGAATAGTGCCCTCTTCTGGTTGGACAAGTACCACATCGATGGATTGCGCGTCGACGCCGTGGCGTCCATGCTCTATCTCGACTACGGCCGACAGTCCGGTGAATGGATTCCAAATGAGTTTGGGGGCAAGGAGAATCTTGGGGCCGTCTCGCTCTTGAAAGAGCTCAACGTCCTCGTCCACCGAGAATTCCCAGGAGCCGTCACGATTGCGGAAGAATCCACGTCATGGCCTGGTGTCTCTCGGCCAACCTATACAGGAGGGCTCGGTTTTACGTTCAAGTGGAACATGGGGTGGATGCACGACATGCTGACCTTTTTCCAGCACGACCCGATCTACCGCCGGTTCCATCAGAACCAACTGACGTTCGGTCTGCTCTACGCCTTCAGCGAGAATTTTGTCCTCGCCCTCTCTCATGACGAAGTGGTGCACGGCAAACGAACGTTGCTCGACAAAATGCCCGGCGATGTCTGGCAGCGGTTTGCGAATCTCCGGCTGCTCTATGGCTATATGTACAGCCACCCCGGCAAAAAAATGCTGTTCATGGGCGGAGAGTTCGGCCAGTGGCGGGAATGGAACCATGACACCAGCTTGGATTGGCATCTCTGCGAGGATGAGCCCCATCGTGGGCTGCAACGTTTGATCCGCGACCTGAACCGAGTCTATCGCGAGGAACCGGCGCTGCACGAGATCGACTTTGACTGGAGCGGATTTCAGTGGATTGATTTCAGCGACGCCGACAACTCCGTCATCGCCTACCTTCGAAAGGCAAACAGCACGCAAGCGGTCATCGTCTGTCTGTGCAACTTCACGCCAATGCCTCGCCACCATTACCGCATCGGCGTCCCGGAATCTGGTTGGTATCGGGAGATCATCAACACCGATGGGATCGCTTACGGCGGCAGCAATATGGGTAATGGCGGCGGTGTTCACGCGACCGACACCCCGAGCCACAACTTTCCATACTCACTGACGATCACGCTCCCGCCCCTGTCCATCCTCTTATTGAAACGACAGTCTGCTGACGAGCGATAGCACCCAATTCGGACACAACACTCCCCCCTCAGGCAGCAAGAGCAGTGTGTTTTAAGAAGGGAGCGTTCGCTTGGTGATTAGGAAAGGGCTACCAATGCCGGAAAGGGCCTGAATCCAAATGTACGTAGCTCGAACGTTTGTAGGAGCCGACCCCACCATACTGCAGTTCGAGCGCGGCTTGGCGAAGCTTCGTGGTGGGAACACCGGGGATCAAAAGATCAATCGCTTGTCCTTGCATATGCAAGCTGTTCTTGGCGACATGTCGGTCCGTCCGAACTAACATGGCGTTGTACTCGGGAGACCGAAACCCTGAAATCACATGAATCTCTTGCTGGCTACCGAGTTTCTTTTGCACTAAATTCACGTGCTCCAATACGCGCACATCAATAGCCCCAACCTCACCCGTGTAATGGCAGCGCAACAGGCAATTCACATCATCAAGTGCTGTCAGATCATAGTTCCCAGCTTCGTCTCGATAGGTAACATCCAGCCGCTCATTGGTCCACACATTCACCAACGTCAGCCTGCCCTCTGGAAGCTCACGAGCTTGCACCGGCTGCGGGCCGACTAACCGCCCACTCAGTAAGAGAGTCCCCACCAAGGAAACCTGAAGAAACGCTCGCCTGGTCAAGGCCCATTTTGGCTGATCTCTAGTATTCACTGAAACAACTCCCGAAAAAAGTGGACAATACTCATTAAAAGAGCTGTCGGTTTTGTAACAAAAATCATAAATTGGGTCAAACAATTTGTCCCGAGTGGTACTAAATTACGCTCATTACGCTAAATAATGTATGCTTATGAATTCACTTAAACATTAGTTATGTATGTTATTTCATTCGCATTATGAGAATGAAGCGCGCCAGCCATCATCCGGATAGCTTGAGGTTATGGCTTACATGATGGGGCCAATTGGACTTAATTTCATTTCGTCTCTTGCACCTACTCAAAAAATCATTTTCTTTCTAGACTGTTTCGAGGACGCCAGGTAAGATTAGAAAAAATCAGTAGAGCATGTATGGCCACCATCCTAGTCATTGACGACGAACAATCTATCCGAGGGCTACTGAAAGAGGTCCTTGTTAAAGCAGGGCACCGTGTGATTGAGGCCGAGGATGGACGCAAGGGGCTCACCCTCTACCAGAAGGAGCCGGTCGATCTCGTGATCATGGATTTGTTGATGCCGGACACGGACGGCCTTGAGGCCACGCTTCAGCTCACTCGCGAATATGTCGATGCCAGAGTGATCGCGATCACGGGAGCACAAGGCGATCACAACTTCCTCGATGTTGCGAAACTCTTCGGTGCACGTCGGGCCTTCGAAAAGCCGTTCGACATCAACAAACTTCTTGATGCGGTGAAAGAAGAACTTGCAGCCTAAGCCTTAGAGCAGGCTTCCCCCCTCTCACGGCCATCCGATCGAGTACTAGCCGAAATTCAAGCGGCACAAGCAGACAACAGGCGCCCAGCGTACAGCCATAACAACACCAATGCATTATGCTTGCGCTTCGTTCACGGTCAACACCGTGACACATCGTGTATACTGACGACATCGGATGCATCGAGACAATCATTGAGCTATTGAGATGATCGTACGATGACCCTTTGCACAGGACTCAAGCTAAAGAGCGGAGTGCTGTGGTTCTTACTGGCCATCCTCTCTATCGCCCCCCTGCTCCCGTTGAGCAATTTTGTCGGACATCCGCATTGGGACCACATTCGTTGGATCCCTTTCCAAAACTTTGCTCTTTCCTGGAACCTGCTGAAGGACATCGTCGGTAACACGCTCTGGTTCATGATGTTCGGATATCTGCTTCACTACCAGCTGAATGAGGATTCACGCACTCTCTGGACCATTGCTACAATCACCGCCATCGCGGGCGGCATCTCACTATCGATTGAATTCTTCCAAGTCTTCTGCCACAACCGCATCGCTTCGATAACGGATGTGATATGCAATGTGCTCGGGGCCGGTCTCGGGGGGTACCTTGCTGAGAAACAGCGTGCCAACAGCTACAGAACGATGACCAGCGACGTGGGCATGGAAGGTAATGGGTCAAAAACGATTCGATAGATACCCCCGCCTTTACAGGTAGAGCCTCCCGTTGGATGAGCGTACCCCTTCGATCACGGTCACGCACTCAGTGTTTTTCGTGCAAGACCTCGCATCATAGCGGGATCGGCATACCCCATTTCACTCAGCGCATCCATGAGGTGTATCCCTTTCGAGGAAACCAACTCTCTTGCTTTCGTATAGTTCTTCTCGCTAAACCGCGCAACCGCCGGCTGACCATTCACGATCTGACAGGCAAGTACCTCTCCGTTCACCTCCAGCGTGCCACCTTGTTCGATCAGCATTTTTGCCTGTGCCACAGTGATACCATGAAGCTCGGCAAACTCTTGCAATCCACCGGTTTCGACAAGGCGTCCATCCGGCATGATACAGAGCCGTTTGAAATGCGGCGACCAGTCCTTTCGGAAATCGATGTACTTGATGTCGCCGCCTTTGGCGACGGCGCGATCCAACGTTCGATAATCCAGGCCCAAATTTTTCTGCTGCAGCTTGGCTTGCAGCTCACCCGGCAGCGTCCTCCAGAAGACTTCCCACGCCGCATCAACCATCGGAAATGCCCTGGATCGCGCCACTTGCTCGGCCTCGGCAAACTGCATGAGGTCCAGCGTCCAGGTTTGTTTCGGCCCTTGCCCGGCTGAATCAATCCGGCAGGCAAACAGTCCTCGAGTGAGGATGCCACCGATTTGTGGATATACATAAGTTCCGCCTGTAGTCAGCAAGGTTGTCATCGTCTCATGCGGGACGTCGTAGCTCTCGGAAAGAATCTTGGCATGGGTAGAGAGATCCTCCGGCTCCGTCATCGCACAGACAGGGTCACATTTCCTGGGGCATCAAACTCCGAATAGTCCTCGACGATGTTATAGAGCACCGTCCGCTTCGGTTTCTCGGCCTTCTTCTTGATCTTGAACATGAGTTACTTCAACAGCTGTCCAGCCTTATAAATGAGGCCGTAGATGATCGTACGGCGGTAACATCTGTAAGCGTCGATCTTCCACCGGCCCACCAATTGTGAAGTGATAGAGGGATTGCATGGCCAACTCCTTCACACCAATAATCTCGTGGACCGGATCATCGAAGAAGCAACCGATTCCCGTCGCCCGCACTCCTGCCGCTTCCGCTTCCAGATACAAGACCTGCCCGAGCAAGCCCGCTTCCCAAAACATGCGTGGATACCACCAGGCGCCTCGTTCCCGTAATGTGCCTTCAAACTCAGCCAGCATCCCGAACGAGAACGCACTGTCGCCGGCAATGTCCTGATGGCAACTCACCTGCACAGCCAGCTTGCGGGCATCGCCTTCGAGCAACCGGTAGAGAGGGAGGCCATCAGGACACTCACGGGCAAGGGTCCATGTCAGCTCGGAATTCACAGCTTGTTGAATGAACGGTAACTTCTTCGGATCACGGACGAGGCAATAGAGCCCAGGCGTCAATCCATCCACACGATGGACAAATACCAGAAGATGAATCGCCGGATCATAGGGCCACACATCCCACGGCATCGGCCGTTCCAACTGTGGCCGTTCAGCGCGAGGCATGACCCGCTGCATCATATGAAAGAATGCCGAAGCAGATATCGACGTTTTGCCGTCAAACGACACGGCGCTGCGGCGCTGGCGAATGATCTGGCCAGCCAATGGGCCGTGAGGCGCGAGGGGTACAGGATGGGGGGTGACACGAGAAGGCTGAACCAGAACATTACGTTCATCACCAGCAAGTTTCCATGAAGCCTCGGCCACTTCGTCGATAATGTCCCAGTGGACCCCATGCTCTTGGCTCAGTCGATTGGCTTTCCCATGCCATGTCGCACCGGCCAACTCCTTCACAATCGCCCTATCGAGAAACAACGGCACCATTCGTTGCTCTCCCCTCACCTCCCCTGAGGGCCAGATCACTGCCAGACAGTCCGGATGTTCCGGTTCAGCCTCTCCAAAGTCCTCTTTGCGATCAGTCCCGAGTGCCATCGCCACCGTGTCTTGGTCCACACCATCCAGCAGGGTCATGTTCCAACCTAGCGTGGCTGCGGCAATCCGAACACTTCCGATCGCATGGCCGACATCGTGATTGCAATATCGAAACGCCCGCTCGCCGTACTTCCAGGCCTCACGCCAATGAACCGAAGTCAGTCCGAAGAGAAACGCATCGGCAGGAAAAGGCGCCAGCAGCCGAGCAACATCTTCAGCCGGAAACTCAGCCCGCCATTCCAGACCATGTTCCTTCGGCGCGTAATGGTACAACCCTGGTGCCAAGTCGAGTCCGTCGATCTTCGGCAGAACGACATAGCCCTCCGTAGGATGTAAATTCCCGGACGACGGATTGCTCCGCAGGGCCCATTCCGATTCCCCCGCTTTCTTCCAGGCCGACAAGGCGAGGGCAAATTCAAAGAAGCGGGACAACGTGCTCAAGCTGACAGACTGACAGGGCACAGTCCCCTGTTCGTAGATCGCTTCATAGGCTGGCGACAACGGTTCTTCATCTGGCTTGAGTAATGGAAGAGGGATAAGCCGAGCCCCCTCGAAGCGCCGGAACGGATCCGGTTGATTTGCCCAATCCAGAAACCCCAGTCGAGCGGGCATAGCGGTTGAAATGGTGCTTCGTCCTAACGTGATAGCTGATCACCTGATCGACAGGATCGGTGGATGTGGACTCGTCTGGTGCGAATGAAGGCGATCTCTCAGTACTCATTGGAATAGCATTGGCAGTCTACAGAGCAAGTGGCTGTAATGTAAATGTCGGTCGTATGCGAGACTCATTGACCTCTGTTCCTTCCCCCCAGTATCCTCAGAGCTAGCCATATGCAATTCGACGCAGCCCTTGCCGCACAAGACGCCTTCAGCCAATCCGAGCCCGAACTTGGCTCAGATTGGGACCGCGCCGTTGAACTGGAAGACACCTTTTCTTCCAACGCCGGATCGACAGCTCGGGAAGCCTATGAAGGACTACTCGCACTCTCGCCCCGTCATCCCCAGGCCCATGCCTTCCAAGCCTTCTGCATCTACATCACCTGGCAGCAGGTGACGGAGGAGACGATCGCCCATCACTTCCAGACCGGGATCAGACTATCGGAAACCTATCTTGCGGCGCAGGACGGTAAGGATCAGCAGAGCATCGCCTACGTGACGGAACTCTACGAGTCATTCCGAGCCGGGTTGGGATTGGAGGAAGAGGACGAGATGCAGATCGAATATAGGCGAGATACACCCAAAGGCGGAGACTAGCACGTCGCTCACCGTAAAGGCATCACGGGTTGCGAGTTGCAGGGTTCATGACACTTTCGAAACTCGCAACTCGAAGCCCGCAACTTGTTACGAAATACACTTCACGAATAACGATTCACGATCTCATGTCGGACAACCATAAACATCGCGCACGGATTTTCCTCCATCGCGGAGATCTCGTTCAGGCTCGCGCGGCCTGGGAAGCGGCAGTCGCCGATGATCGGACTCCCGATAATCAGCAAGCACTGTCGGACTCCCTTGGGAACCTCGGTAATACCTGCGCACTCATGAACGATTTTTCATGCGCCGAACAGTGCTATCGCGAGGTGCTCCAGATCCAACGGACCGAGCGCAATCTCACCGCCGTGGCTCATACTCTAGTCAACCTCGGCAACCTGCATATCGCATCCGACCATCCGGAAAAAGCACGTCCCTACTATCTCGAGGCCATGGATTTTCTGCGCCAGTTACAAGACAACCGAGGACTCGGCATTCTCTACAACAATCTGGCGTTGCAAGAAGCTCGTGACGGTCAGTGGGATCAAGCCGTGGCCTCATTTAAACACGCGCTCGATCATCATCGAACGGTCGGCAACGAAGAAGGGCTCGCGGTCACCTATAGCCAACTCGGCAAATGCTATCTCGATCAGGGAGATCACACTAGAGCCGAACGCTGCTTGAACAACGCCTCGGAACACTACATCAAACTCGGAAACGAACCGGCGGAGGCCGCCGTTCTCCGCCTGCTCTCGAAGGTCTACGAGACGCGCCAGGACCATACCGCTGCTCGACGATGTCTTGAGCGTGTGGTGTCACTCGACCAACGCTATGCCTTGCCGGAGCTCCACACCGACTCCGCCCATCTCTCCATGCTGAGCCAATCCGGATAGCTCCCTTTGAATTTCTGCTCCATCGCTCGCTCATCAATTGCATTCCGCCATCCCAGCATCCTTTCAACTCCCAGCAGAGAGCGAACTCCGCGCAGTTCCAGACAGAACTCAATCCTCTGCTATCTTTGAGGCAGCACGCCTGAACACCTGTTGATCAAGTTCCATCTCGCATAAGCCGACAAGATATTGACCTGGAGATCATATGGCTTCGCTCGTTCGACGGTTCACAGCCCTGGTATTCGGAACGATAATGACGGCGTCCTTCGCCCACGCTGGAGATGTCTCCCCCACGATCACGGTCGGTACGCAGGAAGTCGGGCTCACCGCTGGCTACATGCTCTCGCATCGCCTCACCTACCTGCATAAAACTCAACAACATGGACCGGCGCTGATGCCATCCTGGATGATCACCCTGACCGATCCAGTGGGTGACGGCTGGTACCGGGGACAAGTCTCGCTCGGCGCAGAGATGGTCTACCTGGAGTTCCGAGAACCATTGCTGACACATGGCATCGGGTTCACGCCGAGAATCAAGTATACCTTTGTCGCCTTGGGTCGGCTGCGCCCCTATGCGGAATTCACCGGCGGACCGTTCTGGACCGATCTTGGGGGACGGGTTCGAGAACAAGCCAATCGAATTCAATTTCATGCTTGTCAGGTGGCGTGGGTGTGTCATGGTTCATCACGCCGCAGGCCGCCATCAATGTCGGTTACCGCTTCCATCACATTTCTAATGCCGGTACAGCCTTTCCGAATCTTGGTCTGAACGCGAGCCTCCCCTTTGCGGGGTTTTCATTCTTTTTCTGAGGAGACGGCGATCATGACAATGAACATATTCCGATGGTCGGTCCTGAGTCTTGCTGGGTTCGTGCTGTGCAGCATAACGGGATGCACCAGATGGATCGACGTCAAACCAGCCTCTGCCGCTCCCAAAGAGGCCACGACGCACTCACTCCCCAATGATGAACGCGTCCCACTCGTGACCAACTCGTTTCACCTCTCAAGAAACGGGTCCTCGCAATATCCCTCTGTCGACCTCGAGCGGCGAATCTTAAGCAGCGTCCAGGAGACCAGTCTGTTTTCGACATTGACGCCGCTGGGAGAAAAGTCTGATTCGCTCGGAGACAAGACCGTCTCAGCGCGCATTACCGTCGAGGAAACCATCGAGCCTCACTCCTGGCTCTCGGCATTCAAAGGCATCGTCATCGGAGGATCCATGTTTCTCCTCTCGCCCTTCATTGACCTTGAATATGGGTATGCCGCAACAGTCGCCCTGGAGCTCGAACGTTGGGACGGCCAAGTCACACGCTACGAGGGCCGCTCATCCGGCACGGTCTATTACAAACTGTTCGGCGCCACACCGGTCATGATCGACGAGCTCAAGGGACACGTGACGGAAGCCTGCCTCGCGGACCTGACTCAACAGCTCGTTCGAGACACCAATCTCTATATGGCTAGCAGCGCCCCGCTCCCGGACACTGGCATTCGCACGGTGACTGTGAAAGCCAAAAGACCCGCAACCACACACCCCACCCGTGCTCTTGTTCCGGTCACGACACCGTAGCAAGACTGGATCGTTCCCTCCAACCAACGTTCTCATCTGGCCGATCCTGCCATTCCAGTGGTATAGTACCGCTCGATCACTGGAACCATGATCCATGGACATTGATGCGTTTCGTCAGATGGTCGCCAAGAATCCCAAGGGATTTCTCGGCCGCTATGGGCTCGGCAATAAGATCCTTCAGGAAAACGGCAGCCTCGAAGAAGCGGTCGAGCATCTGACAGTCGCCACACAATTGGACCCGACCCATGTGGCCTCTCACCTGGCTCTAGGCCGTGCGTTAATCCGACTGGGCAGGAATGCCGAGGCCAAGCCTGTTCTGACTGCTGGTATCGAGGCGGTACATTCTGGACGATCCAACGGCGGCAAGGACCTTGTGCCCGAGATGCAGGAGTTGCTACGGTCCCTATAGATAAATGCGCCTCTACTCGTATCGATGGAAGGAGTCTCTCCGTGAACCTCGACAATGCCAGAAAGCGAATTGAATCAGCCGTCACGCAATATGGTCAACACGCTGCCCCGGCCATCGACCTCGTCATGGCGGAAGTGCGCTCTGATATGGGAGCGGGCGCATTCAATGAATTGGTTGAAGAGTTCGATCTTGAGTTGACATACAATATCGCTCCAATGGAATCGGATCATTCTACTAGTTGAGGTAGACTCCTCCTGCTCTATCGTTCACTCGTGATTCTCACACGCTCCTGCCTATGCCGCTAATCTGGGCTGCCATCTCAGGACATGGATTTGGTCACGCCGCGCAAGTCGTGCCGGTGCTGAACGCGTTGGGCCGTCTGGTTCCCAACCTTCGTGCCCTTCTACGCACCACCGTCCCAGCTGCATTTTTCAAAGACCGTCTGACGATTCCATGGGAAGTCAGCGTGGTTCAGCAGGATATCGGTTGCGTCCAAAACGGACCCATGACGATCGACGTGGAGGCGACCTGGCGTGAGCACAACCGGTTTCACAGTTCTTGGGAGGAACGGCTTCAGACGGAAATCGACGCGATGAGAATCGCCGCCCCGAATGTCGTCCTGGCCGATACTCCTTATTTGGCCTTGGCGGCGGGAAAGGCGGCTGCAATTCCTACCATCGCGCTCGTCAGTTTGACCTGGGACCTTGTTCTCTCCGAGTATACGGCTCCTCCATCGATCGATCGCCAGGCAATCTTGCAGTCGATTCGACAGGCCTATGTTCAGGCTGACCTCGCGTTACGAATTGCCCCAGCTCCCAAAATGGAGAGCTTCCAACGTGTCATCGATATCGGACCGATCGCCGAGCCGGCATCTTCGGCACGTGAACAATTGATCACCCTCTTAGCGCTAAGCCCAGGAGAACGAACCGTACTTGTCGGATTCGGTGGCATACAGCTGACATCAGTCCCCTTTGAAACACTGGAATCACTCTCGGGCTACCGATTCCTATTCGACGGCCCAGTTCTTCAGGACAGCACACGAGTCATTGCCACCAAATCCCTCCCCTTTTCGTTTAAAGCGTTGATGGCCTCGGTTGATATCATCGTAACAAAACCAGGCTACGGCACCATCGTGGAGGCCGTAGCATTACAAACTCCTGTGGTGTACGTACGCCGATACAACTTCGCCGACGAACAATCGCTGGTGGAGTATCTGCATCGGTATGGACGAGGCATTGAGCTTTCCATGGACGACTTCATGACAGGCCAGTGGGACCAGGCACTGAGGGAGGTCTGCGAAATGCCTCCTCCTCAGACCATCCCTCCCCCACCCACCGGAGCAACAGAGGCGGCGGCTCTTCTTGCTCCTTACCTTGGTCATCATCGAGAATAAGATGTGCACATCCTAATTCTCTGTATCAGAATCTTCGACAGCATCAGCACCCGCATTATTACCTTTCTGTTTCGCATTCAGCAGCTTCTGACCGGCGTCCTGCCCGCAATTGCGTCCCCCGAAGAGTTAACTCGATTGCTGCAAGCTCATTACGGACACACCTATCACCATGCCCCGTCTCAATACCCTGAGTACTCACCCATCTGGGCACTCGAACCGTGGGAGAAGGACGTGCTGACTCATCATATGAGCAGCCCTGGAACGGTCTTAGTTCTAGGAACCGGTGTGGGGCGAGAATCCATTGGAATTGCCCAACACGGCCATCGTGTCGTAGGCCTCGAACTGCATTTTGATGCCCTGCACTGGGCCGTCCAGCAGGCGAATGCACGTGGGGCACGGGTGTGGTTTATCCAGGGCAGTTTTCTAGCTATTCCTGTGACGGCCGCCAGTGTCGACTACATCCTGTTGCCAAGCGTTATGTACAGCGCAATCCCCGGCCGATCGGCACGACAGGCCTGGCTCCGCAGTCTGCGCGGTTTCCTCACACCCCAGGGGCGAGCCATCTTGAACTTCATGGTTGTCCGGGAACCCGAGACGATGACCCAACGCTGGACGATCGCTCTCGCTCAGTACGGCATGAAATTACCGGGAGCCAACAAGAATTACCAACCGGGTGATACCTGCGCCCAAGGCCACTTCTTACATCTCTTCGCCACAGAAGAGGAGCTCCGTTCAGAGGTCGTCGAAGCCGGTGCAACCGTTCATGCCCTCAACTGGCCCAGCGGTTTCGTCGTTGTGAGCTGGCCCTCTTCAAGCCATATCGTCCGGTGATATCGTTTCCCGTCTGTGAGCAGATCGTGAAGAAAACCCCTGGAAGGCACGAGATAGATTTGGTATCCTCCCGCTGATGCCTGTCTCCGCCATCTACTCAAAAAACCCCGACTTTGTGCAACGACAAGTCGCAGGCGAGTGCATTCTGGTTCCGATCCGTCGCAACCTGGTCGAGGCCAACAGTATTTACGTCTTGAACGAGACGGGCGCCGCGTTCTGGTCCCTGCTCGACGGGACACGCTCGGTGACATCCATCGAAGAAACAATCGGCCAAGAATACGATGTGACGGCGGAGCAACTGCATCGAGACGCCGAAACCTTATTCACAGATTTGCTTTCGATTCGAGCGATTCAGGAGGTGTCCATTCACGATGGTTCAGCGACGTAAGCTGGATCACCTGCCGGACCGCTTCCCTCTCGCCTGCCAATGGGAAGTCACGTGCCGTTGTAATCTTCACTGTGTGATGTGCTACACGGACTGCTTCAATGAACCGGAACGGATCCGCCAAGAACTGCCGACTGTCGATCTGCTCCGCATCATGGATGACATCGCCGAGGCAGGCTGCCTTGAACTGTGCTTGACCGGAGGTGAGCCTCTTGCACGGCCCGACTTTTTCCAGATCTATGAACGGGCGATCAATCTCGGATTTCTGGTCACCCTGTTTACCAACGGAACCTTGATCACTGAGTCAATCGCCGACCGTTTGGCAGCCCATCCGCCCCATCGAATCGAAATCAGCATGCACGGACTGACGGAAACCACGTTCGAACAGGTGACGCTGGGGCGAGGCTCATTCCACCGATGCCAACAGGCCATTGCCTTGCTCCTTGAGCGAAGCCTCCCGCTCACTCTCAAGTCGACAGCCATGACGCTGAACCAACACGAGCTCCTCCCCATCAAACGCTATGTGGAAATAATCGGTTCGGTAAGGTACAAACTCGGTGAGGAGATTCGCCCCGCGCTCGATGGATCCGGCACTCCCTTTCAGTTCGCCCTTCAACCGGAGGCCCTCGACGAACTCCATCGGCAAGACGCTCAGCTCTGGAGTGAGGCCTGCCACCGCCGACGACCGGACACAAGTCCCTGCCGCAGCGGGATGCGACGCTTTCACATCGACGCCTACGGTGTTCTCCAACTGTGCTCAGGCAATCGCGCTCAAGGCTACGATCTACTGAAAGGGTCGTTCCAGGAAGGATTCTACGACTACCTGCCGTCGTTTGGCTGCCGATGGAAAGACGCGGCAACGGCGAGTCTCCTTCCCCCGAGTGTGACGCATGCGTAACGCGCGAACACTTCCCACTCTGGCCTATGGCGAATTCAGCCGGCGCGTGCATGTGCAGGCAACGGGCGTCCATCACGTCACGAACGCACAACTCGAGTTGACCTATCGCTGTAACCTCCACTGCCGCCACTGCTATACGGATCCCTATAACCACCGAGACTGGATCGCCCAAGAGCTGTCCTTTTCTGAGATCATTCGAGTGATCGACGACATGGCCGAAATAGGCATTCTCTGGCTAAACCTGACGGGAGGAGAAGTCTTTCAGCATCCTCGCTTCTGGGACATCTATGAGCATGCCTATCGCCAAGGCTTTCTGCTCCAGCTCTATACCAACGGCACCCTGTTCACCGACGCGGTCGTGACACGACTCCAGGCTCAGCCGCCGTTTACCATCGACATTTCCTGCCATGCCGTCGACGAATCCTCTTTCGACTGGTTCACTCAGGTGCCCGGCTCATTTCGGGCCTTTCGGCGAGGGTTGGAACTCCTCCGGCAAGCTGATCTCCCCTTTACGCTCAAGACCAAAGGCATGAATTGGAATCGACAGCAGTTACCAGCGATTAAGTGTTTTGTCGAATCCTTCGGACAACCATTCAGTGTGACCACCACCCTCTCACCCCGTCTCGACGGCGATCTGTCCTCCCTATCCTACCGAATGGCGCCCGCCGACGTCGCCACACTGCAACTGGATATGATGGGAGGGACTCCTTCGGAAGAAGAGTGCCGGACGGCTGCAGAACTCTTACAACAGCCGGCAGACCGTCTGTACCGCTGTGGCTGCGGCACAAACACCATTCACATTAACGCTCGTGGAGAACTCGGCACCTGCACATTGCAATATGAACGACGTTATTCACTGCGGACATATTCCCTGCGAGACGCGATCGAACGGCTCTTTCAAGATATTGCCTCCCTGCGCTACACCAGCGATGTTCCCTGTCGAACCTGCGAGCTCCAGTCGTTCTGCGACAAGAAGCCGACAGAAGCCCATCGAGAGTGTGGAAGTCCTGACGCACCGATTCCCTACAATTGTGACGTGGCAGTGGCTCGCGCCGAACTCGCGACAAACCAGAGATTGATCCATCCGCTTCGGGTATCTCGATGAGACGATCGGTCCGCCAGGCCAGAGCGCACCTGAGAATGCTTCATGGCGGTGAACACGAGATGACGTTGCATCTGAAATCACATTCGTTTGTCCTGCTGGAGGTATTACGTCATGCATGAGAAGAAACCCTATAGTCCACCGCAGCTGTACGAAGTCGTGTTAGACCAGGAACAAGCCATCCTGGCCACCTGTAGCCTGGCAACCATGGTCATCTCCGCTGGAGGCAACGTGGGCTGCCGCCCTCCGACCGGATGCAGCATGTATCCTGGAGCGAGTCCCACCGGCTGTAAGCGCTCCGTCGTTACCCGCCACCTATATGGGAGCCGTCTGTCACGACTCTGGTCCCCGCGCGTCGTAGGAGCACTATGGATCTGACGGTTCGGATCGGTGGATACACGGTGCAGATTGATGAGCCGGACAATCATCCTCGCCTTACCTGGCCACTTCGCCCGTTCGATGGTTTTCTCGTTCCTTCGACTCCATCCCCGGATATTCGGGTCGACGTGACGGTCGTCTCCCCGCTCCCGGATCCTCCGCCAGGGAAACTCCTCTTCGATTCTGCCCATGGCTGCTGGAGACTTCTTGAATCAGACACGGGGCTGCTGTTCGAATGCCTTGATCCCAAGATGCTTCAACCACGGGTTCGTGCACATATTGCAGATGACTACCGAACAGTCCAGGCATGGATGCTCCCTGGTCTGGAAGACGGCCAAGTGGGATGGAGCCCCATGCAACTCTTCAATCCGCTCATTGAGGTCTGCCTGTTGTCGCGCTTGTCGCGCGACGGCGGATTACTCTTGCACGCGGCGGGCTTGGTCTTGAACGAACAGGGGTATGTCTTCACTGGGGCTTCCGGAACCGGAAAGTCGACTCTCGCGGAGCTGTTTGCGCACCACGGTGCGGCCATCCTCAGCGACGAACGGGTGATCCTGCGACGGCATGGTCCCGCCTTCTTGCTGCATGGAACTCCTTGGGTCGGATCCGGGCAATATGCCGAGAACGCTTCCGCACCGATCACCGCGCTGTTCGGTATCAGTCATGGACAAGAACGGCACTGCCTCACCCCCATGAAATCATCCAGCGCCATCACATGCGTATTGCAGCAAGCCTTTCTCCCTCATTGGGACCGTACCGGCTTGGAGGCCATGCTCGAGTTCCTGGCCTCGCTCACGAGGCACATTCCCTGTCATGGTCTGTCGTTTCTCAACCAACCCGATGTGGTTGAGTTCGTGTGTGATCATTCATCGACTCTCACTCAGATTTCCCGATGAAACAGATTGATTCCGACACATTCGTGGCTGAGCTCTCATCGAAAGCCAGACATCAGCGCCAGCCAGACAGTGTGACCTTTGAGTTGACCTATGGCTGCAATCTCCGCTGCGTCCATTGCTTCAACCCCACCCATCGCGCCCTCCCGCAAGAACTCGACACCGCAGAGGTTTTCCAACTACTGGATCAGCTCGCGGCATTCGGCATCCTGACCATCACCTTCACGGGAGGCGAACCCGTCATTCGACCGGATATCGATGCAATCCTCCGTTACGCATGTCGCTGCGGTTTTTTGGTACGTGTGCTCACGAACGCCACGCGAGTGACCTCCTCCTTTGTCTCCGTCCTGCAAGACATCGCCGTCGAACAGGTCTGCGTCTCCATCTACGGAGCCACGGCAGCGACCTATGAACGAATGACCGCTGTACCAGGATCGCACGCAGCATTCCTTCGTGGACTCACACTGCTGGCCGAAACGAATGTTCCCGTGATCGTTCGCATGCCGGTGACCTCGATCAATTTCGACGAGGTCCACCGTTGCCGGTCCCTCACAGAAGAGCTAGGGTTCAAGTTCCAATATAGTCTCGACCTCACCCCGACCGTCACCGGTGACTTGACGCCTCTCAGATATCGTCTGACGCCGGAGGCGAAAATCCATATCGACCGGGACATGCTTACAGGCTGGGGCTCGACACCACTTGAAGAGAGCTGTGCCTCCACTGAAGATTTCATCGAATGTGCCTGCGGTCGAAACCGCTTCGCCATTACCCCCTATGGGGAAATGAATCTCTGCACCGCGTTCCCGATTCCTCGGTACAATCTGAGAACCGGGAGCGTGACCGAGGGATGGGAGGTCCTCAAGCGGACGGTTGACGAGGCGCAGCCAACCCATCGGTATGAATGTCCGATGTGCGATGTTCGCCCGTATTGCCGCCAGGGACGCAGCGATGCGTGGCTTGAAACGGGTGAGATGAGCACCTGTCTGCCTCACTATAGAGAATGGGCGAATCTGGAGCACCGCACCCATGCCCTCCTCAACCCTCGACGACCTGCTTGAGGCCTATACTCGGGTCGGTGTCAGAAACCGAGCGATCCTTGATGAATTCACGCTGATCGCGCAGCAGTTTCATCAACACAAGATCGCCTTCATTGTGCTGAAGGGTGCGGATGTTATTTCGCGCCTCTATGGCGTGCAGGGAGCGCGGCCCATTTCAGACGTGGACTTGTTGGTGCGTGAATCGGATGTACCCACCATCGATCGTCTGCTTCGTTCCCTCGGCTTCACTCAGCAAATCGACGGCAATCCTTCCTATGCGTCCTCCGAGCGAGGCCTTGCGCTCGACCTGATCACGACCATCTGGTATCTCGATGAGCAAGGACTGGACGAGCTCTGGAAGCGGGCGCCCACACGACGTGTCGGCGGCACCACTATTTCGTGCCTCGACACAGCCGATCTGGTGATCCACCTCACGGCCTATGCCGTGGTTCACCGAGGAGCGCTATCTGCGGCATTCGTCCAGGACATGAAACTGCTGATCGAAAAAGAAGCGCCTGCATGGCCTGCGGTCGTCGTACGAACCAAGCAGGCCATGCTGCAGGTACCCCTGTATCATGGCTTGCATCATGTGCGGGAAACCGTTCCCACAGTCGCCATTCCTGATACCGTCCTGGCCTCGTTGGCTCCGACGAGCAGGAGTGCGCTGATGCTCGCTTGGCTTCTCAGAAAACTGGTGACTCCGGACCCGCTTCCAGAAGTGGGCCATCTTCTATTGTTCCTGACGCAACCGGGCACGAAGAAGCTGGCTTGGTTGATACAACGCCTCTATCCCTCCACAACGTTTCTGTCCTACCGGTACGGTTTGGTGGGACAAACCATGCCAGGGAGAATGAGATTATCGCGCTGGTATCACCTGACAGAAGCCGTACTGCTCCTGAGTGGGCGAGTACTCAGGCGACTGATACGACCATCGAGGCCCCACCTATGATCGCTCGACTCCTCAGCCCATCGACCGCCTCAACACGCTTCTCGGCCAACCAGCTCCCTGAGTCGGTTCACGGGTCGGCGCTATGGAAAGTTATCACGCCTCTCGTGAGTTCCGAGAGCATGACCCCAACGCTCCAGATAGGCGATGAGCTCGAGATTGAGCAGGCGGACAATCTTCGGGTCGGCGATGTCGTCGTGTACCGAAAGGATCACCAGTTTATCTGCCATCGGATTCACCGGATCGAAGGCCATCGGCTTTTCCTGCGAGGGGACGCGACTCTCGGCTCCTTTGAAGAGGTGGATATCCGACAGGCCGTCGGCCGAGTAGAGTATCTCTTGCGCAACAAGCAGCGTATGGCCCTTTGCCTCTATACAGGCCCACAGAGCGGGCCGACGGGAAATTCCCTATGGGTTCGAGCATCCACATGGGGGTTAGGACCGGGAAGATCGCTCGCCCTGCGGCTCGTGAATTTGCTCGCGAGTGTGCCGGGCATCAAGCGCATTGTTCGCCACATCCTGCGCACGTGCATGACCATCGAGATGATGGAGCGAGCACCACTCCATGCTCTCGAAGGGTATGTGGCGCGACAACAGATTCGTCTCGATCGACTCGCGTATTGTCGGCAGTATCTGTCGTCTATGAAGAGCGACGATATCGTGCTGATCGTCCGTGCAGGACCTCTCTATCTGGGCACCTGCACGCTCAATCCCTGGCACATATCCATGCGACCGCTGCTCCAACGTCTCACCACAGCAGTCCTCTCCGAATCGGTTGACTTACTCTCGCCGACCCACACTCCACTTCATACCACCCAGCGACTCAACCACAATCGGAAAGCAATAGTATTTTTGTTTTCTGTCGTCGAGCGACCTCCGCATCTTTTTGCGCGATTTCTTCGTAGCGCGAATTGAGGATGCTATAGTGTGGACCGGTTCACGGATCATCACCTCGATCTCCACAAGCCACGTTCTATGGACACAGCTTCTCAGTTCGCCGCCTCGACGATTGATCCGAAACTCGTGGCCCGAGTCGCCAAAGGCGAGCACCATGCCCTGAGCCAACTCTACGATCAATCCAGTACCGTCTTATTCAGTCTGGCATTGCGCATTCTCGGCAACCGCGAAGAAGCCGCGGATGTCCTCCAGGAGATCTACCTCGACGTCTGGAGAAAGGTCGTTCGCTATGATGTCGGTCGAGGCACCCCCATTGCTTGGCTCATTACACTGACACGCAGCCGGGCTATCGACCGATTGCGGACACGCGGCCCTCGTACTCCACGCCAAATCAGCCCGTCCATCGATGATGCCCGGACGAGCCAATTCGACGACCGCCATAGCGATCCGTTTGATGCACAGACCGACCAAGCAGTACGACACCTGATCAGAGAAGCCTGGGCAACTTTGCCGCAGAGACAACAACAAGCAGTTGAGCTGGCCTACTATGAGGGCCTACCCGATACAGAGATCGCGGCGCGGCTCAATCAGCCGGTCGAGGAGGTGAAGACCTCCATCGTGCTCGGCATGGCGCACCTACGCGAGGCATTGCACTCATATTGGGCACAGGATGAAGCGGTATGACACATGACCAGCTAGAAGCCGCTGTCCCCATATACGCCGCCGGAGCGCTCGAGCGGGTTGAGCGACGGACTTTGGAGGCCCATCTGCTTTCAGGATGCATCTCCTGTCACGCGACGCTGAAAGAGTATCAGTCGGTGGCGGTGACGTTACCGTTCGGACTCACCATCACGCCTCCTCCTCGAGGCTTAAAAGGCAAGATTCTGTCGTCCCGTGTGTCGCCCCCTGCCACTGAGTCAGAAACCCAATCACCCTCTCAACCAAGCCTTCAGCCGGGTGAATGGATGAATCATCTCTTCCCGCCGTCATCCCCACCGGCCACATCATTCGGGTGGGCGTTGGGAACGGTCATCTTGGTGGTCCTGATCATCCTGGTGTTTTTTGGATGGAACTCCTCCACCCACATGACCGAAGACATGGAGAAGTTGGCTCAGCTGCAGTTGCAAGCGGAGGAAACGAGCTCTCAGCTGGCGGCGCTCCAACAGCAGCTCAGTGAACGAGCGAAACTACTCGCCCAAACCCGAGAAGAACTGCAGCGCCGCATGACTGAACTGGCAGAGGCTACGAGATCAGTTGTTTCAGCGAGAAGGCGAGCTAGAAGAGATGAAAGATCAGCTGGCCTCGAAACGGGCGATCAACGCGAATCCCCTAGGTCGACCCATCGGCCCATCTAAATACTACGGGTCGTCTCCAGCTCGCGATTCTCCTGCCTCCCTCCTGTCCCTCTCTCCAGCTCCTATGCTAGCATGCACTGTGACCATCAAGGACTCCACGACATCCCCCTCGATGCAGCCAGAACCACACGATTTCCACTTCATGGAGCAGGCGCTCCAACAGGCAGCTCTGGCCCCTCACGTAGGCGAAGTCCCAATCGGCGCAGTCCTGGTGCACAACCACGAAGTGATCGCGGCGGGTCACAACTACCGAGAGATTTCACAGGATCCCACGGCTCACGCGGAGATGGTCGTGATCCGTAAAGCGGCCGAACAGCTCCGAACGTGGAGACTCACTGAAACGACACTCTATGTCACGCTGGAGCCCTGCCCCATGTGTGCCGGAGCGATCGTGCAATCTCGCATTGCGCGGCTTGTGTTTGGAGCCTGGGATCCCAAAGCCGGTGCGTGCGGATCGATCTTTGATATTCCAGCCGAGCGCCGGCTCAACCACCGAGTGCAGGTGATGGGAGGCTTGCTCGAACAGGAGAGCCGTGAACTCCTCCAAACGTTCTTTCGAGCCAAGCGAGGTGCTCTTTTGGAAAGCACCAGTTCCCCGAAGCCAGCCTCCTAGCAACCACATACTCTCCGCTGGGATAGCAAGTTAAGTTGTCCGGTGTATGTAGCCCAGGATCTGTCCGGTTCTTCTCTTCCGCATTTTTCAGCCGCGCGCCGAAATATCTGTCGCGCACACATTGGCCTAGGATCGACGATCGGCCGGTCGCGTCGACCGAGCGGTCGAGTCCTTCCGACGGCTGGATATTGGCCTTGGACTTGATCAGCTGGCCCTCCGCGTGATAGCGCGCCAGACACCGGGGGCCATGGAACACGGCCAGCGGTGCCATCCGGATACTCGTGGACCCGGACCGTGACTTTCACATAATGGAACCGGTGGCGGATCCTGTGGGATCTGCAGGCTCAGGCCCTGATATCGCACGGTGTTGTCCTTCGCCACGACCCGCTCCTCCTGCACACAGAGGATCTCGGCGAGGGATGGGCCCACCCACGGGATGAAGGCGGTGCCCGGCTCCGCTGCCGGCACCGTAAACCGCTGGATTGTAGGCGCGGGAGGAAGTGCTCGGTCAGATACCGGTTGGCTGCCGCCATCTCGGTGATCCCGGCCAGCGCCAGTTCTTTGGGCATCCGATCCTGCAGCGTGCGGAAGGCGCGTTCGGATCGGCCCCGCGCTTCCGGGGAATAGGCGGGAATGAGCGTAATCCCGAGTTGCTGTAAGGCCCGGTGGACCTGCGTGAGCTGAGTCTTGTCCACCTTGCCCCCGGCCTCCTGCGGTGTACCAGTAATGGGAGCCACGATCCGTATAGAGGGAACTGAAGAGCCCCTGCGTCTCGATCACCTCCCGCAGGCCGTGGAAGCTGCTCATGCGTGCCTTCTTCCTCGACAAAGAAGGCGGAGTAGAGTCTCGCTGGTCGCATCATCCAGCGTCACAATCAGATCCCACTGACAGCCGGGCACCCACTCATGCGTGGAGCCATCTTGGTGGAGCATCATGCCGGGTAAGGGTTTGCGGGGCCGCTTCTTCCGATGCGCCCCGCGCCGAGGGGCCCGGGCCACGTGTCCCGTGGCCTGTAGGGTCTTCTTGGTCCAGGTATAGGAGCGTGTCCCGCCATGCTCCGCCTGCCAGCGCTCGTGGAAGTGCTTGACGGTCCAGCCGGTATAGTGGGTCTCATAGAGCGTCACGCATCGCGCAGCACCTCATCCACCGGCACTGCCCGGGCCGACGCTCGACCGATCCGCCGATCCTGCAACCCCTCGGCTCCCTCCGCGTCATACCGGCCACTCCACCGGCGAAAGGTCCGCTCCGTCACCCCGAGCATCTCCTCGGCCTCCGCCATCGTGAGTGTCCGTCGTTGTCGCCGCTCATAGAGCTCCTCAAACCGCATCTGTCGCACCTCCTGTAACACCCGTTGCCCGTGTCATCGTGGCCCTCCTTGAGGACCACCCTAAACCGACAGATCACGTGCTACAAAAACCGACAGATGATGTGCTATCTACTTCGGCCACTGCGTCGTTGACACAGAAATTTACACATGGTACGTTGCATCCATCGGCTTAGTCAGCTCGGATACTTTCCTAGTTTCTTTCACTCACTCCGTCAATATTCACTCCGCTTTTGATCGAAATCGAATCAAGGAGTCTGTCTGCGAGTCTTTCTCATCCACGTTCGCGATCCACAGTTCTACGCACTTCCTGCTAAAACACGCGCCGCCAACGGCAATGTTCGTGTGATGGGGTTTCCTCCCATCGGCATCATGTCGCTGGCGTCCGTCATCAAGCAGGCGGGGCACGAATGTGTGATGTTCGATCAGGCCAACCCCGACACCCCGAACCAGGTCATCATCGACCGGATCAATCAAGAGCAACCAGCGCTCGTCGGCCTCAGTTTTCTGAGTACCACCAGCTATCCCTATGCCAAGATGCTCGCGCGGGAGATTCGTGCGACCAATCAGAAAGTAAAGCTCGCGTTCGGCGGCGTGTTCGCCAGCCTGAATGCCCCGCTCGGTGAAGTTGCAATGTCCTGAAGTCGACTTTGTCTGTCGAGGCGACGGCGAGCAACTGCTGCTCGATCTGCTGGCAAATTTCGAGAACCCGCAAGATGTCGCAAGCTTAACCTGGATGAAGGATGGGCAGGTCATCCAAAATCCAAACCGCGCCATGGAACGGCAGCTCGATCAGTGGCCATTTCCTGACCGAGAGAGCCTGCAACTCGACTATGTCGAGTCCATGCCGCTGGACGTCCCGGTCGTGCTCTCGATGGACCGGTTCACGACGATGCAGACCTCTCGTGGGTGCCCCTGGCCCTGTATCTTCTGCGACATCCCGATCTTCAACGAAGGGAAGTGGCGAGCCCGCAGCCCACAGCATGTTGTCGCGGAGATGAAGTATCTCGAAGGGCTTGGCTATAAGTCCGTCGGGTTTGTCGACGATCATTTCCTGCTACAGCCCAAGCGGATCGAAGCGATTTGCAAGGGCATTATGGATGAAAAGCTCACGATCCGATGGGGCATCGAAGGACGCGTGGATTCCGTCGCCCAACATCTCTTCCCCGCCATGGCCAAGGCCAATTGCCAGGCCATGATGTTCGGCATCGAGAGCGGCAGTCAAAGGATTCTCGATCGCTTAAAGAAGGAACAGACGCTGGATCAAGTGACGACCGCGGTCAAGAATGCGAAGAAGGCCGGGATAACGATCGTGCACGGATTCTTCACGGTGGGCAACCCGGACGAGACGATTGAGGATATGAACGCCACCTTCGACTTCGCGTCGAAGCTTCCGCTCGATACGTTTGGGTTCAATCGGCTCTGTGTCTATCGAGGCACCCCCTTGTGGCAGGAATATGTGAAGCGCGGGTTGGTGAACGAAAACACGGATTGGTACAAATATTTTAAATGTTCAGAGATCGATCCGACCTGTCTCTCAGGAGAAACGATCAACCTCGTGCGCCAGGCCGGAATTAAAAGGCTTTTTGGCTATAAACTTCTCCACTACCCCCTCCAAACCTTTCAACTCCTCCGCCGCTTCTTGCGGCATATGGCAGTACGAGACGTGGCCTATCTCCTCCTCAAGCCCTTCATGGGCCAGAAGAAAGGCGCGACTAAAGCTGAAGTCCTCTCACGCTTGGTCGAGCACGCCGACATGAAAGATGCCGCCGCGCAGCTGACCCAGGTGGCTGATGATATGCTCCACAACGTCTTTGAAGCCTCACGCCTCGAACGCCAGCGGATTCAGCAAGCGGCAGAAGGATCGCGCGAACTGCCGATGGTCCAAAGCAGATAGGTCGTACGCGGGCGTTCCATCTCCACAGAGCGTATCGTTCTTCTAAGTTACGGCTGGTACTCGCTATCTACACCCAGTTGGATGGCGATCAGCCCCCCTTACCCGAACCAATCCACTACACCACCTGCTTCAAGCACGTGGCACAGTCAGTATCAGTAGCCCCACTGGCATCCGCGCCGTACTCCTGAGGTGGGATGTAGGGAAACGACATCAGCCTGCGCTCGTCCTCTCACCTGTCAGCTACAACCGAGCCAGTGGGCTGATACTCTTCCACACGACCAGGCTGCTCCTCAAAACCACCAGCCGTTTTCTCAAAGACCTCAAACTTTCCAAAAATGGCGGCTACGATATCGACAAACTCGAACTAACGTTGACCATCTTCAGGCTCAAATGCCACTGACCTCTAAGAACAGCGACCATACGCTCACCGGCGTATGGAACCACCATTTAAAATCCAACCCCAACTATGCCTTCGGCCGAATGCCTCAGCCCATTCATGCAGTAGTGGATGACCAGCGACAATTTTTCGAAGATGCATCGCAAATGCTCACTTCAACCTTTGACTCGAAAGACAGTTGCTGTCAAATTTTTCTTGCACTTTTCACGAGAACGTCTGTGCCTGCTTGACCGCCAGCTAATGGGGACTCCCCATAGGACATCGCTTGTGCCATTTCTTCCCCCCTGAGGCATGTATCTGAAATGTTCTGGAGATGTATCGAACAAGATACACTTGATCGCGCACGGGACCTGTACTGCGGAATAGTCCATTCGTATCATGCCGTGAACAAACGTGATTATCCAACCTGCATGCCTCAAGCATGCAGGTTGCACAGACTCAGCAGCAGAGCATCATCCAGGGAGAGTCTGAGTAGGTTCTAAACCTGGATGACGCACCGTGAAGGCTTCAGCGTTCGACGTATCCGGAACGATCGAATTTGATTGAGGCGACACAGCACGCCATAACGCAGGTTATGACCGAGTATCATTCATTCACATCACTCGCAAAGGAGAAAGCCATGAATAAATATAAAAAACAATATGCACCAAGCGTTGAACCAAATATTAGGCACCATCACTTCGTACATAGCCGAATGTGTCGCGGTCTGGTCATGGCGGCAGTTGGACTTGTCGTATCCTTCGGCGTCGCAGCGAATGCCAGTGCCGACTCTTTGAAATGCAAGGTGGACTTCAAGCTGACGAACGAGAAATCCACAGCCGTCAAAGTCGTTTCAATAATCTACGAGGCTGACCAGAAGGAACATACAGAAGGGCTCGATAACAAGAAATTGTCAGCGGGTGAGATGGACATCTGGAAGACCGTCACGCTTCAGGAGGTCGCCGCTGGCAATCCGATTACTCGATTCAGAATTCAGTATCGGAACGATACCAGCGGTCAAGGTAAACCGAGCAGTCCGTGGGGGCCAGTTGTTAAGACAGTGTATTTAAAGCCCGTCAATGGCGGCGATTGCTTTGATGGTAGAGTCTACGAACTCGCAGTGCCATAGCTTGTTCCACGACAGCAAAAAGGAGCCGAGAAATGGCGGGAGGCCGTAACGCCTCCCGCCTCATGAAACGAGTGGTCAGGTAAAATGGTCGCTCATCTCAAAGGCTCTGGCCATGCAGCACAACCTAATGTTCTCCAGACACTCTCATCATAGCTAGCTGGTGTGATGATAGCGTCTTCCGTCTCTCTCTACGCTTGCATCACTCGGTCGCATCACGGTTGTCCTCGTCAGCGGTGTCGGCTTTCAACTAATCCGCTCCAGGCACCCATCCTGATTGAAACATATGAGCGATCCTCGACAGGGATCCTCCCCAGCCAATGGAACCTAGATGCTCTAGACAACCGTCGGTCCTCAACCACATCTGCTCGATACAGCATTGAGCCAGGATTCCGCAGTTGATTTGAATTGAGGTAGAATCGGCAGCCATATTCTCTTGGTCACACAGGAGGTTGGCATGCGCGTTCGTCCAGCTCCGGCGTCACCGCTCTACCCGAAGCTCCGCTTTGTGTTTACGGATCATCCGATCACCGTGTGGGCTGGGGTGATTCTACTCCGGCTGTACGTCGAACTCCTGGATCTTCGCAACCGCTCTCACCAGTGTGCTGACGCCGGTGGCCAAGACCTCCACCCATCAGATTCCCGTCGTCGACGTCCTGCTGGCCTAGTGGTACGGACTGGCGCTGGGCGCAGAACGGTTTGAACATCTGACCCGCTATCGCCGCGATCTGCGGCTACCCCGGCTGCTGAGGCTGCCGCGGTTTCCCTCGCCCGATACGGTGCGGCGATTCTTCGGGCGGTTCACCTATCGCCACACGACCGAAGTGTCGGAGGCCCTGATGCGGCTGTCGTTGAGGAGCCTGCGGCCGACGCTGCTGGGCCATACCCTGGATCTTGATTCCACCGTGTTCTGTCGCTATGGCGAACACGAGGGGAGTCTCATTGGGCATAATCCGATCAAACACGGCCGGCCTTCCCATCATCCGCTGGTCGCCTGGCTCAGCGAACGCCGGCGACTCTTATGGGCCACCTTGCGGGCAGACCATGCGGGGACGGCCAACAGCGTGCGGGAGTTGCTCGCGCACGCGCTGACGATGCTGCCGGTGTGGCATCGGATCGGACTGGTGCGTGCCGATGTCGGCTTCTGTGTGACGGCGTTTTTCACCGCCTTGGAATCCCGCGAACTCCCCTACATCATTGTGGCTCGGCTCACCCCGCTGGTACGGAAGCTGGTCATCCACCGCATTCCAGATGTGGAGTGGCAGCCCGTCACGCGAGGCATCGCCGTCGCGGACGTGATGGCGACTCTCCCGGCCTGGCTGGGCCAGGCGCGCCGGTTTGTCTGTCTGCGTCAGACACTGACGGAACGGCCAGCCGCCAGTGAGCGGCGGTTGATCGAGTGTCCCTGCTACACCTACCGGGTGTTCCTCACCACCGTGCCCTTTGCCGCCGAATTGGTCACCCGCATGTATGCCGGCCTGGCCGACTGTGAGAACCGTATCAAGGAACTCAAGGAGGACCTGAGTCTCGATACGTTCTGCCTCCAGTCCTTCGACGCGACCGATGCGGCCTTCCGCACAGGCTGCGTCCTCTACAATCTGTTGATGGGGTTTCTGGAAACCGTGCTCCCGTCGTGCTGGTTTGAACGGCGACTGCGAGCGGTGCGGATCGTGTCTTTCTGGTCGGGGCCGATCTGATCCCCGCTGCGCGACAGCTGCGCGTCCGATTCGCGGTACCTCCAGCGGAACGGCCAGAGTTCCTCCAGCGCCTTCGCACGCTCTCCGAGGGGCTCCCGATTGCGGCGCAGTTGGAGTGGGATCTCCACGAATCGAATGAGACGAATCAGACCTCTGTTCACGCCACAAATGTCCCGGCGCCGACAGTCCGACCGTCACCCCACACGCCAAGCGCCTCCCCCTAAGCACATGGCTACTGCGGAATCATGGTTCAATGTTTGACTGTTAGATAGTGTCAACCTCATCGTGGCTCAGATCCAATGCGTATCAGTCAAGGCTCAAGTGGAGCGGAAGCATGAAGGAACAGTAATCGAAGCTCATGATGAGTGCATGGTCTGATCAAAACCATTTGGCAATCCCCTAGCTCAATCATTCATTTCAGCTCCTAACAAAATGCACGATGCAGATCGAAGGCACCTGCTCTTACAACAGCTAGTCAACCAACTAGTGTCAACTAGAGATGGATTCGACATCTATTCCTTACACGGTGGCTCGATACGACTTGAGAACTATTCAGATCACCGAAATGTCATCGCGCATATACCTCCAAGACAGCACTAGGCCGTCATCACCATAGAGAACCATCTCGCCGTTTTGTTGATCGGTTCCCACATTATCTCAGCGTACACTCCTGAGTGTCGGTGAACATACCTCTCCTCGTCTCTCACAACGCAGGCCCTATCATCAACATGATGACCTTCAGGACGATTATCTCAAGCTCCCCTGATTCAAGCTCATGGCAGCAATGTCCACTTAGCCCGTTTGGTTAAAACCATCGCCGGCCAAGTTCGTGAGGCCTTGCGTGATCAGAACTGACCAATCGACTTGTTGGACATGTCCAACAAGGCGCCTCCTCCATGGAACCATGCGACAGTCAAGCTTGAAGGGCGTGGAAAAACTGAGGCCGATCGGCGATTGCTGATGTGAATACCCTTATCGTTTCAAGATTCAAGCATCTCTAAGGTCTGGCTCTGACTCGTGACATCAGAGATTTCTGAAATTTAAATTCTTGATCACGATCATCGACGAACGCTGACGACCTTGATCCATATTAAGGTAATGGCGACACGTGTCGTCTGTTAGCTCAAATTCACTACTGACTCAATCCGTATTTTTCGCGCAACGTGCCAAGCTCATCAGGCAGTCCAGACACTCTGCCATATCCCGTGAGAGCTTCGATTAATTTTGACTCACGTTTCAGCTGTTCGCCGATAGCCACATCCACCCCATACAGCTTCTGCCATTTTCAAGATCACGTGGATGATGACTCCTCTATCCTAATCGTGCAGCATGGTGCAAAGAGATTCAGTAGATCAAGACACACTAGGACGTACACAACTCTAACCAAGCCGCGATGGAGGTTGTTGGACATGTCCAACAACATCACGGCCTGACTCATATGTTCGAGGGAAAATTCAGCTGGATAGCAGGAACGATTAGGAAAATTCCGAAGCCTTGAAACTAAGGGGTCGACTACGATGTGAGGAGTGGTTTAGGTCATCCCCCTCCCCATCCAGGATGGAGAGGGGGATGACCGATAGGGAGTTACTGGAAAATGATTTGCTCAATTTGACATTGCCGAGCAGGCACTTCTTCTTGCTTGCCATCCGCAAAATTGATGATCAGGTGATTTGGTTGCTGCGGTGCATGCTGCAGGTCCACCGTTCCCGATCGATCCTGAAAGATGACGATCAACGACGGCATCGTTATCGGTGAACTGAGCGTTTGCTCCTCGCTCACCTGCTCAACTTTTGGAGAGGCAATTTTTTGTTTTTGTGGACCCCTGAGTTTGGCGGATAACGCAGACACCGTGGCACGCGTAATCTCCTGATCGGTGGCACACCATCGCTCAACCTCCTTAGGAAACTCCTTATGCAGATTCCGCAAGTCGTAGAGCGTCTTGGCTGATGAACATTTCCCTGATGTATAAATCTCATCAATGCAAGCCGGTGGGTCGATGAGTGCTAAATGATTCGTGACCATGGACCGATTCACGCCAAGGAGTTCGGCAATTTGAGCCTGCTTCTCCCCTTCATCCATCTTCCTCTTGATGAAGATCGCCAGCTCTCGCGGCTTCAGATCTTCCCGCTGCAAATTCTCGATGACTTGTTGGTAGTCGGTATGCGACCGATCGACGAATGCGGGAATCGTGGCTTTCCCGACAGCCCTGGAGGCTCTGAGTCGGCGTGCGCCAAAATTCAAGATCCATCGTTTCTGCTCGGTGGGATGTGGACGGATCGACACGGGCGTTTTAACCCCGTGCAGCCTGATACTGTTCTCCAGTTCATCCATGCTCTCCGCACCGAACTCTCGGCGTGGCTGCTCAGGATCTTCGTCAATGTCTTTGACTTGGATTTGAAGCGGGCGCCCTAAGACTTCAGCCGTCACGATCCGTTCTTTGGCGATCGGATCTGGCGTTGGCACAGGAGCGGTACGATCAAGAGCCGTGAGATCCAGTGTCGCAGTCATTGGTTTTTTCATTCTGTAACCCCCATCGTATGAGCAACTTTCTGAAAGATTGGTTTGAGATGCATCCACGCATCGCGTGAACTGGTTTTCTGCAAGGTCCAGATCGGTGCCCCCATCGCCTGAGCTTCAGCCACAGCCGTGCGTGAGGGAATGGCGGCCATACGCCCATCGTCCAATCGGATGAATAGCGACGCAAAGGCTGTACTGAGTTGTTCCATATTGCCGCGTTGAAATGGAGTGGGCTCCACCAGATTCGGAAGGAGGCCGATGAATCGGAGATCTTTATTCAGCGTACTTTGTATCTTTAACACTTGCGCCCGTAGCGCGGCAATTCCATCAACGGCCTCTTGGTTCAATTGAATGGGAGACAGCACGAAATCACCCACCACGAGCGACGCGAGCACGCGAATATCGGGATTGGGGTTCGTATCAATGATGGCCACATCAAATCGGTCATCCATCTCGTTGAGGAACAGTCTGAGATTGTTCGCGAACTGGTTGTGATCTTCTTCTCGTCGTTCGAGTTTGAGCAGATCGACATGGGATGGAATCACGACAAATTTCCCATCCTCAATGGTGGTGACAGGATCGGTCAACAGCTGATTGGCCGTGACCGCCGAGATGGTGGCCAGTTTCGAGGTGATGATGTTTTTCGAGGTATTTCCCTGATGGTCTAAGTCAATGATCAAGACCCGCTTCTTGAGCAGTTCGACGAGAAAGTACCCAAGCTGGCAGGCAATTGCCGTTTTCCCCACGCCACCCTTCTGATTGGCTAAGACCAACGTTTTCATCAACACTCTCCTTCTTCACGGATTTGTGAATGCCGCCCTCTTCAGTTGCTTCCTTTTCGGAATGACCTGCGTCACGAATCCATTGCCTGCATGATCTCGTTTTTTGCAAATTGCAGTGGAGCACTCAGAACTGACAGATTTCATCACAGCCTCCATTGAGGTCTACCACCGACGAAACTCGTCTCTTGCTCAAGATGCTTCATGGAAACGACCATCTCCTGAAAACTGAGCACTACGTGAAACAACGTGCTTCATCAAGACTGTCTGGAAAATCTTCTTCCCTCCGTTTCTGACCGGAGCAGTATCCTAGGTAGTGAGAATTGTCAATCATCTTCCTCCATCAGGGGAACCGATCAACCTCGCGCGACCGGCAGAGATCAAGAAGAAAGGCGTCACCGAAGCCGACGCAGTCTCGCGCATGGTCGAGTACGCCGACATGAAAGATGCGGCAGCGCAGCTTCCCTAAATGGAGGATGAGATGCGTGACAATGTGTGTGAGGCTTCGCGCCTCGAACGGTTACGGATTCAGCAAGTTGCAGAAATCTCACGAGAACTGCCGGTGGTCAAACCTCGGTAGAACTTATGCGATTACATTTCAGATGTGATTGAAAAATACAACATGGTCTCGGTTCGTTTTCTCTTGGCTCTATCGACCTTCATGGCATCCAGATAAGAGAAGCGGCGAGATCGATGAGTGCTCCAGCCTGTACCAGGCCCTTGACATCCTCTCCTACAGCGTATAATCAGGCGCCCTGTTTGGATGAGACTTGATCGGTGACACGGAGAAACCTGGCCTGGCAGATTGGAACGATGCTGAGATCTTTGGACTCTTCAACCTTCGTTTTGGTCTACTTGCTTCTTGCGGGCTGCTCGCTCATCGAGTCTCCGAAAGAAGAGGCAAATTCACACTCACTCGTTTCGACTCAGGCCGCGAGCGCGAACGTCATCGTCGACAATAATTACCTGGAGTCGTGCCGAGCAAAGGGTGTTCCCATTCCACCAGATTGGAAGCCGGCAGCATCAGACTGGGAACGCCACGGCAACCTTCACACCATCCTCCTGACGCCGAACACGCTGGATCAAACTCCCGTGGATGAGACCTCATTCGCGAGCGTCTGGTCGTACGCGCCGTCTCAAGGAAGGGGTGCCTGTATTGCAGTGGGCAGGAATGGCGGATCATTCCAAGTCATCTGTCAAAGCGCCACGACGGGGTACGCTTGTTTTTGGAGTAACGACCCGCTTCGCCAGCGACCAGCTGGACCCCTGAGACCGCCGAGGTTCGAATGATCTCACTTCGCGATCCGGTTCAAGGGTTTGCTCCTGGCACCGCACCATGTACTGACTGCCATCGTGGGAACAACGCCTTCCTCTATGCTCCCGACGATCCGACCTGGGCCACGGTGTTGCGACCGGAACAGGAGCGTCCGACATTCACCACTCAGGTTGAACAATCATCCCACCATGGACAACTCACGTTCGGCGCGACCACAACTACCTATCCTCGCTTTATCCCGATCGGAGGAAAAGCCGTCGCACTACACAATCCGCTGCCGACAGCGACTGGCTGTTCAGGGTCCTGTCACGAGCTTCACCTTGAGATCTTCCAAAAGAATCGTACGGCCGAAGGCTATGTGCGGATCCCACGGCCTATGGGTCCAAACTGCGCGCAGAACTCCCCACCGGATGATCCGACTAGGAATTGCTATCACGGTAACGGGTCATGATCCGATAGAGTAGCGTGAACTAATGTGGTTGATTGTCATTTTTTATGAACGTTTCCAATCAGATAGCGATCAGCCATTGAGTTACTGAGTTACCTTGTTCAATACTTTTCCTTGATGTAGCCTTTCTCAGGAATCGACGCCACATGAAAGACAAGAAACGCCTTCCCACCGATGGTGGGCCGACCAAGTGGGCGAATCCCTTCGCTGCGCTAAAGCAGGTTGAACTGCCGCCGACTTCACCCGCGCGATCTGTTTCCAAGCAGGGTGAACTGGTATCCATCGCCCACAAGAAGAACCGTGGGCGAGTGGACATCATTCGTCAGACGGCACACCGTGGTGGGAAGACTGTCACGGTGGTCACAGGGTTTATCGGGATTGGCCTGGCAGAAAAAGAACTCCTCGCCAAGCAGATGCAGAAAGCCTGCGGAGCAGGCGGAACGGTCAAAGAGGGGAGAATCGAGATTCAAGGGGATCAGCGTGACGCGGTCGCCCGCATTCTCATCGATGCAGGATTTCGCCCGGTCTTCGCGGGAGGATAAGCCTTCGCTCTATTGGCGAGCACCACTGTCTTGCATAAAGGTAGCCACGTTACGGTCGAAACTCTCTTCCGGTCTTGCGTGTTGATCTGACGAGAAATTGGAGCGGCTCTCCGTCAGTCGTTTTGGTCATCACACTATGAGACGCTGCCGATGACCAACGGCGCAGCCTCCATTCCTTGTACAACACGACTCCCACCGCTATCGCCGCTACCCCACCGAGCAGCCACCACATAATCATGTGTCCTCCAAGATCGTCAGACTCAATGCGCCCCTCGCACTCACGATGCTCCGCGAGCACGTAGGATCACCGTCTAGAATCTCGACTTCACAATATTCTATCGTTAACGGTCGGAACTCAGCGTCAGCCGGTTACTGTCGACAACATTCACCATCTCTTTTACCATAGTCGTACGAGATAACATATCTTTTGATGCAGCAATGCGCTGTATCCTCCATGCAGATTTTTCCATAGACCCGTACCCTTCATGTGCTAGACCTAGCCCGGTACAATAGCTTATGTTGGAGGAAGGACGGAGTATGACCTTCACTCCTGCCCCCTTCTATATTCTCTGCGGCTCGCTTGGTGCCGGCAAGACCACACTCTTGATGCGATTACTTGAGTATTGGAAAGCACAGGGCCGACGGACAGGCGTGCTGATGAACGAGGCGGGGTCCGTCAGTATCGACGGACCTCGCGCGGGAACGCTCGCCGAACAGGTCATGAATCTGGCCGGGGGCTGCGTCTGTTGCGATACGAAAGAAGATCTGTCCTGGGGCATCGCGCAGCTGGTGCGCGACCATGGATCGGACTGTGTTGATTCTGGAATGTTCAGGGCTGGCCGATCCCGCCGAAGTCGTCGACGCCGTGACTGATGCGTACACCGCACGCTTGGCTGTCTCTTGAACGGGTGATCGCGCTGCTTACATCCGGTCTCGACCGAAGAAAGCCACTCCAGCGCCTATGTGACGACGCAAGCAATCCGGTGTGCCGATGAACTCATCTTGAACAAGCGAGATCTCTACGTCCCAGGCCATTGGGAACGGTTCCGCGCAGGCATCGTCGAACAAAACCCCTATGCCCGCCTATGGGAAACATCCCATGCCCGTCTCGATGCCGCAGACCTCTTGGCTCCACACCCTTCCAGGAAACCGACCGCTCCCACCAATGTACTTTTTGGCAAGGCACAGATCTCACCCCGGCCAAGGGCGGCCTATCATCCCATCGCGACAACCGTCTTATTACCTGGTCCGCTGAATCGCCAGCGTTTCTTAGCATGGATGAAGACAATCCCGAAACAACTGGAGCGGGCGAAAGGGTATTTCCGGTTTGGCAAGGAACCGGAGCTGCAGGAATTCCAATACGCGCTGCCGGGACAGTCCACGATCACACCGGTGACACTCTTGGATGAGCCAACATCTGCCCTGGTGCTGATTGGTCGTGGATACGATGTCGATCGACTGCAGGCTGGCTTGTTAGCCACGATTGAGGAACCATCACCGCCTGCGTAATCCTCAGGATCTGACTTCAACTTTTCCAATCGGCATGACGACCGACGCCACCTTCTGCCGAAACCTCGGCCATTGAAGAAGGGCAAATGCCGCCCCACCACCGAGTACTCCACCAAGCATCCACCCACCAAACACATCCGTCACATAATGAGCGCCGATAAACACGCGGGAAAATCCGACGAATGCCACAATCGGCCAGGTGATCCAGCCTGACTTGGGATAGAGGACTTGTAGGAATGCCGCGATGGCGGCAGTGTTGGCCGCGTGGTTCGACGGGAAGCTGAACAACCCCCCGCAGCCGCTCGGCTCAATCTTGACCGCTTCGCCAGTGCTCGACAGGGTCTGACTCGTTCAAAGACCCATTTGAGCTGTCCACCAACGAAATCGGTGAGTCCGACTGCTGCCCCCAGAACCGGACCGCCCAACAGCGCCTCTCGCCTGTTGTTCCAGATCCAATAGGCGATCGCGCAGGCCCCTGGAAGATAAAGTGTGCTGCGGTGTCCCAGTTGCAGGAAAAAGTAATCGGCAGCCGCTGACTGGCCTGCCAATGCCGTTGATCGCTAGGAAGAGAGCCTCATCCACGCCCATGCGTGCGACGATAAAGCCTTACTCATCAACCGTCAAGCTTCAACCGATCTCCTGCCCGATTTCTCAATCGACGAATACCAGCCACGCATTGTCCGCGTCATCTGGTCCTGAAATGAATTCGGACGGTCAGCTCGCCATCTACCGGATCGTCCCCTTTCATCTGGGGATCGAATGTCCATTTACCAAGCGCCGTGACTCCAGAGGTCGTCAGTTCGCGATGCTTGCAGGGTTCCAGCACCACGACAGTCACCTTCGCATGCTTGGAGACCAAGAGACGGGCCTTCATCCAATCATCGATTTCTTGACCATTGAGCGAAGCAGGAATGCCGGGCCAGGGCGTGGACTTGGCCACGGGACCCAATTGTTGATCCTTATTAAGAGGACAGTCCGTGAACATGGACTTCCGGCAACTCAAGCACGTCTTCATGGTGATCACTCTCATGGGTGGCCTCATCACCGACCACCGCATAGAGCACAGCCGGCCACGCCAAGACAACGGCAAAGAGTGCTCTGAGAATCAGTCGCATACGTCCCATTCTACGCTATTAACGATCGGATGCTCAAACGGGTCACTCAACAAGGCCGCAGGCGATATGCGAACCGGAGGCGTACCCTCTGGGGTACGTTGAGGATTCGCACAAGCCGAGAACGCAGTTGATGGCCCGTTTCAGCATCCGACTAGAAGAACCATTGCCCGCGGAAGAAAAATGACCGCGGCATGCCGGCATGAGAGACACCAAGACCGATGCTGCCTTCGCCCTGATTGATAAAATACTTTTGATCCAACGCATTCACGATATCGAATCCGATCAAGAACTTCTGCCCCTGCCAGGGCAACGGAATGACATGGCTAATCGAAAAGTTATAGATCGTGTAGGTCGGGCTATGACTCGAGTTGGTCTTGGCACCTTCTTCTGCCGTCCGCAACCCCGATCCAAACAGAAACTGGCCTGTGAGGGTCGTCCGATCGAGCAACCGGTAACTCAGGATCCCCGAGGCAGTCAACGTCTGCTGATGATCGCAATGGACGCCGCTGCGCGAATTGATGTCGCCGATTTCCGCCGCACTCCAACAAGATAGTGGCCTGGATTGCAAGCCGTACCCTTTACACTGTCCCCAGGCGATATTGCCACGGCCGGTCAGATTTTCCATAAACCACACCTTCAGTGCCGCATCGGCACCCCTAGTCCAGCCTCGTTCAAAGGCAAAGTAATTCAGCAGAGGTGTCGTGCCCAAACTGGCCGGCATCTGAAAGATAGTTGGCCAACTTGTAGTACCCAGTCAGTTGCAACGTCGCCCAATCAGTCAAGGCATGGGTGCTGCCGATCTGAAAGTAATGGGCCCGTTCAGCACGAGGCTGATTATTGGTCAAGTCTTCAGGTTGAGCGGTCGTGCCAACCGTGTTCAGCTTGGCAAATGAAATGGCCTCGAGATTCGGTGGAGTGAACATCCGGCCATAGAAGACGTGAAAGGCGTGTGATGGAGTGTGCTTGTAGGTCACACCGATCCTGGGACTCATTTGTCCCTCGCTGCGAAGATACTGCACCGTATCCGCGCGAACACCGATATTAAACGTCCAATGGTCGTTCGGGGTCCACTGGTCTTGAATCCAGAATTCCTGCCGATATCCGATTAATCGGTTGTCGGCGTCGAGATTCACCAAGTTGGTGGGCGCGGTGTCAAAGGCCGTGAAGTCGAGTCTTATTGATCGCCTGAGTCCGATCGACCTGGAACCCGGCTTTGATCAAATGTTCCTTGCTATGGACGAATGTGTAGTCGAGGCGCACCCCACCGGAATAGCCGGTCCGGTCTTGGCTGCCGGATGAAAAGGGTTCGGCTTCATCAGGGACATAGGCCAGAACATTGAACGGATCGGTCCTAAAGGTGGCTCTCGTGTGACGGAAATACCCAGCCAAGCTGAAAAAGCTTTGAGTGTTGATGTCGTGCCGCCACACCAGATGGCCGTATTGGTTATTCTCCTTCTGATTTTCATCCACCATTTCCGACGGCACCGGGGTAAATCCTCCAGGCAACAAGCCGCGAATGGTCGTATTTGCCGTCTGTCCAGGAAACGTCGGGATCTGATATTTCGCGATGGAGTTCAAGAACAGCAGGGTAATGTTATTGTTATTGTCATACTGATAGTCCCCACGAAACATGGTCTGGTTCCGCTCACTCTGGCCATGAAAGATCGAATGGCCAAGGGTCGGCGGCTCAATCCCTCGATTCGTTGCCGTATGGCTGTTCAAAAAGTAATAGCGGAACTTCTCGCCGATCGTGCCTCCATACTCGAATGACGGGTTGATCGTCTGATTCGATCCGCCGAACATCTGGACCGACCCAAATCTCGGCTTCGTGCCGCTCTTCGTCATAATATCGATGAGCGCGGCCGTTTTGTTTCCCACATTGGCTTCCATCCCGCCCAGCACAATATCGGCTCGCTCCCATGCCCGCGGCGAAATCACATCAGAAAACGTCGAGGAGACCGTATCGGGAATCGGAACACCATCGATCCTGAGTTGAAGATTCGCATGGTCCTGCCTGACATGGACCTGCTTCAGCGACCCATAGGCCGCACCAGGAATCGTCAATACCACATCGTGGAGCTCGTTATTATTACCCCTCGGAAGGATGTCGATTTCTTTGCGGCTCAGTGAATAGGTTTCGCTCGATGCTTTGGTCTGGATCGGCGGCAAAGGGGACACGACCTCAAGCGACACTTCTTTGGTTTTAGAAAGCGTCAGAGTGACGGGATTTACCGGCTCTTCGCCAAGCGTCAACACGACATATTCACTCCGATAGGTCTCTTGTACCGCACTGACGGAGTAGGTCCCGCCCTCGGGGACGGCGACTTTGAATTCGCCGGCATCGTTCGAGACTCCGGATGACACCATATCACCTGCTTGATTCTTCACTTCGATGACAGCCTGCGGCACACGTCGAAGGTCCTGTTGTTGCACGACTCCCTTGATCGTCTGGGTCTGCTCGCTGTCGGCTGCCTGAAGGACCGAACACATTCCCCCAACGACCGCTACGACGATCGTCATAAACGTCGCATTCAACGCACGTTTCACACATGAGTACATCACGCTCCTCCTCACTCACAAATCCACAAATAATCAAGAGAACGGATGGACGAGGCGTACCTAGATCACACGCCTGTCGACCATCCTGACCGCTTGGCTTGGTGGCTCAGCTATACTTGAGGAGGAGCGCGGGAAGGGCCGATAAGAGAGAGCGCAGCCGATAGCAATACCGATTCAGACGGAAGTTCTTGCGGTCGGACAACATCGCACACGGCAAACCGTGGCACATCGAGATCGACTGATCCGGCAATGTGGTGCTGGACCCACTGACAGATATCGGTGTCCGAATGTTCATGACCATCCGAATCGGCCGCGGCCAACTCGTGGTGGACATCCTGAGCGACGGCGAACGGAGCCAGCCCCAGGATAATGCAGATCATCCCCAACGCCACTCCTGCGCGGAGTAACGAGGAGAGGTCTCTTAGTCGTCTCAAAAGCATGGCGGTAGAATAGGCATCCATGGTCAGAATTGCAAGAACCGCTTGAACCCATGGCCAATATGACCCATGCCAGCCCTGACGAGCAACCGGCATAGACTTTTCTCACCTAATTCGTTATATTAACCCCCCTTCAAAACCAAAGCAGTTGAGACCGCTCTAAAGGACGTGACTCTTGATGAATAGGCCGATCGACAATCAACACGTCATTGAAATCAAGGCGCTCCCCTCTCCTCGCGCCATCAAGACCAAGCTGCCCATTACTGATCAAGCGGCGGCGCTCGTTGTAGAAACCAGAGAAGCCGTTCGCCGCATTCTTCATGGAGAAGACCGCGACCGGCTCCTGGTCATCGTCGGCCCGTGCTCCATCCATGACCCCGAGGCTGCCTATGAGTATGCCGGCAAGCTGAAGCCCATCGCCGATGCCTTGCGTGACCGTTTCCTCATTGTCATGCGAACCTACTTCGAAAAGCCGAGAACCACCGTGGGGTGGAAAGGGCTCATCAACGATCCGCGTCTCGACGGCACCTGCGACATCGCGGCAGGGATGGAACTGGCGAGAGCGATTCTCCTCAGGATCAATCAATTGGGCCTTCCCTGCGGAACGGAGCTCCTGGATCCAATCAGCCCGCAGTACGTCGCCGACCTGATTAGCTGGGCAGCCATCGGTGCCCGCACCACGGAAAGCCAAACCCATCGCGAAATGGCCAGCGGGGTCTCCATGCCGGTCGGATTCAAGAATGGGACGGAAGGCAGTTTGCAGGTCGCCATCAATGCCATGACGTCCGCCCGCGCGCCGCACCATTTCGTCGGCATCAATGCCGACGGCCAGACTGCCATCATCAAGACCATGGGCAATCCTGATCGCCATCTCGTGCTCCGCGGGGGAGGCGGACGAACGAACTACGAAGCACATGATGTCGCCAAAGCTGAGGCTGCAGTCGCCGGAGAAGGGATCGCCCGCCCGATCATGATCGATTGTTCGCATGACAATTCCAAGAAGGATCACACCCGCCAGGGATTGGTGGCCCGTGAAGTCTTGCAGCAATTTGGGGAAGGCCGCCAGTCCATCATGGGCCTTATGCTCGAAAGCAACCTGAATCCCGGCAAACAAGCCTGGAAGGAAGGTGTGAATCTCCTTCATGGTGTCTCCATTACCGATGCCTGTCTGGGTTGGGGTGAAACCGAACGCCTTCTGACTGAACTCGCGACGGCCATTACCCCTAAGCCTGTCTCCTAACAGTCCCCCCAATAACCTGTCGTCTCGAGTTATGAGGTTTTCCAATCTACGGTGAGCCCTCACCCATCTCTCAAAGAATCGTCTATCACAGGTTGTTTCATAAATGGAGGTAGTGGGATGCATATCACCTCACGATTAGGATACCCACCATGTTGATCGACACCCACACGCATCTTGACGATGTCCGCTACAACGACGATCGGGAGGCTGTGATCGCCCGCGCACGGGAAGCCGGAGTCGACGCCTTCGTCTCTATCGGCTGTGATCTGACGACCAGTCAAGCGGCCGCTGCGCTCGCTGATCACTATCCCTTTGTCTATGCCTCCGTCGGGGTCCATCCACACGAGGTCAAGCATATCCAGGACGATTGGTATGATGAGTTCCGCCGTCTGGCGAAGAGCGAGAAGGTCGTGGCCTATGGGGAAATCGGGCTCGATTATCACTACAATCACTCCTCCCCAAAAGAGCAGCGTGACCGATTCCGCGAGCAGATTCAGGTTGCACGCGAACTCAAGCTACCCGTGATTATTCACACGAGGGAAGCACAGGAGGATACGGTCGCAATTTTAAGGGAAGAGAAGGCGTCAGAAGTCGGCGGGGTCGTTCACTGCTTTTCTGGGGATGCCTGGATGGCGAAGGAAGCCCTTGATTTGGGATTTCATCTCTCGTTTTCGGGAATCCTGACGTTTCAGAGTGCGACCGCACTACGCGAGATTGCCAAGAAGACCCCGCTGGATCGCCTGCTCATCGAAACCGATTGCCCATACCTGACGCCTGTTCCCTATCGCGGCAAACGCAATGAACCGGCGTATGTGGCACAGGTAGCGAAGCAACTCGCAGCCATTCATCCCGAGCTCTCCTTGGAAGAGATTCAGGGACGAACGACCGAGAATGCAAAGCAGCTGTTCAAAATCGCTTGAGCTGGCGAGCGCGTTGTCGTTGAGATTTCGGCAGTTTTCGAGGATTCCCCTTCTTCTCCGGTCCCCGCGTTGGGCGAACATCGACTCCTGTATCGAGTTCTTTATAGGGTATGGCACCGCCTGCGCTCGATGACACCCGCAGCTTGTCCGCAAATTCGCGCGCTCCCATGACCATGGCCCCATGAGCTCTGGCCGTATTCACGATTTCGTGGTCAGAGCTGACAACCGCACAGTCCGCCCCGTATTCCCGTGCCAAGCGTTGGATGACCTGATCCGCCCGCTCACCCCGTTTTGAATAGATCACCTGGACTCCGGCACGATGCTCCCGCCGTTCGGACGGCTGGCCCTGTTGCCAGCCGTCAAATACGACGGTGATAGCATGGTTCTTCCGATGCCGATAGGCGGCCAAATCATGCAGCAATACCTCGCGGGCCGATTCAAGGCGTCCAGGAAGGGCTCCGGCACCAGCCAGCACGTTATACCCATCGACGATCAGATGCGTCGGCATATCTCACGCTATCGCGGTCGTGAGCCCACAGTCAATCCGAATTCCGCCTGGCTAACTGGTGTAATTCTTGACAAGGCGACGGACATCTGAGAATAGTTTCCCATTGTCTTCTACCGACAAAAGGCCCATGCGTATACGAAAGCCTCGACTGCTTTCCTTTAAGCCCCTCACCCTCCTCTCGTCCACTGTCATCTTCTTCCTCTCCGCATACGGGAGCTTGATCCCAGCGGCCTGGGCGTGGTCCTCCGATGATCACCGTCCTTTACCGATGCGGTCATCGGAACAGAGCCACATCAGAGGAACGACCGCTTCCCTGGCTCCCGTTACCGTTCGCAATTTCCGTGTGATGACGAGCCCAGAGAGAAGCAGACTCGTGTTGGATCTCGATCGTCACACGACGGTCATCGAGCAACGAGCGACCAATCCAAGTCGCGTGGTTCTCGCCCTTCCCAACACATGGCTCAGCCAACCAGCGCAAACGAAAGCTACGAACGGGACCATCCCATCACCCTTCATGGTCACTCAACTGCCCTCGCATGCTGTCGCGGTGTCTCTTCCGACCACATCGTTCCGGGCCTATAAGCACTTCACGCTGTCCCATCCCCCTCGCTTGGTCATTGATGTGACTCCACCCAACGCACCAGTCCCTCCTTCCACGCTTGACCCACGAGAAGTCTCTCAGCGGGCAGCTTCTTCCGCCTCCCAACCCGTCACGCCGCGCGCTAAGGGATACACAACCATCGTGATCGACCCAGGCCATGGCGGGAAAGATCCTGGCGCACGGGGGATCCACAAGACCGAGGAAAAGGATATCACCCTCAAGGTAGGGCTTCAGCTTCGTGAACTTCTGAGTAAACAGCCCGGCGTGCGTGTGTTGATGACCCGAGACCGTGATGTGTTTATTGAGCTGGAAGATCGGGCCAGGTTTGCGAACAGCAGCGAAGCCGATCTCTTCGTCTCCATCCATGTCAACTCGCATCCGTCACGCCTGGTCAAAGGGATTGAAATCTATCACTTCGGGGAGGCCAAGGATCAGCGGGCGCTTGAGGTCGCAGCACGGGAGAACGGCACCCCGATCATCAACACCGGGGTCGGATGGGAATACCTCGTGGCAGATCTGTTAACGGCAAAGAAAATCGAGGAGTCCCTGGAGCTTGCGTGGAACGCGAAAGAAGCCATGGTCTCCCAGATGAACGGGCTATACGTGGTCAACGACCATGGCGTCAAGACAGCACCCTTTTATGTCTTGAGGTTTACGAGCATGCCCAGCATCCTGGCCGAGATCGCCTATATTTCCAACCCCGACGAGGAAGATCTCCTCAGAAAACCGGCGTTCGTCCGAGATGTCGCTCAATCCCTCTACCATGGTATTGTTTCGTTCCTGACCAATAATAGACCGGACATCCGCTGATCGTCTCGCTCATCGCCATCCACGTGCTGCATGCCTATCGTTAAACTAACTCTCGAATATGACGGCACGGCCTACGCAGGCTGGCAACGTCAGCCCGATCAGCCAACGGTTCAAGCAGCCGTCGAAGCGGCCATCGCAGGCGTCACTCAAATCAACGCACCGGTCATCGGCGCCGGACGCACCGATGCAGGAGTACATGCGATGGGGCAGGTGGCGAGTTTCCGTATCAACCGTGACATGACGCCCCGAGAATGGACCAGAGCGCTGAACGCTCATCTCCCGAAGAGCATCGTGGTGCGATCAGTCGCGCTTATGCCGGACACATTCCACGCGAGACATTCAGCCAAAGGCAAACTGTATGAATACCGTATTCTGAATCGCCCGGAACGTCCGGCCGTTGAGCGTGACTATTACTGGCATATCCATCAGCCTCTTGACGACGTGGCGATGAATCAGGCAGGACTGGCGCTGATCGGCCCACACGATTTTTCTTCGTTCCAGACACAGCCCACCGACAACGACAATCCCATCTGTCATCTACAACGATTCATGGTCTTCCGGGAAGGCGATCGGCTGCGAATCGAAGCCTATGCCGACCGTTTTCTGAAACAGATGATCCGTTCGATCGTCGGCACCCTTGCGGAGGTCGGCTTGCACAAACGCCCGCCGGACAGGCTCAAGCAGATTCTCGATGCACGAGATCGTTCAGCAGCCGGCAAAACAGCTCCCCCACAGGGGCTATTTTTGGTGCGGGTGGATTACGAGTGAGGGCGCGAGTGGTCAAAAATTCCCAGCCTGAACCACATCATCAAGGCTGTTGATATCGAGCCAGTGCCCGACCGTATAGAGCACGCGAACAGGGAGTTGCCGCTTCAACAGTTCTTGCAATAGAACGGGAATGCCGGCTTTGCGATTCGCTGGATCCGCTACCATCTCAGCGAGGATCGCCTGAAGGTGGACGGTTCCGGCGGGAGACACTTTGAGAAACCCCATCCAGACTCCGTGGATGCTTTCTTGAGGTGCCAGATTCCCTAGTTGTTGAAGGTAGATCTTGGCATTGAAGGCTTTCCTTGAATTCGGCAGCGTGCATTCGGCAAAGCCGCCCAGACGGGCATAGCTGCTCTGGTTCTGCCAATCGCTGTCCACAAAGACGACAAAGTCCTCTTTTTCCTGACACAGGGCCTGAGGAATGTACGTATTGAACAACACGTCGCCATACGAAATGATCAGATCCTTGGCCAACCCTTTCCGGGCGCGCATTGCTTTGTCCAGCGAATCCAACTCACCGGTATCGGCAAAGTCATCGTTATCTAAATAGGTCAGGTTGGGCAGCGTCACCGCCTCTTTCTTATAGCCACGGACGACGGTGATGTCCTTGATCCCCACGGCGTTATAGGCGTCCACGATATGGGCCAAGATCGGCGTGCCCTGAATGTTCACCATGGTCTTGGGTTGGTGCTCTGTCAGCTCACGAAGCTCCTCCCCACGGGAAGCCGCCAACACGATGGCGCTGGTATTTTCTGCGCCTCGAGGAAGATAGCGGTCTTCGGCATCTTGTAACTCTGCGGCATTTTGCAGCCTGAAGATTTCCGAAACCGGCGCAACTTTGTCTTCAATGGAAAGCAGATGTTGCTGCTCCTTCAAGGTCCGCGCGGTTTTCTGCATGGCGGCCACGGCGGTTCGGAGCATATGATTGGCCCAAATAACCATTGAGAACCCATGCTGCCGAAACACGTCGGTAGGCGTAGCGTAATATTTGGTCGGGACAATCACGACCGGACATCGATTGCCCCATTCCTGCTTGAACGACAGAATTTCATCCGGCACCGACAGCGCACTATGAATGAGGATGCCGTCTGCGCCTGCCTGACGATAGGCCTCGGCTCGGCGAAGGGCTTCCGCCAACCCCCACCCACAGATGAAGGCTTCCACTCTCGCGATAATGCAAAAATCTGAATCGGTTTGGGCGTCTTTGCCTGCCTTGATCTTGCCGCAAAACTCTTGCATGTCCGCCATCGGTTGAGCATCGCCCTTGATAAAACTATTGGTCTTGGGGAAGAGCTTGTCTTCGATGCAAACCGCGGCGATACGTCGCTGCTCCAGCTTGCGGACCAGCCGCTGCATGTTATTGAAGTTGCCGTACCCTGTGTCGCCATCGAGGAGAATGGGAATCGTGGCCGCATCGGACATGAATTCAAGATTCTCCAGAACTTGAGTCCAGCTGGCCTCGTTGTTATCACGGACGCCAAATTGGGCTGAGATAGAAAGGCCGCTGGCCCAAATGCCTTTGAAGCCGGCTTCTTGAACGATCTTTGCACTCAGGCCGTTATGAGCTTCGCAGATGAATTCCAGCTGCTCCGACAAGAGGAGCTTCCTAAATTGGCTCGATGGTGTCATGCCTGGGGTTGAGCTCATGGTTTCCCCTCCTTGTTCCTGCCGAAGCACTTCGAAACGGCTGCCGCTGAAGTGCACTGATTTGCCGGAGAGAATACCCTATTTCCCCAGGAGAAATCTTCCTGTCTACAGTGGGACTCACCGTCAACCTCACGCGGCGTCTCTGCACGGATGAGAATATGAAGCCCGCGCAAAGATGCCTGAACGGCCGAGCGTCTCGTTCGTCTGGTTGACTGGAAGGAGGTGGGCGAGAAGGATTGAGGCAAGGAGTACAAGAGAACGTCCTCAGTACATCCCTGTCGAGTTGACTCCATTCAGGGCTCTACCTGCCAGGAAAAGTCCCGATTAACAGGCAAAAAGTTCCATTTTTGGTGACCAACAATCTCCGTTGCTCTAAAGTCCTATCCAGTAGTCGCCGAGACCTTCTCCAACAGTGAACTGTGTCCCTGATCATGGAATCCCCTACCATAGTGATACGGAGCGTCCGTTGATACCCACACAACGAGCAAACCTCGGGCGTCGCATTCTACGGTCTCGGGCTCGCACGCCCACCCCGAAGGTACAGCGCTCATTCACTGTCATCGCAGTCGTGGGGGAGATGCCACGTACCCTCGTGCCTTTCATACACGCGTTCTTTCTGCTAGCCTTCCTCTGGACATCACCCAGTCTGGCCCAAACACCTCCGGACGCCGGAGTGCTCCAGCAACAGCGTCAGCAACAACTGGAACGAGAACGTCTCGAGAATCTCCCCCAGCAGGCTCCGCAAGAACGTCCGGTCACCCCAAGCACAGAAGCGACACTCGCGGATGAAACCGTCTTTGTGACGGCCTATCGGTTTGAAGGCAACACCCGCTTAACAGATGCGCAATTGCAAACCGTGGTGGCTCCGTACCTGAACCGTAGCATGGACTTATCCACGCTCAGAACTGTGACGACCGTGGTGGCTGAACACTATCGTAAAAAGGGATGGCTGGTCCGTGTGTACCTCCCCCAGCAAGATGTGACCGGTGGCACCGTTCTGATTGTCATTCAGGAAGCTCTTCTGGGAACGGTGACCTCCGAGAGCATCCCCCCAACGAGAGTCAAACCTGAACACATCCTCGAAACAATTACGCGACAGGTCAAGCCTGACGAGTACCTGAACACTAGGGAAAGTCTGATTAATTCACGTTTTCACTCGGCCAGCTGTTCCTGGACTGACCACCCAGGGCAAATTCAGTGGGTCGCTGCTGTTCCGAGAGCCTGTTTGTGAGGCACACCCATCGTGCGATGCCCCACGGCCCGCCTCCGGCCCCCCATCCTCTACGTTCCCGCCAACAGGCGCCGTCGCGACACATAGAGATTTGCCAACCCGCAGCTGATCTGGAGCCAGTGGGTATTCTTTGCCAGCCCCCGGTACCGGACTTTGGCCCAGCCGAAGATCCGCTTGATGACCAAGAACGCATGTTCGACCTTCGCCCGGACCTTTGACTTCGTGCGGTTCCGGCCCCGCTCCGCCTCACTCAGTGGTCGATGCCGGTGCGCTTTGGTCTGCACGAAACTCTTGGCCTTGGGCGCGTGCTGCCGGATCACATCGCGTTGTCCACTATAGGCGGCATCGCCCCACACCCGCGTTTCCTCTCCATGCAGCAGTTTCGGCAAGACTTGGCTGTCATGGACATTGGCCGCCGTGGCCGCTACGGAATGAATCAGCTTCGTCTGGCTGTCCACGCCAATATGCGCCTTCATACCGAAATACCACTGGTTCCCCTTCTTCGTTTGATGCATCTCGGGATCCCGCTCCTTGGTCCGGTTCTTCGTCGAACTCGGCGCACTGATGATGGTCGCATCCACGATGGTGCCTCGGCTCACTTGCAGCCCCTGCTTCGTCAAATACTCCCCGATCCGGATAAAGAGCTGTGTTCCTAACTCATGCGCCTCCAGCACATGCCGAAACTTACAGATCGTCGTCTCATCGGGCACGGGCTCACGGCCCAGATCAATCCCCACGAACTGCCGCATGGCCCGTGAGTCGTACAAGGCCTCCTCCACCGCCGGATCTGACAGGTTGAACCACTGTTGCAGACAATGGAGGCGCAGCATGCGTTCGACTCCGACCGGCGGACGCCCCGGCCCGTCGGCCTTGGGGTAGACCGGCTTGATCACGGCGACTAATTCCGCCCAGGGCACCACGCGATTCATTTCGTCGAGGAACCGCTCGCGGCGGGTGGATTTGCGATATTGCTCGAATGGGATTTCCGCAAAGGTCTGTTGGTGCATGGAGGCGTCTCCCGTTCAGTGCTGCATTCCTCATAGCACATCATCAATGGGGAATAAATCAGACCTTCCCTAGAGCGCTTGATAGAGGCTTGCTCCTCGCGGATGACCTGGCCGGGGTGCGAGTCTCAGGCGCATTGGAAGCAGGGGAACGTGCTGGGCAAACCAATGTTCGAGTGATCGCAGCCGATGAGCGTCCTCTTCGTGGAGACATGAGCATCGACAACGGCGGCATGCGTGCCACCGGCTCCATTCGCGGCATCGGCAACCTACGCATTGACAGCCCGCTGCGCCGAGGCGACCAGCTGACACTGACCACCATATTTTCGGAAGGCAGCCAGTACGGAAGATTCGGCTACCTCATCCCCCTCGGCTATGACGGATGGCAAGTTGGACTCAATGCGTCGTGGTTGTCCTACCAATTGGTGGCTCCCGAGTTTTCGGCCTTAGGCGCAGAGGGCAACTCGCAGACGGCGGGGCTCACCGCGCTCTATCCCCTCGTTCGCACCAGAAACTATAACGTGCAATGGCTCCTGAACTACGACTACCGTCACTTCCACAACAACGCCTTGAGCACCCGGCAATCGGACTACCAAATTAACGAAGGTACTGTCGGACTGACAGGCAATTGGTTTGAGGAGATTCTTGGGACGGCAGGAGCGACCTTCGGAAGCTTGAGTGTCATCGCAGGCCATGTCGACCAAGGCGCTCGACAACCAGGAGAGAATCCCGACGTCGCAGGGGCCTTCACCAAACTGCGCTGGTATGTCAGCCGCCAACAACAGCTCCGACCATGGCTCTCACTCTACGGCGCCGTGACTGGACAAAAAGGCTTCAGCAATTTAGACGCGGCTGAGCGGTATTACCTTGGAGGCCCGCAGAGTGTGCGGGCCTACCCCGTCAATGAAGCAGGTGGCTCGACTGGTTGGCTGGCGACCGGAGAGCTTCGCGGGCAACTCCCCTGGGGGTTCGGCCTCACGGGATTCTTCGATGTCGGTCGTGTGATCAACACGGCCACGATCGGGCCGAGTGCAACACTCAAAGGCGGTGGCGTGACACTCAGCTGGCGCAATCCTCTCGGACTAGCGTTTGACGTCACGTGGGCACATCGCCTCGGGGACAATCCGAATCCTACGGCCACAGGCACAGACCAGGCCGGATCCTTCATTCGAAACCGAGTCTGGTTTTCAGTCAGTTACACATTTTAAGGGGGACTTGCTTCTCCTCACACTCCCCGACACCAACGGTGCCGGGGAGTACCACGCTAGGCAAAACCAGCCACCTCTTGTCCTCAAGAATGTTCGAGAAAACGCCGACTAGTGGAGAGTACCCAGACCTGGGCCTCGTAGATCTGAGGAATCCGTCAATGCGCTATAGCTGGATCAAACCGTTCAGCCCATGCCCCCGACCTGCGACTATGAGCGGTTGGTTCAGCCTCTGCATGATCGGCATCACCGGGCTGCTGCTGACAAACGTGTCCTCCAGCCTGTCCGCTGACGGTGGACCTCCTCCGGCCCCACACCAATTGCCGACTGGGGAACAGGTCGTCGGTGGACAGGCAGTGATTAGCCGGCAACCGTCTCAGCTGACCATCGAGCAGACCACCAATCGAGCGGCAATCGACTGGCAGGGTTTCGATATTGGGAGTGCCGCCCATGTCGACATCCGACAACCCTCTTCGCAGAGCGTGCTACTCAACCATATCGTCAGTGAGACGCCGACCCAGATTTTTGGAAGGTTGACCGCGAACGGACAGGTCTTTCTCTCCAACCCCAATGGAATCTACTTTGCTCCTGGAGCCACCGTCGATGTTGGCGGACTCGTCGCCACCACCCATCGATTGGGACTCGATGGCTTTCTGGCTGGTCGGGACCGCTTTACCCGCAATGGTGCCACAGGGACCATTGTCAACGAAGGGCACCTGCGTGCCTCGTTGCAAGGCTATATCGCCTTGCTGGCACCAGAGGTGCGCAATCAAGGCGTGATCGTGGCTGAACTCGGAACCGTGGCCTTAGCGGCCGGCGAAACCTTTACGCTGCACTTCGATCAACATCGCCATCTGACAGATCTTCGCGTCGAACGCACCGCGATCCACACCCTGGTCGACAACGGTCAGGCCGTCCTCGCACCAGGCGGCTATATCATCCTCTCCTCGCTAGGCCTGCAACAGGTAGAAGGCAGCGTGGTCCGACAGAATGGAACCCTCGATGCCTCCAGTCTGGTGAGCCGCGGTGGACGGATTCTCCTGGAAGGCGATGCCATCACGCTTGGGTCTAGGTCGACAACGGCAGCGACCGGCGCAACTGGTGGTGGCGAGGTTCTCATCGGTGGAGTAATGTCACCCGAGCCGACAGCAGTACTCAGATAGCCGGTAGCATTACAGCCCATGGCGGAATCGAAGGCGGCCAGGGCGGTCGAGTCGAGACTTCGGGGCACCAACTTCAGATTTCAGACAGCGCGCGAGTCAGCACGCTGGCACCGAAAGATCACAGCGGCCTATGGCTGCTCGATCCGGTGGACTTCACCATCGCGGCGGGTAGTGGTGCGCAAACGACCAGCAGCATCGGCGCCGACACTTTGAGCGCGAATCTTGACAGTACCAACATCGCGATTGCGACCGACGGCTCCACCGGCGGGAATGGCGACATCTCCGTCAACGCTGCTGTGAATTCCAGCGCCAACACCTTGTTGACCCTGACCGCGCATCGAAACATCAACGTGAATGCGGCTGTCTCGGTCGGCGGTGGCGTCAATCTCATCGCCAGCGGCGGCAACGTCAATCTCAATGGCGACCTGTCCACCACGAACACCAGCACCGGCGACGTGGGCATCACCGCCAGCACCGGCCTCACCGGCAGTGGCGGCATCGCGCTGGCGGATGGCCGCACGCTCACGGTCACGCAAAGCGGCAACACAACCTACAGCGGGGTAATCAGCGGCAGCGGAGCCGGCTTGACGAAACTGGGTACCGGCGATCTCAGTCTCGGCGGAGCCAACACCTATACAGGCGCCACCACGGTGAACGCCGGCGTCCTGTCGCTGGCAGCAGCCAACCGGCTACCCGACAGCACCGCGCTTACGGTCAACGCCGGCAGCACCTTCAGCCTGAACGGCTTCAACGAAACCGTGGGCTCCATCAGAGGCAGCGGCCTGATTGCCAACGGCGCCGCAGTGCGCGACGGCCTGGTCCTGTGGCTGGATCGGGCAATACCGCATCGTATTCTGGAACCGGCACCACCTGGTACGACCTGTCGGGCAACGGCTATCACGGCACGCTGGTTGGATCGCCCACCCACAACGCCGGCACCAGCCTGTTCACCTTCGACAGCAACACCAAGTACGTGCAGCTTGCGGCGCTGCCGGCTAACTTCCTGGGCAGTAGCGTGACGGGCATGACGGTGTTCACCGTCGCCAACTTCGGCGCGACAGCGGACAACTGGGAACGAGTGGTCGATCTGGGTAACACTGGCGCCGGGGGTAATGCAGCAAACCACAACATCATTTTGTCACGCTTCGGCAACACGTCTCGCCTGAACTTTGAGATCTACAACGGAGTCACCGGGGGAACTGAAGACAAGACCGGCACCAACAGCGCCATCACCACCGGTAAAGCAAGCTACGCAGGAACAGCCGATGGCAGCAACCTCATAATCTACAAAGACGGTACGCTCAATACGACGACGGCTTCCACCGCGCTCCCTGCTGCGGTGGCACGAAATAACAACTACATCGGCAAGAGCAACTGGACAGTGGATGATACATTCCGCGGCGACATCGGCACAGTGATGGTCTACAACCGTGCCCTGTCCGCGACCGAGATTGCCAAGAACCACCAACTGCTGTTCAACCGCAGTGAAGCCACGCTGACGGTGGGCGGCGATAACTCCAGTACCAGCTTCAGCGGCACGATCGAGAATGGCGTGGGCACGCTGAACCTGGTGAAGCAAGGCAGCGGCACGCTGACGCTAACAGGTGCCAATGCCTATGCCGGCACCACCACCGTCTCGGCCGGCACCCTGAACGTGGGCAGTGGCGGTGCGACCGGCACGCTGGGCAGCGGTGCGGTCACCACGAACGCGGCGCTCGTGTTCAACCGCACCGGCAGCGTGGTACTGAGTGCACTGGCCTCGAACGCAGCCGGCATCGGCGGCACTGGCAGCGTCAACGCCACTGCGGGCGCAGGCCTGACCATCAATCGACTGATCAGCGTTACCAGCGACGTCACTCTCACGGCAAACGGCGGCAACTTAGCCCTCGACAGCGCTGTGGCCAGCAGCGGCACCGCCGCGCTGGCAGCCACCGGCACAGTGACCGACGGCGCCAGCGGCTCGCTCACTGCACCGCAAGTGGTTATCACCAGCGGCAATGTGAGACTCGACAGTGCCTCCACCAACATCGGCACGCTGGCCGCCAGCGGCGTGAGCGGCCTGCTTGTGCGCGACAGCAATGCGCTAACCATGGGCACGGTGGGCGCCACCACGGGTATCTCGGCCAGCGGCAACATCGACATCGCCACCGTCAGTGACGACCTGACTCTGGCCACCAATGTCACGACGACGAGCATCAGCACCAGCGCGCTCATGCTCAACGCCGGCCTCAGCGCGGCCGCGGGCACAGCCAGCGGCGGCAACCTGGTCATCAGCGGCAGCCCCAGCCTCAGCGTGGGCAGCGGCGGACGGGCTACGCTGTCTTCCGGCAGCATCAGCGGCAGCACGGGTTTGACCAGCCTGCTCGGCTCTGGCAGCGGGCGCTTCCGTTACAACAGTGACGAGACGACGACGAACTACACGACTGCTCTCGGTACGGGACTTTATGCCATCTACCGGGAGCAGCCATCGCTCACGGTGACCTCAGACAATCAAACCATGACCTACGGGAACGCGCTCCCCACATTGACCTTCTCTATGAGCGGGGTCAACGGCGACACAGCAGCGCAGATCTTCAGTACAAACCCCACGGTCTCCGCTGGAGGCAGTACCTCAACCAGCGGTAATCTGACGGCAAGGGACCCATTCCCTGACAGGAAGCGGTGGCGTCAACCAACTGGGCTACGCAATTGGAACGTATGTGCCAGGTACACTGACCGTGAATCAGAAACCGTTAGCCTACACTGGTACTGCAACGGATAAAGTCTATGATGGCAACACCGCGGCGACGCTTTCACATGCGGCAAGCGGGATGGTTTCAGGCGATTCAGTGACCTTCTCTGGAACCGGCGCGTTTGCGAACAAGAACGTCGAGACAAACAAGACAGTTTCCTTAAGCAGTACCTATGGCGGTATGGACCTCGGCAACTATACGATTACCGATCAAGCCTCGACGACCGCCACCATTACGCCAAAGGCCGTCACGGTGAGCGGCCTCACGGCGGCAAACAAAGTATACGACGGCACGACGGCAGCGACGGTGAACCTTGCCGGGGCGGTGTTTACGGGCCAAATCGGCGGGGATGTGCTGACGGCGGCGGGGAGCACCGGCACGTTTGGCAGTAAGAATGTGGGGACGGGCAAGACGGTGACGCTAAGCGGGACCACCTACGGGGGGGCCGATGCGGGGAACTATACCTTTACCGATCAAGCCGCGACGACGGCGAACATCACACCGAAATCGCTGACGCTCGATTTGCAAGGAGAAGGGTCGAAGGTCTACGACGGCACCACAAGCATCACGCTGACCGGGATCACTCCGACGGTGAGCGGAGTGGTATCAGGAGATACGGTCACGGCGGCGACCGGCAGCGTCACCGGATTTGCTGACAAACAGGCAGGAACGAACAAGGCAGTGTTGTTCAGCGGCTTTGGGATCAGTGGAGCCGATGCTGCAAACTATCTCCTCGTGAGCGGCAGCGCACCATCGACCGCCACCATTACGCCGAAGGCGGTGGTCGTCTCCGGCCTCACGGCGAACAACAAGGTGTATGACGCCACAACGGCGGCCACGGTCAACCATAACAGCGTGGTTCTTACAGGAATCATCGCCGGTGACAGTGTCACAGCGAGCGGAACTGTTGGGACATTTGCCGATCCACTCGTCGGGGCAGGCAAATCCGTGGCCTTAAGCAGCACGGTGTATGGGGGTGCCGATGCCGGCAACTATACGTTCACTGGGCAGACAAGTACCACGGCAGATATTCTCGCGGCTACGGATGGAACTGCTGGGCAGAATTCTCTCGGCGGTGCAGTCGGTGGCGCCATGCAACTTGGGCAGAGGCTCAGGTTGCCACCTGGCTCACCATTGACCATGCCGAGTAGCCCCTCGCAGCCCTTGCCGAACTACAACGCCGCAGCCTCAATTGGTGGTCCACAAGGACAAACATTGACCTCACTGAATCCGGTCACAGGATCATCCAGCACCCAATTGGTGGTAGAACTCGTGCAGCAAGTCTCTTCTGCCAGGAATGGAATCGTCACGGTGTCCGTTCCGAAGAGCTTGTTACAACGCCGAGAGAGCCTTACCTTTAGTTTGCCGGCAGAACTTGTGACTACGCTTGGAGATAAGCCTGATCAGTTCACGAAGATGGGAGGAGAGCCCTTACCACACTGGCTGCGATATGATCCGAAAGAGGGAACCTTCCATATCCCCAATACAACATCCGGCTCACTCCCGATCAGCATTGTCACTGTGTTTCGAAGTCAGCGAGTTGTCGTGACAATTGCCGAAAAGTCAGAATAATCCGTCACACCGACTCTTTCGCTTCTTCTATTCAGCGATCCCTTTCACTGACCATCACAAACTGACCGTACGATCCACTGTGACATCACACAACACTCGTCGTCAGCTTGGCCATACAAATCGGAGGCGTACCCCTCTTGAACGCCGTTTACGTACCGCGACTCCTTTTCTCCGAATCACCAAGGTCCAACTTGCTTCACGTCTCTCCTAACAGACAAGTACGTATTTTTTTGCTAAGATGCACGCTCAGACGTGCATCTCACCTCTCATCATAAAGGAGAATTGGTATGTCGACAGCGCTACGTGTGATCACAGTTGCCTTGTTCATGGTTAGCCTTGGAGCGACTCCATTCGCCGTCGCCGCACCTCAACAGCAGAACAAGATGAAGGCCTGCAACGAGCGGGCGAACGCAAAGGGGTTTGGCGAAGGAAAGGGAGACGAGCGGAAGGAGTTTATGAAGGACTGTCTCTCCGCCAAGTCGGAGAAAGGCGGAGGCGGGAAGGGCTCTCAGCAGAATAAGATGAAGACGTGCAATAAAGAAGCGGGCGACAAGAAGTTGAAGGGCGACGAGCGGAAGCTATTCATGAGCGATTGTCTCTCTGCATAGTCCTGTTAGTCCGGCGCGGCAGCACGCCGCGCCGGATTGATTTCGTCTGCGAGCCTGCCCGTATCGCTAACTGTTACGGATTGGACTTCTCATCAGGATTTGGAAGTCTTTTTTGGAGTTCGATCAATTCCTGTTCGAGTGCCAGGAAGCGATCGATGATGGGGTCTGGCAAATCAACTTGGTCCATCGTCGCATCCGGCAGGCGTTCGCCCAGAGACTTGATCACACGGCCCGGCACGCCGATAACCGTTGAATTGGGGGGCACATTCTTCAACACGACAGAATTGGCCCCGATCTTCACATTGTCGCCAATCGTAATCCCGCCAAGAATCTTGGCCCCGGCCCCAACCACCACGTGATTGCCCAACGTCGGGTGCCGCTTGCCACGCTCTTTACCTGTCCCCCCTAAGGTCACGCCTTGAAAGAGAGTCACGTAGTCCCCAATCTCAGCCGTTTCTCCGATCACCACTCCCATACCATGATCGATAAAAAACCCCGTCCCGATTTTGGCGGCTGGATGAATCTCCACACCGGTCACCCAGCGGGCTAGTTGTGAAATCGCACGCGGTAGAAAGGGAACGCCCATCGACTTGAGGCAATGGGAAATTCGATACGCCAACAACGCATGGAAGCCTGCGTACGTGAGGATGACCTCCAGCTTGCTTGTTGCCGCCGGATCTCGATCAAAGACCGCCTTGAGGTCTTGTGTAATGTGCGCCAGCATCAGCAGTATATCCTACGACCTCAGGCCGGCTCGATCAAACAGACGGCATGGGCGATCATGCCCTCCTCATGACCCACGGCATCTAACCCTTCTCCGCTCTTCACCTTGACATTGACTGACTCCGGGAGGATCCCGGCGGCTTCTGCCATGGTCTTCTGCATCGCCGCGAGATGCGGTCCGAGACGGGGCGCTTGAGCCACGATCACGGTGTCAATATTTCCCACTCGATACCCCTTCACTCTCAGCTTCGACATGACATCTTCCAACAGTTTGAGGCTCGAGATTCCTTTGTACTTAGGGTCCGAACTGGGGTAGTGCCGTCCCAAATCTCCCTCTCCCATTGCACCCAACAAGGCATCGCAAACGGCATGAACCAGCACATCGGAGTCAGAATGACCAACCAACCCTTTGCTATGAGGAATTTCGACCCCGCCAAGAATCAGTGTACGCCCTGGTCCCAATGGATGGACGTCATAGCCATACCCAATACGAAATCCCTTGCTCATGTTGTCCCTTTCATGCGTCCCAACTGACGGGAGGCCAAGATGGCCTCACCGATCACCATATCTTCAGGCCTCGTGACCTTGATGTTCTCTCCGCTCCCTTCCACCACCACGACTGGGTGACCTGCCCATTCGAACAAGAACGCATCATCGGTGGCGCGCACACCGTCCGCATGAGCTTTGCGGTGGGCGTCCAACAATCGATCACGTCGGAATGCCTGCGGCGTCTGTGCCAACCAGAGTGGCCCGCGATCAACCGTTCGTTCGATATGATGATTGCTTCCAACCTGCTTGACAGTATCACGCATCGGCAAGGCCACAATGGCCCCGCCCACACGGCGAGCCGCCTCGACCACATGAGCCACCATATCCAGAGTCAGGAATGGTCGTACCGCATCATGAACGACCACGATATCCGTCTCGACAGGCACGTGTTCAAGGGCATGCCGGACCGAATCCTGGCGCTCCTTTCCACCCGCTACCACCCTCGTGATTTTTGAGAAGCCATATCGAACGGCGAGGTCGTTGAGGCAGTAGTCGAGGTCGGCCTCTGGCACAGCCAGTATAATCTCGTGGATGACGGGAGAGTGCTGAAGCACACGAAGCGAGTGGACCACCAGCGGTTCACCGCCGAGGGCGAGAAATTGTTTAGGCACCGAGCCGCCCATGCGAAGGCCTCGTCCAGCGGCAGGGACAAGAGCCACGGTGTGGTTACTCACGTGAAGAGTCTAGGAATATCTGCAGTCACTGTATGACGGATGGCCCACTGACTGCTCATGGACGAAGCGTGAGATAGATCGTCCGCCCCTGCCGTTTCAACAACAGCAAGACGGCTTGATCTTTGGACAATTTGCCGGCGATTCGCTCAAAAGTTTTCACGGACGTGACGGCTTGGCGATTGACCTCGAGCACGATATCCCCCTCACGAACTCCCAGTTCTTCCGCCGTGCTTCCGGGCTTGACCCGAACAATCACCACGCCCCGTTCACTGGATTTGAGCCCATACCGGCCCGCTAATTCTTCCGTGAGATCTCGCACATCAAGACTGGAGAGTATTCCCGTCGGCGTCGCTGCATCCCCTCCATCCTCATCGCCGTTTTGTGACATCGACTTGGGCTGCTCGACGATGGTGAGGTCAATGGTTTTGGGTTTCTTGTCCCGAATGAGCTTCACCGCAACTTTTTTTCCAACCGGAGTCTGGGCCACAGCATTGCGCAGATGCGTCGGTGAATCCATCGACTTGCCATCATACTCGATGATGACGTCGGCTCGTTCGAATCCGGCCTTTTTCGCCGGGCTGTCGTCCATCACATCACTCACCAACACACCCTTTGTCTCCGTGATTCCAAACTGGGAGGACAATTCCGGTGTGAGCTCTTGAATCGAGACGCCGAGCCACCCTCGAACGACTTTGCCCGTCTGCACCAGTTGCCCCATAATAGACTGTGCCATATTGCTTGGCACAGCAAACCCGATCCCCATGTTGCCGCCGCTCTGGCTAAAGATGGCCGTATTGATCCCAACCAGCTCACCTCGCACATTGACCAGAGCTCCACCTGAGTTCCCGGGGTTAATCGCCGCATCTGTCTGGATAAAATCCTCGTACTCCGCAATACCGGCGGCTCGTCCAAGGGCACTGACAATCCCCAACGTCACGGTCTGTGTCAGTCCAAACGGATTCCCGACGGCCAGGACAAACTCCCCGACTTCCAGTTTGTCTGAATCGGCCCAGGCGACGGTTGGAAGCCCCGTCGCGTCGATCTTCACGACGGCCACATCGGTCTTCGGATCGGTCCCGATCAGCTTCGCCTTAAATTCGCGCTTATCCGACAGCGTGACGCGAATCTCATCCGCCTTCCCGACGACATGATTGTTGGTGATGATGAGTCCGTTTGATTCAACGATCACGCCGGACCCAAGCCCTCGTTCTTTTCGCTCTTTCGGGTGTTCAAACTTTTTGAAAAACTCGTCGCCAAAAAACTTTCTAAACAAAGGGTCATCAAACGGCGCTGTCCCGGAGCCTTCAGAACGTCCGCTCTTGGTCGCGTAGATATTGACCACCGCCGGTTTCACCGACTTGGCAATATCGACGAATGTTTGATTGCCCCCGCCCAAAACTGGTTGAGGAGCCGTCGACACGGGTCTGGCGATGGGGAGCGTCGGAGCAATGGAAGATGCATCGGGAACCGCATGTCCCGCAGGCAACCAGCCGAGGTCCGAAGCAACCACAAAACCTATGACGATCCCAACCGTTAACAAGGTTGCGGCAACCATCCATCTTCTCATTCCGCGAGGCGGTTTGTGTTCAAAATCCGCTTGATTCATGGTGCTATTTCGCTCATATCAATACTGCATGAGAGATCACTTAATCTCGCCGCTGTAAATCCCCATGATCGTGTGAAGAAACTCAGTCGCCTCCGCCTTTGGACGCTGGAATGAATTCCGGCCGATGATCGAGCCAAAGCCTCCACCATCGCGAATGGCTCGAGCTTCTTCGAATACGTTCTTATCCTCGCTCTTGGCCCCGCCCGAAAAGATGACGATCCGACGACCATCGAACGAACTCTGGACGACGTGCTTCACTCGCTCCGCCAGAGTCTTGATCGGAATTTGCGTGGATTCATACACCTTCTTGGCCGCAGCCTGTTCCAAATGCGCAGTCGGCAATTTTACCTTGATAATGTGTGCGCCCAATTGAGCCGCAATCTGCGCCGCATACGCGACCACATCCATGGCCGTCTCACCTTCTTTACTCAACACCGATCCACGGGGATAGGACCACACGACCACCGCAAGACCACAGTCTTTCGCTTCCTCGGCAATCGCCTGCAATTGCTCATACATGGCGTTGCAATGGGAAGAACCGGGATAGATCGTGAACCCGACGGCCGAACAACCCAATCGAAGGGCATCCTGCACACTACCGGTCACCGACGGCAACGGATCCTTCTCGTCATGCAACACGTCGTGATTGTTCAACTTGAGGATGAGGGGAATCTGCCCGGCAAAATCACTGGCCCCGGCTTCCAGAAATCCTAGGGGGGCGGCATAGGCATTACATCCGGCATCGATCGCGAGTTGAAAGTGATAATGCGGATTATACCCGGGTGGATTCGGCGCAAAACTCCTCGCGGGCCCATGTTCGAATCCCTGATCGACCGGCAGAATGACTAACTTGCCGGTCCCCGCCAACTTACCGGACCGTAGGAACCGCGCGATGTTGGTCTTGGTTCCCGCATTATCGCTCCCATACCAACTCAGAATTTCTTGAACCCGGTCTCTCATAGCTCCCTCCCAACAACATCACAGTACCACATACCTGAGTATCTCAGGCGTTCCCCTGAATGTACGCTTCCGCTTGCTCGACGTCGCTGCGGCTCCCGATGATCAGCGGCACGCGCTGATGTAATTTCTTCGGCTCCACTTCCATAATTCTCGATGTGCCCGTCGAAGCTTTTCCACCGGCCTGCTCAACGACAAATGCCAGCGGATTCGCCTCGTAGAGCAGTCGCAGCTTCCCTTCTGGTTTATCGACTTCCCCCGGATAAAGATAGATGCCGCCCCCGAGCAGCAGGCGATGCACGTCGGCCACCAAACAGCCAGAATACCGAGCGCTGTACGGACGGCCGGTCGCCTTGTCGCTCACTTTGAGCGAGTCCACATACTTCTTGGTTCCCTCCGACCACTTGTGGTAGTTCCCTTCGTTGGCGGCGTAGACCCTGCCCTTTTCCGGAATCCTGATCCTCTCGTGCGACAGGAGATACTCTCCGATGTCGGGTTCGAGCGTAAATCCATACACGCCATGCCCGACGGTATACACCAGCATGGTACTCGATCCATACAACAGATAACCGGCCGCGACCTGCTCCGTCCCCCGGCGTACCATTTCCCCGTCGGTGGGCAACCGATCGGTTCGGTCATACTTAAGCACAGAAAAAATGGCTCCGAGCGGCATATTGTTGTCCGTATTGGAGGAGCCATCAAGCGGATCGAAGAGCAACATGTATTTGCCGTGCGGCCAATTGCCCGGCAGCGAGATCGGCTTTTCCATTTCTTCCGAAGCTAAGGCGCAGACATAGCCGCTGTGTTGAAAGACTTTGACGAAGTCGTCGTTCGCAATGGCATCCAGCTTTTTGACCGTTTCTCCCTGCACATTCGTGTCGCCGGTCGTTCCAAGAATGTTGATCAACCCGGCACGCCGAAGATCTTGTGAAATGAGCTTGCCGACCAGACCAATCTGGGTCAATAAACCGGAGAATTCCTCCGTCGCAGCTTGATGCGAGGCCTGATTCTGAATGATAAATCGGCTTAACGTAAGGGGAAATTCTCGCATGGTGACGCTCAGTATAGCGGGTTTGACCCGTGCGAACAACAATCGATGTTCAATACTCTTGCCGGGCTGAGCTGATTTCAGGCAAGCCGTCGACCAGATCAGCAACGATTGATCCCAGTACAACCTTCGCCTTCATCCGGAGCGGAGTCTTCCGATCATCATTGGTTACCCAAACACGGATGTTGCCCTGATTCATAAACAACCCATGGAACGGCATAATCACCAGCACCCGGACCGTCTCCGCCTTTCCCCAGGCCCCTTCAATGGTCTCGATCGCCTCGACAAGAACCTCGACTGGGCGATTCTTCTTATCGTGGTACACGTTCATTTTCAGTGAAGCCCCCGGATTCGGTGGCAAGACCGTCCGCGTATAGTACAAGCATGACATGATGTCCTGTGTCCCGGCTGGGATAGGAAGCGACTCCGTCGTACCTCCTCTGAGAGCCGTGACCGTGCCTTCTGTTTGATGGAAGACATACTCGATATCTTCTTTCTTTCTCCCTTCGCGCCGACGGAACGTCATATGGTCCGGAACCAATGTCTCCAGATCCAGCTCCGACTCCACTCGATTATCCACCGGAAAGAACTTCGTGATGATCGGTGTCGAATGCGCCGTCCCCACCAACTTGGCAACCGGTCGATCGTTCGGTCCCTCCATCTGAACCACTTCCATCACAGCAATCGCGGCGGTCATATTGAGCCAAGAAATCTCATACGTCAGCCGTTCACCGACCTGAAAAGGACGTTTGAGTTCACCTTGAGCGTGCGCTTCAATTGAACCAGCAGGTAAGAGCAGGAGTAACAAGGCAACTACAATCGAAGCAAAGCGGCACATGTGGGAGACACCGGGAATGCGATTGGGCCAGGCCGTGGAAGCCACTAACACCCGACCGCTCGTTTCGCCTCCAGGAGTTCCTCCTCGACGATCGTTCGAATGACGTTAAGCTGTGCAGAGGACGTCGCCTCAAATCTGAGCACCAAGGCTGGTTGCGTGTTGGAGGCCCGGACGAGCCCCCATCCATCATCAAATATCCCACGGACACCGTCAATCGTAATGAGGTCTCGAAGTACTAGTTTGCTCGGCCCGAGGCCTTGCTTGCTCTGCAAATACTCCGAGAATCTCAGGCGAACCCGCTCCACGACGTTGAATTTGACTGTATCAGGAAGGTCCACCCGGATCTCTGGAGTCACCACCGTTTTGGGTAAGTCGGCGACTAACGTTGAAAGCGGACGTTGGGTCTTCACTAGGATTTCAACAAGCCGACAAGACGCATAGACCGCATCGTCGTATCCGAAATATCGATCCGCAAAAAACATGTGTCCGGACATTTCACCGGCCAATACCGCCGATTCCTCTTTCATCTTTGCCTTGATCAGCGAATGACCGGTCTTCCACATGATCCCACGCCCGCCTCGCTTGGCAATATCGTCATAGAGACTTTGCGACGCCTTGACTTCAGAAATAATCGTACTGCCGGGTTGCACGGACAAGATATCACGCGAGTAGATGACCAACAGACGGTCACCCCACAGCACCTCGCCCTGCTCATCAATAGCTCCGATTCGGTCCGCATCCCCGTCATACCCGATTCCCACATCAGCCCCATGATCCTTCACCGCTTGCATGAGGTCGGAGAGGTTCTCAAGAACTGTCGGGTCAGGATGATGATTGGGAAAGCGTCCGTCAAGATCGCAATACAACCCGGTCACTTTGCAACCCAGCAATTCAAGCGCTTGTTTGGCAACAAGGGAAGCCGCGCCGTTCCCGCTATCGATCACGACATGCAACCGGTTCGCGTGGACATGAGAGAAGCTTTTCTGGAGGTACGCCAGATAGTCGGGAATAATCGGATGCTCGGAAAGACGGCCGTTCCCCGATACAAATACCCCTGCTTCCATCACCCTTCGAAGTTCCTGAATGTCCTCTCCATGAATGGCTGACTTACCGACACAGATCTTAAAGCCGTTATACTCCGCCGCATTGTGACTTCCGGTAATCATGATACCGCCGCCGACCGGCAGCGTGAACAAAGAAAAATACACGAGTGGTGACGTGCAAATCCCGATATCGATCACATCGAGTCCACCCGTGAGCAATCCCTTGAGCAGCGCCTTGTGCAAGGACGGAGAACTGAGCCGCCCATCACGCCCCAGGCTGATCGTCTTCACTCCACGCTTCACACCGTAGGTGGCGTAAGCACGGCCCACCCGCTCAGCCAGATCCTCGGTCAATTCGCTGCCGACAATTCCTCTCAGATCGTATTCGCGAAACAAACCCATAGTTCCTCGTTCAGTCCTCTTGTTGCATAGTCTTCAAGTCGGAAAGTCGAAAGTCTATTAAGAGTGACCTGATGACTGCTGACGTTCAATTTTTCGTTCGACCGTAATCATCTTTAAACCGCACAATATCATCCTCACCGAGATACGGTCCGTTCTGTACTTCGATGATGTGCACGATCTCCCGCCCTGGATTCTCCAATCGATGTTTGGTTTTCACCGGAATGGCGGTGCTTTCTCCAACCTTTAAGTCGAACACCTCCTGATCCCTTGTCACGCGCGCGATGCCGGCAATCACCACCCAATGTTCGCTCCGCTGGTGATGCATCTGGAGGGAGAGTCGGCCCCCGGGATTCACCGTGACACGTTTCACTTTGAACCCAGGCCCCTCTTCCAACACGGTGTATGACCCCCAAGGCCGCTGAACGGTCAGGTGTTCCAAATGTTCAGGGGCTTGCTGCTGCTTTAGAATATCCACGATCTTCTTCACATCCTGCGCCCGCGACTTGGGGCACACCAACGTCGCATCGGGGGTATCTACCACCACCATGTCCTGCAGCCCGATCGTTGCAACGACACGCCGATCCGCATAGACGATCGAGCGCGTGCTCTCAAGGTCGACCACTCGTCCGATCACCACATTGCCGGCCTTATTTTTCTCCGCGACTTCGTCCAGGCTGCCCCAACTCCCGACATCTGACCATTTAAACATCACCGGCACCACGGCCGCCTTCGACGACTGCTCCATTACACCGTTGTCGATTGAAACCGGCTTGATCGCGCGATAGACGTCATCAATCACCTGCGTGGATGCCCCGGTCACTTTCAGCTCCCTGATTCGATCCATCGAAGCCGCTATTGCCGGCTGGTGAACACCAATCTCCTCCAAGATCGTCGCGGCCCGCCAGACGAACATGCCACTGTTCCAAAAATAGTCACCTGCCTTCACGTACTGGGCTGCCTTCGTCGCGTTGGGCTTCTCCACGAATTTTTGAATACGATACCCTCGTAATTTACCCCGTGTCCCCAGTAGAGCCTTGTCTTTCGGTTTGATATAGCCATACCCGGTTTCCGGCCGGATTGGCTTGATCCCGAACGTGACTAAGTAGCCCTCCATAGCCAATTGTGCAGCCAATAGGACCGCCGTCTCAAAGTCACGCTGCCCCGTCACCACATGATCGGCGGGAACTACCAGCATGAGACCATCCTGGTCCCGTGCCAACACTTCAAGAGCAGCGAGCGCGATCGCAGGTGCCGTGTTGCGCCCTTCTGGTTCGAGGAGAAATCCGTTCGTGAGATCCTCTTTCCAGTCGACCAATTGCGCACGGATGAGGTCAGCTTGGGCTGCATTGGTCGAGATCAGCACATTGGCAGCCGGGGCACAGCCGATGACACGCCGCATGGTCTGCTGAATCAACGTATGCTCGCCACCGATCCGCAAGAGCTGCTTTGGAAACAGATGACGGCTCAACGGCCAGAATCTGGTCCCGCTCCCTCCCGCCATGATCACCGGATATAGTGGGTATGTACGAGCCATGCCTCCCTCTCAATGCGTCTTGTTCGAATTCTTTGCCCCAGGACGAGCGAGGAGTATCATTTCTGCGAGTTCCCTCACCGCCCCCTCTCCACCTTTCTGTCGGCACACGTAGTCAACGACCTTCAAGACTTGCGGAAGCCCATCCGCAGGAGCCGCTGAAAATCCCACCGCCTGCAAGGCCTCGATGTCGTTGACGTCATCGCCGATATACGCGACTTGCCGAAGTGAGATGCCATGTCGTATAGCCATGTCTCGGATCACCGACAACTTGTCCATCACTCCCTGATGAAGCTCGGGTATGGCAAGCTTTTCCGCTCGCCTGGCCACCAATCTGGTCCGCTCTTGGGTGACGATCGCCGTGACGAGTCCGGCCTTCTGTAGCAGTTTGATCCCCATTCCATCGCGGGTGTTGAACTTCTTCCATTCATCACCCGACTCGGAATAGTACATGCCCGCATCGGTGAGAACTCCGTCCACATCGGTCGCGAACAGACGGATTTCCTGCAAGAGGCTTCTTATCGATTTTTCCTGAGTTTTCGATTTCACGCGCTTGTCACAAGATGAGCTCAACGACCAGGCAAGAATCAATTACTATCTTAACGAGTCTCAGAACAGTTGAAAAGGTTTTTAACATCGAGGAGCCCCGCTCACTCGTGGGAATAGTCAAGAGGTACGAGGGCGTACTTTGGCAAATCGTGCCAGTGCCTGACTCCATTCAGGTAACGCGAGACCCAGAGACGTCATTCGGTCCGAACTCAAGACTGAATATGTTGGTCGCTTGGCAAGACGTCCTGCCTGCTCCGTTGTGATCGGCATGACAGAACAGGAGAACCCCATCTCACGAACAATGGCCTGTGCAAACTCATACCATGTGCACTGTCCGCGATTGGTAGCGTGGATCACCCCTTCCACATCTTTCCTGACCAACAAGGCAACGGCAGCGGCCAGGTCCTCAGCATATGTAGGGCAACCAGATTGATCATTCACGACCTTCAAGATTGGTTCGCTCTGTGCAGCCCGCATGATCGACTTCACAAAGTTCTTACCCACCAGTCCATAGAGCCATGCGGTGCGAACGACGAGTGCCCTGGCGCCGGACGCCAGAACAACCTGCTCTCCTCTCCATTTCGAAAATCCATATCGGTTGATCGGATGAGGGATATCGTTCTCACAATACGGTCTCCGCTGCTTCCCATCGAACACATAATCGGTAGAAATATAGATGAGGCGGGCTCCGAGCCGAACAGCGGCACGGGCAATCTGCTCGGTCCCTTTGGCATTCACCGCCAACGCGAGGTCCGGCTCTCGCTCAGCCCCATCGACATCGGTGTAGGCCCCCGCATGGATAATCAGGTCAGGGGCGGATCCGACAATCTCTTCTTCAACACTCGGACACGTGAGGTCAAAATCCGGTAAGTCTTTGGGTATCACTGTTTCATTCCCAAACACCTCGCAAAGGGCGCTGCCCAGTTGCCCGTTGGCCCCAGTGAGGAGAACTCTCATATCAGTAATGAACTCGGTTGAGACGAGGCTGCAGGTGGAACTTTCGGCAGTGTTACTCGCGGCTACTCAATGATAATTGTCATCTCAGCTAGCTTGCTGTAACCGTTTGCCGTACATCTGTTCATAATACTTCCGGAACTCTCCAGACTTGATGGGGCGCCACCAGGACTCATGCTCTCGATACCATTGAATGGTCGCGCGCAGCCCTTCTTCGAACGGTACGACAGGGCGCCATCCGAGCCGACGGAGCTTCGCGCTATCAACTGCATACCGGCGGTCATGACCAGGCCGGTCTAGCACAAAGCGAAGCAGGCTCTTCGGTTTGCCGAGATATGAGAGAATCTCCTCGGCGACCACAATGTTTTCGCGCTCGTTTCCCCCACCAATATTGTACACGTTCCCCGGCTCTCCATAAAAAAAGGCCTGCTCGATCCCGGCACAGTGGTCTTCGACGGCAAGCCAATCGCGACGGTATCTACCGTCGCCATATAGCGGTAACAGCTGATCATCGATGGCATTCGTCACAAAGAGAGGAATGAATTTCTCCGGATACTGATTGAGGCCATAGGTATTGCTGCCCCTCGTCACCACCACTGGGAACTGATAGGTGGTCCAATAACTCAGCACGAGGAAATCTCCTCCTGCTTTACTAGCCGAGTAGGGGCTACGCGGCTCCACCCGGTCTTCTTCCGTCGACAGTCCAGATTCGACACTGCCGTACACCTCGTCCGTGCTGACTTGAAGAAACCGTTTCACACCAGCCTGCCGCCCTTTTTCAAGCAACACGCCCGTGCCCACCACATCAGTACGCGCGAAGCATCCCGGGTCAAGAATCGAACGGTCAACATGCGTCTCCGCTGCACAATTGATGATGCCTTCGATTCGATATTTGCGAAGCACCGATGACACCAACGATCCATCGCAGATGTCGCCATGAACGAACTCATACCCCGGATGTTGGCTTAACGTGTCCAGATTGGCCAGATTCCCAGAATAGCAGAGAGCATCGAGGTTGACGACCTGGTGCTGTGCGGAAGCCAGCAGACGTCGGACAAGGTGAGAACCGATGAAACCGGCTCCGCCGGTGACGAGGATACGCATCTACGCCGCTACAGTAAGATTATTGGCGCCGCTTTGGCCAACCAACTGATTGGCCAGATAGAGAGACTCGATGGTGCCGGCATCCGTCCACCACCCCTCAAGCAGATCCCATGTCAGCATTCCGGCCTTGATGTAGGCGTTGTTGACATCGGTAATTTCCAGTTCCCCCCTCGCTGACGGTTTGAGTGATCGGATGAACCCGAACACTTGCGGATCATAAAAATAAATGCCCGTGACGGCATACGGCGATCGAGGATGGAGCGGCTTCTCTTCAATCTTTACGACACGGTCTCCGTCCAAAACCGGCACACCGAACCGTTGCGGGTCCTTCACTTCTTTGAGGAGGATTTTGGCCCCTTTTTGCTGACGTCGAAAATGATCTGCTGCTTTGGCGACGCTTCCTTGAATGATGTTATCGCCCAATACCACGCAGATGGACTCCCCATCGGCAAAGTGTTCAGCCAACCGAAGCGCGTCGGCGATGCCTCCTTCACCCTCCTGATAGGTATAGTTGAGATGCTTGAGTCCGAATTCTTTCCCATTCCCAAGCAATCGTAAAAAGTCACCCGCGTTGTTCCCTCCCGTCACCAACATAATTTCCGTCACATCCCGCATCGACCAACGTTTGAATCGGATAATAGATCATCGGCCGGTTATACACCGGAAGCAGGTGCTTGTTTGTAACCTTGGTGAGGGGCAACAACCTGGTCCCCAGCCCACCCGCCAGCACAACGCCTTTCACTGCCAGCCCTTTCTCTTAGAAGCAATTCCCTATCATTCTTTTCGGTAGCTGTCGATTAGTGCTGCACAGTTTGACGATAACACGAAGGGGGAGAATCAGCACCTGATATACAAAAACTATGAAACGCCCTGAGAGAGGTCCGACTGAAAACTCGGCACAAGCCGCTTGAGATCTTGAAGCAGTTCTTCTTCATCGTTTTTCGGGAGCGTCGCCGGCAACGACTCCACCCATTCGCTCAGTTCGCCCACAGGAACAGGGGTCCCCACAGCTCGATGAATCTTCGGATGGGTCGTCGACTCGACTTGCACACTGTTCTCAAACAGCTCTTCGTACAACTTCTCTCCTGGCCGCAGACCGGTAAACACTATCTGAATATCCTTGTCCGGGACCAGACCGGCCAGCACGATCATATTTCTCGCCAGATCGACGACTTTGATTTGTTCCCCCATATCGAGCACGAACACCTCTCCACCCTGCCCCATCACACTCGCCTGCAGAACCAACTGGACCGCCTCCGGAATGGTCATGAAAAAGCGCTTGATCTCCGGATGAGTCACGGTCACCGGACCCCCTTTATGGATTTGTTCAGAGAACAGCGGCACCACACTCCCGTTGCTTCCCAACACATTTCCAAACCGCACGACCGTAAACTTGGTCACGCCTGTTCGATTCAACTCCTGCATCACATGCTCGGCAATCCGCTTAGTCGCTCCCATAACGCTCGATGGATTCACAGCCTTATCCGTGGAAATCAAGACAAATCGATCCACGCCTGTTTCCAACGCAGCTTCAGCGACCACACGAGTCCCTATAACATTGTTGCGAATCGCTTCCTTCGGATTCAGTTCCATCAATGGAACATGCTTGTGTGCCGCGGCATGAAACACGATATCGGGTCTAGCCCGTTGGAACACTTCCGACACGCGGTCGGGAACAGTGACATCTCCAATGACAGGGAAGATCGTCACGGCTGGGAAAGCTCCCTTCAACTCCAGCATGAGTGAATGAAGAGCGTTTTCATACCGCTCAAACAGGACGAACGACTGGGGATTATACTGTGCGATTTGCCGGCACAATTCTGACCCGATCGAACCTCCCGCTCCAGTGACGAGCAACGTCTTTCCTGATATGAGAGGGTATAGTTCCTGGCGATCCGTCTGGATCGGCTCACGCTGCAGCAAATCGTCCAGACTCATCGGTCTCACTTGCTGCAGAGAGACGGGATCATGCAATAATTGTTTGACATTGGGGAGGGTCTTAATCGGAGCTATGCAACCTGCTGAAGCCGCCAGAATTTTTTGCTTCACCATAGTCGAGGCCGACGGTATGGCGACGATGATCTCGTGCACCTCCAGCGCTTCCGCCGCCTTCTTGATATCAGCGATCGTTCCTACGACTGAGATTCCATGAATTTTCATTCGACGTTTGATAGGATCATCGTCCACAAACCCCACCGGACGGCAGTTATAGCCTCCGTCCGACAACATGTCCCTTACCAGCAACTCGCCCGCGTTCCCGGCACCGACGATCAGCGCTCGTCTGGCGGTCGGCTCGATAATCCGTATCCATTCCCTGAACCATCGCACCATCACACGAATACCGGCAAGATAGAGACCAGTGAGGAGTCCGGTTAAAATGATGATCGACCGCGGATATTCGGCCCACCTCAATGCCAGATGGCACAATCCGTAAAATGCAGCGGCGCCGACAAGAGCAGCCAAGAAAATTCGTCCCAAATCATGGAGACCGACATATCTCCATAGTCCTCGTTGAATTCCGAATACCCACAAGCTGCTTCCAAACACGAGTACAATCCCGGGGAGATATCTCCACATGATGCGATCGTAGGACACCGGGATGTTGGCATCAAAGCGTAAGGCAAACGCCGAGAGGTTCGCAGCGACAATGAGGACAAGCTCTACCCCGAGTACAAGCACTGAACGATAGCCCTGCACAATCTGTCCAAGCAGACTGTTGATCCTGTGAAGGAGAGTGCCCGTCACTTGCTTCACGATTGAGAGACCTCCGCTCCCACACTCCACCTCCGATCGTGTTCACTCAAGAGCATTGCCTCAGCTGCTGCAATCACACGACCGAGTGACAGTCTCTGCAGACAATCGCTCAGGCTATTGATGTGGCGGTCACAGCCTTCCCCAAGACACGGCACGCAATCCCCTTCCCCTTGGAGCAGAAACACATTTCCCTGCCGCTGCGACCCTTGTTTTCGCCATGGGCTTTGCACCGTTTCAGGAAAATCTTTCGGCCAGGGCCCCCACTTTACCGGATTCGATGGCCCAAACAACACGACGGTCGGCACACCCACAGCCGCCGCCATGTGACTTACAGCAGTATCTGTTCCGACATACAAGGCCGCGCGGCTGAGCAAATAGCCAAGCGCCGGCAACGTTGCCTGACCAACCAGATTCACCGCATCGGATAGCCCATGAATCACCTGCTCACAGGAGGTTTGTTGATCAGACACCCCTCCCGTCACAATTACCGTCATTCCCTGATCCGCCAACCACTGTCCAAGGGCAACCCAACCGGATGTCGTCCATGTTTTGTATGCGAATTTTGGCGAGATATGCAGTACGGCATATCGAGGAGCGCCATTCATTCCTGGATATAAGTCGTGAATGGATTTTTCATCTTCACGACTCCAACTGACGACGGGGGTTCTATGCGGTTCGATGTTTAACGAGGCAAGCAACCGGAGATTCATGACGACGGTATGGGTATGGGTATTGTCAAACGGTACCCATTCATCGAGCAACCTTCGTTTCCACCACGATTTACTGTCATCTAATAGAGTGCCCACACAATATCGTCCTGCCGCCCAGGTATGAACAGTCGGGCGGTCACCCGCCAAGACCGACAAGGCCAGGTCGTATCGACGCCAGAGCGACCGAAGGAGTGCCAGATGAGGGCCAACCGCTGGGCGTTCGGCGATCGTCCAGATTCGATGGATGTCTGGATTTGCGGCCACGACATCTTGCGTTCCTTCAAATACAAGCATGTCGATGGCGGCTTCCGAATAGGCGCGCTTGAGCGATCGCACAACCGGCGTCGCCAACAGGACATCTCCGATCCGACGCGTACACACAATCAGTATGCTGCGTATGTCCTGCTTCATTTCACAACCAGCACTCTCACTGCAGCGCATATCGCCGGTCGACATCAGAGCCCACTGCGCTGATCAAGTCCAATGGCGGCTCGTACGGTTGTCGATCGCAATAGATCATCCAACCGTTTCTGATTAGCCGGCAGCCTCATGCGATCCTGCTCGGGATGCCATAAATGAAACACCGTCGCAGCCAAGCGCGCATTCTTATGTTTCACTCCGGCATGGAGAAACCGAATAACCAAATCTGAATCTTCCAGCCCCCATCCTTCGTAGGATTCATCTAGTCCATTCACACGGATCAAGTCGGTCCGCCATGCCGAAAAATTGCAGGTCTTAATGCCTTTCCAACGGCGCGGCATCCATTTCCGAAACGGACCATCGGGCAGCTGTATCAACGGAAGTATGCGATTGACTTCACGCCGAAACCAGGGCTGTACCCAATCCATTCCGCTCCACGCATGAATCGGCAGCCTCTGGTCAAGACACGGTTCGTCAATCCGGCCGAGAGCAACACACGATTCGATCCAAGAAAGTAACCTGGCTCGGCCAGTTGCTTATGGACACGCACGAAATGGCGCGAGGGGACACAGTCACCATCTGTGAACACCACGTAGTCAGCGTCCGTTGATGCGACGGCGCGATTGCGGATGGCGGCGGCCCGAAATCCACGATCTTCGTGCCAAATATGCGTCAGTGGGAACGGTGCCCGTCGTACAAATTGCCGCACGACCTCAGCGGTCTCCTCTTTCGATCCGTCATCTGCAACGACGATCCCGAAATCGTGATCGCTTTGTCCACAATAGCCTTCCAATACAACCGCCAGCGCATCAGGACGATTGTACGTCGTCACAATCACCGTTGTTTTCATTTCGATGGTGAGTCGCTGCGGCGGTGAAGAGGCGCCTGTTTGGGGAGCGCCCACATCTCTTGCTGTTCGAACCGCTTGGCATACCGATAAAATGTTCCCTCGAAATTTCCAAACGCAATGACAAAGCCAGGCCAGCCGTCCAAAAACCCTCGCTTCGCCACATAATGTTTGATGAATGACCAGATGCCGTGAAACAACGCAGTCCCCATCGACACTCGTTGGTCGGCGAGTTTCAGGACCCCAAGCGACGAATACCGGTTGGCCTTCTTGACAACCTCCTCAAAGTCCCTGAACGGGATCTGCCAAATCGCATGCTCCAGCCGACCGACTGGTTTGGCAGTCAGTAATTCATACCCCTCGTGGACGGGAGACTCCACGTATTTCATAGATCCTTTCCTGAACAATTGCGGTTGGCGAAAATTCGGATACCAGCCGGAATGTTTGATCCAGCGACCCATGAAATAATTCCGCCTCGGCACAAGATAGGCGTCGTGCGCGGGAGTTCCGGAAAGGATCATGAGAACTTCATCACGGACCTCCGGTGTGCACTGTTCGTCAGTATCAAGACTAAAAATCCATTCATGTGTACAGGATTTGATGGCTTGATTTCGAAGATGGCCGAATCCCTGGAACGGAACCTGGACCACGCGGGCTCCCAAGTCCTGTGCGATCCGCGCCGTCTCGTCGGTACTGGCAGAATCGGCCACAATGATCTCGTCGGCCCACAGCACACTGTTAATGGTGTCGGCCATCTTCTTCGCTTCGTTGTACGCAATGATATACGCCGAAATCCTCATGTCTTCGCACCGAGTCGTGAATCAGCCCCGGAATACATCAGCCCGGACAACCAGCAGTACAGCAGCTTCTCGGTATGATCAAGGAGGCAAGTCATTGAAGAGGCACCCAACCGCCATGATGAGCACCAAACCTCTTGCGAGCAACCCATAGGTCACATCTCCGACCAGGGGTGTCGATCGCCACTGCTGCGCAAAAAGCCAGAGCAACAGACCAAGCCCGATGACTCCTACTTGTGCCATGATAAAAAGGTATTGACTGTGAGGGTGACTAGGAACCAGGACGCCGGCTTGTTTCGCATGCACCGCGTACGCCTGTGCAAACCCACCGGTACCGACACCCATCAGGGGATGATCCTCAATAATTTTCACTGTGTATTGATAAAACTCTACACGCTCCTGTGTCGCCATCGAGTCTCCACTGGCAGAGATCCCTTGCGTCACATTGGACAAGGTCGACCCGATCATGGAAACTGGTTGAGACCTGATAGGCTCCGCTGAAAACGAGTGATGGCAACGACCGCTGCCACCACGCCTCGCCAGCCGAATACTGCGTGGAGCGCCAACACGGCCAGTCCTGCAAGCACCACATAACCGGTTCGGCCATGCACCATCAATAAGACATTGCTCGCGGCCAACATGAGACAACCCCCCACCCCCATCGTGCTCATCGCGTGAGACCTCCAGGCCAAGACGGCAAACAACAGCACACCAAAAGCCATCAGCACGTTATGGGTGATGTGCTTTTTAAATACACATGGGTTGAAGGTTCACAGACGGGATGGTTTTCGAATACGCATGGGGTTGGAAGGATCACAACGATCAGCCCGCCGGCTGGAAGGATCCCCACACTCAAGCAAAGGACAACACCAACGTCACAACCAACGAGGCCGCCAAAGCAAGAGCGCGCGATTTCGCTCTTGAACATCAATCGCCATCGAAATCAATAGGGGAATCAGTAGGAGATCAGCATACTTCTTCACCGCAAGCATTCGTTCCTCTAGCGAACCCATCCCCCATAGAGATCCTACCAGCAACCAGCCAAACAATAACAAGGCGCTCAACCCGACAGGGTTAGAAATAACTCGACGAACTCGTTCCCGCCATTCTCCACCGACGCCCCAGCAGACACAAGCAGGATGACAAGAATACTGTCCGCCACAACCCAAATGGGAATCGTGAATCCCAGCGCGGTGGTCGTCCAACCTGCGGCTCGTCTCGCTTCTCTTTGCAAGCGGTCAAGGCCCGACTCATTTCGTACATGCGAAGACAATCACAGATATTCGACAAAATAGAGTGCCGTCATGTTCGGGGAAGATCGACTACACTTTAACGATGCCCCTTGGAGAGTCTTGAGCGCTACACCGGCGCAGGCGTGCTGGCACCCGTCGCAGCAAGACTGTGAGCCGTTCCGGAAGCGGTCCGTCGTTGTTCCAATGCATGCACAAGCCTCCCGAGAACGAGAAAGACACCACCCACACGCCAAGAATCACGAGTCTCCATCTGTCCGTCGAGTGATGATACAGAACGGCCAGTCCTCCGCACAGCAGCATGACTCCATACTCTGCAAGCACGGTCCGACGATGGGTCCATCCGCTCAAAACCAACCGTTGATAATAGTGTTCACGGTGAGCTTGCCAAATCTTTTTGCGACGGAGCACCCGTCGGATCAAAGTGACCGTTGCATCCACGATGAACGGGGAGAAGATCATGGTCGGGACCCATATCTCGAATATTCCGTCGCGAACACCAAGGATCATCAATGTCCCCGCCAAGAATCCGACCGTGATGCTCCCTGCATCGCCCATGAAGATACGCGCGGGAGGGAAATTATGAGTGAGAAATCCCAGAGCGGCCATCGCCACGAACACGGCGATGATGAGCATGACTGGGAAGTGGGCTGCCACCCAAAATATGCGAGAAATCCGAACCCGAAAAACGTCATCCCGCCCGCAAAGCCGTCCATACCGTCCATGAAGTTATAGAGGTTCGCCATCCACAGGAGGACGAGGACACTCACCGGAATTGTGGCTATTCCAAGCAGGATGTTCGGTCCCCCCGGTATCGGGATGGACGATAAGGTTAAGCCCACACCCCCGATAATGATGAACGCGGAGACGGCTTGGACACCCAATCGGAGAACGGCGGGAAGACCGACACAGTCATCGATGAAGGACACGACAAAAACGAGAAGCATCGAAACCACGATCCAGAGACTCCCTGACGCCACACCTTTCGGTAACACAGCTTTCGAGGGCTGGGTAATCGCCAACACACTGGCAGCCAGAATGAGACTGATCACCACACTGCCGATGACGGCTAACCCTCCCGTCTGGGGAGTCGGCATGGAATGCAATGTTCGTTCGTTGGGATGAGCAAGAATGGAGAGAAATGATCCCGGCAAGCATAAACGGTTGGTGAACCACCAGGCCAGTACAAATGCAAACACTCCTGGGAAGGCGATCATCATGATCGACATGCTGACAGTGCTACCTTGTGAGGGTGCAACTCTAAAAAAGTCCTGCCTCAAAACCAGAAGAGACCTTGCTGACTTGGGCAAGCTCTATGACTCATTTTAACATTGAAATCAAGACGTACGAGCCTTCGAACCTGGATATGTCGAGGATATCACTCGATCTACTCGGACATGGGCGACACAAGAAGCCAGCCCTGAGATCGTCTCAACAACCCGCACGTCCCATATTACCCACCTACGGCGAGGTGTCGCCGAAGACTCAACAGGGCCCCCGGCTGTCAAGCCGAGAGGCTCCACGATAAAACGCGATCAGATCGGGGACCGCTTGTTCGAAGGAATACGCGGCTTGATATCCCAATTCATGTGTGATGGTCGTCGAGCTGTACCAGGCGCCGCCGATGAGCTTGGTCAGTTGCGTGTCGTCAAGGGAGCAGGACGCCCGCTGATAGCCTGAATCACATCGCCGCATCGCGCGCCGCTTTTGAGCATCCAGAGCGGCACTCGCCATCGCGGAAGTGCTTTCCCTAATCCGGCTCGCAACCAGTCGTAGAGGTCGGTCACGCAATAGGGGGCAGTATCGGTCACGATATACGCCTCTCGTTGAAAACGTGGCGCACGAAGACACAGCAATACGGCCTGTACGAAATTCTCGACGTGTAAGAGGCTCCGGACCGCCGAGAGACGAGGCAAAATCGGAAACCTCCCATGATCGATCGCCTCGATCATCCGATACAGGTTGCCTTTCTTTGTCGCACCATAGACCATCGGAAGACGAAGCGAGACAGCAGTGAGACCATGTCGCACTGCATACTCCGAGACAAGTTGCTCCGCCAGCCATTTTGACCGGCCGTAGGCGGTCTTGGGATGGGGAGCCCGTGTTTCATCGACACACTCCCTCGTCTCTTCGCCGAAGACTTTGACCGAACTGGCAAACACGATACGATTTACCCCGGACCTCACGGCTGCATCCAGGATGTGTTTGGTCCCGTCGACATTGACGGCTTCATAGTCCTGCTCTTCTCCTGAATCATCGAGCGCATGGACCTTGGCCGCCAGATGCACGATGGCTCCGCAGCCATCCGCTATGTCCTGCACGCTCTTCGCATCGCGGATGTCGGCGGCCACCGTCTCGACATTTCCCAATTGTGAGGTGGGATGCGGCGAATCGTGAAGAACAACCCGCACGTGATGGCCCGATCGGCAGAGCTTTTCAACGAGCGATGCCCCCAAGAACCCTGCAGCACCTGTGACCAGCACTTTGCTCATGCATATCCATGAGAACGATAATCGCCGAGGCCGTCACCATGTCACGGTAGAGGCCTAGTACCTGTTCGGTGATCCGTGGGCTGGACCATTCCGCCAGAACACGGGTCCGGCTTCGCTGTCCCATAACCTCTCGCAACGCCTGGTCGGATAGCAATTCTTCAATGGCCGCCGCCAACGCCGTGGAGTCTCTCGGGGCAACCAGCAACCCATTAAACCGATCACGTACGATCTCCCGACAGCCGGGAACATCCGTGGCCACTATGGCCTTGCCACAGGCTGCCGCTTCCAACAATACTTTGGGAAGCCCCTCTCGATACGACGGCAGCACGACGAGCATGGCCGCTGCATAGCAGCCGGCATATCCTCTCGATGTCCCCACCACTCGACCACCCCTTCCTGCACCCACTCCTTCAGATGGATTTCCGAATAGCCGCCGGGTTATGTTCATCCCGTCGACCAACGAGAATGAATCGAGCATGGACGCCTTTTTGCTTCAGCAGTCTGGCGGCTTCTACAAATTCCCCGACGCCTTTGTCCCAGAGCATGCGTGCCGGCAGGACAATAACCGGAATACCGGATGGCTGCGGCTGATGGAATAGGCCGCGACATCAATGCCTGAACCGGCAATAATCCTCGCTTGAGAGGCAGGGACCACACCCTCTCCGACGAGCCGATCCTGATCATCTTGATTTTGGACCAGTGTGACTGAATGGCTCACACGGAGTACGGTTTTCAATGACGTCTTCACGCACCAACGCAACAGCCCGTTCCGTTCGTCCATAAAGGCATACCCAAGACCGGCGAATGCGTTGATGACAGACGGGACTCGGAAGCCACGCAGCCAGGGATCCGTACAGAATCGGCTTCATGGCCACATGATGGACCACATCGGGTTTGACGCGACGATACAACCGCACGAGTTCTGCAACGGCGATCACCTCGCGAAACGGATTGCGGCTCCGCCGGACCATCTCCAACGGTTCGAGCTGAAACCCTTCTCCTCGGATTCGTTCTCCGTGATCGGTTACGCGAGTCGCCACGATAACATCGTAGCCTGCCTCCCGTGCGGCCCGTGCCAGATCGAGACGATGAGACCAGAAATACCAGTCTTCAGTGATGAGATACAGAAGGCGCGGATGATCTGCCATGAGCGCTCGACCAAGCTTGAAACATCAGCACATTCCAGAGCCAATACTGCCAATTTCGCCGGCCTGAAAGGTGCTCCTGCCATTTCTTCCGGATTGGAGCAGGATCAAAATATCCTTCATGCCGGAGCCGCGATTCATCTAACAACGCTTCGGCCCAATCCCTCAAGCTGCCTCTGAGCCAGGAGTCCAGCGGAATGCCAAACCCCATCTTGGGCCGTTCAACCAAGTGCTTCGGAACATAGCGGTACAATACCTGGCGAAGCAGCCATTTCCCCTGGCTTTCTGCCCTGATCTTCATCGAAGGCGGAAGACTCCAGGCAAACTCCACGACGCGATGGTCCAGCAGGGGCATCCTGGTTTCCAGGCTGATCGCCATGGCAGCTCGATCCAGCTTGGCCAAAATATCGTCAGTCAAGTACCCACCAAATCGTGAAACATCATCGTTCGCTGAAATCCGGTCTGCCAGCTGTTTGCTTGGTATCGGCCCATATGGGTTCTTCATGAGAGCCGATGACCAAGGAGGCGGTCTCTCGCTGCAGCGACACAAGCCGCCGATACAATTCCGTCTGACTATTCGAATCCAGAACTGCGGCAAGTTTATGAACCTTTTCCCCGAGAGTCGACAGATGAGGGAAGCTGGAAGCCCCATTTTCAACATTCTACCGATCCTATCCCACTGCTCAGGCGACAGCACCGTCAGCGCATATGCCGCCATCGTTCTCATGGAAACAGGCACTCGTGCGACTCGACGCCAGATCGAGCTTCCCCACGAATACCGATTGTACCCCCCGAATAACTCATCACCTCCATCCCCGGAAAGCGCGACCGTGACCTGTTGCTTGGCCAATCTCGCGACAAGATGGGTTGGAATCGCGGACGAATCGCCGAATGGTTCGTCATACATCGACGGCAGGAGCGGAATCACCGCCAAGGCGTCGGCTGGACTCACATAGAATTCGGTATGGTCTGTTCCCAGATGTTCAGCGACAGCCTTTGCGCCAGGCGCTTCATTGTAGTCATCTTCACCGAAACCTAGCGTGAAGGTCTTGACCGGACGAGATGAGTATGCCTGCATAAGTGCCACGACGGTGGAGGAGTCGATACCGCCTGAGAGAAACGCACCAAGAGGCACATCGGCAATCATTTGTCCCTTGACGGCACCACTCAATAGCCGGTTCAGCTCATCCTCGGCCATGCGATCGGTCCAATCGGCTCGCCGGGGCTGTCTCGCAACCGCCGCCGCAGACCAATAGGGTGTGGGTTCCGGCCAGTATCCGGCCGCGCAGGTGGAAGCGATCGTCGCATAGGTTCCAGGTAAGAGTTTTCGAATCCCAGTGTAAATCGAGTATGGTAACGGCACATAGGCATAGCGCATGAACAAGGCCAGGGCCCCCCGATCAATTTCACCGCGCCAGTCTGGGTAGGCTTCCAACGCTTTCAGCTCCGAGGCAAAGAGGAACGTCCCGTTGGACCACCCATAGTAGAGCGGCTTCTCTCCGATTCGGTCACGAGCCAGGATCAGGCGTCGCTCGACGCGATCCCAGAGAGCCAAGGCAAACATCCCCGCAGTGGCCTGAAGCGTTTTTTCCACACCCCAGGTTTCAAAGGCCGCCAACAGCGTCTCGGTGTCAGAATGCCCGCGCCACGATAGGCCCGCGAGTTGCCCCCGGAGTTCCAGATGATTGTAGATTTCACCGTTGAATACGATGATATATCGACCGGAAGCCGATTCCATGGGTTGATGGCCCGCAGGAGACAGGTCTAGGATCGACAGGCGGACATGCCCAAGGGCAAGCCCGTAGTTGGAATCGCCCCATACTCCTGAATTGTCAGGACCACGATAACGAATCCTCTCGGCCATTCCTGAAACAATACGGCTGTACTCAGTGCCCCGATAGGACATCATTCCGGCAATGCCACACATCAGTGCACCGAATGAACTGAATGGTCAGGCATGCGTGAGGACTGTCTGTTCATGAGCCAACCCCGTCCACACCGATTGCCACTGGTCTCTCTCTGCTTGACCAGCGGAGCCCCAGGACCTGCGAGATCCGCTCCCAACCGTGCGACCCAACTGGAGGACCATGTCTCTTGCAAAAGCGACGCTATGCACACCCACACCCATCATCGCCCACCGTAATGAGGAGCGGTCATGCACCCTGGCAAGAAGCCGGCGACAATAGTTGAGCCGGCCACGGCCCAGCTTTCCAGCGTTGATTTCAGTCATGCGATAGCCCAAGAGCACTTCCTCCAACGCCGCAAAGCGACTGTGGGAAAAGCATTGAAGCAGGAGTGCTTGATCTTCACACCGACCGTCTTGGTCAGAATAGGGATGTGCGAGAAACCAGGCCCGCTTGCCCATCCATGTCGGATGGGCAAGCGGAAATCCCCACCATGGTCTACGGCAAATAGCCTCATGTGAGCTTGCCGTTGGGTAGCAGCCGATGATCTCGCCTTCTCCCCTGAAAATCACAGCGCCGGTCCCTAGCAGATCAATGTCCCGATGCGCTTCAAGAAACCGCACCTGCCGTTCAAGCCGCCGGGGATACGACACGTCATCGGCATCCATCCGGGCAACATCTGTCCTTTCGCCAGACGCACACATTGATTCAACCGCGACGCTAGGCCCATATTCCCGGATGGCTCCTGAATGAATCGGACTCGGGGATCCTTCACCTGCATCACACGTTCCGCCGTCCGATCGGTCGAGCCATCATCGACAACGATCAGTTCCCAGTCTTGATACGTTTGAGTAAGAATCGACCGCAACGCAAGGTCGATGGTCCCACGACGCGTTGTACGCCGACATCACCACTGTGACCAGAGGGCTCGCATTCATTTATAAATGGATAATCGACAAATTGCGTTGATGCTGGATGTTCAAAAAGGTCTTCCAGCGAGGCCGCAGTGAGCGAAAGGCCGAGACGTACGTGATTGGTACGTTGAGGTCTTGAGCGATACGAGAACAAAGCTGGAGACCTTTTTCAACATCCTGTTAACTTTCCCTGTAAAACATCCGACCAGGCCAGCCGGCAGCGCCGTAGGTCCAGGCTCCCCGCAAGCGCCAGGACAACTCGAAGGCCAGCCGACGCGCGGCACGAGCACCCCGTCGTTTCCCCCAGATCAACGCAGCGCATGAAACAGATAGAGTCCTGAGCCATGCTAACCATGGGCCAATCTTGTGCTGGCTGGCCACTCGTTCAAAGGTCGGCCAATCGATGGATCGGATGGGTCGCTGCGTAGCCTGTTGAGCCAGTGTCTCGAGCAACATCCTCAAATCGCCGGTCATACGTATGCTCCTTTCGGACTCGCTCGAATCCTCGGTATGCAATGGCATCTCGTTGTTCAGGATTGGCCAGAAAATAATTAATGCGCTCGGCGAGTTCATCCGGACCATCGAATACGATGATTTCTTCACCGATGCGAAAGTACTCTTCAAGGTACTGAGCGGGTTCAGTAGCAGGCAGCCACCTGCACCTGGCACTTCGAATACGCGCGCCTTGATTTGACGGCTACGGTACGGCAACAGCCCACGAAATTGAATGCCCGAGTCTCCGAAGTTCAGGGTGAGCACAGACTCACGGTAGATACGCAGAAGATCCGTGGCAGAGACTGGCCCTGCGGGCCAACCGTGACCGAAGCACTCGACCTGGATGTCTCTGGCGCGTAGGATTTCGATCCACTTGCTTCTGTTGCCATACGCACTGCCCACGAACGTCACAGGGTGCGTACACTGCCGGGCAGGCAACGGCTCAACCAACGTGTCACGGCTTGCCCCCCACTGAGTCAACACAAAGTTGTCTAACTTATTGTAATGGGCTTTCCCGACTGCCTTCGGATAGGTGGTCGCATAGCAGTCGACATGCGGGGCCACGAAGCGCGAAAACTGTTCATATTTCCAGGAGTCGTCCGTGCCCCAGTTGATGATCACAACGGACCCGTTAGCCCGAACAAGGTCCAACGTCTCCCGCCACAATTCATAACTCAGGAGTACACAAAAGATTACGTCCGGTTGTTCCTGATCGACTCGGCGTAGAAATGCTCGATTCAATTCCGCAAAGTCACAATAGGCGGAACGATCCCAGGAATCAAAAAACGAGACGTCATGCCCCAGTGCCCGAAATGCAGGCAGAAAATTTGCGTACTCGTACCCATCCCCACGGAGAGGATCACCATAGTTGTGCCGGCCAAAGACACAGAAAATGCGCATCAATGGAACGTTCTCTTAGAGGAGCGGGTAAGATATATAAACCCTTCACCGACACATACTTCGGAAAGAGCACATACATTGCCCTCACAAGCTGTACGGCAAATCCGCATCAAATACTGGCTCACAAAGAAACTACGCCTTCGCGGAAACGCGCTTACAGGCCTGGAGTAATTTCCGATTTGCCCACGCATGGCGATCGACAGCAATCGTATTGATATAGGTATCTGCATAAATCAAATAATCATTCTGCTGCAAAATGCTCTGCAGTTCGCTAATTTTCTCCTCGCCTCCATCTTCCGTATAGGTCAGCGTCTCGACACAGAACACCTTCGGCCTAAACCGCTCGAAATCAAAACCTTGCAGTATCGATAGATCCATCCCTTCTACATCAATCGACACAAAATCCGGCACTGACTCGAAGTACTCCCCAAGAACTTGGTTGACTGTTTTAATCTCCACCGGAATCACACGCTCAATCTGTTCTGTACCATACGCCTGATACCGCTCGGCCTCCTCGCGGGAAAAGGTATTGAGCGTTGACGTGGTCATCAAGAAAAGATCAGCAGTGCCAGGCACATTTCCAATGCCCACCGGCAAACAGAGATCACGGGGGCGAACTTGTTTGAATGCCCTCAGGGCATTCGGGTCCGGTTCAACGCACACACCACGACCACCCTGCCTGTAGAAATAGTAGGTATTGCTGAGGTATCGAGGATGATGTGCGCCAATATCAAGATAGGACACTTTACCGACATCGAGCACGGCTAATACATAATCGACGATGAGATCCTCCCCACACTGAGCGTATGAGACCCTTTCAGATCCGATTGCCCAATTGGCCAAATGACTGAGCCGCCGCCTCAGTCGACTAACTAGCCCCATAGCCCCTGTTCCTCATATTCATAGACCGTCTCTCCATAGATCGGTGATCTGGAAGAGATGGACAGGGCGCAGGAGAACCCCAACATCTCACAATCGTATTCAGCCCTATTCCCAAAGACACTAAAACCTTCACAGTGAACAGGCCGTAGTAGCCCGACGGGCCGTCACATGGTAGCCCACTGTAAAACGCCTCTCGCGGTCGAACTTATCCAGCCATTTGCATAACACAGGGACGATCAATCCAAGGATGGGAAACAGCACAATCCACATCGGAAGCCAGAGCAGCCGAATCCCCACCGGGAGGCTCGGACTCAATGGACTGGTCGCTTGAATAAACCTCAATGATTCTTGCCCGAAAAATCGAAATGATCCTTCGTTCGCCTCAACGGTGATCTCCTCAAATCCAGCCGCCTTCAGAAAGCGCTCGTACCACCAGGGTGTATAGCCACCATAATAATGGTAGGGCTCTTGATGAATTCCTGATCCAAGCGGCGCGGTGAGAACGAGCGTTCCTCCTGGCTGGAGAATCCTTGCCAATTCATAGACTACTCGAATGGGCTCAGGATGATGCTCGAGCACCTCCGTACAAAGCACCACCCCAAAGCTGCCATCAGGGACTGGAATGGCCGTCACATCCGATACGAAGTCAAGCGCTCCATAACCGCCATGTCGAAGCTGGTCGCCCCGCAACGGCGCGAGGTCCTGAGTACGATAGTCGCAGTGTGCGAACAGCTCACGATACGGGCAGGACCCGGCGCCGACATCCAGCACTCTGGTCCCATTCGGCACCAACGACGCCTGTTGCGCTATCCATCGATCTCGCCGTACGAGTTATAGGCAAACAGCTCGCTCTGAGCCAGCCAGGCTCGTAGACCCCTACTCACGTGCCTTCACAAATTCAAAAAGACCGCACCCATAATTCAGATTGTCGGCCCCTTCCGGCGAAATCTCCTCGTGGAAGCGTCCGGCATCATCAACAAGAGAAAAAGCCTTGAGCTGGAGCTCTTGGAAGAAATCCTTGACCGTGCCCGGCGAAAATACTCGATGCGCATTAAAACACACCCGTTCGCGTCCGGCCGGCACCGAGAGGAAGAGCCTCCCGCCCGGTTTCAATACCCGCTGCAGCTCCGTGGCGGCCAGCCGGCTTCCCTCAGGGTTGATGGGGTCACCGTATCGACCAAGTCCCACATGCTCGAGGACATGAAGGCAGGACAATGACGTGATGCTTCCGGTACGAAAGGGCAACCGAACGATATCTCCACCTAGCGGGAGGAAATTCGAAAGGTGAACGCGGAGCGGCCGATAATCGACAAAAATGGTCTTTGTGGTCGCGCTTAACACATTGATCATCATCACGCTCGAACCGATGTCAACATGGAAGGGAGGCATCGCATGGTGCAGGCGCCGCGCAAGCCACGCAGCTTGAAAGAAATAGTGCGGATCGAACGGCGTGTCCACGACACGATCGGCGAGACATGGATACGAATCGCGGAACGAGATCTGTTGTGTGGCGGCCATCTTATTATAGGTGTTCCATTCCACGAAATAGCGAGGCAATGCGCCAATGCTGGTAAAGAGGTGAGGGCCAAGAAACGCCGCACCCCACCGAACGATCGCACTGTTGCGGAAATGATGTCTCACGAAGGCGATGGGGAAACGATCATCGTTAATAGAAGCAGCTCGAGAACAGCGGTGAGCGATAGAGAACCACTAGTGGCATACTCGATCGGTGATACTCCAGCATTCAAAAACATCATGAGGAAATGGCCTTTCCCGCTCAAACCTCTGTGCCATGGCAGAATAGCTCACAAGGTCTCTCATATAGAGCGACTTCCAGTCATCGACGCACTGTTGTACTATACTCACCCAATCATGATCCAGAATATCCAACTGGGTACAACATGAGGCTATACGAGAGGCATCTTGTGTACCCAATGAGATCGTGGCTCTCCCCGTTTGAAGCCCGGCAGCGATCCGCATCAGTGACAACCATTGCCATCCTTCCCGCTGTGGAATATTGACGATCACTTTCCCTGATCGATTGATGGCGTTGCGACGATTCCTTGAAATAAATTGCCGCGGACAGGCCACCGACAAGCCTTCCTTTTCAACAACGCAAGCAATTTGGTCCGATATTCCGTCATGGCCCCGGTAAACACAAGGTCGTGAACGGTATCAGACGCCTTACCAACCGCTTCGCATGGACCATCCCCAAGGGCAGGAAACGGGATCGTGCGCACATCTAGACCAGGCAACATAACCGATATGTTTCGCAATTCGGGCAAAGTCGCCTAAGACAAAGAAACACCGTAGATAGGGCAGACACTCCATGAGATGCCTGATCCGCTTCAAGATCGTGGCCGAATGCATATAATCGTTCTGACTACCAAGCGGGGCACCATGGAAATAGATCTGGCCATGTTGGAAATCCAAATGCTCGGTCATGATCACTGCGACTCGTTTCCGTGATGATCGGCAAAAATCCATTAATACATCTCTACTCTTTTCGGTGGAAAACCTTCAATGACGACATTCAGAGACGACCGGCGTGGCTGTCTTCCTACGGAAACCGGATAGCCGTGCTGCCGGAGAGCCGTGACCGCAAAGCTCACCTGGTCGCCAATCCCGGGCACCCAGTTATTGTAGACCCAACAATGGATGGAGGGCTTCTTCAGCGGGTGCCTCGTCTCGCCGCTTCGATCTACTTGCAGCGATACTTTGGATCACCTCATCAACGGAATCGCCAAAATAGCATGACGAATAACCACCACCATCCGCCTTCTCGGGGAAAAACTCACCTTCGTGTTGAAGGATGGCATAGTACCGATCATTATGACGGATGATGTTGTATCCATTGATCCCCTGACGTACAAGTTCGATATCCGGATCCCATTTATTAAAGAATTTGAGACCTCCATACCGACGAAAAGCGCTAGAACATGGGTTGCAAAGCGATACAACGCGGGAAAGGGCTTGAGAAGCCTAGAAAACCATCGAATGACCTTGCGCCGCACTTTTTCGCCGGCGACCTTCGAGCGGACAAAGATACTTTCCTTTCAGTTCGCACAAGGTATTGGCAAAAGTTAGTCGTGGAGCACTGGCATTATAGTATTGAAGCTAAACGGACCAGTCATTAGTTTGATACAAGGATTTCGGTACGCATGTATCATAGCGCCACCCATTTCCCAAACCGTACCATACCCCGTCTTGATTCGTAACATCGGCTGTGTAGGGCTTTCAAATACTCGTGCCCAGTCATGATTTCTGATCGTACACTCGCTCAAGGCCAATTTCAGATCGTCGGAAGCAACTTCCGTTAGGTCAGACGTTCCTCTGAATTGCGTGTAGAGCTCAGAAACCGAGCCAGAAGTTCTCGGCAAAACTCCGCCCTGAAAACTGCGTTTGCGCATGGACGATGGTGCGCCGGTGCCGTGTCCAATCAGCACCATGATCTTCAAGAAGCTGGCATATGCGGGTGGTCAGTTGCTCCACAAAGCGATCAAGCTCCGGCCTTCGATAATAGTGGTCGACCAAAATGTCTGTTACCGCGTCTTTCTGCCAGACCTTCGTTTGCACGCCGCGCAGAACAATCCCATTTTCCTCATCAGTAACGTATGCCGAGGTCCCCACAGTGTCAGTCACGATTGGAATCGCTCCCGCCCTCATCGCCTCCATGATCGAAACGGAGTGCGGCGCTACACTGGGAAGCAGAAAAAAATGCGCGCTGGCCATTAAGGACTGCATTTCATGGGTGGCCCGATAGCCTTGATCCCAGACAATACTTCGGCCAATCTCATCTTTGACCCAGGAGACATCAACACCATATTCACGCAACGCAATATCGCTGGGTTTTCCCAACGGAGAATCAGAAGACCATCTCGGCCACTTGCGGTAAACCTCTTCCAGAAACGTAAGACGAGATGTCCCCGATGAAAGAAATTCGCCATATTCTGGATTGGAAGAATTAACGAATAAGAATCTCGGCCTCGACAACGAAGGTTTCTGTTCGGTCGTCCTGTTAAAGAACACATCGGCACTTAAACCAATTTTTGAGGAAAACAACTTGCCGTCGATAGTGGGATCCGAAAAGAACAGGCTGAGCGCTCGAAGAGTCTCGGGCACATGCGAAAAAATGCCGAGGCATCGACGATGTGCAAAAATCTTTCGATAGTGTTCCCTGACACCCTTATGATGTTCAATGTTCTCATTCCCTCTCTGAACGAACGGGAGCAAAAACAGACGCAAACGTCTCACAGTGGAAGATAAATGGTCGTTTGAGTGAGGGAAACGGCGCAGTGTGATGAAATTCTATATCACCGCTTAACAGCCATCAGAACATGATTGGGCGGGCAAAAATACTCTTGATACCGCCTCGCAATAGAACCTTCTGCAAGTCCATCGAAGTGATGTTCTTCACGCTGCACTCTTATCCACCAACCGTTTTCGGATAAAAACATTTCTACGGAGCTTTCGGCTCAGGTTGACATTATCCCAGGCAGAAAAGCTGATATTCTTTGGAGCATGGTCAAATAACGCCCTATAGCGTGGGGCAAACCCATCGAATGGAATGTAGTGACTAGACTCAAGGAATCGCGACGTTGAAGAGAGGACTGGTCATTTTATGTTATGTCGCCGGTTCATTGGCCAAGAGATGTCCCAAACTGCACAACCCGCTTCAGCCGTACACCAAGAAACTAGTTGTTCTTCTCACCGCACACCTCGTGTATTACCCAGAATGCTTCATTAGCGTACGGCCAAAAGTGGTTGGGGATATTCTTGAGTATATGCAAATGCGAGGTGGCGCCCATCACGATTGAAGAAGAACCCGTTAGGACCACCCGGCGGGTGTGACAGGAGAACCAGTACCATGCTGACCACGGCGTAAGGGCTTTCCGTCGATCCCTGATTCATTTCCGTACGGGCTTCGCCGGGCACCAACACGTTGATCTGAACATCCTTGCTCGAATACCTCAACCCACATTCGGCCGCAAGAGATGCCCCCAGCGTATTTAGAGCCGACTTACTGACATTGTACGGGCCGAAACCGGGCGTCGCTGCCCAGCCCGCGAAAGAGGACAGAAAGAGAATCCGAAAACCATCGCCATGACTTAAGAGCGGCATGGCTGCCTTACAGGTCAACCACTGACCTGTCACGTTCGTTGTCAGGAGATTCGTCCAAGCGGCCGCACTTTGACCAGTGAGTGGGAATGCAGTCTCTCCTGATTGAGGAAGGGCGGCGCTGTTCACTAACCCATAGAGGCTAGGGGTAACGAGCTGGATATTTCTCACCGCACGGGCAAGATCGTCCTCCGATCTAATATCCACAGGAACAGCGATACAGCGCCTGACATCGATACCAAGCGCTGCGCCCTCGTCCACCGCTTCACGTAATTTCTCGATTCGTCGCCCTGAAATAAAGACCCGAGCTCCTGCAGCAGCAAGCGCCAGTGCAATACATCGTCCATACCCAGTGCCCGCGCCCGTTATCCAAAAATCTCTTCCCTTAAGCCGCTCCCATCTCGCTTGCGGCAAGCCGAAACGATGTTCCCGCCAAGAAGCCGGATGGACGTTTTGCAAAATGCCTGGCGTTACAATGCTTTTCTGGAACAACCTCATACTTCAACGGCACTACACGACCTGTTATTGTTTTGGCCTAGCGCCAGGATTTCATTTTCAACGGCATCTCGGGATACGTCGCGAATCACCCCCGGCATCTCAATGACGTCGATCTCGGTCAGATCAATAGAACCTAACGCATGCGGCATACCATAGATCCAACCTTCATAGGAGATGACGTCGTAGCCTTCCTCCGGCATGGCACGAAGTAAAACAGGTGATTTCGTAAACCCGGACGCGCGGGAGCGACCGCCAGTTGCGGCGACAGAGATCTCCCCCGCTCCCCCTCTAACTTTCCGAATCATACCGTCAACTTCAGCAATGGTTTCTCCGACCAGCATGCCGGGAATCGACGCGAGCAAACCGGAATCCCATTCCACATAGGCCCCATGAGGCACCCCGTAGAACAGGCCGTCAAATTTCACGAGGTTGTAATTGCCGATGGTCCACAACAATTCCGGTTGAGCATTCTTAGTCGCGACGGACAGGATAGAGAAATCTTCTCCATGCACCGGCACTCCGGACGACGTTTGGGTACCGGCACCCCGTCCGGTCACAAGGCGTATGATACGCTTCAGCGGCTCTTTGACATAGGCGACAGCTGCCGCGTGCGGGAGCAGACGGGCAAGTTGCAGATCACTGAGGTACCCTCCGTTTCCGCTATTAAAACGTTCCTGACGGATGAGACGCCGAAGCTCCTCTTCAAATGAGGTAGGCAGCAGCTCGGCCATCTGACGCCATACACTGACATTACGTTTACTTTCTCCCGTGCTCTTGGATTTTCTTTCGATCAATGATCTCCGACCAAACGGATTTTTCAAGGCTTCCTGATCCACGGCAATATACATCTTGTCGAATTGCAGAATGCGAGGCTTGCTGGGGATCTCAGCGGATTCAGACATGTCGCCCACGCTATCCACTCGCATGTAGGATCCGGACGCGCGCTGCTTCTTTTGATCATCGTAATGACCGCGTGAATTCGCCCATCGACCACTCTCTTCAATAGCTGCGACGAGCTCCTCTTTCGGTTGGATACCGCAGAATTCCCGCGATTGCGTCCGACTCAGGGCTTGTCACGTCAACACTGTTCAGTGCGGCGGGAACGCCATAGTACCAGCCGTTGTAGAAAAGGATCACATGCGTGTCCATTTTACGCACCATGCGGGGCGATTCTCCGCGATCCCGAATAACGGAGGTTCCGCCAACGGTTTGTCGGCATCCGACGTTTGAGTATCTTGCGCAGGGTACATAGGAAGTGCTTTTACTGGACGCACCTGGGTTTCCTCAGCGAGAGGGGATCGCTGGCTGGCAACTTCAAGCGCCCGCTCCTCTTCCGTAGGACTCGGGATATTTCCGGCATCTTTACCCCCCGCCACTTCAAATTCTCCGGCGCTGATTGCGTCGCCATTCGCTGAACCGGTTCGCGCTTTGTCGCGATTGAATTTGACGTCCTCAATTACCCGGTGAGCCCAAGCTCCACATTAAATCCCGCATCGTAGAGGGCAAGGACGATACGCTCAAACCGCTCTTTTCGTACCTGAGCGTCGATGTACGGATCGGTGCTGTGCCACTGGTCTGCGGGAAGGGCTCTCGGATACTTCTCGTACATTATTTCCTGAGGTTCCTTCAACACAATGTTGTGGGAAGCCGGATCAATCCAGTAAACGCTGCCGTTCACCAAGATCAGCGGATTGATGTTCGCCAGCCGACCGATATACTTCCGATTCTTGAGAATGAGATCAATCCCCTCTTCCACGTCTTGATCCGTTTCTCCCGGAACGCCGATGACCCAGTTAACCTCGGTAAAGATCCCCACCTCCCAGCAGTCCTTTAGGTTCTGGGTGATCATGTCAGTCGTGTATCCCTTCATCTGCAGCCGTAATGTGCGCTCTGAAAAGGCGTCGATCCCGAAACGAAGCGCGACGAAATTGGCCTCCCGCAGCTTCTCGAAGAAGGCCCGGTTTTGCTTCCTGTTGACGCGGAGCTGGCCGGTGAGTTTTACCTTCCGATGAAGCCCACGACGAATAATCTCGTCACAAATCTCCATGACTCGCTCGGGCATACCGCCAAGGTCGCTCTCGTTAAACATGAACAGATGGCAGCCCTGTCCACCAACCACTCCAGTTCATCCACAAAGTTTTCCTTGGTAGCGAATGCGCCAGTAGAACCGTTCGGCGCAGAACGTACAGCGCGACCAGCGACAACCCCGGCTTGCGATAATGGGCGTCAATTGGTAGTCATTGAAATTTCTGTACACGCTCAGGTCGCACCACTCGTACTTGGGGAATTCGATCTGATCGAGGTTATGAATCATCGGCGCCGGAATATAACGAATATTCGGGCGTATCGAAACGGGACAGCACACCCGGCTGGTTGAACGGCCGCTCACCCCTGGCCAATGCTTCTAATAGCGGACCCGCCGTGAGGTCCGCTTCGCCGATGCACATGTAGTCGCATTCCGGAAATGCGCGAAGGCCGACATCCGCGTTGTAGCAACTGAACCCGCCCACCACAATCATGATATCGGGCAACTGGGCCCTGACGCCGAGCGCAACCGCCCGCGCCGCCGCCTCATTGCATCCTTGGATCGAAAGCCCGAGTACTTTTGGCCGCGCTGCAACCAAAGCCGCGATCGTCTCGTCGATGACCGGCCTGAAGAACTCCAATATTCGTTGCGCCCGGTTGGACCGGAAGCCCCTCCCCCTGTTGCAGTCCACAGGTCGTAGTGCTCCGCCTGCCAAGGATCCTCCGGCAAAGCCAAATCACCAGGAAGCGTGATGCAGCCACCCATGTCAAAGAGCCGGTGAATATGAAACCGATGGTAGGAGATGATGTCCAGATCGACGATCTGAAAGGACACCGCAGTCTTCTTCAGCGCATTATTCAAATATCCCAATCCATTGGGCATCAAGGACAGGTTACGTGACGGGCAGTCGACAATAGCCACGTCCAGAATCCTTCCTGAAACTGGATCTCTGGGAGTTCGATCGGATAAATATTGCGTGGTAACGGCGTCCATCCGCGGGCCGGGATGATGTCGGGCGCAACCTCCGCCAAAACCGTGAGGTCGACTATAGGGACCGATTGAGGCAACTGCTTCATCATCTGCATGCGTGATAACGCCAACGTTTCGCAGAGGAACGCTGTTTGTGTTTCGACGGGCAACGCCCCAAGCTTGATGCTGGCTAAGCCAATGCAGCTGGTGGCATCTCCCAAAGATTTTCGTGCAACACAACGCCGATAATCTGGGCATCGAGGCTAGGGACATGCTGCAAGAGATAATCGACAAACCTCTTCGAACCAACCAGGGTAAGACCTGGCAATGTCATGAGATGCGCCCCAAGCGCACGCAGACACGCCACATCGTCTGGCCCATGGTCAGAGGCAAAGCATTGGTGAGGGCTAAATGTGACGCGTGCCCCCTCAACCTTGGCAGTTGCATGGCCTTTCTTAAAAGTCAAAACGACGGCTGTATCGGTCATCACTTACCTCATATCAAAGTTAAAGAATCGACACTTCAACATGACCCGGCCCTGCGCACGATTTATTCCCTTCCGACGGTAAATGATGGGAGCGAACGAATATCAATACAAAATGCGTACGGATACTCTCTCAAATAACTTTCAGCCTGTTCCCATTCGAGTCATCATCAACTTTTATCGTCATCCACCGAAACGTCAAAGCCAAATCATCGCCCTGCAGGCTGAGTTGCATATTTGGGAAGAGATCGCACTTCATCAATGGTGGCGATCAATCGTGCTCCGTCCTACCCGCTGCTGGCGTCGCACAACGTCAGCAGCTCGCCCGGTATCGAATTTTTGTTGATCGCAGGCATGGCGATATAAATGGGTTCATATTGTGCTCCTTTGCCATTTCGACTTCCATGTCGACCCAAAGTCGCGCACTCCGAATCTCATACACCCCGGCCAGCAGCACAATAACATGCACGGGAATAATCTGGCTTTCCAGAGAACTTCGAATAAATCGGCCTCCTGCTTCCGTATTCGGACTTATTGCTGGGTCATGCCAGGGCAAGCTGAAGTTCCGCCAAAGAAGCACCGGTATCTTGTCCATCAGCTCAGTAAATTTCGTCCGAATCCTCATGAAAACGCCACGCATGAGTAATAAAGAGGTCATAATTTTTTGAATTTCCCATTATGAGCGTTCCCGAATTGATCTCTACCTGGTCTAACCCCTAGATAGCCATGTGGAATTCTCCTAAGAAGCACTACCTAATTTTTAATAAACACTAAGATCCGGGTAAACCTTTCCGTCGTCCGTTGACAGATCGAGACGGCCAATACTTTTTGGCACAGCAAAATACTCATCTTTGAATTTTACGAGGTTGTACCTTTTTACAGAGCACAGGAGTGTCGGAGCATCTGCCGGCATCTTCATAATTGATTCGATGTGGAAGGATGCCACTCTTGATACATAGCTCGAAGTCTTCCCGCGACGCGTGGTCCTAGCAACGAAACAATACCTTTGCGAAATGGACTCCAGATGCGATCTGCAAGATACTGCCCAGTGATTTCTTTCGCCAATGATAGCCATAACGACCACACCGCCCAAGGTGAATAGCCGCTTTGCCCAGTCAAGTCGGCATACCGAGTTTCAAGCTCGGAACCGATGCGCCGATCCTTCATCCGCAAAGCCCAGATGTCATGATTCTCATGAAGGGGTTGAAATCGGCCAGTGGAAAATGCTTCCACAGCCGTTAGCGCATGGCCATTAACATGAGGGTACGCCTTTCCCAGAAACTGTTCAAAGGAAGCCCGCTGGCCATTCGTGCCGATTGGGTCCGGATGAGCAAAATGCCACAACGCCACGGCCTCATCATGCCACACTTCCTGCCAACCGGCATTGATGCAAACTGCCACCGCAAATCATAAGGCCCCACACAGATAGCCTCGATAACTGGGATGTTCATCAAAACCTCTGAATCGGGTCGCGTCGGCATGACGCACGGCCCTACATGCACCCTCATCGACAATGAGAGGCCACCATTGCCAGCGCTTGCTATCCTTGAGTATCTTAGTGTCGGTCAGGCCTTCGGGATACAGGAGAGACGTGCGCCATTCATAGTGCATAAGCACCAGTGGAACAGCCGATCCCCCGGACTCCATCTGAAATGAACGAAACACGGAACGCACGAAATCAGGCGGAAACACCGCATCGCTATCGCACACACAGATCAGCTCACCACGCGCATGCAACAAGCCGGCGTTATAACCGATATGTTTGTGATAGATACCCTGTTGGTTGCACGTGATGACGACATCTGCTTTCTTCAACACTTCGTCGACGACGCGGTCATAGACTTCCACCCATATCAGCTCATACTGATCTTTCGGCACATCTTGTTGTAGCAGCCAATCCAGGGTGGTGAACAATTCGCGACATCCCCAATCTAATAAAATGATGGATAGGCGGGGAGAAGATGGCGATACGCTTTTGTGAACGATCATCGAAATAATATCCAGAGAACGTCTGTTTAATGAGCACAATAATTGAGGCCTGGAATCATTTGCTTCGCTCAATTGTTAGGACTAGCATAAGGAGCAAAACGGTTTCCAGTGAATTTCGCTCTGAGCTTGAAAGCGCATGAATACGACACCACATAATGAGCTTGAGAAGTCTACTTCAATTCACTCAGCCTCTATCGAACATTCAAATGGCGCATAATTGCTTCTTCAAAAGTCTTGCTCGTGCGATCAAGCTCGCGAATGAAACTGCTCCTCAAGGACCTCGAAGTTCGTCGCAAGATCAACGAGACCGTCAAACGGTCGGTCCCGGTCCAAGCATACCAAGCAGTGCGCAATCGATCGGCGAACATCCAACACACACCCGCCCCGTGTGCCATCTACCTGCATCACGCCAAGATCAAGAAAATAATCTCCAGGACTTATGCTAAGAGTGAACGCAAATTTAAAGACCCGCGTCTCTCCGCGAGACAATCGCGTTGAATTGTTCTCCCATAATGATTGTATTTGTGGCATAGACATATATCCCCTCCACCGTCTTGATGCAAAATCCAACTGCGGGCTCCGGTACATCCCTAAAGAATGCCGCCTTCACATAAATGTTGAGCATGGATCGGAAAAGGGACATCTACGACATCCCACAAGCCTTCATATTGGAGTGCATAATCTACGATCTTAGCTTCGCCATTGCCAAATCGCGTCTCAGTCTTATTGTAGCTTATTCGGCCATGACAAACATCCGCCATCGAGTGCTTGCCTGCCATCTCCGAAACCATCATAATTTACACCACCGACCTCTTCTCGTATCGTGATGCTTTGTGAACCTTCCGAGGAGCTGTCCCTGCCGAAGAGCAGTTCATGATACTTATCAACGATCAAACCAGGCTCCCCGGTTGCTATCAGCTCTCCATGATCCAGCAAAACCGCCTGCTGCGCATAAGTTGTGATCAGCGCCATACTGTGAGTAACGAACAAGATCGTGATACCTCGCTCGCGCAAGGCCGACAAATGTTCATAACACTTGTGTTGAAACTTCGCATCTCCTACTGCCAATGCCTCATCAATTATCAGAACATCAGGCGTCTACGTGAATCGTGGCTGCAAACGCAGCCCGCACAAACATCCCCGATGAATATGTTTTGACGGGCTGATCGAAAAACTCCCCGATGTCGGCAAACGCTTGGATGTGTGCGGCATGCGCTCGATCATCTCATCACGAGGGATTCCAAGTAATGCGCCATTAAGCATCACATCGTCACGTCCTGTGAAGTCTGGATTGAACCCAGCTCCGAGCTCGAGCAATGCCGCAACTCTCCCATTCACAACCACGCTGCCGCTTGTAGGTTGGACTATTCTCGCAATGATCTGAAGAAGGGTGGATTTTCCTGATCCGTTTCGTCCGATAATTCCGATGGTCTTCCCCTTGGGGATATCAATACTGCAATCATCGAGAGCCAGAAACTCTCGGTGATACCGTTTCCGGAATGGATGCGAACGTCTCGAAAAACTCGCTCCTGCGGAGAAGCAAAGAGCCGGAATTTCTTAGATACGTTCCGCACCGAAATTGCAATCATATGGAAATGATGTAGGCGGCACTACATTACGTCGGCGAATTCCGGCTTGAGTCGGCCAAACACGTAGGCGCCCGCTAGAAAAAAAAGGAGTGCAACGCTCCAAAAATACAAAGTCTGGCCAGCGTCTGGAAGCTGATGGGAGACCAACACACCACGATACCCCTGAATAATGTAGTCGAGAGGGTTATACTTCAAGATCGGTTGGTACTGTTCTGGCAGATTATCGGGTGACCAGACGATGGGGGTCGCCCAAAACAAGAGGTTCAACCCAATACCAAGCCCATGAGAGATGTCCCTATAGAATACTTGGATAGCTGACAGGAACCAGCCTAACCCTATAACGAGGACACAGGTGCAAAAAACAAAGTAGAGCATCAAGAGCATAAGAGAGATGAAACGTGACGTGATAGTAAGCCAGCATCCCGGCCAAGAGAACCGTAAAGACCCCGTGGGGGACTAGACTTGCCGTCAGATGGACTACTGCGAGAACTTCCGAAGGGAATACGGTCTTCTTGATAAAATGGGCGTTCCGGACGACGGAGTCCGTGATCGAGGTCAGCGATTCGTTAAAAAACAGCCACGGTACAAAACCAGAGACAAACCAAAGTATGAATGGTGTATTGCCTGGCCCCTGAGATCGAAATCCAATGGCAAAAACAAAATAGAATATGAATATGACGGCTACCGGATGTGCAAAAGTCCATACAATCCCGGCCAGCGTCCCCGCGTACCTGCCCTGCAGATCTCGAGCCGCCAGGGCAAGAATCATCGTCCGGTAGCGACACAGATTCCGAAACAGCTGAAGAATCAGTACCACCTGCCGTCCGGTGGGGTATGGATATGTATTCGATTGAGCTGACTGCATAATATGCTGCTTCGGTGATCTGCGATAGACATGCGAATTTTACACATTCCCGTAGCGCGTGTTCTTGATCATCGTGTATCCCTTGATCAAGTCGCTGATTCCCGCATCGAGCGAATACATCGGCTTGAAACCAGTGGCTTCGATTTTGGCGTTGGACACAATATAGTTCCGTTGATCCGGGTCCTTGCCGACCGGAGCATCGAGGAACACAAAGTCCGGCACCTGCTTCTGGATGTGTTCGCACAACTCTCGCTTCGACACATTGGCATCGGACAGACCGACGTTGTAGATCTGGCCCTTCATCTTGTCGAAGTTTGACATGGCATGTTGGAATACGCGCGAGACGTCACGCACATGGACGTAATTGCGCTTGAAGGAACTTTCAAACAACACCACGAAGCGATCGTGGACGGCCCGGTACGTAAAATCGTTCACCAGCAGATCGATCCGCATGCGCGGCGACATCCCGAACACCGTGGCCAGTCGAAAACTGATCGCGTTCTCCCGCTGCATCAACTCTTTCTCGATTCCAACTTTTTCCTTTGCATAGATCGAAATTGGATTGAGTGGCGACTCCTCGGTGCAGAAGTTATTCTTGTCCCCGGTGCCATAGGCGCTGTTGGTCGTGGGCATCAGGACCATCTGCTGCTTCGACAGCAGCTTCAGCATCAGAACTATGGCGTCATGGTTGACGGTGGTCGCGCCCACCGGGTCCTGGCTGCACATCGGCGCCCCCACCAGCGCGGCCAACGGAATCACGATATCGGCCTGCTTGATCAACGGAGCCATGACACTTTCGATCCGGATATCGCCTCTCACGACCGAAAAGTTGGAATGATGGCACATATGGTTGAGGCTGGACTGCTTGTACATGAAGCTGTCCAACACCGTCACCTTGTGGCCGAGCTGAAGAAGATCTGGGACCATGGTAGAGCCAAGATAACCCGCACCGCCCGTGACAAGGATGTTGAAATTCATAGATGTGTCCTTTTCTGCTGATTGAACCGTGATCGCACAAGCCTAGCCAGCTAGCAGGGTGGCGGCTCGATGATAGTCGTCGGGCACTCCGATGTCGATAAACGTCCCCGCGAATTCGAGTCCAAATAACCGCTGGCCTGCGGCGAAGCGCGCATGGAAACAGGTCGTCTTCTAAGGACAGCTTTTCACCGAAAGCTCCAAGCCCCGGACAATACGCGTGGATGCACCCAATAGACTCCCCCGTTGGCAAGGCGAGGCCCTTGCTCTACGCCAGATTTCAGCGACGTGATCCGTCCCTCAGACGACAGCTCGATGCCCATGTACCGTCCCGCCTCACTCGTCCTAAACAACGAGAAACACCAGTCTGCGTCATGTTCCAGGGCATAGGCGTTCAATACACTCCAGTCTACTCCGAAGTAGGTGTCTCCATTCAGAAGCAAAAACGGCTCTCGAAGGCCAGTTTTCTCTGCGGCAAGCAGAAACGCACCGCCAGTACCCAATGGCTGTTCCTCAATAGCGTATTCCAGGTCCACACCTTTGTATCGAGGCCCAAAATGCTCCGTGATAGCTTCATGTCGGTACCCGACGGACAACACGAATCGGCTCACCCCCTGGCTGATCCAATAATCGAGTTGATATTCAAGAAAGGGGCGTCCGCTGATCGGAGCCATGGGCTTCGGAAGGTCGGGCACGGCACTGCGCAACCTGGTCCCGAGCCCGCCGGCAAGAATCACGGCCGAGGGCATGACGGTCTCACGCGGAGTTTAGTACCTTGCACAACTCATCGATCTCCTCATCGCGCAGATCCGGATAGTTCCCGATGTAGAAACCGTAAAAGTGAACGCGCTCGGTTTCCGGAAACTGCAGATGGTGATCTTTCGGCACAACGCCTTTGAGATACGGCTGGCGAATTTGATTGCCTCCACCCGCACTCCCACGCCGAAACTCGATTCCCGCCTCGCGCATCACTCTCATGAGGCGCTCGACCAATGCGTTGTCCGGACGTGTCAGGATGAGATTGAACGCGTAATTACTTGACCCTTCAACCTTGAAATCGGTGCGGTATCGATCGGAATCAAGCTGCCGCAGAAACCGTAGTAGGTTTTCCGTCCGACGCTTCACGTTACGATCCAGACGCTTCAGCTGGCTTCGACCCAGGATGCCGCCGATCTCTGTATTCCTGGTGTTATAGGCCGGGAATGCAAAAATGAAGTCAGGATTCAATTCAGGATTGGCGGATCGGTAGGCCGCTTGGACCGCCGGATCGGTGGCCTCTCGGACCATGCCATGAGACCGCAACATACGGACCTGCTGATACACCTCCTGATCATTCGTGCAGATCATCCCTCCCTCAATCGTGCTCATATGGTGCGCGTAGTAGAAGGAGAAATTCGAGATCCACCCAAAACTTCCCAACTTCCGGCCATGATGCGTGGCCCCATGAGACTCGCACACGTCCTCGATCAGTGGAACACGCCGCTGCTGCAACTCGTTCAACAGCCGGTCCTCCAGCCCATCGAAGCCTTGCACGTGCGTCAGGAAGACTGCGCGGGTCCGTTCCGTGATCGCGGCGCAAATCTTGTCCGGATCCATCCCCAGGGTTCGAGGATCGATATCGACGAAGACCGGCGTGAATCCATTCTGCAAGACCGACGCAATATCGGACACCCAGGCTAAAGGCGGAACGATCACTTCCCCGCCCTCGGGGTAGCGGATTTTCAGAACGGCCATCGTCAAGAGATTCGCCGACGCTCCGGAATTGACGAAGACACTGTGCGTCACTCCCAGCCACGCCGACCATTCAGCCTCAAACGCCCGCACATTCGAACCGTGCGTCAGGATCGGATCTTCCTGTTTGAGATGCTCGATCACCGCATCCAGATCTTCACGAAGTATATTGTTGCGCATCAACGGATATTTCATAGATACCTAGTCACACCCCTCGGAAGCATCCGATACAAATTGCACCACTCCGCAACCAGACGCCGCTATCAGACATTTTAAAAACCACTTCTGTCTGATCGCAGGATGGTCAAAAAGGCCGTCCAGCAAGGCCGCAGCGAGCGAAGAGGCGAGGCGTACGCTTCGGTACGTTGAGCCTCTGAGCGATGCGAGAACGAAGCTGGCGGACTTTTTCAACATCCTGCTATTTCTCGTTGTAATAGTCTCCATACTCGACAATGATGGTGCTGCGTCCATCGTCACGCAACAGGGCCCACTCATACGCCGGAAAGACATCTTTCGGTTCTTCCAGCCGGATGATTTCGATCGTGCTGCACATCATGCGGATCGCCTCGGTAAAGTCACCCACATGCTGATGCTGCGGGTGGAGCGGACGCTGGGCCCCGATCCCCGTCCGGATAATGGCCTTGCATGTGTACCCGCCGTTGGACATCACCTGAATTTTGTCTAAATGGTTGACCAACTGATTAATGGCCAAGAGCAGGAAATTCCATCGCGGGAAAATGCTCACAGGAACGAGCCCGCTCAGGGCCAAACCGGTCGTCATTCCCATCTGCATCTCCTCGGCGACCGGAAGCTCGATCAAGCGATCGGAGGGCACCTCCTTGAGCGTGTTGCTCATCGCCGTTCCAGCAACAGACACCGCTTGTCCGAGAAAAACCGTCCGCGAATCCTGCGCCAGGAAATTCATCGACCGCTGAAGTTCATCAAAATATTTCATGTCTCACCTTAGAAGGCTGTTGAAAAGCTTTTTGGTAGTCGCAAATCCTGGCGTGCAGGATGTTCAAAAAGGCCGTCCAGCAAGGCCGCAGCGAGCGAAGAGGCGAGGCGTACGCTGCATTGAGCTGAGCGATCGCGACTTTGAGCGATGCGAGAACGAAGCTGGAGGACTTTTTCAACATCCTGTTAGAACTGGACCCGCACACCGGCGCCGGCATGCGGATACTTCGTTTCATAGCGGTAGTAGCTGATGTACTCGTCGGCTGCGCCTTCAAAACTCAGGCGAGGCTGATTCCAGGCCTCTCTGGTATCGGTACAGACTGATTTTGCGTTGTCCTCAATAATGAAGTGGATCGGCAAGCAATGGTTTCGGCTGTACTTGATCGCCTCGTGCGCAATCCCTGTCTCGGCTGTCATATCGCCCATGAAGCAGTAGACTTTGGCATCCTCTCCACGCCGCTGAATCGACATCGCTGCGCCGACGGCGATCGGCAAGACACCACCGACAATGGCCGAGGAGAACACACGCTGCTCGGGGAAGCAGAGGGAAATGGACCGGCCGGCCACGATCTCATCTCGGACAGAATCTTTCGGGACTCCCTTCAACAAGCACTGATAATGCGAGCGCCACGAGCAAAATACCCAGTCCTGAGCGCGAATATTGCGAAACACTCGGATCATCGCCTCTTCATTTCCAAAATACAGATGAATGGGCGCACGAATCTTTCCTGCATTGAACAACGTGGCAATTTCTTCTTCAAATGCGATTAACTCGTCTTTCGTCATCTCCCCATCCTTCGCATGCTGCGCACCGATGCGCAGACCGTTAGTGCCGTATCTCCGACCATCTCACCGCGCAACGCACCAGACGACAATACCCATTCGTTTATCTACGGACCTCCGGCATGGATCCGGTCGCCGTCTCAACCTGCCTCACATACCATCGGTAGGTCTCCGCCAAGCCCTCGGCAAGCCCAATGTGGGGCTTCCATCCAAGCGACTGGATCCGCGTGCTATCAAGTAGTTTCCGAGGAGCGCCGTCGGGCTTTGTCCGATCCCATTCCAGTTCCCCTCGATAGCCGACGACGTGGGCTATCATCTCTGCCAATTCCTTAATTGAGACATCCTGTCCCACCCCGATGTTAAGGGGAAGCTCGACGGCAAGTTCGTCTTGGCTCATGAGATGCACACAAGCATCAGCGATATCGTCTGCATGGATGAACTCCCGTCTCGGCGAGCCGCTTCCCCACAAGGCGACCGATTCGGCCCCACTCACCTTGGCCTGATGAAAGCGTGCCATCAGCGCGGACAAGACATGAGCTGATTTCGGATCAAAATTGTCGTGCGGCCCATAGGCACTATTCGGGATCACCGGAATGAAGCGGGTTGCATGGTCTTGCTTGTTATACGCCAGACACAGATACGTCCCTGCGAGCTTGGAAATCGCGTACGGCAGGCTCGTCGGTTCAGGCTTGCCCGATAAGAGCGCATGTTCAGCCATCGGCTGGGAGCATTCTCTGGGATACATGCAGGAAGAACCGAAAAGAATCAGCCGCTGCACGCCGGCCCGACGTGCAGCCATCAGCACATTGAGCTGAATGGCGATATTCTCATCCATGAAATCAGCGGGACATGTCTGATTTTCCATTATTCCGCCGACTCGTCCGGCAGCGAGAATCACATACTCCGGATGGACCTCCTCGAAGAACTCAGAAACCTGCCCGGCATCCCGCAGATTCACTTCACTGCGCTGCCTGGTAATCGGAGTGCGATACCCATCCCGCTCCAAGCGCCGGACGACTGCCGATCCGATGAGACCGGCGTGGCCTGCGACATAAATGGTGGCATCATGCGGTATCATCGCGTTCAGAAAAGCCCCTGAGGCTGGTACAGCACGACGCGGCTGCCCGTATTTTCAAACCGAAATGGGACATGCACCAGATGCTTCAACCGATCATGAACTTTTGCCTGCAATTCAGGTTTCACAAACAACAGCAAGAAACCTCCCCCGCCCGCGCCAAGGATCTTCCCGCCCACAGCACCCACCCGCATCGCTTCCTCATACAGATGGTCGATTTCAGGCGTGGAGACCCTGTCGGAAAGGCTACGCTTACAGAGCCAGCTCTGATGAAGTAACCTGCCGACCTCCTCGATCGGTATCCTGGGGTTCTGAAGGATCATGATGGCTTCATCGACCATCTCCTTCATGCGATGGAGCTCTGCCTCCCGACTCTTGAAGTTGTCGATCTTTGATTTGGCGACCTCCGACGCTATTCGTGAGAATCCGGTAAAACACAGCATCAGATGTGATTGAAACTCATGCAACCGGTCCTTCGCCAGGATAATAGGTGAGACCTGGAAGGTATCGTTCCGCTTGAAGTCGATTCGATTGAACCCTCCGAATGCAGCAGAAATCTGATCCTGCGACCCGACATTCTCCTTGATGATGTGCTGTTCCATATTGATCGCTTGGGCGGCAAGCTCGTCTTTCGGAATGTATCTGCCCCGCAAGGCTGCTAACGCATGAATCAAGCCAACCGTAAACGACGAACTGGAGCCGAGGCCCGAGCGTGCAGGCAAATCGCCGTCGTGATGAATCTCAAGCCCCTGATCGTCGCACCCTGCCCATGCAAGAATGGCGCGGACGGCCGGGTGCTTGATCTCCTCAACACGACGCACATTCTCGATAATCGAATAGACGATGCGGTGCTTGTGCTCGAAGAAAGGCGGAAGATACCGGCAGCTGATATGGCAATATTTATCGATCGAGGTCGCCAATACAACTCCGCCATGCTCCTGATACCAGGCCGGATAGTCGGTGCCGCCGCCGAAAAATGAAATGCGGAAGGGTGTCCTCGTAATGATCATGCTGGAAGATCCTGCGTTTTCTCCATACGCATAGGCATGGAATTCGAATCAATCACCGAGTAATTTTCGACGCAACCGGACCTTGGCCATGGCTTCGACGTTTGCCCGCTCTTTCTCTCCAAACTTCGTTTCAACCAATTTCAGGTACGCAGGATTCGAAAAGTACTGTTGCCATGCCTCATCCCGAAACTTCAGCACCTCCGTCGCCGTGACATGTTTTGTCGGAAGAGGCTGACTATCGTACGACAGGAAGGCGTACCCGCTATAGCTCTCCGGCAACTTCCACCCTTGGTCTTTGGCCATGTGGTACATCGGACTTCCCGGCAAGGCTTGACAGGGATACATATTGGCCATTTCAGTGTTCAGTTCAAGCGCTAAATCCAATGTCTCCCCCATCGTCTCCAGCGTATCGTCAGGAAATCCAAAAATGTAGTTACTGATGACGTTCATCCCCTCGGCCCGCACTTTATCGCACACCGCCCGGATATTGACTTCTTGGAAAGATCCCTTCGAGACCTCTTGCCGCACCGTTTGGTTGCCGGCTTCGATGCCAAGCGCCAGCCAATTGATGCCGGCTCGCCTAAACAGGTCGATATATTCGTGGCGTACCGTATCGACTCTGGCGTAGGCCCACATCCGCAAAGCCAAATTTCGTTGGATAATGTCCTGCAACAGAGGCTCGTAGTACTTCCGATTCAAGAAGAACATTTCGTCGCTGATGCGGATGGTTTCCACCCCCATCTCCGCCAGCTTCTCCAGCTCTCCGGCAATGAGCTTCGCGCTCCAGAAACGCATGCCACGGGACTGCGCCGCATCAACTGAACTGCCATTATCGACACGATTGATGATGTTGATCATGCAGAAATCACAGGCAAACGTGCATCCCAAGGATGTGTAGATCGCTGCGAAGGGCGTACGCTTCTCATGATCGAACTCAGCATGCCAAAAATGCGCCCGATACAAATCCAGCGGACGCGTCCGGTATGGCAGGAGATCCCACGCGTAGCCCGGCATATCGATGTCCATTCGATCTTGCGGGACGACTGCTTGCGGCTCATTCAAGATCGGCCGACGCGTTTCCCTAGGATCGCCTGTCTTATATCCAATCCCCTTCACGGCCTCCAGCCCGGAACGGAGGTCAGTGCGCAGAAGATTGTGCAGCGCATACACACCTTCGTTCAGGAGCACGAAATCGACGAATGGAAGCTGCAGGACATCCATCGGCAACGCGCTGGTGTGAGACCCCACGAAACAGACAGAGAGATTCGGATGATGTTGTTTGAGTTCGTTCGCAAGCGCACTGGCCCCGATCATGCCAGTCGTTCCGGAATTTGGATTTTGTCCGTATACCACGAAAACGATCAGGCGAGGGTTCGCACTCTGAATCCGACTTACAGCTTCGGACAACGATAGCTTCTCGGCGTCACAATCTAGAATCGCCACGCCGAAGCCCTTCGCTCGACATGACTGAGCAAGCAATAGTGCCCATGTCGGAGGTTCAATTGCCGAATAGGTCTTTGCCAATCCTTGATACGCTTGCAACGACGAATCGGCGTTGACGAAGAGCACATCCAGCTGTTTAGACGTCATACGAGACATGGCCATCACTACCCTTGCCACTCCTCGACTGTGCTGAGAATATCTTTCCACGAGAATGGTTTTGTTCATCATGCCAGGCAGACATCACAACTGCAATCACGAAAGAATCACACGCGCTGAAATAAGTCACTGTCCCACTTCAGCAGAATATTCGTTCCTTGAGCTTCAATACCAAAGTATAGGGATCAACTCGAACCAGACGGGAACGGAGTAATCGATGTCGCCATATACTTCTCCTCAGCGAGTGAAGCTCATGCGGTTGGATCTGCCCGATCACCTGCGACGTGCCATTCCGGAAACGATGCGTCGTTCGCCCACTGAGGATGCTCTTGCCGTACTCTTTCACAGCCTTGCGGTATGCAACTTCCGCCGGCTTCTCCACCGCACTCAATCGTTGACTCCGTTGATCATGATGTGTCCTGCCGAAGTTTGCGACCACTGGGATAAAGTACGGGCTATACCCTTCCGTAACAAACCGGTACATGAAACCGAGATGCGGGCAGGTTCGGAACCAACCACTCGACCGCGTATCGGGGAACCACGCCCGAATCACCTCACTCCTCACGCAATAGTTTCCTTCAGGTAGCGGAAATCCGCTTGCAAGCCAAAAGGCCAGAAAGTCTTGCTTCTGTGGAGGTGGATCTCCAAAAAAATCTTGAAAGCAGACATTCAGTAGGTCCCCGTCCTCGGACATGGTTTGAGCAAACCCCCATACCAACGAGACCTCCTCATCCTTTTCAAGAACCTCGACGCATTTTCTGAACCAATTCGGATCGAGAAAACCATCCGAGACGCAGCACTGAATGATGTATTGACCTCTCGCCATGGCCAAGGCTTTTTGATAGGCCTCCACGACGTGCTCATCCCGCTCAGAGATCCACCGGACATGGGGAAATTCTTTGAGAATCTCTACCGTCCCATCTGATGATCCTCCATCAACAACAATGTGCTCAATGCTTCGGAAAGTCTGCGCCGCCACACTTTCGATCGTTTGCCGGAGAAAACGTCCATGATTGAGGGACGGCGTCACAATCGAGAGCACTGGCTGCGCGATATCGATAAGATCCTCACTAATCTTAGTCTGCATGATCAGACGGACAAACAGGGCAGGGATAGCCCTCGGTTCGAAGGGAATCTAACGTCACAGGCGGAAAGCATTCGTCTTTAAGGGCGCTCTAATTAGGGACAAGCCCTAGTTTCCTCACAGATTCCACTTACCTCATGGCGACCCTGACGGAGCCATTCTTTTGCCATGACATACTGTAGAAGCACCATGACGAGCCCAGAGATGACCAGCGCGATCATGGCGTTACTTTCAGATAACTCCCCAAATCCGGTACCCATCGCATGTCCCAGGAGACACAATGGAACGGCTAATGCCGCCGCATACAGGATTCGCCGAACCGGCCATACCACTGGCAAAGCGCGACGACTGATGGGAACAACCGCAGTCAATGCAGCCCCTGCAGCCGCTAGAAGCGCCAACGCCGTCCCCATCAGAGGCTCAGAGGGAGCGAGAAGGTATACGAGCGTGGGCGCGACGAACGCACCGATCACGAAAGGTAAGATGTTGACGGTCATATCGACTTTTGCCAACCCAAGCTGGTGAAGCGTCGAGGAGATGGCTCGAAACGTTTCCGTTAATGCGGGCCAGATAAGAATCGGGGCGATCACTTGAAACTGCTCTCCTAAGAGGAGCTTCACCAGAAATGCTGCGTTCCCGATCAGGAATGCACCAAACAGAATGACGGCAGGAATATAAGCTGCTGCATAGTCGTTCCATGCCCTTGCGATGCCCTCCATATTCTGCCCCCTAAGTGCTCGAAACATTGTCGGGCTGTAAAACTCGTTGAAGAGACTCTCGAAGGTCTGCATGGGCACGGAGCAGATCATATATCCAGCTGCAAACAACCCAACAATCGTAATATCGGCGACCCAGCTAAGCACAAACCGATAACTTTGCGTCTGGATCCAGAAAAACAGGAACGCGATCGCCTGCGGCCCCACAAACATGGATATCGTCTTCCAATCGAATGGGAGCACACGTGTCACCTCAGAACGTATAGTGACCGCCATTCTGGCATACCGATCTAGGAGCGCATAAGAAAGGGATGAGAGCAGAAATCCGAAAAAGATTCCAAGCAACCATAGCTCAGGACTTGCCTCCTGTTTCGACCACCATATTGCTAAGAGGAGCCCTCCCCACGCCGCGAGGTTCATGAACAGAATATAGAGAAATCGATGGCCCATAAGATTCAGCCCTGAGGCCCCCATCGTATGAAGCGCAAAGCCTACCGTAAAAAGCACGACTAATCCTCCAACCCAGACTGGAGCCATTCCTGAAACTACCATCAGCTGCGTCTGAATCGCCCACACGACCGAACCACATGCCAGAGCAACAGCGAGGATAATAAGCAGATAGGATCCTAGCCTTTGACTTAATACTCCAGCATCCATCCACTCCAGACATCCACGACCGATATAGGCCGTCATGGGCATTAACAAGGCAGACGTGCCGAAGATGGCAAGGCTCATCAGCTGGTTCATGCTTCCGACTTCACCGGGCGACAACACCGTCGTCGCGGTCTTGATGGTGACAAGCCCAGCGAGGACTTGGAGGGCTCGTCCAAGACCAAGAATGATGATGTCACGAAATGGTGTCATGACGAGGCTATCCTACCGCAGAACTCCGCATCGCCCTTCGAATGCGTCGGCAAGGGGTTGCCGCGCCGGAGGCACAATCTGTTCCGGCAATTGAGATGGGGAGAAAAACCGTACCTCTTCACTCTCATGACTACATACGATTCGTCCGGACAACACCCGCGCGCCAACGACGACATCGACCAGTTGAACCACATCGCCATTGTCCGGATAGGTCACGATGCGACCAGCAGGGTCTGAATACACGCCGATCAGATGCGTGACCTCCACGGTGAGGCCGGTCTCTTCAAACACTTCCCGTACGGCTGCATCAATCAGAGACTCACCCGGCTCGACCTTTCCTCCAGGCAATCCCCACCATCCACAATCGCGACGCTTTTCCAACAGTATGGCTTCTTCTGGCCCCCGAACGACCACTCCGACTCCCACGCGCACTCGCATCCCCTCCACAACGGTGTTCCCGTACATTAAGCAAATCTCGGACTGGTTCATGTAGACAGTCTCAACACTATGTTCTTTAGGATTTGACCGAGCTGGTCTGGCCCTTCATAGCAGCCGACGGAATAGATTACTTCATTGCAGGAAGGAGAGCGTCCGGTTCGACTAGAGGCTTCTCACACCGGCACCACATCATTCACATCGATTTCGACCGCCGCCGCTTGTTGAATCAGGTGCACTCCGATAACTAAGCGATGTCGTTTCTCTTTCCGCATCAGAATTCCGAGAACCCCCTGCAGGGGGCCACGAACAACTTCCACCTTCATGCCTTCATGGAGATAGGGATGTGGATCGTACGGGAGGACGCTCGTCATGAGACGGCGGAGTGCATCAATTTCCTGCTCCGGGATCGGTTCAGGACGACTTCCGCTGCCGACGATTTCGACAACACCTGTCGTCTGTTGCACCGGTGTCTTCTCCTGCTGAGAAAACCGCACGAAACAATACCCGGAAAACAGCGGGACCTCGATTTCCTTCTTTCGATCCTTCCATTGGCTCAACCGTTTGACCGTCGGAAGCAACGGCTCGATTCCTTGTTTGTCCAACTGATCCCGCACCAGTTTTTCGTGACGAGACTTAGTACGTAGGGCATACCAATGGAGATTGTCTGTCTGGTTCTGACTGTCGGTCTCCTTGTCTGTCTATATGACGTTGTCATCGGACACAGCTTCGCCCTCTCACTTACAGTGCATAGAAAAACGGTCGCCCAGCGGCGCCTACATCGTGGGAGTAAGCGCGATGACCTTGCTATCCGGAACCTGGCACTGTCCGAGTGTTGTACGGTGTCCCGCCGTTTGGTCAAAATCCGCCAGCAACACCACATCGAACTCCCATCCACTCAACGCCTCCGGCGGCCAAACCGGATAGGACAAGAACGACTCCTGCTGGTTATCATCTACAAATCCAACCAAAGTCATATGCATTTCTCGGAGCGACAGATAGGCCATCTCAGCAAGTTCACCGGTTCCATAGATGACGACACGTTTCGTTCCGTTGTTGGCTGCCTGAGACAGCGTTTCTCGTAGCCGCGCACGCATATCACGGTAGTGAGACAGGGAATACTCCATATAGAGGTAGGCCAGTCTGGATTTCTCGGCAAACCCTTGCGGAGTCAGCAAATACCGAACTCGGTGTGAGGGAATCGTAGTGATTTTGATATAACCCTTCCGCGCCAATCGCTTGAGATAGAGATTGGTCAGCCCCAGAGCGACTCCTAGCTTGGTCGAGAGAGACCGCTGTGTGACCGCACCATCACGCTCCACCTCAGCCAGCAAGAGAAGATCTCGTTGCCCTTGGAAATTCATAGAGTTAGCGTGCCATCCTCCAGCGTTCAGGATATGAACATAGAAGCGCAGTTGAGTCAAGAGCGACACCTCGCAACAAGTCTTCCTCCCCGCTGATGGACCGGCTTATAGATGAAGTACGGTCAGCGCTGGCGGGGCCTCTACAACTTTGGAGATGACAGACGTGACAGTTGCAACCGTGAATCGATCAAGACAATCCCAATAGGGGCAGACCTCCCCGATACATTTATCGCAAGTAGGAACATCGGGGCGCAGCAAGACTCCCGTCCCAAGCGGTTTCCATCTCACCGGCAAATTGTTTCGTCGAGGATCAAACAAGGTGACCGTCGGGATACCCAGAGCTGCCGCCAGGTGAGCCGGTCCTGTCGCTCCTGAGACGACGACATGCGCATTGGCGATCACCGACATCAGCTCTCGCAGCGACAGTTTCCCCATAAGATCTACTGCTTCTGAAGGGAACGCCGTAGGCAACGATAGACCTTTCCCAAACTCTCTTCGTTCCTGATCGCTGCCTGTCAGCACCACACCATATCCTCTGTCTGTCAATGTCAAAACCAGGTCACGATACTGCTCCAATCGCCAGCGACGTGCGGAAATTCCTCCCGGATGGACCACGACGCGAGGGCTCGGCAATCCCGACCACCGAGATGACCCGGCTGCTCGTTCGGCCTCGGTCAGAGTCAGCACCGGGTGGCTCACAGGCTGAGGGCACAACCCCAACCCCTTCAACATGTCAACGTTGTACTCCGATTCATGCTTGGAAAAATCACTGCGATGTTCATAGACATGGCGATTGGCTAACAGGCTATACCAACGATACCCCGTTGCCACTCGAATCGGAACACCGGCGATCCATGCGGCCCACATCAGACGGCGAAACGGCTTCAAAAAAATAGCTGCCTCAACTCCCTGCGAAAAGGCGTGACGCAGCTCCTTCAATGGGTCTGTAAAGCGAATCGTCCGCACATAGTCCACGTCGGGATGCCGATCAAGAAGGGGCGCGACGGTAGGGCTGGTGAGAAACCCGATCCTAACCCCGGGCAGAAGCCGCCTGAGTTGGGTTGCCACGGGAAGAGAGAGTAAGACGTCGCCGATGCCATCCGGGCGAACGATCAGGACATTCATCGACATGGTACGTGAGCCGTCAACATCAGCTGCGCAACCTTGATAACTTGGGCCGGCGTGACGATATGAAGACATTCCATTTCTGGATTATGCCGGCACACACGACTGAAACAGGGGCTACAGGACACCTGACCCGACAGTATATGATGGCCTGTCCCATACGGTCCGGTCCGCGCCGCACTGGTCGGTCCAAACATCGCAATCACCGGAATCCCAAGCGCCGCAGCGATATGCATGGGTCCGGAATCATTCGTGATCATGGCGGTCGAGGTCGAAAGCAGTGCCGGCAAGCACCCCAATGGGATATCACCGCACAGGTCGATGAACGGAGACTTCGTCAAGGCTTTCAACTTCTTCGTAACTGCACGCTCTTCGGAGCCGCCTATCATCACGAGCGGATCACGACGTGCCTCGTACAGCTGATCTACAACGGCAGCGAAGGACTCGAGCGGCCAGCGTTTTGTTGGCCACCGCGCCCCAATATTCATGGCGATCCATGGCCTGTCTACCGAGAAGCCTCTTCGCTCAGCAATTTCCCGAACGGCTGCCATATCTTCCTCCAGCAACTTGAATCCAAATCGCGGCTTATCCGGCGGAGACGCTCCTAACGCCGCAGCAACCGAAAGATATCGGTCAACGGCATGGATATCGGGATCGGTAACCGGGACACGGTCGGAGTAGAACCAGGGACTTCCTTCCCTTCCATTCGCGAAGCCAATACGCGTCGGCGCACCGCTGAGCCACGCCAAAACGCCACTGCGAAACAGCCCTTGCAAATCGATGGCGAGATCGAACCGCTGTGCGCGCAGCGCCCAGGCCTTCCCTGATCCAACTTCCCACCGTCATATCAACCGGCCAGACACGGTCGATTCCTTCCGCCCGTTCGACAAGGTCAGCCCACTGGCGCTTCACTACCCAGGTCAGATGCGATCCCGGCCATTGTGCTTTGATCGCCGAGACGACTGGCAATGCATGCACGATATCGCCGAGAGAACTGGGCTTGATCAACAGGATGCGGGCATTGTTCAACACCGATGAGAAGCGACTATCGAGAGGGTTGATAGATGACACCGGAGGACCTTCCAGCGAACCCTGCGCGTCAATACCTAGAAATGAAGCAAGACCACGCGTGATGATCCTTGCATCGTCCGAATCTGTTCATCCACGTCCCACAGAATGGGAGCGAAACTGAGGCGAATAGAGGGTGTCGAGCAATGCCTTACCGCTCTTTGCGTCCGCCGTTTCACGCCTCTCTTCCAATGATCGGCAGAGGCGCTGCCAAGCCCGCAGGTACGGCACAGGCGTCAAGTGGCGTCGCACATTGCTATGCTGATGCACGATCCTCGAGATCCATTCGCAGTTACCGGGGATCGAGGCGTCGTAACGATCTTGGACCAGCGGCTCCATGCGAGACAGAAACATCGTGATATTTCCACCATCGCGAGAGATCAGATGCTTAGTCTCGTACAACCCGTGTTTCCTGGCCAGCCTGCGCAATGACACCACATTGAAGTTATACAGATGGGCTTCATGGAACGTGCTGTGCGGAGCCTGGCATGTCGCCTCGACATTCGGCACTTCCACCACAAGCGTGCCGTCCGGTTTCAGCCAGGATCGGAGCAGTGCCAAAATGGAACCCGGATCTTCTGTATGTTCGAGTACGTGCCAAATCGTCACCACATCGAACGATTCGAGTCCAAACGTCGCGTCTTGCGCGAACCCGACCTGAACCGTGAGCCCATATTCTCGTATGGAATAGTCGGCATACCCTCTATTCGGTTCAATCCCGTTCACACCATGTCCCAACGATTGAAGGAGATAGGCAAACTCTCCTCCGCCCGTGCCGACATCGAGAATGGCTTTCCGACTCGACAGCAACGACTCGATCTTCTCGAATCGCGACAAGGCCACCTTCCCGGCCCGCAAGACATGTTTTGGTCTCGGGCTGTAGGTGTCTTTATAGGAAAGGCGGTACTCTTCCTCGTAAAACTGCCTGGCATCATGGGGGCGTGGATCCGACCATACGAGCCCACATGCTTGACAAATGACGGTCCGCAACGGCTTCCCGCTTCGACTTCTGTCCGAAAGGATCGACACCTCGGTACCACCACAGAGATTACACGGAATGGAACACGCGTTCACGAGCTGGTTCGCTGCCATCTACCCCTCTCACTGAGCAACATAGCCGACTCAATTGCGCGTCGGGTGCCGCTATAACTTACGCCGGCTCTCCAACCAACACAAGATCGGGCCGAACACAGCCGCTCCACTCCAACAGGTACTCAGGGATGTGCGACCTGCCGCTCGCGGATCTGTCCGGACAACCTGCTTGCATCGGACAACAGCCAGTCTGCAGCCTCCGCCAGCGAGGATGCAATCCGGTCCGGAGCTGTCCCTGAGACGTTCAGTTTTTCTGCGTCCTGCGGGGAAACGACTCCCGTCGTCACTAAGATACTGCGCGCCCCGACCCGCTTCGCCAATTCGATATCACGCAGATGATCGCCGATCAGATAGGAACGATCGAGATTCACCCCGCACTCTCGCACCGCTTGGTCAATCATCCCACGGTTCGGTTTTCGACACTCGCACCCGTCGTCAGGATGGTGAGGACAGAAATAGATCGCGTCGAGTGTCACACCCGCGCCATCGAGAAGACGCTTCAGTTTCATATGCACGGCATCAAGATCCTTGCGCGACAAGAGTCCTCGCGCGATTCCCGATTGATTGGTGACGACGATCAATCGGGCACCAGCCTGCTTCAGACGCGCGAGCGCCTCGGACACCCCGGGAAACAACTCAAACTGATCGGGAGACTTGATATAGCCCGGATCGGGATTGAGCGTTCCGTCTCGGTCGAGAAAGATGGTGTAGCCGGACAGAATGTCTGTCTGGTCTCTCTTGTCTGTCCGGTCTGTCTGGCCAGTCCGATCCTCGCCAGAAAGACCAGATGGACCTCTTCGACCAGATAGACGAGACAGACCATTCAGCTGTTGCACTGCCACGTCATACACCCGGTCAACGGGAATGCGCGTCATGCAACGGTGATCGATCGGGCATTCCCGAAGGAGGCAGGGCGCACAGTCTACGGCTTCCCGCACAATCGATCGCTCTTGCCCATAGGGTGCGGTGGTATGTGAATCCGTAGGACCAAACACCGCCACGACCGGCACACCACACGCGGCAGCGATATGCATCGGCCCTGTATCGTTGGTAATGAGCAGGCGACATCGCTTGACCACCGCCATCAACTCACGAATAGTCGTGGCACCCGACAGCACCACCGATCGCCCATTGATTCGAGCGGCGATGTCCTTTCCCAAGGACTCCTCTCCCCTTGCCCCCAGAATGACCACGACCACCTGTGCACTCTCGTCCTGCCCTATTCGTTCCGCAAGTCGCTGCGCGACTTCAGCGAATCGCTCAGGCAACCAACGCTTTGCACTTCCGTAGGTCGACCCTGGATTGATGCCAATCACGATATCTGACACGCCGACACCGGCCCCAGCGAGCCTGATATCCAACTGACGACTCTCGTCTGCTGTCACAACCAGCGTCGGCAACGAAGCCCCGCCAGACAGCCCTAAGGGCTTCAACAGGTTCCAATAGTACTCGACTTGATGAACCCCACGACGACGACTCGGCACGGCAACAGGCGTGGTCAGAAAGAAGACTCGTCCATCAGTTGCATAACCATATCGCTGCGGAATACCCGCAAGCCACGTGAGAAATGCCGCCTCGAAGGCGTTCTGAAAAAGCACGGCCAGATCAAAACCATGCCGCCGCAACGTGCCCGCAAGCGCCCATTTTCCAGAAAGCCCCGCATGAGGCCCCTTGTCATCGTACACCACAACTCGACTCAGCTCTGGAGCGGCACTGAACAGTTCGGCGACGGCCCGCTTGGCAAGCATCGTTATCTCCGCTTCCGGGAACAGTGACCGCAGCCCGCGAATAGCCGGCTCGCACATCACGGCATCGCCGATCCAATTCGGCGCCCGCACCAAGATGTTCCGGGGCAGATCCTTACGCACGAGCTCCCAACCGTTGTCTCCCGTCGGATGACGGTCCCTCGATCAATCGCTGCAGCTGGTCTTTTCCGCGTACCACTTCAGTCCCAAGGCGAAGCATCCACCAGGGGTCGCTGGGCTGGAGAAAGGGGGACAGTTTTCCACCATCCTTCTCAGTCGTCAGGACCATCTCACTCCCATTGGCCTGCACAGTGGCACGGATCTGTCTGATCTCATCGTCACTGTAGCGATGATGATCCTCAAAGGCGGTTTCACCAAGGATCTCTATTCCAATAGATTCAGCTGATCGACGGAATGAGTGGCTATTCCCGATCCCGCTCACCAGCCAAGCCTTTTTCTTTCGGCCCCAGCCAACCGATTGTTGCCCCGCCGAAACAACCGCCATAAAGGACTCCGGTCGAAACACGACTTCAATGGCGTCCTCAGATGGGCAGACAACCGCTCGCAATCGGCTATGAATCGCTTCTACATCTTGCCGTGAATCGGCGCGGGTAATCATTACTGCACTCGCTCGATCCAGCTCCTGTAAGGGTTCCCGTAGCCGTCCCGCAGGAAGCAGCGCATCCAGTCCTGCAGCATCGGTGGCATCCAGTAGCACCAGATCGACATCACGATGAAGCGACCGATGCTGAAAGCCATCATCGAGCACAATGCAGTCGACGGGATACTGTTCCAACACCCACCGGCCAAGCGCAACTCGATCAGACCCTACGGCGACAATGGCACGTGGGCAACGCTGCGCCATGAGAAAGGGCTCATCCCCGGCCTCCGATGGACCGGCCAACATTCGTGATCCATCGGACACCAATAGATAGGGCACCGTGCTCGTCCGTTTGTACCCGCGGCTCAAGATCGCCACCCTCTGCCCTTTGGCCAACAGCCATTCTGTGAGGAGAATGACGATCGGGAGTTTTTCCCGTCCCTCCCACCGTAAGATTGCCTACGCTCACCACCCGGCAGGGCAGCCGTGTGGTCGTAAGCCAACCGTTCCGATAACACCACAGCCGAAATCGGATAATGAGGCCGTACAACCCGGCAACCCAGTACAGCCCTTTGCGGACCGGTTGTCCAGGATGCAAGAATGCCATGTCAGTGTTTGGCCATAAGAGGTCCCGGCCCGGTTGCCACACACGAGTCGGAATACGACGGAGCCGCACGGAGGCAGGTTTCAATGAACTCCAGACTCCGTGTGAGTGCGCCTTGATTGTCCAACACCACCTGTCTTGCAACCTGCCCCACCTGATGTCGAGTTTCAGGCTGACCGAGCCATTCTTCAAGAGAGGTAACGAGGTCCTCCACTCCCATCACACGGCGACCTCCTCCAGCCTCTGATAAAAGTGCCGCGACCTCGGCGCAATGGTCCGTATAGGGCCCAAACATGACGGGTGTGCCCCACACAGCCGGTTCCAACAAATTGTGCCCACCCACAGGAACCAGAGTCCCACCGACAAAGGCCACGACAGCGTCTCGATATGCGCGAGACAACTCTCCTCTGGTATCCAAAATAATCACGCGCGGGCCAGATTGCTTCTCCTGAATCCGACTCCTCCGCTGCACGGCAAATCCGGCTTCTCGCAGCACGGCTTCGACTCGATCCGCTCGCTCGATATGGCGCGGCGCCAGCATCAACACGGTTGTGGGATAGGTCTTCACGATGTGTCGGTAGGCCGAAACCAGCAGTTCCTCTTCTCCAGCGTGCGTGCTACCCGCGAGTATCAATTGTTCATTCTCATCGAGCCCGAAGCTCTGGCGGAGCGACTCGTCTAAGCGGACGTCCGATCGGGGCTGATCAAACTTGATATTACCGGTCACATGAGCTCGCGACGGCTCAGCCCCCAGCGCAACAATACGCTGTCGATCTCTCTCAGATTGCATTAAACAGAGCGTCAGATCTTGAAGCACAGACCGATAGAAGGAGCGGATCAGTGGTAGATCCTGACGGCGAAACGACCGGGAAGACAAGCGCCCATTCACCAAGACAGAGGGCACACCCTGTTTTCGTAACGTCCACAGGAGGTTCGGCCATAGTTCGGTCTCGACGAACACATACAGCACTGGCTGCAGACGTCGGACCATGCCAGCCACGGCCCAGGAAAAATCAAGTGGAGCGTATCGATGTTCAGCGATGCCCCCTAACCGTTGTTCGACCGCCTCACGTCCGGTTTCAGTCACCGTCGTCACGATATACCGAAACTCAGGATGACGTTCGTGCAGCGCCTTCACGAGCGGCGCTGCCGCCACCACTTCACCGAGCGACACCGCATGCACCCAAATAAGCGGCTGAGGCGACCCGCCGCCGTTGGGAGGGTGGCCCTGCCAACCCATCCGCTGGAAAAATCCAGGCCGGCAACGTGGCTTGGCGAGGAGGATACCCACAATCACAGGGGCAGCGAGAAGAAGGCCGATGTTATAGAGAAGCTTCCACATGGAAACACCGCTGACCGTCACTGGACCAGCGTCACACGTTGAACGACCTGAAACATTCGCCGCTGAGACGGCACGTGACGGTTAACGCATGACATCTTGTTCCGCCTGCTCCGTCAGCCGGTTGAGGACCGTTTCAAGTTCCAGCCGAGTCGCCTCAAGCGAGACGTCATCGGCTTCGCGCGAGACCCAGAGCGGATTGCCGTAGAGAAATAGCCCTCGGGAAAACGGGTACGGGACCATATAGCGATCCCAGCTCGCAAAGAGTTTTTTTTTGAGCAGGCAAAGACAAACGGCACAACCGGGAGCCCAGTCGCCTTGGCCAATTGGATCACGCCCAGCTTCGCCATCTGCCGCGGCCCCTTTGGTCCGTCCGGCGTAACCGCAACATCTCGGCCGGATCGACCTACCCTGATCAGAGCGCGTAGCGCGCCGGCACCTCCACGCGTGCTCGACCCACGAACTGCCCCATGTCCGAACCGGGCAATGATCCGCGCAATGATCTCCCCGTCACCATGTTGACTGATCAGCACATGCGAACCAGCGCCTCGATAGCCGAACAGCATCATCAACTGTTGCGCGTGCCAGAAGGCAAGAATGATGTGGCGTCCATCTCGATACAGCGCATCAACCTCTTCATGCCCACGCGTTTCATAGCGCATGGAGCGCGCAATGCACCGAATAACGACGGCGGCAACCGGCGGCAGCAGCGACACTTTGGCCCAACGGCTACACGCTTTCGTGAAGTCAGACACTGGTCACATCCTGGAACTGCATGGCATGCAGACGGCGATAGACACCTCCCTGCCGAAGCAGGTCCTCGTGCGAGCCTATTTCGACGACCGTCCCACGGTCCAACACCACAATACGATCCGCATTTTGAATTGTGGACAGCCGATGAGCAATCACCAACGTCGTCCGATTCTTCATTAAGTTCGCTAAGGCCAACTGCACGATCCGTTCAGACTCCGTATCTAACGCCGACGTCGCTTCATCCAGGATCAGCAAAGGTGGATCGCGAAGCAGCGCGCGAGCGATGGCCAGACGCTGGCGCTCGCCCCCCGAGAGCTTGAGTCCCCGTTCTCCGATGAGGGCATCATACCCGTCTGGGATCCGAAGAATGAAGTCATGCGCATAGGCCAGTTTGGCCGCCTGTTCAACCTCAGCCTGACTGGCCCCTGTTCGTCCGAAGGCGATGTTGTTCCGGATGGCATCATCGAACAGCACAATCTCTTGCGACACGATCCCGATATGGGCCCGTAATGACTGTAATTCATACGAGTCAAGCGGAACTCCGTCGATCAGAATGCGGCCTGTGGTCGGCTCATAGAACCGCGGCAACAAACTGACTAACGTGGTCTTTCCACTTCCACTGCTCCCGACGAGCGCAATAACTTCACCGGGCCTGATGGTGAGATCAACCTTGGTCAGCGCGGGAATCTTCTGGCTCTCATATCGCAACGAGACACCCTGGAATTCAATGGCACGGTGGATCCCAGCCAACGGGACCATGCCCTGGGTCTGTGCCTGCTCCGTCTTCATGTCCAACACATCAAATACGCGTTCAGCCGCAGCCAGTGCTTGCTGGATCAGATTATTGGCCCCAGACAACTTCCGAACCGGGGTATAGGCCAATAACATGGCGGCCATAAACGAAAAGAACGCGCCGGGCGTCATCGTCCCGTTGATGACGAGATAGCCGCCATACCAAATAATGACCGCGATACTGATCACGCCGATGACTTCCATATGCGAATGGCCGATCGACCAGACCTGATTCGTTTTCAAGGTGGTGGCCAGAAAGGCCTGGTTCCGCGCTTGAAATCGCTCGGCTTCTGCGTCTTCACGACCGAAGGCCTTCACGACCCTGATGCCGGCAAACGTTTCTTGGAGTGTTGAAGACATATCGCCCATCTGGGCTTGTCCACTCGCCGCCAATTTCTTCAACCGCTTCCCCACTCGAACCATCGTCAGCCCAGCAAGCGGAATCACGACCAGCGAGATGCCCGCCAACTTCCAGTCCTGATAGAGAATCACGCCGACCATCGCTAGAAATGTCAGGGCATTTTGAAACATGTCCTTGATGACACTCGACGCCGCATTCGCCATCAACCCGACATCGTTCACGATCCGCGACACCAAACGACCCGACGTGTTGGAGTCGTGAAATCCGATCGGCATGCGCATGAGCTGCTGAAACAACTCTTGCCGAATGTCTGCCACCACCCGATTCCCTACATACGCCATCAGGTACCCGACCCCATAGCTGAAGAGGGCCTTCACTGCCGCAACGGCCAATATCGCCAGCGGCAAGACCAGCAGCAACTGTTCATTTTTTTCGATGAAGATCCCGTCGAGCACTGGACGTGCCAACCAGGCATACACCCCGGTCAAGATCGCTACCATACCGGAGCAGGCGAACCCACCCAAAAACCTCACCCGATACGGGCGAACATACCGCATGAGCCGCTTAAACCGTTCTACTCCCGACATGCCGCTACTATCACCTCTGCCGCTCGAACGGACGCGCCGGGTTCACCCAACGCGTCTCGTACTTGTCCCAAGCTCCGCTTCATTTCTGCATAGGCTGCGGGATCTTCCAAGATCCGCAGCGCCTCCTCGTAGAGCCGCTGACCAGTGGCCTCATCCTGCAACAACTCCGGCACGACGGATCGACCTGCCACCAAATTCACGAGTCCAATCCATTTGACCCGGAGAAAGAAACTCGCGATCCAAAATTCCAATTCCGACGTTCGATAGATCAACACCATAGGAGTGCCCACGACGGCTGCTTGCAGCGTGGCTGTCCCCGACGCCACCAGCACCACATCGGATACGGCCATCACTTCACTGGCTTGTTCTTTGACCAGGGTGACAGGAACCGAACTGTGCCGCAAGAGTGGCTGCAGCAGATTATCCTGAATTGTGGAGGCCTGCGCCAAGATAAACTTCGTTTTTGGCGCCCGGTGAGCCAATTGCTCTGCGGCCCTGATCAGGATCGGCAACAGAGCCTGTACCTCATGCACGCGACTCCCCGGCAACAAGCCAATCACCCGCTCATCCTGAGTGAAGCCAAATCTGCTGCGCAGCGCCGTCCGATCGTAGGATCCTTCGACTGCATCCAGGATGGGATGGCCGACAAATGTGCAGCGCATACCCGCGTTGTCATAGAGAGGCTTTTCAAAAGGCAGAATGACCAAGACCTGATCGACTCGTTTCTTGATCCAGTACATCCGCCAGGCCCCCCAGGCCCAAATCTGCGGCGCAACATAATAGAACACGCGCAACCCAGCGCCCTTGGCAAAATAGGCATACCGCAAGTTTAATCCTGGATTGTCGACAAAGATGACCGCATCCCATGGTTCGGACCGAAACAACCGTCGCATGAAGAAAAACCGTCGCATGATCGCCACCAACACCAAGGGGCCCACCATCCCCATCACGTCGAACTGCCCCATCTTGCAGACCAATTGCACGCCGGCCGCCTCCATCGCTGCCCCTCCGATCCCGGCCAACGAGACCTGAGGGTCCTTGGCTCTGAGCGCCTTGGCCAGATTGGCTCCGTGGAGGTCGCCGGAGGCTTCACCAGTAATGATCAGGATACGCGCCATGACGATTTATTGGAGCACAGGTAGTGACCGCGATTCGATACACGCGGCTGAGAAGGCACGTGACGGTTGATCCGTGGAGATGGCCTCATGTCTGCTGATATAAAGACATTTCCATCGCCGACAGCACGCGATGGGCCAGCTCCAGAGCAGCGACCCCGTCCTCGCCAGACACGACTGGGCGAGATTCTGAACGAATCGCATGGAGAAACGATTCCAGCTGTCGTTTCAGAGGTTCACCGTCTCCGGCTTGTACCGCTTCAACTGCCACCGTGGGCTTCCCGCCAGATTCGACCGATCGACGTCCGATCACGCCCTGGCGGGACTGGAAATCGATCGACACACACCCATCGCCTTGGAATACATGCCATTGTCGCATTGCCTTTGGTGAGATTCGACTTGCGGTAAGGTTGACGACACACCCACTCCTAAACTGAACACGTGCAGTAGACACATCACTGGTCGAGGAGAGCACCGTCACTCCAGCGGCCCGCACATCTTCGACGGGGCCTGGATCGAAGGACAGCACCAAGTCAAGGTCATGAATCATCAAATCCAGGACGACATCAACGTCGGTGCCACGCCCGCTGTAGGTCCCCAATCGCTGGCACTCAAACAACACCGGTTTCCGAATGTGTGGCCGCATCACCTCCAGAATAGGATTGAAACGCTCACTATGTCCCACTTGCAGCGTACATCGATTGCGTGTTGCCAACCCCACCAGCTCCCGTGCCTCAACCGGCAGAACGGCGATCGGTTTCTCCACCAGCACATGTTTCCCGGCTTCAAGACAGGCTTTGGTCACGGAATAGTGACTGGATGTGGGGACGGCGATACTGACGACCTCAACCTGCTTCAAGAAATCTGGCAGATCACTGAATACCTGTGCGCCATGCTTCTGGGCAATGACAGAGGCTCGCCCCTGGTCTTGGTCGATCACGCCGACCAGCGTCGAATCTGGCAATGAGGCATAGAGGCGTGCATGGTGTTGACCGAGATGCCCGACCCCGATGACACCGGCACGGAGCTTGACCATACACCTCTTGGACTGAATTGGGGAATCTCTTGATCGATTGATGTGTTGAGTTTCTGAAATCAATCGATCAACAGATCGTCAGATTCCAAAACTTCTTCGTTGACTCAGGTCGCCGGGCTCGGCTCCTCTTCGCGAGCGAGGCCAACGACGGCGATGCCGGCTTCCTCCGCAGTGCGGAGAAGCACTTCTCGATCCAGCATCACGGATCGACCGGCCTCGACGGCCAGCACCGATGCCTTGACGGATTGCATGACCTCGATCGTCCTGGGACCCACGGCCGGCAAGTCAAACCGGAGATCCTGCTGCGGCTTGCTCCGCTTCACCACGACCGCACCATCCTTGGCCAATTCACCGCCACGCTTAATCGCTTCATCGGTCCCTTCGACCGCTTCGACCGCCACAACAACGCGGTCTTTGATCACGACGCATTGGCCGATGTCGAGGCGCCCCGTCTCTTTGGCCACGTCCCAGCCATAACGGATGTCCACCCACTCCTTCTTAGTCGGTTGACGCGACGTGAGCGTCCCTTCCTCAACCAAGATCCCTTCCAGACCGAACGTCGACTCACAAATGGTGATGCCATCCTTCTCGAGTTCTGCAGCAAGTGCGCGTAGAATATCGTCATCCTTCCAGAGGGCCAATTTCGTGGCGAGCGCGAGCACGCGAAAATCAGGACGGGCATGGCTATAGACATGCGTTTTCTTGATGCCTCCCAGCATGACCACATTCCGAACGCCGTCGGCCTTGAACGCGTTGATCAACTTGTTGAGCTGGCCGATCTTGACCCAATGGATCCGATCGACATGCTGTTCGAGCTCCGGTTCGGTTTCCCCCTCATGAGCCACCGCATAAACTTGAAGACCCATCTTGCGAGCGTTATCCGCAAAGATGATCGGAAATCGTCCGTTCCCGGCGATCACCCCGATTCGACCGTCCGCTATAGGCATGGCCAGGGTCATAGTGGCTGAGAGCTCACACCGGTTGATCGAACTCGCGCTCTAGGTCAGGGTTGACAGCCCTTGAGATGCCACGTTTGGTTCCCTCCATAAACGTGAGGATCTTGGCCACATCGGCCTGTCCCTTAAACTCTTTTTTGGCCAATCGTACCGCCTCCGCTGTCCGATGGCCCGATCGGAACAGCAAGTCAAATGCCTTCTTCAATACGGCGATCCGGTCCACCGAGAAACCATGCCGTTGCAAACCAACTGAATTGAGGCCGTACAGATGTGCGCGATACCCGCCGGCTGCAAATGCAAACGGAGGGATATCCTGGCCGATCGCACAACACCCTCCGATCATCACATAGTCTCCGATACGCACAAACTGAAGAACACCGGTCAAGCCTCCGATAACCGCATGATCACCGATGGTAATATGTCCCGCCAGGCTTGCCGCATTCGCCATAATAATATGGTCGCCGAGCCGGCAATCATGCGCCACATGCACGTAGGCCATCAGAATGCCCTTGGATCCAAGAGAGGTCACGCCCCCTCCCTGGGTCGTTCCCCGATTGATCGTGACATATTCGCGGATGATGTTGTCATGGCCGATGACGACTTTGGTCGGTTCCCCTTTATAGCCAAGGTGCTGTGGAGGCCCTCCGATCGAAGCAAACGGATGCACTTCATTCCGCTCCCCAATTTCCGTCCACCCATCGATAATCGCATGGGAAAGAAGTCGGCTCCCCTTTCCGATCACGACGTGCTCTCCCACTACGCAGAACGGCCCAATTTCTACGTCATGATCGAGGCTCGCCTTGGGATGAATGATCGCTGTTGGATGTATCTTCACGCATGCCCCCTTTACTCGCGTCAAACCTCACCGGCCATTCGTCAACTGCCGGATCACTGCCTGGCCCACACGCCGACCGTACGCTTCAGGAATCGAGCACTCATCAAACCCGATTATTTCGTGTCCGCCTTCTCCTCCATCACCATTGCCGTCATCACGGCGTCACAGACCATTTCATTGTCTACATATGCCTTCCCTTGCATTTTCCAGAATGGCGGACGCTTCTTGACGACCTCGATTTCAATACGCAGCTGATCGCCAGGGACCACCGGTCGCCTGAACTTGGCCTCCTCAATACCCGTCAGATACATAATGGTTTTTCCGACTGTCCCTCCCGACTTGAAGACCAGCACGCCACCCACCTGGGCCATGGCTTCGACAATCAGCACCCCCGGCATCACCGGGCGGCCTGGAAAGTGTCCTTGAAAGAACGGCTCATTGATCGTCACGTTTTTGATGCCGATGATGCTTTTATGCGGTTCAAACTCTTTGACTCGATCCACCAGTAGGAACGGATATCGGTGGGGAAGTAACGCCTGAATCTCAGCCTGTTCGACCGATGCCATGGGCTCTGCCTCCTCTCTATCCTGAATAGAGCTACCGTCTAGGGATTCTGTCGATCAAATTCCTTGATGATCGAATCCGTCACATCCAACGCTGGCTGATGATAGAGGACAATGCGGATAAGCGCTTCATTGCCCTTATCGAGGATAGCCGTATATCCCTCTTTCTGAGCCACAGCCTGCGCGGCAGCGGCGATTTTTTGCGCATAGTCCACGACCATTTCGCGCTGTTTTTGCTGAACTTCACGATTGAACTCTTGAAGCCGACGCTGAAACGCTTCCATCTTGCCGCGCAACTGCTCTTCTTTCTCTTGCCGTGCCTGGTCAGCAAGCTTGACGTTCGGATCCTGTAAGGACTGCTCCAAGTCCTTTAACTCTTGCTCATCGGCATGAATGATCTTTTGTCTGGTCATGGAGTATCCCTTCACCTCTTCCAAGGCCAGCTTCCCAGCCTTTGTTCGCTCTATCACCATCTGCTGATCCATGACCCCGACCCGAACCACCTCTCCTGCATAGAGCGGCGCAACTCCCTGCGCCAGCAATACCGCGACGCCTAACCATGTCGCCCGCGCTGCACCCGTCATAACCCACCTCCCTCAGAAACTAGGGGTATTCTCGATTGAACTCTTCGATGACCTGGCCTGAAATGTCCAGACCTTCTTCATGATAGATCGTCGGACCACCCTTACTCCTGTCGACAACAACCTGCAATCCAAGACGCTTGGCGACTTTCGCGACAACCGTTTCGCTCTTGTCACGAAATCCTTCCAGAACATCTTTTTGTTTTTCTTGGACTTCCCGATTCAATTCCGAGGCCTTTTGCTGGTACTCCTGCATGCGCCGGCGAAACTGTTCTTCCCGCTCTCGTTTCGCGGTGGGGCTCAGAACGGAGGACTGTTTGACAAAGTCCTCTTCCATCCGCCGTAACTCCTTTTCCTCCAATTCCATCAGCGCCTGTCGATTTTTCGAAAAGCCGGCCAGGTTCTCCTTCGCCTTCTTGCCCGCATTCGTCTCGCTGAGCAAGCGCTGTAAATTGATCACCGCGACCTTCCCGTCGATTTTTCCTCCGCCTCCAGCGCATCCTCCACTCAGAGCCAGCATGACGGCAACCGCAGCCGACATCGCCGTCCATTCGATCCGTCCCGCCACTCGCTTCCACCAATTCTCGTTGCAACGTACCACGCCAAGACTCCGACTAGAATAAGGTCCCGATCGTAAATTCGAACACGCCAAATCGCTCACCGGTCCGTTTATCAAGATTGATCCCATAGGCGACACGCAACGGGCCAAATGGAGAGATCCAGCGCCCTTCGAGACCAGCCGCACTCCTCAGATCGAGCGACAAGGGTTCATCGTCGTCAAACCCCTTTCCGTAGTCGAAAAAGATCACGCCGTTCAATTTCGCCTCGGACGAGATCGTAAAGATCAGCTCGTTGCTGAAGATCAATTGTTTGGCCGCGCCGAATGGAGCACGAGTCGTGGGGACCGTGGGACCGGCCCGGCCGAAGGCAAACCCACGCATGGTATTGATGCCGCCCACGAAGAACCGTTCATTCAGAGGAATCTGTGTTCCACCGAGTGCAATGACCTCTCCGAAACGAGCCCGCAACGAAATCCTCATATCCAGTGGAAGGGGCGTGACCTTGATGACGTCCACATAATACTTGATGAAGTTATTGCTCCCACCCATATAGGGTGTTCCGATATCAAACCCTCCACCGAAACGCCAACCTGATCTCGGATCAAGGTAGTAGTCTCTGGTATCCCGGAACAAAGCAAACCGAAATCCTGTCGACGACCGGGTCCCTAACTGTCGACACACGATGGGCACCAAATCAGGACAGATACCGAATTGAGGGTCCTTAAACGTGATTTGTTCTCCAAAGATACTGACGCTCCCCGTCACATATTCCGATAACCAACGGCCGAGTGTCACGTTTCCGCCAGTCCGTTCCTCAAAATAGGAAAGGTAATTCGTAATACTGCGGTAGCCGTCTATTTGTAATGAGGTCAAGGAGTCATTCAAATAGGGATTGCGGAAGGTAATGGACCCGAGACTTCTTCGCTGGCCCAGTTGCCCGCGGATGCGACCCATATAGCCATATCCACCCAAATTCCCTTGGGTAATATCGGCGATCGCCACCAATCGATCCAGCGTACTGAACCCACCGCCGAGGCTGAACATCCCCGTCGGTTTTTCCTTCACCCGCACGTTCAGATCGACCTTGTCTGGCGCGATTTGCGCGGGTAGGATTTCGACCGTCTCGAAGAAATTCAAGTTGTTCAATCGTTGAAAACTTCGCTTCAGAGAGGCGGTGTCGATCACATCCTGTTCGTCGACTCGGATTTCTCGACGGATGACGTTGTCTCGTGTTTTGTCATTCCCGTAGATATTGATCTGCCGGATCCGCATCATCTCCCCTTCTTTGATGCTGAAGATGATGGTAACGGTCCGTTCTTCATTGTTTGGATTCACATTGGGCACGACTTCGGCGAATGAATACCCCTTACTCCCGTACAAATCCGTAATTCGTGAGATCTCATCTCGGATTTTGGCACGCTGAAAGATCTCACCATCCTTGATCCTCAATCCCGCTCGAAGCTCAGGGTCTTCAAACACCGTGTATCCTCGAAACCCTATCTCAGCGATGGTGAATGGCTCTCCCTCGGTAATGGGGTAGCTGACAGTGAACCATTTTTTATCTTCGGTGAGCTCCACCGACGGCTGACCGACCCGAACATTGAAATACCCTTTATTCAGGAGTACTTCCCTAATGCGCTCCACATCATTCCCCACCTCCTCGTGTTTCAAGACGCCCGCGTCGGACACCATCGACGGCAGCTTGAGCTTCGTGAAGAAGCCATACCAAGGGATCCATTCCCGGGTCGACATGACACTGAGCATCTCGGTCTTCGTCGCCGCACGCAGTCCTTCGAATATCACCGTCTTGACCTTGGCTTTCTCCCCCTCCGTAATATGAAAGGTGAGACGCTTCCGATCCTCATCTAATGCCTCGATCACGGGAACGACCTGCGCATTGTAATAGCCGTCATGCTGATAGACCCGCCGGATGGTCTCGGCGCTTTCCTTCACCTGTTGTTGATCAAGAAATGTCTGGCTCTTGATGGTCGTTTTTTCCTTCAGCTTTTCGTCGGTCAACTGCTGGTTACCGTCGAAAACGATCTCGGTGATGAACGGCTTCTCCAGCACAACGAAGGTCACCGCCATCCCCTCGGCAATCGATTCGGTTTCAACCTGCACATCCTCGAAAAACCCCGTATCGTATAAAATCTTCACCTGTCCGCGCACATGGTCCGGCATATAGCGATCACCGGCTTTCAGCGTGAGTCGACCGGCAATCGCCGGCATTTCGATTCGTTTGGCTCCCCGAATATCAATCGAGGCAACCTTGAGTTCAGGAGTCTGAGCGAGTGCTTCGAGCACACTCCACAACACAGAAACAACCATGACCGCGACCACAAACGATCGAGGCCTGTAGACGGCATGCTCGGTCACCGATACGGATTCCTGTAACGAAGTATGGGGATGGATGATGCGGTTGAAACCATCACACAGGTCCTCTCCGTTATCGACCGTACGCCAACTTTCTACGAGTCAGTCTGTCCCGCTCCAGAGAACGCGCTGAACCACACGGGTGTTCTCGCCGGAAATCCGAAGCCAGGCAGCTCTACCACGTGAGCAGCGCTCACGTCACCCGACCGCGCAAAACTTCCGAATTATATTGAGGTCATCCTGCATTGTAAAGAAGCGTCCCCCCTTCCGGTCGGACTCGACGTGCATATCTCCTTAACTCCGCACTGATTCCGTAGCTCTCTGACAGATGGTGCATCGATCTTCGCCGCCGGCCACCGATGCAAAAAAGTCTGTGTGCGACACGCTTCGCTCATGAATATCGCTCGTGTTCTCTCTCATGGAAACGACACCGTTGTTTTCGATGCGATGAGTTCGTCCGTTTCTTGACTTCACTCCCCCCATCACATACTATCCTTCCATGTCACGTCTGACGGTCAGAAAAGCGATCATTCCAGCCGCCGGTCTTGGGACGCGGTTCCTTCCTGCCACAAAGGCATCTCCCAAGGAGATGCTGCCGTTGGTCGACAAGCCACTCATTCAATATACGGTCGAAGAAGCGGTGGCTTCTGGCATTGAAGACATCATCGTGATTACTGGCCGTGGCAAACGCGCGATTGAAGATCACTTCGATCGTTCCGTCGAGTTGGAAGAAAATCTGAAAGGCACCGGCAAGAGTCAGGTGCTCCATCAAATCCGACAGATCTCGAACCTCGCGAACTTCTGTTACGTGCGGCAATCCGAAGCCCTTGGCTTGGGACACGCCGTGTTGTGTGCGCAACACCTGATCGGCGACGAACCTTTCGCCGTCATTCTCGGGGATGAGATCATTGACGCCGATGTTCCAGGGCTTGCGCAGTTGATCCACATCTATAAAAAGCGCCATGGGGCAGTTCTCGGGGTACAGGAAGTTCCCAAGGCAGACGTCAGCCGATACGGCATCGTGACGCCCAAGCGCCTCGCTCACGGTCTGCATCGTGTCGAGGATTTGGTCGAGAAGCCATCGCCGGCCGATGCCCCATCCACGCTCGCCGTAATCGGCCGGTATATCCTTCCTCCTGAAATTTTCCCGATCCTAAGAAAAACTCCTCCTGGAAAGAACGGAGAAATTCAGCTGACCGATGCATTGAGGACGCTGGCAAGAAAATCTCCGATGTTTGCGCTTGAGATAGAGGGACAGCGCCATGATGCCGGGGACAAATTGGGCTTTTTAATCGCCACCGTTGAGTTTGGGTTGAAGAACCCGGCATTGGGAGCAGAATTCCGCGACTATCTTTCGACCAGGATGCACACCGCCTCGAGTAATCGCCGGGGATGATCCCATCGGTCGTGGTGGTGACTCAGTCGCGAGACTCCCAGCAACGACCATTCTGCATCCAACGTGATCATTCGGATGGATTGTCGAACCTGGTGCGCGCTTCCATCGGATGGAACACTGAGACTCCTAAGGCGAGAGCGCATGTTGCCCAGGCGCGTGATGAGTAGATACAGACCCTGATTCGTCTAACCCGCCACCTCCATTAGATAAAGAACAGGCAGGCACATGACAGACCCAAACGAACAAGAAATTCAGTCTCCCCAAAACATTGAAGTGCCCAATCAACTCCCGCTGTTGCCCGTCCGAGATATCGTCGTCTTTCCGTACATGGTGCTTCCCCTGTTCGTCGGACGCGACATGTCGATTAAGGCCATCGAAGCGGCCCTTGCCGGCAATCGAATGATCTTCCTCGCGACTCAAAAAGCGCTTGACGTTGAAAATCCCGCGCAGAAAGATATCCACACTATCGGCACCGTCGGCATCATTATGCGGATGCTGAAGCTGCCGGACGAACGCATCAAGATTTTGGTACAGGGCATCGCCAAAGCCAAGATCACTAAATACATTCAGACCGACCCCTACTACTCCGTTCGAATCGACAAGCTCGCTGATACGAAACCGACGGCCACGCCCCTTGAGGCGGAAGCCGTCATGCGAACCGTGAAGGAGCAGATCGAACGGATCGTGAGTTTGGGGAAAATCCTGATCCCCGATGTCATGGTCGTCATCGAAAACCTCGAAGAACCAGGCCGATTGGCCGACATGGTGGCTTCGAATCTCGGCCTCAAGGTCGATGCCACCCAGGCCGTTTTGGAAATCTCCGATCCAATTCAACGCCTTCGCCAAGTGAGCGACATTCTCGGAAAGGAAATCGAAGTCCTCTCCATGCAGCAAAAGATCCAGGCGCAAGCCAAAGGGGAGATGGACAAGACCCAGCGGGAGTATTTCCTGCGTGAACAACTGAAAGCCATTCAGAAGGAGTTGGGCGAACTCGATGAGCGGGCGGAAGAAATCACGGAATTCCGCAAACGCATCAAAGACGCAAAGATGCCCGAGAAGGTCTTGAAGGAGACCGAAAAGCAGCTCAAACGTCTCGAGAAAATGCATCCGGATACCGCCGAATCCGCGACCGTGCGAACCTATCTGGAATGGATGGTCGAATTGCCGTGGTCCAAGCGCTCGAAGGATAGCCTCGATCTGAAAGCGGCCGCGAAGGTATTGAACGACGACCACTACGACCTCGAGAAGGTCAAGGAACGAATCCTGGAGTACCTGGCCGTCCGAAAGCTGAAAGAGAAGATGAAGGGCCCGATTCTCTGCTTCGTCGGCCCACCAGGAGTCGGGAAAACCTCGTTGGGAAAATCGATCGCCCGCGCACTGGGACGTGAGTTTGTTCGTATCAGCTTAGGCGGCGTACGGGATGAGGCCGAAATCCGCGGCCACCGCCGCACCTATGTCGGCGCATTACCCGGGCGCATCATTCAAGGCCTGAAACAGGCAGGAACGAGTAATCCGGTGTTCATGCTCGACGAGGTCGACAAGGTCGGGATGGATTTTCGAGGGGACCCCTCGGCAGCCTTGCTGGAGGTGCTCGACCCGGAACAGAACAATACGTTTACCGACCACTATCTCGGAGCTCCATTCGACCTGACCGAAGTGATGTTCATCACCACGGCGAACTTGATCGATCCGATCCTTCCCGCGTTGCGTGACCGCATGGAGGTCATCGAGATCCCCGGATATACCGAAGAGGAGAAACTCGGCATCGCCCAGAAATACCTGATTCCCCGTCAACTCGAAGAGCACGGGATTACGAACAAACATGTCCGTCTGACGGAGCCGACCATTCGACAGATCATCTCGCATTACACCCGCGAAGCAGGTGTGCGGAATCTTGAACGCGAGATTGCCAACGTCATGCGCAAGGTCGCGAAGAAAGTCGCCGAAGGCAAAGACCAGGGATTTCCCATCGATCTATCGAATCTCAATAAATATCTTGGTGTGTCGAAGTATGTGCCGGAAGCAGAGCTCGAAAAAGACGAAATTGGCGTGGTAACCGGCTTGGCCTGGACAGAAGCAGGCGGCGATGTGCTCTACATCGAGGCGACGGTAATGAAGGGGAAAGGCCAATTGACCCTCACCGGCCATCTGGGAGATGTGATGAAGGAGTCCGCTCAAGCTGCGCTCAGCTATGTCCGTTCACGGGAAAAAACGTTGAATCTCAACCCTGACATGTTCAGCAAACAAGACTTGCATATCCATGTGCCGGCCGGAGCCATCCCCAAGGACGGTCCCTCCGCCGGCATCACGATGGCCACTGCTATCGCCTCGGCATTTTCCGGTACTCCTGCGAGACGAGATTTGGCCATGACTGGAGAAATCACCCTGCGCGGCCGCGTCCTTCCAATCGGAGGACTCAAGGAAAAGATTTTGGCGGCAAAACGGGCAAAACTCACCACCGTCATCCTCCCGCGTCGAAATAAAAAGGATTTGGAGGAAATCCCCAAGCATCTCCTCAAAGGCATTCACTTGGCGTTCGTCGAAACCATGGACGACGTCATGAAGATCGCCCTCCGCCGACAAGCCAAGGCTTCACCGGCCTCTCGGAAGCCTTCGACACCTCCGGCGCCATCGCGTATCCCTCCCCTGCGATCCGGTAAAGGTCGACGGCCTCACGAAGTCCCCGCCACGGTGATGGCACACCGAGCACCGGCACGGTCATAAAGGATCGTACCGTGGCCCGCCGTCAGGCCAGCCCCCCCATTCAAGAATTTGCACTCATCCGAACGCTTGAGCGTCGGTTTGCCCGTCGCACACCGGGACTTGTCCAAGGCATCGGCGACGACGCCGCCGTGATTGACACCTCCTCGCCGGCGTGGTGGCACCTCACGACGGACTTGCTTGCCGAAGGCATTCACTTTGACATGAAGTCAGCGACCCCTGAGTCCGTCGGATACCGGGCAGCCATGGCCAACCTCAGCGATATCGCCGCCATGGGAGCCGTCCCCCGTTATCTGCTCATCTCGCTCGCCATCCCGAAAACATGGACGCGGCCGCACATCCATGAGCTATACACCGGATTGATGAAGGCTTGCCGCCTGCATGACGTGACACTCGTCGGTGGGGATACCTCGGCATCCAAGGCGGGACTCTTTCTCAGCATCACCCTGGTCGGCGCGACAAGCAGGCGCCTGGCACTGTTTCGACACGGTGCCAACGTAGGAGATCACATTTACGTTTCGGGCACGCTAGGAGACTCCCTAGCAGGCCTTACGCTCTTGATGGGTCACACAGGCTCAGGCCCCTCAAGAAAAAGGAAGTCCGAGTTCTCTGGCACTCATCGAGCGTTTCTTCTCCGCCGCCATTTCCGCCCTACCGCAAGGGTCGCCGAAGGCCAGTGGCTCAACGAGAAACGACTTGCCTCCGCTGCCATCGATCTGTCCGACGGCCTCTCCGGAGATCTTCGGCATCTGTGTGAAGCAAGTCGAGTCGGTGCAGAGGTGGAACTCGACAAGATTCCGATCTCACCGGCCTGCCGAGCCTATGCCCGGGCGATCGGAGTGTCGCCGATTCGACTCGCACTCACTGGAGGCGAAGACTATGAGTTGCTGTTCACCACGCCGCCACGCGACGGCAAGAAGGTTGAGCGGCAAGCGCGAACACGCGGCTATCGCATAACCCATATCGGAACGATTCGCCCGCAGCGGTTCGGGATTCAGATGATGACTGACGGTCGGACGCAACCTCTGCCGGTCACAAGTTACGAGCATTTCCGTTGATGGCCAACAGCAGTCACCAGCCCTCTGCTCAACGGACCCGATCATTTCGGGCACTCTTGCGCCAAGTCCTCCACTTACAGGAGTCACCGCAACGCACCGCGTTGGCCTTTGCGCTGGGCGTCTTCATCGCCTTCTCCCCCGCCTATGGTCTGCACACGGCGATGGTGGTGCTATGTACCTGGCTATTCGGTCTCAATTTCTTGGCCTTGCTCGCCGGTGCCTTAGTCAATAATCCCTGGACCGTCATTCCGATCTTAGGCGCAACCTACTGGACCGGCGCCCTCTTGCTCGGACGTACGGATCAACCGAGCTTCGACTGGCAGGATATGAGTTTCAGCGGCATCTACCAACAAGTCCTTCCCTACGCTGCTCCCTTCGTGCTCGGAGGACTTGTCCTCAGCGTGCTCGGAGCCCTCTTGTCCTATCCTGCCGCCTACTTATTTTTCCAAAAACATCGCTCCGCGCCTACCAGCCCCACGACCGAGCCGTTGCCGCCCTCTGACCAAGTGGGCTAAGATACCCACTGACTATGGAATCAGCAGACCGACCGAACGCTCCCTATGATGGCTCGGCGCTCATCGCTGATCCCATCCACAAGTACGTCACCTTCACCGTCCCCTATGCTCATCCTGATCCGCATGAGCACACCGAGAAAGACCTGATCGACTCCCCCTGGGTTCAGCGGCTGCGATACATCTACCAGCTGCAGAGTGCTCGCTGGGTCTATCCTTCCGCGGAACATACCCGGTTTGTGCATTCGCTCGGGACGATGCACGTCGCGGGACGGTTTGCTCGACACCTATACCCGTTTCTCAAGAAAGTCGTGAAGGATGTGCCCTCTTCCAATTTCGTCGAAGAGTTCCTCCGTGTCACAGCCTTGGTCCACGACATCGGGCACGGACCGTTTTGCCATTTCTTCGACGACAATTTTCTCCATGCCCATGGCCTCACCCATGAGCGGCTGGGCCAGATCATCATCCGAGAACATTTAGCCCCCCTCATCAAGAAAATCCGCCGAAGCCCGTCCGGCCCCTTCGCAAAAGGAGAAGAACTGAATCCCGACCAAATCGCTCATCTGATCCTCAAGGAAAAAGGCAAGGACAATTCCCGCCTCCCTCGATGGTTGAACATGCTCCAGCCCGTGATCTCCGGAAGTTACACCGGAGACAATTTGGACTATGTCTTGAGGGACTCGTATATGTGTGGCGTGGCGGTCGGCCCGGTCGATCTGACACGATTGATTCATTACACGATCGTGACAGAGAAAGGGATTCACCATTCACAAGACAGGACTTCCGTCCCTCCAAATGTTCCTGAACACCAGGATGTACCTCTACTCCAACGTCTACTTCCATCGCACTACCAGAGCGATCGACATCCATCTGCGGGACATCTTCGGCCAGACGATGCAGCTGCTCTGCTCCCAAGGATCCGCGTAAGAATATGGATCGGTATCGCACCCTAACCGATTGGTCGCTCTTGGAAGAAGTCCGAGGATGGACACAGTCCCGCCACAAAGCCCGCCGGCAGTTGGGACAGGAGTGGGCACGGATCTTGGGCCGAGACATTAAATGGAAAATGGCCTATAGCACGACGTTGAAAGAAAAAGGACAGGAACGCGGCATGGCGTTTCCCAGCCATCGGCATTTTGAGCAGCAGATTGCGAAAGAGCTGCCGTCCGGCTTGAGACGGCTGCCGTTTCGCGTGGACATGGCCCTGTTGGATCCACGACCGGACCCCAAAGACCACCGGGGTAATCCTCTCTACGTGTACGACCCAGGGACAGGTCAGGTTTCGACCGAACCGCTGGAAGAATGCTTAGACCTGCTGCCTACGCGACTCATCCAGTTTCGAATCTATTCTCCCGACCACCACCACGACGCCGCTCTGTCGCAAGCTGCCGCGACTGTCCTCAATAAGACCCCGACCAGCCTCGAATCCAATTACTGAACAATCCCCACCAAGTCCCATTTTTGAACAATCCCGCAGGACCGAATACACTGTTTCGTCCATTCCCACTCCTTCATATATCCAAACATCGGGGCTCCCATCCATCTATCAATTTCAGATGATCGAGAATGTCATACATAGACAAGTGGGCAACGAAGTTCTCCATTTTCTCAATACATGGAGGTCAGTGCTGGCCTGAGAATGTGAAGTTCCTCCTCCTCTACTTTTGCGCGACAACATCTTTTCTCCTTCTACCGAAACTGGCAGGCATCCTGCAGGGAATCGAGTTGATCTGAGGCTTGATTCAGAGGGTCAGAACAGAGGAGGCTATGATGGGTTTGACTGGAAAACTGATGATCGTTCTCTGCGGGTTTTCGCTTTCGTTCGCCATTCCAGCCTATGCTCAGCTTAGGGGAGGCCAGCAGGACGCAGCCAGTATCCTGAACGGCATGCCCCCCGACGTCCTGGCAAAGGTGCGCTCCTTAGCACAGATCCTTCAACAGGGCCTCAAAGAGGGGAAAATCTCGGATGCCGACATTCAACAAGGCTTGACGTCCGGGCAGCTTGGGGAAAAGTTAAAACAGCTGAGCCCCGAGGCCAGTCAGCTCCTTGACGAAATCAGTGATGCATCTCAGCAGAGGAAGGGACCGGGGGAAGAAAGCTTGATGCCGCTGATGGGAAGATTGGCTGTCTCACCGAATTAACCCCACGGGAATACCCGAGTGCCATAGTTGGGGGAAATGAGGGTATGATTGAAACATCATGGACAATCAATCTGACATGAGTCGTGCAGACAAGCTGGCCTTCATCACGCCATGGATCAACCCGGAAGAACGGATTACCGTGCAGTTTGACGACCAAGGCGATATCAACACGGTCGTAGCTGACTGCACGGAACGATTAGTGGATCTGGAGTTGGAAACCCACGTACCTCATATGCGGCAGAAACTGTCGATCCCGCTCAGCGAGATCGAGGTCTCAGAAGATCCCAGCCACTATACGCGCGATCCCGACAAGCCATTACAATTCAAACGGCTGCTGCTGATCATCAAGGGCAAGCGCCCGGCTATCGTGTACTGAGACATATGCCCAATCATCATCGTCAGCCTGCAGCAACCACCGAGCACTGTCCAACGCCTTACATTGGTTAGCCAAACAAAGCTGTCCGCCCCCCTATACTCAGGAAGCAGCCAAGCTTGAAAAAGTCGGGTATCGCGTCAGACAGTTTCCCTGTGTGGGGCCAGCCGCTGTGGAGATCATGAAAGTGGTCAATCGCGAACAGCCGGATCTGCTCGTCGCGGGGCCAAAGGGCGAAGTGCAGTGACACGCTTTCTCCAGGGCAGCATCTCGATGAAACTCGCCCAACAGAGTGCCTGTTCCGTTCTCGTTGTCAGATAAGTCGCGAACCCATCAACCTACCGCACGCACAGAAACAGAACCATCGCTCGGCTCTGAGAGGGGCAAGCGGTGGTATGAATCGGACGAGGTTGGACGAAACGAAAGGGTCCTTGCCACGGGAAATGCTCTCTCCGCCTGACCGGATCATCTACCGCGCAAGAGTACTTCTCAGGAAGATGAGGCCTGCTCCTGGGAGGATGCCCAACTCTGGACCGGCGACCTACGCACTCATTTTGTACACGAACCACCCACCGATGATGATTAGAACCGATTGTACACGAACCACGCACCGAGGATGATTACAACCGACACCAATGCGAACAGCGGAATAATATCCATAACCGCTCCTTAAAGACCTTCGAAATAATCAACTGCATACCACAAGTCTTCTCGTGCTTGATCTTCTATCGCTTATGCGGCCGTCACACCGCCATCCACCGACAGGATGCTCCCGGTTGTCCAGCTCGACTCCTCGGATGCAAAATAAACCGTAGCTTCGGCAACCTCCTCCGGCTGCCCGAGCCGACCCATTGGGTGGACGCCTTCGAACCAGGCTCTAATCTGTGGATCCTTCACCATGTTTGCGATGGGTGGGGTAATAACGCCAGCTGGACAGATACAGTTACAACGGATGTTTTGCTTAGCGTAGTGCACAGCCACTGTCTTGGTGAGCATGATCACACCCGCCTTGGCCGCTTGATACGCATGAGCCTCAAAGCCGGGAATTGCCTTGAGCCCGACGACTGTGGAGATATTCAGGATCGAGCCGCCGCCCTGCTGAAGCATCTGAGGAATCACCGCACGAATAAATCGAAACGTCCCCTTCATAAACACGTCAAAGGTCTCATCCCAAATCTGATCAGTGGTCTCGTGAAGTCGCGCCGTATGGAACAAATTGCCCGCATTGTTGACCAGAATATCTAGACGGCCGAAGGTCCCGACAGTAGTTGCCACCGCTTCCTGCACGTCGTGTTCGTTGGTCACACTGCCTGGAAGTGCTAAAGCCTGTCCGCCTGTCCGCTCAATGTCTTCAACAACGCGTTCCAATTCGTCCTGCCGCCGGCCTGTGATCGCAACTTTCGCGCCTTCCCGAGCAAAAACCTTGGCAATCGCTTCACCGATGCCGGTCCCTCCACCGGTTACAATCGCCACCCTGTGTGCGAGTCTCATATGTTTCATCCCTAAGCAGTTTGGTTAATCACTATCACGCACGGTACATATCGAATCGTGAAACCATCACAAACCAGGACGATACACCGCATGCAATATCTGCATTGTCCTAATCACTTCCTGATTCGAGTGTCACAGGAGTAACTGAGCCCCATCGGACCTCCACGGCATCCGTCGCTCCTTTCACGAATGGTTTGACGACAACTTGATCGATAGTCTCCATGCATGTTCCATCCGCTGAAATCTTGAGGAGCAGGCTACTGAACATCAACAGACCTTAGGCTAGGACAGCTTGAGAAGAAGATTGTAAAAGAATCGCATCGATTTCCGATGCGTCCAACACTTCTTTTTCCAAGAGCGCTTCCGCCAACGCTTTCAAGCTTGTCATCTGTTCGGTCAGGACCCGCTTGGCCCGTTCGTAATTCTCCGTGATAAGGCGCTTGATCTCTCGATCGATTTCCAGCGCCATTTCATTACTGACATCACGCTTGCTCCCAAAAGAGCGACCGAGAAACATCGATTCTTCCTTCTGCCCAAACACGAGCGGCCCAAGTTTTTCACTCATGCCCCATTCGCAAACCATTTGGCGCGCAAGGGCCGTCGCGCGCTCTAAATCGTTGCCGGCTCCGGTCGTGACCTGTTTGAATACCAGTTCCTCCGCGACTCTGCCGCCCATGAGGATTGCCAGCGTGTTGTACAAAAAATCTTTGGAGTAATTGTGGCGATCGTCGGTCGGCAACTGCATCGTCACACCCAGCGCGCGGCCTCTCGGAATAATCGACACTTTGTGGACAGGATCGGTGCCAGGCAGAAGTTTGGCCATCAAGGCATGACCCGCCTCGTGATAGGCGGTGACCCGCTTTTCCTCGTCCGTGAGAGCCATGCTCTTGCGCTCGGGGCCCATCAAGATCTTGTCCTTCGCCATGTCGAAATCCACGGCTCCGACTTCGGTTTTGCTCTGACGAGCAGCCCAGAGCGCAGCCTCATTGACCAGATTTTCCAAGTCGGCGCCTGAGAAACCGGGAGTGCCTCGAGCGATCTTCTCCAGCTCTACGCCGGCGGCAATCGGCACTTTTTTGGTGTGGACCTTCAGAATCTCCGCACGGCCCCGGAGATCCGGCTGATTCACCACCACTTGCCTGTCGAATCGGCCTGGCCTCAGCAGAGCCGGGTCAAGTACATCTGGACGATTGGTGGCTGCCACCAGAATGACACCCTCCGTCGTATCAAATCCGTCCATTTCGACCAGCAACTGGTTGAGCGTTTGTTCACGTTCATCATTTCCACCGCCGAGCCCCGCTCCCCTGGACCGTCCGACTGCGTCGATCTCATCGATAAAAATGATACAGGGAGCCTGTTTTTTCGCTTGTTCGAACATATTACGCACTCGAGAGGCCCCGACGCCCACGAACATTTCTACAAAATCCGACCCGCTGATGCTGAAGAAGGGAACGCCCGCCTCGCCGGCAATCGCCTTCGCCAATAAGGTCTTCCCGGTTCCAGGAGGGCCCACCACCAACACACCCTTAGGGATTCGCCCGCCAAGTTTCTGGAATTTTCGCGGGTCCTTCAGAAACTCGACCGTTTCTTGTACTTCCTCTTTCACTTCATCGATTCCCGCTACATCGGCAAAAGTCACCTTTTTCCGATCATCTGTCAGCAAGCGGGCTCTGCTCTTCACGAGGGACAGGGCCGCGTTCCCGCCCTGCATCCGGCGCATCAAGAACAACCAGAAACCAAGAAAGAACGCGATCGGCCCCCAGGTCATGAGAAAACTCATATACCAAGGGCTTTCTTCAGGTGGTTTGACCTCGATCTGAACATCTTTCTCCCGCAGCGCCTGGACGAGATCCGGATAGTCCGCTGAATAGGTTCGAAGTCGGGAATTATCTTTTAATACGCCGCTGATATGATGTCCCCTGATGATGACCTTTTCCACGTCGCCCTTGTCGAGTTTCACCATGAACTCACTAAAAATGACCTGTTCCTCCACGACAGGGGGCGGCATGTGCAAGAGGTTCAGAAGCAGTGCCATAAACAGGCCTACTGACATCCAAATCAGTACTTTGGGGAATTTGATAGTCACGGGTAGCCTCTCACGGATAGTTAGTCACATCGGATAGCTTGTCGCTGTGATACCCTCAGTGTGAAGACGCGTTTGGCATACTTACAGTTTGATATTTACCTGACATCTTCCGTCATGTCAGTCGGCCGGAGCGGCCGACCCGGACTACCAGGCCAACCGCTCCTTCACCTCCTACGTTTCGGATCTACGATTCATGGAATGTGCCATCATTCCCAACTCTTAATACCCCGCCTTCGCATTGGGGTTTGCCTGACCGGCAAACGGATCTAAGATGGTCTTCGGTGCGCTGTTCCAGACCACGTCCGCCAGATTCGACATCCGTGAGATGATCTGCGCGGCCACGCCTCCTGCGCCGCCGAACAACCCGCACCACCCTAATGTCACAAATCCCCAGTGCAACGGCGCCGCAAACAGCTCATCCACAAACCAGAACGCATGGCCCCACTCGTTGAGCCCCACGTTCGGCAGAATCATCATCGGCCCCACGATCGCCGCTACCAACGGGAACGACGTCGCTTGGCTATACAGCGGCAGCCGCGTCTGCGCATATAGATAACTCGACACGCCGCACGTGATGTACAACGGGAACGTCCCGTAGAACGCCACGATGTGGCTCGCCGTAAAGCTCGTGTCCCGGATGATCACTTGGTGCCACGCCGCATCCTGCTCCAGCGTGTAGCTGCCCGCGTAGTACACACCCCAGATGTAGCACACCAGCCAACCCATAAAATAAAAGTACCGCTTCAGCTCGAGCTTGGGGGCCAGGTTCGCCAGGTTCCGATCCCGCGTCACCCAGATCCACCCAATCGCCGTGGCAAAGAACACGGCATTGGCCAGAATGTTAAACCGCCACAGCCCCATCCACACCGATTCAAACTCCGGCGTCATGGAGTCCAGGCCGTGCGAGTACCCAAACGTTCGCTGGTACAGCACCCAAAAAACCCCGATCGACAACATCCCCAACCAGCCGAGCTTCGCCGGTTTCGAATCGTACCACTGCGAGATGTCATACCCTTTGTCATTTGATGTCGCCATAACTATTCCTCCTTTTCGTCGATACGCATCGAATACAAACTGCCTTGCTCAACTCGTCTATCAACCTCCTTTCATGTGGAAACGAGCGAGTCTTTTGAGTAAATAGTTACCAGAGCGTCACGGTATGCGCCATAAGGCACGTGCCTAGGATGGATAGAGGAAATTCCACTGGGTGGAATCCGGCAAGAGGAAGAGTCTATTCGGGTGCGGACGTGAGTCCGTGGGTCAGCGCAAACTTCGTCAGTTCAGCCGTCGTATGGAGGCTGAGCTGTTCCATCAGCTTCGACTTATGATACTCGACTGTCTTTGGAGAGAGACCGAGCGTTGAGGCGATTTCTTTGAGGGTCAGCCCTTCGGCCACCAGTTGCAGAATCTCCCGCTGTCGCATCGTCAGGCGGTTCGGGTCTGTCATCGACGGCGCCGTGCCTGTCAGCGTGGACTGGACCAAGTCTTTGGCAATCAGGGAAGTAATGTAGTAATTCCCGTTTGCCACGGCCTGAACCGCCTGGAGCAGTTCTGAACCGGCCGATCTTTTCAGCAGATAGCCGGATGCGCCGGCTTGGAATGCTTGATTAACATAGTCTGAGTCGGCATGAACGGTGACAAAAATCAATCGGGCTTGGGGAACTATCTTTCGCAAACGGCGCGCCGCGTCGAGGCCATTCAGTTTCGGCATCGAAATATCCAAGACCACGATGTCCGGCCGCAATCGTTTTGCCGCCTCCAGCAAAGACCGACCGTCCCCCACGGTCCCCACGACTTGGCTATGTTCTTCCAGCAGTTTTTTGAATCCTTCCAGCACTAACGTATGGTCATCCGCTAAGAGCACGCGAGGCTTGCTCATGCACGCTCCTGTTTGAACGGCACCCAAGCGCAGATACGTGTTCCTTCGCCCCGTGTCGATTGTATATCCAAGGTTCCGTCAACTAAGAAAATACGCTCCTTCATGCTCAACAAACCGAGGCTTCCACGCCGGCCGTCGTCACGATTGGCATCAAATCCCACTCCATTATCGCTCATCATCAGCTGGAGGCCGTCTCGCAAACGCCGAAGCTCAATATGCACGTTCTTTGCCCTGGCATGGCGAGAAATGTTCGCCAGACCTTCTTGCGCGACGCGGTACAAGCACGTGACAACCTCTTGCGCCACGTGTCGAGGTATGTCCGTGCACATGAACCGTGCATCGATACCGGTGCGGGTCTGAAAGTCATCGACGAGGCGCCGGAGCGCAATGGCTAATCCCAGGTCATCAAGAATCGATGGATGAAACTGATAGGCCAGACGGCGAACACTTTCAGAAAGCTCGACGATACGGTCCTGAATCGTATGCACCGTTCCAATGGTACCGATGGGAGCGTTCGTGAGCTGTTGTTCCAACATTTCGATGTCGATCGACAAAAGCGCGAGACGTTGATTGATATCGTCATGGAGATCGCGTGAGATCCGCCGTCGCTCCTCCTCCTGGAGGCGAAGCAGTTGCGAGGCAAGCACACGAAGATCCAGCCGATTGGCTTCGAGCGATTGTTCGGTATCGATTCGTTTTGACACCTCGCTGACGAGCGCGTTATTGACGGCCGACAATTCTTCGCTACGTGCGCGCAGGCGTGCTGCCCACCCTTCATCGAGCCGTTGAATCGCTTCTTCACGTTCACGCCGCTGTAAAAGATACAAAATGGGCAGGCCGATCAATGCCATGCCAAAGACCCGATTGACTAGGGCCTTCCATACCGGTTCATCCGAAGCCCAAGGGGAGAGGGTGGTCACGTTTTCACGTGTCACCGACATGAGGGTGTCCGCCTCAAAAAGCGTCAATGTTTGATGAGAACCTAGCAACAGGAAATATCTTACAACTTCAGGAGGAAAGTAGAAGATCAGCAGTGCGGCAATACCAGCGGCCAAAACCCCCTTACTAACTCGGGATGTAGTCATAGACTAATCCTCGGCCCTTGAATTACCCGACTTCGGAATCGGCCAACCAAGAAACACGGACGATAGGCACTCCACATCCCTAGACCACATATATATATGAGCATATGCCCGTAATCATGTCAAGGGCAAGACTTGCACTCGACTCCATTCTAATCAAGCGCGGAACAATCGTATTGTGACAATGTAGGTGGATTATTTGACGTTCAGGAATGCCCGTTGTAGAACTACACTATGACGAATCACGCATCGTCACAATCTCCATGTTACTGCGCTGTATTAAGGAAAGCCGCGCGGCGCGTTTCATTGATCTATGACACTCATCTGAGAGCTACAGGGTTAAAAACGACCCAATTTTCCCTCCTGGCGGAACTATCCCGTGGTCGCCCTACGCCTCCAACTATGAATGAGCTGTCGGAGCAGCTTGTAATGGATCGATCGACTCTTGGACATAATCTAAGGCCTCTCCTCCGTCGAGGACTGGTCGTATTGCAACCAGATGCTGACGACGGCAGAACACGCCGTGTGACGCTTACTGCAAAAGGTGCAGCAAAATTCTCAGAGGCAAAGCAGTTTTGGCGAAAAGCACAGCTGAGCTATGAGAATGCTGTCGGGAAGAGCGTTGCCGTCACACTGCGCAACGCGCTGCATGACCTCACAAGACTGGATGCCTCTTAGGATAACCGTGATGCTTCCGGAGGTCCAACTGATCGACGAAACTAATGGTGTTGCGTTGGGCACTCCTTTTTAACTTGGTCAGCCCACTCCCTCTCACGCAACCTCATGTCGTTAGCACCCTACTCGTTAACTGCTATAATTTTTCGAGCTTAGGCGTCTTATGCTTATCCGCTTGTTTCAGCAGACCGCAAGAGCTTGCGATCACGGGCGTGCTGAATCTGCGCGTAGGCCGTAGGACCTCGGTTACTGCCAAGGCCGAGCAGGGTTTGAAAAGCGGCCCTCGGTTCACGACGACGGTTCGTGCGGAAGACGAATTCATCGAGATAGACCTGGAGCTGGCTGCGGCTGACGCCGTGGTGGGTGCCGACCAGCCAGCTCTGAAGGTTCCCGATCATCCGGTCGGCAAGCGGAACGACGGACTTGGCTCCTTGGCGCAACTGAAGCGGGGGCGGCTGCGTTCGTGGCACATGGGTATAGCCGCTCGCCGTGAGCACCCCGAAGCTCGAGAGGCCATCGGTGGAGATGGTGGTACCTGTGGCGATGTTTCTGGCAGCGAACTCCTTGATGGTGGTTCCTGCGAAATCGGGTATGACCTCCATCCGGACTCGACCGGACGCCCGTCCCCGCCGTTCGACTGCAACCAGAACCAGCGCGGCGTTGCGCCCTCTGAGCTGGCGACTGCCCCGCAGTCCTGTCTGAGTTCCCCCCACCCAGGTCTCGTCCATCTCAACCTCGCCGCAAAGCGGGTCCCGCGCCGCGTTCACCATCGCGCGACGGAGCTTGTGCAGCATCATCCACGCGGTCTCGTAGCGGCTGAGTCCCAGTTGCTGCTGCAGGAGGAGGGCCGACAGCCCACGCTTATCCGTCGTCATCAGATACGCAGCCCAAAACCACGTCATGAGCGGGGTCTTCGAATTGTGGAGGATTGTCCCGGCCGTCACAGAGACCTGATAGCGGCAGGAGGCACACTGCCAGCGCCGGCGGCCTGCCAAGCCGTACGCGGACGTCTGACCGCACCTCGGACACCGGAACCCATCTGGCCAGCGGCATGCCGTCAGATACTCCGCGCAAGCGTCCTCGCTGGCAAACTGTTGTTGGAACTGCCGCAGGCTCTTGGGGAAACTCGGTCGAGGCATCCCACGATACTACCCATTGCGGTCTGCTGAAACAAGCGGATAAGCATAAGGCGTCTAGCGTAGTTCACAACTTCTTCCTTTCTTCCTCCGAGGTATTCGCCACACTCGTCCCAGCTTCTTTGTGATCTTCATTTTCCGCAGACGTCTGTGCCTTTCTGTCACGTTCTTCTTGATGATCATGCACGAGCGCCCCGATAATCAGCAGCTGGATGCCGATGAGCAGAAAGAATAGCGCTCCCCGGTTCTGTCCGGTATGCTCGGTAATCGAAAACTGGTGCGCGGAGAGTAGCAGAGAGAGTGCCGAGGAGAGAAACAAGAAGATTCTCATGCGGATGCCTCACGTTGAAACGTTGAGAAAGAGGGTATGCCTGCGGGTGAGACGAGGTCAACCAGAAATCATGGGGGAGGGCACGGACCGACTAGAGCTAGGGAGCCAACGGACCAACGCCGGCGGTAGGATCAGCAACCGGCACGGGCGCTGCCGATGGCGTAGGGCCCCTGAACGGTAGATCCAGCAAGGCATAGGGATTGACGCGCGCGCCATTGAGTTTCACCCCCCAATGGAGATGCGGACCAGTGGCCCGACCGGTTGCTCCCACTTTCCCGACAATTTGCCCGGCTTTCACCTGTTCTCCATCTTTAACCAGCACTTCGGACAGATGAAAATACATCGAATAAAACCCAGTCCATGGTCCACAAAGAGACCTTTCCCAGAAAAGAAATGATCGACGGTGAGGCGGACAATGCCATCATTCGTCGCCAGCACATCGGTTCCGAGCGGCGCACCGATGTCTTCCCCATTATGCGGATTGCGCGGCTGCCCATTCATGATTCTGACACTGCCAAAGATCCCGGTTCGTTTGCCGCTCACCGGCTCCACAAAACCCGGCTGCCATAACTTGCCGTGAGATCCTGGCCAGTGCCGTCTTCACCTGCTCCTGTTCAGCTTTCCAACGCACCACACTTTGTCGTCAAATCAACCTTGTCTTTCGGCAGCGTGAGATGCTCGACATGAAATTTCTCTTTCTGAGACGGATACGCTGATAGCGGACGGTGCGGCTGTGATTCACCGATCTTCAGCCTCGACAGTCAATCCATGGATTCCTGGCTCGTCCTGCAGGTCTATCCCGAGCAATCCGACAAATCCCTTCGGCTCTTCGAGTCGAGGATCAGGAAAGAAGCGAATGGAACGACCAAGGAACGTTCCCTGCACAGTCGCGCCGAATCATCGGTCGGCACTTTGACCACAAGAACGTGTCCCTGTTTGCCGCTATAGTGGCCATGAGCCGCTTGACCGTTCGGTAATGACCCCGCAAAGAGAGCGCATGGGAGATATCCGGTGAGCAGCATGGCGAGCACCAAGCAGGCACCGCACTGGCAAGGCACGTCGTGGATGCTGCAGATTCCAGCATCAGGCTTCATCGGTAGAACCGTCCTCCCGATACTTGGGAAATCAGTTCCTCGACCCGTCGATTCACCGCACTGAAGGGGTCCATGCACAAGGATGGTTTCCTCCCAATACCCATTCAGCTTCAGATACGTCCAGTCCACTGTATAGGATCGATTCTTCGCCCGTGCAAACCGAATAAAATCTCCTCGAACCTTGGCCCTGGTCGTCTGTGGAGGCGTGGACATCGCCCGCTGGACCGCCTCCTCTTCGACGACCCGTTCGATGAGCCCTCGAGACTCCATCAGGTAATACAACCCTCTTGTTCGCTTCACGTCATGGAACTGTAAATCCAGGAGGAGCACCCTCGGGTCGTCCCACCCGCAATTCTTCTTGTCTACGTAAGACTGGATCAGATGTTTCTTCGTAACCCAATCGACCTGATGGATGAGTTGCATCGGATCTTCTTCCAGCTGCTGGAGCATCCGTTCCCACTTGTCGTACACATCGTCGAGGATGGGTTCATGCGCCTGTTGATTCAGGTACTCTCTCGCCCGATTAAGATAGACCTGCTGAATCTCGATGGCGGTCATCTGCCGGCCGTCATCGAGCTTGACCCTTTTCTTCAGGGTCGGATCCCGCGAGACCTCTCGGATCGCCTTGACAGGATCTTCGAGTTCCAACCCATGAACCGTGTACCCGTCTTCGATCATCGACAAGACAAGCGCAGCGGTCCCCACTTTGAGGTACGTCGCGTACTCCGACATGTTGGAATCGCCGACGATGATATGGAGGCGCCGATAGCGTTCGGCATCTGAATGGGGCTCGTCGCGGGTGTTGATGATGCTCCGAGAAGAGGTCGTCGACGAGGATGTCTTCTCATGAATATGTTGCGCGCGCTGAGAGATGAAATACTGCGGCTTGCCAGATACTTTTAATACTTTGCCCGCCCCGCTAAACACCTGCCGGGTCACGAAAAACGGGATCAATTGTTCGGTGACTTTCCAAAAATCGACATCGCGCCGCATGAGGAAATTCTCGTGGCATCCGTAGGTATTCCCCAGAGAATCCGTATTATTCTTGAAAATATAGATTTCCCCGGACAGCCCTTCCTCTCGAAGCCGTTCTTCGGCGGCCGGCAAACAGGCCTCCAATAATCGCTCCCCCGCTTTATCGTGGATCACGAGGTCCAGGATGTTGTCGCACTCTGGAGTCGAATATTCGGGATGACAGCCAGTGTCTTGATAGAATCGTGCGCCATTGACCAAGAATGCGTTCGACGGCCAGCTGTTGGGAATCAGTCCTTCAAAGATGTACCCCAGGACTTTTTCCATGGGAAGATAGATACGACCATTGGGGGAAAAAATGAGGCCGTATTCGTTCTCGAGGCCGTATATCCGCTGCTTCATGGAACCACCAGACATCATGAATGGCCTTTAGACAGAGTATACGCCGCTTTGCGGATCTGCAACAAAGGAAGCCTCTACGAAAGGCAGAGGTCAGGGAGAGAGGATGAGTCGAACATCAGCAATCGATACCCGGCGAAACTTTCGGCCGGCACGGGTTCGGTCCAAAACCGCGACTTCCAACCCTTCCGGCGGCAGCTTTTGATTGGCCGTCTGCTCCAGCGCCGTGACACACAGCTTCAACGCGGCATCCAAGGGCGGCGCCTGACTGGGACTGTTTTCCTTCAACACGGTGTGCACCGCCTCAGACTTGCCGCCAATCACCGCAAAGTTCTTCTCGTCGATGATGCTGCCGTCGAATGAAATACGATAGATTTCGTTCGGGTGATGGTTGGCACCGGCCTGCACCACAAGGATCTCTACCTCAAGCGGCTTCATTTCCTGACTGAATACGGTCCCCAGGCTTTGAGAATACCCGTTCGCCAGAGAGCGGCCCGTGACATCTTCGCGGCTGTACATGAACCCTTTGAGGTCAGCGTGACGGATTCCCGCCTTTCGAAGGTTCTCGAACTCGCTGTACTTGCCGGCTCCTGCAAACGCAATGTTGTCGTAGATTTCCGACACCTTGTGCAGTGAGGCGCTCGGATTATCCGCCGTCAAGAGAATGCCGTCGGCATACTCCATCGCGATGATCGAGCGGCCTTTGGCGATCCCCTTCCTGGCATACTCCGCCTTATCCTGCATCATCTGCTCAGGGGACACGTAGTAGGGCATCGGCATGATTACGTCTCCCGTGAACGGCGCGCGGCCATCACATCGTTGCACACGGCACGCAGGGTGTCGTCGGATACATCGGCGATGCCTTGGGCCGTCACGACCTTCGCCGTGGGATAAATGCCCCGCACGAGATCAGGTCCGCCGGTCCCGACGTCATCATCCGCGGCATTATAGAGCGCCAACAAGGCTAATTTGATCGCATCCCCCTCGGAAAGTTGCCGCTTAAAATGTTCGCGCATCGTGTTGCGAGCATCTTTCCCCCCGGAACCGATCGCATGGTAATCGGACTCTTCGTACCTTCCGCCGGTGATGTCGTACTTGAAGATGCGGCCCTCGCCGCGCTTCACGTCATACCCGACATACAACGGCATGACGACCAATCCCTGAAACACCATCGGAAGATTGGCCTTGACCATCTGGCCCAGCTTATTGGCCTTTCCTTCACAGGAGAGCGGCATGCCTTCCAGTTTTTCGTAATGCTCCAACTCGGTCTGAAATAGCTTGGCCATCTCGATGCAAGGACCTGCCGCCCCCGCGATCGCCATGGCCGACCAGTCGTCGATCTTGAAGACTTTTTCGATTCGGCGATCCGCGATCTGAAACCCTTCCGTGGCTCGTCGGTCTCCGGCAATCACCACCCCCTGCTGATACTTGAGAGCTAGCACGGTCGTGGCAGAAGGCACAGCAACCGGCCCAACGGCGCGCACCTGGTCAGGAACGGCCGCCATGCCGTGGCGTCGCAATGCCAACTCGGGATGATGTGTCGAGACAAAGTCAAAAAAACTGGAGCCGTCGTGGTCAGGGAGATAGGGCAGCTTCATCGTGATCTTCGAACCACCGTTCGTTAAACCTTGAGCTTCTCGATCAGGGCATCGACTGAATCGGTTGTATCAAGCAACTCCTGCGTCAAGGCCTGCGTCCCTCGATGGGGGTCCATCAGCGGCACTTTTTTGATCGTCGTATTGCCGACGTCGAACAGCACCGATGTCCAACTGGCCCCATAGAGCGCCTTCGCAAACTTACTGACACAGCGCCCACGAAAATAGGCCCTCGTTCCCGTCGGAGGGTTCAATTCAGCGTGCTGAATCTCATCTTCCTCAACGATCCGTTCGATGAGACGACTGCGTTCCAGGGTATAAAACAATCCCTTCTCCGGACGAACATCATGGTATTGGAGATCCATCAGCTTCATTCGTGGATCATCCCATCCGCAACCTTTACGCTCCATGTAGGACTCGATCATATGCCGCTTGGCGACCCAATCCAACGCGTGGACCAACAGCCGCGGATCCTGATCCAGCTGGTCCAGGACCTCCTCCCAACGACGCAATACATCATGCGTGGTAGGACTGTGAGCCTGCGAGGCATAAAAAGTCTTGGCGGCGCTCAGGTACGCCCGCTGGACGGCAAGAGCCGTGGTAGGCCTTCCACCAGCTAGTTTCAGGGTTCCCTTCACATCCAGGTCGCGCGACACCTGCTTGAACACACGGACCGGTTCGTCCAGTTCAAGCTGGGGCAGATCGGCTCCTGATTCCAGCAAGTCCAAGACAATGTCCAACGTTCCCACCTTTAAATAGGTGGAGAGTTCCGCCATATTGGCATCGCCCGTGATGACATGGAGTCTCCGAAACCTCGCCGCATCGGCATGCGGTTCATCCCGCGTGTTGATGATCGGCCGTTTGACCATCGTATTGAGGTCCATGAGACATTCGAAAAAGTCGGCACGCTGCGAGATTTGATATTCCGCCGGGCTGGTTTGATTTTCAGCTCCAACTTTCCCTGCTCCGGCAAAGATCGGTCGTGTGACGAAAAACGGCGTCAACACCCGAGCGATCCGGTCGAACGACACGGCCCGCGAGACTAAATAATTTTCATGGTACCCGTAGCTGTTGCCCTTGCCGTCAGAATTGTTCTTGTATAGGACATACTGTTCGCTCCCTCTCACCCGAGCCAGCTCCTGAAGACATTTGGCAAGAATGCGCTCCCCCACTCGTTCGAACGCCACCACCTCTCGGGCATTCGAGCACTCCGGTGTCGAGTATTCGGGATGCGCGCCATCGACATATAACCGTCCGCCGTTCGCCAGGACCTTGTTCAGCTGCCGGTTATAGTCGGGATTGGGGCGCTCTCGCTCACCATCGACTTCAAATCCACGGGCATCTACGAGGGGATTTTCGTGCTCGTAATCCCAGAGCGCCCTTGGAGCCGGCAATCCTGGATACTGTCCAATGACGGTGAAGGAGCCTGACACAGGGTCCATCGCAGATGGATCTTTTGACGCAATGCCGAACTCGGTTTCAGTGCCAAGCACGCGCAAGCGATTCGTGGCGGTATGGTCTGGCATAGGTTCGCTAGAGATAGTGGCCGGTATTGACGGTTTCAATCTGCCGATGTTCGGCAGGTCCACCGCTGATGGTCCGGAGATGAATGATTTTCTCGCCCTTCTTTCCGGCGACTTTTGCCCAATCGTCCGGATTCGTTGTGTTGGGGAGATCTTCGTGTTCCTTGAACTCCTCACGGATGGCGCGGATCAAGTCGTCCGAGCGCAGGCCGGCTCCCTCTTGCGCGATCACGCGCTTCACGGCAAATTTTTTCGCGCGTGAGACGATGCCTTCGATCAAGGCTCCACTGGCGAAGTCCTTGAAATACAGCACTTCCTTTTCACCATTGGCGTAGGTCACTTCGATGAACTTGTTTTCCTCACTGGCTGCGTACATCGTCTCAACCGTCAACGCCGTCAATCGATCCACGAGCGCCTGTCGATCGCCGCCATGCCGTTCCAGGTCTTCGGCAGCAAACGGGAGATCCGTCGAGATGTACTTCGAGAAAATATCCTTGGCAGCCGTGGCATCTGGTCGTCCCACTTTGACTTTGACATCCAATCGCCCGGCGCGAAGCACTGCCGGATCGATCAAATCCTGGCGATTGCTTGCCCCAATGACGATGACGTTGCGCAATCGCTCAACCCCGTCGATCTCAGAGAGAAACTGCGGCACAATGGTCGATTCGATATCCGAGGACACACCAGTCCCACGAGTCCTGAAGAGCGCATCCATTTCATCAAAAAAGACGATCACCGGATGGCCGTCATCGGCCCGTTCCTTCGCCTTCTTAAACACTTCACGCACCTGGCGCTCCGACTCCCCGACGTACTTATTGAGCAATTCAGGACCCTTCACATGCAGAAAGTAGCTCCGAATTTCCTTCCCTGCGCGATGGCCTAATTTTTTCGCGATTGAATTGGCAACGGCTTTGGCAATCAGCGTCTTCCCACAACCGGGTGGGCCATAGAGCAGCACCCCCTTCGGTGCACTGAGCTTATATTCAGAGAATACGTGCGGATGCAGGAACGGAAGTTCAACCGCATCACGGACCTGTTCCAATTCTTTCTGGAGACCGCCGATATGCTCATAGTCGACATCCGGAACCTCTTCTAATACCAGCTCTTCCGCTTCGGACTTCGGCAATTTCTCAATGACATACCCGGAACGGGCATCATAGAGGAGGTGGTCACCGACACTCAGTCGCTCAGCGAGCAATGGGTCGCCAAGCTCGGCCACCTTCTCCTCGTCGAAATGGAGAGTGACCAAGGCTCGTCCCCCCTCCAACACGTCTTTGAGTCGAACAACCTCTCCCTGACTGTCAAACCCCTTCACTTCAATCACGTTGAGCGCTTCATTGAGCACAACTTCTCGGCCCTTCCGCAACTCAGCACTCTTAATCGAGGGGTGCAGGCTAACCTTCATTTTCCGTCCCGATACATACACGTTGCCCGTTCCATCCTCGTTCAGGCTGGAAAAGATGGCGTAGGCCGACGGTGGCGCTGTCAGCTTCTCGACCTCGGCCCGCAGGGCCTCGATCTGAGCTTTCGCATCCTGCAGCATCGCCACAAGTTTTTCGTTGTGCTTGGTCGCCTGATCGAGTTGATGGCGGGACTGATACAACCGACGGATTTCTTCTTCCATCGACTGAATCTGAACGCGAAGTTTGTCAACCTCACGACTGTGTTCGTCGTTCTTGTGAATCATCTCCCCATTCCCCTCGGACAACCGCTTCGTAATCTTCTTGACGGAATCTCGGAGGGACCGGAGCCGACCGCGCTGATCTTTGCTAGACGCCATTTCGGCACAACAAGAATCGGACGCAACGTCGAATGAGTTCGTGGATCACGCGTGTGATCGGATTCTAACACCCGACCTAGAGGTGGTCAACTGCAACAGGGGATTCTACGCAAGGCAGGTCAACGTGACCCGATCACGTCTCATGCCTGCAGTGCGGTGCTGAACTCGCGCACGGCACCACTGATATCAGCAGACGTGAGCAGCGCGCCGATCACGGCAACTCCATGGGCCCCGGCTCGACGCACATCGCGCACCCGTTCACTTGTGATGCCTCCGATGGCAAAGATGGGGACCATCGAGTTGCGACAGACATCGGCAAGCACATCGAGTCCGAGCGGAGCACCGAATGAACGCTTTGACGGAGTATCGAAAATCGGACCGAAGATGATGTAGTCGGCTCCATCATGATTTGCCCGTTGAACGTCTTCAACAGAATGCGTGGAAATCCCGATCAATCGATTGGGCCCAATGAGCCGCCGGACCACGGAGACCGGAAGGCTGTTGGCACGAAGATGCACACCGTCCAAGTTCAGCGCCAGCACGAGATCGACACGATCGTTGAGGATCAACGGAACGGCTCGCGGTGCGGTCAGCGAGTGAATCTCTTGTGCCAGCGGGAGCAGCTCACCAGTAGGCAAATCCCGTTCTCGAAGTTGTATAGCCGGCACACCAGCCATGATCGCGTGACTGACTACTGTTGAGAGGGAACGTCCTTGAACCAGGTGCCGGTCAGTAACAAGAAGCAGGCGAAAGTGTACTGGCGGCATCACTGAAGGACTGAGATCCTCGTCTTAGCAGGATACTCAAAAAGGCCATCCAGCAAGGCCGCAGCGAGCGAAGAGGCGAGGCGTACGCTTCGGTACGTTGAGCCTCTGAGCGATGCGAGAACACCGCTGGAGGACTTTTTCAGCATATCCTGCTAGAGCATTCCTTCGATCGGGCTGCTGGCCGTCGCATAGAGTTTCCTGGGAATGCGGCCAGCCTTATAGGCCAGGCGACCAGCATGCACGGCGTACTTCATCGCTTCCGCCATGGCGATCGGATCCTTCGCGCCAGCAATGGCCGTGTTCATGAGTACCGCATCCGCCCCTAATTCCATTGCAAAAGCAGCATCGGAAGCAGTCCCGACACCGGCATCGACGATGATCGGCACCTTGATCATTTCCATAATGATTTTTAGATTATAGGGATTGCGGATCCCAAGTCCTGATCCGATCGGTGCCGCCAACGGCATGACGGCTGGACATCCAACATCGACGAGCTTCTGAGCGACGATCGGATCATCATTCGTATAGGGCAGCACGATAAAACCTTCTTTGACGAGAATCTTCGCCGCCTCGATCAACCCCGCCGTATCGGGAAACAAGGTCCGCTCGTCGCCGAGCACCTCTAGCTTCACCAAATCAGAAACTCCGGCCGCGCGCGCCAGACGAGAGTATCGAACCGCATCCTCCACCGTGTAGCAGCCAGCCGTGTTGGGCAAGATCGTATATTTCTTCGGATCGAGGTAGTCGAGCAGATTCTCTTTCGATCGATCGGTGATATTCACTCGACGTACCGCGACCGTCACGACATCGGCGCCAGAGACTTCAATCGCCTTTTTCGTCTCGGCAAAGTCCTTATATTTCCCCGTCCCGACCCACAGGCGGGACTTGAACTCACGCCCCGCAATAATCAGCCGATCGTCTGCCATAGTGTCCTCTTACAATGACCCGCCGCCGATAAACCCAAGAATCTCGACCCGATCCCCATCGTTGAGCGACCGTTGATCAAACACCGCACGATCCAGAATTTCAAGATTCAACTCGACCGCCACGCGTTCCGTCCGTATATCCAGATCTTGCAACAGCTCAGCGACCGTTGCGCCACTGCGCCAAGTCCGTGCTTCCCCATTCACATGGATGTGGATTGCATCCTGCACGCCTGACATCCTATGAGAGTAGAATTCACCTTGTCAACAAAGTGCCCCTTGCCTGAAGGACCAAGGAAACCGCACAATAGAACTCCACGGTCCTACACATGAAAGAGAACAATCAGCAACTCGCCACCATCTTCCGATCGATGGCCGATCTCCTTTCGGCCCAACGCGCCAATCCCTATCGGGTGCGGGCCTATCGGCGGGCTGCGGATGCTCTGCTGGCCATCGATGAAGATGTGGCGACCCTGGTTGAGCGCCAGGGGCTTGAGGAGATTGATGGAATCGGGGCTGACCTGGCAAAAAAAATAGAAGAGTTTCTTGAGACCGGCACCATCCGTGCCTACGAAGAGCTGAAAACGCCGCTCCCGGCGGAGGTGAAGAGCTGGGCGAGCCTGCCAGGACTTTCCGAGTCGCTCGTGACCTATTTATACTTCCGCCTCGGCATACGGACGCTCGACGACCTCGACCAGATCACCCGCTCGCACCTGCTTCGGACCCTGCCGAGTTTTTCAGGGTCCGAAGAGCGCTTACTCCAGGCCGTTCAGGAACGAATTCATGCGCGAGAACCTTAGGACGTCTTGAGGTCCTTGAAGATCTTCCAACTCTTCAACAATTCCACAGCCTTCTGAAGCTGTGCGTCCTGTTCAAGCGAAGGTTCTCCCCCGACTTCAGGCAATGCCGGTGGAGGCGTCCCATTCTTCGGTCCCCCCTCGTCCGGAGACTTGCCATTCTGAGGTGAGGTTTCCTTTCCTGTTGGTGGCTTGACCACCTTTGGTTCCGCCTCCTTTTCAGCAGGTTTCCCCTCAGACGCTTTAGCCACCACCGGCGCTGAAAGCTTCACGACGATGTCCGGCGTAATGCCGGTCGACTGAATGGACCGGCCCTTTGGCGTATAGTACTTTGCGGTCGTGAGACGAAGCCCAGAACCGTCACCTAGCGCGAGGATCGTCTGCACCGATCCTTTTCCGAATGAGGTGGTCCCAACAACAAGGCCTCGTCCATAATCTTGCAGCGCTCCGGCGACAATTTCCGATGCACTCGCGGATCCTTCATTGACCAGGACAATGACCGGTAGATCCTCCAACTGATCCTTGGCTTTGGCGAACCATTCGTCTTTTTTTCCTTCTCGGCTCTTGGTATACACAACCAACTTCCCGCTGGGAAGAAATTGTTCGGATACATCGACGGCCGCGGTCAGCAACCCGCCGGGATTGTTTCGCAGGTCAAGAATAGTTCCTTGGACCTTCTGTTCCTTGAACTGTTTGATCGCCTTGGAGAGATCTCGCCCAGTGGCTTCCTGAAACTGAGTGAGCCGAACATAACCGAGGTTGTCGATGACCTTCGACTTCACGCTTTCAATTTTAATGGTGTCTCGGACGAGGGTGAAGACCAATGGGTCCGGTGTGCCATCTCGTTGAATCGTGAGATTGACCTTGCTGCCTTTCGGTCCTCGCATCTTCTGGACCGCATCCATCAAGGTCAGGTCCTTTGTCGTGTCGTCATTGACCTTAGTGATAAAGTCGCCGGCCTTAATCCCGGCTCGATGGGCCGGCGTGCCTTCGATCGGTGCGATGACGGCCAACCGGTTGTCCTTCACACCGATTTGAATGCCGACTCCCCCAAATTCTCCCCTGGTTTCAACCTGCATCTCCTTATACATCTCCGGAGTCATGTAGGCTGAGTGTGGATCGAGCGTCGACAGCATGCCACGGATGGCCCCTTGAATGAGGTCCTTCGGTTTCGTCTCATCGACATAATGTTTCTGAACTTGGTTCAGGACTTCGGAGAAGGTTTTGAGCTCCTCATAGGTTTCACCCGCATGACCGGTCCGCTCCCACCCTTTTCCGATGACGAGTCCACCGAGCAGCGCAAGGGCAATCATCGGCACGACCACCCAAGACTTCTTCCGAGGCTGCTGTTCCATAATCTTCACATCCCTTCTTTCCTGAGTTGTCGGACCCTCCGATCAGAATACACCAAGAAGGCCATGCTTATCGTTTGGCCAACCAGTGGAGGGGATCCACCGGCTCGGCTCCTTCCCGCAACTCGAAGTATAAAGTATTTTCTCCAATCATGCCCGTATCCCCAGTCTCCCCGATCGGTTGACCTTCGGCAACCTGCTCGCCCGATTTAGACAGAATCTTGGAGGCATGCGCGTATAAGGAAAAGAACCCGTTGGCATGATCTAGAATTATAACGAGTCCGTAGCCTTTCAACCAGTCCGCATAGACCACACTCCCCGTCATGACGGCATGGATTAAGCTTCCCTCTGCCGTTCGAATTTCAATGCCCTTGCGCTGCACGTAGGTATTGAACGTCGGATGTTTCTGGCGCCCGAAGAACGACACGACTTTTCCATCGGCCGGCCACGGGAGTGTGCCTCGGACTCCATGCGCCGATGGTGAAGACAAGGGAGGGGCCACGGCCATGGTACGTCGGCGCGTTTCCAACTCATGCAACAAGCCATCCACCCGAGACGCGGAACGTTCCAGTTCGTCGACCGTGCGATTATAGGAGTCTTTTTCGTGCGTAATCTTCACTAAATAGACTTTCTTCTCTCTCTGAAGCACTCGGATGTCGGCCAGCTTCTTCTCGATGGTTTGCTTGAAGGCAACCAGTCCGACTCTGGCCTCGGCGCGCTGACGCTCAACCTGCTCCATCCGCTCCATATCGGCGCGGAACGTCTCCAACAATTCGTAGTCCTTGTGTGACACAACCGAGAGGTATTGTCCACGACGCTGGAAATCGCTGTACGAGTCCGCTGTTAAGAGGGCCTTCACACGCCCAAACCGCCCTTCCATATACTGCACACGGAGTCGGGCAAGAATGGCCTCACGTCGGGCATCAATACCGGTTCGCATCGCCCCCAGCCGGTCCGTAATCTCGTCGATCTCCCGATCCTTCTGTCGCAGTTTCTTGTTGATCTCATGATGATCTTGTCGATGATGCACCAGTCGCTCATCCAGGGTTTGGAGCCCTTGCAACACCGATTCTCGTTTTTTCTCTGCCGCCTCGGCGCGTTTCCGTTTTTCCTCAATCTTGCCCTTCAGCTTCTCAAGCGTCTTTCTCTCACGCTCGATTTTTTCAGAGATCGGATCATTCGCCGCACCCGCCACAGATGCCACCCCTCCTCCCACCGCAAGACACCAGAGGAGGATGGCACAGGAGCCTCTCATGCCCGCCCGTCTCCAACACGTAGAAGCGACACCACGCTCCCGGCAAAGCCAAGCCCCATTCCCGCCATCACGAGCGCCAGACACACCGAAAGGGGGAAAAAAGAGATCATGCCTTCGATCCCGCTAAAACGGCCCGTCAATTGAATCTGCTGCCGGAACAGTTCAAACGCGAACTTGAGAATCCCCAACGACAGCGCGCTACCACAGGCTCCGAGTACGGCTCCTTCGAGAAAATAGGGAATACGGATGAATGTACGTGTGGCTCCGATCGAGCGAAGAATTTCGATCTCCTCCTGTCTGGCCAACAGTGCGAGTCTAGTCGTATTTCCGATGATAGTCACTGCGGCCGCGGAAAGGAGGATCCCCACCCCGATCGCCGCCAGCTCGATGTATCCGATCAGTCCGGCCAACAGACTACTCCATTCTTGATTATAGTCGACCTTCGCGACACCTTCCATTGTTTGCACTCGTTCTACCCACGCTTTCATGGCGTCCGGAGACCGAAAGCTCGGCGCAAGCGTCACAACGAACGAGGCCGGGAGCGGGTTCTCCCCAAGCCCTTCGAGTAAGTGTGACTCACTGGGAAATTGAACTCGAAATTCTCCCAGCGCCTGTTCTTTTGAAATAAAGAGCACCCCGTCGACCATACGATCGGTCTTGAGTGTTCGTTCGAGTTCTCGCACCTGTTCGCTCGGCCGTCGATCCTCCAAATAGACCATGACCTTGACATCTTCCTGGAGCGACCCCGCTGCGTTCCGGAGATTCACATAGAGCAACAGAAAGATGCCGACACAGGCCAAGGCAAAGGCCGTGGTCAGAATGGCGACGATCGTCGTCGTCCGATTGGTCCGCATGTTCACCCACGCTTCGCGAACGAGATAAAACAAGCGTCTCATCCTCCGACCCCTTCCCCGACTCTTCGCTCTGCCAGCAACACCCCATGCACCAATGTGATCACCCGTCGATTCACATCTTTCAGGACCTGAGGATCGTGCGTCGCGACGACCACGGTCGTCCCTCGGGCATTGATCAATTTAAACAATTCAATAATTTCCCTGGTGCGTTCTGGATCAAGATTGCCTGTTGGTTCGTCGGCCAGAAGCACCACCGGCCCATTGACGATCGACCGCGCGATACACACACGCTGCTGCTCTCCCGTTGAAAGACTGCTCGGTAACTGATCATTCTTGTGATCAACATCGACCGCGCGCAATGCCTCCGTGACTTTACGACGGATATCTTTCTCGGAGGCTCCTTGGACAATCAGCGGAAGCGCCACATTGTCGAAGACGGATTTCTTCGGCAACAGACGAAAGTCTTGAAAGACCGCCCCGACCTTCCGTCGAAGATAGGGAATCTCGGATGGTCTGAGCTTGGTCACATTCTTGCCGTGAACGAAAATCTGGCCCTCGTCCGGCTGCTCCTCCGCGATCAACATGCGCAACAGAGTCGACTTCCCGGCCCCGCTCGCGCCCATGAGCAGGACAAACTCCCCCTTCTCGATCTCAAAGGTGACATCGGACAACGCGGCTCTGCGATCATGCCATTTTGATACATGGATGAGTTGAATGATGGCATCCATGGAAACCCTTTCGAGTAAAGGCGAACACCCTCAGTGTTCGGCAACGTCAAATGCGTTCTGGAGATGTTCGATCCGCCCCTGGTCAGAAGCTCTCCCCTGGACCAACACCACATCGAATCGGCAGACCTTATCGGACCAATGGCGTTGGGCTAAATACTGCGCGGCCAGTTTCGTCAGCTTCACCCGCTTGCGGTGATCCACCGCCAGCAGAGCCCCGCCGAAGGCGTCTGTGGTCCTGCCCTTCACTTCGACGAAGACCACGACACCATGATCGTCCGCGACGAGATCCAATTCACCAAGCCTGGTCCGTACGTTACGATCGAGAATGCGATAGCCCTTGGCCACCAAGAACTGTTCGGCCTGCATTTCGCTGGCTTGGCCAAACTGATGGCGGGGGTCTGAAGTAACCATGCCGTTACTGTTCGAGCACTGTGGCGCTCATCCGTTGGGACGACTCACGCTTCGCGGCGAGGATCGCCTCGTGCACCGGCGTGAATGTTCGGCGATGGATGGAGCAGGGGCCATGGCGCGCCAATCGTTGCAGGTGTTCTCTCGTGCCATACCCCTTATGCGAGAGAAAATCATATTCGGGAAACATGTCATGGTACTCTGCCATGAGACGATCCCTCGTAACTTTGGCGATGATGGAGGCTGCCGCAATCGAGAGGGAGAGGGTGTCTCCCTTGATGATAGGCCGTTCAGGGATTCCGATCCCTGGAAGCGTCACGGCATCAATGAGTAGGTAATCAGGGGGAGGAGCCAGCTGATCAATGGCTCGCCGCATCGCCAGCTTGGTCGCCTCGAGAATATTGAGCCGATCGATCTCACCGACGTCCGCCGATCCGATTCCCATCCCCACGGCATGCTCAAGAATCGCGGCATACAATCGGGCTCGCTCCCCTTCGGACAGCTGCTTAGAATCATCGATCCCCGAGAGCCGACAGCGGACCGGTAAGACAACCGCGGCGGCAACGACCGGACCGGCTAACGGGCCCCGTCCGGCTTCATCAATGCCGGCAATACGACGATACCCACACAGCCGGGCCGCCCGCTCGAACTCTTCGGTGGGTCCCATCAGATCAGACGTCCCTTCACCGACTCATGCGATCGCCCCTGCTGTGAGGGAACATGTGCTCCGAAGAAGGCTAGGAGGAGGCCGTCACGGTCTCCGCTTTGGCAGCCGGAGGTTGTGCCGAAGATTTGCTCTCTCCAACAAACTCCCGCTCCTCGACCTTCGCAAACCTGCCCTTCTTGCCACGCAGATAGTACAGCTTCGCGCGTCTAACGCGCCCTTGCCGAATCACATCAACCTTGGAGACGATCGGAGAATGCACCGGGAAAATCCGTTCGACCCCAACTCCGTATGAAAGTTTTCGGACCGTAAACGTTTCGGTATTCAAACTTCCCTTGCGCGCGATCACAGTTCCTTCATAGACCTGGATACGCTCTTTTTCGCCTTCGATGACTTTGACGTGGACCCTGACGGTATCCCCGATCTCAAAGCGTGGCGCTGATTTCTTCGTCAAGGACCGCTGAATTCGCTCCAACTGATTCATGGACTTAACCCTCCTCCTCCCAACGTGATGTCGTGGCCGTCAAAAGGCCCTCGCTCATCAATTCATCCAACAACTGTTGATCTTCCCTCGTGAACACCCGACCTTGCAGAAGATCGGGGCGACGCAGATACGTGCTGCGCAATGCTTGTTTTCGACGCCACAACCGAATAGCCTCATGATGGCCCGAGAGCAAGACGTCGGGCACGCCGACTCCTCCAATCTCCGCGGGCCTCGTATACTGCGGATACTCCAGCAACGAATCAGAAAACGACTCTTCCAAGACAGAAGTGGGATCGCCCAAGACGCCAGGGACAAGTCTGGCCGCTGCATCGATCAAAACGAGCGCCGGCAACTCACCTCCGGTCAACACATAATCTCCGAGTGAGACTTCCTCCGGAGCGACGGTCATACGGACACGCTCATCCACTCCCTCATAATGCCCGCACAGGATGACGATTCGTCGGCGCTCACCCGCCAACTGCTGCGCATAGTCTTGCGTAAACGGCCGCCCATGAGGAGTTGGAAACATCATCCGAATGTCTTCACCGCTCGCTTGCGCTTCCTCTCGGATCGCGGCAACCGCAAGAAGAATTGGCTCGGCCTTCATGACCATGCCGGCCCCGCCTCCATACGGCATATCATCGACCACTTTGTGGCGATCCGCCGTGAAGTCTCGCAAATTATGCACCTTCACGGTGAGCAGCCCCTTGTCTTGCCCTCGTTTGAGCATGCTGTGAGTCAAGACCGGAGCGAACATGCCCGGGAACAATGTCAGCACGTCGAACCGCAACATGCTACTCACCCAATCCGTCGATCAGCCGGACAGTCATTGTGCCAGCTGCCACGTCGACGGCGCTCACCAATTCTTTCGCGGCAGGGATCAAGATCTCTTTGGCTCCTTGGCGAACAACAAACACCGGATTCCCCGGCACGGCCAAGATCTCCTCCAGCACACCGATCAACTCACTCTCCTCGGTATAGACAGCAAGACCGATGAGATCACACTCATAGTAATGCCCATCCGGAAGCTCAGGCACGATTCCCCGAACCGTTCGGATAAATCCACCCCGCCAGAGACTCGCGGCCTCCGGCGTGGTTAAACCGCTCAATCCAAGAATAAATCCAGCCCCAGCCCGCCTCACATGGGTGACGCTGGTTTCCAGCGTCTGCCCGTTCCTTGCGAGGAGACTCACACTCTTCAGCCCTTCAAATCGACCCGGGACATCGGACAGTGGTCGAACCTTCACCTCTCCTCTGACGCCAAATGCCCGCTCAATCAGTCCCACCGTCACGGTGTCCAGCTGACTCACCATCACGAGATCAGGACTTTGCAGGGGCTTTTTTCTGCGCGGCTTTTTCAGCCTCAAACTGCTTCCAGACTCCTGCCCGACGCAGCAACGTCCGCACGGTCACCGTAGGTTGCGCGCCGTGCCGCAACCAGGACAGGACACGTTCCTGCTTCAATTCCGGCAGGCCGGCTTCTTTCAACGGGTCAAAAATTCCAAGGATCTCCAAGAACCGACCATCACGTGCTTTCCGTGAATCGGCGGCCACCACCCGATACATCGGTCGTTTATGCCTTCCCGTTCGAGCCAGTCTCAAATGTACAGCCACAAAGTCCTCCTTAGATAAGTGAGCCGACAGCTGTCAGCTTCTTCATTCCACACATTGCTTGCAGCCCATAGCTGAAAGCCATTCACTGACAGCCGACTGCGTCCCTCACATCGAGCGCATGAGTTGGGCAAGCTGTCGACGCCCTCCTGCACCGGTCATCGCCTTTGCCAGCTTCTTCGCGGACAAAAACTGCTTGATCAGACGATTCACATCCTGCACCGTCGTGCCGCTGCCACGAGCGATCCGCTTCTTCCGACTTCCATTGATAATCGTATGATCGCGGCGCTCCCGCGGGGTCATCGAATCGATCACGGCGACCACACGGCCGATCTCTCGCTCCGGCTTGTCGCCTTCCATCGCGTGCTTGAGCTTTTGCCCACCCGGGAGCATGCCAAGAATCTGCTCAAACGAACCCATGCGGCTCATCTGGCCGAGCTGAGTTCGAAAATCTTCCAGGGTGAAGGTATTGCTGGTGAGCCGCTTCTGCGCTTCTTCCGCCTGCTCCCGAGTGATGCTTTCTTGGGCTTTCTCAATGAGCGAGAGCACGTCGCCCATCCCAAGAATACGGGAAGCCATCCGGTCCGGATGAAACGGCTCCAGTGCATCCAGCTTCTCCCCGACACCAAGAAACTTGATGGGCTTGCCGGTGGCGGCCCGAATCGACAAGACCGCCCCTCCGCGCGCATCCCCTTCAACCTTGGTTAGAATAACACCGGTCACCCCGACCTTCTGATCAAACTGGCCGGCCATGGTCACCGCATCTTGCCCCGTCATCGCGTCGGCAACCAACAACACCTCATGAGGGGACACCGCTGTTTTCACGGCAACCAGTTCGTCCATGAGCTCGTCGTCGATATGCAGCCGACCGCCGGTATCCAAGATGATCAGATCAAAACCCTGATCGCGCCCCCGCTCGACCCCCGCACGGCAGATCCGCACCACATCCATTTGAGAAGCCTGAATGTGATCCGCGCGGTGCACTTCCACTCCGAGATCCCGACCAAGAGCACTCAGTTGCTCACCAGCCGCAGGGCGACGCGGGTCGGCTGCAACCAAGAGCACTCGTTTGCCTTGATTCTTGAACAGACGTGCAAGCTTGCCACTGGCCGTCGTCTTTCCGGCTCCTTGCAATCCAACCATCATCAGGATGGTCGGAGGCATCGAGCTCAGGGCAAGCCCCGCCCGCTCATGCCCCATCATCGCCCTGAGTTCATCCCAGACGACTTTGACGACCTGATGTCCGGGAGTCAGACTCTGCAGGACTTCCTGGCCAACGGCCTTTTGACGGACGCGATCGATGAATTCTTTGACGATCTTGAAATTGACGTCTGCTTCAAGAAGCGCAAACCGCACATCTTTCAGCGCTTCCGTGATGTTCTGCTCCGTGAGCACACCCTGCCCTCGGAGCTTCTTCAGAATTTTCTCAAACTTATCGCTCAACGCATCAAGCATGACGCCATATCACCACAAAGAAAGAGGCCATCGAAGCCTTGCACCAGACATCCGATCGCCTCGAAAATCCTGGGAAAAGAGCATCGGGGAGTGTATCGGACCAAGCAGGGCAAGTCAAGGTCATCCCCAAGTCAGTAGTTTTATTGACATGCCGAAAACCTTCGGATATGGTGCCCCTCAGCCACCGAATAGCATACGTACGGAAACTCATAAGGAAAGAAAAGTGGCCACGTGAGAAAGTCGCCCTGGGTTTTGATCATCTTCGTGCTGATTGGAGGACTCCTTGGTGGAATACTTGGGGAGATTCTCCACGTCATGGCACCTCAAGGCACCATCCAAAACATTTTTGCGACGAACTTTAATCCTGGGATCAGCCCCCCGCTCACCATTGACCTTGTCCTGATCAAACTAGTCTTAGGATTCAATATTAAAGTCAACATCCTGAGCATCCTTGGCATGTTCATCGGAATCTACCTCTACAAACACGTCTAGCAGCCGAAACAGCCCATCGGTTTCGTTCTCGTCTGGCGAACCTCACGAGGGCTTTGCTCGGTACAGCGCGAGTCTTGGCGCGCCAAGGCGAGCACGTGAACACACAAGCTGTTCGACGAACTGCCTAACGCTTCCGTGGATGAAGGTCCGCTTGTGCTTCTTTCTAGGACTTCGCGTTCAACGCTTGCAGTCGGAGCGACCGAATGTGATTGCGGAGTTCTGCGGCTCGCTCAAAGGCCAGCTCTTTGGCGGCAGCTTTCATCTCTGACTCCAGGCGTTCGATAAGCTGATCCGTTGATTCTGAACTTCCGTACTGTTCGAGTGATTCCGCTGCGAGGTCCAACCGAACATAGTCCATGTCGGCCACCGCATACTCAAGGGAAGGAATACTTTTCGTAATACCGACCGGGGTAATGCCGTGCACTCGGTTGTACTCGGCTTGAATCTCGCGGCGTCGGTTCGTTTCCTCGATCGCCCGTTTCATCGAGTCCGTCACCACATCTCCGTAAAAAATCACCCGTCCTTCGAGATGGCGTGCGGCTCGCCCCGCCGTTTGAATTAGCGAGCGGTACGAGCGCAGATACCCTTCTTTATCGGCATCAAGAATCGCGACCAGGCTCACTTCGGGAAGATCAAGCCCTTCGCGCAGAAGATTGATCCCTACCAGCACGTCAAACGTCCCGCACCGAAGGTCTCGGATAATCTCGGCGCGTTCAAGTGTCTTAATATCGGAATGCAAATAGCGAACTTTCACCCCTAAGTCGTGGTAATACTCAGTCAAGTCCTCCGCCATCCGCTTCGTCAAGGTCGTCACGAGCACCCTGGCGCCCTTCGCAACCTCCGCACGGACCTGGCCGAGGAGATGGTCCACCTGGCCCTTGGCTGGCACGACTTCGATTCGCGGATCCATCAAACCAGTCGGGCGAACGATCTGCTCAACCACATCGGAGCCGGCATGCTCCAGTTCATAGGTCCCTGGTGTTGCGGACACATACACCACCTGATTGAGACAGCTCTCGAACTCGGAGAACTTTAACGGGCGGTTGTCGACCGCCGACGGCAGTCGAAATCCATACTCCACCAACGTCCGTTTCCTGGAGTAATCTCCCTCATACATCCCACCGACTTGTGGAACCATCGCGTGGGACTCATCGACGATCAACAGGAAATCCTTTGGAAAATAATCCAACAACGTGGGAGGCGGCTCACCCGACTTTCTCCCGCTGAGATGGCGTGAGTAATTCTCGATCCCATGGCAATAGCCCATGGCTCGGATCATCTCCAGGTCGAACTTGGTACGCTGCTCGATGCGTTGGGCTTCCAGCAGGCGTCCCGACTTTCTAAAATACGTCACGCGTTCATCGAGTTCTTCCTCAATGCCGGTAATGGCCCGCTCATAGCGATCGGGGGCAATGAGGTAATGGGTATTCGGATAGATCGCGATCTTGGGGAGCTTACCCAGCGATTTCCCGGTGAGTGGATCAATTTCATGAATCGCGTCCACAACGTCGCCGAACAGCTCGATGCGCACCGACTTCGCCTCAGACGAGGCAGGAAAAATCTCGATCACGTCTCCCCGCGCCCGGAACGTCCCTCGATGAAAATCCGCATCATTGCGCTCATATTGAATCTCCACCAGTTTCGATAAGATCTTTTCTCGCCTCGTCTCGACGCCTTCCTCCAAATAAATCAGCATGTCATGGTAGACCTCCGGTGACCCAAGCCCATAGATACAGGACACCGAGGACACGATCAGCACGTCGTTTCGTTGTAACAGCTCAGTCGTGGCGGAGTGGCGCATCTGATCAATCGCATCGTTGATGGAGGCATCCTTCGCGATATACGTGTCACTCTGCGGAATATACGCTTCCGGTTGATAATAGTCGTAATAGCTCACGAAGTACTCGACGGCATTCTGGGGGAAAAACTGTTTGAACTCCTGATAGAGTTGACCGGCCAACGTCTTGTTGTGGACCAGCACGAGCGTCGGCTTCTGGACACGCTCGATGAGATTGGCCATCGTGAAGGTCTTGCCGGACCCCGTCACTCCGAGCAAGACGTGGTGTCTCCTCCCCGACTGCACTCCAGCCGTCAACCTGGCGATGGCTTGCGGCTGATCCCCGCAGGCTTTAAAGGGAGCCTCTAGCTTAAAGGGCGGCACAATCCCCCCGGTGAAACAATATGAACGGACATCCGGATACACACCAATGACTCGTGACGTCCCAATCCCAAAAGTAAAAAGGGCTGCCGGAAATTCCGGCAGCCCTTAATCGTAGCAGAACAAATCTGACGTTACCCGCGGTCGCCTCCGAATCCTCCACGCCCACCACCTCCACCTGAACGGGGCTCCTGAGGACGCGCTTCGTTCACCGTTAACGTCCGGCCACCGAGGGGTGTGCCGTTCAACGCGGCAACCGCCGCTTGTGCTTCAGCATCGGACGACATTTCCACAAACCCAAACCCACGAGACTGCCCAGTGAACTTATCCGTAATAATCCTCGACGAAGCAACCGCCCCATGCGCGGCAAACAGATCGCTTAGCTGTTGCTCGGTTGTTGAATACGGTAACCCACCGACATAAATCTTCGCACCCATCGGACTCCTCCTTTGACACAATGATGTTGTTTTGGACTCGAGAAAGCAACGAGGAAGGAATGGGCCGAAGGCGTCAACACAGCGGCGACTTAGCTCTGGCTTCCGATCAGATTCCCGGGCTGGCCCAATACAACATCTATTCAGGCCTTGTCACTTTCCGCACCAGTTTTGCCAGGCCTTTAGCACACCGGTCAATTCATGCTACTCCAGGCAGACAAGAAAAGGCAAGTTTGAGGCCAAACCGGCTCGCTGGTGAGCCCAGGTTAATAGGCTGGCGGCGCGGAAAACGGTCGGTGGGAGAAGAGAGGAACGGCATGAAAGCTATCGAACCACATCGTCGATGTTCCAGCAACGACTAACCCAACCTGCCCCAACCCCAATGCTTGGTCTTCAATAGACAGGACGAGCGTTCCATCCACAAACACTTCGATAAAATCCTTGCTAATAATGGTATTCCGCTGCACCCTGAGTGAATGCCACTCAACCAGTTTCAGAGTGACCGGTGCTTGACCGAGAACCGTTGCGAGTCCGTCAGAGAGCCGAACAAATCGAACATGTTGAGAGAGAGGGTCGACGATCGCCGTATAAAAATTCCTTGTGTCACGCACCCCCAGGACAACCCCCCCTGATCCAACGGCCCCATCCGGCGTATGAAATCGAACACTCAGGTCAGGATATTCATACTGCATTCCCTCGGCCAACAGAAGCTGGTAACAATTCTGGGTACAGGCCGAGGAGCCAGTGACCACTTGTGGCGGAGAAGGCGCCGTTGCATGACCCTGGACGACCCACTCCGCAAGCGGTTCGCCGGTGGAACTCCCCTTGACGAAGCTGGTGGGCTGAGCATTGGGGAGATCCTGGTCGAAGGTCCACTTTTTGAAAAGCCCCCCCACCGCCTGTTTCCTGAGATTGGCAGCTTTCTCCTCGCGTGTTTCATTCTGAATTGCGTACGCCGAGAGAGCACCCAGCAGCAGACTGATGCCGGCGGCAAGCGCAACACAGACGATCCTGGGAGTTCGTTTCATGACGACACACGGTCGAGTTGGCTCACACACCGACAGCATCCGCACTACTTTGATCTGCTCGTGTTCTTGATTTGGAGAATCTCGCGCTGCAGCCGGTCTCGCTCGGCAAGAATCTTCTTCCTCCGTTGACCCCGATTCCAGATCCACCACCGCAGTTTCTGGCTGAAACTCACCGTCGTCGTCGGAGCGCTGCCGCCGGGAGCCTCCTGAAACGAATAGCCATCATGGCTGTCACGTTGCTCGAAAAACCGCCGGTACAAATGATCGTATAAACCTTTTCCTGATTCACCGCCTGCCATATCCACTCCATCACTGAGTGAAGCGTTCACTCTGCCCAGCTCGTTCGCGTCCCTTCAGGGACACAGCACTGAGCCAATCGTACTCACTGATGCATGAATACTACCTGGGCTCAATGCAGCTCTGCAAGCAGCGTTGCCCACTGTGCTATGATCGGCCACATAAACGCAATGGCCTGATTATGACCAGACGCTCACCATCGAAACGTGTCTGTCCCTTCACGCATACCTGGCCATTTTGGGTCTTGGTCTGCGCAACGCTGATACTGCAGCCTCTGTCCAGTCTGGCTCAATTGTCGACGTCGACTCTTGAGGCTACCATCGAATCGCTCTCCGCAGATCGGATGCTCGCAGATATCCGAACCCTCAGCGGACCAGCATTCAATGGGAGGCAAAGCGGCACGACTGACGACCTGCGATCAGCACAGTGGGTGGCGCAAGAGTTTCTCTCGGCAGGCCTGAGTCTGCCGCTCATTCGGAACAGCTCACGCACACTCGCCTTCCCAAGCGGAAAGGACGGCACCTCATCAGGCGCGATGACAACAGTGATCCCTACTCCCCTCATGGCGCCAGATCCAGCGTTGCAAGTCGGCACCGCAGATCATTTGGCCACCAGGAATCTTGGCTCAGATTATCTCCCTATCTTTGATGCTCCATCGGCTGATATCCAGGCCCCAATCGTGTTCATTGGATATGGCATTGTCGATACAGCACACGGCATCGACGACTATGCCGGAGTCGACGTGAACAACAGCATCGTGCTGTTTCTGCGAGGCAAGCCGGAGCATTACTCACGAGCCGTCAGCCACGCCGACAAAGTTCGGTTTGCCCGGGAACGTGGCGCGCTCGGCTATCTGACGGCGACCGGTCCTCTGCTCCACCCCTATGAGATCCGCCGGGGCGTGACTGGTAACCCCAGCGCCTTTTACGGACAGTTGCCGCCTGATCAAGCCATTCCTGGCGCCTGGATCAGCACGGCACTCGCCCAAGAACTTCTCACCGAGTTGAACGGAGCCGCTCCCGATCACCTTCGCACGCTTCAGGAACGACTGAATCATGCAGCCTTATCACAGGCCACACGCACCGACCGATTGGCCTCGCTCCATTGGGAGACTGCAACAGAGGACGGCCTCCTGGTCAATGTGCTGGGAATGATCCCTGGAACTGGAACCGGAACCGAAACTGTCATTGTCGGAGCCCATCGCGACCACTTCGGTCATCCGGGAGGGGTGCTGTTCCCCGGCGCGGATGACAATGCCTCTGGAACGGCAGTCATCTTGGAGGTGGCACGGGCGCTTACTAAGATTGACGTGCGTCCCTCCCAAACGATCCTCTTTATCTCATTTAGTGGCGAGGAGCGCGACCTGCTCGGCTCACGCCTCTATACCTCCCGGCCGATCATTCCCCTCAATACCACGAGGGCCATGATCAACATCGACCATGCGGGCGTCGGCAATGGACGGCTTACCGTCGGCGTGACAGGGTTAGAGAAGGGGGTCGTTCTGGAGGCAGGGAAAGCCGCTGGCATTCATGACAAACTAGATCTCTTATGCTTATCCGCTTGTTTCAGCAGACCGCAATGGGTAGTATCGTGGGATGCCTCGACCGAGTTTCCCCAAGAGCCTGCGGCAGTTCCAACAACAGTTTGCCAGCGAGGACGCTTGCGCGGAGTATCTGACGGCATGCCGCTGGCCAGATGGGTTCCGGTGTCCGAGGTGCGGTCAGACGTCCGCGTACGGCTTGGCAGGCCGCCGGCGCTGGCAGTGTGCCTCCTGCCGCTATCAGGTCTCTGTGACGGCCGGGACAATCCTCCACAATTCGAAGACCCCGCTCATGACGTGGTTTTGGGCTGCGTATCTGATGACGACGGATAAGCGTGGGCTGTCGGCCCTCCTCCTGCAGCAGCAACTGGGACTCAGCCGCTACGAGACCGCGTGGATGATGCTGCACAAGCTCCGTCGCGCGATGGTGAACGCGGCGCGGGACCCGCTTTGCGGCGAGGTTGAGATGGACGAGACCTGGGTGGGGGGAACTCAGACAGGACTGCGGGGCAGTCGCCAGCTCAGAGGGCGCAACGCCGCGCTGGTTCTGGTTGCAGTCGAACGGCGGGGACGGGCGTCCGGTCGAGTCCGGATGGAGGTCATACCCGATTTCGCAGGAACCACCATCAAGGAGTTCGCTGCCAGAAACATCGCCACAGGTACCACCATCTCCACCGATGGCCTCTCGAGCTTCGGGGTGCTCACGGCGAGCGGCTATACCCATGTGCCACGAACGCAGCCGCCCCCGCTTCAGTTGCGCCAAGGAGCCAAGTCCGTCGTTCCGCTTGCCGACCGGATGATCGGGAACCTTCAGAGCTGGCTGGTCGGCACCCACCACGGCGTCAGCCGCAGCCAGCTCCAGGTCTATCTCGATGAATTCGTCTTCCGCACGAACCGTCGTCGTGAACCGAGGGCCGCTTTTCAAACCCTGCTCGGCCTTGGCAGTAACCGAGGTCCTACGGCCTACGCGCAGATTCAGCACGCCCGTGATCGCAAGCTCTTGCGGTCTGCTGAAACAAGCGGATAAGCATAAGATCTCTACGGATTCTTCCCCGGCGGTGACCATGTGCCGTTCAAAGAAGCTGACGTGCCGACCGTCACTGTGGTGAGTGCTGGGGTGCATCTCCATTTTCACCAACCAACAGATACCGCCGAGACTATTGACTCAGGAATCTTAACATCCACCGCTCGATACGTACTGGCCATGATCTGGCAGCTAGCCTATGGGCCATGAACGGCTGCACATCGTTTCACAAACGACCGGCAGCGATCGTCAAGGGCGAAGAAGATAGATTCTGAAACATCGATCAATCCGCCCATTGCAATTGACGATTGATGCTGTTGCAGGAAATACAACAAGGCAGGGGCAACCAGCTCGCGTACCTACGGCATCTCGTCGAGTAACCCAGACTCGATCGGAGGCAACGGAGCGGTTTCGCGTGGCGGCCCAGGAAGGACGGTGGGGCTGCCAACCTGATTTGCCCCTTGGATAAGCCCAATGGACAGTTGTGGTCCAAAGGTCATCATCGCGCCACTCCACGCCTGACCAGTCGTCGGATTGCGAAAATTAAAGGACTGAAAGTTCGGGGCTGGTGTGTAGAGAAACCCTTGGGTTCCCTGGTTATCGATGTACAGACTGCCGCCGCCGAACTTAAACAGCGGAGAGACTCCTCCACCAAACGATCGGACGCTCGATGCGCCCGCGGTACTCTGCGCTAGGGCGACCCGATCAGCATAGGGCGCCACAACCGCCAGCAGACCCAGCAAACCACCTATGACCCTCACGCGTCTCAAGCGGTTGCCTGTTTGTTGGATGACACGAGCATTAATGTTCATGACAGGTTCCCCGAGACACATTATAGTATGCGCTGGCGCAGATAGTCGATCAAGGAGGCATGTATGAATCGCACATCTCCACCTCGCCACAACCTCGCGAATCTCGTGATCGCTGGCTTGTGCTGTGTCTTGTCACCATCTCAAAGTTGGAGCCTCGATGTGACTCAGCCTATTCCCGCTGAACGACGTGAAACTGTCTCCCTGGCTGACGCCGCGATCCGCGCACTGCAACACAATCTCGACATCAGCATCAGCCGTCAGAATCGTGAAAGTCGGCTGGCTGATATCATCATCGAACAATCCAAGTTCGACCCCAACCTCAGCATCAACGGCCAATATAACCGAACGGTGAACCCGCTCAATCGACCCGTGTTCGGAGGAACACAAGGCATCCTCGATCAGATCACGACGTTCGATCAGCGCAGCCATTCCGTGACCGTGGACGCCTCGACCAACCTCATCACCGGCGGTAATTTCGATGTGAACTATGCTCCGGCCCGAAGCAGTGTGAATCAAAATGTCGCCAGAGGATTCTTGTTCAATCCCTCGTGGACGGGCGGCCTGGCCTTCACCTTCACGCAGCCATTGCTCAGAAACGCCGGGATCGCGATCAACAGGACCTTCATCAAGGTCGCGCAAAACAATGCCGAAGTCGAGCAGCATGTATTTCGAGATCGCGTGATGACCGTTGTCTCCACGGTGGAACAAACCTACTGGGAGCTGGTATTTGCGAACGAAAACTTGAAAGTCGCACAGGCCGCGTTGAAGGCCGCCGAAGAACTCTTAGCCACAAATCGCGCCAAGGCGAAAGCGGGAATCATGTCGATCGTCGACGTCCTGCAAGCCGAGGCCGCGATGGCATCAAGAGTAGAGCAGGTGTTGGTGGCGGAGAAAGCCATTCGTGACCAGGAAGATCAACTACGGCGTCTCTTGAATCCAGGCGAAGAAGAATTGCGTCAGGACGTACGACTCACCCCCACCGATGCCCCCGTCACGGTTCTGGAGCCCCTCAGCCTCCAGGAAACCATCGACATCGCGATCGAACAACGCCCGGAAATCACCCAGGCTAAAAAACAGATCGAGTCCGGTGAACTCAACAAGCAATTCGCCCGTAACCAATTGCTGCCGACGCTGTCGTTTCAAGGCACCCTCGGACTCGCCGGGCTCGGCGGCGACTACAGCGAAGCCTTTACCAGGAACTTCAGCGGCGACTTCTACAACTATGGAGCGGGATTGGTGCTCAGTTATCCGCTTGGCAACCGCGCGGCGGTCAGCACATACAGCAAGCGCCAACTGGAGGCCAAGAATGCGGAAGTCGCCCTCGCCAACGTGCGGCAACAAATCATCATCGGCATTCGTGAAGCAGTGCGTCGAGTCCAAACCGACTTCAAGCGCATCGAGACCACCCGTTCGGCACGCATCATGGCCGAAAAACAGCTGCAAGCCGAACAGGAACGGCTGAAAGTCGGCCTCAGCACGACTCGCTTCGTGCTTGATTTCCAACGAGACCTGGCCACGGCTCAAGGGAACGAACTACGGGCCGTCGTCGATTACAACAAGTCCCTGTCCAATCTCGCACGGCATAAGGCGACCACGTTGGACCGCTATCACCTCGAGCTCTCGTAGCTTGCCCATGGCGTCCGGGCCAGATCGGCTGGCTTCAGATCACACCATCACTGTGGGAGCAGCACTGCCGCTGCTCCCTATTGCGGCAACATTCGGATACTACGGTCTGCCCGCTTCCCTCAAAGAACAGCTCCTCGTTCAATTCGCGCCACAGGTTCTCGCCTACGTAGGACTGAGCCTCTGGGCTGCCCATGCCTCACAGGTCACGGTTCAACTTGGGTTAGAAAGGGGAAAGATACGGAGCGGCCTGCAGTGGGGAGTTTTGACGGGATTGTGCCTAGGCAGTCTGAATACCTTCGTGATTCTGGCAGTCTATCCGTCATTGGGTTTCGACATCACCTTTTTGAAGCAGACGCCCCATGGTCGGCTTCCCGTCCTGCTCATGGTGCCATGGCTTATCTGCGGGATTGCGCTATTCGTAGAGGTGAACTTTCGTGGGTTCCTCTTGGGCCGACTGGCCAAACTCGAATCGCATTGGCGGGGGAGCGACTCACGCCCACGACCGGCGCTCCTCGCCCTCGCAGTCAGCTCACTCACATTTGCCTTCGACCCCTTCCTGGTGCATACGTTCCAACATCTCCACTGGATCGCTGTATGGGATGGACTCATATGGGGAACCATCTGGCTCAGAACCCGCAATCTCTGGATTACGATTGTGGCCCATGCTATTGAGGTCATCATCCTCTACAGTGCCGTCAAAGCGGCGATAGGATAGAATACGGCTCGCCGCACGATCTTCGTGAGAGTGAGGCACTAGCCATGAAAGTGTTTCACGGACACGAAGGAGGATAGTGTGTGAACGATCTCGGGAAGTATCTGCTCTATTTTCTGCTAGGCGGCTCGATTGTGAGCTTCTCTACGTATCTTGGCTCGCAGGGCAAATCGTTCTTGGCCGCCATGGCCAGCACGTTTCCCGCCATTACCGGCGTCACCTTTATCTTGCTCTATGGCAGCGGCGGTGGGGCCACGACGGTCGACTACGCCAAGAACTTGCTGTGGTTTGTCCCGCCCTGGACTGTTTACGTCGTCGCGATGATCCTGGGCATTCCGCGCCTTGGCTTCTGGCCGGCGATGGCCGGCTCGCTGGTCTTGTATATGGGATGTGTGGGACTGGTGAAGCTGGTGCTGCGTTAGATCCTGTGGGTTAGCCAGTTTATGCTTATCCGTTTGTTTCAGCAGACCGCAAGAGCTTGCGATCACGGGCGTGCTGAATCTGCGCGTAGGCCGTAGGACCTCGGTTACTGCCAAGGCCGAGCAGGGTTTGAAAAGCGGCCCTCGGTTCACGACGACGGTTCGTGCGGAAGACGAATTCATCGAGATAGACCTGGAGCTGGCTGCGGCTGACGCCGTGGTGGGTGCCGACCAGCCAGCTCTGAAGGTTCCCGATCATCCGGTCGGCAAGCGGAACGACGGACTTGGCTCCTTGGCGCAACTGAAGCGGGGGCGGCTGCGTTCGTGGCACATGGGTATAGCCGCTCGCCGTGAGCACCCCGAAGCTCGAGAGGCCATCGGTGGAGATGGTGGTACCTGTGGCGATGTTTCTGGCAGCGAACTCCTTGATGGTGGTTCCTGCGAAATCGGGTATGACCTCCATCCGGACTCGACCGGACGCCCGTCCCCGCCGTTCGACTGCAACCAGAACCAGCGCGGCGTTGCGCCCTCTGAGCTGGCGACTGCCCCGCAGTCCTGTCTGAGTTCCCCCCACCCAGGTCTCGTCCATCTCAACCTCGCCGCAAAGCGGGTCCCGCGCCGCGTTCACCATCGCGCGACGGAGCTTGTGCAGCATCATCCACGCGGTCTCGTAGCGGCTGAGTCCCAGTTGCTGCTGCAGGAGGAGGGCCGACAGCCCACGCTTATCCGTCGTCATCAGATACGCAGCCCAAAACCACGTCATGAGCGGGGTCTTCGAATTGTGGAGGATTGTCCCGGCCGTCACAGAGACCTGATAGCGGCAGGAGGCACACTGCCAGCGCCGGCGGCCTGCCAAGCCGTACGCGGACGTCTGACCGCACCTCGGACACCGGAACCCATCTGGCCAGCGGCATGCCGTCAGATACTCCGCGCAAGCGTCCTCGCTGGCAAACTGTTGTTGGAACTGCCGCAGGCTCTTGGGGAAACTCGGTCGAGGCATCCCACGATACTACCCATTGCGGTCTGCTGAAACAAGCGGATAAGCATAAGCCAGTTAGCTTCGGCTTGCCAAAGGGTACATTATTGCGCACACTTCCTGAAAGCGAGGTGCAGCCATGACCAAAACAATGTCTCTCAAACAAGCTCGGTCTCGATTCTCTTCTCTGATTGATAAAGCGGATCGCTTGTCAGAACGGTTCATTGTGACCAAGAACGGAACGCCGAAAGCCGTCGTGATGGGAGCTGACGAATATGAGAGCTGGGTGGAAACCCTAGAGTTGCTCTCGAATCCGAAAGCAGTCAAGGCTCTTGAACAAGGCTTGAAAGAGGCAAAAGTCGGGAAGGTGCGCTCCTTCAAGGATGTGTTCGGCGAAGATCAGTGAAGCACATCAGACTCACCCACCAGGCGGTCAAAGATCTTGAGGCCTTCGAACCTGGGATTCGCGACCGCATGAAAGAATCGCTCCGCCACCTGGCCAATCATCCCTCCTAAGGTAAACTGCTGAAAGGCCGATTTCAGAAAGACAAGGTGTGGTCCTATCGAGTCTGGCCCTATCGTGTTCTCTACCGCATCGCCGGCGTCTGGATCGAGATCCTGTCGATTGAACACCGCAAAGACGTCTACCGGTAAGCGAAGCCTCTATACCGGTCCGCTGAAATGCAATCGATTGATCTCCCCGAGAGCTACCAGCATCTGATCTAGGGCGATGGTAACAGAATGGCTGGCCAGGTAAGACGGGCCATCGTGCCCGGCCCAGAGATCCGGTGGGCGCTCCCTCTCTTGCACGTTCTGGCAGAACCGGCCGATCGTCTCTTTCCAGTGGGCCGGCCCAGACCCTTCATCGAGAAACAGAACTCGGTCTTGTGAAAATGATCGCTCGAATTGCCCTGCCCGGCGCTGCCACACCGCTTCCATCGCCTGCTGCCGGTCTAGACCAAGTTCCAGCCCACTGGCCCGTTCATTGAGCGCCGCGAACAACCCACGCACCACATGATCGACGTGCGCGTCCGGAAAGACACCGACACAGGCCTGCATCAGAAGATACTTATGGAAGAGAAACACCTCGGCGCTGATGCGAGAGTCATCTGCGGAAGGATCATAGGCGTGGGCGAGCTCACGCAGCGCCTCCGCCGACGGCCCGCCCAACGCCGAACCGAGCAGCGGCACGATGCGACGGCCTAGATCGAGATACTCGGCATTCGTGAGGAGTGTCATGCAAGTCGGTTATTCCAACACAACAGCCGTGCCGCTCGCACTCACCATCAACATGCTGGCATTGGTGCCAATGGTTTCATAATCGATGTCGATGCCGACGATCGCATTGGCACCCAAGTTCTTGGCCTGCTCACGCATTTCTCCAAGGGCGATATCCTTGGCCTTCCGCAATTCCTTTTCATAGGCCGCCGAGCGCCCCCCGACGATATCGCGGATCGATGCGAAAAAGTCACGAAAGATATTCGCGCCCAGAATCGCGTCTCCGGACACCAATCCCAGATACTTCACCGCCTTTTTCCCTTCGATATTGTTGGTCGTCGATAGAATCATGTGTCCTCCTGGTTGAGTGTCTTCATCCTCTCATTCGGTGAACCAATCAACAAGCCTTTCCTGCGAGCAGATGCTCATGAGTTGAGTATTCACATGATTCGTTGTTTGTCCATGTCGCTTCGGAGATATTCATGCAGCGGATCATCCGGGTTTCCCGATAGGCTCCGTTGAATCATCCCTTTGACATCCGGCGCCATATTCACAGGAGAAACATTGACCCCTGGATGGTCGCGTCGATAGATGCGGAACACCTCATCGGCAAAGGCTTGACCGATTGAGGTAATGCCTTTGAAGTCGAGAATCACCTCTCGAAACTGATCAATGCGAGCCATCAACCGCTTGGCTTGAGAACGAGAAATGAGCTGCTCTCCCTCGTACTTAAGAAGCACGAGTGGAATGTTCGTCTTTGAGAAGCCAAATTGGTCGAATTCTGCTCGATAGATATCAAAGATTTCCTTGGCCGTGTGACTCGCATTTGTGGCGATCTTCATCATCACTTCTGTGCCGTTCTTCGGCGCTTCGTCTGATTCAAACAACCAATCATCCGTTCGTCGGAGCCTGATGAAGAGCAGCGTACCCGAGGCAATGCTGAACTCATCAAACATTCGGGAGGTAAAGAAAATGCCCTCGCCCGTATGCTTCGCTTGATCAGTCGTCAGTTTGCCTTTGGCTAACTCAAGAATCGCATGTTGAGGATCGCTGAGATTCAGGGCCTGTTGAATTTTGTGAAAGATCCCGACTCCGTAATCGCGGATCGTCATGGTGATGATGGCCGCATCACGCGACACACCAATCGCCACCGTGGTCGACTCAGAGTGGTCAATGACGTTGTTGACCATCTCCGTGACACCGTGCGCACAGATATCCAACACATTACTGGGCACATCAAGCAGGTACGGCTTTACTTCGCGTAACCAGACCTGGTCCTCCGTCAGTCCAGGACCAATCTGCAATTCGTTCTGATGACTGTTCAGAACCTTGAGGGCATAGCGTCTGGCCTTGGTCTTTCCTTCTGCGACGAGGAGGCCTGCTTTTATGAGGGCCCCTAGGCGATTGACGATGGCCACCCGAGACAGACCGAACTTTTCAGCCGCCAGCCGTCCGATATCGGTTGGATGGTCCTCGACATTGCGGATGATAAATTCTTGAATCTCTTGAGATGTTTTATTGTCGACAGACACGGAGCATCCTCCAATCATTCATTTATAACAACATGTTAGTTTATTATAAACATATTTATAATTATTTTAAACTTGAGGCCAGTTTCGGGAGGCGTCGGAGAGAAAAAAGACAAATCGCGGGCTAATAAGAGAAGAATATTCAGCTATAGCTAAGTCTGTATTTATTGGTAGGCTTTGACAATTTCCTCGAGTGAAGCGGTTTCGTGGTATTCCCGGCGTTTTTTGAGGGCGGCGAAGTCATGCTCCATGGGGTTGAAGTCGGGTGAGTACGGCGGCAGGAAGAGCAGCGTGGCGCCGGTGGCTGCGATCAGCTGTGCCGTCTCTGGCGATTTGTGAAAGGTCGCATTATCCAGTATGACGAGGTGCTGGGCGTTGAGGCGCGGGCACAGCCGTGTCTGCAGCCAGGTATTGAAGACCACCGTATCGCACGTGCCCTCGAAGAGCAGCGGCTCTTCGAGTCGCCCTTCCATACGGGCCGCAATCAGCGAGGTCCGTGGCCGTCGATGCCCGGAGACCAGACCGTCCACACGTTGGCCCTTCGGCGCGTACCCATACCGTCGCGCCGTCGAAGAGGCAAAGCCGCATTCGTCGATATGGACGGGCCGTTTGCCGCGGCGAATGAACCGTTCTCGAAGACGCAGGAACCGTTTCCGTTGCTGAGGATCACGTTCTTGGTAGCCCATCCTTTTTTTTATGGGTCACTGCCAGTTTGTGGAGTGCGTTCCAGATGCAATGCCGGGACACCTGGAAATGCCGCGCCCGTTCCGTTTGTGTTCGATCGGGATGAGCCTCCACATGACGGCGCAATTGCTCCCAATCCAGCTTGTGAGAACGGCGAGGGCCGGGGCGCTTGTAGGCGACGCCGCCAGGCTTGAGCCAGCGGTACACGCTGGCCTCACCCACCTTGAACCGCCGAGCCGCTTCGGCCTTGCTGCCACCGCTACACACAAAATCCACCACCCGTTGACGCAAGTCGACTGAGCATCTCATGCCCCATGATCGCCCAAGGCGATCTTCATGTCTATCGGTAATTGTGGGCTTGGCTATAGCTTCCACTTCAACGACTGATTTCGAGCCGGTCGTCCAACCTAAAGCGTCGCGCGCCGGAAACTTGTCGAGCTGCGGAATCAGCCACAAGAGCAAAGCATGACATGATTGTACCGCCTGCGGGACGGTGGGAGTCACCAGGTGCACCTCCTTGCTCATGGGGTTCTGCATAAAGATTCTTCCTGGATCAGGATAAAACCGTACGAAGCGTAAAGAGGTAAAGGGTAAAGAGCTAGGGAATGTCCTGGGCAAGACGAAAGCCGAGGCCTAAGTTGTCCCGGTTGCCGGCTTCGTACCCGGACCAGTAGGAGACACGCAGCACCACCGGTATGTCGTTCCAGGAACCGCCCCGGACCACGCGCACGCTGCATTTGTTCTCATCCTCTTTGAGCACGCAATCTTGCACCCATTCCCACACATTCCCGCTCATGTCATACAGTCCGAGACCATTCGGTTTCTTGCTGCCGACTATCTCCGTGCGCTCCTTGTCATATACCGCGTAATTCTTCAGCTCGCCTTCGTCGGAAGTTCCAGCCCAGACCTCATTCTTTCCACCGCTTCGCGCCGCATATTCCCACTCAGCTTCAGTCGGCAGTCGATACCGCTTACCAGTCACTTGGGACAACCACTTGGTATACGCTACTGCGTCCTCCCATGAGACGTTGATCACGGGACGCTTCTCTCGTCCCCATGATCCATCATCTGGCAACCGGCCACCAGTCAGCTCCACAAATTGATCATACTCTTGGAATCTCACTTCATACTTGCCGATGGAGAACGGTTTGGCTGTCACCTGTCGAACAGGCTGTTCATTCTTAGACCCTCGGTGACGAATGTCTCCTTGCTGATAACCGCCTCCCGATACCATCACCATTTCCGGCTCAGCCACCGACACCAGATGCAGCCGGGCCATGACAACGGACCTGGCATATTTGACCGTCACGCTATGCCGTTCCAACCAGGCCAGCGGTCCTCCGACGATAACGAGCAGCAGCCCACCGATTGCCGCCGCGAGCCATCGGCGACGCATCACGTGCGTCTTGCTGGCCGTGACAAATTGGCGCTCACGCACGGAGAACAAGTCCGGTTTTTTCTTGAGCCATTCCAGCGCCTCAGTGAGGGGAAATCCTCGGAGGAGAACACCGGCGTCCTTGGGATTCTCTTCGTACTGTTCGACCGATATACGGAGCCGCTGCTGCCACAAGAGGAAGCGGCGATCTGCATCCACCCAGCCCTTGAGTCGATCCCCGTGCCGAATCAGCGCCTCATGCGATACCTCGATGGTCTCCTCTCCACCACCAGCACGCTGGGAGGTCACCAACAACCGTTCGTCGGCGAGCTGCTTTCAAGACAATGGTCCTCTGCTCCAATCTCCTCAAGCGTCGCACGACGCCTGGTGTCTGCCTCACCTTCTCCCGGTCGCACCAGACGTAAGAAAATCTGTTGGACCTTCCGCTGGTCTGCATTGCTCAGCTTCAAGAATAACGATTCGGCCTTTTGTGCAATCGCACCCTGTAACTTTTCCATCGCCTTATAGGCCGCATGGTGCAGTTGGCCGCCCTGCCGATCCTCCCACAAGCGCCGCAGCACGAATTCCAGCAAGGGGAGGTGGCCTGGTTCATCGCCTGCCTGCTCAAGAATCACATCCACGAGTCCGGTTTCGAAGCGCAGCCCCACCTTCCGCGCTGGTTCCTCAATAGCCAGGCGCAATTCCTCCCGCTTCATCGGGCCCAGATTCACCTGGGCACCTTGCAGGCGGTCGGACAGCGGCCGATAGTCGGTAATGGCCCGACCGAAAAAGTCTCCCCGCAGGGTCAACACGACGCAGAGCTTCGTGGTGGCGGTAGCTTCCAAGATATTATCGATGAAACAGCGGCGGGCGACGTCGTCCTGACAGAGCGTGAACAATTCCTCCCACTGATCGGCGATCAGCAATAGACGATCCGTGCCTGGCTACTTGGCCAGCACCCGATCGACGATATCGCGAAGCGGGACCTTCCGATTGAGGAGCGCCTCGGCCAAGGTGTTGGTTTCGATCAACCGCGTCGTTTCGCTCATATCAGGCTCAAGGAACGGCATCAACGCGGTCACGAGCGCATGGACCGGTCGATCGGTCGGGACCATCGTGACCACTTCCCAGACCCGCTCGCGACTCTTGCGCAGTTCCGGCACCAGGCCTGCCCGCACGACCGACGACTTGCCACTGCCCGACGCCCCAACCACCGCCACGAGGTTGTGCTGCTGAACGGCACTCACAAGCTGCGTGATGGCTGCCTCACGCCCAAAGAAAAACGGCGCATCTTCCTCGCGAAAATAGAGGAGGCCTCGGTACGGACAGATGGTGGAGAGCGTTTCACGGACGGTCTCTTGCGAATCCGGTCCAGGAGGCTTCCCATGAATGGCGTGGACCAGTGTGCTCAGCAGAATTGGATCATCGACACGAACCCGGAAATCGACCCATGTGAGTTGACTCAAAAATCCTAGTGGCGGCTCAGCGCCAGGAAGCAGAACAGGGATAACGGCAAAGGTTTGGCCTTGACGTTCGGCGGCTACTTGTCGCTCCAACGCGAGATCCCGCTCCCGCTGCTGCCAGGGCCCCATCTCGCCTTGCCCAATGCAGACAGCTACCGCTCGACAGCGTGCGAGGGTAGCTTCCAAGGCCTTCGGCCAGGATTGCCCCGGGGTGAGATACCAGCGGTCGAGAAACACGGTGAGATTCTGCTCGCGCAACCGTGTCGCGAACGCCTCAACGTGCGCATGATCACGCCAGTGATAACTCAGAAAGACATCGAACTGGTTCGGCACGCGATCAACCATTCAGATCTCAACGCTCCGTATGCAAGCTTAGGTGGGGCATTCTACCCATTCGCCAGACAAAGGCAACCCTTCGATTGACTCAGCATGAACGGACTTGGGTGCTGTTACGTCATTGAACCAAACTCCCACAGTTGCTACGATGATCGGTCCTTCCATTCTGGAGACGATCGCTGTGCCGAACCCTCTGCCCCCCAAACCCTCACCCAATCACCTCATCATCGAGGGGGCGCGGCAGAATAATCTCAAGAACGTCTCGCTGCAGATTCCCCACAATCAGGTGACAGCCATTACCGGGGTGTCGGGGTCCGGCAAATCCTCGCTGGCCTTCGACACGATCTTCGCGGAAGGCCAATGGCGCTATGTCGAGTCGCTCTCGACCTATGCCCGCATGTTTCTCGATAAGGTGGCTCGCCCGGATGTTGACCGTATTCTCAACGTGCGCCCGGCCATTGCCATCGAGCAGAAGAATCAAGTGCGCACGTCCCGTTCAACGGTTGGGACGACGACGGAAATTGCCGATCTCCTGCGCCTGCTCTTCGCCAAGATTGGCAAGTCCATCTGTCCTGACTGCAAGCAAGAGGCCCGATCGTTCCAGCCAGACAGCGTGGCAGACGACCTGCTGACACGATGGCCTGATGCCAGGGCCATGGTGCTGTTTCCCATTCGACGCCATCGGCTAAAGAAGAGGCCACGTTTATCCAGTCACTCCTGACGCGTGGGTTTGCCAGGCTCAAAGCAAACGATGAGATCGTCGATCTGCATGAGGCCGGACAGCCTCGACTCCATCAATCTCACTCGCTCCACATCGTCCTCGATCGCTTGGTCATCAGAGACGACAATCGCACTCGTCTCGTCGAAGCAGTGGAAACAGCCTTTCGCGAAGGAGAGGGCCGCTGCTCGATCGACCTCATCGGTCATGGGCAGCAGTCGTACAGCACGCAATTCCTCTGTCAGAAATGCGGACGCACCTTCGAGCCTCTGCGGCCGGTTCTCTTTTCGTTCAACCATCCGCTCGGGGCCTGTCCCGAATGCAAAGGCTTCGGCAATGTGCTGCGGTATGATCCCGAACTGGTCATTCCCGACCAAGCAAAGTCTCTGGCCGAAGGTGCGATCGAACCCTGGAGCAAGCCCAGCTCCGCCTGGTGGCAGAAGCAGATGATCACTGCGATGAAACGGAAAGGCATCGATATCACGATCCCGTTCACATCGCTTCCCAAGGAGACCCAGCAACTGCTCTGGGAAGGAGACAAGTCGTTTGATGGTATCAACGACTTCTTCGAGCACCTGGAAGGCAAGCGGTACAAGCTCCATGTCCGTGTCTTCCTCAGCCGCTACCGCACGCCCTTTGATTGTCCCAGTTGCCATGGCAGCCGCCTGAAGCCGGACGCGCTGTTTGTCAAAATCGCCGATACCGACATTCATGCGACGACGGAACGGACCGTCGAGAGTCTTTCAGGATGGGTAGACTCCTTATCCCTCTCGCCCACTGAGCAAGCGATCGCAGCCGATATTCTCCGCCAGCTCACTGCCAAACTGAGCTTCCTCCAACGAGTCGGCCTTGGGTATCTGACGCTCAACCGGCAGACCAAGACGCTGTCCGGTGGTGAGGCGCAACGAGTCGCGCTGGCAAATCAGCTGGGTTCCCGGCTCGTCGGCACACTCTACGTCCTCGACGAACCGACGATTGGCCTTCATGCAAGGGATACCGACCTCCTCGCCGGGATCCTCCACGATCTCGCCAATACCGGAAACACCGTCGTGGTCGTCGAGCATGACCGCCGCATGATCGAATCAGCCGACTACATCGTTGAACTCGGTCCTCACTCTGGTGAAAAAGGCGGCGAGATTGTCTGTGCGGGACCAGCTAATGAATTCATCCAGGACCGTCGTCCCACGACAGCTCGATACTTGCGAGGCGAAGACCATATTCCCCTGCCCGTCGAGCGACGATCCGGCAACGGCAAGATGCTGGTGATGGCCGGCGTTGCTGAACATAACCTGAAAGACCTGTCCGTTCGGATTCCCCTCGGCATGCTCGTGTGTGTCACCGGCGTCTCCGGCTCTGGCAAAAGTACATTAGTCGAAGATACCCTCTACCGCGCCGTGGCCCGCGCGTTTCGCGTGGACTCCCTTCCGATGGGGCGTTTCAAGGCCATCAAAGGCATCGAGCACCTCAAAGGCATCCGGTTGATCGACCAACAGCCGATCGGGCGTACCCCTCGCTCCAATCCTGTGACGTACCTGAAAGCCTTCGATGAGATCCGCCGGCTGTTTGCTTCTGAACGGGAAGCGCTCCGGCAGGGATACATGCCAGGCCACTTTTCTTTTAATGCCTCTGGCGGCCGCTGCGAACGCTGCGAAGGCAGCGGCGTGGAAAAACTCGAAATGTACTTCTTCGAGGATATCTACGCACCCTGTGAGATCTGCGAAGGGAAGCGCTTTAAACCTGAGATCTTGAAGATTCATTACCGAGGCAAGAACGTCTGGGACGTGCTCAATATGACAGTGGAGGAGGCACTCTCCTTCTTCACGGGAACGCCAAAATTACAGGAGCGGTTACATCTTCTCACCTCCATCGGGCTTG
>CAWKLH010000005.1:0-20351 GCA_963850405.1 Nitrospirota bacterium
GGCCCTATCCGCAGGAAGCCGTCGTTCCGCCAAGAGAAATGGCCCACATTCGTGACGAGATCAATCGGTTGGCCGGGTCGCAACGGATGTTGGCCCATGGTCTGGCGACCCCCCAGCTCGGTGCGGCAGATTTGGAATTCATGGCCATGCAGGCTGAAACGCTCAAGGTCGATGCCTGGAAATGCTACACCGGTTCCTGTCCGAAGGGATTCGACCGAGGCTGGCGCATGGACGATGAGCACATCGCCTATCCGATGTTGGAGCAGGCACGAAAGCTTAATGTGAAACGGATCTGCGTCCACAAGGGACTGCCCCTGGGGCCCGTGCCGGACTACAACCATCCACGAGATTTGATCAAGGCGGCCAAAGACTTCCCAGATCTCAACTTTGTGGTGTATCACGCCGGGTTTCGGGGGGTGGCTTCGATCGAACAAATATTTGCGAAGACCGGTGAAATTCCCTGGACCACGGAGTTCTGCCGGATGAAGGAGCAGGAGCCGGGTCTCTCCAATATCTACATGGAGCTGGGTTCGACCTTTGCGCAACTGGTGACGACATACCCATTGATCTGCGCGCATCTACTGGGGCAGATTATCCGTTCGTTCGGCATGGATCATGTGCTGTGGGGAACCGACTCGATCTGGTATGGAACGCCGCAATGGCAGATTGAAGCCTTTCGGCGATTCCAGATCCCTGACCAATTGATCGAGAAGCATCAGTATCAGCCGCTGACGAGGCGGGCGAAGGAACAGGTATTTGGATTCAACTCGGCCAGAGTATTTGGGGTCGATGTCGAAGATGAAACGACGGGAGGTTCCGAATGACGCTCTCGGTCGGCTGAGGATGAGTTATCTGGAAGAGGGACCGGAGCCAAGCCGAAGAGTGTACGGCTGGGTGGCAGGATGAATGGGCGGAGATCGGTCTATGCGCGTAACGAGACATCGACCTGCTCTGTCTATAGATGGCGAGAGGGAAATGAAAAGAGGAGAGGCAGAATGAAAAGCGAGATATTGTATCCTGGTGCGTTTCCGATGGTGCGTGTGGAGCTGGCCGAAGGAGAGCATATCAAGGCCGAGTCCGGTGCAATGGTGGCTTGTTCGCCGACCATTGATATTGAAAGCAAGATGGAGGGAGGGTTTTTAGGAGCGCTGTCGCGAAAGTTTCTGACAGGAGAAAAGTTCTTCTTTCAGACGTTGCGAGCCAGTCGAGGCGCCGGCGAAGTGTTGCTCGCGCCGACCGTGCCGGGCGAGGTTGTCGTTTTGGATCTCGATGGCGTGAACGAGTATATGGTGCAGAAGGATGGATTCCTGGCGGGTGCGGATGGGGTTGTCATCGACAGCCAAATGCAGAGCATGAGCCGGGGATTGCTGGGCGGGGAGGGGTTCTTCATCTTGAAAATGAGCGGGAAGGGGATGCTCGCCCTGAACAGCTTCGGAGCCATTCACAAGATCGAGTTGAAGCCAGGTCAGGAATATATCGTGGATAATAGCCATCTGGTGGCGTGGTCCACCACGACCACGTACAACATCGAAAAGGCCACGTCCGGATGGGTAGCCAGCTTCACGTCGGGTGAAGGATTTGTCTGCCGATTTCGTGGGCCGGGTGTCGTGTATATCCAGAGCCGCAACCCGGGCAGTTTCGGCGCATGGGTGCGACAGTTCATTCCAGTCTCCGAGTAGCGGATGCTGAAAACGCCTGCCAACGTCGTTCTCGGCTCGCAGCAAATCCTCACCGTACCTCAAATGAGGAAGGATCTGTCTTGGCAGCTCGGGGTGGAGGTGGCAACCTTCACGCCTGCGGCCTTGCCCGTGGAACGGGGCGTCTCGGCGCACCGGGGTGGGCGGGTGAGAACAGAGGCCGGTTTGAGCATCCGCGTGAGCATGTTCCGCCGGCCATGAATCAATCGGGAACCACGCCATGACCGAATTTCAGCCCAACGCGCTCTGTTTCGGCGACGAATTTCCCGCCAGCGGTGTCCCTTGCCTGGTTCATGTCGAAGACCATGGACTGACGATCACGTTTTCCCCTGATCGTGATGGAGTCGAGCGCCGATCTGAATCCTTGAAGTTTTCCGAACTGACGGTCTCCGCAGGAGGGTTGGATCATGATCAGCTCGTGGCCACATGGGTGGGGCCGACAGGGCAGCGGACACTCTACCTCAAAAGCCCCGATGTGATTCGTGCCTTCCGGCAAGCGGCTCCTGATCATCTGAGCCAGCCACTTGAACGAGCCGCCGAACAAGTCCGTCAGGTGCGGCAACGGCATCGAATGGTGTGGAGTATTGTCGGAGGCGCCCTCTTGGTTGTCGTGCTTGGACTGTGGTTTGGGAGTGACGTGCTGGTTGAACTCGCCGTCGATCGAATTCCTGTCGAGTGGGAACGGAAGCTGGGCGAGTCGACCTATCATGACTTTCTGGCTCATCAGGATGTTATGAAAGAAGGCCCAGCTGTGGATGCGGTCAACGAGATGATCCATCGCCTGACCGGCCAGATTCCGGAGAACCCCTACACTTTCGAGGTCACCGTCGTGAAGAGTGATGTGGTGAATGCGTTTGCCCTGCCAGGCGGCTACATCGTCGTCTTCACCGGACTGATGAAAAAAGCGGAGAGTGGTGAGGAGGTCGCCGGGGTACTCGCGCACGAGCTGAACCATGTGCTGCAGCGGCACGGACTCGAACGCATTATCAAGCAGCTGGGCTTTGTGGCCGTAGTGTCGATTGTGTTGGGGAATCCGCCAGGATTGGGCGGGATGATGAAGCAGCTTGGGGTTGAGCTAATGACGCTGAAGTTCGGTCGAGCACAGGAGACGGAAGCAGATCTCACCGGTCTTGAGTTGCTCTATCGCGCGAAGATCGATCCGTCCGGCATGATCACGTTCTTTCAACGGTTGGCTGAAAAAGACGAGGGACGAGTCGAATGGCTCTCCACCCATCCGATGAGCAATGCCAGAGCCGAGCGCCTCAAGACCCAGCTGGCAGAGATGCCGAAACAGAACCCCGAACCCTTCACATTCGAGTGGACGAAAGTCCGAGCCTCGCAGGGCGCACCGCCTAGTACCTCTGCATGATTCCTGTGCGGGCGATCCGTCTCGGTGTCATTGCCGATACGCATAGCCTGTTCGATCCAGCGATCACGCGTTATTTTTATGGCGTGGATCATATTATTCATGCCGGCGATATCGGGAGACGATCGGTCATCGAACAACTTGAGATGATTGCTCCCGTGACTGCCGTTTCCGGAAATGTGGATCGGTACGAAGAGAGTGGCTTTCCGACAGAAGCAATCATCAAGCTGAATGGTTTCCGCATCGCGATCCGGCATGTCGTGTTTGAAGCGGGAAAGCTGACCAAAGATGGAAGAGCGTTTCTCGATCGTACCAGCCCAGACATTTGTATTTTTGGCCACACCCATCAACCCAAGAATGAATGGTTTGGTGATACGCTGTTGTTCAATCCCGGATCGGCGGGGCCAAAGCGCTTCACATTGCCCCGCATGGTCGGGAGGATCACGATCGGAATTCGCCTGTCGGCGAAACATATCATGTTGGAGGATCGGGTTACTTCGCCCTAAAGGGTCTCCTCAGAAGCGATTGTACGCGATAAGACACTGTGCTAGATGAAGGCTCTCACCATGAACGAGACAGCGTGATCATTCAGGGAAAGGAGAAGATGATGAACAGATTTGGTCGTCGAATTGTTGCCGTGACGGTGTTGCTGGGTTTTATGACGATGAGTACTGCGTGCTACGGTCCGTTCAATCTCACGAAGAATGTCTATCACTGGAATAGCAATGTCAAAGGCAGCGGGCAAGTCAACGACAAATGGATGAAGGAAATCGTCTTCTTCGGCATGTTGATCATTCCGGCCTATATGTTCTCGGCGTTGTTGGACACGTTTATCTTTAACTCGATGCATTTTTGGACCGGGGAAAGCCCAATCAAGGCGTCTAACATAGGCAGTGACGGTACAAAGGTAACCACCTTGGGTAATACCACGATCCGATGGATTCCTTTGGAGGATGGTGCAACCGTGATCTATGAACGCGCTGGTGTTGTCGAGCGTCGTGCCACGATCGTGGCTAGTTCGACAGGCTATCGCTTGGTTGATGAACACGGAAACCTACTCTCAGAAGCGGAGTATTCAGCTGATGGTGGTGTACGTCTCCTGAATAGAGATCATCAGGTAATACAGCAATGGAGCGAGGAGCAGCTGCACACGATCGCTCAGAGTCGTTCTGCTAATGTTCAGTGAAGTGGGGGATTGACGCGGCAGTTCGGAGTCAGCCTGCTGCTGGGGAACCGGCATCAGGAAATACTAGTGTATTAAAAGCGCAGTCCTACGCCCACCAACCCATAGTGGGTACGAAAATCCATGGCCAGACCTTCCCAGTGATAGTTGGCCGAAAAATAGCGGTACTCGCCGAACAGAAAGATCTTGGGGCTGAGGAGAACTTGCGCCCCTCCGAGAAACTGATGTCCCAAGGCGCGGGCTTGGTCGAAATCTTTATCGTCTCGTCCTGCAATGTTCGGGTTTAGGAGCGTACCGTGAGACCATCCTATGCCAATACCGACATACGGACGAACCGTCTCACCCGGGTAACGCAGGATCAGGTTGAACGTGGTATTCAGGATGAGTAGGTTGGAGCGGCCAGCCCCATTGTTCTGCCCATTGGCGACGTTGGGAAAGGAAATCGCTCCACCGTGCATGTTGGAATCGAGCTCGAGGCCCACCATTCGACGGAGCGCAGCTGGGAAGAGTCCCACTTTCAGCCCAGCACCGAAGCCGTCTCGAATCGAGGCGGGTACCGTCGTCTCTTGGTTGAAAATCGCCAGATCACGAGGCCAGCTGCCCAGCGCATAGGCGCTCAGTTCCACATCTCCGAACTCGGCTGCGACTGCCACGTCAGTGACACATAGGGAGCAGAGCAACGCACTGGGGAGAGTGATCAATCGGACGAGGGAAACGAATCCCACAGTTTCACGAAGGTTAGGAGGGCGGAAAAAAGAAAGGGCCTTCTGGAGAATTTCCGGAAGGCCCTTCCAAAGCGTACTCTATAGCTGTCTAGTTACCACGAACGATCGTGCACCATTCACCGAGGATGCCCAAGATATTCTTGGCGGAGTGGTCCACGGAGGCGACTTTGGTGATCCCTCCGGCAGCCTTTGCAGCCTGGACGCTTGCATCACCGGTTGCGACCCATCCGAGAATCGACTGAGCCGCAGGCCTTACCCTCTTTGGTGGCTCCTGCCTCGTCGGTTGCGACATCGCCGTATTTGGTTTCATTGTAGATAACACCAGCCATCGGAGAGGCGACGATCTGACAGCCGCTCAAGCTGAGGCCGACAAGGGCAATAACCGCAAGGGATAAACGGGACGCGTGCTTCATAGATCCTCCTTAATAGAAGTTAGACCGCAAGATTGCTTAGGTGTCATAAACAATCAGCGCGAGTATAGTCATATAGGTGGTATCCGTCAATCAGGAATGTTGGTCATGTGTCAGGTCTCGAGTATGAGTAGCGATCCAATCTCATGGCCAAGAAAAAGTTGTTGCGCTCATCAGTGATTTGTCTATAATCATCTGGCTTGTTTGATCGGTGTGAATTATTCTTCAACCCGAACTTTCTTATAAACATCGGAGATGAATTCGGTTATACTTTGAGCCGATGTTTTGGCAATGGTAGTGGGTACTTCACTTATTTCTAACGGAGGAGGACTTATGTCGAAGAAAGTGCTTGTATTGTCTATCGCCGTACTATTCAGCGCTCAGGCGGGTCTGGCGATGGCAGCAAATCCAGACACCGGTCCGGGCTGTGGATTGGGAAAGTTGGCTTGGGGTGAGTATAAGGGGCAGAAGGAAATCGCTCCTCAAGTGCTGCAGGCCACCACGAACGGCACCTTTGGCAGCCAGACGTTCGGTATCAGCTTTGGAACCTCCGGATGCACCAACGATGGCAAGGTCATGAGCGAGCATAAGACGACGATGTTTGCCTCGCTGAACTTCGAGGCGCTCAGCGCCGAGATGGCTCAAGGGCAGGGCGAGCACTTGGCCTCGCTTGCGACGCTGATGGGTGTACCAGCGGAGCGCCACGCAGCGTTCTTCGCCTTGACCCAGGAGCGGTATACGTCTCTGGTTCAAGCTGGGGAAGCTTCTCCGATCGCATTGGTGAAGTCTCTCAATGATGCGATCGCGGGCCATCCAGTCCTCGCGCAAGCATCGGTACGCTAAATTCGCACAAGGGGCCCTGGCAGAGATGTCAGGGCCCTTGCTGTCTCTTTCACGCCGTGCTGGTCTTTCTTCTCGCGTTTCTAGCCTGTTTATTAGCTCCCTCTCCTTCCAATGCACTGCAATCCGATCATGAGGTTTATCTCACGCAGCTGATCGAGCAGGCTCAACAAAAGAAGCTTGCCGAACAACGTGAGTGGCACCTGCTGTTGCACTATCGGAAGGGACTTTTGGGAGGATATGAGAGCGAGCAGGATGATCCAGGATTTTTCTTGTCTTCCAATGGGAAGACGGATCCGTCTTCTGAGCTTGCGGCGACCCTTGCACAATTCTTCTCTGCTGAACTGGTCGGTCGCTCTCGACAGCCGGCTCAGTGCGCGTTCATCGCTCGGTACCACTGGCTGAAAGAGCAACTGCAGTTTGATCCGACTCGGCTTCCAGCGCTTTCCTGTGAACGGTTTGATCGGTGGTACGAGGATTTCGAGGTCCAATCTATTTCTCTGATCTTCCCTTCAGCTTTTCTGAATAATCCAGCCTCCATGTTCGGCCATACCCTGTTTCGTGTTGATCAAAAGGGCCAGACCGAACAGACCCGCATTCTCGCCTATACCATCAACTATGCAGCGGACGTACCTCCCAACGCCGGCCTTGCCTATCCTATACGAGGCATCTTTGGAAGCTATAAGGGGTATTTTTCCACGATTCCCTATTACCTCAAGGTGCAGCAGTATCGAGACATCGAAAACCGCGATATTTGGGAATATCGCCTGAATCTCACGGAGAACCAATTGCGACGATTTCTGATGCATGCGTGGGAATTAGGGAATGCCTACTTCGACTATTTCTTTTTTAAGGAGAATTGCTCGTACCATATCCTTGCGCTCTTGGATTATGCCGATCCAGATTTGCATTTGACGGATGAGTTTATCGGGTGGACTGTCCCTGCCGATACGATTCGATTGGTCGTCTCAAAACCCAGCTTGGTGTCAGATATCACGTACAGGCCATCTCGCAGTACCGTGATCAAACGAAAGCGGGAGTCCTTGCCCGCTGAAGAGCGAGATCTGGCTCATCGGATCACAGAAGACCTCAGCGAGGTAGCTTCGCCGATCTTCACCCAGCTGGCCCCTCCCAAACAAGCCTTTGTACTCGATCTGGCATCGGACTATTTGCGGTATCGGCTTGAGACGAGCGACTCCCCAAAACCGGAGTGGAAGGAACGCAATAGGACGGTTCTGACAACCCGCAGTCAGCTTCGCATCCCATCCGAGGAGTTTACCGTGCGCCCGTTTGCGAAACAGCCGGAACTGGGCCATAAGACCTCACGTGCAGTCATCGGAGGAGGCTGGCGCAATAACGATACGTTTGAAGAAGCGACCTTGCGCGGCGGCTATCACGACTTGCTCGATCCAGAGGTTGGGTATACTCCCGATGCGCAGATTGAAATGGCCTCCATCACGGTGCGGCACTACAATCGAGCGGATCAGACCAGGGTAGAACGAGCGACGTTGCTGAATCTTTTGTCCCTCTCGCCGATCGACTCAGTCTTCCATGCCCCCTCCTGGAAGCTCAACATTGGAATGAACACCATCCGGCATAATGATTGTCAGCTCTGCAGCAACGGCCTCCTCAACGCTGGGATCGGAGGGGCGAAGGAATTACGGTTGCTCAATCGGGAAGTCCTGTTCGCTTTTGCGGAAACCGAAGCAAACATCAGCAAGGCCTATCATGAGCTGCATCGGGTGGGTGGTGGTGGCACGGTCGGGATATTAGCCGATCTCACAGAGCGCTGGAAGATTATGGCAACGGGATCTTATTTGAAATTTCCGTTGGGTGACAAATCTGATGATTTCCGATGGTACGTTGGGTCGCGCTTCACCGTGGCCAGAAATTGGACGGTCAGGTTAGAGTACAACCATCGGGACCGGGACAATGATGTCCTGTTCAGCGTGCAGGCGTTTTTCTAGACTTCCATCCCTTCCTTCCCGGAAAAAGTTCCGTTATCCTCCCTCCGTGAGCTTTCTTGACCAGTTCTTCGTCTATCATCCCGAGCCTTGGCAAGACCGAGATTGGGCAAGACTGAGCGGATTGCCGCTTGAAGATGTGTGGTTTCAAGCCGCCGATGGAGCGAGATTGTTCGGCTGGTATGTCGAAGCGGCAGCCGATCGTCCGGTGGTGCTCTGGTGCCATGGCAATGCCGGTAATATCATCAACCGTCTTGACAATCTCAAGCTCCTCTACCAGATGGGATTATCGATTTTCTTGTTCGACTATCGTGGATATGGGAAGAGTCAGGGCTCTAGTCCAAACGAGGAAGGACTCTATCAGGATGCGTACGGGGCGTATGAGTACCTCACCCGAATCAGAAAGATCCGTCCAGAACGAATCGTGCTGTTCGGCCGATCGCTTGGAGCTTCCGTCGCAGGTGAACTTGCGGCACAACGGCCAGCCTCCGCCCTCATCCTTGAATCATCGTTTTCTTCCATCGAAGCCGTGGCCAAATTCTATTATGGTGGGTTACCCGTGCATTGGCTCCTCGGAGCCGCGCATCGATTGATCGACCGGCTCCCGCAGCTGTCACTTCCGAAGCTGATCATCCATGGGGACAAGGATGACATTATTCCCATTGAGTTTGGCCGCCAGGTCTTCGACGCGGCCAAGCCGCCGAAGGAATGGTATGTGGTCGAAGGTGCCGGACATAACGACACGTATCTGGTGGGTGGGCGGGCCTACTTTCGCCAGCTTGGGGAGTTCATTCGGAAGGCGATTGCTGCGTACTGAAGTTAAGGTACAGGCGGTGCGATGCACTCGTTGAATTAGCTTTTTGCTTCCCGAGGCGGCCAGTTCATTTCCGTGTGCCGGCCGCAGTAGTAGCACAGGAGGCGGTACCGAGCTTTGCGCCTGGGATTGGGTAGCGAAATGAAGGTAATGGGCGTGTCGTCGTACGGGCAGGTCGGTTGGTCATGGAGTAGGTGGATCTCGGCCATCATTGTGATTGAAGCGATGTCCCAGGGAGGCGCGTGCTCTTCTTTGCCCGTGATCTGTTCCACTGCATGGCATTGTTCACAGTCGGCTTCATACTTCTTGACCTTTCCGTTATGCGGGGTGTGATCCGTCACCTGCATCGGCCCGCCGCAACCGGGCTTGGTGCAGATCACATGTTCGTGTTGAAGCGCCTGAACAAAACGGCGATGGGCCTCACGTTCCTGCTCTGATCGCATAGGTCCTCCTCTTCTAGATTCCCCACGCTCCACTGATCTGAATGTTTGCCCCGTTGACATAACGGGCCTCTTCGCTGAGTAAATACCGAACAGCTGCCACGGTGTCGTCAACCGTTCCAATGTACCCGGCGGGAATACGTTTGGTCATAGCGGCAAGTTCTTGTGGCGGCGCACTGCCGGAATCGATGAAGCCGGGCGAGATGGCATTGACGGTAATGCCATAGGGGGCCAACAACTTCGCCAAAGTACGCGTCAGGATCAGCACGCCGGCCTTGGCAATGTAGTGGGCGGTCACATCGGGCTGTGCTTCCATCTGGTCCGCATTGGCCATGCTGAAACTGATGATGCGACCTGATTTTCGCGCTTTCATGCCTGGTGCGACAGCTTGAGCCAGATAGAAAATGGGATGTAAGTTGCCGTCAAACATATCGTTCCAGCCCTCAACGGTTTCGTCGAACAGGTTGATTCGATGATAGGGGCCAGCGCCATTGATCAGGACATCGATTCGCCCCCATTCCTTTTCAACCTGCGTGACCATGTTCTTGGCCGCCACTGGGTCAGAAACATCGCACCGGATGGCCAGAGCTTGTCCTCCTCGCTGCGTGATCTCCTGCGCCGTTGTCTCAGCCTCAGCTTGGCTAGCTCTGTAACAGAAGGCAATCTTCCACTGCCGGGAAGCGAGATCGAGTGCGATCCCCCGCCCGATGCCTTTCGCCCCTCCGGTGATAAGTGCGACGTGTCGGTTCATGTGGCCCTTTAGTTGAACGGTTGGGAACGCTATTATGCTCTCGAACAAAGTCGTTTGGCGAGCGCCTGAAGTACGCCGGTTGTGCGGCTGGAAAACACCCGATCATTCTTCGGCTTCTTGGACTCGGCGTTGCAAGCTTCTATGAGGGCTTCTAGATCGGCCAGGGTATCGACGTCGCGCCACGGTTGAATCAAGGAAACCGTGAGGCCGATCGTCGCTGCTTTCTCCTGTGTGAGTCTGAGGACCTGATCGGTCGACCAGGGAATGTCAGTAAAGAGTTTCGGTGCCATCCGCTTGAGGCCGATCAGATAGTAGCCTCCGTCCAACGCTGGACCAAGCACGAGATCATGATTTTCCAGCGCGGTGAGGGCTTGTTTGACATGGTCGAGCGGAAGCGTCGGCACATCCGTCCCAATGAGGACGACCTGTCGGTATCCTTGCGAGAACAGTGTTTGAAAAGCCTGGTTCATGCGCGCACCGAGGTCATCGCCGACTTGATCGATCAGCTTTACGCCTTGCCGTTCCTCCATAATCTTGAAGAAGACGTGAGTCGCCGACGGGGCGCAGGCCAGATACCGATCGATTGGCAACTTCAACGTCGCAACAGCAGCTTTTGTTCGCTCCAGGGTATCAAGGACGAAGCTCCCATGGAGTGTAGCGGCTTCATCGGGAGTGAGCGGCGGGCAGAGGCGTGTCTTGACCTGGCCAGGAATTGGCGCTTTGGCAAAAACCACCAGGGCTGTCTGGTGAGGGGTGAGTGGTAAAGAGTGAGGAGGTTTGGTTTCATCGGATAGTGGCGTAAAAGTTCTTGAGCCGGTGAGGGCTGACTCCTGCCCAGTACAGGAAGCGCAGGGCCCACATCAAGAGAATGGTTCTCAGCGGGCCCTGTGTATCCCACCGCCGAAAGGAGGTGACGACAGCGTCCCGGAGCGCCACAGTTCGACCCGCTTGCTGCAGCCGACTGCTGAATTCGATGTCTTCCATCAGCGGAATCTCGGAAAAGCCTCCGAGCCGTTCGAACACGTGGCGGCGGACAAAGAGAGCTTGGTCGCCGGTCGCGATGCCCGTCACGCGCGACCGGCGATTCATAAAGAAACTGATGACTCGGCCCCAAGCCGAGGGGTTGTCGAATCGGACGTTGAAACGCCCGCCCACAGCTGCGGGGTGCTTGCTCAAGGCTAATTCTATGATTGGTCCGGCTTGTGCCGGCAACTGTGTGTCGGCATGCAGGAAGAGTAAGATCTCCCCCTGGCTGGCTTTTGCCCCTTCGTTCATTTGGCGCGCGCGCCCTCGTGACGACGTCATGATGCGGGCATTGAGCGTACGGGCGCAAAATTCTTCAGCGAGGCTGACGGTGCTATCGGTGCTGCCGCCGTCAACGATGATGATCTCCCTCAGGGCAGCCGTTGATAGGCGCGCAAGAGTTCGTGGGAGGTTCTTTTCTTCGTTTAAGGTTGGAATGACGACAGTAATCGCCATCAGAGATCACGTTGTGGGTTTCTTAGGTTCGACGAACATGAAGTACATCACGATGATGATGGTGACCCAGAAGAGGACCTGTTTGTGCCAAAACAGAACTTCCCCATACTGGAAAAGGCCCAAGGCTAAGGTGATGGCAAGGGCCATAACTCCATACCGGAAGGTCGGAGTTTCAATGGCCGCATTGGCCCATATCGCCAGTCCGCCAAAATAGATAAGAAAGGGAACCAGATTGATTTCAAAGCCGCCGCTGATGGACAGAAACACATTGAGGAAGCCGATAAACATCAGCGCGGTTCCGACCATCAAGCCGATGACGTGGATCTGATGCTCGTTTCCCGCCCCTTGTTCTTCCGGTTCGGTCGGACGTGACGAGGCCAGCGATTCGTTGTGAGGCGGTGGTAGATCGGATGGAGCCATAGTTAGACTTTAAAATGTTTACTGAGCGATAAGGTCTGTCGTTGATAGGAAGATCCCAACGAGGATCCATAGAGCTGTGTCGGCATGCCCATCATCCTGTCATAGACGACCTTGAAGAAGGTCTGTCCGTCATGGATCAAGAATGGCACGTCGTGTGGACGAACTTCCAGCACAACTTGTGTGCCGGTGATCTCTCCCTTCGATCCATACCCGAATCCAGGGTCGAAAAACCCCGCATAGTGAGTCCGGAGCTCCCCGCAGGCCGCTTCGTAGGCCACCATTTCGGCGGCGTAGCCGGCCGGCACGCGAATGCGCTCCTTCGAGGCCAGGATATAAAACTCTTCAGGTTCCAATAACAAGCTGTCGTGGCGATGGCGGTGGAGCGGCTCCCAAAAGTCAGCCGCCGCATAATGGCCGACTTTCTCCAGATCGATGACGTGGCTGTTCTTCTTTGCACGGTACCCGATGATACAGGAGTCTCTCTGATCCGTGCCGGCGAGGTCAATGCGAAGGAACAATCCACGCTCAACACGAAAGTCTCGGCTGCCGACGGTCTTCGGGGCATCCACATTATGGTACAGCAATGGTGTGTTCCGATGAAGGGCCTGAAGCGTTCGGTCCGGCACCGTGGCTTTGCCATGCACAAACCGGATTTGGTTCAATGACTGCCCCGTGCGAACTTTGATGGCAAATGAGCGTGGGACGACCTCCAGGAAGAGCTGGCCTTGATAGCCAGCACGAATTTCATCGAATCCGGACGTGAGATCCGTCACCACGCGGGTAAAGACATCCAGACGACCGGTCGTGCTCTTTGGATTCGCCCGTGCGCGGATCGTCTTCGGGAGGGCCAGCTGTTCCAGCAATGGAACGAGATACACATGCCCCTTCTCCAGAATCGCTCCGTCGGTCAGATCCATCTCGTACATCACAAGGTCCGACTGGTAAAAATCTAGCACGTTCAGACGCGAGGAAATGGCCGACAGTTCTGGCAAGAAGCTGCTGATCAGTCGATAGGCTTTCCGGCCAAGGCGGAGATCAAGGCTGGCTGGCTGGATCTGCCGTCCCTCGACGGTCGGAGAGGCGCTGATGGCTCGGCTTGCGATCAAGCGTTTGATGTCTTGATAGGGGAGGATGCCGGCTCGGGATGAGTGAGTGGTCACAGGTCGTCCGCATCTCCGCCACAGCTGTTCCCCCAGGCGGCATAGCCGTCGCGATCAGGGTAGCTGTCACCACATGTCACATAGGCTTCTTCTGCAGTATCGAGCGAGGAGCCTACACCGACCATCGGAAGTTCCCGTCGGTTGTCAGTCTTTGGCTGGGGATAATGGAACGTCTTGCCCTCATAATTCCGGAGGATCGCCCCGTCCTCATCCAGATGGACCACGTAGTTGTCTGGTAGCAGCGGAATCTTGCCACCGCCCCCCGGCGCATCGATGACGAAATGAGGCACGGCCATTCCACTCGTATGGCCTTGGAGCGCCTTGATGATATTCAGCCCCGTTTCGACGGTTGTCCGGAAATGATTCGTTCCCTTGGTCAAGTCAGCCTGATAGAGATAATAGGGCTTCACCCGCGCAAGGAGCAGCTGATGGACGAGGCGTTTCATGATCTCCGGATCATCATTGACGCCTTTGAGAAGCACCGTTTGGGCGCCCAGTGGGATGCCGGCATCCGCTAGCATGCCGCAGGCAGCCTTAACTTCAGGGGTAAGTTCGTCTGGGTGGTTGAAATGCAAGTTCATGTAAATAGGATGATACTTTTTCACCATCTCGCAGAGCTTGGGCGTGATGCGTTGCGGCAAGGTCCCTGGGACGCGCGATCCGATGCGGATGAGTTCGAGGTGAGGAATGGTCCGCAGAGCCTTGAAGATGCGTTCGAGGAGATAGTCGGGGAGCAGCAGTGGGTCGCCTCCTGATAGGATGACATCACGCACTTCCGTATGCTCACGAAGATACTGGATCGCGCGGTCCAACTCGCCCTTTTTCAGGAAACCCGGTTTGCCCACCAATCGCTTTCTGGTACAGAACCGGCAGTAGATCGGGCATTGATTGGTGACCATGAGCAGCACCCGATCTGGATATCGGTGGACCAGATGGGGAACCGGGCTCATGAGATCTTCTTCCAGTGGATCGTCCTCTGCGTCGATGTCGGCCAACTCCGCGATTTCGGGGACGACCTGCTTCCAGATGGCATCGTCCTTCGATTTGATCGTCTCCAGTACCGTCGGAGTAATCCGCATCGGATAGGGGCCAACGATCGCTGCTATTTCTTTCTCATCGAGGCCAAATCGTTCAGCGAGGTCCTTTGGCTTGACGATACTTTTGGCGAGGATCTGTTGCCAGTCTTCCATGTGTCGTCCTTTAGGTGGTCAATTGATTCGGCAAGAAGGGTGGTCGTCGTCTTCGCCCACCACATCGGGTGTCGTGCGGGCTTGCGACTGAAACTCGGTTGTTGCTGCGGTTCCAGCCTGGTCGGTGTGAGACCGCTCGTCTAGATAGGCCAGAATGTCGGCGGTTTCCGTCAGCACGAGATCGCCGTCCTTGAGGACTGGTACATAATATTGGCCGGATACCTCATGAACTTGCGTGCGCATGCGTCTGCTGTCGGGCACGATGACATCTTCATAGGTCAGCCCCAAGTCGGCCAGTTTTCGGCGAACCACTACACAGTCAGGGCACCAGTCGACATGGTAAAGAGTCATAGCCACGATTGATACAGGCTACCAGGAATACAGGAGAAAGTGAAACGGCCATTTACGGTTTAATCGGGCGAGGCCCGTCTCTGTCGTCCTGTCGAAGGGCGCAAGGGACCATAATCGCGTCTTTCATGCCATGGAGTATCTTCTTGTCGGCTGGACAGATGGTGGCCAGGATCCCAGCGAGCTCAACGCTTCCCTCCGAAACAAAGTAATAAGGGGAGAGTCGCGCCCGGCCTGACATGTGTACCATGGCGTGTTGGTGCTCATCCATAAAGTCCATCTCAAACAACCGACCCTTGTGGAATTCTTGCAGGATATAGGGGGTGGTTGGGAAGGCGACAAGAGCTTTCCGAAGCGCCTCGACCCATTCGACCTGGGGCATGTCATGCCCGATCGTCACACCTCGGCTCCCCCACGCCAGTTCCGAAAAGCCGGAAGGCTTGATGACAAACTGGCGTTCCTTCTGTGTCGCCCTTTCTAGTTCGGCCCAGTTCGCCACCGGACGGTTCCCTATATACAGGTCTGGAATCGTCGCGATCGCAGGAAGCGGTGTCGGGTCAAGCAGCCAGGTTTTCGGCATGATCGTGGTCAAATGCAGCAGGCAGTCTGTACCGAGTTCTGTTTCCCAAAAGGGGCGGAGGATCGGATGGTGGAGCAGGGCGAAGGCCGATTTTTCCTCTAGTGCCGGCTTATAGGGAGGTGTCACGGAGACCCGACCTTTCTTTGCGGCATATTGGACCAGTTCAGCTTTGGGAATATTCAACAAGTCGAACAGCTCATAAAAGCGATAGAGAACGCTGATCGCCTGCTCGCGTCCGTCGGTGTGGAGGCGAAGTCCGTCCTCCGTAAACCGAATTTCGCGTGGTTCGACACACCAGACGGACAATCCCTCTTCGCGGAGCTGAGCGGCCAACCAGGACATTTCCGGCCGATAGTCTTTCGATTCGTCGGAGACCAGAATCGCGATGCACCCTCCTTGCTGGCCTTGGAGAGAACGTAGCATGCGAGCAAATCCTCGGATCATGCCGTGCGGCCCTCCGATGATCTGCGCATGATCGCCATTGAGATCGTGATAGATGCGAGACAGACAGGCGGTGAGCCCGATCCCTCCTGGAACCGAATCCAGCTCGGTGATCATCATGCCGTCTTGTGTGGGGATAATATCGGGCCTGATAACAGCGGGCAGGGTATCGCGAAATCGTTTCATCCGGCTGTATTGCACTAATGCAGCCGGCTTGCCCTGATCGAGGTAGCCTGCGACCCAGGTCGGTCGAATTCCTTTGACGCTTTCGGTGTACAGCCGATTCAATCCTCGATAGAACGACAGCAGGTGTGGCCCCAAATCGGTGAAGAACCGCAGCTGCTCAGATGACAGATACAAGGGGCAGGGACTGACTCGCCAGGAGGTCACCGCCTGTAGGTCCGAAGCGGAGCCTTGTAGGGGCACGGTGGATGGAGATCCGAACAAGTTTGCGCGACACAACTGCTCGCGAATAGTCGCGCAGCGGTCGTGGGCTGCCTCAGGCGAGAGTGTCGGACAGGAGGCGTCAGTCTGTGCCAATGAAAACCCCTTCGTGCGCGTTCCGGCCTGGCGGGAGTGCGGCATCGGAATGGTGCAAAGGGTGCAATGCTAGCACGCACATCAGCGACCGACAAGGGGGCAGCGGACTTCTCGGGGGGATAGATCTGGTGCAATGCGGACAGAGTGCGAGATGATCGGAAGCAAACCTTCCTTGCCACCGTTCGGCATGCATCGTATGATTGGAGCTCGATGGACCTCAGGACAGTGGACTCCAAACAGACGATGAGGGTTCTGCCTCAGCTGGTTCCGGATTCAGCGTGTGTTCGTTGTGATGTGTGCTGTCGTTTTCCGGAAGCCGACAGTTTTCTTCGTCCCTACTTTACCGGTCAAGAAATCGCCGATGCAGTGGCACATGGAGTGCCTGATTCGTTCTTTTCCGATAGGTCCGGCTCGCAGGTCGATCTTGTCAAGAATCCGATGGACGAAGGGTATCTCTGTCCCGCGTTTGATTCGCAGTCGGGCCGGTGTGGAATTTATGACGTTCGCCCATTGGACTGTCAACTGTATCCGCTGGCGTTGATGTGGGATGCGTCGGGTCGGGAAGTCCTGCTTGGGTGGGATTCCAAATGTCCATTCATGCGCGACGCGCCATCACGTGCCATTCGAGAGTACGGGGAACGTGTCGCGATGTCTCTGACGGATAAGACGATTGTTGAGCAGATTGTGGCACACCCTCGTCTCATCGGTCGCTTTCAGGACGATGTGATCGTACTCAAGGCGCTTCCGCACCTCACGGCTCGTCTTGTTCCTGAGCGCGTTGATCCCCAGTTCCGTCCACTGACGCTGTTGGACGCGCCGCAGTTCGCGAAGGCGCTTGAGCGTGCTCACGTGATTGGCCATGATACGCCCGCCGCTTTTGCATTTCCCTACCATTATATATGGACATCGCTGCTTCCCTACTGGTGGATGGAGTTCGATCACACGCTGTTTCTGTTTGCCAAGTCTCCGGATGGATGGTTCATGCCACTGCCCCCGCTTGGGGCTGGCCCCCTGGATCAAGCCGTGGAGCAGGCGTTCCTGATGATGCGGTCGTGGAACGGGCCGTCGCCAGTGAGTCGAATCGAAAATGTGATGGAGTCACAACGGCAACTACTGGAGTGCGGCAAGATTCAATTCCGTCAGAAAGATGGCGACTATCTCTACCCCGTCGGGGCGCTAGCGGTCTTGGCAGGAGACCACTATAAATCCCAACGGTCGCTCTGCAATCGTGCGACCCGCGAACAGACGCTCACAGTCGAGCCGTATCGTGCTGACTTTCAGGCTGACTGCGTGCGTCTCTATGGGCGATGGGCGGATCAAAAGCGGAATGGCCATCTCGATCAGATAGGAAAGCTGCTTTTGGAGGATGCGGAAATGGCCCATAGGCTCGTCTTGCACCAGTATGAACAGATTGGCTTGTCAGGGACCGTCGTGAGAGTCAACGATGACATTGCCGCCTATACCTTTGGCTACTGGGTGACGCCGCAAACTTGGTGCATCTTATTGGAGGTCGCGGACCGTTCTATCCCTGGTCTGGCTCAGTGGGTCTTCCGCGAAACTTGTCGAACCGCCATGGCACAAGGGGCGGTCTCTATCAATGCCATGGATGATGCCGGTCTTCCGGGACTCCGTGCGGCCAAGTTGGCCTACCATCCATCCGCGATTCTGAACACGTGGGTGATCACAAGGATGACCGCATGACCCAACCAGAAGAGCGAACCGCCTCAACGACACGCCGATATGAGTGGTTGACGTTTGTGATGGTCTTGATCACGCTGTTTATTCTCGGCGTGGGGACCTTCCTGCTCGGCCATGTTGAACGTAGCATCGTGGCGGCCGTCTGGCTCCCGTTGCTGGGATTGCTGTTGTGGTCGACGATCCGATTGCGAGCGGAGTATCGGCAGGCTCAACAGGAAAGTGCCTGGGCACGGGCCGCCGAGGCGGCGTTGTTACAGAGTCAGGAACGCAATCGAGCGATCGTCGATACGGCGCTCGATGGAGTCATCACTATTGATGCCGCCGGAATTGTGACTGAATGGAATGCCCAAGCGACAGCGATCTTTGGATGGACCCGCGAGGAGGCGATGGGGAAATTGCTTTCAGACACGATCATCCCTGAACGTGATCGGGAAGCCCACGCGCAAGGGATTCGAGAGTATCTCAAGACCGGAGTTGGTCCAGTGTTGAATCGTCGAATTGAGATCTCCGCGCGACATAAGGAAGGCCACGAGTTTCCGGTCGAGCTTGCCGTCTCGCCGGCCCGTATCGGTGAAGCGTATATCTTCAGCGCGTTTGTGCGCGACATTACGGATCGTCGTCGGGCCGAACGACGGCTGGCCTCTCAATATGCGGTGACGCGTGTCCTGTCGGAGGCCGTGCGACTCGAAGAAGCGGTGCCGAAAATCATTCAAGCGGTCGGCGAGAGTCTCGAATGGGATCTCGGGGTATTTTGGAGACTGGATAAACAATCGGGCACGTTGCGGTGCCTCGATTACTGGCGAGTCGCAACGTTTGCCGCGGATGAGTTCATCGCACAGATGCAGACCCAGACATTCAAACCGGGGGTCGGATTGCCGGGTCGAATTTGGAAAAGCGGGCAACCGGTGTGGATTACAGATGTGACACTCGATCCTACCTTTGTTCGTGCGGAGTTGGCGGCCAAAACCGGGCTTCATGGCGCCTTCGGGTTTCCGATTTGTATCGGGGGTGAAATCGAGGGCGTCATTGAGTTCTTCAGCCATCAAGTCCATGAGCCGGATAGCGAGCTGCTCAGTATGATCACCGATGTCGGCCTGAAAATCGGGCAATTCGGTGAACGCACGAGCGCGCAAGAGGCATTGCGCCTGACGGAAGCGCAACTGCGTCAAGCGCAGAAGATGGAGGCCGTGGGGCGGCTCGCTGGCGGTGTCGCCCACGATTTTAACAATCTTTTGACGGTGATTCGTGGATACAGCGAGTTGATCCTGAGTCGCTTGGCGCAGGCGGATCCCGCGCGACGTGAAATGGAAGAAGTCAAAAAGGCCGCCGATCGTGCCGCCGGCCTAACCATCAACTCCTGGCATTCAGCCGCCGGCAATTTGTGGCGACCAAGATCGTGGATCTGAACGCGCTTGTCATGAACATGGACGGGATGTTGCGGCGGCTGCTAGGCGAGGATATTGTTGAACTCTGTGCGGACCTCGATCCACAGCTGGGATCGATCAAGGCTGATCCAGGGCAGATCGAGCAAGTGATCATGAATCTGGCCGTGAATGCTCGAGACGCCATGCCGACAGGTGGTCAGCTGACCATCCAGACTCGAAATGTCACGATCGGGAAAGGACCTCGGCGTGAAACCATGATGCTCGACGAGGGAGCCTACGTGCTCTTGTCGATCAGGGACACTGGCCAGGGAATGAGCGAAGAAACCCAATCGCACTTATTCGAGCCATTTTTCACCACCAAGGAAAAAGGAAAGGGCACGGGTCTCGGGTTGTCTACCGTGTACGGTATCGTGAAACAAAGCGGTGGCACGATCGGGATCGAGAGCAAGCCGGGACGGGCACAGGCAAGATCTGTTTCCGAAAGTGAAGGAGACCGCACAAGGCGCGCCGATCGCCAGTGAAACGGTCGGCAGAGCGATGGGCGAGAAACGATCCTCGTGGTCGAGGACGACCCCTCGGTGCGCGGGCTTGTACAGGAAGCGCTTCGTCTGAGCGGCTACGAGGTGTTGGTCGCGCGTCACGGCATCGAACGTGCTCTGGCCGGCGCGAAGCATCCGGGCCCGATCCATTTGTTGCTGACGGATGTCGCGATGCCGCAAATGAGCGGGCCGGAGGTCGCAGAAAAACTGACGGTTGTGCGACCCGAGATCAAGGTTTTGTACATGTCCGGCTACCCCGATCATCCGGTATTCGAACAGGGTGGGGTCAAACGGGACACGGCCTTTCTCCAGAAACCGTTCACGCCTCATGTATTGACCCAAAGAGTTCGTGAAGTGCTTGATGGGAAGAAGGTGGCGTAG
>CAWKLH010000006.1:0-38164 GCA_963850405.1 Nitrospirota bacterium
CTATCGGGGGATAAACATCCTAATGTATTGGTTGTCCGTTACATCGCCGTCGGCGGAGACGATAAAGTTGGAGGTGATATACCCTTCGGCACCTACGAACTCGCCTTCTCCCTTGGCAATTCTCCAACTGACGACACCCGATTGTAGTCCGGCGACTGGGCTGGGCCCCAAGTGTCCGCCTCCGACGGTCTCGAATTCCAATCTGCCGTGTCCGCCGTAATCGATACTCCCGATCTCGTTGAACGTCTCCCCGCTCAGAAGAACCTGGGACTCGAATATCACAGTCTCGTTCCGGGGGCCTCTCCCAGCCAGTCTCGCTTTGAGGGCATTTTCTTTACCCTCTACAGGCGCTGCCTTGCCCCTAAATTCCATTGCAAAGACTAACTCTCTCATCGTCAACTCATTTTTTTCCATCGGCATGATATCTCTCCTTACGTTTTTAGAGGCGATGCCCGTTTAAGTTAGATGACCCTTGCCAAGTGATCAAGGCCCAGCGTCTTTATCACGCCTGTTTGCACGAGTTCGGTCTGCTGATTGACCGTGGCGGAGCCAAAATCGGTGCCCACCACCGTTCGAGCCTGGCGTTGGCCCTTGGGTTGTGCAACCAGCTTGGCAATTGCCTGCCCTACATCATGCGGATTCGGCGCAGTGGTGGCTTTGAACAGGGTCATGAAATGATTGAACATTGCGCCCGGAATTTCGCCGATTACGCCATATCCACCGACAGGCGTCGTATCGGATGGAAATTGCACGCTGCTATACATATTGGTTGGATACGCACTGGGCTGTACCAGCACTACGTCCACACCTAACTGCGACACCTCATAGCGATATGACTCGGTAAGGGCTTCAACGGCAAACTTGGTGGCGCCGTAAATACCGAAGAAGGGGAACGTGACCCGGCCCAGGATGGAACCGACGTTGATCACCAATCCGTCTTTTTGTTTTCTCATATGCGGCAGCACAGCGCGCAGCATGCGCTGGACTCCCACCACATTAACGTCGAATTGCTTTATCACCTGTGCATCGGTGAAACCTTCGCTCACCCCTGCGGTAGCGTATCCGGCGTTGTTGATCAGCACATCAACGCGACCTGCTTCAGCAACAATGCCCGCGACGGCCCGGTTCACCGAATCCGTCGAGGTGACATCCAGTTCGATGATCTTGAGCGGCAGCTTTTCTTTCGTAGCTTCGGACACCAATGACTCAGCCTTGTTGCGGTTGCAGCCAGTAGGCTCTCGCATCGAGGCGTACACTCTGTAGCCTTCGCGTCCGAGGGTGAGGGCAGTGTCACGACCAAAGCCACTGCTTGCGCCAGTAATCAAGATGGTCTTAGCATTCATGGAATCCTCCTTGGTTGATGTAACTTTATAAATCACGTTTATATAGTTACACATGCCTCCTAACTTGTCAACCGGCGTGTAAGTGATTACATTAGGAGGGCTCATCGCCGCCGATTGTTCGCGATCGGAACGGCTCGGCGTATTATTTATAAGGGAGTGCGCCCAGATGTCAGATAAAGCATTTTTCATCGGTAACCATCTGGCGCTGGATTTCCTGAACACCATTGCCGCGCCACGTGGCGAATCGATCGAGTCTATATCCGATGGCATCGCGTTCGTGACATGGCTGACCGATGCCGGATTGCTGGATCCCTCCGAAGCGCAGGAGTTGCTGGATAGATTCGGGAGACCGGCTTTGGATCGAGCGGCGAGCGAGGCGAGGGAGTTGAGGGCATGGTTTCGGCAAGTGATCACGAAGTTGATCGGTACGCATGCGCGTCGGCAAGCCTCCCAAAAAATCGCAAAGCTTAATCAGATTTTGGCAATGGACTGTTCTTACCGCCAACTGGAAGAGTTCGACAGGCATCTGGTGCTGCGAGAAAGACGTGAATATACGCAGGTACGGCAGTTGCTCGTGCCGGTTGCACAATCTATCGCGGAATTAGTGGTCGATGATAGTCAATCTTTGATCAAACGCTGTGCGAATCCGAATTGTACTCTCTGGTTTTATGATCGTACAAAAGCACATCGGCGGAGGTTTTGCAGCGCGTCCGTGTGCGGCAATCGAGCCAAGGTGGCGGCATTTCGCGAGCGCCAGCGACAGTTGAAATAGCTACTGACGAACATGTGGAGTTACAAGTGGAATTAAAGGGGTCGGTATGAATCCACAAGCGACTTCGTTGCCACTATCGAACAATCTGTCCTAAGGAAAGGCTGATATGAGAGCCCATTACCTTGGCCATGTCGTCTTCTACGTGAAGGATCTGGAACGATCACTCGTTTTCTATCGAGACCTATTAGGCTTCAAAGAAGTCGGCCGGATCTTCAATGGAGCGGCCGCTGCACTGACGTCCGGGCGAACACATCATGAACTACTTCTGATCCAGGTCGGCGATGTTCCAGGGCCTCCGGCGGGGAGACGGCGTGGGCTCTATCATATCGGGATCAAAGTCGGAGACAGCCTTGATGAGCTGCGTCAGGCCAAGCGAGAGTTGGAGCAAGCGGGGATCTCCATCGACGGCATGAGCGATCATACGGTGAGCCAGAGTCTCTATCTCAAAGATCCCGACGGTAATGAAGTGGAACTCTATGTCGACGCCGATGAGTCGGTGTGGAAAAACAATCCGGCCGCGGTTGTGTCGCCGATTAAACCGCTGTATCTCTGACACAGAGGCTCTGATGCTTTCGATGAGTAAAGAGCACGAAAGCTTCATCGCCGATAGGAGGCGACTATGGAGATATGCTTGTGCGAGGGGATGCGCTGCGGTTTGCCATCCTCAGGAATGCTGTACGCAGGATGAACGGAGCAATGAAGACGGGCGACTGATACTGCAATGAAAGAGGGCCGAAGCCAGGTACGAGTCTGGTCAACGGTGAGAATTGATCACTCGATGGAAGTTGCCGATTATCATTCAAAGAGGTGCGAAATGATTCGTATCATTGTGATGTCAGTGTTCTTCGGCCTGTTGTCATTGGGAATCGGCGTGGATGGTCGGGCAGCCGATGCCGACGGCAGCCGACTCACGATCGTGAGTCCGGCGCAGGGCGCGGTGATCAAAGGGGATTCCATCGAAGTGCGCTACAGGCTGTCAAAAGACAGTCAGGCCACACACATCCATTGTTATGTGGACGGAGAATATCAGAAAGGGTTTAAAGGCGTGCTCAAGGGACTCACGCGCGGCTCACACGAGATTAAGCTTGTGGCGGCGAGCCACGATCATGACGCATTGGGCGCCGAAGCGGTAGTCAGGATCGAGGTGGAATGACGCAAGCAAGCAGCGGTGATTGGAGTCGGGCGGATGCGCGTTGTGCTCGTTTAACTTGTCCGTTTTCTTTCCATGGACTGCCGGTACTGAACCACGTAGTCCAGAATGCGGTCCTTCGGAACCCCGAACCAGGTCAAGGCATGCCGGATCAATGTCGCTGACGCCTCGACTTCTGGCTGAATAACTTCAGTCGCGCCAAGTGCACCGAGTCGTTCCGCTTCCGCGAGTCCATGCGCCCGGGCTAAAATCGGGACTTTTGGATTGAGGTCGCGGATGCGACGCACCGTCAGCGCAGCTGGCTCAATTTCAGGGAGTGCCACGATGATCAGAGACGCATCCGCCGCTCCGGCCTTCACGAGTAGTTCGCGATGCGAGGCATCGCCATATAGACAGGCTGTGCCTCGGCTCTGTAGCCGGCGAACGATGTCTGGATCTCGATCGATGACTACATACGGAAGATTGAAGATCTCTAACGCTTTCCCGAGGGAGCTGCCGACTCGTCCAAATCCGCACAGGACGACATGGTGCCGGAGCGGTTCGCCTTCCAGTGGCCGATGCGCTGCCTCGTGCGGAGTATGGTCGAGACGCCGCTGGACGAACCAGCCGGGCACATACCTCACAAGAGCCGCATTCATGAGAATCGTGATGACAGAAGCCGCAAGCGTCGCATTGTACACTTCCTCGCCGACATGGCCGGCCGCTTTGGCGACCTGCACAAGGACAAACGAAAATTCGCCGATCTGAGTGAGGCCGATCCCTGCCAAGAATGCCGTGGTCCAAGAGTAGCCGAACAATCGCACGACGGTCGTCCAAATCACGAACATCCCGCCCACGATCAAGCCAACCATTGTGACAAGCAGAGAAAGGTTATTGATGATCACGCGTGGGTCAATCAAAATACCGATGGTCACGAAGAAGAGCGCGACGAAGGCATCACGGAGCGAGAGCAACCGGGCCAAGGTCTCGTGGCCATACCCAGATGCGCTGATTATGAGGCCCGCTAGGAAGGCCCCCAAAGCGAGGGAGAGTCCGATCATCTGCGTGACGGCGGCGGTCCCAAGGCTGATTGCCAGGGTGACGAGTAGGAACAGTTCCTGGTTCTGGGTTCTGGCGACGTGTGTCATGATCGGCGGGATGACTTTCGCGCCCAAGTATCCCACCGGCACGAGAATCAAGAGCGCTTTTGCCAAGGCTTGACCGATCACGAGCAATCGTCCCGAGTCAAACTCTCCGAGAGCAGGCATGAGCACCGTCATGGCTACGACGGCCACGTCTTCGACCAATGCGATGCCAATCATCACTCGTCCGTGCTTTGTACGAAGTTCACCCCGATCGACGAGCATACGGGCGAGTACCATGGTGCTCGCTATGGAAATGACCGCTCCGATCACGATACTTTGGGTCATAGACCACCCGATCAGGCTCCCCGTCACGACTGCCAATCCGATGGCCATGAGGATCCCCAGCGGTCCGCCGGCGAGAGCGACCCATTTGACGCCCATCAGGTCCTTCACGGAAAACTCAAGTCCGATCGAAAACATCAAGAGAATGACGCCGATCTCCGCAAAGAGATCGAACGTGTGAGATCCCGAGATAATAGGTCCCGGGGTAAACGGACCGATGGCGATCCCGCCTAGCACGTAGCCAAGGATCAATGGCTGCCCGGCAAGCCGAGCGAGTACGCCACCTGCGACAGCCGCAAGGAATACAATGGCAAGATCTTGAAAGAATACGGGATCAGGCTGCACGTAACGCCTCTTAAGCACACTCTCTTCGCGATTGACCTGCCGTGGCCGACCGGTAGCAAGGCGACAAGACCGGGGGACCAAAATACCATAGACGAGGCGAATAATGCCGCCACTACGGGACGTGCGAAACTCTATGGCGAAAGGATATACTCAGCAGCGCGATCTCATCTCAACCATCTCGGAGGGAGGAGTGCTCATGGGACAACCACGCATTGCAGCAAAGCAGCCGGCTGTGGTTTCGCTGGACCCTGGAACCTACTACTGGTGTTCCTGCGGGCGGTCGCGGGACCAGCCGTTTTGTGACGGGTCACACGAAGGAACCGGATTTGAACCGGTTGAGTTCACCGTGGATGCAAAGAAAGACGTCGCGTTGTGCCAGTGCAAACACACAAAGACTCCGCCGTTCTGTGACGGGACGCACCAGACGCTCTGACGACGTCGAGCGCGTCATAGACAGGACTCGCTTGTCTGCCGTGAGCTCTTGAGCCATTGCCTGTAGATGGTTCATACTGCCAGACTATGGATAGGCAGGGCATTTCTCCCTGTGAGGATCTCGCGGAGCGCTACCAGGCGCTCCTCGAGGTCGCGCAGGCGATCTCCGCACAGCGTGACCTCGATCAACTGTTTCGCGATCTCGCCCATCGACTCCCTCGGGTCGTGCAGGTGAATTTTGTCGACCTCTCCCTCTATGACCCCATCAAGAAACTGATGCGGCTGCATACCATTCAGGCGAATGTGCCGGCGGATCTCGTGGGGGGCCATGAGGTCCCAATCGATGACTGCCCTGCCGGTTTGGTCTGGCAGCAACAACAGCCGCTCCTTGTGCCCAAGGTAACGGAGGAGCGTCGGTGGTCAACGGTTATTGGCCAAATGAGGGAAGATGGGACGGAGTCATTTTGCTTTGTTCCGCTGACCACGGCGCGAGGGCGGTTGGGTGCCATGGGATTCTTAAGCTTGCAACGAGAGGCCTATAGCGATTCGGATGTGGAATTCCTCCAGCAAGTGGCCAAACAAGTGGCCGTCACCGTCGAAAATGCCCTGGCTTTCCAGCAAATTGCCGAACTCAAAGACAAGTTAGCGAAAGAGAAGCTCTACCTTGAAGAAGAGCTTCGGTTCGAACATGGGTTTGACGATATCATCGGGGACAGTGCAGCCTTGAGGAATGTGCTGAAGGAAGTCGAAGTCGTGGCCCCAACCGATTCGACCGTCTTGATTCAAGGAGAAACGGGGACCGGCAAGGAACTCATTGCCAGGGCCATCCATCGACTCAGCGGCCGCCACGAGCGTACGTTCGTGAAGCTGAATTGTGCGGCTATTCCAACCGGACTATTGGAGAGCGAGCTCTTTGGACATGAACGTGGAGCCTTCACTGGGGCCATTTCCCAAAAGGCTGGTCGGTTCGAGCTGGCCGATAAGGGCACGATTTTCCTCGACGAAGTGGGAGAAATCCCGTTGGAACTGCAGTCCAAACTGCTTCGCGTGCTACAGGAGCAAGAGTTTGAGCGGCTCGGCAGCACCAAGACCATACAGGTCAGCGTTCGCTTGATTGCCGCAACCAATAGAGATCTGAAGCGGTTGGTGGAGGTCAATCAGTTTCGAAGCGACTTGTATTACCGATTGAATGTCTTCCCAATCACTGCGCCACCGTTGCGTGAGCGCCGTGAAGATATTCCCATCTTGGTTCGCTATTTCACGCAGCACTATGCCGTTCGGATGAAAAGGAATATCCAGACGGTTCCCGCCAAAACGCTCGATGTGCTCTCCCGGTATGCCTGGCCGGGGAACATTCGTGAACTGGAGAATCTCGTGGAACGTTCCGTCATTCTCACGCAAGGGACGGATCTGCAGGTGCCCATCGGGGAACTCCAGACGGCAGGTCACCTCCCCAGTGCCACCACAACACTGGAAGATGCCGAGCGTGAGCAGATCTTGCGCGCGCTACACGACACAAAATGGATCATCGGTGGTCCAGAGGGTGCCGCGACGCGGTTAGGGCTGAAGCGAACGACTCTTCAATCCAAAATGCAGAAACTCGGCATCACCCGCCCAGTTGCATGACGAGTCGTCTCAGTATTGCATACGCGGCCGCCTACCTGTCGCCTCGGATCATGCCCTGGCTCAGGTCCGTCGAGCTTATTGAGCGAGCGGTTGAGACGAAGCCACTTGGCCGAAGCGGCCACTGTTGAAATCATCCGCGGCCTGCCGAATTTCTGCCTGGCTGTTCATGACGAACGGGCCGTACCCAACCACAGGCTCGTCGATGGGCTCGCCTGTCAGAACGAGCACGATTGCCTCGCGTTCAGCGTGGATAGCGATGTTGCTCCCGCCGCGCTCAAACCGAACAATCTCCGCTTCAACTGCGGTCTGCGTGCCATTGATGAGAACGCTCCCGGAGAGCACCGCCATCATGGCGTTGTGCCCTTCGGGAAGGTCAAGCGTGAGATCGGCGGCTGGATCGAGGGCGCAGATCCCAGAGGTTGACGGGTGTAAACGTGCGAGCCGGTCCACGGACACCGTGGAATTCTCCCGCGATGATTCGTGCCGTTCCTCCGTTCACGGGAACGACTGGAATATCGCGCGCTGGTGATGGCCTGGTAGCCGGGAGGGCTCATTTTGTCCTTTGCTGGAAGATTGACCCACAGCTGGACCATGCGGAAGGGGCCTCCTGTTTTGCTGTAGTTCGGCGAGTGGAATTCCTCATGGATGATGCCGCGGGCGGCGGTCATCCATTGGACGTCGCCGGGTCCGATGATCCCGCCATTCCCGGCCGAATCGCGATGGGCGACTTCTCCGTCATAGACGATAGTCACGGTTTCAAAGCCGCGATGCGGGTGTTGTCCCACGCCTCGTGGACGGTCGGTAGGATCGAACCGATGCGGACCCGCATAATCAAACAGCAAGAACGGGCTGATGGCCGCACTGTCGTGGTGGTATGAAAACAGCGATCGGACGGGGAACCCATCCCCGACCCAATGACTCCCGTCAGATCGAAGAATGTCGGCAATTTTCTTCATGGCTGCTCCTTTCTCGATGCGATGGCTCGGGCCTTTCGCTCATGTCATGTTGAAAGGTAGTATAGGTTCGTCTGAACAACTTTCAAGTACGGTCCAGGAGGATACTGCACGTGGCAAAGAAATCGGTTGTCCAACGGAGCAGACACTCGACCTGGTCTCCGGTCGTTGGAAAGTGATGGTGATTTATTGGTTGCTCAAAGGCGATCGCCGTTTTAACCAGTTACAGCGCGATCTCAGTGGTATCTCACACCGTACGCTGACGAAACAGTTACGTGAGCTGGAAGCCGATGGTCTGGTGGAACGACATGATTTTGCGGAAAATCCACCACGCGTTGAATATCGCCTCTCGCTCGCTAGGACATTCCCTCGAACCCATCTTGCTTGACGATGCATGAGTGGGCAGTTGCCCATCCGCAGGTCAAGCGAACATACCGACGCTCGTGAAGAAGTTGGTGGACCGAATCTTCTGTCTCCATCCCAGCTGTCTGCCTGCCGCAGATCGCTCAACTCTATGACGACCGGTCTCGTCACCTGCCGAACCTTCGTCATCTCCGTTTCGTCACGCCGGAGTTGGCGGAACTGATCCATATCCGAAACAACTGATTCTCTCCAGTGAGTTCAATGTGTTAGAGCGTTGGTTCGATAGCGATGCAATCTGGAACGCCCTTTGCCATTGGTCTGAGTAGCTATCATCCGAAGGAAGTGGAGGTGACGTCATGAAAGATGTGATTCTGTGGAGCTTGTGGTACGGCGTGCTCGTAACCTTACCGCCAGTCGTGACCAGGCTGTTGATCAAGAATGCAATGTCGAGGGTAATTGCGCATCGTCGGCCGTTATCGTCGATCAGCCGTAGATAGGAGGTGTGACATGTCATTTTTTAAGACAGATGATTCGTGGGTCGGCCTCATTCTGCGGGTTGGACTTGGGGTTGTGATTTTCGCCCACGGCGCGCAGAAATTGTTCGGCTGGTTTGGTGGAAATGGCTTCGATGGGACGATGGGATTCTTCACGCAGAACATGGGGTTGCCGTGGCTCGTGGCCTTTCTCGTCATCATCGGAGAGTCCTTCGGCAGCCTGGGATTGATCGCCGGATTCTTCACTCGGTTCACGGCGGCGAGTTTTATCGTGATCATGATCGGCGCGATCGCGACGGTGCATTGGCCGCAGGGGTTTTTCATGAACTGGTTCGGCCAGCAGCAGGGAGAGGGCTTCGAATATCACTTGCTGGTCATTGCCATGAGTGCCGCACTCGTCATCGTCGGCGGGGGGAAGTGGGCATTGGATGGTCTGATTGCTCGATGGCTGGAGCGACGTGACGTGAGCCCTGATCGACTAATGAAACGGGTTGCCTAGTTGGATTATCTGAAAGAAGGACTTCATGTGGCTGATCGTCATCTTCTTACTGAATGTGTTGGCAGTGATCACGATGTCGGTACTGGCTTGAGGGATGATGCAAGCCTGTCGAGGCGAGAAGTGATGCGTGTGAAGAACGGTAGGTGAGGTTGGTTGATCAATTAACTGAAAGGAGACGAGCATGAAAAGAGGTACGTATTTGTTATGTGCGGTTGGGATAGCGTTCTTTCTCGGACAAGGTGCCGGCTCTTTGGCTGATGCGAAGACCATTGAAGCAGGAGATTCGAGCTCGAGTTGGAACGGAACCGGCGAGTTTTTGGAACTTGGCAACGGAGAACAGGTTGTCAATGGAGTTGTGAAAGGAATGCTGATTTCCCGTCATAAGGACGGAGGCAAGATGATTGTACATTCGTCCAAATTGGCCTGTCCGGTGCGCGTAAATCTCAACAGAAGCAAAGATTCTCAGGCAATGGAAGGACTCTGTACAATCGTGGCGCATGAAGGCAAGGACGTCGGATATGCCCACTGGAAGTGCGCCGGAACTTTGAAAGAGTGTCTGGGCGAGTTTACATTTACAGGTGGGGCTGGTGGATTCACTGGAATGTCAGGAACCACGCCTTTTCAGACCAGCATCATCTTTGAGTTACAGGAAGGGAAAAACGGTCAAGCGATCGGGTATGCGGTCTGGCCCAATCTTACCTACACGCTACCGTAGTACATTCTGTCATTCCGCGGCATGCGCCGATTATTCGGCAGCGTGCCGTGGGATCGGCAGGCCCTCTGACTTCTTCCCTCACATCGCCTCTTCTGAAAACTTTTTTCCATCACACAATCAATGGCTTTGATCGTGTGGACTGCTTCAAACTTTACTGGAACACAAGTTGCTCTGTCATAGAGATGAATCCTTAGAGAAAAGGAGGTTCATCATGGCGACGGCAGGATTTTCGGAGAGTAAACTGAGGGGGCGAGAGATCTCTGTTAGCTCCGATACGCTGTTTCAGATGCAGTGGCCTCATGGTCGCCGAACAGGGTTTCGATTCCCTTCTTGGCATCAGCGAGGCTGCGGCTTCTCTGCGGCGCTGTGTGCAATGTGGCGAGGTCACAGATCCGGTGATTCTACAGAACCGCCGATTGCAGCTTGAAAGTCATATAGGCCGAACGCAACGGTAACAGAATGCGGAGCGGCAAGGCTGTCCTTGAGATGAGGGCGTGGTAGACATGACCTTCACCCACTTTTCGAATGTTTCGAAGATGTTGAAGATCACCGACAACGTGGGCAAGAGCGAGACGCGATGTCACTTGTGTTGGAGGGCCGGCTGGCTGGTGCCTGGGTCGAACAACTGGAGACCTACTGCAGCATGATGGCTCTTAATCGACAGCGGTGCACGATGATCGATTTGACCGGAGTCAGGTTCATCGATATCAACGGCAAGGCGCTCCTCAGCCGATTGTGGCGACAAGGCATTTCACTGCGCACAACCGGATGTTTGAACCGGTGTATCGTTGCGGAGATCACAGGGGCGAGCCCGACGGACTCCGTGCAAGGGCCGCGTGGCCAAGGTTGGCTAAGGCGTCGAGTCTAACAGGCGCAGATGTTCATTGGATCAGGAGTGCCGCCAAATCTTTGTCTGTCTTGGGCTTGCTGCCGTCTTGTCTTCCTGGGTACAATGCCACGTTTGTCTTCCTGAGGAATTGTTTGGTGAGGATTACAGAATAAGGTGGGTAGCATGCTGAAGCAGCGTCAGTCGGTACAATGTGTCTCGGCGTGTCTTGCCTTCGTGGCGATCGCCCTCTCGGTCGGTTGTAAGCCGGAGGTCGGTTCCATGCCGGCGCAGCCAGTTTCCCAAGTGGAAGTCGTCACGGTCCAGACGCAGACGATTCCTGATGAACCTGAATTTATTGGTCAAGCCGAAGCCTCTCGTCCGGTGGAGATCCGTTCGCAGGTGACGGGAATTTTGAAGGCGGTCCTTTATCCAGAAGGTCGCGACGTGAAGAAAGGCGATCGCCTCTATCAGATCGACCCCATTCCGTTCAAGGCAACGGCAGCGAGTGTGAAGGCCAAGATTGCACAAGCGGAGGCCCGCGTCGTCCAAGCCAAGCAGAACCTCGCACGGGTCAAGCCGTTGCTTGCCGAACAGGCGGTAAGTCAGAAAGATGTCGATGACGCGATTGCGGAAGAGCTGTCGGCGAATGCCGCCCTGCAAGGGGCTCAGGCCGATCTGATCAAGGTGCAGTTCGATCTAGACAACACCCTCATCACGGCCCCCATCACCGGGCTTATTGAGCGTAGCCGCTACTATGAAGGGCGGCTGGTTTCGGCGCAGACCGATCTTCTGACGACGATCCATCGTGTCGATCCGATGTATGTGGTCGTGAACGTCCCCGAGACGTTCATCTTGAAGCGCCGCCGGGACATTGAAGCGAAGAGGATTACCCATCCGGGAGCCTATCAGTTGCGAGGTCGGCTTACGTTCATGGATGGCACGGTCTATCCTCCGGAAGGGGTTCTCGATTTGTTGGAGCCTGGTTTGCGAACGGAAACCAGCTCACGTCAAACACGAATCACATTTCCCAATCCGAAGCGTACCTTTCTGCCCGGGCAATTTGTGAAGGTCCGATTCACCGGTGATACGAAAACTGACGCGATTCTCGTTCCGCAACGAGCTGTCTTACAAGGTCCCCAAGGTCCGTTTGTCTTCGTGGTGAATGGGGAGGAGAAGGTTGAAATTCGGGACGTGGGTGCATCTGATTGGAAAGGGGATCAGTGGGTCATCGAGAGAGGTCTGAACGCAGGCGATCGCGTGGTCGTGAATGGGTTGATGAAAATCGGCCCCGGGGCGCCGGTGAAGGCCGTTCCGTGGGTCGCAGCAAATGCGGAGCCTGCCCCCTCCCTTCCTCATTAAGGAATAACTTGTGATCTCGCACGTATTTATTGATAGGCCGATCCTTGCGTCAGTCGTCTCGATCGTTATCGTCGTCATGGGATTGCTCGCGATGCAGTTCCTGCCGATCGCGCAGTTCCCGGAAATCACCCCGCCGGTCGTCCAGATCGACGCCGATTACCCAGGCGCCAGCGCAGAGGTGGCGGCCGAAGCGGTCGCCCGTCCGATTGAGGTGACCCTTCCAGGGATCGATAATCTGCTGTACTACGAATCGACCAGCAGTAACGATGGGCATGTCACGATTAAGCTGACGTTCGAGATCGGGACTAATCCAGACATCGCTCAGGTCCAAACCCAGAACCGTGAAAAACTCGCCGAACCTCAACTTCCTCCGGAAGTGGTCCGTCAGGGAATTTCCGTCAAGAAGATGTCTCCCGACCTCGTGTTGGTCATCGCGCTCAAGTCGACCGATCCACGACACGACGCCGTGTTTCTCTCGAACTATGCCACGCTTCGGCTCGTTGATGATTTGAAGCGACTCAAAGGCGTGGGAGATGCGCTGGTGTTTGGGCAGCAAAACTACAGCATGCGGATTATTCTGAATCCGCTGCTGATGGCCAAGCTGGACCTGACTCCCAGTGATATCACGGCGATCATTCGTGAGCAGAATCGTGACTACCCTGCGGGGACCATTGGGCGGGAGCCTGCTCCGAAGGGGACTGAGCTCACGATTCCGATCATCACGAAGGGCCGTCTTACCGAGGTGAAGGATTTCGAGGAGCTGATCGTTCGTGCTCTTCCAGACGGCTCTACGGTTCGGCTGAAGGACGTGGCGCGCATTGAATTGGGGGCCCAGGCCTATGGCCTGGAAGGGCGATGGAACAGCAAACCGACGACCTTCATCCTGACATTCTTGTCTCCCGGCGCGAATGCGCTTGATACGGTGCGCCGCATACGAACGCAGATGGATGAGTTGGCTAAGAATTTTCCGCCCAGTGTGTCCTATGACACTCCCTACGATACCACCCGATTTATCGAGATCTCGATCCGGGAAGTCGTCAAGACCCTGGGAGAAGCGATGGTACTGGTCGTGCTCGTGGTCTATCTCTTTCTTCAGAGCTGGCGCGCCACGATCATTCCCACCGTCGCTGTGCCGGTATCCTTGATCGGGACCTTTGTGGGCCTCTATGCCCTCGGCTTCTCGATCAATACGATCACGTTGTTTGGGATGGTCTTGGCAATCGGGATTGTCGTGGACGACGCCATTGTGGTGGTCGAGAACGTTGAGCGCCATATGCGCGAGGATCGGATTTCGGCGAAAGAAGCCGCCAAGCGGGCGATGAACGAGGTGACGGAGCCCATCATCGCGATTGTGTTGGTCCTGGTATCTGTCTTTGCTCCCGTTGGTTTTATTGGTGGGATCACCGGGGCCCTCTATAAACAATTTGCGGCGACGATTGCGATTTCCGTGACGGTCTCGGGGTTTGTCGCACTGACGCTGAGCCCTGCCCTTTGCGGGGTGGTTCTAACCTCCCACCAAGGGAGACGGAGCAGGTTTTGGGATTGGTTTGATCGCTTGTTCAGCCGGACCCAGCAGGGCTATACACGTGCCACAGGTGCTCTGCTCGTGAGGCCAATTCGTGTCATGGCAGTCTTCGTCCTGCTGCTGATTGCCTCGATCGGGCTCTTTGAGAAATTGCCGAAAAGTTTTCTGCCCGAGGAGGACCAAGGCTACTTCATCGTGATCGCGCAGCTCCCTGATGGGGCCTCAAAACAGCGGACGGTCGCGGTGCTCGAACGGGTCGAGCGATTTTTCCAAGCCATTCCAGCGGTCCATTCCACCGATGCGCTGACTGGGCAGAATTTCGTGTTCGGCACCAGAGGGCCGAACTCCGCGACGATGTTTGTGCCATTGCTGTTGTGGGATGAACGGCCGGAGCCTCAGTATCATGCGAAGGCGCTGGTCGGCGCGGCCTATGCGGAGTTTGCAAAGATTCCAGAAGCGCTGCTTCTCGCGTTCAATGCGCCAGCCATTCGTGGAGTGGGAGCCGTCGGGGGATTCTCGGCGCAGATCCAAGATCCCAGCAGCGGCGATTTCAAAAAATTCGCCATGGTCGCTCAGCAATTCGTCGAGCGGGCGCAGAAGGAACCGGCGATCGGGCGCGTCGGGACGAACTTCCGCGTCGCTTCACCGCGTCTCTATGCCAATGTGAACCGGGAGCGGGCGAAGGCCTTGGGCATCCCGATTTCGGATATCTTTGACACCCTCCAGGCCTACTTCGGAAATTTTTACATTAACGACTTCGTCAAATTCGGCCGCGTGTATCACGTCCAGACGGAAGCCGATGCCGAGTATCGATCGACCCCGCAAGACCTGTCGAAAATCTATGTGCGGGCCCAAAACGCACGAGGGACGAATATGATTCCGCTCGATACGGTCGTGACGGCTGAATATCAGAGCGGGCCGGATCCGGTGAATCACTTTAATGGGTATAATACTGCGCTGCTGTTGGGGGCTGCTGCGCCGGGCTTCAGCTCCGGGCAAGCGCTGGAAGCGTTGGAACGCGTAGGGAAAGAAGTGCTGGTACCGCAGGGCTATGCCATCGATTGGAGCAACATTTCGTTTCAAGAGCGGCGGGTCGGTGGACAATCGAGCCAAGTCTTTGTGATCGGATTATTGATGGTCTTTCTGGTATTGGCGGCGCAGTTTGAGAGTTGGGTGGTGCCGTTTGCTGTCATTCTCGCCGTGCCGTTCGCTGTGTTCGGGGCGCTGACGGCTGTGTGGCTTCGAGGATTCGAAAATGATATTTATTTCCAGATCGGCCTTGTGACGTTGATCGGTCTTTCGGCTAAAAATGCTATTCTGATCGTCGAGTTTGCCAACAGTCGATATGAAGCGGGGCATTCCTTGATCGACGCGGCGGTCGAAGCGGCGCGGTTGCGCTTTCGTCCGATCATTATGACATCGATGGCATTCATCTTCGGCATGGTTCCGTTGGTCATCGCGAGCGGCGCCGGAGCAGCCAGTCGTCAGTCGATCGGGACCGGCGTCATGGGAGGCATGTTTGCGGCGACATTTTTGGCCATCTTCTTCGTGCCGGTGTTTTTTGTCTTGCTGCGAAAGCTGAGCAGGCGTAAGGCGCAACCAGAGACGAACGTGACTCAACCGACGATACCCAACCTCCCTCTGAAGGATCAGTCGTAACGTGCGTACGCTATTCGTCATCGGTCTCGCCTATTTCCTTCTGTCTTGTGCGGTGGGCCCGGACTACAAGCGACCACAGACCGACGTGGACGATCGTTTTCGGATGGCAGAGGGGCAGTCGGATCTGCCGTCATTGGCCAATCTGGCATGGTGGGATCTCTTACACGATGAACAACTGCAGCAGCTGATTCGTATCGCACTCGCGGAAAATCGAGATCTCCAACGTGCTGTCGCGACCGTCGAAGAATTTCGGGCGCGGGCCTTGATCACGAGATCGGACTACATGCCTGGAATCACGCTCTCGTCGAGCTTGCCCGCTGGCCGCAAGGCGAACTTCCTCTTCCCCGGATTCGCCAGCCCCTTTAATTATTACCTCTTGGGGAACTTGGCCTGGGAAGTCGATCTGTGGGGCCGGATCAGGCGGACCAACGAGGCCGCACGCGCCGATCTGTTATCCAAGGAAGAGAACCGCCGGGCCGTGACGATTCAGCTCGTCAGTGCCGTCGCCGAGTCCTACTTCAATCTCCTTCAGTTTGACCTGCAGCTCGATATTGCAAAGCGGACACTGCAATCGTGGGAAGAATCGGTGAGGATCGCCCAAGCACGCTTGCGTCAAGGGATGACCTCGAAGCTGGATGCGGATCAATTTGAAGCAGAGCGTGCCAATGCGGCAGCCCGTACCGCGGAACTCGAACGGCAAATGGTTCAGGCGGAGAATCAGTTGAGCGTGCTGCTCGGGCGAACGCCCTTCGCCGTTACTCGAGGCCGCTCCTTGGACGAGCAAGTCATGCCTCCGACAGTCCCTGCCGGCCTGCCGTCCGAGTTGTTGCAGCGGCGGCCTGATCTGTTGGTGGCAGAGCAACAGTTGGCGGCTGCCACCGCCCGCATCGGCGCGGCCAAGGCTGAACGATTCCCAAAAATCACGCTGACTGGGCTGCTTGGCGTGGCGCATCCCACACTCTCCTTGCTGTTCACAGATCCGTCCTCCTTCGGCGTGTTCGGCGCTGCTTTGGCAACTCCGCTGTTGAACGCGCAAGTGTTGGGCTTTCAGCAGGAAGCGGTAGAAGCCCAAAGTAAACAAGCGCTGGCGCAGTATCAGCAGGCGGTGTTGACCGCCTTTCGCGAAGTCGAGGACGCGCTCGTCGCCGTTCGGACATCGCGGACTCAGAGCGAAGCACAACAGCAACAGGTGACGGCGCTGCAATCGGCGTTGAAGCTCGCAGAACTTCGCTATAAGGGAGGGCTCGCCAACTATCTCGATGTGCTGGTCGCGCGTAGGAGCCTGTTCGAGGCCGAGCTGGCATTGACCAGTACGCGTCGGTTGCTGCTGGCGTCGGCGGTGCAACTCTATAAGGCGCTCGGGGGTGGATGGACTCCTGAAGATCAGTCGACCAAGGATGGGAAGAAAGGGTAGGAACCGTGGAACCTCCTAGCCATACGCAATTTCCGATTCATGACCTGTTGGCTCGTCGTTGGAGTCCGCGCGCGTTTGATGAGCGGCGGGTGGATGACGAGACGCTGCAGATTTTATTAGAGGCTGCCCGCTGGGCTCCATCCTCAAGTAACGAACAGCCATGGCGATTTATCGTCGCGAGTAAGCACCGCGAAGAAGAGTGGAATCGACTGTTCGATTGTCTGGTAGAAGGAAACCGGAAATGGGCTATTCGTGCGCCGGTCCTGATGCTTTCAGTTGCCAGCATGCATTTCGAGGATGACGGCAAGCCAAATCGACACGCGTTCCACGATATGGGATTGGCGACGGAAAATCTCGTCCTGCAAGCGACGGCAAGTGGATTGGTCGCCCATCAGATGGCGGGTTTCGATGTGGAGAAGGCGCGAGTCGATCTCCGCATTCCGGCTGGTTATGAGCCGGTGGCGATGATTGCTATCGGCTATCCAGGCAATCCGGATATTCTTCCTGAACGACTGCGCGAGCGGGAGCTACGGCCAAGGAGTCGCCGGCCGATCGGAGAATGGACATTTTGGGGACAGTGGGGAACCCGAATTCCATAGCCCGGTTTTGGTGGAAGAAGAGGAGTTCAGCCAATGAAAGAGTTGAGCGGAAAAGTGGCGATTGTGACCGGGGCTTCCAACGGAATCGGTCGAGCCATCGCAGAACGACTGGCGGAGGATGGTGCTATCGTCGTGGTCAACTATTCGAAGAGTTCGGAAAAGGCTCAACAGGTGGTCGTGGGGATTCAGGGCAAGGGGGGCAAGGCACTCGCGGTCCAAACCGACATGAGCCAGGTGGCGGAGGCCCGCCGTCTTGTGATTGACACGGTGAAACAATTCAACAGGCTGGATATTCTTGTGAACAATGCGGGCAAGTTCATGCCGAAGCCGCTTGATGACACGACGGAAGAAGAGTTTGATAGTGTCATAGCCCTGAATGCCAAAGGGCCGTACTTTGCCATGCAGGAAGCCGCGAAGGTGCTCAAAGACGGGGGACGAATTGTGAATGTCTCGACCGGTGGGACGCATCTCCACTTTCCCGGAGCCACGGCCTATCTCGGGAGCAAGGCGGCGCTTGAGCAATACACCAAGGGGTTGGCGCAAGAACTGGCTTCAAAAGGGGTCACGGTGAATACGGTTTCACCGGGTTTCACCGAGACCGGGATGATGACGGACGAGTATCGGCAGATCGGGATTCAGTTATCACCGATGAAACGACTCGGTGTCCCGAAAGATATTGCTGACGTCGTGGCGTTCATCGTCAGTGAAGAGGCTCGATGGGTTACGGGGCAGACGATCCAGGTCGGCGGTGGGATCGTCATGTGATGTGATGCTCCCGACGTGGGAGAGTGATTCTCGCGGTACAAGGGTGATATCTCGCTGAGGTGATGAACAGTCAGAATGTTGACCCAACCGGTTATCTTTCCAAGGTTGATCCGGTCATGGGTCGGTTGATCGTAGAAATCGGCCCGTTCACGCTCAAACCCACAATACACCGTTCGCCGTTCGAGTCGCTGGTCCGCGCGGTCGCGCACCAACAGCTTCATGATAAAGCTGCAGAGAGCATCCTTAAGCGGTTCATTCAGCTTTTCCCTGGACGGAGGTTTCCACGTCCGGATGACCTGCTGGCGATGAACGTGACATCCATTCGAGGTGCCGGATTTTCTCACGCAAAAGTGTCGGCGCTTCGTGATCTGGCTGCGAAGACGCTCGACGGAACCGTCCCAACAACTCGTACCATCATGCAATGTGAGGACGAAGCAATTGTGCAGCGGCTTACTGAAGTTCGGGGAATTGGGCGGTGGACGGTCGAAATGCTTCTGATCTTTCAGTTGGGCAGGCCAGATGTGCTTCCCATCAATGACTTCGGTGTGCGGAACGGGTTCAGAATCGCCTATAGGCGTCGCTCAATGCCAACCCCGAAGCACGTGTCACGGTACGGTGAGCGATGGCGTCCCTATCGAACTGTCGCAACCTGGTATCTGTGGCGAGCAGCGGATCGAGAAAAGCAGGGTATGAAGGTGCTCTGATGGCAAACCAAAACAAACGACTCGATTCCAACGCTCAGGGTAACTTCTACGTGGATGCAACGTGTATCAATTGTGACACCTGCCGCCAGTTGGCACCGCTGTGTTTCGAGGAGATCGGTGACTATTCCGCAGTCCACAACCAGCCGCAGGATGATGTGCAAACGCATCAGGCCTATCAGGCATTGCTTGCTTGTCCGGTCGGGTCCATCGGTACGGAGCACGGCGATAAGTCGCGGCTGCAAACGGCGATGTCGAGTTTTCCGATCCAACTTGAAGACCGGGTAAGTTATTGTGGCTTTAATTCGGAGAAGTCATTTGGAGCCAATAGTTTTTTCATTGAACATCCTGACGGGAATTGGTTGATCGATTCCCCGCGGTATATCAAACATCTCGTTGATGTCTTTGCGCAGCGAGGGGGCATCGCCCACATCTTTCTGACCCACAAAGACGATGTGGCCGATGCGGACAAGTATGCCGCACATTTCGGCGCCAAGCGGATCATCCATCGAGCCGATGTGGATGCCGCACCCACTGCAGAACAGGTCATTGCTGGGGAAGAGCCGGTCTGTGTGGGACCGGAGTTCCAGATCATTCCCGTACCAGGCCATACAGCCGGGAGTATGGCGCTGCTCTATCGGGATCGATTTCTCTTCACCGGCGATCATCTTTGGTGGGATCCACACGCACAGTCGCTGGAAGCCCCCACTCGCTTGATCTGGAGAAAATGGACCATGCTGGACTCTCTCCGTAAACTCCTGGACTACTCGTTCGAATGGGTGCTCGCGGGGCATGGCAATCGGGTGCATCTTTCCTCGATAGACCTGCGAAGACACCTCCTGGCATTGGTTGAGCGACGCGAAAAGGGCAGGTCATTGCGCTAGAGATGCTCATATCCATCGCACAATGGATCGATCGGAACATTCTTTCGCTTGGCCGTGAGATGCGGTTGTCCTATCTGCCGCCGCTCATGGTCTATGTGGCGTACGGGATTTCCGGCCTCACCGGAATCGTTGGGACCTTCTTCGTTAAGGACTATCTCGGCCTTTCCGCGTCATTCCTTGCCGCGCTTGGATTCTGGGCCGGGATTCCCTGGGCTCTGAAGATGCCAATCGGGCATACCGTCGATTTTCTCTGGCGATGGAAGAGCTGGCTCGTTGGGGTGGGGGCCGGGCTGCTGACGATCAGTCTGGGCATCATGGCCCTGTTGATCGGCGATCGCGAGGCGATGACCGCCATCTGGCCGGCGGAAGTCTGGTATGTCCTCAGCGTGCTGCTGGCCCCTGTTGGGTATGTGATTCAAGACGCCGTTGCTGATGCGATGACGGTTGAAGCCGTGCCGCGAGTCGACGATCAGGGCCGGTCTTTCGATGACCAGACTCGCAAGCTCATGCATACAACCATGCAGACGCTCGGGCGTGTTGCGATTGTTGGGGGCGGTATCGCGGTCGCGCTGGTGAATGTCTATGTCTTCAGTGGAACTGAGGGATTGCCGCAGGCCGACCTCGTTCGGCTCTACAAACAGATCTATGTGATGGCCATGGCGATTCCCGTTGTGTCGGTGATAGGAGTCGGGCTGGCGTGGTGGCTGCAGCGTCGACAGAAGCAACGACTTGTTCAAGAAGGATTCTCCCCGGAACAGGCGAGACAGATGGTGACCGTGCGGGACTCCCAAAGCGAACCGACGAAGCCGAACTGGTGGATCCTCATCGGCAGCATGGCCTTTGTCCTCTTCACTCTCACCGTGGGGCTGGGAGGATTTCCGTACCGCGAAGAGATCGTGTTTGCCGGTTCGATGACCATCGTCCTGTTTTTGATGTCGAGGCTGATGCGGGAACTGGAACCCGATACACGACTCACGTTGGTCGGCACCGCAGCCGTGGTCTTCTCGTTACGTGCGATTCCAGGGGCCGGCCCAGGCGCGACCTGGTGGATGATCGATCACTTGAAGTTCGATCAACAGTTCCTGTCGGTCCTCTCCCTGATCGGTGGCGTTGTTGCCTTGGTAGGGATGTTTGTGTTTCGGCGATTTATGGCTGAACGATCCATCATGTACGTGGTTGGTTTCTTAACCATCGTTGGGACGATCCTCGCGCTTCCGATTGCCGGTCTCTACTATGGATTACACGAATGGACCGCGAGGATCAGCGGAGGAGTCGTCGATGCGCGCTTCATTGCTTTGGTTGACACGGCACTGGAATCGCCGCTGGTTCAGATCTCCATGATTCCAATGTTGGCCTGGATCGCGAATTCAGCTCCTGCCAATCTGAAAGCCACCTTTTTTGCCGTGATGGCCTCGTTCACCAATCTCGCGCTGTCATTCAGCCAGCTCGGGACGAAGTATCTCAACGAGATCTTTGTTGTGACGCGGGAAGTCCGAGATCAAGTCGACCGACACCATCCAGACACCAGCCGACTACAGCCAGCTGGGCGAGCTGTTTATTGTACAGCTTCTGCTCGGCCTGGCACTTCCCTTTTCTGCCATCCTGTTTGCCAAGCTTACCAAATTCAAGAGCGTGTGAACGCTAGTCGAGCAGCTCTTTTGGAATATTTCCGCCGTTGTCGGCCAGTTTTTTCAGCACCGCTTTGTGTAACCACATATTCATCTGTGCCGAATCGCCCATCTTGGCGGCCGGACAGCTCAGCTCTGTGGCGAGAGATTTGCGCGCATTCAAGCTACTATCGATTCCGAGGAGCTTGAGCAAGTCGACAATGGAGGTTTTCCAATTGAGCTTCTCTGCATGCCTCTGCGCTAGGCCTTCCAGCTTGGCTACTACGTCGACTGACGACATCGCAGCCGGTGGTGGGGCCACGGGTTTTGCCACAGGGGCGCCCGCAGACGAGGGAGTTGGCGCTGCGGATGCAGATGGGCTCGCCGATGGTGTTGCCGCATGCGCTGAAGAGCCGAGCCCCAGTTTGTCCATAATCGTGCTAAACAGTCCCATGATTGCTCCTTCCTGGATGGTGTGACGAGGATGATTCGACGTGTGAGATGAATCCTAATGATCGCTATGTAGGGTGATATCTATGGACTGTACTGAGATGGTGTGCCGATGTCAATCTGTGGTTTCTGCGAGGGAGATCTGTTGCGAGTCAGCTGATGAGGAGGAGATTCCGATGGGTCTGTCCTGAACAAGTGGAAGCGCTCACCGTAGACATCTGTTCAGATACAACACGAGCTATGCCTTGATGGATTGCTTAGCCCAGCTCGTCAGGGCCTCGGGATCTTCGATCACGTCAACGGGTACCTCGTAGAAGGATTGCAGTGTTTGCTTGGCATTCGGACGGAAGGGTTTCATGCCGTGGTCTTTGAATAACGAGACGTGGTCGCCGTGACTTTGAAGTACAGGCGGCCTTTATGGATGATGCCGAAAAACTTGGCTTTCTGATAGAGCCCGTAGCCGCCGAACATGGCGCGACAGATGGCCGCGCAGATCGCCTAACTGATCCAAGATGAAGGTTTTGAACGATCGTTTTCACGTCAGCCCCGACGGACGTCTCATCAGGGGGCAACAGGCATCGCGTAGAATTTGAGAAGGCCGACTTGTTCGGGAGTGGAGTATCGTTCGAGTCCAATTCGAACATCCTCCTGCCGAACTGGTAAGGAATAGGTACGGAACAGTCGGTCCCACGCTGAAAAGATTGTTCCGAAGTTAGAGTTATGATGCAGAGGAAGTTGAGAGTGATGAATCCAATGCATATGCGGGGTGATGATAAGGAGTCTCAGGCGCTTGTCGATCGATCCGGCAACCGAAGGTTGCTGTGTTGGAATTCAGCAGCGGCGACCAATAGGGTTTCAAAAGAGAGCAGCCCGATTATTGGTATGCCGAGGAGTATGACAGCGACAGCCTTGATCAGCACTGAAATAAGCACTTCACCGAGGTGAAATCGAAAAGCAGTCGTGACGTCCAGCTCCAGGTCGCTGTGATGTGCTCTGTGAAAGCGCCACAAGAACGGGATGATGTGATTGGCCCAATGAAAACCGTAGAAGGTGAGATCGAGTAGGACAATAGACGCTACGACATGGCCCAGGGGGTCTAGGTCAAGGTAATAGAGGAGTCCCCATCCCTCTGCCTGATGGCTCACCATCATCAACGCTCCGCCGAACAGAAGGTTGACCACAACTGCATTGCTCCCTGCGATGGCGAGGTTGGTGGCGATGTGGCGGAACCTTGACCGGATCGAGACCCGGAACGGAGTCCATGACTCGAATAATAGGAGAATGCCTAGAACCCCGAGGACCGTTATCAGTCGTAAGAGGGGAAGGTGCTCCACCTCCATTGGACCTCCTGTTGCTTCGCGTCGTTCAAAAGAGGACTGCCTGGTCCGCTTACCCGGTCTTCATAAGAGCTGATCAGCTATTCTATCAGGGAGATTGACATCAGTACATCGGCTTTGGGCCGCAACCATCCGTACGGCGATTGGTAGTGCGATGGCTGAGCCCTGCCGGTACTTTCCCGCTGTGTGAATGATACGTTGTTTCGCCTCTGTCTGTTGGGCTGCACTCAATTTCCCCCATAGGTTCTGAATCGGTGCGGCGATATCCATCAGGCTGGAAAAGTAGTCATCTGCGGCTGCGAATCGCACGTCTCCAAGAAATTCCTGCTCGGAGATGTTGGCCAAACCCGCTTGTTCCAACATGCTGGCTAACTCGCCAGGCTTTGCCAACCGAAAGATTCCAGGAGCTGTCGGATCTGGTGGCGGAAGCTCAACGAACTGCTTGATGACGTCGATAGGTATCTTGAGATACGGGATTCTTTTCTGGCGCAGACCAGACTGCTGCGGCGACCCAGGTGTCTGGCTTTAAAATCCGGGCGATCTCGGCGACAGCCTTGGGAATCTCCGGCAAGAACATCAGGCAGAAGCGGGTGGTGATGGCATCGAAGGAAGCGGCCTCGAACGGTAACGTCGTGACATCACCAGTTTTGAATGTGATGTTGGAAAGCTTCAGTGAAGCCGCCTTACGTCTGGCGGCTTCTAACATCTGTTCAGCCAAATCGATACCAGTCACGTTGCCAGATGAACCGACAGTTTGCGCGGCAAGTAGAGCCGGGTAGCCTGTGCCTGATCCGAGGTCGAGTACTCGCATACCCGATCTCAGTCGCGCATCGGCTACGAGCCGGTGGTTCAGGAATGCCATCTGTTCATCGAAGAAGCGATCCCACTTCTCCCAGCCGCCGGCCACGCGGTTCCAATCCTGACGCTGGTTCTCAATAATTTGTTCTGGCGATGGTGATGCCACGACGTTACCTCAGAGTTTGTAAGGTCTGACGCATTTCTTGGAGTTCAGACACAAAGAGGTCGAGGTGTTGATTTCTCTGTGGCTGATCATCTTTGAACTTCCACAGCCGTTTGAAGATTGTTCCGAGTTCTTTGTTGTGTGTGACGGCCAGTGCATAGGCCGGCTGTTCTTTCACCGATTTCTCGACACAGCAGATGCTGTTGTCGATCGCATGAAACTGGTTGTGCAGATCGTCGAAGGGTTGATCGACCCCTTTGCCTCCTTTGGCGGCGTTGGCCGAGCCTTCCGCCATAGTGGTCAGATTGATCAGGGTCTCGATTCCCGTTGCCCCTTTTGCCTTCGCCGTAAAGTCCTTTGCATGGGGATAAAATAGGTAGCTGCAGCCGCTGGTGCTCAACAGGAGAAGTATTGTAATGGGTAGGACTGTTTTTAAGCCCATAAGTCCTCCTTGGCCAAAATTTTGGTGCGAGATGTGGAGGCCTCCCTGGCGCCTGAGGGTGCACAGGGAGGCCTGTTGACTGTGCCTAGCGTTCGCTAGACTGTAACCGTAACGGTCTTGACCGCAGCCTGTACTGCAGACACCATCTCTGGTGGGATCGTGTCCAACTTATGGCACTGTTTTGCGTGTGTGGCGACGAGCTGCATCAGTTCCGCTTCCGTCTCCGCGCGCACCTGGAATCCGCAGCCGCCCGACGGTTGCACATCCAGACATCCAAGCTGTTTGTACTGTTTGTCTGCCATGGTTTTCTCCTCTTATTGGGGTTGGTTGGTGACGACAGTTACATGGAGTAGAAGAACTCCTCCTTCGTGATCTTTCCGTCTTGCACCGTGTAGAGACCGGTCTCGTCCAGAGTCATGCGCTTCCCGGTCTGTTTCGGGGTGACGTCATACTTGAAATGCAGGATAAAACGGTCGCCGTTCGGATAGGGCCCTTCAACGGTCCCTCCGTGAACCTCATGGTTCTCGACCCACCACTGGTTCTTTCCCTTGATGGCCTGAATTCCTCTCTGGATTTGATCCATGCCAGGCATCGCACAGGTCTCAACGCTCTCGATATTCGGTGAATAAAAGCGGTCGATCGCTTCTTGATTTTTCCCCTGTCTACAGAGTGCGGCGATTTCCTTTGCAATGTCCATGGTCGTCATAGCGAGATCCTCCGTATCCTGGTCAATTCTTGATCAACTGGCTGATCGTAGTTGATTTAGACTGAGCAGATCAACCCTCGATAAGCTCCGCTTTCCTCTCCCGAAACGTACGTTGCGAACTTGTCGGGACTGCTTCTACAATTCTGTGGTCAGATCCAGAGACACGAATGCGGAGTGTGACTCTGTTGCAGTTGCCCGGTTTACCGCGCTGATGTAAGGATGTCGATACTATTCGCAATCAATTGGGGGGAAGAGCATTCAGTGCTACCACTCTTCCTTCAAATGTTCCAGAAAATGCAGTGAGACTTACGATTTGGAAAGCGCAGAGGACACACCCAGCCCCCTGCGCCCTATGTTTTGGCAAGGAGGAAAAACTATTGATCAGGCTGTCTGATCTTGTGGGCTTGGCCAGAGCGATAACGAGACGCCCACAACCAGATAGACGATCCCCACAACAATTGCCCCTAAGTTGAGGTCGTACCAGGCGGTCATCCCAAGGAACAGCTCATTCAGAAGGAGCGCAAGCACCAACATCACAAACCCAATCCAATTAATGAAACTCATACCCATGGATGGTCTCCTTTCTAGTGATGGTCTTTGCCCCGCGTTCGATGAACGCGCAATGAATTGACTCTTCACATTGGGTCGGAACGCTACCGCACGCTCGAGACGAAGTCCTAGACATTGAAAAGTCATGGCGGTGAACGACATCATGCTTCCTGACGGCGTGGCCCTCCCCACAGTGAGAGCCACAGTCCAACACCAAGGTATAGGATAGCCGGAACAATCACCATGAAGTTGGAGTCGTACCACACATTCAAGTACACGACCTCATTGAGAAACAGAGCAAAAAGCAACATCAGAAATCCGATAATGTTGAACCAACGAAAAGCCACGATTACCTCCTCCTGATGATGTTTTTTGCTTTATGGGCGACAATCATGCAACGGAACCGTTATTTGGATCGAGTCCGGAATCAATTGTACGTCACTCCTAGCGCGAAAAGCTATGGTGAAAATGTCAGAACTCCTCATGAGGCATCTTCTGATCTGTGAGCCTTGTCCGCCATGTGGCGGAATCTATAGCAGTACAAAGGTCGAATAGTAATGAGGATTATCGCTCACTTAGATATGGATGCGTTCTTCGCCGCGATTGAGGAGCGAGATACGCCGGCGTTTCAAGGGGTCCCGCTCGTCGTTGGCGCAGACCCGCTGGGTGGGAACGGGCGTGGGGTTGCCTCTACGGCGAACTATTTGGCGCGTGAGTACGGGATTCACTCCGCGACGCCGATCTCTACCGCGTGGCGTTTATCTGAAGCTGCCCGTCGGGCGGGGAAACCGCCGGTGACCTTTGTCTCGGTTGACATGCAAAAGTATGTACGGGTTTCGGAGGAAGTGATGCGGATCATACGTCGCTTCATTCCTAAGGTGGAACAGGCCAGTATTGATGAATCGTACGGGGATGTGAGCTTTACGGAATCCTATGAAGCTGCGGAATCATTATGTCGGCGGGTGAAGAATACGATCCACGCAGAAGAACGGCTGACAGCCTCCGTTGGGATCGGGCCCAATAAGCTGATCGCGAAAATCGCTGCAGGATGGCGGAAACCTGACGGGCTCACGATTGTACGACCGGAAGAGGTCGAAGCGTTTCTGGCTCCACTCTCGATCCGGGTCATCCCTGGTATCGGACCGAAGACAGAAGGGATGCTAAACGCACAGCATATCAAGACTGTTACGGATCTGAGAGCGCTGACCGTCCATCAACTCGAAGCCTTGCTGGGGAAACGAGGGGTGGATTTTTACGAAAAGATTCGAGGGCGAGATGATTCACCGGTTGAGGAATATTCGGAACCACAATCCATCGGTGAGCAGGAGACCTTTGACTCCGATACGCTCGACAGTCAAAGGCTCTTCACTCTACTAGATGCGCTGGTTCACGGAGTGATCGAGCGTCTGCATCACGAAGGGTTTCACGCGTTTCGGACCGTCGTGCTCACCGTCAGATTCGCTGATTTTAAGACCACATCTCGGGCGCACACCTTGGCTGCACCGACCGACAATGTGGCGATGCTGCAGCGGGAGGGTCTGAAGCTGCTGCTGCCGTTTCTCGATCGGCGCGAAAACCCTCACCGAAAACTCATCCGCTTGCTCGGGCTTCGAGTGGAGAAGCTGAGCTGACAGGATGCGAGTGGCTCGGTCTGCTCCTTACGGTGTTCGACTTATTCTGAGTGGCAACGCCTCTGGGCCTACCTTTTGGTGAAGGAGAGACCTTCCTGTTGCGCATGCTTTTGCATTCACCATGGAATTGCATTTAGAATCAACTAGTTATAATCACAATACTTCGGAATGATGAATCCAAATCCCTTCGCTGTTTAGTTTTGATACGTTCTTAAGCCATGAATGTACGGGGATTCATTAACAATCCACCTGCACATATAAATATTTTCTAGGTACGGCACTTGCTCAAACCTTCTGTTGTATCGCTTGTTTGATCGTTGGAGGCATCATGAATATTGGAACCAAGGAAATCATCCGTAAATCGCCTATATCCCGTGTGGGCAATCTGAACGCCGATGTCGCGATGGTCGGTGCCCACAAAGACGTGGAGAAGTCGTTCCTTTCGCGACGACGAGAGGCGCGGGTGAACGAACCAAAGGTGTGCGCCTATAGCTTGTGCGAATCGCTCAATGGCGAGCGAGTGACCATCGAGCAGGGTGAGGTCTACTGCATCAACAGGAGTGAGCATGGGATCCTTGTGTTGATGGGGGGGCGGCCTCGAACACAGCAACTACTGGAACTCCATGTTGCTGAAACGCGATGGGAATATTCCCTGAGTTTGTATGAAGTACAGTGGACCAAACTCCTACCGGTTGAGTCTCATGGTGACCTGTTTCTCGTGGGGTGTCGCCTGGTATTCGGAGCCTCTCGATATTGGGCGTTTTAGTTCAGTTGTCTTTTCTGTGAGTTGGCCAAACAGGAGATCAGGCATAGCCTGATCTCCGTGAGGCTGAACAGGTTCGACACCGCCTCACGCCATAAGCATCTCTGCAAATCGGCTAATCTACCGCACGTAAAGCTCTCCTGAACCATCCGACTCCTTAGGGTGGTCGGGCATTTCCCAACGCCATTTTATAGGCGGTTCCTTCAGTTGTGTCCATCTCTTAGCGAGATATTCTTTTAGGGAAGGTCTGATTAATTCAAAGTTCTAGGTGTCGATCATCCAGATTCCCAGTGTTTTGCACACCGACCGAATGAAATTGTGAATTAATCAGAGCTTCCTTAGATACAGCCTCGAACTTCGACCATCTATGTATTTGTTCGGAGACAGCCTGGCGGCGAGTTTGTATCCCGGCCTTGTGCGCGTATTCGGTGAGCATGCGATCATTCAGCTCACCGGAACGTCTTGTCGGGCAATACGCAGTGAAGGTGACCGGCGGTGCGCGGATTTCTATGACTGGTTTGTTGACTTCTCTGTCCCCAACAATCGCATGGATGGGATTGTTGTAACAAGCAGCTGGCTGAAGACGTATGAGAAGCTTGGCGACAAGGAATTTCGAGCCAAGCTCGATGCTCTGTTCGAGAAGCTGAAAGAGAAACGAGTGATCGTCTATTCTCAGCCGGCGTCACTCTCAATAGATATTCATCGATATGTTTACAAGCTTGAGAACTTTAGGATAGAAGTGCCGACAAATCTGGAGGTGGACGCAGACAATCTTGACGCAGTCAATGCGGCTCTCAGCGAAGAGGCGTCGAAGTTTGGGTTTGAATTTATCGATACCTCGTAATTATTCTGCTCGAGCACTAAGTGGCTGGTTGCGAAGGGTGGCGTGTTTTATTTTTGGGATACCGTTTATTTAACCGCGCCAGGCTCCATGCTTCTGGCCAAAGTGACCGCGAGTCTCATATCAGGAATCGATCCAGAGCACCCACGTAGGGGGCAGGATAGGCCGAAGAAAGACCGCATGCCTTCCACCGATGCGCTCATGGTTCGCAATCTGGACGGGGCGATCCGATACTGGAGTGAAGGGGCGAAGAAGCTGTATGGATGGGACTCACACGATGCACTGGGGACGACTTCCCATCAACTCCTCAAGACGGTGTTTCCTGTTCCGCTTGAGGTGATCGAGCAAGAGCTTCGTGCGAAGGGGCATTGGACCGGTCAGCTCATCCATGTGCGCTGTGACGGATCCAGCGTCACCGTGGCCAGCCGGTGGGACCTTGAGCAGAAACCAGATTCCCAAGATCGGGCGAATACGGTGATCGAGACCAACGGGCCCCTTCCGGTTCCTCGCTCCGGGGATTTCCGGAATGAATTGCATTCGCTCTTGTACCTACCGAGATGTTCGAACGGCGCGCCTCCCTGTCAGAAGGTTTCTTGAATATCGATTGATTGCAAGCCGAGATAGCCGTATTCTGCGCGCGTGGTCTTCTGGTTCGTCATCCTCTATCTTCTCCTTTCTGTCGGCATCGGCCTTTTCGCTGCGACTCGTGTGCGGAACTCCAAAGATTTTGCGGTCGCGGGAAGAAGCTTGCCGTTGCCCGTTGTCACGGCGACGGTGTTTGCGACGTGGTTCGGCGCTGAAGCCGTCTTAGGCATCTCGGCAACCTTCGTCAAAGACGGGCTCCGTGGAGTGGTTGCCGATCCATTCGGGTCCAGCATGTGTTTGATACTCGCCGGACTGTTTTTTGCTCCACGTTTATATCGGCTGAATATATTGACAGTCGGTGATTACTATCGATTGCGCTATGACCGGACCGTCGAAGTGCTGTGCACACTCTGCATCGTGGCATCCTACCTAGGATGGGTAGCGGCTCAATTCAAAGTGCTGGGGTTAGTGCTCAACGTCGTGACGGAGGGCGCCATCAGCCAGTCGGTGGGTATCGTGCTCGGAGCGGCCATCGTTTTGACCTATACGACATTCGGCGGCATGTTTTCCGTGGCGATTCTAGATTTTGTCCAGATTTCGGTCATCATGGGAGGCCTGCTGTATATTGCATCACTTGTGAGTGATCTTGCGGGTGGAGTGGGGACGGTCATTGAGCAAGCGGCGGCAGCCGGAAAATTGGAGTTGTTTCCTCCCGCGACATTCGCTGCGTGGATTCCCTTCGTTGGAGCGTGGATGACCATGATGCTTGGGTCGATCCCCCAACAAGATGTGTTTCAACGGATCACATCAGCGAAAGATGAACGAACAGCCGTTCGCGGTGCCTTGTTGGGTGCGGTGCTCTATTTCAGCTTTTGTTTTGTTCCGATGTTTCTTGCTTACGCGGCAACGTTGGTAGACCCGGCTAAGTTCAGCCTCCTGCTGGAGCAAGATTCGCAGCTGATTTTGCCAACGCTGATTTTAGAGCACACTCCGATCGCAGCGCAGATCATCTTCTTTGGCGCCGTACTTTCCGCAGTCATGAGCTGCTCAAGTGCGACGCTCCTCGCGCCGTCGGTGGCACTGAGTGAGAACGTCGTCAAGCCGCTTTTGTCCAACCTCAATGATTCGGAATTCCTCCGACTCATGCGCGTTGTGTTAATCAGTTTTGCATCGGTGGTGCTGATCATCGCCCTGTGGTCGGATGCTACCATCTATAAACTGGTTGTGAGTACCTACAAGGTCACATTAGTGGCGGCGTTTATCCCATTATTCGCCGGATTGTATTGGAAACGCGCGACGACGCAGGGGGCGCTTTGGGCCATTGTCGCCGGGCTCACGAGTTGGCTGGCCTTGGAATTCGTCAGTCAGCCGACTGACGTCTGGCCTCCGCAGCTCGTCGGATTTGCGATGGCGGGAATCGGCATGCTTGCAGGGTCCTTGTGGCCTAGCCAGAGGTGTGAGCCCCAGAGACCTATGGAAAGAGTCAAGGACGGGCTAGGGTGATACGCTGTCTGTCTTCGGAGACGAGGCCGATTCTGTTCGTTCTATTCATCTCAGTGGCCTGGCTAATGGTCGAGCGTGAATCGTACGACTCGACGAATGAGGTCAGGGGTAAAGGGTTTCTGAATGACACGTCGTGCACCGAAGAGTTTCGCGATGTTGAGGAAGTTCTGATCGCCGGTGGCGCCGGTCATGGCGATGACTCGAGCATCTAGAAATTCCTGTGTCAGTGCGAGTGTCACTTCCATCCCATCCCGTTCCGGCATCAAAATGTCCGTGATCACGAGATCGGCGGGTGAGTCACGATAGAGCGTCAGGCCAATTTGGCCGTTCTCGGCCTCACGAATGTGATGGCCATCTTCTTCAAGAATATCCCGCAACAAGGCCCGAACCGGCGCATCGTCCTCAACGATCAAGATCGAAGCCATGTCTCACATCCTCTCAAACTTAGAATAGCAGAGGGCCTTGCCAAATCACTCGCCAACTCAATAGATGGCATCATGCTGCGCGTAAGACGAGGGGTTGGATATCCTCGTCGCAACCATCGGCCTCGTCATTGAGTTTGCCGCTTGTGAGCACGAGCACCGGTTGTGGTGTGGCGAGACGATGCTGCTCGATGACGGAATCGTGGACGTTCCCACAGTTCATGCAGCGGTGTGCCTTGGCCCACATATGGCCATGGGTGCCTTCGAAATCCAAGCAGTGATCCTCGATCATCAGACCTTGGCAACGGGTGCACTTCGTCATGATGTTCTCCTGGTTAGAAGTGATGGAACGTGTGCCATGAGAGAAAGGTATCGAAATCCACGAGAATGAGTAGACTCAGATGGGGTAACTCGGAAGGGGGGCGTTGTGAGACGAGTAGTCGCCAGACCGCTTACTTGTCAATGCCTTAGAGGCTAGGGATTTCAATGCTCACTAAACCAGACCGTAACGATTTCCTGGGAACTGCGACCTCCATGGGAGAGAACGGGGAAAGATTTGCCTGGCTAGTCGTCTGAGCCATCTATAGCTGGTTCCTCAATAGATAAAGGCAGTTCAGCTCCATTCGCGTCGGTTTAATCAAGTTCTTTCCTTAGTTAGCCGATACCATCACTGGATAAACATAGTCGATAGGAGATCGGAGTCCTTGTGGCAGGAATCACTATGCTCCCACATGTCCGAGTCGGGGCGGATCGTACTGTGAGGTCCGTTGTCATGGCTTTGGTGGCTCTGTTCTCATTGAGCGGATGCCTCATTAAACCTCATGCGTTGCACAAGGAAGACGTGAAGGCTCGGGTGCTGAAAGATTTTCAAGCGATCTCATCTGTTGAGGAACCGGTTGTGGGGCCGATCGACCTCTACGAGGCCATCGCCCGCGCCTTGAAGTACAACTTGGATGCGAAAGTCAAAACCATACAAGTACAGCTCGCGCATCAGCAACTCAATATTGCGCACTATTCCTTGCTCCCTCATGTCTCGGCCAACGCCGGGTTCGATGGCCGCAATAACTTCGCTGGCGGTGTCGGACAATCGATCATCACCGGGCGTCAAGCGATTGAGCCGTTCACTTCCTCCGAGAAAAATGTCACGTCCGGGAATCTTGCCCTGAGTTGGGATGTGCTGGACTTCGGGCTGTCGTTTATACGCGCGCAACAAGCGGCGGACAATGTGATGATCGCTGAGGAGGAAAAGCGGCGCATTGCGGTTCGGCTCGTTCAGGATGTGAGGAGTGCGTACTGGCGTGCCGTGAGCGCAGAACGGGTGCTTCCGAGGGTTCAATTTCTGAATGACTCGGTCGCCAAGGCATTCGAGAGCACACAGCGGATCGTCGATCAGAAGCTGCAAGCACCATTGACTCCACTCAACTATCAGCGGGATTTGCTCAATATCCAACGAGAAGTCCGGCGACTCGTTCGGGAACTGAGTACCGCGAAGACACAACTGGCCTCAATGATGGGCTTGCCGCCTGGAACCATGTTCGATCTGGTCATTCCGCCGCGCGCGACCGCGATGCCGATACTGAACCTCGATAGTCAGAAGATGGAGGAGCAGGCGCTCTTGCTCAGACCTGAACTTCGCGCCATCGACTACAAGAAACGGATTAATGCCAAGGAAGTTAAAGCGGTATTCCTGGAACTCTTTCCCAGCATGAAAGTCTCGTTTGGCGGGTACTACAACAGTAACAACTTCCTGCTGTATCAGAACTGGCTGACCTATGCGGCGCAAGTGAGTTGGAATTTACTCTCAGTATTTCGCACACCGGCCAAACTCAAAGCGATCGATGCCAACGGACAGCTGCTGGACGTTCAAAGTCTGGCGCTGAGCCTCTCGATTCTGACGGAGGTGCATGTGGGGGCGACTCAGTTCGTACTCGCTAAGCAGGAATACCAGGATGCCGGGAATTACCAACGGACACAGGCGGCTATTGCTGAGCACACCAAAAATTTATGGCTAACGCAACGGACGAATGATCTCACCTTGATCCGAGAACAAGCCAACGATGTCGCGGCGGATGTGCGACTGGACGCCGCACGGTCAGGGCTGGAAACGGCCTATGCGACCTTGATGGCATCCTTAGGGGAAGAAGCGGTTCCCGTCAGCATGGGGCAGCAAAGTCTCGCGGAATTAGCTGAGTCGATCAAGAAGTATTGGGAACCCAGCGGCTTTTCGATGTCGGAAACGGAAAGGAGGTCGGAAGCCCATGCGACACCCGTGGCGCATTAGAGAGATGGTATTGATGCTTCTGGTTGCCATGGCCATCATCCCTTCGACGGGATGGCCGAAGGGTGAGCAAGGGGGGCCTGCACTACGGTCCGAGCATGGCGTCGCACGGGGAATCGTCAAAGCGGCGGCCCAGGCGATCTTATATGCCCAAGTCCAGGGCCGTGTCAGCATGCTTCCATACAAGGAAGGGCAACGCTTCGGAAAGGGACACACGCTGGTACAGATCGACTGTGACAAGTATCAGGCGGAATTAGCCGTCGCTCAAGCTGAATATGAGTCCAAAGACAAAGTGTACAAAAACAACCTGGAGCTCGGGAAACTCAATGCCGTGAGCAAGCTGGATCTCGAGACCTCAGCGGCCGACGCGAAAAAGGCGTCGGCATCGGTCCGCGTCGTCGGGATCAATGTGAAAGGATGCCAGATTGTCGCTCCATTTGGAGGGCGGGTCGTCAGTGTCATGGTGAATGAGCATGAGAATGTCTTTCCCAACGACAAGTTGATCAGTCTGTTAGACGATAGCAGCTTGGAGATTGAACTCGTACTCCCCTCTGCTTCGCTGTCCTGGCTTCAACGCAAGTCGGCGTTTACCTTTGTGGTGGATGAGACCCGACGCAGTTATCCGGCAAAGGTCAAAGAAATTGGGGCATCAGTGGATGCCGCCAGTCAGACCATCAAGGTCATAGGGGCGTTCGAGAAATTACCGCCGGAAGTGTTGGCTGGGATGAGCGGATCCGCTCAGTTTACAGAGCAACCATAGAGAGAATGATGGCTACGACCGCCGAACCAACGCCACAACAGCTCCCGGCTTTGATTCACCTGGCGGCCCTGACGCATTTAGAGGGGCAGATCCGGGCGGCGAAAACCATCCAAGAGTTGCAGTTTCTGTCCGTCAACGAGACCCGACGACTGATTCCGTACGAGCAGGCCTTTCTGTTGAGTGCGTCACACTCCGCGAACGAGGCGTGTTGTGTGCTCAACGCGTCGAGTGTGGCCGTCGTGGATCGTGATGCTCCAATGATGGTGTGGCTCGAACAGGCGGTTCGAGCGCTCTTCCAGGCCACCAACACCAAAGAACAACCGACCGTCATCATGGAAGAGCTGCTGCCGGAGTCGCTGCGCAGTGGCTGGCGGGAGTTTGTGAAGGGCCATGTCTTTTGGTGTCCGCTGCAACATCCGGATGAAACGGTGCTGGGAGCCTGGTGGTTCGAGCGGGATTTCCCCTGGCAGGAAAACGATGTGGCCATTGTCCATCGGCTGGCCGGCAGCTATGCCTATGCCTGGAAGGCCCTCTCAAAGAAGGAGCAGAGTTGGGCGAAGACAATCAAGAAGCCAACCTGGTGGCTGATTCCCGTTGCGCTCATCGCCGCACTCTGTCTCCCGATCAGAATTTCAGCCGTGGCGCCGGTCAAAGTCATTGCGAAAGATCCGGTGGTCGTGAGCGCGCCCATCAATGGGGTGATCGCCGACGTGCTCGTGCATCCGAACCAAAACGTGCAAGTCGGCACGGCGTTATTTCGGTACGAGGACACGACGCTACGCAACCAATTCCTCGTTGCGGAAAAGCAATTGACCGTCGCCCGTGCGGAACACAGTCAATCCATTCAAGCAGGGTTTGGCGATCCACAACGGAAGGCCGAGGTTCCGTTGAAGGAAGCGGAGGTCGATCTCCGACAAACCGAGTTGCAATACGCGAAGGAAATGCTTGACCAGGTCGAAGTCATCGCCTCTCAGGCGGGGCTGCTGCTCTATTCAGATAAGTCCGATTGGATCGGCCGGCCGGTCACCGTCGGTGAGCGGATCATGGAGATCGCCGATCCCAAACAGATCGAACTGCGTATTGATCTGCCGGTGGCCGATGCCATTGTGCTCAAAGAAGGAGCCGAGGCCCTGATCTTCCTCAACGCGCTTGCACTGGAATCCTTTCCTGCGACGGTGGTGCATGCCAGTTACCACGCCGAGGTCCTACCGGGCGACGTGTTGGCATACCGGGTCACCGCACAGCTCGCCACACCGGATTCCCGCATTCGCCTCGGATGGCAAGGTACGGCCAAGGTGTATGGGGAGCAAGGACCGCTGGCCTATCTGCTCCTGCGCCGTCCGATCACCGCGCTTCGGCAATGGATAGGCTGGTAAACGATGGGTCCCCCTGAAGCACCGGGCGCCAAGCCGCAAGAACGGAAGCTGCCGACACTCCGACCGAATCTGCAATTCAATCGCGGGACCCCTACGCCTGATGGGGTGCCGACCTGGACCATCGTCGATCCCATTCGCAATCGGTATTTCCAGATCGAGTGGCCGGTCTATCAGATGATCCAACGCTGGAGCGCAGGAACCATCGAGAAGCTCCATGCCGCGATGACGAAGGACACGACCTGCCACACGACCATCGCGGATGTAGAAGACTTGGTGAAGTTTCTCTATGCGAATAATTTGACGGAGCAGTCCGCAAGCGGGAAGCACACGGATTACCAGACTCAGGCCCAAGCCGGTGAACACAACTGGTTGATGTGGGTGGTCCATCATTATCTCTTCATCAAGATTCCGCTCGTGCATCCGCACAACTTTCTGAAGGCGACGCTCCCGTTCGTGGAGCCGCTCTATACCGCAGTGGTCGGGTGGACCTTTGGTGTCCTGGGACTTTTCGGGCTGATTTTGGTCGGCCGTCAATGGGATACGTTTGTCTCAACCTTTCTCTATTTCTTCAACTGGCGAGGGGCCATTCTCTATAGTCTTACGCTCGGGGTGGTGAAGGTCGTGCACGAACTCGGCCATGCCTATACGGCGACCAGGTTCGGTTGCCGGGTCCCGACCATGGGCGTGGCGTTCATGGTGATGATGCCGGTCATGTACTCGGACGTGACCGATTCGTACCGCCTAACGTCCAAACGGAAGCGACTCCTCATCGCAGCCGGTGGGGTCATCGCTGAGCTGGGATTGGCTGCACTGGCGCTCTTTTGCTGGGGCTTCTTGCCGGAAGGGACGGCACGGAGTATTGCCTTTATCGTGGCGACGACCAGTTTGGCGATGAGTCTGATCGTCAACTTGAATCCGTTGATGCGGTTCGACGGTTACTATCTCCTTGCCGATGGATTAGGTCTTCCGAATCTACAAGATCGGGCGTTTGCCTTCGGACAATGGCGATTGCGGAGCCTGTTGTTCGGCCAGCATAGTCCACCTCCGGAGACGGTCTCTGTAGGGGTGCGGCACACCATGGTGGTGTACGCCTGGGCGATCTGGCTCTATCGGCTCATCCTGTTCACCGGGATCGCGGTGATGGTCTACCACTACTTCTTTAAAACCCTCGGCATCATGCTCTTCCTGGTCGAGATCGTGTGGTTCATCGCCATGCCGATTTATCGGGAACTGACCGTGTGGTGGGGTAGCCGAACGCTGTATGCGGCATCACCACGGACGTGGATGACGGCAGCCGGTTTTGGAGTAGTCGTGGCGTCCACGCTCATTCCATTGCACACGAGCGTCTCGGTTCCGGCTGTCCTGCAAGCGTCGTCGTACACGACCATTTTTGCACCGACCCCGGGGCGGCTGCAGCAGGTGTTGGTGCGCGATGGGCAGGTGGTGAAGGCAGGGGATGCCCTCGTGGTCCTCGAGAATCCGTTGTTGGAAAAGGAAGTCCGGCTGGCCGAAACGAAAGTTGCGAAATGGGACTATCGGCTTGGCCGGATGGCCGGCTACGGCCAAGATCGCGATCAGCGACAGGTCATTGGAGAATCATTGCGAGCTGGGCTTGCCGAACTGACGGGGCTGGAGGCCAAACGAGACAATTTAACCTTGCGGGCACCCATCGCCGGGGTGGTACGAGATCGAGCGGATTCCCTCACCGTCGGGCGATGGATCGATCAGAAACTGCCCATTGCCTATCTCGTCGACGATCGCCAGGTGGAAATAGAAAGCTTCGTCCCGGTCAACGAGTTGGCCTATGTCACCGTGGGACAATCGGCGCGGTTCGTCCCGTTGGATCTTACCAGGCCGTCGGTCGAAGCCCATGTGACGCAGATTGCGGAGGTGGACGAGCGCGAGTTCATGGTGCCCTATCTCGCCTCAGTCTATGGTGGCGATGTCCCGGTGCGAAAAGACGACAAGGGACGGCTCAAGCCGGAAGTCTCCGTGTATCGTGTGCGGCTGAGTCTGGACGACGCGAAGACGTCTCCAGACCACATCCTCGCCGGCCATGTCCAGATCGAGGGCCAACCATCGAGCATCGCACAACGGGCGTGGGATCAGGTGGTTGCCAC
>CAWKLH010000007.1:0-27500 GCA_963850405.1 Nitrospirota bacterium
TTTGCCGAATGATTGATTGCAGCGTTCCGATTCCAATCTCAGAGTGATCGGGAATTGGAACTGTGACGGTGCCAAAGTCCGTTCGCCGTTGCATCACGATATGGCTTCCGCGTTGACGGACGATCTGAAAATCGTGTTGTTCAAGGATGCGGCAGACGTCTCGCCCAGAAAGGACACGGAGTTTACCCATGGGCCGCTTCGAAGCGGGTGACAAAAACCTGCGTACGGACCCGGCGTTCGACTTCGGCGGGATCGGCGCATTCGAGAAACAGTTCGACAGCTTCTTTGAGATTGGCCGTGGCCGATTCGACCGTCTCTCCTTGGCTAGCTACGTCCAGTTCCGGGCAGAACGCGACATAACTCGCTCCTTCCTTTTCGACGATCGCCGTATAGCTTCTTGTTCCCATTGCCCATTCCCTCACTCGAATCGAATCCACGATCTGCGATAGGGCTCATTATAGTCAATCCCTCCTCGAATGCCTAGCAGGGGCTGAAACATGGCGATACACGATGTGTCATACACTTGGGGCCTCGAGAACAGGAAGATAAAACGGGGACATTCTGAATTTTCGAGCAGGTACAGACTTCGCTTCTCGACGCCCCCAGTGGTCTAGAGCTTCGTGGCCAGGTCGGCCTCAATCATCTCCGGCTTATCACTCGGCGCATAGCGTTTCAGGACCGTGCCGTCGGAACCGACGAGGAACTTGGTGAAGTTCCATTTGATCGCTTCGGTACCGAGAATCCCGGGCTTCTCCGATTTCAGATATTGGTAGAGCGGGTGTGCGTTCGTGCCGTTCACGTCGATCTTGGCGAACATCGGAAAGTTGACACTGAAGTTCCTGGTGCAGAACTGTTCGATCTCTGCTTCGCCGCCCGGCTCCTGCTGTCCGAACTGGTTACAGGGGAACCCGAGCACCACGAAACCCTGATCTTTGAATTTTCCGTAGAGCGCCTGGAGTCCCTCATACTGCGGCGTGAAGCCGCACTGGCTCGCGACATTCACGATGAGCAGTGTCTTGCCGCGGTAGACATCCATCTTCTGCGGCGTGCCGTCGATCGTGACGAGGTCGATGTCGTAGAGACTCATAGCTCCCAACTCACGGCGTCTCCATGTTCATGACCGTACAAGCCTGTCATCCGTCTGCGCAGACAACAGCTCACTCGTAGGGACATTGGCATGCACGGCCCGAAACATGCCAAAGCGACACAGCCCTGTCCCAAATGCCAGACGCATTAACAGGAACGTGGGCACTTCTCGCAATGATTTCATGAACCCGATCACGCCGAACCGAACAATCCCTGCTGGACGGATAATTCCCTGCCAGATCGAATCGAGCCATGAGGGTAAGGTTTCGGCAGTCCAATCGGCTGTGGTGACTTCACCCGCCACCAGTCCGGTTGCCTCCAGTAATTCTGAAAACTCTTCAATGCTGGAAAAGGCCGGATGAGCCCACTGATCCAGCAGTTGCCGCATCACCGGCTTTTCCCAACCAATTGAGTGGAACCTGGCGATCGTCCCGCTGATTCCAATCGGCAACAACCAGAATTCCACCCGGTTTCAGCACGCGCATGAGCTCTCGAGCAAATTGTGCCTTATCCGGCATGTGCGGTCCTGCCTCGACCGACCAGACCACATCAAAACTGGCATCGGGGAACGACAGTGCCAGCGCATCATCGACCTGAAAGTGGGCATTCACCTCTGGGGAGGTCAGTTCTTGAGCCCGTCTGACTTGCTGAGGGCTGAGGGTGACTCCGGTGACCGCACAGCCATACTCCCGCGCCAGCATGCGACTGCTGCCGCCAATGCCGCAGCCCACATCTAACACCGTCGTACCGGAAGGAAGCTTGTCTAACCCACCCCAACGCACCATTTCATGCACAAAGTCTGACTTGGCTTTGAGAAAATCCTTTTTCCGGGGTGGAGAGCCATAGTGTCCCAGATGGATATGTTCGCCCCAGTAGAACTCGAGAATGCCGTCATTCGTCCAGTCATCATAGGAATTGGCGACAGAATCGGCAGACTGATATTTGCGGGGGACTCGCACGTACAGCACGACTCCGATCAGCAGTAAGACCAGGAGAAGGACGATCGCCACGAGGAACATGTTCATCATATCGAATGTCTCATGACCGTGATGTCGTTAACATTGATGACCCATACAAAGAAACGTGACCGAGTACATAATTGGGGGTCAGCTCTTGTATCGCGCATGACACAGAACCACGCATAGCTCTCCTGGCTCGCCCACCTCACCATACATTTTCTGACCCGCCAACCCACCTCACCGTTCGAATCGAGACATCGCCTCATTCTCTACGCCAACTTGATGATGGCTTGGCTCGCCATCACGCTATTCGGAACCACAATTTCCTGGTTTTCTTGGGTCTTAATCACGGTATAGCCGAGTGTCAGGTCTTCGATCGTGCCGGTTTGGACGCCCACCGGCACGGTCAACTGCACGGAGTCTCCAATTTGAAACGGTCGATACATCAGCAGCGACAAGCCGGCAATCATATTGCCGAGTGTACTCTGCGCCGCCAACCCCACTAGGACTGACGCCACACTGGCACCCGCGAGCAGCGCCGTCCCAAACGCGTGAAGCTCAGGAATCACATTCGCATAGAGAATCACAGCCAGCACCCAAATAAGTGCGCCCCCCATGCGACGCAAGAATCCTACCGACGTGCGGTCCAGGAAACTCCCTTCCAACTGTGCCAGCGCGATACGCAGCGAACGGAGCCCCACCCACGCCAACACGAGGAACACCAGGGCATAGAAGATTGCTCCAAACCACGTGCTGGGATGGATAAACTCACCGTTAAGCAGCCGTTCCAAGGTCGTCATCATTGCCTCCAGAAATTAATTTCAATGAGAGACCACTTTTGGCCTATTTGCACAATACACTCCTGAATGTGGAAATGCGACCAGCCGAATTGAGAATTGCAAACTTTTATGCAGTAGAAATTCGCACTACAGATGTTTTTGCTTCCTCCAGATCGCATCAAGGCAGAGCCCGCAGCTCCAAAAGTCGAGGCAATGGAGGAGAAACAGTTGCTGTTGATCTCGCGTGCTTGTGTCGCTACGATGGCCGTTCGAAATGTGGATACATTCTTTAAAAACCAGTTTGAGATGGGTCACACCGGCAGCGCTGATGCTAATTTTTACTCTGACCGCCTGCGCGACAGGGCACTACACGCCACTGGGTGACGCAGGAACAACTGAGATTGAACAGATCAAAGAGAGCGTGTACCGAGTGGAATATCGGGTGACGGCCTTTACGTCGCAGGAGCAGCTGGATCGCTATCTGCGTCGACGCTGCGCGGAGCTGACGCTCCGCGAGGGATACGACTTCTTTCAGATGGCTCAACGAGCCGACGTGCTGGGACTCTCACGCCGCACGGCCATGACCGTGACACTGTACAAAGATCCAAAACCGGTTGGGATTGCCAATCTCTACGATGCGAAAGAAGTGTTGGCCGACGCCGCGACCGTTCCCAAGACACACTAATGTACCAGTAGCGGGAGAGACCTTCGCATTACTTGATGGACAGAACAGACCCAGGACGGGCACGCACCGTGAGACGCGCGCACGGGTTCGTACTTTTGTCTTGAAAGAATTAGGCGAGATTCGTCAGAACGCTAATGGATCTGCCTAGCCCCAATTACTGGCCACAGGCAATCTTCATGAGTACCGCAGTCGCCGTACCTGCAGCACCGGTCGTCAGTTGGCCCGTGGCTCCACTAGTCCGCGCCACCGTACCGGAACCCATTTGACCGGTATACCATGTCGTTTTGACTGGCTGGCTCTTTTGATTCTGACAGGCGTATTCGCGTGCAGTGACTTTTGACAGCGCTGTACGACCATCTTCCGTCTGCGCCGTTTCATAGACGAACAAGTCCGACATCGTGACCGCTTCATCCGCCTTCCAAAGTCGGACGTCGTCAGCATAGCAGGCATAGCCCTCCGTGTTACCGATATTGGACCACTCGACTGCGGACGGCGTCGCGGAACCAGAGGGTGCCTCGCTTCCAGTCCAGGCTGTCATCCAGGCACTCGGCAGCACCATCAGCATGCAGAGTCTTCGCATCTCGCCCCATCATCCGTTTATGTTTCGTATCATGATCGTCCTCTCGCACCTCAGCCCAACCGACATTCCCACCCTTTCCCCGTGAGGCTGATCTTGGAAAACAGAGAGAAGCTAATGCTGTACTTGGTGTAACAGAATCCTTTGATCTCCTGATTCGTGCCCGGCTCCTGCTGCCAGAAATCGTTGGCGGGAAAGGCCACCACCTCGAATCCACGGTCACGATATCGCTCGTACATTTCCTGAAGACCGGCATACTCGGCGTGTTTACAATCAACAACACCTTACCTTTGAACGTCTTGAGATCAACAGGACCACCATCAATATCGGGAAGACGAAAGCTGTCGAGTGGTACCGGCGATTGACGTGACGGCAATCGTGCACGCACCTGTTTCTCACTGGCGAACATTTCTCCGCTTGACCCGTTGCTGAGACCAAATCCCATCAGTATCAATCCAGAAACAATCAGTAATAACATTGGACATTCATGAATGTTGATACCAGAGTTTTCCTTGTTATATTAATAAAAGTTAATGTTAATTAACAATAATTCGTCATCTTCATTTCGTCTATCATTGAATTCTAATTCATTTGACAAACAATGGACATACTGGTACAGATTAATTAGCCTTTGCCCACCACCAATATGTCGGTGAGCCCTAAGACCTTCGCTTTAGGTCTGATGGCTGAAGGGAGGTTAGCGATGAGGGATGACGCATTAAGAGGAATCTCTGAAAGTAGTCACTTCGAGGAAAAAATTGAGCTGGAGGTTATCGATCAAGACGAGGCCACTTCCGGAGCACTCATCAACCAGATCGCATGCGACCAAGAGCCTGACGGAGACTCTGACCCAACCGTCAGGCCTGACACAGAGGGTCGAAGCCGACAGAATCCCTTTCTGCTCGAATCTCTCTATTTCCGTTCCTTCCATGGTACAGCCCTGTTGACCAAGAAGGAGGAACTCGACCTTGCCAAACGAATCGACGAAGGAACCCGCCGCATCAGGATGTCCGTGAAGAACGCCACGGCCATACTGGCTCACGCTGTCTCCCCAACCTCCCGCAAAGAGACGATCCAAGAGCTCAGTGCCATCCGGCGTCTGAGCGGTCTCTCTGCCATTGCACTGGATCGAGCCGACACACTTCTCAGTGCTTGGGCTGGATCAACCGCAGAGGGCAGCCTCGTGGTACCGGAGGTCCGTCAGCAACTCCTCAGTATGCTGACGGAGATACGAACGGCAGGCCGTCAGCTGGAAGACGCGAAAGAGGAGCTCGTCCGGCGCAACTTGCGCCTGGTAGTCGATGTCGCAAAACGGTACATCACACACGGCCTCACGCTGCTCGATCTGGTCCAGGAAGGAAATATTGGCCTGATGAAGGCGGCGGAACGCTTTCAATACCGCAAGGGATTCAAGTTCAGCACCTACGCGACCTGGTGGATCCGCCAAGGCATCACGCGAGCGCTCGCCGAGCAATCCCGTGTAATTCGTGTGCCCGTTCACCAATGCGAGGCCGCAAGTCGCATTGCCCGCGCCACGCGACGATTGGAGCTGCAACTCGGAGAGCCTCCGCGGATAGAGGACATCGCTCGAACCCTTCGACTCCGTCCAGAACGAGTACGCACCACCTTGGCCGCCTTTCAAAAACCTCTCGGACTGGAGACACCTGTCGGTGATGGTCAGACCGTCTTAGGCGAGCTTCTCCCCGATGATCAGACAGCACCACCGGACAGCTCCATCCATCAGCTCGAACGAGAAAGGGAACTCGACCGCCTACTGAGCCCGCTCAGCCCGAGGGAAAACGCCGTGATTCGCATGCGCTTCGGCCTCGGTCACGACAAGATGATGACCTTGGTCGAGGTCGGCGAACAGTTGGACTTAAGCCGGGAACGAGTTCGCCAGATCGAGGCTCACGCACTTCGCAAACTACAGACGCCGGCCACACGAGAAATGCTGAGGTCGATTCAGTAAGAGTCAGTGCGTTGGCCGACAGGCCCTCGCTGCTGATGATTACATCACGGTTCCTATTGGGCCACCGTTCGATTGACGCGCGTCCTGCTTGGCAGTCATGTCTGGGGCCGTTCTTCAAAATCCTGAGCCGGCCCAGCACCTCTCCAGTATCTCTATTGAGAGCCCTCGCGTCTCTTCTGTTGGGCAACGCTTCACCAACATCGGACTTGTCTTGGCGCGTCAAGGCTGGCAAGCTTCGGCAAGATTCACCCTGCGACTTGGACCGCACACATCGCAATCCCTGATGGCGGACGACAGCTATGAAAATACCTCGCCGTTCTCTCTTTCGCGCGATTGCAGCAGCCTTGCTCCTCCTGCAGGCCGGCTGTGGAGCCGCGCAGTTGGGAACCTGCGCACCACATACGAAAGAAGAAGGCACTCCTACACTGAATTGGACCGAATGCTTCGAGGCTCCCTTCACGCATGTTGGAATAACGCATTCGGTGTTCTGTCTCAATGACGGCACTTCTAAACCGCCTGTGCTCCTGCTCCACGAGCTGACTGGGCTGACTCCAGGGACCCTCGCTTATGCGGAAGAACTCTCGAAAGATTTCACTGTCTATGTGCCCCTGTTGTTCGGTGAGAAAGGGAAGTTCTCCCCGACCTCCGGACTGTGGGCCTATTGGTTTCGAGGGTTAGTTGAGTTTTTTCCTGGCGGCGAATGGGGAATCCCCTCTCATGGAAGCACTCCCATCGTTGAATGGCTACGCGGTGTGGTGCAGAAGATTGGAGAACGGCATGCGCAACAGCGCCTCGGCCTCATCGGGAACTGCATGACCGGCCCCCTCCCTGTGGCACTACTGGACAATCCGCAAGTTGGTGCCGCAGTGGTCGCCCAACCAGCGCTGCCCATGTCCTTTTGGTGGTCCACTGATGCGGACAAACAATCACTCGGTCTCTCAGTTGACGACCTTCAGGGCGCACATGGGAGTGCTGCGAAGATTTATGGACTGAGATTTGAAACAGACTGCATGTCAGATCCCGCGAAGCAACACACGCTACGCAAAGAGTTTGGCGAACGGTTTCTCAGCGGCGAAATCCCCGCTGACGAATACCAGCGTGATGGGAAACCGACCAACGCCCACAGCACCTTGATTGGTTCGTGGAAGAAGCAGGACCAGACTGGACAGTCTTCCCGAGACGCGCGCGCACGGGTTCGGCGTTTTCTTCTGACGGAGCTACACGGGAGCCCTCCAGAACGCTCACTCACCCATTGATCGGCTACTCAGCCTTGACTTTCCTCATCGAAGTCGATAAGCACATCTACGCAGCCACTCCCCGACACCGCCACAGTACCTCACGTTCGTGACAGAAGGAGCCCTGACCATGACTGAATTACGACTCTTCTACGCGACCAACCGCAACCACCTCGGCGGCGATCGCTGGCACCCAGATGGCTATGGCAAAAAATTCAGCGACGACGGCGTCGAGAATCTTCGTTTCGGCCGAGTCCTCGCCAAGGTCGATGAATCCAAAATGGCCAAATTTCTGGAGAAGGACGGCGGAAGCATGGGACAGGGCGACGGCGAGGGGCTCATCAAGTACCTGGCCAAATGCGCCGAGTCCGCCGACATCGTGGCCTATCGGGAAAAGATCAACCGGTCGGTTGCCGAAGACCAACAAGAGAATATCAAGCTGGGCTCGCAGGCAGCGTTCTCAGATCTGCAAACGATCATGCGCCAGAATTCGGATGTGCTGCTGTTTATCCATGGCTACAACGTCTCCTGGACCGACGCCGTCGGCACGGCTCTATCGCTGCAGACCATGCTGAATTCCAGTCCGGAGAGAGACCCGGAACAGCAGGTGCAGGTCGTACTCTTCACCTGGCCCTCCGACGGAATGGCACTCCCCTTCGTCTCCTATAAATCAGATCGGTCGGAGGCGGCCGGGTCCGGCAACGCCATCGGCCGCGGCATTCTAAAGGTACGGGACTTTCTCGCCGGCCTGCGCCGAGCAGAAGAAGCACTCTGCAAACAAGATCTTCATCTCCTCTGCCACTCGATGGGCAACTACCTCTTACAGAACGCGCTCGAACGGTGCGATGCCTTCACGCCCGGCAACGCATTGCCCCGCATCTTCGAACACATCTTTCTCTGTTCACCCGACGTGGACGATACTGCGCTGGAAGAGGGGCAACCGTTGGCCAGGGTACACGAATTGGCCAGAAGCGTTAGCGTCTATCACAATCGCGGCGATGCCGCCCTCGTCATTTCTGATTTCACGAAAGGCAATCCGGATCGACTGGGATCAAATGGCCCAGCGCGACCAGCTCACGTGCATAACAAGGTACACCAGGTCGACTGCACTCCTCTCGTCAAGGGTCTGGTGGAACACAGTTACTATCTGGTGGGGCACGTCAATGCCGACATCCGCATGAGTATCGATGGAGTTCCACACGACGATCCGAGCCGGCACCGCAATCGGCTCGGCGTGATGGGCAATCAGTGGGAAATGCGATCCACATAAGGGGTAGAGAACAGAGTTCGTGTTTAGGCTTGGTACTGCTGAGCACAGAGTTGTCGGATCAGCATTCCCGTCGCCGATCAGCGTGATTCTCTCTCGTGCTCACCCACATGCGGCGTATGAGTCCGCTGCCTCGCCCGCTCTGCCCAACGCCGACAGGCTGATCCACTGCCAGATGGTATTCCGCCCACCACGCCTCCCGTAAAGAAATCCTCTTCGTTTCTCCGAAGCCTCAGCTGGCGATCGATGCCGCCTCCTTCCCGGCGACACGCTTAGATCTTGGCACGGGACAATGGCACACACGAATCCGTCACGCTGCTCTGGACGCCTGGGGCTTACAGGCGTATCCTCTTGGCCATCCGCCTGCCCGGAGGTCCCCATGAACTCCGCAACTGCCTTTCGAATTCTCATCCTGGTCATTCCGGTGGTCTGGGTGGTCATTCGCCTCGTATGGACCAGCGTTGAACCTCACGCACGCCAGAACTGGGATGAAGGAATCATGGGACTGTGGAGTCAGCACCGCTCAGCCGTGCTCTACGGATGGGAACAGGGCCTCAAGATCAACGGAGAATGAGGGTGGAACGCGCCCGCCTTCTACCGTCATCCCCAACAAGACCAAGCCGACACATTTCATCCCAATCTTGAGTGGTCGGCACGCGGTATCGGCCAAGCACAACATCCCCGCCCAGAAGTAAGTTGAAATTGCAGTCAGCGTATCGATGGTGAAGATAGTGATGTTGCCTCAGAAACCGGATATAGCCTGTCTTGAGCATCCACCGTAAGACAGGGGATGCCCCAGCAACCGCATCATGCGGTCTATGCAAATAGGGATGCACGAACATTGCCAAGCAGGAATAGACCACCAAGGCCGGAAGCGCCCCCACCAGCACCCATGGACCACACACCAATCCGATCAGCAGCACAACGGGAACCATCGGCAGATTGAACCAGACAATCCCAACGCCACGCAGCGTCATGCCATAGTGCTCTCGCCGAATCAATAAACCCTGAGGACCCTGCATGCTCTGATCGATCCGTCCCCTCTCGTGTTCATTGGTAAATTGCGTCATGAAATCTCGACGAAAGGTCCATCGATGATGGACGATGCCATGGGAGAAGTAGGCGTGCCGAAAGGGGCCACTAATCCGTGGATGTTGTGCCCAGAGCCGACGGGTTCGAGGTCCCGCATGGTAGATCACCCGGTGAACGAGAGATTCCAGGAGTGAAACAACGGCATACCCAAGCATCAGCCCGACAACGATCTGAAGAAACATGCTCACAGCGCCTCGTTGACGCGAGGCTACGTACAGAAGTGAGTCCTGTCAATACTTAGAGTTCAATACAAAGGCAGACGCGAATAGTGATTTCACACACCTCCCGAGACCGCGCCCCTTCCTCGCCCGCGCTGCCGCCATCTTGCGCTACTAGGTATGGCCTGCCTACGTTACCGAAAGCTTCCTACACACCATGTGGACTTGTTGCCCACCGCAAAAATGAAGAATGCTGCAATCTCGGCAAATACAGACTCCTTCTGCGCCATCAGACGACGAAGTAGGATGGCCTGCCTCGTGAATGGGATTTGATGGATCCAGGGCATCGATCTACTGAACCTGATGTGATTCACCCATGGAATCGATTCCGATCCACCCCTCGGTACGCAGCACGAGTAGGGAACTACGTATAACTCGATAGGCAGTTCAGATCTTGTTGACAATACGTACAATTACAACATCGAGCGAGGTTGTCCGTGTGCTAATCCCAGGTTGGCATCGCGCTTGCTTAGACACACATCAGTCGCTTGCCACCACTGAACGTATGGCGACCCACAATGGTGAGGCAGCCTCATTATTTCAAATGGTCGCTCGAGTGAGCGCTTCCAGATGAAGGCAGCCGCGAGTGGTGTCGAACACTGGCTCGGTGATCCGAGCGGGGGCACGCATCGGCGTTGGACGTAACACGCGTTACCACATCGGCATGGAAAGAAGGAAAGGAGGGAGAAAGCCGAGGTGCGCAGTGAGAGCAGGAGTAAACCGTGAACGGGTTCTAACTCATGAGGGCGGGTGAGGCTTTTTCTGGAGCCGTTCCCCCTCATCAACCTTGGCCGGGATGATCCGGGCAGGAGTACACATTAATAAATAGAGGAGATTCGCATGGCTACAATTGTTGGAACAAATGGTAATAACCCTAATCTTAACGGAACTGCTGGAGTCGATCACATATTCGGGCTTGGGGGGAATGACACGCTCCGTGGGGTCGTCGGCAATGACCAGCTGTTTGGCGGCGCCCAGAATGACCAGCTGTTTGGCGGCAACGGCAATGACCTCCTCAAGGGGGGCACCGGCAATGACCGCCTCGACGGCGGCAGTGGGACCGATACTGCCGACTACAGCAACGCCACCATCGATCCTCCGGGGCCCATCACTGGTATCTTCACCACCGGGGCGACAGCAGGCGTCAGGGTCAATCTGAGTCTAGCGGGTGCGCAGAATACGGTCGGGTCCGGCTTCGACACGCTCGTCTCTATTGAGAACATCATCGGCACGAACTTCGCCGACACGCTCACCGGCAATGCCGGCAATAACACGCTCTCGGGCCGAGGTGGCAACGACACGCTGAACGGTCTGGGTGGCAACGACACCCTGGACGGGGGCGACGGCACCGACACCCTCAACGGTGGGAGCGGCAACGATACGCTCACTGGTGGGGCCGGTATCGATACGCTCAACGGTGGAACTGGCAATGACACTATCACCTCGGACGGCGATGGTGGAACGTACCGCGGTGAAGCCGGTAACGACATCATGCGGTCCGGCTTGGGATCAGAATTCATGGACGGTGGCGCCGGGACCGACCTGATCGATCACACCATCTGGGATGGTGCTTATACTTTCGACATGGCCACTGGATTAACTGACTTTTTTGGGGAATCGTACACCAATTTCGAAAACGTCCGAATGGGGGATGGCAACGATACCGTGACCGGCAATGACGCCAACAACGTCATCGAGGGCGGCCTTGGTAACGATACGCTCAGCGGCCTCGGCGGCACTGACAGGCTGATTGGTGGGGCCGGTGCCGATACCCTGACCAGCGGGGGCAGCGGGTCGGCCGGTCCGAACGTGTTTGTATATCGAAGCGTGAGTGACAGCACAGTCCTTAGCAGAGATACCATCACCGATTTTGCAGGTGGGCCTGACCGGCTCGATCTGAGTGGTGTTGATGCCGATAGCACAGCGTCTGGCAACCAGGCCTTTGACTTTATTGGCGCCGATCCATTTGGCGGGTTTTTCTTTGCCATCCCCGGACAGCTCCGATACGACCAGGCATCCGGGATTCTGCAGGGCAACACCGATTTCGATTTTGCTCCCGAGTTCGAGATTCTGTTCAGCAACAACACATTCCTCTCTGCGTCCGACATCGTGCTGTAAGCATCCCGCCTGCACGCCGGGCGCCCCTGTCCAGGGGCGCCCGGCGTGGGCCGAGAGGGGGATCGTGACCTCCTCGCCGAGACCCAGGAGAAGATCTGCTGTTCATGGCGAGATGGAGTCCACAGTTCCACACGGCTGAGTCAGGGATTTCGACTTCATCCACAAACTCCCTCTAATTGAATCGGATTCGATACACCAATGGTATCTATTCAGATACGCCTCTCGGTGATCAGCAGGAGTGTTGTTCTATGTACAACTCAATAGGCAGGTCTTATATTGTTGAAAGTACGTACAATCTGTACACAGTCCGATGTTGTCGGAGTTCCTGCCCAAGTCGGCATCAACTTTGCTGTGCCTCAAGCACAATCAGTCGTCGGTTCTGTGCACAACCTCATCGGGAGTGAACGCACGAGATGGATGGAGGACGCCGATGAGAGGAGGAGCGCAGAGGCACGGAGCAAACTAGGTCTCAAGCATGAGGGAGGGTGAGGCTTCATTGGAGCCGTTCCCCCTTCATTCACCCTGGCCTGACGATCCGGTCAGGGGAACACACCAAATAGAGGAGGTTCTAAATGGCGATCCTTCGCCTCGACGATCAGTCCAACTTGGTCTGATTTTCCTCTCGCTTTTGAATTTGCTCGCCTCAGGTTTCGCTTGAGCATGTTGCGAATCGTGCTCCAGAGGCCTGCCACCTAACTAGACGCTTGTGGGTTGTGTTTCTCTGTGCACTGACAGCTGCGTACCGCACGGATTAGGCGTGTACGTAAAACTTGCTAAAGAATGAAGGCTACATGCTAAGTCCATTCGCTGCGCATACAGAGAAGCTTAGACTGGGTCAGAAAGCCCCATAACCTAGGTGAACATCTAGGTGCATAACGACGCATAGATTCATCCATCTGCATCTGAATAGATACATCAATTGAATCCATTCAGATACATCCATCCGTGATCAGCAGGGGTGTTGCTATAAGTACAAATCGATAGGCAGGTGCTATATTATTGTAATTACGTACAATTGGAATACAGTCCGATGTTTTCGGTGTACTTACCCTAGGGTCGGCATCGATTGTGCCTTTACTTTGGCTACGGTCCGCAAGGACCCAAGTCATGACGCAATCAGCGAAGAAAAGTGGAGGATCGAACGACACTACGGGAATGAAGGGTCCGTGACAGAACAGGTGGCAGGCGAAACGGGGCAAGAGGGGGGAGCAGGTCAGCTGAACGCACGATGCGTGGGGCATCATAAGCTGCGGGCACTCTTTTCACCAATCCATGCGGATACGGTCATTGCTCCTGTCGTCTCGACGCCAGTCAATTGTCAAGCCTCTTGCCACCAATGAATGTGTTTCGACCAGCACTGTTCAGGCAGCCTGATTGTTTCAATTGTCTCTCTGTTGAGAGGTTCAAGACTAAGGCAGACGCTGGTGGCGTCGCACGCAGGTTCGGTGATTTGAGAGATGTCAGTCGTCGGTTTTGTGCGCAACATGAGTAACACACCGGCAGGGAAAGGAAGAAGGGAGGAAGCCGATGTAAGGAAGGAGAGAAGGAGAACGCAGTGAAATGGTGATGAATCATGAGGGAGGTTGAGGCCTTCACTGGAGCCTTACCCCCTCACCAACCTGGCCGGTACGAGCCGGTCATTAGGACAAACCAACTAGGAGGTTAGCATGGCGATTGTGAACGGAACACCCTTTAATGACAATCTCACCGGCACATTCTTTAATGACACTATTAACGGATTTGGTGGAAACGATACCTTGTCTGGGCTTCCGGGGAATGACATCCTCAACGGCGGCTTCGGTAATGACCAGCTCAACGGCGGCTTCGGCAATGACCGACTGAATGGTGGCTTCGGCGCCGACACCATGAACGGTGGGTTCGGCAACGACACCTACGTGGTCGACAACGTCGGGGATGTCGTCAACGACCCGGACTTCGGGTTTATCAGCGGGGGGAACGATACAGTAGAGAGCAGCATCACCTATACGCTGGGCGCGACCATCGAGAATCTGACCTTGACCGGGGCGGCCCCCATCGACGGCACCGGCAACGCAAAGAACAATGTCATCACCGGCAATGGCGCCAATAACGTGCTCTCGGGCCTGGCTGGCAACGACACGCTCAACGGCGGCTTCGGCGCCGACACCCTGGCTGGTGGCTTCGGCAATGACACCCTGGCCGGTGGCTTCGGTAACGACTCCTTGACCGGTGGCTTCGGTAACGACTCCCTGACCGGTGGCTTCGGCAACGACTCCCTGACCGGTGGGTTCGGTAACGACTCCCTGACCGGTGGCTTCGGCAACGACTCCCTGACCGGTGGGTTCGGTAACGACTCCCTGACCGGTGGAGTCGGCAGGGACATCCTGACCAGCGGCGGCTTATTCGACAGGGATACCTTTGATTACAATTCGACAAGCGAGAGCCAACCCGGTTTTTTCAACAGGGATGTCATCACCGATTTTAGGGGACTGGGCTTTGCGCAAGGCGACCAGATCGACCTGTCCACGATCGATGCGAATACGACCGTGTTCGCGCCCGGCAACCAGTCCTTCATCTTTGGCGGTCCTTTTGTGGCGGGGCACCTCCGGTATGTCGGCGGGGTTCTGCAGGGCAACACCGATTTTGATGCGGCGCCTGAAATCGAGATTGCGCTGGTCGGCGCCCCGGCACTCGTCGTCGGAGGGCTTGGCACCGACATCCTCCTGTAATACTCGCGACTCCCTGAAGGGCGCCCCTGTCCGGGGGCACCCTTCGGAGGCCGAGACGGAGGTTGTCAACTCCTGTTTCCTGGAGGCAGGTGGTGGTGATCATGGCAGACCATGATCACCACCACCGATCAGTGGCTCGCTGAATTGAACAGGGGTCTGTGATCTTCACAACTAAATGAAAGGCTTGTGTGTATGAACCGGAACGACCACGGGTAAATATATAAGAGCCTGGCCAAATGGCTTCAACGGTCCTGCAAAATGAGATATTAGGGAGCCCCCCTTTGAGTGAGGTGTTGCGCCTCTGGGGTCATGCGGTTGGTCACCTTTGAGAGGCCTCTGTTGCCCCCTCACAGTTCCATGAACTCACAGCAACCATGATGAAACCAAATCTCTCCACCCCAGCGACACCTCTGACGAGCGAGTCGTCCGATCTGCAACGGGCCCTGGCGGCCTGTCGTCGGTCCTTCCTGACTACCGCGTTTTTTAGCCTGTTCGTGAATCTGCTGATGCTCGTGCCCGCGATCTACATGCTCGCCGTGTATGACCGGGTGCTGATGAGCGGGAGCGAGTCGACGCTGCTGATGCTCACAGTCATTACGATTTTTCTCTTCCTGGTGCTCGGCGGACTCGAATGGATCCGGTCACGGATCATGGTCGCAACGAGTGCCCGCCTCGACGAGCACCTCGGGGAACGGGTCTTTGATGCCATCTTTACCCAATCCCTCACCAGCAGCGGAACGGTCGCTACGGCCCAACCCCTGACGGATCTGTTGCAGATCCGGCAATTCTTGACCGGCCCAGGGTTGCTGGCCTTTTTCGATGCGCCCTGGATCCCGATCTATGTCGGGCTCATGTTCCTCTTTCATTCGTATTTTGGGATCGTGGCGGTCCTGTCCATGCTTCTGTTGGCGGGACTTGCGTGGTGGAATGAGCTGGCGACCCGCACTGATCTGGCGGATGCGAACCGAGAATCGATCGAGGCCACCCAGTTTGTCCAACGCAATGTACGCAATGCCGAAGTGGTGGAGGCCATGGGTATGCTGCCCCGCTTACGAGCACGCTGGTACGCTCGACATATGCAGGTGCTCGCGCTGCAAAGTCGGGCCAGCACCAAGGCCGGCTTGATCAATACCCTCTCGCGGACCTACCGGCTGACCATTCAATCGCTGGTGTTAGGGCTGGGGGCCTATCTGGCCATCCAGAAGGCAATCTCTCCGGGGTTGGTCATCTCCGGGTCCATTCTCTTGGGGCGGGCGCTCGCGCCGCTCGACCAAATGATTGCAGGCTGGCGCGGGTTTCTCGGGGCGCGCGAGGCCTATGGGCGGCTTGATACGCTGCTCCGAGCAATCCCCGAACGCGCCGCCCGCATGTCGTTACCGCCATTACGGGGGCAGGTCACACTGGAGAACCTCGTCATCGCGGTGCCGGGTCGGAACGAGCCCATTCTGAACGGGGTGACCCTCATGATCGAGCCAGGGACGACGGTGGCGCTCATCGGACCCAGCGCGGCCGGTAAATCCACCTTGGCACGGGCGATCCTTGGACTGTACCGTCCGGCGCGCGGACGGGTCTGCCTCGATGGCGCAGACCTCCATAACTGGGATCGGACCCAGCTTGGCCAGTACGTAGGCTACCTCCCGCAAGATGTGGAATTGCTCGACGGCACCGTCGCGGAGAACATCGCGCGCTTCGGCCCGATCGAGGCGGAGCGTGTGGTCGAAGCAGCCCGATGGGCAGGGATTCATGAGATGATCTTGAGCTTGCCGCAGGCCTACGATACGCCGCTGATTGGTCGCGGCGTCGCCCTCTCAGCCGGGCAACAGCAACGCCTCGGGATTGCCCGGGCGATCTACGGACGCCCGCGCGTGGTGGTCCTTGATGAACCCAATGCGAACCTCGACATGGCTGGGGAAGCCGCCCTCATGACCACGTTACGACACTTACAACGGGACGGCTGTACGGTGGTGGTGGTCACGCATCGCACGAATGTGCTCCAGGCGGTGCAGAAGATCGCACTGATCGTGCATGGAAGACTGGCCCGGTACGGATCGCGTGAAGAGGTCCTGGCGACCATGGCCCAACCGCCGTCCGCGGTGTCTCCACCAAGAGCGGCGACTGGCGCGCGCTTGGAGCATGTCATGCCGGTTGTTCCGGAACAAACATCGTAAAGGAGTGTGCCCATGTGTAGTCGACAGGTGCCCCATGCCTGAGCTGTTGCTCGACGCGCCACGCCACGGCTTGAGCGACGACCGCGCGATCTGCCGGCAGGGGTTTGCGCTCGTGCTGGTAGTCTTCGGCGGATTCGGAGCCTGGGCAGCGCTGGCCCCGCTGAATAGCGCCGCCTTGGCACCGGGGGTCATTACCGTGGAGCACTACCGGAAAACGGTGCAGCACCTGGAGGGCGGAATCATTCGGAGCCTTGCGGTGCAGGATGGGGACTTCGTGCAGCAAGACCAGGTTGTCGCAACGCTGGACGATACCCAATCGCGGGCGCAGCTGGAAGTCATGCGGGGGCAGCTCTATAGCAGGACCGCGCAGGAAGCCCGCCTGGCAGCCCAGCGCGACGGACTTTCGGTCGTACACTATCCCCCAGACTTACTCGCGCACCGAGATGACCCACGCGTCCAGGACGCTCTGCGGTTGCAGAATCACACGTTTGCAGTGCGCCGGGCAGCGAGCGACGGTGAGAGTGCGGTGTATCGCCGACAGATCGAGCAACTACGGGCCAAGGTGAAGGGGCTGCAAGCGCAGACGTTCAGCCGCGAGCGACTCGTGGAGTCCTACCGGGGAGCACTCGCCGACTTCAAAAGTCTGCTGAAGGAGGGCTTTACTGAAAAACAGAAGGTCGAAGAACTGGACCGAGCCCTGGCTCAGAGCGAAGGCCAACGCGGAGAACTGCTGTCCAACATGGCCGCAAGCGCGTTGCAAATTGGGGAGATCGAACTCAAGATCCTGCAGCTACAGAAGGATCTGCAACGAGAAGTCGCCAAAGAGTTGAGTGATGTCCAGACCGAACTCTTCCAGCTGCGCGAGAAAGTGCAGTCGCTAGAAAGTCTCGTCAACCGCTCCGTTATCAAGGCTCCCGTCTCCGGGATGGTGCTGGGGTTAGCCGTGCATACCCTTGGGGCCGTGCTCCCCCCGGGTGGACGGTTGCTCGATATCGTCCCGCAACATCAGAAGCTAATCATCGAAGCCCAAGTCGCGCCCATCGATATCGATCGGGTCACGGTGGGACAGGTCGCGGAGGTGCGGTTCAGCGCGTTCAAGACTCGCGATGTCCCGACGATCGATGGAACACTGATCAGTATCTCGGCGGATCGGATTGTGCGGGACACCAAAGAAAGCACGAGTGGCGAGACCGCTTACTATCTGGCGCGAGTCGCTGTCTCTCCCAACGGCCTTGAGGCCCTGAGCGCAGCCAACCTTGAACTGGTGCCGGGAATGCCCGCAGAGGTGCTCATCAAGACCGGGGCACGGACGCTGGTGCAGTATTTGATGAAGCCCCTGACCGACACCTTCACACGCGCCTTTCTCGAGGATTGAGCGGAGACACGACGCGGTCTCCCGACAACCCCGACGAGGTCCGGACGACCATGCACAGAGCGGAGTAGATGACAATGGGAAACCTCGTCCTTCTCGTTTTGACCCTGACGCTCCTCAGCCCGGCGGCCGAGGCGGCCGATGGGCCACCGGCCACGTTGCTGCAGCTCTACGACTTGGCCCTGGCCACCAATCCGGTCGTGGAAGGCCGAAGGTATTCCGTCGTGCAGGTGGAGGCCCAGCAGGATCAGGCTCGCAGCAAACTCTTGCCTCAAGTGTCGGCCACCGGCAACATCACGTGGAACGAATTAACCCAGGAAGTCCCGAACCAATTTACTGGACAGTCCAGGGATTTCACCTCGCAATATCAGGGATTGCGCGGTGTGGTGCAGGCTCGGCAAGCGCTGTTCGACCTGGCCTCCTATCGCGCCTATGAGGGCGCTGGGTTGACCGTGAAGCAGGCGGAGCAGGACTTAGAGAACGCCCGCATGGGGCTCGCCACCGACTTAGTCGATCGCTACTTGGAGTACTTGCTGGCCCATGATGAAGCGAGTTATGTGCAGAGCGAGCTGGACGTGACCGACGGGGAAACGCAGCGGATCCGCCGCCTGTACGAGCGCGCCATGGCGAAGGTCACCGATCTCTACGAGGTTGAGGCCTACTACCAGACGCTCAAAACGCGCGAACTTGAAATCCACAATGCGAAGGCGATTGCATTGGAAAAGGTGCGGGAGATAGTCGGGGTGCCGGTGGCCGATCTGTCGCGGCTCACAAAAGAGGAGTTGCCGCCGGTGCCCGGGCAGTCTGACCAGTGGGTGGCCGACGCGGTCACACGTCATCCAGCAATCCGGGCGTTGCACCACGCGATGGACGCGTCCGCCAAGGCCATTGCCAGTCAGTGGGCCAACCATCTCCCACAACTGTCCCTGCAGATGACCGGCATTTATGCCAAGAATGGCGGGTTCGATAACCGGCAGCTGGACCCCTACACAGTCGGGAGCTTGGGATTGCAGCTCAATGTGCCCTTATTTTCCGGTGGCAGCATGAAAGCCGGAGAACGCGAAGCCGTCGCCCGCTTTGAAATGGTGAAGTACAAGCGTCTGGAAAAGCAACGCGAGATCGAACGGGAGACGCGGACGGCCTATCTGAATGCCAAAACGGGATACTCACGCATTGCCTCGACGGCGCGCGAGGTAGAGGCGCGCGTCAAGGCCCGGGATGGCCAGCAACGGGGCTACGAGTTGGGCGCAGCAACGATCGTGGCGCTGCTGGAAGCGAAAAAGAATCTCCTCAAATCCCGGTTTGCCCATGCCAGGGCTCGCTATGACTATATCCGATCCGTGGTGGCCTTACGCGTCTGGGGCGGGACCCTCACCCGGGTGGATCTGGAGGAACTCAACAGTTGGCTGGCACGGTCTTGAGCGCCGTGCATCAGGACATGGCCGACCGATCAGCAGCTCCGCTGCGTGCGCCTCACATCGAAAAGACGTACGAACCGCCGAGCAGGTGTTTGAAACTGATTGTGGCACTTCCACCAGCGTCTCTTCACCAGAATCTACAACAATATAGTCGCGAATAGACCCCACCGACTTTCTCCGTGGAAAGTAGCATGCCCTGCAAGTGGACAGAACAAGAAGAGCCACACGACTTTTGGGTCATCAAGCTCGTTTCCTAACCCGACAGACATCCACACCGAACTTGCCCAGACCCAGAGCTTTTACGATATCCCCACGAAGACCGTCGCCTTTACTCCGGGCATCGCCCCACAATCCCTTACTTCTCGCGAATGCACAATACAAGACCTAACCCTCATGAGTTGTTTGGAGCCGAACCTCTTGCAGTGGGGTCTTTCCATTGGACGGGGTGCTCAGCCGTTCCATCGTGTGTGGTTCCCTCACATCTTCTTCACGCCATCTCTCAAGCCTGCGATCGAAACGACCGACATACTTGAAGAGAACCATCGACGACGCGCTCTAGGAACACACCGCCAGAAGGGGGTCCATAGTGACGAACGCCCAACTTGATCAGACCTGCATCAACACGATCCGCACCCTTTCGATGGATGCCGTGCAACAAGCTAATTCAGGCCACCCTGGAACACCGATGGCCATGGCGCCGGTAGCCTACTGTCTCTGGCAGCGAATCCTACAATTTGATCCGAGCGATCCCATTTGGCCGAACCGGGACCGGTTCGTGCTGTCGATGGGGCACGCCTCCATGCTCCTCTACTCACTGCTGCATTTGACCGGAGTGAAGGCAGTCAATCCTCAATACGAACGGCTGGGCGAACTCTCCGTGCAACTGGACGACCTCAAACACTTTCGTCAGCTCAACAGCAAGTGCGCAGGCCACCCAGAATACCGCTGGACTTCCGGCGTGGAGACCACGACCGGTCCGCTCGGGCAAGGGGTTGCCACCAGCGTCGGGATGGCGATCGCTGCCCAGTGGCAAGCCCACTACTTCAATCGCCCAGGGTTCGACATGTTTGACTACAACGTCTACGCACTGTGTGGAGACGGCTGCATGATGGAGGGCGTCACAGGAGAAGCGGCGTCGCTAGCGGCACATTTGAAACTATCCAACCTCTGCTGGATTTACGACAACAACAAGATCACGATCGAAGGGCACACAGACTGGGCCTTCAGTGAAGACGTGGCCACCCGGTTCATCGGATACGGATGGAATGTCACCCGGGTTGGCGACGCCAACGATCTCGACATGCTTGAACGAGCCTTGACCACGTTTAAAAAGGAAGCGGATCGCCCGACGCTGATCATCGTCGATAGCCATATCGCCTATGGTTCCCCCAACAAACAAGATACCCATGCCGCACACGGCGAACCGCTGGGCGAAGAAGAAATTCGGCTGACCAAACGGAACTACGGCTGGCCGGAACACGAAAAGTTCCTGGTGCCAAGCGGCGTCCGCGAACATTTCCAGGAGGGCATGGGACAGCGTGGGCGCGAGGCGCGCGCGGCCTGGATGGCCAAGTTTGAAGACTATCAGCGACAATTCCCTCAGCTCGCCGATCACCTCTCTCACATGCAACAGCGCCAACTGCCTGCGGGGTGGGACAAGGATCTCCCGGTGTTCCCTGCTGATGCCAAAGGAGTCGCCGGCCGCGATGCCTCGAGTAAGGTGCTCAACGTCCTGGCGAAAAACGTCCCGTGGCTCCTAGGAGGGTCGGCGGACCTGGCCCCATCAACAAAGACCCGCTTGACCTTCGACGGAGCCGGCGATTTCACCGCCACGAGCCGCGGTGGCCGCAACCTCCACTTCGGCGTTCGGGAACATGCGATGGGCTCCGTGTTAAACGGCCTCTCGCTCTCCAAAGTGCGCCCGTATGGCTCCGGCTTCCTAATTTTTAGTGATTACAGCCGGGGCGCAATCCGATTGAGCGCGCTGATGGAAATCCCCGTCATCCACATTTTCACGCATGATTCGATCGGGGTTGGCGAGGATGGCCCCACGCACCAGCCGATCGAGCAGCTGGCCTCGCTGCGGGCCGTTCCGAATCTCATCGTCCTTCGGCCTGCCGATGCGAACGAAGTGTCCGAAGCCTGGCGAGTCATCATGCACATGCAGCACGAGCCGGTGGCGTTGATTCTAACCCGCCAGGCCCTCCCAACCATCGACCGCTCCACCTATGCACCCGCATCCGGAGTGGCGAAAGGCGCCTACGTGTTGGCCGACGCGCCTGGAGGAAAACCGGACGTGCTGCTCCTCGCCAGTGGCAGTGAAGTCTCGCTCTGCCTTGAGGCAGCGGAGCAGTTGAAGGCAAAAGGCATTAAGGCCCGCGTGGTGAGCATGCCCTCCTGGGAGCTGTTCGAGCACCAGCCGCAGGCCTACCGCGACAGCGTGCTTCCTCCAGCCGTCACGGCACGGGTCTGCATCGAACAGGCCTCCACGTTTGGATGGGCAACGTATGCGGGGCTGACAGGCGAGATCATCGGCATGAAATCGTTTGGCGCCTCGGCACCCCTCAAGGAACTCCAAAAGAAATTTGGATTCACGACGGAGCACATCGTAGCCGCAGCAACAAGGCAGCTCCAGAAACTCGCAAAAGCAGCCTGAGGTCCAAAAGAGGTTGCCCGCTCTCCCGGCGGGCAACCTCTTTCATCTCGACACCTATCAAGCACCGACAAGGCAGACTACGGCATCGTCAATTGCACAGAGTCGTCGTCACATCTCGCAGAGGAGACTAATAGATTCAGGATAGACCCGACCAAGTACAATCGTCCAGACGAACTTGCTTCAACCAAAGACTCCCGACCCCTTTATTCTGGATTCGGTATTGACGTCGACCTGTATCAGTTGCCACCCTTCCAAATAGCCCTAACCATTACTAGGTCTTTTTCTCTGTTGCTAATTAGGTCTCCTCAGGAGCTATTCTACGAACAATAGGACCAACACTGCTTGCGTTTTTCGGCAAAGAGCAAGCCAGGAAAGGAGAGTGTATGCTCACAGCCAAAAGCCAACTTGCCCAGGACACAGTGGCCGCGATGGTGTTTGTCCTCGCTCTTGGCTTTCTCTCGATGATCTGGCCCGGCATCATTGCTCTCAGCTTCGGTCTCTTCCTGCTGCTCCAATCGTTCGGGGTCGTACAGGAGATCACGATGCTGTCATGGGCCGAAGTCACTTATTTACCGATTGTCCTCGCCTCTTTTCGACGATCCGATCCTACGTCGATTCTTTCCTAGCATCCGAGTAGGGCCGTGCCTTGCACTCCTACATCGAGCGACTTCTCGTCGCGTGACACCCAATGAGGACCAAGTCTTGCAAACCAAGATTGCTGAAAGCGGGTGGCTGAAGTCCCAGTTGGTGGTCTTTTGCGATCAGCCGAAGGCTCACGGCAGTGCCTATCGACCAACCGGCTCACTAAAACCGACTTCCTCATGGACATGGCGGGGCCTGATACATTTCAACAGGTCTTCCAGTCGATAAACTAGCCGCAGATGCGGCTGCACGACGCAGCGTCCCCTTCGCGCACCTCGATCTCCACCGCATCCTTCTCCGGGAGCCCTGCCCATCGGCCACACGCTTGGGCACCTGAGTGGCGAGGCTATTCCCCATTTCTGTGCGGTGGTTTTCATCGTTCCACTCCTCCATCCTCTGCGTAGATACCATGACGAACCCGGGGTGAGTCAAAAAGGATGGGCGAATAAGCGTGGCGAGAAGCAGCTCTGGTGCAAGCGCCCAAGTCAGTAAACTACGCCGCGCGAAGCCCGGGCAGAAAGAGCACATAGCGGGTCAGGTCATGGCAAAACAGCACGCACTGTCGTCGATCCAGCAGAAGCAGATGCTCATGCCACTGCCCCAGCGGCGTACGTTCCTCTTGCAGACGGCAGTAGCTGCTGTTCTGACATGGTCGTGCGAAAGCTTCTCTGCCAGTCTTTTGGTGCAGTGACGTGGCATCGGAAGTGACCAATACGCGCCCGCGGCCTTATGCCCCGGCTTTCCGGGATCTAACTATACTCGGGCGTTTTCTAATTCAAGACAGGTGAGGTCAAATTTCTGTTCTACTTCATGCAACTGATGAGGGCACATCGCTTCATCGTGAGGTACAGTGGTTCGATAGGCTGCTGTCGGAAGCGGATTGCCGTCGCCGTCGAAATCGATTTCGGAGGGTGCAATGTCGGACTCTGTGATGGCATGGTTAAGAGATTTTGAAGCGTGTGTGCGGGCTCGTGATTTTGACCGTGGTCGCATTCTCTGCAACCAAAACATCGTAAGCTTCGGTACGGTGGCTCATATGGCTGTGGGCCTGGAGCAGCTCATCAATCAGCAGTGGAGCCATGTTTGGAATGTTACCCGTGACTTTGAGTTTGATTACGAGCACATGCATATTGATGTGAGGGATGATCTGGCATGGGTTGCCGCACCATGGGCATCACGTGGATTTGCGGCGGATGGGAGCAGTTATCTGAGAGAGGGACGCGCAACAATCGTCTTGCGCCTCGAACATGATGGTTGGCTAGGGATACACACTCACTTTTCAACTCGTCCGCGGGATCGCGATGCGCCATGATCAGAATCTTCATGTGCAGAGATCACGCATAGCGTTGCACACCGAGCCGAGCTATAGGCTGCATCGGACAGATACCGTCCTCGTTGAGCCAACGCCTGAATCACCATCACGTCTTCCTTCGCAGCATCCGTCCCCCTCCGACTGAATGATCAGCGAAGGGACATTGTGGCTCGGTGTTCAGAGGACTCTTTAGTTCGGTGATTGTAAGGAAAGATTTTTTCGGGAGGGGACACATAGGAATGGGACATTCGATGTATGCATCAGTGGTCGCAGCGCTTCGATCCAAGTTACGAGGTACTTGGCTCCAGGATCTCGTCACTTTCTATCGGGGCATCAAGCGCCAGGTGATGCGGCGCTCTGAAGGCGAGGCCTTTCTGTTACGCAGATACGCTCGGGTCCACGGCAAGCCCCTGAATCTCGCCAATCCACAAACCTTTACGGAGAAGCTGTTCTGGCGGATGATCACCTGGAATCGGGGAACTATGCCTCCGCGATATCGACAACTGACCGATAAGTATGCGGTACGCGCCCATGTCGCGAGTACGGTGGGCGAGGAATACCTGATCAAGCTCTTATGGCAGGGGGACGATCCACGAGCAATCCCGTTTGACCAGCTGCCGGCAGAGTATGTGATCAAGCCCAGCCACGCAAGCGGCCAAGTGATCCTCGTCAGAGGCGAGGTAGACCGCGCGGCGATTATTCATCAAGTCACAGGCTGGCTGGCCAAAGACTATTATTGGCAAGGACGGGAATACCAATACTATGGCATGAAACGCAGGATTGTGATTGAGGATTACCTGAGTAATGAGGATGGAAGTCCGCCGCTTGACTATAAATTCTACTGTTTCAACGGAGTGCCGGAGCAGATTCTTGTAGCCAATCATACGCGCGACATCCGTTCAGTCTTTGATACGTCCTGGAACCCGATCGAGGTCACCAATACAAATAGATGTGTATCACGACCGTGGGTACCTAAGCCGGCGAATCTTGACGAGATGCTGACGCGTGCCGCGAAGTTGTCCCTTGGATTCGGGTTTGTCCGCCTTGATTTCTATAATGTCAATGGAAGAATCTATTTTGGCGAGTTCACCTTCACACCCCTAGGAGGGATCATCAAATTTGATCCTGAGGATTGGGATCTGAAGCTCGGAGAGAAATGGAATCTGTCACCGGACCGCTGACAACCGCACCGAGATAACGGGGTCAAGTCTACCAATCCAGCAGTGCCAAGAACAGGCGGCTGAATTACTTGTCGCGCTCAGCCGAAGAAGCAGGCCAGCGGGTCGGCGTCGATCTCTTGCACCAAGTCATCGAGGCGAGTGCTTGATGAGAGTCCAGGATATTCGTGCCATTTCATATCAGCCCGCATCCAATACAGTCGCCATTTACTTGCCGATCGGATGAACTTGAGCTTGGCCACCGGCGTTTCAGTCCACTCGGTCTGGTTATCCCACCGAGGCCGCCGCTCGACAATGACGACCTCATGGCCTTTCACCGCATACATGAGGCGCAGCTTGTCTTTGAGATGTCCCGGGCTGCGCTTCCCACAGAAGCCACCAACAGTCTGTTCGATCCGCTTGAGATCCACTTCGCTAAAGGCCATTGCATTTTCCACTGGTAGCAAGTTCGATACGTTCATCCGTCGCCGCGTGACGGATACGTGCCGTCCTCCTGCAATCGATACAATCGAAATTCGGGATGTCATGAACAGGGCAGGCGCGATCCATCTATACTCGATGGTTATCCAGCAGCGGCGATGGCTTGTTCTGCTTCGTGGGGCAATTCGACCCGGACAAAATAGGAAGCAGGATAGAGATAGTCGTCACCCGATTCATCAATCACGCGCAGGTATCTGTCTTTCTCTGCTTTGGGATCCACGAGCACGCGATACACCTTGCGCTTCTCAAGATCATCACAATCGTCGTTCTTCACGCACAGAACGAATCGGCGCGCTGTCTGTTTTCAAGGCATGTCTTCCATTCATCCAAGAACCGTTCGATCTTGGACCAACTCCGCCTGCTCTTCCTTAGATCTCGTCTTCCTTGGAAACGGATTAAGCCAGTTTTGCTACCCACTTTTTCTTTAATTTCTCGGTATGGCCACGACCTCACGCTGCCTGCGAAGCAGCCTTCTCCAGCAGCTCATGAATCAGAGTCTGGTACGGCTTCCCCCGCTTCGCAGCCATCTGTCTCAAGGCAGCCAGGAGACGCGGGGACAGGCGGATCGCAATCAATTGCTTCGCCATCCCCGTGGCGGGTCGCCCGATCCGACGCATTCGCTTCAGTTGTTCATCCGAGAGCTCAGGGATATCTGAAAAATCAATGGCTGAGTCCGGAATATGCTTTCCGCTCCTTACGGCTTGCTTGCCGCGTACTGATGATACGGATGGTTTCTTTTTTTTCATGATCCGTCCTCCTCAGAGTGTAGACGACAAAGAGGATACGTCCTGCTATGGACAGCGCAATGCGTTGGCGGCGCTGTTCGTGTTGTGAATGGTCGCTATCCTCCCCATCCAAGCCGTCTGGATCAGCGAATATTGTAATGGCTTCTTCAAATGAGACCCCGTGCTTCTCAAAATTCGCTATGGCTTTCTGGACGTCCCACTCAAACACCTAACGTATATACACTAAATCAACCTCTCGCCACAAGCAGACAGCCTTGTCGTACTTGCCGCACGCAGATAAGCCCCACCGACTTTCTTCTTGACGCTGCTACGGGTTATACAAAATAAGAAAGCCTGCTGGCTTTCACCAGCAGGCTTCTTTTTGTAACCCGGCAGCGTCCTACTTTCCCACTGCCTCGCGGCAGCAGTAACATCGGCCTTGGAGGGCTTAACTTCCGTGTTCGGTATGGGAACGGGTGGGGCCCCTCCGGTATGGCCACCGGGAACATTCGTCACTGAATCTGTCTTGTGTGCTTCGTCCTGAGCCTGAAGCTAATAGCACAGTGCTCAGAACTTTTTTAGCACTCCACCATACGTTCTTCGTATCGTGGTGAGACCATGTCTATCAGGAGCAAAGGATGTTAAACCGCACGACCGATTAGTACTGGTTAGCTACAGCGCTCACACGCCTTCCACACCCAGCCTATCAAACTCGTGGTCTACGAGTGGTCTTTAGGTAGCATACTGCTACGGGAGAGCTTATCTTGAGGCACGCTTCTCGCTTAGATGCTTTCAGCGATTATCGCTACCGGACATAGCTACCCGGCGCTGCCGTTGGCACGACAACCGGCACACT
>CAWKLH010000007.1:30000-60403 GCA_963850405.1 Nitrospirota bacterium
GCTTGACATCACTGTGGTTTGGGCTATTCCCTTTTCGCTCGCCACTACTAAGGGAATCTCTATTGATTTCTATTCCTGCAGGTACTGAGATGTTTCACTTCCCTGCGTGGGCTTCTCATGTCCTATGTATTCAGACATGGATAGGCGGCATTCATCGCCTGGGTTTCCCCATTCGGACATCCTCGGATCACGGCCTGCTTGCGGCTTCCCGAGGCTTATCGCAGCTAGCTACGTCCTTCATCGCCTGCTGATGCCAGGGCATTCACCGTACACCCTTAGTAGCTTAACAATCACTTTGCTCCTGATACACATGGTCTTTCGTCAAGACCTATTCAGTTGTCAAAGAACGACCTCGGCACTGTTCAGCCGAGAACTGTTTAGAGGACGTTAAGCAATAGAACTTGGATGAACTCTCCGACCATCAGACGCTCACGCATGAACAAATTAAACCAACAAACGGTTCATGCACGTGCGTTTTGGTGGAGCTGGACGGAATTGAACCGACGACCCCCTGCTTGCAAAGCAGGTGCTCTCCCAACTGAGCTACAGCCCCATTCTCTAATGGAAAGAGTCTGTCCCTGATACTGTGCGCGTTGCGACAGAGGATCAGGACTCAGATGGTGGGCCTGGATAGAGTTGAACTATCGACCCCGCGCTTATCAAGCGCGTGCTCTAACCAACTGAGCTACAGGCCCAGCTGAGTCTGAAGCGACCAGGGCCCGTATCGACTCGACTGGTTCACATAAAAGTCGCCGCCTGAACTCTCAAAAAACCGTATCGTGTAAGTATGTATTGAAGAGGTGGCCCTCAGCCCATGATTTTCCGTAGAGTCATATGACTCCTTAGAAAGGAGGTGATCCAGCCGCAGGTTCCCCTACGGCTACCTTGTTACGACTTCACCCCAATCATCTGTCATACCGTGGGCGTCTGCCTCCTTGCGGTTGGCGCCAACGACTTCAGGTACAACAAACTTTCGTGGTGTGACGGGCGGTGTGTACAAGGCCCGGGAACGTATTCACCCCGGCGTGCTGATCCGGGATTACTAGCGATTCCGCCTTCATGAGGTCGAGTTGCAGACCTCAATCTGAACTGAGGCCGGTTTTTTGCGATTGGCTCCCCCTTACGGGTTTGCAGCGCTTTGTACCGGCCATTGTAGCACGTGTGTAGCCCCAGGCATAAAGGCCATGCTGACTTGACGTCATCCCCACCTTCCTCCCCGTTCTCCTGGGCAGTCTCTCCAGAGTTCCCGGCATGACCCGTTGGTAACTGAAGACAGGGGTTGCGCTCGTTGCGGGACTTAACCCAACACCTCACGGCACGAGCTGACGACAGCCATGCAGCACCTGAGCAGGATGGTATTGCTACCTCGTTGGGCTTTCACCCTTCTACTACCTGCATGTCCAGCCTGGGTAAGGTTCTTCGCGTTGCGTCGAATTAAACCACATGCTCCACCGCTTGTGCGGGCCCCCGTCAATTCCTTTGAGTTTCAACCTTGCGGCCGTACTTCCCAGGCGGAATACTTAATGCGTTAGCTGCGGCACCGGCGGTAACCCGCCGACACTTAGTATTCATAGTTTAAGGCGTGGACTACCAGGGTATCTAATCCTGTTTGCTCCCCACGCTTTCGAGCCTCAGCGTCAGATATGTTCCAGAGCGCCGCCTTCGCCACCGGCCTTCCTCCCGATCTCTACGCATTTCACCGCTACACCGGGAATTCCGCGCTCCTCTCCCATCCTCTAGCCGAGCAGTCCCCTCCGCACTTTCCGGGTTAGGCCCGGAGATTTCACGGAGGGCTTACCCAACCGCCTACGCTCCCTGTACGCCCAGTAAATCCGAACAACGCTTGCCACCTTCGTATTACCGCGGCTGCTGGCACGAAGTTAGCCGTGGCTGCTTCTGCAGGTACCGTCCGAACGGTTACCCGTTCCATCTTCCCTGCCGAAAGGGGTTTACAATCCGAAGACCTTCATCCCCCACGCGGCGTCGCTGCGTCAGGCTGTCGCCCATTGCGCAATATTCCTTACTGCTGCCTCCCGTAGGAGTCTGGCCCGTGTCGCAGTGCCAGTGTGGCTGATCGTCCTCTCAGACCAGCTACCCGTCGAAGCCTTGGTGAGCCGTTACCTCACCAACAAGCTGATAGGACATGAGCCCATCCATGAGCGCGATACCCACGGTATCGCTTTCCCTCTCGATCCGCAGACCGAGAGTCGTATGCGGTATTAGCTAACCTTTCGGCTAGTTATTCCCCACTCGAGGGTAGGTTACCCATGTATTCCTCACCCGTTCGCCGCTTTACAAACGTATTGCTACGTCTTCTCGCTCGACTTGCATGTATTAGGCGCGCCGCCAGCGTTCGTTCTGAGCCAGGATCAAACTCTCAAAAGGTGTTCTTAGAATTTGGACCAAGGGCCACCACTTCAATACACCTTACACCTTGCTTAACTTCCTCTATTCAGTTTTCAAAGAACAGAACATCACATTCGTGACGTGGGAGGCGCAATATAAACGTTGCGCACTCTCATGTCAAGGGACCCACTCAAAAAATTCGGGTAGTTTCCCTCAGGCACCGCATCCTCCTGGATGCGGTATGCAGGCAAGAACTCATCCGCCCTCTGCCCTCGAACGAGTGGGAAGATAACAAGACTCCCCCCCGAGTGTCAAGCAACTTTTTCATGTATAATCGAAAAAATATGAGAAACAGCGAATCACCACTGGCCATGAGGCGGCGCACGGTTCTACAAACCTTCGGTCTCGTCGCAACGGCAGGAATAACCGGAGGCTGCGATGCGATCGGCGGCGTCTTCGGCCGCATGTTCGCCGTCCCTCCCCGCGACACGACGTACTTCACGCCAAACTCAAAATTTTACGTAGTGAACTACGCCGACGGAGCCGTGTCCGCATCGCGCGATTTGAACATTGAGCAGTGGAAACTGCACATCAAAGGATCTGTCCAAACGCCGATGTCGCTGGGTTGGCGCGACATTTTAAACCGCGACTCCTACGATCAAATCTCCACCTTGATGTGCATCGATACCCTGCCAGGTGGCGACAGTATGGGAACGGCAACCTGGCGCGGCATCTCCCTGAAGAAGCTGCTCCTCGATTGCGGCGCAGATACTGAGACGGCGCGCGATGTCGTCTTTCGCGGCATCGACGGCTACGACGACAGCATTCCCTTCACCCGCGCAATGCAAGACGACGTGATGATCGCCTTTCTGATGAACGGTGAAAAACTCCCTAAGGAACATGGCTTCCCAATCCGCCTCATCGTCCCCGGCCTCTACGGCATCAAGAATGTGAAGTGGATCGTCGAGATTGAAGTCTATCCAGGCGACTACAAGGGCTACTGGCAGCGCAAGGGATGGACCGACGACGGCACGATTAAAGTGTTTTCACGCATCGATTCGCCCGGACATTACCAAACACTCCGCGGCCCGGAGCATACGTTCCGCGGCATCGCCTTCGGCGGACCGAACAGCATCGGCAAAGTCGAGTTGAGCTTCGACGCCGGCCGCACGTGGAACGACTGCCGAATCGAGCCACCCATGTCGCCTTACTCCTGGGTGATTTGGACCTACTCATGGCGCGCGCCAAAGCCAGGGAAGTTTCAAACCGTCGTGCGCGCAACCGACACAAAGGGCCAACTCCAAATCGCGGAAATTGTCCGCCCACAACCAGCCGGGGCCAGCGGCTATCACACGATCATTTCGGAAGTAGCAGAACTCTAAAGAGACCAAGAGCACTCCTCACAGTCGGCTTCTTACCCGCTTCATGACAGCGGTGATATACGACTCGAATTCTCAAACTTTCTGAAGCTCGGTAGTGACTTGGTAAGATCAACACATGGATTTGTCAAAATTACGCGCTAGACACCTTATGCTTATCCGCTTGTTTCAGCAGACCGCAATGGGTAGTATCGTGGGATGCCTCGACCGAGTTTCCCCAAGAGCCTGCGGCAGTTCCAACAACAGTTTGCCAGCGAGGACGCTTGCGCGGAGTATCTGACGGCATGCCGCTGGCCAGACGGGTTCCGGTGTCCGAGGTGCGGTCAGACGTCCGCGTACGGCTTGGCAGGCCGCCGGCGCTGGCAGTGTGCCTCCTGCCGCTATCAGGTCTCTGTGACGGCCGGGACAATCCTCCACAATTCGAAGACCCCGCTCATGACGTGGTTTTGGGCTGCGTATCTGATGACGACGGATAAGCGTGGGCTGTCGGCCCTCCTCCTGCAGCAGCAACTGGGACTCAGCCGCTACGAGACCGCGTGGATGATGCTGCACAAGCTCCGTCGCGCGATGGTGAACGCGGCGCGGGACCCGCTTTGCGGCGAGGTTGAGATGGACGAGACCTGGGTGGGGGGAACTCAGACAGGACTGCGGGGCAGTCGCCAGCTCAGAGGGCGCAACGCCGCGCTGGTTCTGGTTGCAGTCGAACGGCGGGGACGGGCGTCCGGTCGAGCCCGGATGGAGGTCATACCCGATTTCGCAGGAACCACCATCAAGGAGTTCGCTGCCAGAAACATCGCCACAGGTACCACCATCTCCACCGATGGCCTCTCGAGCTTCGGGGTGCTCACGGCGAGCGGCTATACCCATGTGCCACGAACGCAGCCGCCCCCGCTTCAGTTGCGCCAAGGAGCCAAGTCCGTCGTTCCGCTTGCCGACCGGATGATCGGGAACCTTCAGAGCTGGCTGGTCGGCACCCACCACGGCGTCAGCCGCAGCCAGCTCCAGGTCTATCTCGATGAATTCGTCTTCCGCACGAACCGTCGTCGTGAACCGAGGGCCGCTTTTCAAACCCTGCTCGGCCTTGGCAGTAACCGAGGTCCTACGGCCTACGCGCAGATTCAGCACGCCCGTGATCGCAAGCTCTTGCGGTCTGCTGAAACAAGCGGATAAGCATATGATAGCAAGAGATCACGTCCAACGGTAACATCGATGGACACCCTTTGGCCGTCGAGACACTACGAGAAGAGCTTCCCCATACGATCCAGCTTGTTAGCATTGCCGATCCGGCAATTCACCAGAATTGTTTTCAATGGGCGTTGGATCTTTGCCACGAGTTGGCTCATTGGGTTGGAGAGTGGGGAATTACGGATCTCTTCGCTGGTTCTAAGTTTGTTCAGGGGCTCATCCCTTACTTAGTTCCTGTATCGGAGAGTGATGTAGACGAAGGTAATCTTGTTCTGTACTTCGACGAAGGAATACCTACTCATGCTGGCCTGGTCAAAGAATCAGACGTTATTTCCAAATGGGGCAAGGGACACATATACCGGCATAGCCGACTGGAGGTTCCATTGAGCTATGGTAACGAGATTCGCTTTTATCGGAAACCTCCGGCTAGTGTAGTGGCAACGAGGTTCGTCCGATATATTCGCAGTCACCCTGATTACGATGCTATTGATGCCATTCGTGAAGGGTTTGAAGAGAAATTCAGTCACCTGCTCTCCAGCTAGCCATTTGGGGATGCGCCATCTGGGATGGATCTCATGAAGCTGTTGATATTCGTAGTTCTTCTCCCGGCTAGCCTCCCTTCGAGAATGGCTACGGATACGATGACCAAACAGCGCGTAATACGCTCAGATGAATTTTAGCGATAACGGTTTCCGTCATCTACTGGGGTGAGACTGAGTCCGAGCCTCAAGACATACGCAAAGCACAGATTAAGAATAACGTTGAACTGCACCTCAAATAAGTAGGAATTCGCGTCGTCCCTTCCGAAGAAGCCGTCCAGTTTAAGCATGCATCAGCTGAGCTTCAGGTTTCAATTACCTGCATGAATCACCCCTACGTCTACGCTTGTCATCTTGTGACGCAGGTTGTGCAAGCTGTGACAGTTGTCAGAACCGATCCGTTCACGACCAGTCCAACATGGAGCGTGGAACGTTATGTCTTGCTTGGAATTAGACTTCTTGCATAACCCCAGATTCAGGATTTCCAAATCTGTCGGAATATGCTTCCATGATCTCCCCAGCAAGAGGAGGAACGGCATGGAGATCCAGGAGTTTGAAGAGATGCCGGAGGAAATGTTCCGGCAGCTGATGGGGATTAGGAAGCGAACATTTGTTGAGATGGCGTCCGTTCTGCAAACAGCTGAGGCCCAGCGCAAGGCGCGAGGCGGGAAGCCGAATCATCTGACCGTCGCCACACGGCTCGTGATGACGCTGGAGTACTGGCGGGAATACCGCACATATCTGCATATTGGGCACAGTTACGGAGTCAGTGAGAGCACGGCCTATCGCAATATTCGCTGGTGCGAAGACGTGCTCATCAGGAGCGGAGCGTTCACACTTCCGGGCAAGAAAGCCCTTCTCACCAGCGACAGGAAGTATGAGATCGTCCTCGTCGACGCGACGGAAACGCCCGTGGAGCGCCCCCAAAAAAGCAGCGCCGCCACTATTCGGGCAAGAAAAAGCGCCACACGCTGAAGACGCAGCTCGTCGTGGACACGGCCACCGGCACGATTATCTGCGTCGCCCATGCGGCAGGCCGCCGACATGACTTCCGGCTGTTCAAGCAATCACAGGTCAGATTCCATCCCGACACCAAAGCCATCACCGACACCGGCTACATGGGCTTGCAGAACCTGCACGGCCACACCATCTTGCCGAAAAAGCGCAGTAAGAAACATCCCTTGAACAAAGAAGACAGAGGGGGCTCCGGAAATTCGGACAGTGTGGTACGTGGTAGCCTGGCTTACCCATCCTGCTGAGGGATGGTCGATGAAAGGAGCGAGGCGATGAAGAGAACGAGACGGAATCACGGGGCGACCTTTAAGGCGCAAGTGGCTTTGGCCGCGGTCAAAGGCGACAAGACGCTCGCCGAATTGGCCGAGCAATTCAGCGTGCACCCTACCCAGATCACAGACTGGAAGCAGCAACTATTGGCCCGGGTGCCAGATGTGTTTGGCAGGGCTACGGCACCGGCAGACACCCCGGATCTGAAGACCCTGCACGCCAAGATCGGCCAGCTGACCTTGGAGAATGATGTTTTAGAAGGTGCGCTCACCAAGGCGGGCTTGCTGAGCGCAACGCGATGATTGATCGGACCCACGCGTTACCAGTCGCGCGACAATGCCAGGTGCTGAACCTGGCTCGGTCCACCGCGTACTATCAGCCGAAGCCAGTTTCTGACACGGCACTGGCGCTGATGCGTCGGATTGACGAGTTGCATCTGCAGTATCCGTTTGCCGGCGCCCGCATGCTGCGTGATCTCCTCCGGCAAGAGAGTCATGCCATTGGGAGGCGGCAGGTCGCGACCCTGATGCGGCGTATGGGCATCACCGCCGTGTATCGCATGCCGCGCACGAGTCAACGGCATCCTGCCCACCGGATCTATCCCTACTTGTTACGCCAGCTGACGATCACACGACCGAACCACGTGTGGGCCGCTGATATCACCTACATTCCAATGCAACGGGGGTTCATGTATCTCTGTGCCATCCTGCACTGGGCCAGTCGCCGAGTGTTGACCTGGCGGTTATCCAACACGTTAACCACAGACTTCTGCCTGGAAGCGGTGCAGGAGGCCATCACTCGGTATGGGAGCCCGGAGATCTTTAACACCGATCAAGGCTGCCAGTTCACCAGCCAGGAATTCACCGGGCTTCTGCAGACTCATGGAATTCAGATCAGCATGGATGGGATCGGGCGGTGGCGGGACAACGTCTTGGTCGAACGGTTGTGGCGGAGCCTCAAATATGCGGAGGTGTATCTCCATGCCTACGAGACCGTCGGGGCCACGCGCGAAGGCGTGGCGCGTTACATAACCTTCTACAATCAGATCAGGCCGCATCGCGCGCTTGACGGACGCACGCCCGATTGCGTGTACTGGGAAAACAGGCCTGCACAGCCCACGGCTGCGTAGGCGCACACCGCCAGGTACCACTTATGAACTGAAAGATTCTGTCCAAAGAAGCGGGGCCACCTCTGACACGTGGAACAACCGCGCAATCTCCAGAGACCGCGTTCCTGCAGAACACGTCATTGGCGCCGTGAAACGCTTTAAAAGCATCTCGAGCAGGTACGGAAACCGCAGAAAGCGCTTCGGCCTGCGCTTTGCGCTCATCGCTGCGGCGTACAACAAGGACGTAACGCCGTGAGGTTATGCAAGAGGTCTATTGAACGCGTTCGGGAGATCCAGGAATATACAAGAGACATGGTCGACCATTTTCCATAGGCCTACTTCGCAATATTGGAAGTCAGACCAAGCTCGTGCTTACTCCCTTGTCGTTTCTTGGCAGGATCCCATAACGTGTGCCAAGTAGTAAAACCCGCTGGCTAGGGTGATGGTGTCAGCCTTCACGACACAGCTTTGAAGCCCCAGTGATGCAGGGATGGTCTAGCCGCTCAGTTTGTCTTACTTCTGAAAGAACGAATCCCGTGCGATCTGGTCCTTGCGGATTTCATATTCCTTTTGATCGATCTTTCCGGCTTTAAAGTCCTCCTCCACCCTATCTTTCTGACGCTTCAGATTGTATTCGTAGCCGCCGCCTGCCGCCCCTGCCCCAAGGACCCCACCGAGCACGCCGCTCCCCACTGCTCCTGAGCACCCTGTCAACAATGTCAAACACACGACGGCCAAGCATAGATTTTTCATATATACCCCCATGGATCAATAGTCGAATCTCTTGCTATGGCAAAATCCCTATCCATTTACTGACACACGTGGTCGCTGTAACATCTCGAGCACAAGCAACGATACACCGATTGTAATGCAGACATCGGCCACATTGAAGATGCCGGTGCGGAGGGGGCCAATGCCGAGGTTCATGAAGTCGATCACGCGGCCATCATTCATGATGCGATCCAAGAGATTGCCCAGCCCGCCGCTCAGCATGAAACTCCAGGCAATGGCTGTGGGCAGTGGTATCGGTTGAGCAAAAAGAACAATCGCCAAGACGACGAGACACACGGCAGGGAATACCTGGAAGAGAAAGACGCGTACCCCCTCTGAGAGATCTCCTCCGAGACTCAGGAACGCCCCGGTGTTCTCGGCATATTGGAGGCGAACCGTATCATGGAACCACGACTGGGGCGGCTGAAGAGCCAGGTACTGGCAGGCTGCCTCTTTCGTAAGTTGATCACATCCTACACAGAGGATGAGGAGTAGAAAAACCAACAGGCTTCGCTTGAATCGGGGCATGATTCATTGTTCCATACCGCTTTGGGATTCCCGAAGTGGTCTTCTCTGTTTCCCCTCCCCGGCCTTCACAAAGCTGTGCGCCCTCAATCGAGAATCGCCGTCAAGACGATTGGTCTTTGCGCGGCCGACCGACAGCGAGTTTCCCTCTTCGCTTCTTGAACCGTTTCCCCTTCTCCAGCTTGCTGAGCGCGGATTGGATCGCCGATTCGACGACACCGGTCAGCGTCAGCTTGGGGCTCCAATACACTACGGTTCGCAACCGTTCAACCATATCGGCAGAGAGAGACAACGTGACCCTCTCCTTCCGTTTCATAGTCTGCCTTGTCTCTTTCATTTGGTCATCTCCTTCTCCTCGTGACTGCCTTGGTAATTTTCACATATGCTTGCATATCATGCCCGATTCGACACACGCAAGCAGGCAACGCGATACCTCCTTGACCTGAACATGCCAAAAACACGAGACCAGGCTCGTAGGAGCAGTCGGTCGATAGGGGCCACGTCTCTACAAGAACATTTACAGGAGTGTCAAAATACTCTCGGGGGAAGAACTGGTCTGGTCGCTGGCTGGCCTTCGTATTTCACGTCCATGGACGCGGCATGTCTCTCGACGAATTAGAATCCGATCCCGAACCCACCACCCCCACCAACTCCCATTCCTGTCCCACCACCGACCCCGATCGAGAATCGAGGCCGCGGTCGAGCATCGTCGTCCGATCGCGCTGGCCATACATGCAGATGTTTCACGATCAACACCGGGTATCGATATTCGACATCGTCGAGGTGTTCGACCTTTGACTTGGACAGTTCTCCGATAATCGTCATCTTTGTCCCCTCGAGAATTGTCGCGGGGTCGAGAAACTCCTGCTGGATCGCGAGAAATCGCCCCTGCGATTGTTGGCGGTCAAGAATTGGTCGCTCCCCTCTGTCGAGCGGTAACTGCAACAGCTCGATCTGCGTTCCTTCCTTGAGTCGTTTCGCCTTCAGGACCTCGCCACCGAACACCACGATCTTGCCCTGGTATGAATCAGGGGCGGCCACCACTTCATGAAACTTCACCGCTCGCTCGACTAGAGGCTCCAGCGCCTCCGGAATCACTCTCTGCGAGGAGCAGGCCGCGACCAGCCCGATCGCCATCACCCACCATAACTTGCAAGACGTCAGACGCATGTCCACACTATAGCGCGATGGCTGGGCTGTTTCTACACCTCATCTTCGTGAGCGCGACGACTTAGCCCGCATTATTCATAACGGTTCGTGACGAAACCGCCAAGACGCCAAGCGAGACGGGCACGCGGAGCCCTGAGAGACCGAGGCATACTTGAAACAGTATGTCGAGGTCACGAGGGGCGAGCCTGCCCGCCTGGCCGTGAGAAAACCACGACCAGGCTTGTCACTGCGGCGTATCGGCGGTTGTAGTAGAAGCGTTCAGGAATAATGCGGGCTAAGGTCTTTCACCCTGTGCGTTCTTCAGTTATGATACAGATTCCCACGGTGACTGCTCAGAGTCACCAGCTCAGCGAGGCCACATCCCAGCAGAAGAGGTCATCATGTTGAAGATAGTTCTTGCCGTCATGCTCCTAGTCATGCCGTTCGGCCTTTCTGCTTGCGACAAGGCCTATATGGCTACCATGGAGAAGATGGGCTATGCCAAACGCGACATCCTGAGCAACCGCGTCAAATCCGCGCGGGATGCGCAGGAAGATGCGAAGAAGGAAATTCAGACCACGTTGGAGCAATTTGGACAGGTCGTCTCGTATGAAGGCGGCGACCTGGAAGCGACCTATAAGAAATTGAACGGCGAACTCGAGAACAGCGAAGACGGTGCCAAGACCGTTCGAAAAAAGATCGCCGATGTTGAAAGCGTGGCCGATGCGCTCTTTTCTGAATGGGAGACGGAACTCGGCCAATATTCCAACGCCGACCTGCGCCGGAAGAGTCAGGCCAAACTCACCCAGACCAGGAACCGCTACCGTGAGATGCTCGCGGCCATGAAACGCGCCGAACAGCGGATTGAACCAGTCCTCAAACCGTTGCGAGACCAAGTCCTCTACCTGAAACACAATTTGAACGCACGAGCGCTCGCCGCCATCAAAGGGGAACTCGTCAAAGTCGATGCGCAGGTCGACCAGCTGGTCAAGGACATGAACCGTTCCATCGCCGAAGCAGACAAGTTTATTCAATCCATGGAGAAGGAATCAGACTGATTGTCGCGCTTGCGGGAGAGTACCGATGCGTATTGAAGGTCAACGTGAAAGTGAGAATATCGAAGATCGTCGCGGCATGGGTCCGGCCCGTCTCGGCGGAAAAGGGGGGTTCGGCATCGGTACGATCGTACTCGTGCTCGCCGTCAGCTATTTCACCGGAGCCAACCCGCTAACTGTTTTCAATATGATCACCGGCGTCCAGGGAGTGACCGAAACAATGGCTCCCTCGACCCCATCAGAGTCAGGCCCCGTCGGCGCCCCCGGTGACCAGCTCGGCAAGTTCGCGTCTGTCGTTCTAGCCGACACCGAAACGACTTGGCGCACGCTCCTCGGTCCACGCTATGAAGACCCACGCATGGTGCTCTTTAGCGGCGCCGTGCAGTCGGCCTGTGGCACAACGTCATCTGCCGTTGGTCCGTTCTATTGCCCAAACGATCACCGAGTCTATTTAGATTTAGCGTTCTTCAGTGAAATGGAACATCGCCTTGGTGCAGCCGGTGACTTCGCTCAAGCCTATGTGATCGCCCATGAGGTCGGCCATCACGTGCAAAATCTGCTCGGCGTCGCGGAAAAAGTGCACCGCCTCCAGCGACAGGCCTCCGAAGCTGAAGGCAATGCCCTGTCAGTGCGAATGGAACTCCAGGCTGATTGCTATGCCGGCGTCTGGGGGCATCACGCCAAGCGTGAACGCAACTTGATCGAGCCGGGCGATTTCGAAGAAGGGCTCCGTGCAGCGGCGGCCATCGGGGACGATCGATTGCAGAAAATGTCGCGTGGCCAGGTCCAGCCGGAAAGCTGGACCCATGGGTCGTCCGAACAGCGGATGACCTGGCTCAAGCGTGGGCTCGAGTCCGGGGACCCCTCAGTCTGCAACACATTCGACACGAAACGGCTATGAACACCCCAGCACCTACAGCTCAGAGCAGCTTCCTTGCGAAAACACTAGGACCAATACTCTCCGACCCTCCCTGGGCCGCCAAATCGTTTCTTGCCGCCAGTGCAACAACCGCCGCCGGAGTCGGCGCCTGGCTCACCGACCTGATGTCGCCGGCCCTCGCCAATGGGGGAGCTAGCTTCCTGGGAGGGTTCTTACTCGGATGGGCAGTCCGGAAGACCGTCAAGCTCGCCCTATTGGTTGCTGCCTCATTGGCAGCGCTCATCGTCATCCTCAAAACCACCGGCTGGATTCATCTGGATTGGAGCTTGATCCAAGCAGATGTGAATCATATCCTTGATTGGGGTCGAGGCAAAGCCCAGGGTTTCAAAGACGTGCTGACTGGCTATCTCCCCTCAGCCGGCGCCGCCGGCGCCGGAACATTTTTCGGACTTCGGAAAAAGTAGCAGCATCCCCCGATACTCGTCTCGATTCAAGTTTCAGAATCTGCGACATACAGACGGCCACACATTCATCGCTTTGTGACCAATCTCACATCCAAAGTCCCCAGAAAGTGTCCTTCGATCATCACCTGATCGCCATCTTTAAGCATGACCGGTCCCATCTGGCAGAGCGCCGCATAGCTCGCATCAATGGTCCCGGTCTCATCTTCCACTGAGAAGACCTGAATACACTTCTCCAGTTTGGTCCTTTCTCCAATGAAATGCTGCATACGGTAATTCTGTACTGTACCTTCCACCTGCACGACTTTCATCTTGTACGCTTCGGGATAAGTGAGCAGCGAATTGATTTTGACCGGCTCGGCTGCCCATGTGGTGGGCGCAAGCACACCGAGCGTCAGCATCATCAGTCCTCCCCATCTCATCATCACTTCCGTCATGAAGCGTCCTATTCTTGACGTGTGACCCTGCATCACAAACCTCCTGTCTCTACTAATTGAGGGGAACGTGACGAAGGATTTGACCAGTCGCCGCGTTGTAGGCTTCCGCGAGCGTATGCACTTGAACCACCTGAATGGAGCGCTCGGCTCCGGTGAAAGTAAGGTGACTGTTGTCCAATCCATCTGGCACGATCATCACGGTCTTTTTGAGATCCCGGCAGGCATTCATCTTGTCCACTAATCGCCCGACGGGCCGGATCTCAGCATCCGGCTCAATCGTTCCCGACATACAGACATCTTGGCGAATCGGATCGCCGAGCAATGCCGAGGCGATGCCCACGGCAAACATCCCTCCCGCACTGGGTCCATTCAACCGGGTTGGAACCAGAATGCGCACCGTCAAGTATTGGGGGTCATATCCCACCGCCCTCGTCGCGACTGCGACAGCCGTATGAAACGAGTGGACGGATGCAGGTAGTAGATTTGAATCGCCGAGAATCTCCGGCCCCTTTCCGTCGGCCTTATACCCGACCGTGAGTTGGGCCACAAATCCGGTCCATGAGCCGGTAATGGAGCCGACCTTGTCTTGGCCGACGCTCAAGAGAGGGAATGATAGGGAGACTTCCGAAAAGGGCAATGGCTTCCTTCCTTGTGGTTGCAAGGGAGGGTTAGCAGTGACAGAACCAGGTGGCAGAAGAATGGCCGGTTGTGGAGAGGGAGGTATCGGGGAAATTTCCAATGGTGAATAGGTCTTCGCCTCGCCCAGTTGTCTACAGCCCGGCCCGCTTCGATCTGTATACAAATCCGACTGCCCTGGCCGAGGGCAAACCCAGGTTTCAGCCCAGGCTGAATTGAGAGAGACCTGATCGATCACACACAAGTTCAGAACGAAAAGGAGAGAGCGTATGGTTCGCCACAACTTGGATATCGAGAGGTCTTGATCCATCGCAGGCTCAGAAGAAATAGCAACAGCTGAAGCCTATCGTTCAAAACAAGGTTCGTCAAAAGAAGCGGGGATTATGGAAGGATCGAGAAACGGACTGATATCAACCCGGCAAGGCTTGATACCACCCATTGGCCTGAACAAGGGTGAGCTTGCTGTCGAAGAGCCGGCTTACCCGATCGCTGGTGACCAACGCAGACTTGGCTCCGTCGGCAACGACTTTCCCGTCCTTCAAGAAGATGACGCGATCGATCTCCGGCGGAATTTCATGCAGATGGTGCGTGACGAGGAGAACGGTCTTTCCTATAGCAATTTGAGCACGCAGGAGATCGAGATACTGAAAGCAGGCCTGGAGGTCAAGGCCACTGGTCGGTTCATCCAACACCAGCACCGGCGGATCATGCACCAATGCTCGGCCCAGCAAAAATCGTCGCTGTTCGCCAGTCGACAGATGGCCGAAGCGACGTCCGGCCAGGGCCATAATCCCCAATTCCTGCATCACCTCATACGCCCTAGTCAGCTGGGTTTTGCTGAACTGTTGGTATTCGTAGGTGTCGTTGCTCGCATAAAACCCAGAGAGGATGACGTTCAATCCTTCAGCACAGATCAGATACTCTCGTTGGAGATCGTGCGACACGATGCCGATCTGCTTCCGCACATCCCACACATTCCACCGCTCGTCGCCAAAGAGCACGATTTGTGTTTCGTCTTTCGGCATGGGATGAACTTCACCGGAGAGCAGCTTCAGCAACGTCGATTTCCCCGACCCGTTGGGACCTAAGATTGCGGCATGTTCACCCTCTCGAAGCACAAACGACAAGTCAGCGAACACACAGGTCTCACCACGATAGACCGTTGCATGCTCGATCTCGAGAATAGGAGGCGCACTCGCTGGTCGAATCGTCTCTGAGACGCGAGGGACAATTGGGCCACCAACTGGTCGCCCTGCATCCCGAGCCTGTTCAAGACCAGCGCGGGCCAATGCGTCGGCCCGTTCGTTCTCTGGATGACCATTATGCCCTCGGACCCAGTGCCATTCGACGGTATTCTTAGCAGCCAGCGCATCGAGTCGCCGCCACAAGTCCTCATTCTTAACCGGCTCCTTACCGGCGGTTTTCCAGCCTCGCCGTTTCCAGCTGTGAATCCATTCGCTGATACCCTTCTGAACATATTGCGAATCAGTGTAGACCCGTGCCGTCGCCGGCTGTGCAAGGAACTGCAACGCCTCAATGACCGCGAGCAACTCCATCCGATTGTTCGTCGTCCCCGGCTCACCACCACAAAGTTCCGTCTCAGTCTCACCATGTCGCAGCAAGGCCCCCCAGCCCCCAGGACCAGGATTCCCACTGCAGGCCCCATCTGTGTAGATTTCGATCATTCGGCTCTTCATTCCGTGATTGACGTCAGGATTGTACTACGACATCTTCTCATTCGACTATCTCTAATGCGACAAGCACCCAACCGGCCACGTGACTTGGTTGGAGAACTTCAGTACAATGGGGCGTCGAGCGTACCATTTTGGAGCACGCGCACTCTGCGTACCCTCTTTCTCATCGGCACAGGCGGGTTCATTGGCTCAATCCTTCGCTACCTTTTGAGCGGCTATGCGCAACAGCTGAGCAAGAGTATCCAATTTCCCTTCGGCACTCTGGCCGTCAATGTCCTAGGATGTGCGTTGGTCGGCTTCCTTGCTGAACTCGCCGATCATCGAGGCGTCCTCTCAGGGGAAACCCGGACCTTTCTGATCGTCGGTCTATTGGGCGGATTTACCACGTTCTCGGCGTTCGGCAACGAAACGATGAACTTGCTGCGGGACGGAGAGCTGTGGCTCGCCTGCGGGAATATCGTCGGCCATGTATTTCTGAGCCTTGTCGCCGTATGGCTGGGCTACTCCACTGCCTATCTACTTTGGAAATGATCGATGCACAGAGAACAGGGATTTCAACTGAGAATCTACGTCGGGGAAAGCGATAAACACGACAGGCGGCCGCTCTATGAATGGATTGTCGCGCAGGCCCACGCGCAACAACTCGCAGGGGCCACCGTCTACCGCGGGCTCATGGGCTTCGGACCCCACACCCGCGTGATTCACACCTTTAAAATTGAGCGCCTGGCCGAAGACCTTCCTATTACCATCGAGATTATAGATTCCCGAGAGAAAGTAGAGGGGTTTCTGACCCTCATTGAGCAACAGGTCCACTCAGGCCTAATCGCGACCATACAGCCTATTGAGATTCGCATGGCGCTTTAGTTTCATCATTGCTCATTCGTAGCACAACACCCTGCTCAAGGACATGGATTCCGGCCATAAGCACCATCTGTCTATATTTCGATCATCTCTCCACCTCCTTAGCCCTCACCTAAATTCTCTCCTTTCATAGTCAAGAGTCTTCCTAATTTGTTCCAGCGCCTGCTCAAGGGTTTTTATACTTTTACCAAACCACTCGTCAGTCATGTCCAATGCAAGCTCTATCAAAATCTTCTCACCCTTTGTTTTCCGACTAAACTTGAGAAGTCGTAAGGGCTTCACAGAACCAAACCCAAACGCTCTGCCATGTGCAAGGGCATCGCGCAAATTCACTATTGGCTCAATTTCTATCCTGCGGTCAAGCGAGGCCCTCTTATTATACTTCTCAAGCGTTTGCCTTAGATCATCACTATTTGTAAGTGCATTGATCTCGACCATATCTCCGGCTTTGAGCTGCGGCAATTGAGATTGCACTTGATCCGCAGCTCTCTTATCAAGCTTCACTATCGCCATTCTCGAACCCATCTCAATCGACTGGAGCATCCCTAATAGCTTTCCAAGATTGAGCGCGTGTCGTTCGAATCGAGCCTTGTCATTCATGGGTTCATGAAAGGATACGAGAAATCAAGGGCACTTTGCAGCGATGCTACGCTTCGGCAGGATCTGGATTGATCTTCGGGGCGGATTGAATTTTTCCCTGTGAGGTCGCCAGTTTTATCGAGCCAGCTATTTTCGGTGTTGCCGTCATCACGTCCGCATTCTGCGCGCGATGGAGCAACGCATGGTCCATGAGAACGAGGGCCAGCATGGCTTCAGCAATCGGCGTCGCACGGATGCCGACGCAGGGATCATGACGGCCATTAGTTTCCACCATGACCGGATTGCCTTGCTTGTCGATCGACTTGCGTGGAATGCGGATGCTCGAGGTCGGCTTAATGCCAATGGTCACAACGATATCCTGTCCGGTGGAAATGCCACCGAGAATACCGCCAGCATGGTTGGAGAGAAAGCCCTCTGGCGTCAGTTCATCGCCATGTTCGGACCCGCGCTGAGTCACGGACGCAAAACCTGAGCCAATCTCAACCGCCTTCACCGCATTGATGCTCATCATCGCCGACGCCAGATCTGAATCCAACTTGGCATAGACCGGCGCACCCCACCCGACCGGCACATGTTCGGCTATTGCCGTGATTTTGGCGCCAACCGAATCACCGGCCTTCCGCAGCTCATCCATGAATGATTCGAGCTTGGGCACCATATCCGGGTCGGCAGAGAAAAATGGATTCTGGTTTACCACATCCCAACTTTTGAATGGCAACTCGTGAGGCCCCAACTGGCTCAGATAGCCTCGAATGACGATGCCGTATCTCTCCGACAGCCATTTTCTTGCAATCGCGGCCGCCGCCACGCGCACCGCCGTTTCGCTGGCCGAGGCTCGTCCTCCTCCCCGATGATCACGAATCCCGTATTTCTGCCAATAGGTGTAGTCGGCGTGGCCCGGACGGAACGTATCGACGAGGTTGCCGTAATCTCGGCTGCGCTGGTCTTCGTTACGAATCAGCAGCGCGATCGGCGTACCCGTCGTCTTTCCCTCAAACACTCCTGAGAGAATTTCAACGGTATCCGACTCCTGCCGCTGGGTGACATGGCGGGACGTGCCCGGCTTCCGCCGGTCGAGGTCTTTCTGAATATCTTCTCCTGATAAGGCAAGTCCGGGTGGGCAGCCATCGACGACACAACCGATTGCAGGCCCGTGGCTTTCGCCGAACGAGGTGACGGTAAAGATTCTGCCGAATGTATTACCGGCCATATGGAAGAACGCTCCCTACTCGACCAGATCCAGCTTGATGCGCAATTCCTTGAGCTGATCGGCACCCACAGCCGAGGGCGCGTCGGTCAATGGACATTGCGCGCGCTGCGTCTTGGGGAACGCGATGACGTCGCGGATGGAATCCGCGCCGCCCAGCAACATGATGAGCCGGTCGAGACCAAAGGCGATGCCTCCGTGCGGCGGCGCGCCATACTCCAATGCGTCCAGCAGAAAGCCGAACTTCGCCTGCGCCTGCTCTTTGTTGATGCCGAGCAAATCCAGAATCTTGAGCTGGATGTCGCTGCGGTGATTCCGGATGCTGCCGCCGCCGATCTCGCTTCCGTTCAAGACCATATCGTAAGCCTTGGCACGCACCTTCAGCGGCTCTGAATCCAACAGCGCCAAGTCTTCATCCATCGGCGCGGCAAAGGGGTTATGCATGAAGATATAGCGTTTCTCTTCAGGCGAATAGTCCAAGAGCGGGAACTCGGTCACCCAGAGCGGCTTCCAGGCATTCTTATCGATCAGGTTCAACTCTTCGCCCAGCTGGAGCCGGATACGGCCCAGCACATCGTGCACGACCGCCGGCTTGTCAGCGCCGAAGAGTACGAGATCACCGGGCTTCGCCTCCGGCAAAGCCGAGGCAAAGGCTTTGGCATCGAGGAACTTCGCAATGACGGACTCCAACTGCCCTTCCGGCGTAATCTTCAGCCAGGCCAGCCCCTTGGCGCCGAAGCTCTTGGCCGTTTCACCCAAGGCATCGATGCGGCTCCGCGGCGTCGCGGCTCCACCCTTCACGATCAGCGCCTTGACCAATCCACCTTTTGTCGCGGCATCCTTGAATACCTTAAACTCGCTGGCAGCACCAAAGGCGGTCACATCGTAGAGTGGCATATCGAAGCGCAGATCAGGTTTATCCGATCCATAGCGCCCCATTGCTTCGGCATAGGTCATCCGGGGAAACGGCGTCGGCAACTGCACGCCGCCGGCCTCACGGAACACGGTGACGATCATCTGTTCCATCAGGCTCATCACGTCCAGCCGGTCGACGAACGACATCTCCAGATCGATCTGAGTGAACTCCGGCTGGCGATCGTTGCGGAGATCTTCGTCGCGGAAACAACGGGCGATCTGATAGTAGCGATCCATACCGCTGACCATGAGCACCTGTTTGAAGAGCTGCGGCGACTGAGGCAGCGCAAAGAACGTCCCAGGATTCACGCGGCTCGGCACCAAATAGTCGCGCGCCCCCTCCGGCGTGCTCTTGGTGAGGATCGGCGTTTCGATTTCAAGAAACTCTTCTTTATGGAGAAACCCGCGCACCGCCTGTGCGATATCATGGCGGGTCTTCACCAGCTTCTGCATGCGGGGACGCCGCAGATCCAGATAGCGGTACTTCAGGCGGATCGCCTCCGTGATATCCGCATCATCCTCAATCACGAACGGCGGCGTCTTCGATTCGTTCAAGATCTCGACCGCATCGACAAACACTTCTATCTCACCCGTTGAGAGATTCGGGTTCTTCGACTCATCCGGACGCGCCATGACCTGGCCGGTGACCGATACCACACACTCGCTGCGGAGTGCATGGGCGCCCTGGTGAACTGCGAGATTTCGTTCTGCGTTGAAGACGACCTGTGTGATGCCAGTCCGATCACGAAGATCAATAAAGATCACCACGCCATGATCACGCCGTCGCTGAACCCAGCCGTTCAGCACAACGGTCTGCCCTACATGTTGCTTCTTCAACTCGCCGCAGCGATGTGTGCGGATGTTCATGCCATTCTCGCTTTCTTGCCAACATACTTCTTGGTCTTGAGCGGTCTCGCCCAGCCCTCGCGCCTAACCAGCCGCTTGGGACCAGCCTTCGGCTCTTCTCCTTTTTCGACCGAGGTCACGCGTTCCTCAACCAGTTCGCGCAAGGCATTGGCTTCTCGATCGGTGAGGAACCGAAACTCGCCGGGCTCCAGCTTGCCAAGCGCCAGTGGCCCCATCCTGACCCGCATCAGCTTGATCACCAGATGCCCCACGGATTCCAACATGCGTTTCACTTGATGCTTGCGGCCTTCCCGAATCGTGATCTCCAGCCAAGAGTTCGCCTCGGCTCTTTTTACCTTCTTGACTATTGCCGGACTCGTCATGCCATCCTCTAGTTTGACTCCGCGCTGGAGTTGGCTAATCTCCGCATCTGTCAGCACACCTTTGACCTTAATGAGATAGGTCTTGGGCACATGATAGCGCGGATGCAGGAGGGCCTGCGCCAACTCACCATTGTTGGTGAGCAGCATCAGCCCTTCACTATCAAAGTCCAAGCGGCCAACCGGGAACACTCGCACGGACACCCCATGAAGAAAGTCCTTCACGGTGTCTCTCCCACCGGGGTCATCCAACGTCGACATGACGTTCTTGGGTTTGTTCAGCATCAAATACACAAACGGCTGTGCCGAGGTCAGGTGCTTCCCGTCCACTTTCACGTGATCACGTTCAGGATCGACCTTTGTCCCGAGTTCTGTGACCACCTTGCCGTTCACCGATACTCGGCCGGACGCAATCAGCATCTCAGCCTTTCGGCGGGACGAGAGCCCCGTGCTCGCGATGAGTTTTTGGAGACGAATTTCCATTAATTTTCCCGTCACGTATATTGTGTCATTCGCATGACCACACCGGTCGGCGCGTCACGCTTCACGAACGACACCGTACATTACTCCCATTCGATCGTCGATGGCGGTTTCGAGCTGATGTCATACACCACTCGATTCACGCCCTTCACTTCATTGATAATCCGGCTCGACATCAGGCCCAGCACATCGTTCGGGATCTTGGCCCAGTCGGCGGTCATCCCGTCGACGCTAGTCACCGCACGGATCGCCACGACATTATCATAGGTCCGTTGATCGCCCATGACGCCGACGGTGCAAATCGGCAAGAGCACGGCGAAGAATTGCCAGATGTCCCGGTAGAGTCCCGCGCCGCGAATCTCCTGATCGACGATCGTTTCGGCTCCACGGAGGATCGCCAATCGCTCCTTCGTCACGGAGCCAAGCACCCGGATCGCGAGACCGGGACCGGGGAACGGCTGCCGCCAGACAATCTCATCCGGCAAGCCCAGTTCGGTCCCCAGTACCCGCACTTCGTCCTTGAACAATTCCCGAAGCGGCTCGATCAATTTCAACTTCATCCGGGCTGGCAGACCACCGACATTATGATGCGTCTTGATCGTAGCCGACGGCCCCTTGAAGCTCACGCTCTCAATGACATCAGGATAGAGCGTCCCCTGCACCAAGTACTTGACGCCCTTCAGCTTCTTGGACTCGACATCGAAATTCTTTATGAACAAGCGTCCGATGATCTTGCGCTTCCGTTCGGGGTCGGTGACGCCCTTCAAACCGTCCAGGAACTGTGTCGTCCGATCAAGCACCCGAAGATTGAGATGCATCTGCGACGCAAGAGTCTTCTTCACCTGGTCGCGTTCGCCCGCCCGAAGCACCCCGTTATCGACGAAGATGCAGGTCAGCTGGTCTCCGATAGCGCGATGCGTGAGAGCCGCCGCGACCGACGAATCGACTCCGCCGCTCAGCGCGCAGATCACGCGATCTTTTCCGACCTGCTCGCGGATCTGATTCACTCCCTGATCCACGTAGGACTGCATGGTCCAGGTCGGCGTGCAGCCGCAAATCTCATAGACAAAGTTGCGGAGCATCTTCGCTCCTTCCGGCGTATGCGCGACTTCCGGATGGAACTGCAGGCAATAGATCCGCCGCTGCGCATCCTCCGACTTCATAGCCGCAACCGGCGAGTTGCTTGTATGGGCGATGGACCGGAACCCCTTCGGCATGCGCTCGATCCGGTCTCCATGGGACATCCACACCACCGAGGAACCACCGGCGCCGATGCCTTTGAAGAGATCGCTGCGGTCATCGATCAGCACATCCGCCCGGCCATATTCTCGATGCGGCGCCTTGACGACCTTCCCGCCTGACAAATGCGTCACCAACTGCATGCCATAGCAGATGCCAAGGATTGGAATATTCTGATCAAAGAGCTCCTTGGAGACAAGCGGCGCGTTCTTTTCGTAGACACTGGAGGGCCCCCCGGACAGGATGATACCTTGCGGCCGATACGCAAGAATCGTCGCCAATGGGACTGTACAGGGGAGAATTTGCGAGTAGACCTGGGCTTCGCGAATGCGGCGGGCGATCAATTGCGTGTACTGCGACCCAAAGTCGAGGACCAGAATTCTATTGTGCCAAAGTTCCATGGAGACCGTCGTTCGTGAAGCGTCGTTCGTTAGATAAGGAAAAACTAGGTTTTGGTTACGAGATACGCTTCACGAGAGACGTTTCACGCAGAGCTATTCCCAATCCATCCGATAGTTCGGCGCCTCTTTGGTAATGATCACGTCATGCACATGACTCTCACGGAGGCCGGCCACGGATTGCCTGATGAACGTGGCATTCCGTTGCAAATCGACAATCGTCTTACAGCCACAGTAACCCATTCCCGATCGCACACCGCCGACTAGCTGATACGCCACGGCAGCCAATGAACCTTTATAGGGCACACGGCCTTCGATCCCTTCGGGCACCAGCTTCTGAGCCGGGCGTCCTCCTTGTCCATACCGATCCCCGCCCCCTCGCTCCATCGCCCCGATGGAGCCCATGCCGCGATAGACCTTGTAGGTTCTGGCTTGATAGAGCACCGTCTCACCGGGAGACTCTTCTGTTCCGGCAAAGAGTCCACCAAGCATCACAGACGACGCCCCGGCAGCCAAGGCCTTTGTGATATCGCCTGAGAACTTGATGCCGCCATCGGCAATAATCGGCACACCGCTGCCAGTTAACACTTTTGCGCAATCCGCGATGGCGGTCAGCTGCGGCATTCCGGCGCCCGACACGATCCGCGTCGTGCAAATCGATCCCGGTCCGACCCCGACCTTGACCGCATCGACTCCGGCTTTGAGGAGATCTTTGGCCGCCTCTGCGGTCCCGATGTTTCCCACGACCAGTTCGAGAGCCGGATACAGTTTCTTGATCATCTTCGCCGTATCCAGCACGGCTTGCGAATGGCCGTGCGCCGTGTCGATCACGACAAGGTCCACGCCGGATCTCTTGAGTCGCGTCACGCGCTCTTCCGTGTCCGGTCCAACACCCACCGCCGCCCCGACCCGTAAGCGCCCATGGCCATCCTTGCAGGCGTTGGGATACTTGACCCGCTTTTCGATATCCTTAATAGTAATGAGCCCTTTGAGTTCAAATTGTTTGTTCACCACCGGTAACTTTTCAATCCGGTGCTCATGCAGAATCTCTTTCGCCTTCTCCAGGCTGGTGCCCTCCGGCGCCGTGATCAACCGGTCTCGCTTCATCACCTGCGACACCTTCATCTCCATCCTGGTTTCAAACCGCAGATCGCGGTTGGTGAGAATCCCGACCAGCTTGCGCCCTTTGGTGACGGGGATGCCCGAGATCCGATACTTCGCCATGAGTTGGTGCGCGTCTCGAATCGTTTCGTCGGGAGAAATCGTGACGGGGTCGAGGATCATTCCGCTTTCGGACTTCTTGACCTTATCGACTTCCGTCGCCTGATCCTCCGGAGACAACACGCGATGGATGATCCCGATTCCCCCTTCGCGCGCCATCGCGATCGCCAGCCGAGATTCCGTCACGGTATCCATGGCCGCACTGACGAGCGGGATATTGATCCGGATATTGCGCGACACAAAGGTGCCGGTATCGACTTCATTGGGTACAATCTTCGACTTGGCCGGCACGAGGACCACGTCGTCGTACGTCAGTCCGAGTCGCGGTTCTTTATCAAGCATCGCTCCCTCTTCTAGCAAGCTGTTGAAAAAGTCCGCCAGCTGCGTTCTCGCGGCGCTCAGAGGCTCAACGTACGGGTAAGAGTACGCATCGCCTCTTCACTTGCTGCGGCCTTGCTGGACGGCCTTTTTGAACAGCCTGCGGGCTCATGTGAGATCCCATTAGACTTTCTGCGTTCGTTGCGTGTTCTCCACCTCAGCCAGCTCCTCCGCCTCGCCCTGCAACCGCTCGCTGCCCTCGTCCGCCGGCATAAACTGCTGCACCCGCGTGTTGCCGCTGTCCACGACAAAGACGCTCCCCTTCGCATCGACGGCGATCCCATAGGGAAAATTGAATTGCCCGTCGCCGTTGCCGAACCCGCCCCACTGGGTGATGAAATTGCCCTCGCGGTCGAACTTTTCAATCCGATGATTCCCCGTATCCGTCACGTAGAGATCTCCAGCACCGTCAACGGTGATGCCCCAGGGCGAGCGCAATTGTCCGGCCTCCTGCGCCAGAGCACTGCTGGCATGCCCGGCGGCTGAACTGCCACCCCACTTCGTTAACAGCTGTGGTAAGACGTTGGTACTGGTGTCAAATTTCTGGATGCGGTGATTGCCCATATCGACGACATAGACCGTCCCGTCCTCTTGATCGACGGCCACTCCGCGCGGGAAATAGAACTGCCCGTCACCGTTGCCGAAGCTGCCCCAGGCCATGATGAACTCACCGGACATGTCGAATTTCTGCACGCGGAAATTGGCGCTATCGACAACGTAGATGTAGCCGCGCACGCGGTCGACCGCAATCCCCCAGGGAGCATTGAACTGGCCTTCGCCATTTCCACGCGAACCGAACTTCATCATGTACCCGCCGAGCTTCCCGTCGAACTTTTGAACCCGGTGGTTATTGGTATCCACCACCCAGACATCGCCCTTGCCGTCGCAGGCAATACCGGTGGGATTGTGAAAATTCGCATTGGCCGAGCCAAAACTCCCCCACAGAATGATGAAGTTCCCGGCATTCTCGAACTTCTGCACACGATTGTTGCCGTTGTCGACGACAAACAGCGACCCTTGCTGATCGGCGCACAGCCCGTACATCGGCGCGATAAACTCTCCGCCGTGCAACAACGACGCACCCCGCCCCGGCTTTCCCCACTTCGACACGCACAGATAGCCAGACGTATTGACCAAAATAGTCGTGCTGGCCGGCGTGGAGACATTGTTGCCGATATCTTTGAACCACACATAAATGGTTTTGTGCCCATCTCCAGGCGAGAGAATGAACGGAATCGTGGCTCCGAACTTGATCGCCGATGTCACATCCACCCACCCAGGCGTGCCAGCCACAGGCGTCAACGGACTTTCAGAAATAAAATAGGCCCCGACTCCTGTATCCAAATCAGTTGCCGAAATCGTCACCACGACTTCGGGCGAGTTGGTCATGAAGGCCCCGTGATTGATCACTGCGTAAGGATTCTGCGGCGCCGTGATATCGATGAGCACGGGTATCGCCGTGACTTCTTCCGAGAGTCCGCTTTCCGCTCCATCTTCGAACGACGCGGTCACAGCATAAAAATAGGGCGTATCGTTGGTGAGACCTTCATGCGTGTAAGGGGTCGTCACGCCTTCGATCTTCGTCGCCCCCTCTATCGTGACATGAGGCGAGGTACTGAAATAGAGATTGTAAGCCTGCGCGCCAGACACCTCCATCCAACTCAGAAAGACTTCCGTATCGCCGGCCTTGACGGCAAGGCTGCGGGGTGGCTGCACCGCCCCGGCCTCCACTGGGTGCGCAGGCTGATCCTTCCCACGATTCATCTCTTCTTCGGTCGGCACATATTTCAGGACACGGTGATTGCCGCTGTCGACGACGAACACGCAGCCTTCCTTATCGACCGCGATGCCATAGGGAAAATTGACCTGTCCCTCTGTTTTCCCTCGGTTCCCAAATGAGCACAGAAACGTCCCGTTGCCGTCGAACTTCTGAATTCGATGGTTGCCGCTGTCGACGACATAGACGTTGCCGAGCGCATCACACGCGATGCCCCATGGTGACTTAAACTGTCCGGGTCCATGGCCTTCTCGGCCCCATTTCGTCAAGAAGCTTCCTCGGGTATCGAATTTTTGGATGCGATTATTACTTTCATCGGCCACATAAATATTACCGATAAAATCGACCGCCACGCCGCGCGGAAAGAAGAAGGCGCCGTCGAAGCTGCCGTCACGGCCCCACTTCAACAGCGGCTGGCCGTCGGCTTGAAATTTTTGGATGCGCGCGTTGCTCGTGTCGGAGACATACACATGGCCGTCTTGATCCGTGGTAATGCCCCAGGGCACATCGAAGCGGCCCATATCGGCCCCCCGCCAGGCGAACCCGAACTTGCCCCAGGCTTTCTGCGCGTTACCCTCGAGATCGAACTTCTGTACCCGGTTGTTGCCGCTATCGGCCACGTAGACGACATCGTCCTGTCCAACCGCCAACCCACGGGGATAGTAAAATTGGCCTTCCTGTGAACTGGGTTCACCGCCCCACCGAGCCATGAAGGTTCCAGTCTTATCGAATTTTTGGATCGAATGGTTATCGGTATCTGCCACGTAGATGTTGCCGTTCTTGTCGAGCGCAATCCCCGTGGGCGAGTTCAACTCCCCGTCGCCCACTCCTTCACAGCCGATAACCATGGCGAGGAGATAGGGCGATGGAATCGCCATCACTTCTTGCGATTCAGGGCTTTCGCCCTTCGAGGTGACGACGGTGACGACATAGTGATAACAGGTGCCGTTGGCCAGATCGTCATGAACGTAGGGACTCGAGGCGCCCTCCAGACACGTCGCCTTGTCCTTCTTCACGCCGATCACGCCCTTGAAATCTTCGGGGCCGGCGATGGGACGAGTTAGTTCCGAGAATTTGATCTGTACGCCCTTGGACGTCTGAAAGTAGAGGTTGTAGTACATGGCCTCCGGAACCGGATCCCATGTGACGGTAATACGTCCATTGCCGGGTTTGGCATGAACGTGTTGCGGAGGTGACGGCAGCTCTTCTTCCTCCGCCACTGAATCTCCGGCACCCCACTCTCCCTGAAGCCCATCGATACGGATGGGGGATCGATTGAATTGAAACATCTCGTCAAAAAGCCAGGCTTTCATCACGGTGTTGCCTCAGATTGCTCGTGGGAACGATTCAGAAACAGCGGAACTTTCAATCATTTAGACTTGGGTTGACCACTCTAGCAAAGCGACGGAAATAGAGTCAAGGCAACAGCCACAATGTCTTGGAGAATGACGTCTTAAAAAAGACCCCTATGGTATCCGTCGTTGGATCGATTACAATGCAACGGTTCCATGAGGCGAAGCCCGTGATCAGAGGGTTCTCTTCTTTAGGCAATTTTGCATGGTAGTTAGAGGTGTCTAAATAGAAAGGAGCACAACAGAAGCAACGATGCGAAACTTCATTCTTGGCGTCACGGTCGGTGCCGTCCTTACCACGATGGTGGTCCAGGCAGCAGGGAAAGATGGAATGGGAGGGAGTGGACGGCCTCCGCTCTTGCATGATGAGCGGGAGCGGCAGTTTCAGCTTCAACTCGACCACATACGCCAACAAACTGAGCTGGAACAGGCACGCATGCAAGGGAAAAAGAAACCCTGCTAGTGAGCCACCAAGCCATCTGACCTGGCCGGTCATCGTTTCGTCGTACTTATGGACCGAATAGTCAATCACCACGTATCAATGGCAGATAGGACAGATTCAAAGGTGGATAATTATGAGAATGTTTCAAGTCAAACAAACTGTCACGTATGACCTGACGACAGCCGCAGGAACAGAGCAGGAAGCCATTTTGAAAGCCAAAGGCATTCCACTGGCTCAATGGACCGCTGAAGCCGATGAGATCACGGCCGAGATGCTGGATGAGACCGATGAAATAGACGAGTACTGAACGACGCCCATGGGCTGTTCCACCTTTCAGGGACAGTGAGAACAGAGTGCCGACACGCATCATCACTATCAGGGAGAAGAAACCATGCGCCTGACTCAAAGAATCCACACATCCGCGCTGTGTTTGCTCCTCATCACTGCAGTGGCACCCGCAGCCACTGCCGGGGACAAGGAACGCGCCAGCGGTCAGGCTGCTCCATTGGATAAGAAAACTGAGGAGAGGGCACGGTATGTCATCAAGATCGCTGGGTGTAATGATTGCCACACCACCGGCTATGCGGAAGCGGCAGGGAAGATTCCCGAAAAAGACTGGCTCAAGGGAGATGCGATGGGATGGCGCGGTCCTTGGGGTACAACCTACGCGAGCAACATACGGCTCTCTATGCAGAATCTCTCGGAAGCCCAGTGGATCCAGGTTTCACGGTCGGTTGAGTTTCGGCCACCCATGCCATGGTTCGTCCTGCGCGAGATGACCGAACAGGACCTGCGGGCCATCTATCGATTTATCAGAAAGCTCGGCCCGGCAGGAGAACCGGCGCCTGCCTATGTTCCACCGGATCAAGAGCCGCCACAACCATATATTTTGTTCCCCTCCCACTAAGAGGGGGTCAGGATACCCACGATGCCGGCAGTACAGGCATTGTTTAGAAACCGACAGTGAGTTCGTACGCTAGTCAGATACTTTTGCCATAGCACGAAATACCTCGTTTTGATCCAGAAGCTCTTCATAGGTCCCCTCGTCTGTTACGCGCCCGGATTCGAGCAGATAGATCCGATCGGCATGTTTTACTGTCCCCAGACGATGGGCGATCATAATGATGGTTTTGGCATGGAATAGCACTTGAAGCGCATCCGTCACCGCATCTTCAGTGATGCCGTCCAACGCGCTCGTCGCCTCGTCCAGAATCAGCACGTCCGGGTCGCTGTACAAGGCCCGAGCGATTCCGATGCGTTGCCTCTGACCACCGCTGAGCTTCACGCCACGCTCACCCACCATGGTGTCATACCCGTCAGGCAACTCCGCAAGAGCAAACTCATGCAGCTTGGCGATTTGCGCTGTGCGCCAGACGCGATCCATCTGCACCTGTTTGGGTGGCACACCGAACGCAATATTCGCCGCAAGGCTATCGTCGGCTAAATAGATATGCTGCGGCACATACCCTAGTCGTTTCTGCCAGGCCGTCGCATTCGCAGACGTTATAGGGCGGCCATCCACTAACAGGGAACCACGCTGTGGTTCAAGGAGCCCCAAAATAATATCAACGATCGTGGTCTTCCCAGACCCGGTACTCCCGACCAACGCGATCGTCGCATTACGTTGTATGGCAAGCGTAAAATCATCGAGGACGGGACCGCGCGCAGTAGAATATGCGAAACCAATGTTCTTTAGTTGAATCTCACGCTCAAACGAAACGGGGTCCACCTTCACCAGCAGCCCCGGCTTAGCTTCTCTGGCTTGGGCGCTCCCAAGTACCTTCAGTCTTTCCTCAACCACCTCCAAGGAAGCCAGATTGAACCGGATCTGCGTGGCGCTGCTGAAGAGCTGCTGGAATGCCGGCAGCAACCGGTAGGCCGTAAAAGCATACAGGACCAGCAGAGGGATCACTTCGGTGAAATCCTTGCGGGCGGCAAGCAGATAGAGCACCACCAGAACCATAGACCCAAACGCAAGACTTTCGATCGCGTATCGCGGCACCAGACTCACTGCGGCGCTGATCCATTGATTCTTTGCATAGACCGCCGACCACTTCGCGAACCGTTGCGGATAGGCCTCAACTTGCCCCAGGATCTTGAGCTCCTTGACCCCATTCAACATCTCTGTGGCAAGTCGAAATCGCTCTCGATTCGCGTCCTTACTGGTCCTTCCCAGTCTGGTCACCAATTGACGAATACCGAGAAACACGCAGGCGTAGACCGTCCCTATCACGACCCCGGCCGAGATCGCCAGCCACGGATCGACCCACAGCACAAGCAGCAGGATACTGATGACGACGACCAATTTGGCAATCGCCTGCAAGGTAGAAGTCACGATGCCAGTCGTCACACGAGTAACATCGTCAGTACAATTTACAACAAGGTTCGACGTATTGTGTTCCAAAAAATATGCGTATGGCTGCCGCAAATAACTCGAGAGTATCCGCCCTGAAAGTGAGACCCCAGAGTGCTCGAAAACCACAAGATGGCAGCCGCCGTAACAAGCGCCACCACGTTACTGAAGAGCATGAACCCCAGCGCCGCGAAACCCAAGCTCATAAGAAAGCTATTGGCAGACTCAAACACCAGCAGGGTAAAGATCTTGTGCAACCAGGGATTCGTCTGTATCAATTCAGGTTTTGCCACAACGGCCATAAACGGCAGTATCGAGGTCACTCCCAACACATCGATTAAGCCGGCAAGCACCATTCCTCCAAGCAGCATGGACGAGAGACGCCGTTCTCTGGCGTTTAATAATTTGAGCAGTCGTGTAATTGGCAGCCACACCAGAGAATCTCCAAGAGACCGACCTCGGCCATCATTTCCGATAGGAACGCATACAGCTTCCAGATCGGCGA
>CAWKLH010000008.1:0-80954 GCA_963850405.1 Nitrospirota bacterium
GATGAAAAGCGAAACGTAGGCCACCGGCCAGCGACGACGGAAACGAATTGAGAAGGACATAGGGCACTTCGTAAAGAGGTGTATTGTAGGAAAGGAGTGAGGAAACCGCAAGACGGGGTCAGCCGTGGAAGAGTGTCAAGCAGCCATGAGATCACATGGAGGGATTCATCGAATAGTTCAGCGTTCTTCGATTTGTAGGCCGTGGCCATAGGGATTCGTGGGGCGGCTGGGGCTGTAGGAGTTACCGGCGCCGTAGGGTCGAGAATGGTTTATCTTGTTTGTTTGAGATGAGAAAGGTACAGGAACCTTTCTTGGCCCCTCGTCAAGCATGCGCCCTGTTGCACGACTAGTTTGAACCCGCGGATTGCGCGACGAGAAAAGACTCCCGCCCCTTTAATGTCCTCATATACGAGGCCACGTTTTTGAAGCCGCTTTCTCATCTCGTCGGCACTCACGGATTTCTCGGTTCTTCGCTCCGCCACCACCGCAAGATCGTGCAGGTCTTCCATCAGACGTGAATACCGCCTGAGAGACAGCACCACCCCGGTTCGTTTCCCCGTGCGATTCGTCACATACCGTCCTCGGACGGTGGTCGCCTTCTGTGATCGTTTAGCCAACATGCCGATACTCCCTTACATTCAGACTCCCATACTGATCGAATGCGTATGACCTACCATAATCACTCTGCGCCTGACAGCAGGGCCACAACTGCAAAGTGGGGTCGGAGGAGCCGAAATCGGGACATTCTACTTTTTTCAAGTAGCTTGGTCTACGAGACTGAACGGCGGGAGGAAGAGAATACCCAAGGCGCCGGACCGCCGCCCGCGAGGAAATTCAGAACGTCCCCATTTTCTTCCTCTGTTTGATTGCAAGACCTTGTATCTATAAATGGAGGTCTTGCATCATGGCAGTACGGGAGCGGGACAGATCGCAAAGATCTGGGTCTGGAAGTCTGACCCCGGTTGTCAATAGTGGACGCCATGAATGACAGCCTCACGCCGCCGGCTGTTGACGGACCCATTGCTGGGCAAACGCAGCGGGCGAGCGATTCCCGAGCCGGGAATGCCGCCGCTGACGGTTATAGAAGATCTCGATGTACTCCGCGATCTCGCGCCGCGCTTGCTCACGGGTCTCGTAGCGCGGTGATGCACCAGTTCGTTCTTCAGCGTGCCCCAAAAACTTTCCATCGGAGCATTATCGTAGCAGTTGCCTCGCCGACTCATGGACGCGGTCATGCCAAACTGCGCAGGACCTGATCTTGATAGGCCTGGGCACAATACTGTGAGCCACGATCGGAGTGGTGGATCAGTCCCGGGCGCGGGCGCTTCGCCCACACCGCCGCTCCACGCCTGGATCACTAACTCCGTCGTCATCCGGGCCCCCATCGCATGGCCGACGACCTCGCAGGTGAACAAATCCTTGATGCCCGCGAGATACAGCCAGCCTTCCGCGGTCGGCACGTACGTGATGTCGGTGACCCAGGTCTCGTTCGGTCGTGTGGCAGCAAAGGTCTGCGCCAATACGTTTTCCGCGACCGGCAGCGCATGCGTCGAATCCGTGGTCGTCGTGAACCGGCGGACCTGTTGACAACGCAGTCCCAGTTTCTTCCGCAGTCGCTTCTTTGATGCGCCCGACTCCGGCGGGGAACCCGTCCTCGCGCAGTTCGCGTTTGCAACCGTTCCGGACCATACGTCTGGCGAGTCCGCACATGGGCAGCCTGAATCGCCACTTCCAGCCGCGCATTCTCCTGGGCTCGTGTCGAGGGGCGGCGGGTGCGCCAGGCATAATACCCGCTTCGAGACACGTTACTCATAAGTCAGTAATATAGGCTACACATGGCGTCATGTTCTGCTATACTGCGGCGCATGCGCAGAGACGGTCGAACACTGGATCACCGTACGCTGGAGGCCATCCGCAGGATGGCGGTGGAGCGGGTCGTGAGGGGCAGGCCCCGGGGGCGGTGATCGCTAGTTACGGCTTTTGCCGGACCACGATCTACAAGTGGCTGCGGCACGCGTCGAGCCGTGGCAGGGGGATCAGCGCGCTGGCCGCGCGCAAAGGGACCGGTCGTCCGCGCAAGCTCACACTGATGCAAGAGCGGCAGGTCTTTCGCTGGATCAACGGCAAGCACCCGATGCAATACGGGTTTGATTTTGGGTTGTGGACACGACAGATTGTGCGCGAATTGGTGGCCATGAAATTCGACGTCAGCTTGAGTCTCGCCTCGGTCGGTGCGCTGCTGGCACGCCTGGGGTTGACGGCGCAAAAGCCCTTGCAGCGCGCCTACCAGCGCGACCCGGAGGCGATCGAGCGCTGGCAGCGCGAAACCTATCCGACCCTTGCCGCTCCAGCCAAACACGACGGTGCGGCGATCTACTTTTGGGACGAATCCGGCTTTCGCGCGGACAGTGTGCAGGGCAAGACCTGGGCACCGTCGGCCAGACGCCGGTGGTGCATGTGCCCGGACAGCGCCAGAGCATCAGCGCAGCCTCGGCGGTCAGTGCCAAGGGGGCGTTCTGGTTTGCGACGTACCACGGTGCGCTCAATGGCGAGTCGTTCGTGGAACTGCTCAAGAAGTTGATGCACCGGCGCAAAAAGCCAGTGCGCCTGGTGCTGGATGGCTTGCCCGCGCATAAGAAGACGAAGGCCGTGAAAACCTATGTGTCCTCCACCCAAGGCAGGCTGACCGTGCACATTCTGCCGGGCTACGCGCCCGAGCTGAATCCGGACGAACTGGTGTGGAGCCACGCCAAACGTACAGGCAATGCGCGCAGGCCACTGCAAAAGGGCGAGAAGCTAGAGCCGCGCGTGGCCGCGCAGCTTGCCCAAATCGGGAAGAATCCCAAACTCGTGCGCTCGTTCTTCAGGCATCCGAGTGTCGCCTATATACTGACTTATGAGTGAGGACCCGACACAACACCACCAGGGGATACTGGGGACGCAGCGTTCTCATGAGCGCGTACCGGGCAGCTGCGCCGTCGCAAAGTACGCGGTGGCTTTTTTTAAGATGTCGCGCTCCATCCGCGCTTCCGCAAGATCACGTTTGAGCCGGGACAGCTCTGCTTCTAGCTCCGTCACGGGCCGTCGGCTCGCGCCCACTGTCGCAAGCTGGCCGTGCCGAGCTCGCCCCACCCAGTTCTTGAGCGTTTTGCCCGACATGCTCAGGCGCCTGGCTGCCTCCGGAATCGTCACCTGTTGTTCCAGGACTAGCCGCACGGCCTGCTCTCGGAACTCCTTCGTATACTGCTGCCGTGGTACCTGTTCCATCTCACACCTCCAGACCTCTCATTGTAGGTTGAAGGCGTCCACTTTTTCGAGCTTACCTCAATCTGGGGTGGGCGCGCTCATGTGCGCGCCGCACTCTATATGGCGGCGTTGGTCGCCACGCGGAGAAATCCCGTGATCCGCATGTTCTATCAGCGGCTCTGTCAGGCAGGGAAGGCGAAGAAGCTGGCGTTGACGGCCTGTATGCGGAAATTACTCACGATCTTGAATGCGATGGTGAAGAGCCGGACCCCGTGGCGGCATAAAGCGGAACCGATCTGCGCAGAGATATAGGAGTGCCTAGACTCGATGGCGATCGTCGTTGCGATGCCAGCTGTGTGCGAAGAATTTTCAGGGGTGACTCTCAAAAGACCCTTGTCGGCTCTTGACAGACAAGACAGTTGCTGACCCTAAATCCTGATGAGGCGATATCATCTTTCCAATGGGAGGTCTATGGCAACATTCTCATTGCATCCGATTACTCCTTCGGGTACCGTCCGCCCATGTCTACTCCTCTGGTATCGCTCATGTCGATTCTCGTGCTGGCAACGGGACTCACGCTGCTAGCCGCCTGCAACCACCTACAGACGCCGCGCTTCATGCATCCAACCGAACAGGGGCCGGTCATTCCGCTGTCGGTTAAGCTGGTCTTCGATGAGTCAGTTCGCTCAGCCATCTTAGAGCAGACAGTCTGTGCCGACAGTTTGTGGAAGAGTCATCTAGGCGACGTACTCGTTCAATCCTTCACCGAAACCGGGCGGGCTCGCCTTGCACACCTGACGGTCGGAGACCCGTCGGGAACGGCACAAGCGGTCGCTGCTCCCGCATCCGAAGTCACGGCTTTCATCACGCTGGCGAACGCCTCCTTCGATCCGACATCACGCAGTGGGTCGGCCGACAGCAACTATCTCGCTCAATTTGATGTCCGTCTTTTGGCTACCTTCCAAGATGACCAGGGGCGCCGGTTCCCGAAAGCATCGATAGTCTATTCGCATCGGGTGGCGTTGTGGACGCCCCAACTCGGCGGTAGCGATAACCGATGTGAAACCGGGCAGTTGGACGCCGCCGTGCAAACGGCAGCCGATCATCTTGCCGATCAATTCATGGGATACCTGGTGCAGTTGCGGAAAAAAACGCACGGGGAGAGCACGGTGGGCCGGCAGAGTCCCGGTGCCACGCCAAGCCTGCTGGCCATCAAGGCAACTTTGCTGGATGCCAACAACAATCTCGTGCTGGAAAGTGGCGAGAAGATCGGCATCAGGATCGACGTAACGAATACCGGCAAGACCGCTTTGAATGCTGCGGCCATTACCCTCTCAGGGACGCCCATACTCATCGAGACCTTCGCGAGCACGCTGTCGCCGTCGGTACGGATGGCCAACCTCCAGCCAGGGGAAACGAAGAGCACCATCCTGTGGGGAACACTGCCGGCGAATGCCGAAGGATCGCATGGCGAACTCACTGTGACGGTCATACCGTCTGGCACAGCAAACGGCGCACCGGCGACACACACCCTCATGGCGACCATGGCCTCTCGCAACGAGCCGACGGCATCAGTACCATCGTCCGCCCTACGTCCGACCTCGACTACCGCCGCAGGCGGGAATATTCCAGACCGATATGCTGTCATCGTGAGGCTTGGCCACTACCAGACTCCCTGGCTGGGATGGCGGGACGGACTTTCGTTCGACACCAAGGAAACCATCTCAAGGTTTACCGAATCCCTCCAGGTACCTGAGGGACATACGCTGTTGCTCCAAGACGAGTTGGCGACCCAGGCCGACGTCAAGGAAGCCCTCGCACTCTGGCTCACCAAGCGAGTCACGAAAGACTCGATCATCTTCTTCTACTTCGCCGGACATGTACGCGCCGACTCACGAACCGGTGAAATATTTCTGATGCCTTACGACACCACCCCGCAATCATCACTGTCTCAGTTGATCCCCCTCCGGCTTCTCCAAAATCGTCTGGTCAACCTGGGGGCTAGACTGGCAGTTGCCATCATCGAAGCACCGGTGGCCATGGACGCAGCGACGAAGAACAGTGCCATCCGACTCGCCGACCCCAATTGGATCGGTGATCTTGATGGATCCTCCAAGGTTGGGGCTGGAACGGTCATTCAAGTCTCTCGGCGCAACCCCTCGTCGCAGAGTCTTCTAAGCGGATTAACCGGCAAGGCAGATCTTGACGACGATCGAACCGTCACCGTTGGCGAATGGCTCCGCTCACTCAGGACCATTGCTGTCACGGTTCCAGCACTCCCTCCCGACCTTGCAATCCAGTCACTTTCTCTGAGTCGCGTGAACCAGCCGTAACTCGCTCCCTCCGTTAACCCGCATTGTTCATGACAGTTCGTCGCCAAATCGAGGAGCCGCGTCGCGAGGCCGAAGCCCGGAGGACCTGAGGCTTACTCATGCAGTAGGTCGAAGGTCCGAGGGGCGAGCCCACCGCCCCAAGGCTTGTCGTAGCACCGGATCGGCGATTGCAGCATAAGTTTTCATGAATTCTGAACACGATCGGCAATGCAGGCGCGTCTCGAGACGAACTGTCATGAAGAATAGGTGCTAGAAATTCACGTGCAACTGCGTGTAGGCCCAGATCGAATTCACCGCTGAAGCCCCGCTCCCAGCGGCATTCCCAGAGGCCAACTGGTCGAGCATTTGGCCGGCGATCAGATAGGATATGCCGGTCTGCCAGGCCACCTTGTTGTCCTTAAAGAACAGGGTATAGACCCCATCGATTTCCTTGTACAGCGAGTTGCTGGTCGCGATATTGGCAGCGGTTGCGGCAGTCGGAGCGGAGAAGCAGCCTTGGCTGGCGGTATACCAACAATCGCTGTTGTTGGCTTTGCGGAAGATCCAGAATCGGAAATCCAGATGTTGCGCGAGACTCGGCTTCATCTGCAAGCTGGCGCCGTAGCCGACCATGTTCCGCCAGGCCATCCGATCGGCATAGCCCATCAAAATATGGTTCGTTGGATAGAGATTCTCGAAGGTGTTCGCTGTACCGCCACAACCGGCCCCGGTGTTTGCATTACAGTTCGCCTTGTTTCCGTCACCCGATGCATAGTTGAACTCCAAACCGACGCGTGGGGTCCACGGCACATCGTGGAGGGTAATCCCTCCCTCTGCGGCAAAAGCTTGGGCATTGATGTGGAGTCGATTGCTGGACAGACCCAACCCCATTGATCCGATCTGCCAATAGCCCTCGGCCGTCCCGTCGAACATCCCTTGTCTAAAGGCCACTCGACCGCCCAATGTATGGCGGTGCTGGTCGTTGGCATGTGGAGCAGTGATGGCAGCGCTATTGGTTCCACCAGTACTTGCTTGTTGGTTGTTCAAAAACACCCAGAGGGGCTCAACCGACATGCTCGGCATGGGTTTGAAAACCAGCCTGGTAAACACCAAATCTGCATTCTTACTGCCTGCCCCGCCGCCGGAAACCGCTCCCGATCCCGCACCGTTTGTAAAAGCTTCTGCATCAGCAAGGCGCACCCAACCTCCCCAGACTTCGTACGCATTCTTGGAATATTGCAGGGTGACACCATCAAAGGAGAAACCGACATTGTTCCAATCAAACGCGCCAAATAAGCGTTGGTTCCCCATCTGGATGAGCTGCCGACCGGCCTTCAGGTTGAGACCATCGACCCCGAGATTGCGGATCAACATATAAGCCTGGCGAATCCCCAGGCTGGAGGTCGAATTGGGGGAACTCGAATTGGTGGAAATCGAATTGGGGTCGTTCGCGGGATTCGCTGCTCCAGGATTGCTGTTCGCGCCCCAATTCTTCCCATATTGTATCTGGACGAAGGTATCAACATCGGGTGAAATCGCATAGTTGAGCCCCAGCCGCATCCATTGTTGAACAAATTGATCAGCGGTATCGCCTCCATTGGGGGCGCGGCCGGTTGAAAGTTGGGAACCCGCTGTATTTACATTCAATCCGAAGTTTGGGTTGACACGAAGTTCCGGCCTGACCCGGAGGTCGCCGGAGATGGTCACTCTGCTGATATCGAACAGCGGACTCTTAGGTGGATCGAAGTTCCAATACCGTACGAGATCCGGCATGCCGCGCGTAACCGGCGGCTCCTGGCCTGGCTGGTCCTTCACTTCGTCCGTATCCGGCGGATTGGCCAAGGAGGAGGTCGTCGGCAGTATCGTGAGCAAAGCCGCTGCCAACAGCCCCACGAGAACCATTTTGCGTCCCATAATTGTCCTCCCATTGGATATGTTGTCAAAATAGGAGGCAATGACCTCGATATTTTTGAAACATCTCGTCAATAGTCAATGAAGACTTTTCGGACTGGGAACTCAAAGACAACGTCAATGGTCTTTGTTGGTTTGACATCAATCTCCTGCTGACGGATATGCGGCCTGTCATAGATTGGTCGCCCCTTCTCCTCTCGTATGACCTTGTAGCCTTCATGCCATGCCACCAGGGTGTACTTGCCTGCCGGAACCCCGCTAATGACAAATTTTCCGTCCGCGTCTGTGACCGCAAAATACGGATGATCAAAAGCCGCCCAATAGGCGTTCATGTTGTTATGAACATCACACTGAAGCCGCATCACGCCCTTTTCGTTCTGGAGGGGTGTCCGCAAGAACTTGTGGGTAATTCCTGGCCGGGATCGGGCATAGGGAAGTGCAGAAGTGAGACATTCTGTGCGTCGAAAAAGTCTGGGTTGTGGAAAAACAAATCGTGGTTGACCATCACCATCAGTTGGCTTCTAACGAATGGATAAATGTGCTCAGTGAATTGACAATTCACCATATGGAGCCAGTATTTGTCCGCTGGTGCCTTCCCCTTCTCAACCTGTTCAAGATAGACAAGCACGTATGGCACACCCTTGTTTTTCGAATCAGCCTTGTAACGCTTGAGAGGCTACTTCATGGCCGCAGACGTTCGTGTCTGCTTCATTTTCAATTGGCTGGAGTTTAGGGACCTCGCCCTGCCATACCGCAACTCCGGTAATGGTGCCTCCGTCCTTGACATCGATCACCTGGTATGGTTCAGCAAAAATGGACCCTGCTCCAGCCTCTATCAGCCCCATCACCAGCATCAGCACCACCCAAGATGTGATGGTCTTTGCTCGATTCATACGTGAACCTCCTTGTGGAATTGTAGCAAGAGGGTCAGGTCTTGCAATCATACATTGATCCAGAGTTCGCAGGCTTCACTTCTTGGCTCTGCCAAGATAAGCGCAGGGAAGCCAGGCTTCCAATCAACGACCGGGCCGAAGCTTACCCCCTTTCCCCACCAGAAATCACGCCCCTCCCGGCTAAGAGCTGATGGCTGGAAATGTGGCAGGGAGCTTATGGCTATGGCGTATGGCAGAACCCAGCAACGGCTCGGAAATCTTGTTCCGACACCTTCGGGACGATCTCCGACCAGCATCACGCGGTGAGGACCCATTTCCCGACCCAGCGGCGGGGCGCGTGCTCCACTCCCCTCGCTGCTCACGATTTCAATACCCTGCTCCGCCACGCCATAGACCGGCACGCTTCGACAACATAGAATAGCCTGTCTTCTTCATCCGGCCGGGACTGTTGCGGTTCGGAGCTTCCGCGCTTGTGCTGACGGGGGCACTCCCCACGTTTGAATGGTGAGGCATTCTCGCAGGCCATGAACTACGTCATTGGATGTGTCGTCACCCTGCTGGCTCTGGCAGGATGGGTGTATGCGCGATATGAGTCCGATCGTGCTGAGGTCACCGCACGGCTGGTCAGAGACAGCCACGTTGCGACCACGGCCTGCGGCCCCATCGAGTATTCGGAGGTCGGATCGGGCCCGGCCGTGCTCGCTATCCATGGAGCCGGTGGTGGTTATCCGCAAATGGCGGACTTTGGCGATACGCTGGCTCCTGCCGGATTTCGTGTGGTCGCTGTCTCCCGGTTTGGCTATCTCCGAACACCATCGCCCATCCATGCCGGTGTGAAAGAGCAGGCGGCGGCCCATGCGTGCCTGTTGGATAGCTTGGGGATCACGACTGCCGCCGTGTTTGGGGTTTCCGCCGGCGCGCCATCATCCATACAGTTCTGCCTGGACTTTCCGGCCCGTTGCTCCGCCTTAGTCCTGCTCGTCCCAGCGGCCTTTCCCCCCGGCACAACCACGAAGGACACCACCCCTCCGTCACCCTACATGTCGTTTGTGCTCGACCATGTGCTGGGGTCAGACTTCTTGATCTGGACAGTGACGCGAGTGGCTCCGCGCATGCTGATTGAAACGGTCCTGGCGACACCGATCGAGGTGTATCGGAATGCCGATTCCAGCGAACAGGCACGAGCCCTCCGCATCATCCAAGACATCTTTCCGGTTAGCCGGCGGATTGAAGGCTTACGCATCGATGCCCGGATGGCCGCCCCCCTGAGTGCGGAGGAACTCCAGACGATCTCGGTGCCAACGCTTGCCATGAGCTGTGCAGACGATCTGTACCGGACGCTGGCGGGAGCTTCGTACGCCGCTGCGCACATTCCGGGGGCTCGCTTGGTCACGTTTCAGAGCGGCGGTCACGGCTGGCTTGGCCACGATGCGGAGGTGAAACGTGAGATCGCGCAATTTCTCCAAGCGGTAACGTTGTCCAACGTAACAGGCAAGGGGCGGAACCGCACGAAGGACTGAGTCCGCGAGAGAAGGATTGAGAACGTAGGACTGAGGGCCGAGTGGTGAGGGCTGAGTCTGCGGGGAATTGGCTAGAACTGAGGACCAAGGACTGAGTGCTAAATTCTCAGTCTGAATGCTGGGCGGAGTGGCTCGAGTTGACAGGTGTCATGCACCACATTACACTTAGGCCGTGATCAAGACCTTTGCCGACAAGCGTACAAGGGTATCTGTAGAGAACGGCAAATCTAAGCGGTTTCCACCTGACATGTGGAGCGGGCCTTACGTAAGCTGGAATATCTATATGGGTACGGGCGTCGGAGAATTAAAAATCCCTCCGAGTAACCGACTCCATAAGCTGGAGCGCAGACCGGATGGGTCAGCACTCGATTTCCATTAATGACCAATGGCGCATCTGCTTTCGCTTTAAGAACGGAGATGCGTACGATGTGGAGATTACAGATTATCATTGAGCGAGGTGGCTAATGAGTCTCCCCAATAAACGCGTGCGAAACGTTCGGCCAACTCATCCGGGTGTGATGCTGCGAGGACTTCCTGCCTGAATATGGATTGACGGTGTCCGGCTTTGCCAGATCGCTCCGGGTGTCCAGGCAAACCGTCAACGACCTGCTGCGGGAACGACGCGCGGTCAGTCCCGAGATGGCGTTGCGACTCTCGCGGTTATTCGGCAACAGCCCCGAATTCTGGTTGAATGCCCAGCGTGCAGTTGATTTGTGGGAAGCCGCACGGACTATCAAGAAGACGATCAATCATATCGCTCCGCTGCCTGCCGCCTAAATCTGCGCATGAGCACAGAGGTGCTACGGTTTCTAGACGATTGGGGCATCCCTCATAATCTCTCCATCTCTGCGTGAGACTCTGTTCCTGGTGCCGTCTTCCCGACGTCGAGCAGGATGGCGACGAGCATGTCGCTCATGACGTTCACGCCGGAGCGGGCGCGGGCGATGATCCAATCCACGGTCATGATGAGGGGGATGGCGGCAAGGATGACGTGATCCGGCAACCCGGCGGCGGCCAAGACCAGCGGCAAGACGATCAACCCCGCTTCCGGTATGCCGGCGACCCCGGCCCCGGCGATGATGGAGGCGAGGACAATCAAGACCTGTTTCGCCATCGGGAGATCATAGCCCAGCGCTTGCGCGAGAAAGAGCGCGGCCATCGCTTCGTACAATGTGATGCCGTCGTTATTGAGATTGGTCCCGACACAGGCCGCGAGACGTGCCGATTGCGCTGAGACCTGCATCCGTTCGAGACAGCGGAGGGTGACGGGCACGGTGGCCAGGCTGCTGTTACACGAGACAGCCGTCATGATGGCATCGGCCCCCTGCCCCAGATACTTCTTCGGTGACTTCTTTCCCACCAGCCAGGCGACGAGCGGATAGTAGAGAAGGGAATGGATCGCAAGGCCGGCGAGCATGGCCACGAGAAAGATCCAGAGGACGGAGAAGACGCCCACGCCGGACTTGCCAACGACATGTGCGACGACGCCGAAGACGGCCAGTGGGACAGCCAGGATAATCCATTCAAGGATCTGCACGAGCCAACCATAGATCCGTTCGATGCCCCGTGCGACCACGGCAACCAATCCACCCGTCTGGTCTGACTGGCCATGCAGGTATCGCAGAGTGCCGCCAAGGAGCAGGGCGAGGAGAACGACGCCGATGATGTTGTTACTCGAAAAGGGGTTCGTGAGGGTGCGGGGAATATAGGACGCCAGATACTCGATCGGGCTTTGCGACCCGGCCTGCACGTTGGCCAGCGCCGACGACGAGAGTGTGGAGCCAGGCACGAGGTGGAGCAGCTCATCCACGTGCCCCAGCCAGGCCAAGCCCGGTTGCCAGAGATTCATGATGGCCAGGCCGATGGCCATGGCGACGGAGACGTTTACGAGACAGATGACCAGCAGCTTGGTCCCCTGGCTCAGGGGGATACTGGTGCGAAGAAGGGCGTCGAGGATCGCAAAAAAGATAAGCGGGATGGCCAGTGTCTTGAGCATCCAGACCACCCAGAGCCCAAGTTGCCCCAGCTGCTCGTTACGCAGGCCGCCCAGATAGGGCTCTTGGCCAAACAGGATGCCCAGGGTCGCACCGCAGAGCACGGCGACAAGGACTTGCGCATAGAGGGGGAACGGACTACGTCGTGACGTCTCGTGCATCGTCATCATGGGGGCCGCGGCAGCTTACTCGGTTTCGTTCAAAGAAACCATGTCCTCAACAGCTCTGACCACCCCGTCCTCACCTTCTCTACGGATTTTGTCCAGTTGCTTCTCTATTTTTGGAAGCGTACGTTCGTATGCCCATCACATACCTGGAGCATAGGAACGGAGGATTCCATGAACCGATTTCAACTCATTACATTGGTAGCGCTCTCGCTGTTGTCCTCAACATCGATAGCCTCAGCGGAACTTTTGGCGCTGCTGAACTATGAAAGTAAGCCGGGTCAAACGGTCAGGCGGGAAGGTATTGCCATCATGGAGATCGATCCGAAGTCGGCAGACTTCGGAAAGATTCTCATGGATATTCCCCTACCTGCCGACCTCGTCGCCCACCATATTTTCTTCAACCGCGATCGCACGAAGGCCTATATCACGTCCTTGGGAAAAAGTGAGCTGTATGTGATCGATCTCACGCGGTTTCCCTATCGGCTTCGTACCATTGCCGTGCCAGACTGTCAGGTCGGGCGAAGATCTGGTCGTCTCCGAAGACAACAAGACTTGGTACCTCACCTGCATGGGTTCGAGCACCGTCATCATGGGCGACGCAGTCCATGATCGCCCGATCAAGACCGTGCGGGGATCGGACCCGACCGCGCAGATTCTGTATCCACACGGGATTGCCATTCATAATGGGATCGATCGCGTTTTGGTCACCAGCACGGTCAAGCCCGACATGTCGGAGATGGGAGAGTCCGTCACGGTTCTGGAGGCGAGCACCGGCAAGGTCTTGTCCACGCACAAGGTGTCCCTGAAGCCTTCTCCCTCGAAAGCCGCCCCCGTGGAAGTTATGTTTGCTCCGAATGCGAATCCCCCAGTGGTCCATATCACTAATATGATGGAAGGGACCTTGTGGGCCGGCCTGTGGGATCCCAGCAGCAAATCCTTTTCGTTTACACAGGTCGACGATTTTGGACCGCGGCAACAAGGAGTCCCGCTAGAGATGTTGTATAACGCGAGGGGCGACCGACTCTACATCACCACCGCCAAACCAGGCTTCGTCAATCTGTACGATAACAGCAATCCGCGTCAGCCTAAGTTTCTCAAAGCCCTTCCCGCAGCGGAAGGCGCCCATCACACGGTGTTGTCGCCGGATGAACGGTACCTGTTCGTTCAGAACAGCTTGCTCAACCTGGAGGGCATGAGCGACGGGTCCATCACGGTCATCGATTTGCAGCAGGACAAGGTGCTGGGGAGCATTGATACCCTGAAGGCCGCTGGGTTCAACCCCAACTGCATCATGCTGTTACCCAACCATTTTCAAAAGGGCGGGATACGTGAGAGCATGCAGTAACCGCACTGCCAGCAAGGTCGTTCTGTTGTCAGCGATTCCTGCCTGAGAGAACGGAGGCAAGGCTAGCAGGCTGCTAGGTGGGGATGTCGCGTGTGCCGTCGTAGGACGTGCGGGATTGGAATGACAGTTTGACGACGTCGCCGTCGCGCACCGGTGAATCGTCCGACCCGATCTTCTTGTTGATGGTGATGAGCGCTTCTCGATTCTTTATATAGTGCAGCAATGGGCCCAGTTGTATGGGGTGTGCTTCTATCAGTTGTTTCACGGTCGTTGGACCCATCACTGGGACCTCCAGCTCACTCTCTTCGACCACCGCACGGAGGGTCTGTCCAAAAATCTGTACCGACACCATCAGCGACTCACCAGTCCTATCATCCACATGATTCCCATCTTTATGCGGGGCTACTATACACGATCCAGGAGCGTGACTCAGCTCTTCTCGCCCTCGGCCGCTCGATAAGCCTCTTGAAGCAGTTGGGCGACGTGTTTGACCTCGACGTCTTCGCCTAATCCATTTTTCAGCTGAATCATGCAGGCTGGACAACTGGTCGCGACCACGTTTGCGCCGCTCTGATTGATGGCACGGGCTTTTCGCTCAAAGATCTTCTTCGACGTATCATAGTCTTTGACGACGTAGGTGCCTGCGCCTCCGGCGCAACGATCGGCGTCCTGCATTTCGACGAAATTGACCCCAGGCAATGAGGACAGGACTTGTCGCGGCTCCTTTGTCACCCCGGCTGCCCGCAGATGGCAGGATGAATGGTAGGTGACGCGTTTCGTTGTTCCTCCAGTATTGGCCATCGGAGGGTGCTCCGACGAGCGGGCGACGAATTCAGAAATATGCACGACCTTCTTGGCCAACGATTCGGCCTGCTGCCGCTCCTCTCCTTCCGGGAACAGCGTGGGATAGTCCTTCAGCATCAATGTACAGGAGGCACAGCCGGTCACGATGGTTTCGTAGGGTGCGAATGACCGGAGATTGAATCGGGCTCCATCGCGCACCAGATCGACATGCCCATAGGTTTGAATCGGGGTTCCTGAACAACGTTGCGGAGGCAAGGCCGGCTCTACCCCATGCTTCTTCAAGACCTCGATCACGGCGTCACCGACTCCATCATCAAAATAGTTGGCCGCACAACCGTGGAAATAGGCGACCGTCCGCGTTGGCGACTCCTCTATTTCTCTCGTGGCTACATGTGCATATCGCTCGCGCAAGTGGCGTCGAGCCAGCTTCGGTAACATAAGATCATGTGGCAAACGAGCGGTTGGAGCCAATACCTTCATGATCGGCCCGGTGATTCGTTCCAACAGCTTCCTCACAAAAGGACGGTCCCACATTCGTTGTGTGCTCGCCAGCACGTGCACGAAAGCGTCAAAGTGGATTCCTTTTGCTTGCTGTCGAAATATCCAGCCTGCCAACCGGTTGGGATGTTCTGCCCGCTTCTGAAGAATCAGGTCTGACACATCCACGCCGGCGGGACAGATCGTCCGGCACGATTTGCAGTTGAGGCACGCCTCTACCACGCGTTTTGAATTGAGATAGCTATAGTCATTCGCCGTGACAATTTCAAACCAGCCGCGCGCACTCATGTCCTCGGACTGAAAGACGTCATACACCGGACAGACCGAATTGCACTTCGCGCAGGTGGCGCAGGATTTTGAGAGCCTGGTGTAGTCGATGTGCTCCGTAAACGACGCGTCGCTCAGCTTGATCCCTGGGTTCAGGATGTTTCCCGGATCGAACGCTTTCTTGACCTGCACAAAGAGGTCATAGAGCTCGTCGCCGAACATTCGCTTGACGAACTCAGCACGCACGCGACCGTCGCCATGCTCGCCGCAAATCGATCCGCCGAATCGATTCAGCACGGTCGAATGGACATCCTGGTAGGCCTGCACCATTTTTTCAAAATCGCCACGATCGTTCACGTCCAATAATGGGACGATGTGCGCGTTCCCGTTTCCAATATGGCCGAAGATGGCCACCGGGACATGTTGGCTTCCAAAGAAGTCCTCGAGATAGCGGATCAACTCGCTGATGTGCTCAGCTGGCACGACAACATCGTCAACAAAATTGATCGGTTTCTTCTTCGGGTCGAATCGATAGAGGGTCGGATACAATGCCTTGCGTGCCTTCCAAAGTTGTTCCCTTCGTTCAGCATCGAATGCGAGTGTGGGTTCCGAGGCCAGCTTGTAGGGCCGACAGATGGTACGAAGGGCATCGGCCTGCTCTTGGAGATCGATCTCAATCGAATCGGCATCCAACTCAAGCAAGAGGGTTGCTGCCGCATCAGCGGGAATGCCATGCTTTGCCCGCCCGATTAAGTTGAGCGTATTGGCATCCATGACCTCCAAGGCACTTGGCTGGAGCGTCAGGATCTGCGGCACCGCGTCACCCACGTCTTCCAAGTTTTTGAAATGCAGCAGCGCCGTCAATGTGGACGTCGGTCTGTTCACCAGCCTCAACGTCGCTTCACTCATGATACCCAGTGTCCCTTCGCTGCCGACGAACAATTTGGGTAAGTCAAAAACTCCCTGTGCCAATCCATCGGCCACCCCGAAGAGATTGTACCCGCAGCTATTCTTACTGACGGTCGGTCGCTTCGCGGCGATGAGGTCAGCGTGGGCCTGCGTCAGCACCAGCACATCGCGCAGGGCCGGCACCATCGTCAACAAACGTTCAAGCGTTGGATCAGTCAGCGGATAGGCTCGTGCCTCGATCCAGGAGGATGAGGTGAGGCACAACCGGAGGCTCTCCACATTGTCTTTGACCGAGCCGTAGCGGAGCGTATGGGGGCCTGAAGAATTGTTGGCGACCATGCCACCCAGTTTGCACATGTCGCCGCTTGAAGGGTCTGGCCCAAACATAAGTCCGTGAGCACTGAGCTGTTTGTTCAATTCTGCCAGGACGATTCCCGGTTGGACTCGCGCCCATTTCTCCTCTTGATTCACCTCAAGGATTCGATTGAGATGTGAGACGTCAAGGATGATCCCTGAACCGATCGCGGAACCAGTGAGATTGGTGCCGGCTGCCCGAGGGGTCAACGGAATTCCTCGCGACCGGGCATAGCCGATGGTCGTGGCAATGTCATCTTCCGACTCAACGAGGACGACTGCCTGTGGAGGAATGCGATAGATGCTGGCGTCCACAGCATAGGCGGTAAGCGTCGGTCCGTCGTCTTTCACTTTCTCGGATCCCAACAACGCACGAAGATCGTTGGCGACCGCATGAGATTTCGTCGGGCGGATCAATGGAGAAGAGGTGCTCATAAGGGGTCGCGTATCTCCTAGTCAGTCAATTCCTTGAAGAACCAAAGTCGTTGTCTGTGGGCTCCGATTTCTCCTACAATAGGCCACACGATGGGTCGTCCAACCTTATATATCACCCGCCTCTTGCCACAGCCAGTGCTGGATGCAATTCCGCGACACTACCACATACTGACTGAACCAGCCGATCGTCCACCGACCGCAGAGGAGTTGCGTCGCAGATTCACCGAGGCCGATGCCGTCATCTGTACCTTGACCGATCGCATCGACGCCTCGTTATTGTCCCATGCAACAAGGCTGAAAATTATCGCCAACTATGCAGTCGGCTACAACAACATCGACGTGCCTGCCGCAACCCAACGTGGTATCACCATTACCAATACCCCGGACGTGCTCACCGATGCTACTGCCGATTTGACGTGGGCGGTATTGCTGGCGCTGGCACGGCATATCGTTAAGGGAGACACCTGGATCCGAACCGGCAACTGGCCTGGGTGGACGCCAACCCAACTGTTGGGCGCCGATGTCTCTGGCAAAACGCTGGGCATTGTTGGTATGGGACGCATTGGCCAGGCTGTCGCGCAACGAGCGTCCGGATTTCGGATGTCCGTGATTTATGCAGGCCGTCATCACGTACCTGCCCCATCGGGCGTCATGTGGGAATGGCAACCCCTTGATGCGGTCCTTGCGAAATCCGATTTTCTTTCGCTCCACGTCCCTCTCACCGATACGACCCGTCACCTGATCGGCCGACGCGAGCTTACCCTGATGAAACCAACCGCCTACCTGATCAACACATCCCGTGGACCGGTGATTGATGAGGCGGCGCTGGTGTCGGCGCTTGAGGCACAAACAATCGCGGGCGCTGGGCTGGATGTCTACGAACACGAACCGATGGTTTCTGCTGGTTTGATCGCGCTGCCGAATGTGGTTCTTCTTCCTCACCTCGGATCGGCCACACTTGAGACGCGTGTACGTATGGGGCTCATCTGCCTCGACAATATTGCGGCCGTGTTGGGAGGTCGACCAGCGTCGAATCGAGTGAACTAAGTTGTGATTGAGAACGAGGATTAGACCCTACGAGGCGTACCGAAAACCAACCTCCCCTCCCCCTTGTTTCCCCTTCAAGGCCACCAGTCGCTGTGGGACATCATGGAATGACGGAATCGACTCGAATGCGTGAACGGCCTTCTCCCACAGTTCCTCCGCTTCATAGAGTAACCCTAACTCATAGCGAATGGCTTGCCCCTTAGCCCCTTGGCAACGAGGATCAGCTAAGACCGTTTCCAGTCCAAGAATCGCCTGAGTGTGATGATGCTGTTCCTTAAGACAGACCGCCGTCATGAGCGCCGAATCAAGATAGTATGAATCGCTGTTCATCGATACGTGAAATTCCTCCTTGGCTTCCTCATACAACCCCATGTTCTTGTACGCGACACCTAACGCATAGTGCGTCTCGTAGTCAAAGGCCGCCATCGGTTCCTTTACGGTTGCTGGTGGAGCCACGGCGGGTTTGCTAGGAGCAGCCGATTCCACAGATGTCTGAACCGAGACGAGCTTGGCCGGCGTGGGGGCAGGTGGCTGCGGGACTTCGGCCTTGCGCACCTCGCTCTTTTGTGCAGCCACTGGCTTTCCGACTGCTGGAGCTCCTACCGGTTTGTTCTGCGGCGGATGTAACACCACCGGCGCTTCGGTTGCTACCTTTGGAGCTGGTGGAGTCTTGGCGCTCGACCCAGCCGAAGCAGTGACCGATGTGTTCTGAACACCGTGTCCATGAGGAGCTGTTTTCGACTCAATGCTAGTTTTCTGCGATCCACTGTCCTTGGCAGAAGGGTTGATGTCGTCGGGCTTCGCACCCGCCACCGATAATTGTTGGTCTTCCTTCATCCGATCGTGTGGACGGACTGCCTGAACACTGTCTGAATCAGCTCTCAATGATTCACCACCGGTCGGTAGGGAATCGACGTGGCTCAACGGCACGCTCACAAGAGACGCAGTCTGAGCAGAATCACTCCGTTCGCCTGAGACCCCTCTCTTCATCCTTGTCGTCAGTCGATTCACGAACGCGTCATCACTGGATAGCGATCGTACTTTTTCGAAGAGCTCCTCATGCAAACTTTCCATGCCGGGCTCCGGATGCTCAAGCAAGAGTTCGATGGCTTTTGCATACTGGATGGCAGCTCCCCCACCATCGCCTTTTTCTTCGAGGAGTTCTCCCTTCAGCTCCAGTAACGGAACGGAGTTCGGGTCTGCGGACAAGAACTCCTGAATCAACGATTCGGCAAGTGTGAGGTCATGGGCCCGCAATGCTGCCCCCGCCAAGAAACGATATTCTCCCAGCGCCACTTGGACATCCCCACGTTGCAAGTGCAACCGAGCCAGGAGTTGACAGACTTGGGGGTTCCCTGGTTCTCGTGTGAGCATTTGGTTCAGAATCGCTTCTGCGCCGGCATACTGTTTTTCGTCAATGCGGCGAACGGCCTCAGCCAGAAGATCGACCGGTTCCGACGGTTTCTGTACCGGCGCAGTGGATCCTGGTTTGACCGTCTTGGTTGATCCGGTTCCACCTTTCTTCAGGCTCTCCACGAATTGGGCTGCCTCGTTGTTCGCAGGGTCGATCCTCAGGACGGCGAGATACGCGTCTTTCGCCTCATCGTATCGCCCTTGCGCTGATCGCTCACGGCCCAGCTGAAGATACACGGTGGTCGCTTCATCCTGCTGGTTTTCCTGGACACAGAGTTCGGCGACGCGCTGCTGTGCGCTGAGATTCGATGGATCGTGGAGGACGATCTTCTTGTAGACCTCGAGCGCGTCTTTTCCGCGACGCTCTTTCAGGTAGTACTTCCCCAGCGTGAGGTAGTCCTGGACCGCGCTGCTGATGAGTCCACGTTCAACATTCAAGTCGCCAAGGTGGCGATAGACCTCATATCGAGCGGGATCGTATTTCAGGACTTTCTTAAAGGCGGCAATGGCCTTGAGGGTCGCGCCTTCGGCGCGGAATGCCGAGGCCGCCTGCAAGAATGCAGAAGCGGCTTCCCCTGAAGCGTTTCGTTTCAATTGCAAATCACCGATCGTATTATGAATGGTGCCGTCGGCGGGGGAATCTGCGGCCAGTTTTTTCCATTCGGCTATGGCCGCTTCGTACTGTCCGCGGGAAGCGAGGAGCTGCGCTTGTTGAAGAACTCGACTTCGATCCGGGGGCACAACAATACCTCCACGAGCAGAACAATCAAACGCTCAAACGCTAACAGTCGCAAGGATTTTTGTCTAGAAAATGGAAGAATCAGGCAGCAAGCACTCGAGGAGAAGAGCTGGTCCTCCGATTGGAGGACCAGCTCTTCTCCTGAACAAAAAACAGAAGACGTGACAACCTACGATGCGGCGATCTCCGCCTTGAGCACATTGGCCGCTTGAGGACCCTTGGCTCCCTGCACGATCTCAAACTCGACGTTTTCCCCCTCCTTGAGGGTCTTGAAGCCGTCTCCTTGTAAGGCGGAGTAGTGGACAAAGACATCTTCTCCGCTGTCCAGCCGGATGAATCCAAACCCTTTTCGATCATTGAACCACTTGACCGTTCCTTTTGTCTTCACAGAAGCCCTCCTTTTATCAACGACTACGACTGGTTGCGTAGCAGGTCCACGCAATCGCCCTGTATCAAAACAGAAAATGGACTTGGCAAGAATTTGGCTAGAAGAAGGGACGGGAACCTGAAGGAGTGATGCATCGCTCACGGAACCCAATCGTGTGAATGGAAAGTCGCGCAGCATGTAACATAGGCTTCAGGACCTGTCAAGCGAATCTTTACGGAGAAGAGTTTCTCCTGTGTTTACAGGCGAGCAGGACTTCCCTATAGTGATCACAACTTTTCCCATCCAGACATTCTGTGATCTTACGAACACTGCTTGATCGCTACATCTTCACGGAACTGCTCTCTCCGTTTGGTCTCAGTCTCGGTGCGCTTTGCTTTGTCATGTTGACCAGGGAGCTGTTGCGCCTTGTCGAACTGCTGGTGTCCAAGGGGGTCGGGTTCTGGGCGGTCCTCAAAGTGATTGCCATGCTGCTTCCCTCCGGCCTTGTGCTCACGCTTCCGATCGCGGGTCTGATCGCTTCGGTCACGGCATTTGGCCGGTTGTCATTTGACAAGGAATTGGTTGCCATGCGCGCGACCGGGCTCAGTCTGTTTCGGCTCTCGCAGCCGGTCCTCCTCTTCTCGGTGTGTGTGTTTACACTGACCTTGATCTTGTCTCAATGGGGACAGCCATGGAGCTCATTGAATCTCAAGAAGGTGGCGCTCAACCTGCTCAAAGATCAGCTTGTTCTGGCTTTAGAGCGAGGCACCTTCAATGAGCCGATTCCACGCATGATGATCTATGTTCCAGAAGGTGAGCCAGGCCGTCCGGCGGAGGGCATTTTTATCTCGGATGAACGCGTGCCCGAAGAGCCTCGCGTCATCGTGGCGGAACAATACCACGTGTTTATGGATGCCGCCCATGCGCAGGTCGCGCTTCAGCTGGTGAATGGAGTCATCCATAGCCGGCCGCGTCAGGTGGACCAGTATCAGCAGATTGCGTTTGCCCGTTACGATCTCAAGATCGATCTGAACCTCAGCAGCTATTCGGCCAGTGAAGAGCGCCCATCTTATGAACAGATCATGGCCCGGCTGGCCGAGTCCGGCGGGAAGGATGCCGGCTCGCTTCGTCGTCTGATGGAATACTATAAAGATTTGGCTTTTCCGACCGCGTCGCTTGTATTCTGTCTGCTCGGCGTGCCAGTCGGAATCGTCTCGAAGCGGTCCGGACGGGTCGGCGGGTTTGCTGTCGGCGTGGGTATCATCATCGCGTTTTATATCCTGAATGTCGGGTGCGACTTTTTGGTGACGGCTCTGATTCTGCATCCCTTTGCGGGTGCTTGGCTGCCTAATATTATTTTCATCATCATCACCGTCGCACTTTTTTTACGGATGAGCAGGCAATAACAGCATGACGATTCTTTTCCGGTACATCCTCCGCGAATACTCGAAAATCTTCGGGATGTGCTTTTCCGGTTTGGTGACCATCTATCTCGTGATCGACTTCTTCGAGAAGGTCCGCCGGTTCTTGCGTTATGAATCGGGAATCGTTCCGATCCTCACGTACTTCGCGTTGAAAATTCCCGCTATTTCCTTCCAAGTCGCTCCGTTCGCGATCTTGGTGGCGACCCTGTTGACACTTGGTCTGTTTGCGCGCAGTAATGAAATCACCGCCATGCGTAGCTGTGGGATCAGCTTATTGTGGATGACTTCGCCTTTTCTCTTGTTTGCCACTGGCGTGGCTATGATTCTCTTTCTCTTCAGCTCGACCGTCATTCCGCTCGCGTCCGAGAAAGCCGAAGAAATCCGTGCGGTCCAGATCGAACAACGACCGGCTCCAGTCACCGTCAAAGCCACCCAACCCTGGGCCCGTATCAGCGCGGACGGTCTGATGGAGGTCAATGAGATCGATGTTGCAGGGACAGCCCTTCGAGGTGTCCGAATCTTTTATTTTCGTCCACCGTTTACGCTTGACCGGATTACGGAAGCGGCTGAAGCCCGCTATACACCTCAAGGCTGGACCCTGCTAAACGGGACTCATCGCCGCTTTCAATCGGACGAGACCGTAGAGCTGGCGCTGTTCACAGAACAGGCGATCAGCATTCCATTGATTCCCGATGATTTCTCCTCCTCAGTTGTGGGGAACTCGGAAACTATGACGTTTCAAGAAATTCGAAACTACCTCGGGCGCTTTCGGCACGAAGGTTTCTCGTTCGCCCGTCTGTTGACAGACTACTACGGTCGTGTCGCATTCCCATTGGTGACGGTCGTGATGGTGCTCGTCGGCATTGCGCTGAGTTTGCGCCGAAGCGGAGTCCGTGGTGGCAACATGGCCGTAGGTATTGGACAAGCGTTCATCGTCGGGTTCTGCTACTGGACGACACACTCCGTCGCCATTGCACTCGGACGAGGGGGAGTGTTGGCTCCCATGCTTGCTGGCTGGATGGCCAATACGCTGTTTCTCAGCTTCGGCCTCTATCTGTTACTAAAAGTTAGGCACTAAAGAGAGGTTTCCTAGTTGACTGTCCATCGGTCTTCCGGTAAGAAAGGCGCCGTGTGCGTCCATTAAGGAGGGAGAAACATGGCCTCGCGCGTAGTCATTACCGGTCTCGGGGTGATTTCTCCCATCGGGATCGGCGTCAGTGAGTTCTGGAAGTCAGCCCTTGCGGGTCGCTCGGGGATTACTGCGATCCCTTCCCTGGGATGGTTTCCGATGTCCGGTTATCGTTCGCGGGTCGCCGGGCAGATCCACAATTTCTCACCAGAACAGTATTTATCAACGATGCAGGCAAGTCGCGTGGATCGGTACGCGCAATTCGCCTTAGTCTCCTCAAAAGAAGCACTCGCCGATGCCGATCTGAATATGGCCAAGGAGGCTCCCCATCGCGTCGGTGTCATTGTCGGAGCTGGCATGGGCGGGATGGTGATGGGCGAGCGTGAAATCACACAGCTCTTTAAAACGCAACGACCGCATCGCGTCCACCCGAATTTTATTCCAACGATCACCCTCAATTCGGCGTCGGGTATCGTCGCAATGGCACACGGTGCCAAAGGCCCAAATCTCACGATCTCGACGGCCTGCTCCTCCAGTGCCCATGCCCTTGGCCAAGCCCTGCAATGCATTCGTAGCGGCCAGGCCGATGTGATTATCGCCGTCGGAGCTGACGCGAGCATTACTCCCCTGGTGTTTGCCGGGTTCTGTTCCTTGCGTGCTCTCTCCAGCGAGTTTAACGATGCTCCAGAGCGAGCCTCACGCCCCTTTGATCGGCTCCGGGACGGATTCGTCATGGGCGAAGGAGCTGCCACATTAGTGGTCGAGTCATGGGCGCATGCCAAGAAGCGGAAAGCGAGAGTCTATGCTGAACTGGTCGGCTATGCGGCCACGAGCGAAGCCTATCACATGGTCATCCCTCAGGAGGATGGTCAGGAAATCGCCACGACCATGAAGATCGGTCTCGACTCGGCCGGGATCGGGCCGGATCAGGTCGACTACATCAACGCGCACGCGACCTCTACGACGATCGGCGATGCCGTTGAGACCAAAGCGGTCCGGAGTCTGTTTAAGAATCGCGCAGACAAAATTGCCATCAGTGCCACAAAATCGCTCATCGGCCATACCTTGGGGGCAGCTGGGGCGATCGGCGCGGTGGCCACGACTCTTTCAATCCATACCGGGCAAATCCATCCCACAGCGAACTACGAGGAACCGGACCCAGCCTGCCGTTTGGATGGGATCACACGTGCCGTCCAAGAACGAAAGGTTCGTTACGCCCTCTTGAACGCCTTCGGATTCGGCAGTAACAATGCCACGGTCGTCTTCAAGAAATTTGTGGCATAACAACGGTTGAACGATATCGAGGGCCCCGTCGCAGCCTTCACATGCGACAAGCCTTATTCCACTTGAAGGAGTACCTATCATGACTGAACGGATCGATCCCGCAGTTACCGCTAAAATCATTCAGGCCTTGGCCAGCTATCTCAAACGAGACCCAGCGTCGATTACTGAGGAGCATCATCTTCGTGATGACCTCGGCCTCGATTCAGTGGCGATCATCGAACTGCTGTTCGAGATCGAGGAACGATTCAAGCTTCAAATTCCAGACCAGGACCTTCCGGGGTTGAGTACCGTTGGTACCGTAGCGGGGTATGTCCAGCGACGGCTTGCTGAATCGAAAACAGAGTCTAAGCCTGAATCGCCCAAGCCCGTGGCTGCTGCCAGCAAGTCGAAATCAGCCAAGTCGACCAAGACCAAGACAACCTCAGCCAAGTCCCCGTCTAGCAAGAAGGCAGCCGCGGCAAAGTCTGTTATGGCCAGAAAATCGAAAAAGACATCCTCCGGCACATCAGGGAAGAAGAAAGTCACGGCCCGATGAGTAAACCACAACTACCTTCTCCAATCACATTGGCTCAGATCCACGAGCTTGTTGGAGGGACGATTCACGGAGACGACCAGACACCGATCTCCAGCTTGACAAGCCTCGGTGAAGCCGATCCACACGCCCTATCGTTTGTTGCCAACGAGAAAATGTCGAAGACAGTGGCCACTCTTCGCGTCGCGGCACTCCTGGTCCATCGGCATTTGTCCGATCTCGCCCTGCCGCAAATCGTCGTCGACAATCCGCTGTTGGCCTTCGCACGCGTCGCACAGAAATTTTTCGTTCGCGTTCCGACGCCCCGCGGTATCGCCGAGTCTGTCACACAAGGATCGGATGTGCAGATCGGAAGTGATCCCTCGATCTGGCCATGCGTGACGCTGGGCGACCGCGTGACAATCGGCAATCGCGTCACGCTCTATCCGGGGGTCTTTATCGGATCGGATTCAAGGATTGGAGACGATTCTGTTCTCTATCCCAATGTCGTCGTTCGCGAGGGCTGCTCACTTGGGGCGCGAGTGATCGTGCACAGTGGAACCGTGATCGGAGCCGACGGGTTCGGATACGTGCAGCATCAAGGCCGACACCATAAGATCCCCCAACTCGGCGGTGTCGTCATTGAAGATGACGTTGAGCTTGGAGCGAATGTAACGGTCGACCGTGCGACATTCGGTCGGACCCTCATCAAGCAGGGCACCAAAGTCGACAATCTCGTCCAGATTGCCCACAATGTCACAGTGGGAGAGCACTGCATCCTGGTTGCGCAGGTTGGCATCGCCGGTAGTACCACCATCGGCCGTCACGTGATGATCGGTGGCCAAGCCGGGCTTTCCGACCACATTACCATCGGCGACCAGGTGATGATCGCAGCGAAATCAGGCGTCAATCGTAGCGTGGAATCGAACCAGATCGTTGGAGGAAGTCCCGCGCTGCCACGTGAAAAAGCCCTGAGGGTTCAGGGCGTGATCTTCCACTTGCCTGAGTTGAAACAACTCGTGCGAGAGTTGGAACAGCGCGTGGTCACGCTTGAAAATCACCTCAAAAAGCCGGTGCGTCGGCCCACACGATCAAAGGCGAGGCAGCCCAAGAAGAAATAGGTTCTTATTTCTCTACCTTGCCTAGCTTGATCACTCTTCGCCATAAGAACAGCCTTGCCCAATAGTATCCCGCCCAGGGCATCAAGAGCGCCGGCACGATGCTCACTCGTTCATAGGCAAATGCTGCAATGGTCCCTCCTACCAAGAGGAGGCCCCCAAGTAAATAGGCGAATGGAACGAACTGGCGTCCCGGATGCTCAATCGTTGTCGCGTCCGACCTCTTCTTGAGCGTTCCTCGCTGCCGACTCAAGCCTTCCCTCATGCGAGCCGCCAGAACTTCGGGAAACTCCCGTAAGAGATAGCGCTGGTAGAGCGTCTGCACCACCCCCAAGCCTATGCCTGACATGAACAAGGCTGAACTTTGATAGAAGGTATCCCAGGAATAGCTGTCGGTGGCGAGCCATTGGTATCCCAGACCTCCAACTGCCCCGATCACACAGATCAGCCCGAGCAGACCGGATGGCATGAGGATGTAAGTTTTTACATACTCCTGGGCTTGCTGCATCGTTTGCTGCGGATGTTGAACGTTGATAAGTTTCGGCACGTAATTCCCTTCCCAATAGTCAATCTACCCGGAAGTCAGCCTATGCATTATAACTATCTAGATCTCCACAGCAAAGGGGAGAACACGAGCCCTATTCTCCGGCTAAGCACGCGACCGGAAGAGTCCACGATCGTGTTGGGCCACCTGAGGAGCGGAACTCCGTATGGCATCAGCATTGCTTGAGCAATCACCCAGTGGGTGAACGGAACACCAAGGAGAAAGTTGATGCCTGCGACGCCGTCTACGAACGCCCGACTGCCGTTCGACATTGATGACCAGATTGATCCAACGCTGATCACCGCGCATGCCGGAGTACCGTTAGTGATTGAACTGTTTCGCCGCGTGGGGGTGGCACAGGTCGTCAATGAGCAGGTTCGGATCAAACAGCGGCAGCGCGGGTTGACGCCGGCCCAGTTGGTGGAGACGCTGATCGCGCTGTGGGCGGCCGGTGGGGATCGCTGCCAGGACCTGCAGACCTTGCGAGCTGATGCGGCGCTGGCCGCCTTGTTGGGCTATGAGCTGCCCGCGGCCACCACGATGCGGGACTTTCTGGAGGGGTTTCATGTCGAGGATCCCCCGTTGCTGCGCCTGGGCACGAAGGCCGTCATCCCCGAAGAGTCGGCCCCCCTGGTGGGGCTAAGCCGAGCGAACCAGCGCATGCTCGGCGCGGTGCAGCAGCCCGTGCCGCAACGGACTGCCACGCTGGATGTGGATGCCACGATTCTGGAAACCCACAAGCACACAGCGGCCATGACCTACGAGGGCGCGCGAGGCTATCAACCCGTTGTGGTCGTCTGGGCCGAACAGGACCTGATTGTCCACGATGAATTTCGCGACGGCAATGTCCCGGCCGGCTGTGGCAATGCGCGGATTCTGGCGCGCGCCGTGGCCGCCTTGCCCGCAGGGGTGGAGCAGATCTTCGTCCGGGGGGATAGTGCGCTGTATGAGCAGGACGTGTTGGCTTGGTGTGAGCAGCCATCCTGTGGCATTGGCTATGCGATCAGTGCGGATATGAGTCCGTCACTGCGGACCGAGATCACGCGACTACCGGAAACCGCATGGCAACTCGATCGCGCCGAGCCCGACGCGATCCGCGAGTGGGCCGAGGTGCCCTACGTGCCCGACGACAAGGACTATCGGAAGGATCGGCCCTGTGTGCGGCGGTATCTGGCTCTTCGAATCCGTCGACGCCAAGGCGAGCTGTTCGCCGATGGCAGCACCGTGAAACACTTTGCCATCGTGACCAACCGCGAGGGGGACGGCCTGACACTGATTCGCTGGCACCGCGAGAAGGCCGGCACGGTCGAACACGTGCATCACGTGCTCAAGAATGAGTTGGCCGCGACGGTGCTGCCGAGTGGAAAGTTTGGGGCCAACGCGGCGTGGTTCCGGCTCAACGTTCTGACCTATAACCTGCTCAGCGCATTCAAGCACTTGGCCTTACCCGGAGATTTGTCGGAGGCTCGACCGAAGCGGCTCCGCTTTCTGATATTCAACACGGTCGGGAAGGTCGTGCAGCATGCCCGACGCACGCTGTTACGGCTCACCACGGCCGCGCAGCAAGCCCTCGTGGCCCTGGCACGCCGCCACATCCTGGCCCTCAGCCCGACTTAGCCGGAGAATAGGGACGAGGATGGCTCATTGATTTTAATCTTATGAACAGCACGTGGACCACTCATTTTTTCCGTAAAACTGTGTGTCTTGTTGGCATTTCTGTGGATTACCCATACAAGGCCATCAAAAGACCATCGTGAGTAAAGTACTGTGGTATTGAGTTGAGCCTTGCACAGGCAGAGAGTGGAGATTCGCTTGGATGTTAGGCAGCCGCTCGCCCTCGGTAATCGTACTGCAATCAGGACGAAGATCGGGCTCTTTTCAGGAGGTCCTCTTGGAGTTCACCACTCCTTGCAGTGTCAAGACAACCGCGTCAAGACTTTCGAGCAGCGACGTGAAGGAATCAGACGCAGCAGTCGGCACAGCAGACATTGCCGGTTTCGGTGGTGGTCCTGAAAATGTGATCCGTCCGACTTCGGGTGGATTGAGAATCTCCGCGATCGATACTAATGGCGCGCGACTCAAATCAATCTCACAAGAGCTATTTCCCTCATGTTCCTGCTGCTCATCCAGCCGCACGACCGGGCGAAGAGGATAGCGGTTATTCACTGTGGCCACGGTTCCTATTTCTCCGGTCGTCAAGCGCACGGTTGTCCCAAGTGGGTACACCGAAAATTGCTCGACGAGTGCCTTCAGAATTTCTCGAGGAAAGGCTTTTCGTTCAGCGACGAGAAGCTCCTTGACCGCTTCGTGCGGGAGCAGGCGACGGCGATAGGGGCGCTCACTCACCAATGCATCGAATACGTCGACCACTCCAACGAGCAGGGCCATTTCACTGATCTCTCTTCCTGTCAGTCGATTGGGGTACCCTTGCCCATTGAAGCGTTCGTGAGCCTGACGCGTCAATTGCCCCAACCAGTGATACGAGGGTCCGCATTTCTCAACCACCTGATAGCCAAGCTCAGGATGCCCTTCGATCAGTGCCCGCTCTTCCTGAGTCAAACGGCCGGGCTTCGTGATCAAGGATTTCGGGACGGCAAATAATCCAATATCATGAACAAGGCCCGCGAGGGCCAACTGGTGCAGTTCTTCCCCATAGTACCCAAGACCGATCCCGACCTTCGTTCCGAGTATAGCCACATTGATTAGATTGGTGATGAGTGGTGGTCCGGCTGGTCCTGCAAGTGCTTCTACCACGAGCTCATCGTTGCGCTGCAGCGATGACACGATATCTCCTGCAAGAGTTTCAAGTCGTTCGAGAGATATGGAACGATGCTCCTGAACTGCAGTCGCTATTTCCCCTACCACCTGTTCTGCCTCGTGATACCAGGTTGTCACGATAGCACCCCCACGCCGTTAGTCTCTGGTCGATGTAGCAATTCATTTCCGACTTTCTCCACCAATCCACGTCTGATCTGACGTGCTCCCGAAACATGTCCGAAGTAGAGACACAAGTCGCAAAGCGAGTTGATCAATCGGCATACACCGCCGGTGCGATGATAAATGGAGGAAATCGCACGTGGTGAGAATATCCCCAATTCGCTTCCGGCAGCCGCGAGGCGAGCGAGGATATAGGCTTTCGTCTCAGCGCGATCCAAATAATCGATGTGGTGTTGAATGGCCACTCGCTGAGCAAGCTGAGGGATGCGCGTGATACGCTCCCGCAGCTCAGGTTGTCCTACAAGCACGAGTGTGATGAGAAACCGGTCATTTAACTGAAAGTTACTGAGGAGGCGTAGTTCTTCAAATAAGCGGTCATGTTCAATGGCCTGGGCTTCATCCACAACGACAACCGTGTCGACGTCTCGATGGTAGTTGGCAAGCAGTTGATCGTTCAGACGACGCAACTGTTCCACACGTGTCCCGTGAGGATCCAATCCAAGTTGAAACAAGATCTCACCGAGAAATTCACTCCCTAGGATAGTCGGGTTCGACACGAGTCCGATCTCATATTGTGATCGAGGAAGCTTGAGAATCACGGCACGACTGAGGAGCGTTTTCCCGCTTCCAATCTCACCGGTCAGCATTACGATCCCTTTACGGGCATGAATCCCGTACAGCATTCGTTCCATGGCCGCTTCATGTTTGGCCGATGCGACATAAAACTTTGGATCTGGTACGTTTTCAAATGGGCGCAGACGCAACCCCCAATGAAGCTCGTAGGCTGAATCCCGAGTCACACCATGATCTTGTACCGAATGCGCAAGGGGCACTAGGAGGTCCTCGTTATTTCAGCACCCCAGTCAGCGTGGGGTTTTTATGGAGCGCATGGCAAGACACGTTGTATTGCCACGCGCTCCACCCGTCCGTTGTCCGCCCATTCCTCAATCCCTTTTAGGCTCTGGTTCAAACGTGATTGGATGGCGTCATAGCGTGTGGCTTTCACGACCATGCGGTGCTGCGTGACAATTGTGAGGAAGCTATGCAGTCCCATGAAAAACAGCATCGCATGGGAGGCATTGACCTGCTGAGCGGCAGACCATAACTGCGCGACACGTTCAACTGCGTTCTGCACGTCTGAGGACGGCATACTAAGGGCGTCGCCACTAGTCTTAAGGGTCTGAATGATGGCGGTCAGATGTGGAAGTTCTTGTCGAACGACATCCAAAAAGCCTTGCTCTCCCTCAGCAGACCGCTCAAGAAACTCATGGATGGACGACATATTGCATTGTTCAACCCCTCGCTCCATCAGCCCTTCCGCCTGGGCTAGCATCGTCTGAACCAAATTACGTTGGAATGCGTTGGACGCGATGCATTGATCTTGGAGCCCACGCAGTAATGTTAAGAACTCCTTGGTCGGGATCATCGTTGGCGGACCTTCGGAAGACGCTGAGACGTCTTCTGCCTCAAACGTCACACCCGTTGCTCGGGTCAGGGCTCCATGAATGTGCCCCAGCTGTTTGCAGAGCGCGATGAAGTCATCAGTGGAGATTCGAGTGGACGGGTCTTGAACGGCTTCCACAAAAGGAAGAGTTGAGAAACTCGCTCGCTCGACATCACTCAGTTTGAGCGTGGCCGCTGACCCACCGAGGTTGGTGACACCAACCTTGATCGTCTGAGCCAAGGCACGATGGCGTTCGGAAGGGGGAGATTGCTGTAGCTCATCAAGGGCAACGTGAATTTGCTGAAGCCATTCCTGTGCCTCTTGAACAAACAGTTCAACTAGTTCTTTCTGGAACGTATCTTCAGTTTCAACGGACATCGGCGTTGGCCCTTTAGCAAGAAGACGACCATCTAACCATTTCGGCTACCTGGATCAGGATTGCCCCCTCCCGCTTCCAAGTTGGGAGGCCAAGCTTGCAATTTCACCTAACTTGCGTGCCATTTCCTCGAGCCGTTTTGTGGCACTCTCGGCGGCTTGTTCGGCTTCGGTTACTCGTTGAGCGAGGGTTCGGTTGCGATCTCGTTCTACGGTTAGAAGCCCTTCCATTTCCTGAACGTTCATCGCAACTTGCTCTAATTCTTGAAGCTGTCCCACTGCCTCTGCCCCCTTCCGCCGTTCGGTCAGCAGTTCAGCCTCGAGGTTCTGAAGTTTCTGATGAAGTTCGGCTGTCAGCTGTTCTGCATTTGCGAGTCTTGCTTCCGCCTCTCGTGTCCTGGTGAATATCTGCTCTGATTCAGCTAGTTGTTGCACCAGTTGCTCTGCAGCAGTCCGTTCCACATGCAGAGTGGACTCCAGTTCTGCAATTCGAGCAGAAGATTTCTGCCACTGCACAGCTTCCTCTTTGAATGCACCGACCGCATCCTGTTCGACCTTCAGTGCTGCTTCCAGCTCAGGGATTCTTGAGACCCGTTGCTCGATCTTGGCCAGTGTCTCCTGAAGATCATTGACACGTGTGCGCTCGGCTACTAACTGCACTTCACTTGTCTTGGCCCTGGCAAGCTGTTCCGAGGATTCAGACAGCCGTTTGGTGAGTTCTTCGGAGCGAGCCCGTTCCGCTTTCAGTGCTGCTTCCAGTTCGGGGCTTCTTGATACTTGTTGCTCGATCTTGGCCAGTGTCTCCTGAAGATCATTGACACGTGCGCGCTCGGCTACCAACTGCACTTCACTTGTCTTGGCCCTGGCGAGCTGTTCCGAGGATTCAGACAGCCGTTTGGTGAGTTCTTCGGAGCGAGCCCGTTCCGCTTTCAGTGCTGCTTCCAGTTCGGGGCTTCTTGATACTTGTTGCTCGATCTTGGCCAGTGTCTCCTGAAGATCATTGACACGTGCGCGCTCGGCTACCAACTGCACTTCACTTGTCTTGGCCCTGGCGAGCTGTTCCGAGGATTCAGACAGCCGTTTGGTGAGTTCTTCGGAGCGAGCCCGTTCCGCCCGTAACTGTTCTTCAATCTCTTTAGGTTTGTGAACTCCCTGGTGCAGTCCCTGTGGCGGTTGCGCTGCCATCTGCATCGTCGGTTCACCAACGGCCACCACAGGGGAGGAAACGGGCCCAGCGACGGAGGCTGGTGCTGCGTCCTGTCGTTTTGCTATTAGCTCGAGGACTCGATCCTTGAGGGAAGTACCTTGAAAGGGTTTCTTCAATACCCCATCCGCGCGGCAAGATTCGGCCTGTTTGGTCACTTCGTGGTTCACGATTCCGGAAATGAGCAGTACAGGCGTCGAGGCGAGCGTTGCGTGTCCACGGACAAATGCACACACTTCATACCCACTCTTATCCGGCATGATGACATCGGACACGACAACATCCGGCCGTTCCTTTGCCAAATACGCCAGCGCTTCCTCTCCGTTTGCCGCAAGCGTGACGCCGAGTCCAGCCTCGGTCAATAGTCGTTCAGCCACCTTACGAACTGCGATACTGTCATCGGCTACTAAGATCTTCGGCATGCCTGCACCTTTCGCTCATCCCGGCACACAAGGAATCATCACTCAGTCGACCCTAGTTGTGATACCGAGAGAATCGGGATCTCATCAAGGCCATTGGTATAACTGCCGTCGGACGGCAAATCTTTGCCGTGGTATGTTTGAAGCGTGGCAGGGTCCAAAGTATGAAGGACTGGAATCTCTTCATCGATGCACATTGCCATCTCTCCGAGAGAATGCTTCACTCTCAGGCACAAGGGACTGCTCCCTTGCACGGTAAGACGAAGAGATGCGGCCAGATCAAATACCGGTAACACCGTCTGCCCCTGACGAACGACTGATGTGATAAAGGGGGTTCGACCAGCGACCGGAATAGGTTCAGCCCACTGGGAAATGCCCGATACATTCACTGCCTTCACCGCCAATCGCCTTCCCCCCACGAAAAATGCCAACAGCTGACATGATTGACGCGCCGTTCCCCGATGATGATTTTGACCGGTCCTCAGCATACCTGGCTATTGTTCACGGACATCTTCGGGGCCGCTACGAGTCGAGGAATGCCTCCTTGTCCCCCACTGTCCTCTATGCTCGCCACCTGCTCATCGAGAACCCAGCTTGTATGGAGCACCAACGCAATACTGTTTTCGAATAGGATCATGCCTCGGTACCAACGTCGCTCCGGTCCACGGAACTGTGGAGGAAGCGGCAGGACTTGAGAAGGATGGAGTTCTAGCCACCCCTGCACCGTGGTGACGCGAATGCTCCCCTGCACGCCTCGCTCAGAAAGCAGCACAATACGGCTATTTGCCGTACCTTGATTATTCGATATCCTCAATCGATCAGCCAGATTGATGGCTCTATACACCAGGCCGTGAATCGTTGGATCGCCAAGGGATCCAACCTCTTCGAGCGTCAATACCCCCTGTATCGCCTCGGCATCCAATGCTAGATACCGTCCGCCCAATAACACGATGAGAAACCGTGATGGAGAATCTGGCGACAAAGTTCTTATCATCGGTTCCCGGACGCCCAAGCCAAGACCGTTTTCCTCATTCTCTGTAACAAGCCTCATTTCGTCAATCGATACGAGTATTTCCGCAAGGTTGCTTGCGCAGCACGGGAGCCTTTCCAAGCCATCGTGCCACCTCCTGCAACAACATCCGTTCTTCTACCGGCTTGGCGATGTACGAATTAGCACCGAGGTTGATCGCCATCTGCCGATGCTTGTCTCGTGCCCTCGTCGTCATGACGACCACCGGCGTTTGTCTGGTTTCCGGGCGGCTTCTGAGCGCTTGAATTACTTCAAATCCGTTGAGCTTTGGCATTTCAAGATCGGTGAGGATCATCCGATAATTAGTCGTTGATGCCTTTCGAAGTCCATCTTCTCCGTCAACTGCCGTATCAAACGGATATCCGGCCAACTCCAACATCCTTCCTACGAACTTGCGAATGCTCAATGAATCGTCTATCAAGAGTAGGCGGGCCTCTTGCGGCTCATTCGATAATTGCTCTTGCGGTGGAGGCTGTTCCGACAGCGGCGTGGTTTTGAAAAAGAGAGTGTGGGCAACCGATTCCTTCAGCTCTCTCGTCGTCAACCGGTTTGGATCGAGAACAAGAACAACCCGTCCTTCTGGATCGATAGTCGCGCCTCCAAAACATGAATGCTCCAAAGGTTTCAGTGATCCCAGGCGCTTAATGACGATTTCTTGGCGGCCCAACAGTTCGTCAACGGCTAATCCCATCGTCGTTCCCGCTGTCCGAACGATCACCACGGGCATGGTCCAATCAACAACTCCCGGCTGTCGACGAAGGATGTTATGGAGAGAGTGTATTTCAATCATTTGTTCGTTGATCTGTAAGACTGTGCGATTACCTTCCTCGCGCACGGAGAAAGGTGTCGGCATCGTCACTTCCTGGATGCTCGCGAGCGGAATCGCATATTTTTCAGTGCCGACTCGCACGAGCAACGCAGTTGCGATCAGGAGGGTCAGCGGAAGATGCAAGGTAAATTTGGTGCCAATACCGGGCTCAGATTCCACATCGATATGCCCGTTCATGCCTTCAACCACTCGTTTGACCACATCGAGTCCGACGCCTCGACCTGCTTGATCCCCCACCTTGTCGGCTGTGGAAAAGCCTGGCATGAAAATCAACTGCAGGACGTCCGTATCCGACATTGTTTGGATGTGGCGTAATTGCGCGCCTCCCATCTTGTCGGCTTTGGCTCGTATTTTCCCAAAATCCAACCCTGCTCCATCGTCTTCCACCTCGATAATGACTGAATTCCCACGATGAACCGCATGGAGGTAGACGGTTCCGACGGCCGGTTTACCCTTCGCGATTCGATCCGCCGCCGGCTCGATACCGTGATAGACAGCGTTCCTGACCAAATGTACCAATGGATCCACCAATCGTTCCACGATTCCAGTATCCACTTCGGTCTGCTCGCCCGATGTGACCAAGGATACTTCCTTGTTTGATGCTCTGGCGATTTCTCTGACCGCTCGACGAAACCTGGTGAAGGGTGTCCCGATCGGCACCATGCGGGCATGGGCGATTTCGTCTCGCATCACCAGCGTCAACTGTTGCAGTTGACTCATCTCGTCATGGGCTCTTTGGATGGACTCATCCAGCTGCGACATCGATTCAGTGATATCGGCGGTGACTTCCCCGATACGCCGAGCCAAAATATTGAAATCGTCGTACTTGTCCAGCTCAAGGTTGCCAAAATCGCCGAACGCGGGAAGGCCTTGACCAGCAAGCAGGGTCGAACTACTCGGTGCCTCCTGATAGGTAAAGGTGTGTTTGTCGGCAAAGGATTGGACGGAATCCACCAAACGACTCTTGAATGTTAAGACTTGCTGTGATAATTGCTCCAAGACGCGCAGTCGTTGTTCCAATCGGCCTCGTCCGATGACGAGTTCTCCGACGAGGTTCATCAGTCGCTCGAGTCGTACATAACTGACACGGATGACCTCACGTTCCTCTCCTGATTTCTCGTTTGGAAGGCTCTCTTCCTGCCGATGAGACTCCTCACTCCCGGACTGGTTTGTAGTCGTCGAACCAGTGGTGTCATGGAGTGCATGTGCTGCCGCCGTCTCGTTGGCGCTCCCCTGGTCCAATCGTCTCAGCTCAGTTCGCGCCGCATCGAAGCGGTGCCTCGTGTCATCCACCTTAGTGAGATCTCTGCGCATGAGTACTCGTACGACATCAATGGCGCGAAGTATGAGATCAGTATGCCCCGGCAACACTCGGAGACTACCGTCTCGCACCGCTCCCATGAAGTCTTCGACATGATGGACAAGATCGCCGATTGACTGAAATCCAACGGTATAGGCGGATCCCTTCAAGGTGTGTGCGCTTCTAAATAGCTGATTAATCAGTTCCTGGTTGTGCGGGTCTCCATCTAGTCGTAGAAGATTGGCTTCCAACAGCTCCAGATATTCTTGCGCCTCAGGGATAAAGTAGGAGAGCACTTCTGGATCCAAATCTGGAATGACGTACCGATCAGATAAATGTGCGATTGGGGCCTCTAGGTTAACAGCGGGCTCAGGCTGGAGGGAATGCGAGCTAGGCATCTGGGTGTCGTAGGAGTGAGTAGCTGGTGGAGGCTGGGTAGCCGTACCTTCAAACACCTGGGTGAGGCGATTGAGAAGCAGTGGTATATCCTGCTGGAGTTGCGGCAGGCTCGCTGGTTCACGTTGGAGAATAAGTCGAATCAATTCAGCGGCCTTCGCCATCAGGCCAAGAATGTTATGACTGAGAGGAAGGCGTTTTTCGTGAACCTCGACCAAGTAATCTTCCATCGGACGAGCAACATCCCCAATGACTTGGTAGCCCACGGTGTAAGCTGACCCCTTCAGGGTGTGTGCCGCACGAAAGAGCCGATAGATCGAGTCTTCCGCATCCCGCTTCGATCGAAGCGCGAGAATCAACTCATCTATGGTACTGAGATACTCCTCAGCTTCGGGAATGAAGTAGGATAAGATTTCAGCATCGAGTTCAGGGAGCACGTAATTCTCATTGGCTGTTGTCACAGAGGACAGGGATGCTGTCGCGTTGCCTATTCCTTCTTCGAGTTGTTTGATCGAGGCCCAACAACGGGCTACGGCCTCTACATCCTCAGCGCCGCCTTGCCCGATCGTTCGAACGATTCCCTGAAGGCTCTGCGTAATGTTCCGCATCAAGTCAACGGTTTGATCCCATTGAGCCATCGGAGTCGGCGTCACCTGCTCAAGGAGTGTTTCCATATGTTCAGCGAGCTGAGCGACTCCACTGAAGCCGTAGAGGGCAGCAGCTCCGCAAATACGGTGGGCGATAATGTATTGGTCAGTAAGTTCTTGAGAGCTAGGAACTCGACCGTCAGGAGGATGTAAGGCTTTGGTCAGGGCATCCAACCCATCCGATGCTTCAAGCACAAAGATGCTGATGAGGTTCTGCCTATCGAACTCCGAGCTCATCGGTCCCTCGCTACACCAGAAGGCTCTCCTCGCCCAGCGGATGAGGGAGATGCTCAGGCCAGTTTAAACTGCGACACTGACGTCGTCAGACCTTCAGCCAAGACCACCATATCTTCGACCGTCGCACGAGCCGAATCGGTAGCCTTTTGCGTTGCCACGGCACCTCCGGTAAAGTCCTTGATCGACCGACCGACTTGATCGGTCGACACCGTTTGGTCTGCCGCTGCCGCCGCAATGCTTTGCGCAAGTTCCGCCGACCGTTGCGCAATCGTCGAAATGTCCTTAAACACATCGCCTGTACGCAAGGCCGAGGCCGATCCAGCCTCGACTGCCTGAGTTTCATGTTCCATGGCAACGACCGCATGTTGCGTTTCGCTCTGGATAACTTTCACCAGGTCCGCGATCTCACGTGTCGCCTGTGTCGAGCTTTCCGCGAGCTTCCGCACTTGATCGGCGACAACTCCGAAGCGCGCTCCGGCCTCACCGGCACCGGCGGCCTCGATCGCAGCGTTGAGGGCTAGCAAATTGGTCTGATTGGCGATATCTCTGATTGTCGAGACAATTTGCGAAATTTCCAATGAACGATCGCCGAGCGCTTTGATCTGCTTTGACATCCGTTGAACTGCCAATTGAATTCGCTGCATGTCATGGACAGTTTCTTGTACCGCGAGCCGGCCGTCCTCAGTGGCCTTGAGGACTTGGCGAGCTGCGTCGGACGAGGCTCCTGCGGTCTCCGTCACTTCGCGCATTGAGGACGCCAGTTGTTCCACCGCGCCGAGCGCCTTGATCGATTCGTCAGCTTGGTGCCTGGCGGTTCCAGCCATCTGGCCCGCATTGTCCCGCAACTTACTCGCCGAGCTATTGACACGTTCGGCTGCCTGGCGAACGTGTTTCATCAACTGTGAAAAGCGCTGAATCATGAGATTGAATCCGTCTGCCAGATTTCCAAACATATCGGCCGTCACCTCACCGCGCTTGGTCAAATCTCCTTTCCCGACATCGGATACCAACACAAGAAACTGCACCAGTTGTTTTTGCATCCTGTCACGCTCTTCTTCCGTCGAGACCAGAGCTGTGATTCGATCCAACATGATATTGAACGCCTTTGCCATATGTCCGACTTCATCGTCGCTTTCCAGTCTGGCGCGGGCCAGCAAATTGCCTGCGGCAGCCTGTGTCGCAACATCGGCCACATGAATGATGTCTCTCACAATGCTGCGTGCGAGAAAAAATCCAATCGTAATGGCCAAGAGGAGTGCTATGGCTGCTGCGCCGAGCATGACCTTAGTAAGGTGAATAGCCATGCTCTGCCCGCTCTCATTTAATTCGCTTGCCAAGTCCCGAATGAGCTGCGCCACCCCTTGGAAACGCCATATCGATCTCCCGTGCCATAACGCCACCTCAGTGGACAACACCATCGCCCCCAGTTCCCTCATCGACTGTCTTTGTTCATCCGTGAGTGAGGAGTCAAAGCTATCATTCAATGCTCCCACTGCGCTTTCAGCCGACGCGAAGTATTCTTTCAATGTAAAAATGAGGACATCCAACTCTTGCCCGTCGCGACGGCCATCCACCGTCTCGTGTGTGGCGGACGGCCGATATGTCTCAAGCGGGGCCAGGGTGCGCTTCTTCAATTCAGCGAGAGGAATGATGGCCTCGTCGAAATCACTTTTTTCTCTTTGGTCCACAACGCTCAACAACGCATTATGATAGAGACTGAGGTTGGTGCTGCTCACCGCGACATGCGAAACCCCTACTGTTGATTCGTCATAAATGGAACTCAGCTGGCCCTTCATTTGGCGGAGGCCCATCAAACCGATGAGACCAATAGCCATCATGCCGACAATGATGATAGAAAACCCTATCAAGATCTTGTGCAGGGCTTTCAGGTCTTTAAACCATGCACGAGGCGACCATTTCCATGTCTTCCTAGAGTTCGCCATGACTCTCCTCCTGCTCACGATTCAAGATAGGGCGTACCGTTGTCGACATCATCGTTCCTCATTATGTTGGTATGACTTCTGGTCATTGGCCGTCCCCTCTATGGAGGCCACTAACCGGGACAGCTCTAATATCGCACTGAGCTGATGTTCGGTTTTGAAGAATGCCGAGATCATGGGGCGTCGTTCGGCCCCAGGATAAGTCGAGGGAGCAACCAGATCATCTAACTGGATGGTGCGAATTTCCGGTACACCTTCGACCAGGATGCCGACCTGTTGTGTGCCCTGACGAGTCAACACTGCATATTTCGGCATCACGGAGCTGGACACGCCCAATGTAGCCCTCAAATCTGCAAGGGGAATGATGGTTCCTCGTAGATTGGTGATACCGACCAACGCAGCAGGCATTCCTGGTACAGGCGTGATCGACTCAGGCTCGAAGACCTCACGGACCTGGCGTAAATCGATGGCGAAGGTTTCCTCTCCCAATGCGACGAGACACACCTTCAAAGACTCGGTTGATTTCGCCTCTTCCGGGGCTGAGTCTGAATGCAGTTGCGGAAACTCACCTATGGGAATCATCGTTTCGAGACCCCGCGCAGTATCGACTCTCTCAGCTCAGTGCGTGCTTCACAGCATGCAAGAGCTCCTCTGCTTTGAAGGGTTTCACCACGTGTCCGTTCGCCCCCTGTTGCTGCCCCCAGAACTTATCGCTTTCTTGACCTTTGGAGGTGCAGAGCACGATCGGAATGTTTTTGAAACGAGTATCGGTTTTAAGATCTCTGCACGCCTGAAATCCATTTCGGCCTGGCATCACCACGTCCAAGACGATGAGGTCCGGCTTTTCCGAGACGACCTTCTCCTCTAAACCATCCGCATTGGAGAATGAGACAACGGTGTGTTGAGCAGCCTTCAGATACGACTCGATCAGTTGCAGTTCCGCGTACGAGTCATCGACAACCATGATTTTACTCATAAACCATTTCCTCTCTCTTTCAAGAAGGATTCATGCTGTTCTCAATGCATCGTCATCGCCACCAGTCTCGTGCATCGCCATCCTAGGGATGGCGAGAATCAGGGAAGATGGGTGAAGCACCTTCACCTTAAAAGTCGTCCGGTCCAGCGTCTTCGATTTCATAATCCGGGGTTGACAATGTGACTCAGCTACCAGTCTTGGAGGAACATGTGTCTCTAGCTTGAGTGCCTCAATGAACCGGTCCACAACCCCAACTTCTTCTCGTATCGTGACAGAGGACACGCTTCCTAAGATTACGGCACAGAAACAGCCCCCTCGAAAGGCGCCGTTCCCTACCCTTCAAGACTGATTGGTGCTGCTTCTCATGGAGTGTAACGACTTGTTGCTGGTTGGCAAGAAAACGCTGAATATCAACATCCTCGTTAGGCGTGGTGGACGTTGATACGGAGGCCAGATTCAGTATTGAGTATGAAGATGACGAATGCTGGAAAGGCTATGTCATCGGAGAAGACAAGACAGATCGACGTTGCGGGATAGATGATCAGCCCACCGATCGAGCTCATGCTGCAAACGAGCAGTAACCGACATCGAGGTATGAGCATCGAGAGGTAGAAGTCCTTTCCTCTCACGAGCGCGATTGAGCCAGGCACGGCGAAAACCAGGCTCATCAAATACTCCATGGATGTAGGTCCCCCATACAAGACCGTCGTGCCGAATTGCTCCATCGACCTCTTCTGTGTGCGTAGTCGATCGACTGGCGACCTTCTTCACTCAGGACGGAATGACGGCGAAGTCTGAAACATGGACGTTCGTTCACGCGTCGCGTGACCCCCATATGAATCTGATACCCGCGGACCAAGCCATGACCTACCGGAAAGAAGTCCGTGGGGTAGGCCTCTACTTGTGCGGTATATTTCTTTTTCGCGAGCACGGTCTCTGTATTCAAGTAGCCCAAGCCGCAACCGGTTCCACCCTCTTCGACGCAATCAGGATCAGTAATCCGTCGTCCGAGCATCTGATAGCCTCCACAGATACCGATCAGTTCCCGCCGACCCTGTAAATGATTGTCGAGCAAAGGCGCAAACCCCCTTTCTCTCAGGTAGGATAAATCAGCCAAGGTGTTTTTACTTCCGGGAATGATCACACTGTCGGCATCTACAAGGGCGCTTGGTGTGCTGACGTATTTCAAGGCCACGTCTTTTTCCGCCGCCAATGCGTTGAAATCGGTAAAGTTGCTCATGTGAGGCAACAGAATGACGGCAATATTGATGCGATCAGATGCAAAACTCGTCTGTTGGTGCCTGACCAGATCCAGACTGTCTTCTTGGTCCAGCATCAGATCGTGAAGAAAGGGCACAACCCCCAACACGGGAATCCCAGTCCGAGACTCCAGGAAGTCCACCCCATCGGCAAACAGTGTGGCATCGCCTCTAAACTTATTAATGATGATACCGCAGACCCTGGCGCGTTCGGCCGGCTCCAACAAATCCAACGTGCCGACGACTTGAGCAAACACCCCGCCTCGATCGATATCAGCAACCAGCAGAACCTGAGCGTCGGCGAACTCCACGACAGGCCAATTCACCAAATCCCATTTTCTGAGATTGACCTCGGCTGCACTGCCCGCCCCTTCAATCACCATCACGTCGTACTGCCTCGACAGCCGTGCATAGCTGTCTGTCACAACCGACCAAAGCCGTGGTCGCCCATCAAAGTATGCCGAAGCCTCTTGCTTCGCGAACACCTTACCGAGAACCACGACCTGAGAACATCGATCGGATTCCGGTTTGAGGAGAATCGGATTCATATCAGCATGTGGAGAAAGTCCGCAGGCCTCGGCTTGCAGTGCTTGCGCCCGTCCGATCTCATGCCCATCCAGCGTGACGAATGAATTCAGAGACATGTTTTGGGCCTTGAATGGGGCCACGCGAACACCTGTGCGGTGAAGCAATCGGCAGATCCCGGCCGTGATCAAACTTTTCCCCACGTCCGATCCCGTTCCAAGAACAGCCAGTGCCCGTGCCGTCATTGGTGCGACTCTCGCCAAGCCTTCGCTTTCGCTAGACCGTCGAGTCATACAGTTGGCCACTGCGCGTCCAACAAGCGCTCCGATCACTGTATGGGTTCCGCTGTAGATGTGTGCTGGGCCCTGTCCCCGCAGCTGACACGCAATCACGACCGCATCCGTACCGGTTCCGGTGGCTGCCATGCCACCATGACCACTCGGCACTGCATGATCGCGCAAGACGCCGGTCTTGGCCTCGGTGGCCACTTGCACGACACCGACCATCGCAGCATGGGAGAGACTCCCGTTCGTGATGAGAATGAGATTGATCGTGCCGGGCTTGCCCGGTCTGTCGCGATGAGAACGTTGCGGTGGCCATTCTCCTGCCCGGACGGCATTCGTCACACCGACCGTCGCAAAACACTCCACCCAGAGCCCATCCAAAGCAGCTCGTGCCATTACCAGCTGTGTCATGGGTACAGCCGTCATGAGTCCAACGGTACGCGTGCGGATGCCAAGTCGGGAGGCCACCTTTCGCAAGAAGTGAGCGGGATCAGTGAAGGTTTTTGACTGATCTCCGGTCACTGAGGGATTTGCCTCGACCTGGTGATTGAGGATATAGGAAGCCAGTGTGAAGCCTCCCCCTTGTGGCGCAGAGGAAAGCACACGTCTCCGACCTCCAAGATTAATGACCAATGTCTGCCTCAGTCACTCGGTAGCTGGTGCGGACTCGTGTGGACGTACCCTTCATCACGACACGCCCTGCGGAAGCAGTTGTGATAACGCCTGAATCAGCCTGTCATTGTCCTGTACAGTTCGCACTGCGAGTCGTATGGAACGTAAGTTTGTGCCAGGCACGGACGAACAGTCACGAATCAACAGGCCTCTGCTTCGCAATTGTTCAGTAATGTCACGCGCATGCCAGCCGCGAGGCAATTCAACAAGGAAGTAATTCGCGTATGTCGGCATCACCACACAGCCAGGCAAGGCCGCCAGCAATGCTCTCAACCGTTCACGCTCTCGTGCCATGAATCGCAGACTCTTTTGCGCATGTGCCGTATCGGTCACAGCAGCGAGCGCGGCAACTTGCCCCATCATGCTGACGGACCACGGTGGAAGCTGCTGTTGCAATCGTCGGATGGCTGCATGCGTCGCTACTGCGAATCCCACCCGCAGTCCCGGCAAAGCGTAGAATTTGGTCATGCTGCGCAAGACTACAACATGCGGCCAGGAGGCCGCATGCGGCAGGACAGATCGCTCTGGACAATAGTCGGCAAATGCTTCGTCGATCACCAGCCAGAGCCCTCGCCGACGGGTAGCCTTCGCTAACCGTGCAACATCCTCGGCTGAGCAGGCTTGCCCCGTTGGACTGTTGGGATGACAGAGCACGACGCCATCGATAGAACGACCATCATGCCGCCCTGCTTCCATTACATGGCACAGACGGTCGATTGGGATGGCATACTGATCGTTTCGGTCAGCAAAGAGCGCCGTGGCCTGTCCTCCGGCTCGCACCATTGCGGCAGCATATTCGGAAAAGGTGGGCTGAACGACAAGGAGCCGATGAATCCCCAGTGCGCGAGGGAGCGCCTCAATCAACTCTGTGGAACCGTTACCGACTACGATCTGTTCCGGATCAATACGCCAGAATGTGGCCAATGCCTGTCGCAGATCCCAACAGTTGGGATCTGGATAATGGTTCAACAGATGTCTGGACGCGGTGATGGCTTTCCAGACTTGTGGAGAGGGCCCTAGTGGGTTGATGCTGGCGCTGAAATCAAGAATCTCGGTGGGATCACGTTCCAGTTCTCGGGCGGCACTGTAGATATCCCCGCCATGCAAGCGTGCCCTCAGACGAGCCATCTGATCCCCACCGCCAGAAATGACCCCCAGCACCGAAGCTGCCACCATGATGGTTGCCGCCAACGGAATGTCGCTTGGCTCTGCGCTCCGTCCCTCCGCACCAAGGATAGGACGGTCTTGCGCAATACCCTCATAGAAGTTAGTGCCTCCCAACCGTATCCCCAAAATCCCGGCCATCGCTGCTTCAGGCCTGCCACTATTAGGACTGGGATGGAGACTGCCATCTCGCTCAAGCACTCGCCATCCGTTGCGAATCCGTTCCAGCTGTTGAGTAATGAGACCTGCACCCAGGAGAAGCAGCACTGCCGAAAGCCGGGCAGGAATCCAGTTCACCAGATCATCAAGCCGAGCCGATGCCCAGCCAAGATCGGCATAGCGCTCATCACGATGGCCGATCATGGAATCCAATGTATTGACGGCCTTGTACGCCAAGGCCAATGGGGCACCTCCGATCGCCAGATACAACAACGGCGCAATCACACCGTCTGACACACTTTCTGCGACCGTTTCCACCGTCGCACGGGCCACCTCGGATTCGGAGAGCTCCGCTGTGTCCCGCCCCACGATCATGGCCACAGCTCCACGGGCAGCAGGAAGATCGCCGGCTTGGAGCGGATCATCCACCGCACGGACGTGATCCCACAAATCCCGTGCGGCAAGGGTGGTCGAGGCCAATCCAATTGACAGGGCCGATCCCAGCCACCCTGCGAAGTGCTCGGCCTCTTGAATGATGACAGCGCCGAGACAATAGGTCATAATCGGCAACCCTCCGGCCAGACAGATCCCTGCAATGCGAAGGCTGGTGTCACTTCGACAGATCTTTCGGACCCGGTGATCGAGCCATGCAATGCACCGGCCCATCATACGGACTGGATGCGGTAGCCCAGCGGGGATCGCCACATATCCCGTCAAGCGCAGAAGCGATAAGGAGTTCGCCGCCGGTCATGGTAACCGGAGCAGGAGTGGAACGAGTAAGCAGGAAGAGAATTTCGATCACTTCATTCATAGCCCCAAGCGTATCCCCAGTGATCCCACCGAACCAGCTGCGGCAGGCTGACCAGCCAACGAGTACGATCGGAGCCCCAGCGAGGAGGATCAGACATGCACCAACCGCCCCAAAGCCTCCTGCCAGAGCAATCGTCAAGACCACCGTGGATATGGCCACGTGCCGCCACGACAGATGAGTGAGGAACGGCGCTGCCAATCCTCCTTCCGATCTGGCATAGGGCGAAATCCAAGCCAGCATGACCATCGCCCAACGTCCCATTGCCGGCATGCAGAGCACGGCAGGGAGCCGCAACTCAAGCGGCAGAGCCATCAATCCTGCATACCGGAGAATCAGTGAGAGAAAAAGTCCTGTGGCGCCGATCGCACCGATACGGGGATCGCGCATGATCGAAAGCCGTTCTACCGGTGTACGGCCCCCCGCCAATCCATCTAATGTGTCAGCCAACCCGTCCTGATGAAGCCCTCGCGTCAACAGCACCAATAGGATAATCAGCAGCACATTCACGACCGCCGGTGAGAGAATTGCCGTCAATCCAAAGTCCGCCACGATGAGCCCGCCGCCGATCAGCAAACCAATGACGGGATACCAGGCCATCGATGCAGCTAGTTCCGGCGCGGTGGGCTCATGATGGGTCCGGCTCAACGGAATCGTCGTCAGAAAGTGCCAGGCAAAGATAAATGGACGGGCAGCAGTTCCCATCGTTACACCTTGTCAGACACGCCCGCTTCATCGAAGGTTGCCATCTCCGTATAGATCTTGATTGCGGCACAGACCAAATCCATTCCCAAACAGGCCCCCGTACCCTCGCCAAGACGCAAGTCGAGATCCAACAGCGGCTTCAATCTCAGATGGTCCAAGACCACGCGATGGCCCTGCTCGACCGAGCGATGGGAGGCGATGAGATACTCACGACACAAGGGCTGAAGCCCAACGGCAATCAATGCCGCCGCCCCAGCGATGAACCCATCCAGCACGACAGGCACCCGGGCTGCCGCCGCCCCAAGTATCAAACCCGCCAATCCAGCGATCTCCAGCCCGCCAACTTTTGTCAGAACATCGAGTGGATCCATGATGTCGGGACGATGACGATCGAGCGCCCGCTCAATCACTGCTATCTTATGCCGACGACTGGATTCGTCGATGCCGGTTCCGCATCCGGTTACATCGGCCACAGGCCGACCGGTCATCGCCGCCGTGATAGCGGCACTGGGTGTCGTATTGCCGATACCCATCTCACCGGTGCCGATCAGACCGATCCCCTCTCGCACGACTTCTGTCGCCAGTTCAACTCCGATCATCACAGCCTGCTCTGCTTGGCTGCGTGTCATCGCCGATTCCACCGCCAGATTGTTCGTGCCCTTCATAACTTTTCGAGCAAGCAGACCGGGCACAGCGCCAAACTCATAATCGACACCGATATCCACCACGCGCACATCCACGCCGGCATGCTTTGCCAACACATTCACGCCAGCCCCACCCCGCAGAAAGTTCAAGACCATTTGAGGGGTGACCTCCCGAGGATAGGCGCTCACCCCTTCCAGAGTCACTCCGTGATCAGCGGCAAAAGTAAAGACCACGCCGCGTGGAACATTGGGCTTCACCTCACCGGTGATGGAGACGTAGGACGCCGCTAATTCTTCCAGGCGTCCGAGACTCCCAAGCGGTTTGGTCAGCCGATCCAATCGGGCTTGTGCTTTTTTCTGTAGACTAATATCGACCGGCTGAATACGACGGCACAGGTCCTGTATCGACATGACGGCTCCTCTATTTACTTCAAGCGAAGCGATAGTCCGCTCACGATCAGATGCACTTCATCCACTCCAGCGGCAATCTGCTGGTTCACCCGTCCGGCAAGATCGCGAAACGCTCGTGTCGCCGGCTCAGCTGGAACTAGTCCGAAGCCCAACTCATTGCTGACGATGACCACCCTGGCCGCTGCAGTCCGCATCCTCTGCACAAGCGTTCCAGCTCGAGCGAGAATGACCGATTCTTTGAGGCCGGTTCCAACCAGATTACTCAACCACAATGTCACGCAATCGAAGAGAATCGTCCGGTACCGAAGCCCCTGCGTGGCAAACCATGCCTCCAGTTCGAGCGGCTCTTCAACTGTCTCCCAATCCGCCGAACGTGTGGCCTGGTGCCGAGCGATTCGTGCCGCCATTTCATCATCCAATCCCTGCCCTGTGGCAACGAATGCGCGCGGCCCTCGTGAGCCGGCTAACTTGAGCGCCGCCTCACTTTTCCCAGACGACGCCCCGCCTAGCACAAGAATGAGACGGCCTTTGGCTCGTCGCGTCGGTCGGCGGTTACTCGGCTTTCTTGGCGACATCACGTTCCCATAAGAACTCCGGTTCGCCCTGCGTCTTGGCGACCCAACGGGCCAACACAAACAGTGCATCGCTGAGCCGATTGACGAACTTGATGATCGTCGAATCGACCGGTTCTGTTTTTGAGAGGGCTACACACAACCGCTCAGCTCGACGGCAAACCGTTCGAGCTTGATGAAGAAATCCGGATACTTTCCCGCCACCCGGCAAAATGAATTCCTTTAACGGCTCCAGATCTTTCTGGCACCGATCGATCAACTTTTCTAGGCGGGTGACATCCTGTGCCCCCACGTGCGGCATATTTTTGAACGTTTGTCCCGGTGCCGTCGCCAGAATGCTGCCTACATCGAATAATTTGTTCTGTACCCAGCGCAGCTCTTCTTCGAGCTGCGCTGCCGCTGTGTATTCGTCCACGACGTCAGCATTCATCGCCCGCACGACGCCAACCGATGCATTCAACTCATCGATCGTGCCGTAGGCTTCGACCCGCAGACTGTCTTTCCACACCTGTTGTCCGCCGGCCAGCCTGGTTTTTCCTGCGTCCCCCGTTCTTGTATAGACCTTGGTGATGCGCATCCCCATCCCCTCTCTTGTCATGAATCCGATTGCCCCATGACTCGTCGTGAATTAACCGGCCAACCGGAACCCGACTCCGCCATCCGGCTGCTTCTAGATCCGGTCGGTCTTCAAACTTGGATACATAGCCAAGGCAGAGATAGGCAAGGATCGTCACCGATTGAGGTACGCCGATCACTTGTTTTAGCTTCTTGTGATCTAAAATACTGACCCAACCGACGCCGATGCCCTCGGCCCTCGCAGCCAGCCAGAGATTCTGAACGGCGCAACAGGTGCTATACAAGTCCGTTGCTCGCACCGTGGAGCGGCCAAGCACGTGCGGCCCGCCGCGCCGCCGACTGCACGTAATGCACAGATTGACCGGCGCTTCCTCGATGCCTTCCAGCTTCAACTGCCGGTACAATTCCCCCTTGGCGCCTGCATACCGGGTGGACGCCTTGGTATTGGCGTCGATAAAGAGATTCTTCACTGCGTGTTTCGTCGCACGATTACGGATGACCACAAAGTCCCACGGCTGCATAAATCCCACCGATCCCGCATGATGCGCCGCCGTCAGCAGCCTCATCATCACCGCATCTGGAATCGGCGTCGCCAGAAAATTCCGGCGCACATCACGGCGCTCAAAAATCGCCCGGTAAACAGCTGCCCGCTCAGCGTCGGAGAATTGGCCGTTGGTTCTCATTATTGCCTCGCTCGCTCGCCCTGGTTATTGCTAGTCACATTGAGCTGAGGTCCCAGCTCACCAGTTGCGATCTTTCCCAAACAATGAGAACAGAGACAATCCTGATACCGCGCTGCAACCCAATCCATCTGTTGCTCGGTAATGCCGAGCTTGCCACACCAGCACTGGTATCCGCCACACTCGAAAGTGTGGCCACAGTGCTCGCAGGTCTTCTGAACCGGCCCTCTCATCGCTCTGCTCCTAGCAATCTCCTAGCCGGTGCGGATACGTAACTAGCTGCACGACGTGCCGACTCAACCAACGACGCTGCAATCGTCGGTTGACTGGCAAAGTGCAGATGAGTATAGAGCGCCAGCACGTTGCCCTTCATGAGTCCATCCTGTCCCTTCGAGAGTCCTGCAGCATCACGCAGTGCACAGGCATACTGCAGCGGCCCCCTCGCAACCAGCGTGGAATAATGGAACTCATGGCCTCGTGCCGTGGCACCAACATCGCCGAGAATGCTGCGGCGTGAACATTCCACGGTTCTGTATCCCAGCGTGAGGCCTGGTTTCTGCATGGCCGTTTCGGCTGGAAAGATCCCGACCATATCATGCGAGCATCCTTCGAAATCTCGGATAGACTCCATGAGATACATCAACCCGCCACACTCCGCATAGATCACGCCGCCTCGCTCGGCAAATCGCCTAATGGCTGCGCGCATAGCAATGTTCTTGGCCAACGCCGCACCATACAATTCCGGATAGCCACCGCCGAGATAGAGCATCTCGACGTCCGGCAGTAAGTCGTCATGCAAAGGCGAAAACGTGATGATTTCAGCACCGGCCGCTTCCAGCAATTCAAGATTGTCGGGATAGTAAAAACAAAACGCCTGATCCTGTGCCACGCCGATTCGAATCGTACCGCCTGGACTCTTAATCACCGGTGGAGATATGGCTTTCGGCAACATGCCAGACGAATGGGCAAGGGCTTCAATACCATCCAGATCGATCGTCTCCAGTGCGGCCTTCGCCAAGCGATGATAGAGCTGGCCATCGTCGTTGTTCCATAGCCATGACCAGTCCAAGATGCCGATCGGGAATGGTCAGTGCAACATCTGGACGCAAGTACCCGACAGGAGTCACAGCTGTCTCTTGTTCCACTGCTGCCCTCAATAGCTGGTAATGGCCATCACTTCCAACACGATTGAACAGGACTCCTGCCACACGGAGTGCAGGATCGAAGCGCGCATAGCCCGCCACCATCGCTGCGGCAGAACGAGCCATGGCGCTTCCATCGACGACCAAAACAACCGGCGCCTCCAGCTGCTTGGCCAATTCCGCTGTGCTGCCGATGCCATTCACCGGTGAACTGCCGTCGAACAGCCCCATCATGCCTTCGATAATGGAAAGATCCGCATCAGCCGCGGCGTGAGCAAAGATCTCACGGTTGCAGTCTGCACCAAGCACCCAACCATCAAGATTGCGAGACGGGCGGCCAGTGGCCGCCCGATGATGGCTTGGATCAATGAAGTCTGGCCCCGCCTTGAACGGCTGGACCTGGCGGCCCCGTTTCCGAAAGGCCGCCAGAATCGCCAAGGTTGCGGTTGTCTTCCCGACACCGCTGTGTGTCCCGGCAATAACCAATCGTGGATAACGTTTCATGCAACTCTAGAGAGGCAGGTCATAATTAATTCGTACTCCTCCGAAAATCGACCGAATCGGTGTGCCGAAAAACAGGGTCTCTTCGTATTTCTCGTTGAAGATGTTGTCCAAACGGAGATAGGCCTGCACGGACTTCGTCACGTCATAGCTCGCAGACAGATTCCAGACCACAAACGATGGGGTTGGATTACCATTCCCTACATTGCCGAACCGTTCGCCGACATAACGCCCCTCCAGATTGGCTCGCAAACTTTCTATAGGTTGATAACTGAGGATTGTCGAAATTTGATGGAGCGGCCACTTGGGAAGACGTGAATCCGATCCACTGCTGATATCCCGCGTCGCTGCGTACGTATACTGAATGCGCAGGTCCAAACTCTTAATCCAAGGGCCATCACGATAGAGTTTCAACTTGGTGCTCACTTCCACACCTTCCGCTTTGGCCAACCCGACGTTCTGCGCGCAAAATCCAAACGAGCCAGGAGCCGTACACTCGGCTGGATCAAACACCGACAAGATCAGATTTCGGTAGCGGGTCCAAAAGTAGCCGACGCTGATGCTTCCTCGATCATGAGGCAATGCCTGTTCGATAGCCACATCGAGCGCTTGGCTCTTTTCAGGTTTCAAATTTGGGTTGCCGAATCCAGGGAAAAATAGTTCATTGATCGTCGGAGCTCGAAATCCCGTCGCATAACTGCCTCGTAGTTTCGTGCCAGTTTCCCGATGGAGATATCCGCCTGTGACTCGGTAGGTGGTGGCGCTTCCAAACACGTTGTACTCGTCTTGTCGAATGCCCGCCGTACCAAACACTCGGTCCCACAGATTCAACTGGGCCTCTCCAAATCCGGCATGGCTACTGACGGATCTGTTCTCGAATACCGTCGTGTTGGTGAGAAGATCACGATTGTCTCCCCTCTGTTCTCGAAACTGATACCCTGCCGTTAAGGATAAAGGTTTCCCAATTTGAATATTGTGCTGCCATTCGAGCCGATTACTGGTTGTTTCAATTTGAGACTTGAACGGGAAGCCGATCAGTCCCGTGGTTCCGGTCACAAGATTACGTTCCACTGCGCCACCATCACTCACAAGATTCTCAGTCGCCCGTGACAAGGTCAGTTTCTGTGACCACCAGGCGGTAATCGGCTGCATATAGTTTCCTGCAAAGATGTATTGGGTACTTTTTGATCTGGCGCCAAACATATCAGCCGGATCTAACGCGAAGGTAGTGGGATTAAACCCAAAGCCGTCGAAATTCACGATGCCATCCAACCAGCGAAAACTAAATTCTAACCGGCCATCCTTCGGTAGGTCCGCTCCCAGCCGAACCGACCCCTGCCAGTTGTGATAGCCATCACGCTCGGCCGCGCCACGCCGATAGTTGATGGCTGAAAAGCCGGCCGTATCCAAACGTGTAATCGATCCAGAAAAATCAATGGGGCCTTTCTTACCGGACAGGCTCCCTCCTTCTCGAATGGTGCTAAACGATCCATACTCTACAAAGCCGGAGATGTTGGGTTTCTCTCGTCCACGCTTTGTCGTGATATTGATCACCCCGCCCATCGCATCCGATCCCCAGAGCATGCTCTGGCTCCCTCGCAAGATTTCGATCCGTTCGATGTTATCCGACGTCAAGTTGGCGAAATCGTAACTTCCGTCCGTGGCACTGTTGACGATCGCGCCATCAATCAAGACAAGCGTCTGCTGTGGCGTTCCTCCACGCATTCGTACGCCGACTGTTGTTCCGAGTCCTCCGCTTTGAAAAACAGCCAGCCCTGATGCCCATCGAAGCGCTTCTGCAACGGTTCGTATTTTTCGCTGCTGCAGGTCTTCACCGGTAATCACTTCCACAGCGCTGGTGACTTGCTTGGCGGGGATTTCGGTCTTGGTTGCACTGATGACGACATCCGGAGCTTGGAGCTCCGGTTGGTCGGCCATCGCAACTTCTTGAGCCGATGTGGGATAGACCCACGCGAAGGTCCATAGAACAAGGGCACACACATACAACACACGAGGAACACAAAACCACGACATGAAAACCTCCCTTTGACTCGAAGGGTGTCTATCGTCCCGGCAGCTGGGTCTCCTGACTTGCGGCTCATGGCTTCTCTGCGCCTTCCCATGTGCCGAGGCACACAGTGGCATCCGGCAGAGTCACTCCCCGCTTACAGTGGCGGCACCGTGATGGAGTTGCACCATCTTCCCCGTCGCTGACGGTATGACCTAACGAATCCCTCCCGAATGATTGTTCTGCACCAGACGACTTCTGCAGGAGAGCGGTGCATTCTCATCCTGCTCACCTCAGATTACCTTGGCCACTCCTCTTGGTGGCTCACCTTCATCATAATCAGCCGGTGTGCGAATTCCGGATATAGTCGATCGAGTATCGTGAAGAGCGCGGCACCATGCGATCGAAATCCCAGTCGAACGTGAGGACCGCAGATCGCTCGGACGTATGCGCGAGCAATCGCATCCCGTCCTTCACAACTAAGCTCGGCGCCTTCCAGAAGTCCAATGTCTTTTCTGCGCCGGTTCGGTTACAGACAATCAATGGGAGCCCTGTTTCATGAGTCCGTTGCTCCCATTCCCCATTTGGACCGTGAAGGCCAGGACCCCACGATGCCGGCGAGACAAACATCTGCGCACCTTCAAACTTCATGGCCCGAGCGATATTCGGCGTATAGACATCGGCACACACGAGTACTCCCACCCTGACGCCATCGCAGTCGATCGGAGCGGCACTGTCACCAGGACTTGACCAAGAGAGGGAATCACTCGCCACATTGATCTTGCGATGTTTGCCGATAATCTCGCCGGTTGGCCCGATGACAAACACCGAGTTATAGAGCCGCTGACCGTCTCGCTCCGGACACGCAAGAAATATGGTTCGTTTCAATGTCTTATTCAACGTGCAGACCTGCTGCATCCATGGGTCAGGCTGCGGCTGTATCCAATCCGAACCGACGACGTGCGCGAACTGAAGTCCACAGACCGCGAGCTCCGGTGTCACGATCCACTCAGCTCCGGTCGTTGCAGCATGCTTGATAGCCTCGACAATCATGTATCGATTGCGCTCGATCGCACCGGGAACCGTCTCAAGATGAAGCAGTGCGATTTTGCCCGTTCTCATACTCATGCGTCACCAGACACATGGCGACCGGGGAGCGTGATCCGAGGTAATCCGGAACTCGGATGCCGATCGACCAACACTCGGCAACGGTACACGGATTCCAGGACCTCCGGCTCAATCACCTCGTCTGGGCCACCAAGTCGTACGATCTGTCCACGATCCAACAACAGAATTCTGTCGCAATACTGACTCACCAGATTCAAATCATGGGAGACAAGGACGACGGTTAAGCCACCCTCATCTCTCAATCGGCGCAATACCGAGCAGATTTCAACCTGATGTTGCAGATCCAGAAACGCGGTCGGTTCGTCGAGCAGCAAGACTTTTGGCGTCTGCGCAAGCGCTCGCGCGATCACGGTCCGCTGCCGCTCACCGCCGGACAGGTCTGTCACCGATCGATGAGCCAAGTGAACGATGTCCATCGTCATCATCGCCTGTTCCGCGATAGCCAGATCTTCTCGACTTTCCCATCCGAATCCACTAATCCATCGGTCCCGAGACTGATGGGGGAATCGCCCCATCAGTACGCTTTCAGCCACAGTAAAGGGAAAGAGCATCTGTGAATCTTGTGGAACGACTCCAATCATACAGGCGACTTCCCGTTGAGTCTTCGCCGCGACATCCTGTCCGAATAAGTTGATACGGCCTTGCTGGGGAGTCATCAGTCGAGCCAGTACTTTCAACAAGGAAGTTTTCCCAGATCCGTTCGGACCAACAACACCCAGCACCTCTCCTTCTTGCACATGAAAGGAGATGTCATCGAGAATCCATCTGGTCGCTTGTGATGCATGCGACTGGATAGCGAAACCGAACAGACCTGATATCATAGGCATGGTCTCGCTCTTGGAGAGGGATTGAGTCACTGCTCATGATTCCTATCGCTCGATGTTGACTCGTCCCACTCATGCCAAGCGATCCTTTCGCCAGAGCAAGAGGTACACAAAGAACGGTCCGCCGGCCAGAGCGGTGATAATACCAACAGGAATCTCCGTCGGAGCGATCAGCGTCCGCGCCACCGTATCGGCACTCATCAGGAAAGTGCCTCCAACCAACGCCGACGCGGGAAGGAGCAATCGATGATCGGCGCCGATCACCAGTCGTACGGCATGGGGAACGACCATACCGATAAAGCCAATCATGCCGCTGACAGACACCACCGCTCCCGTCACCAATGCCGTCAAGACAAACAGAGACCGCTTCGCCCGTTCTGTATCGATACCAAGCGTACGGGCAGACTCTTCTCCTAACGCTAAGATGTTGAGGACGCGCATATGACGAAAGAGCAGGAAGAGGCCGATCGAGAGATAGATGATGAGTGCAACCAGGCTACCGTAGGTGGGAGCGGTGAGTGTTCCCATCAACCAGGCCATCATGCCATACGAACGATTCGGTTCGAGGATCGACGTAATGAACATAATCAAGGCTGAAAAGATGGCGTTGAGAATCACTCCGGTCAACAGCAGGCTGTGGATCGGCAGCTGGCCATAGGTGGCAGCCATTCGATAGATCACGACAAGCGCCAAGAGGCCCCCGGCAAATCCACAGGCAGGCAACGCAGTTTCCGCAAGAACGGTGGTTCCTACTCCAAACAAAATTCCCACTGCCGCTCCAAGCGCGGCACCGCTGGAAACGCCCAGCACATAGGGATCGGCCAACGGATTCCGTAACAGTGCCTGCAAGGCGACTCCCACAGAAGCCAGGGAGCAGCCAACCAAAAAGCCCAGCAAGATCCGCGGCAGTCGGACCTGCAGCAGAATGGTTTTGGCAATATCCGATGTCTCATCAGTGCTGTCCTTCAAGCTGACCGTGTCAAACAACGCTCGTAAGACCTCCCCATACGCAATCGGTTGGGCACCGAAGTGGAGACAGATCAGGCCCACCGCAATGGCCGTGAGGCTAAGAACTCCAAGTGTCGCCATCCAGCGTGAGTTCGTGAGGATCACGCCTTGAGAGACCATACGGCCAGGTTTGATGGGATGAGACTTCCGTGCAGGACTCAGGCTGAACCATGGCTGGAAGCTGTTTCAACAGATCCTCACGGACGAAGCGCACCATTACTGGAACCGAACGCGTCCGGATGGATGGCTCGAGCCAGTTGTTCTAACCCCTCAACAACGCGAGGCCCAGGACGATTCAACAGACTCGATGAGACCTCATGGAAACGCTGGTGTTTCACGGCGGAAAGCGAGTCCCATCGCCGCCACTGCTGTTGCTCGCTGCGTGGCACCGTTTCCACGTCTCCGCTTGGGAAAATCAGCACCTCCGGATCTTCCTTTAACACGGTCTCCATGCTCAGTCTCGGATAGGCGTCGCTCGCCTGCGTCGCAATGTTCATCCCTCCTGCCACACCGATCATCTGATGGATGAAACTTCCAGGCCCCACGGTAATCAACGGCTGGCTATTCAGGACATACAGGACACGTCTGGCTGGTAAGGGCTCAACCTTGCGTCTAATCTCAGTAATGCGCTGACGCATCAGTTGAGTCACCGCGTTGGCTGCCGAGACTTTCTCAAACATCTGTCCCAACGTATGAATGTGAAGTGGGATATCCTCCAATGTGTGCGCATCGAGCACGAACACAGGAATTTTGAGCTGTTCGAGCTTCGCCTGCAGGTCGGGACGGAGAAAGTCCCTGGGTGCCAATACCAATTCCGGCCTGAGTGTGATGATGGCTTCCACACTGGGATTGGCATACCCCACCTTGGCTTTGGACTTCGCTGCTGACGGATAGTCACAAAACTCCGTGACGCCAACGATTTGTTCTTCCAACCCAATCGAGAACAGCATTTCGGTAATACTCGGAGCCAGCGACACGATGCGAGCTGGTGGCTTGGCCAAATAGATTCGATGTCCGGCATCATCCAGAAATGATCGTGTTGAGACATGGGCCATGAACGGCATACCGGTGAGGATTCCCTGCTGTCGTCGCTTCATCTCACCTGACTCGCCTTGCCCACTGTCGGCTGCTAGCGCGAACAACACCGCCAGCGCCACCGGGAGCACGGTTATGACGAAGTGATATCCTTGCCATCGCTTCAAAAGAAAAAATCCCCAAGGCCTACACAGACCTTGAGGATTGCACCCGCTTCTTCATCCTCACCCGTTCCCCAGCCTCGAGGGAACACTGGTCACTTCTCCGAGCAGGTCTTCTGGCTCATGGTTCACCCTACTCCCCGTGCCTTCCCAGCATGTAGGTGAAACATACCTCGTGAGTTGCATCTCGCGTCACAATGTACGCGTGCACGACTCACGAACAACGCTTCACAGCCATGCCAGTGGCTGTTCCGGGTTTCGTCCCCATTCACAGCGGCGGGACCGCGAGGGAGTTGCACCCTCTTCCCTTACTCTGGAGTTATACTGGCAGCACAATAGGAGAGGGCAGCAAAACTTGTCAAGCTCAGTTATAGCCACAGAGGCTCATCCCGTTACTAAAAACTATTCTCTTTTGCTTATGAACGTACACCTCGTGCTTGTGACCATTCATGCAGCTGTGGTACTATCATCCGATTTTCATCAGGTTCATTTCGTTAAGAAGGAGAACGACCGTGGCATGGATGTGTGAGATTTGCCAAAAGAAGCCTGTATCGGGCAACAATGTAAGTCACGCGAACAACAAAACCAGGCGAGTGTTCAACCCCAATCTTCAAACTGTTCGTGCGGTGGTGGATGGGAGTCATAAGCGTATCCGCGTCTGTACGCGCTGTTTGCGTTCTGGATTAGTCCAAAAAGCGGTCTAACGGGGCTTCCCTCTTCACGCGCAAGTTACGGCGCCCCCCAGAGAATCCGGCCACCGCGCTCAACCAATTTGATGACCGATGGATCATCAGGGGAGAGGGTTAGAGTGCGGTTGCCGTCTTTGCTCATGAGTACAAGCCCGACTTCGCCATTCGCGTCCAACCCGAGACCGGCTCGGGCTTTCCCTTTAGCGTCCAGCAGCAAGAACTCCTCGGCATGCACCCCATTCGTCTTCTGCGCCTCAGCCGACCTTGGTGAAAGTAACTGAGTACTCAGCACGCCGCCGACTGTTCCACCAAGAAATGCTGCGGCGCAAAGCAGAAGCATCTGTTTCTGCGTCATGACTGATCCTTTCGTGAAGTTGGAATAGATACGGAAAGGCATAGGAGAATCCTATGCGAGGCATCGCCAGCGGCAACGGCTGCCAACCGATGTAAGCAACATCAGAACAGCTGTTGGGAGGAATGCGGTCGCTAGAACTGTGCGGATCGATGAGAGCGGTCATATCGCTTTTCGGAGTTTCGTTGGTGAGGAGATTGTGCTACTCAGAGAAGACATTGGCTGTAACGGCCTCCAAAAATGAAACTTCCCCGGACGTTTCGCCCTAAGAGAACTGGCCGTTTGGAAGCGCTCTATGATTACGGCTTCGTGCCGATAAAGACGATACTCCGTCCGTTCTCGTACTATTCAATGCTGCACTCATATAGTCTTTTAGCACTCGGCCTCATAGAATGCTATACCGGTTACTGTCTCGTTCCTGTTGCTGCACGTAGCTTGATTGACCAAATGTGACGGTCACATCATATACATTTCCCTGTGCGCGCGGTGGTGAAAATGAGCCGGTGAAGATACATTTGTGACCTCGTACTGGAACTCACCAGAGATTGCTCCTGGTGGTCGATACTGACAACATCGTGACGGTTTCAGTTCGCGGCTAACAAAACCAGCATAGGTTCCCGCGATGGCATTCATATCTGGAGTCGAAGTCATACTCATCGCTGTATGTGAGGTCATCGTAAACGTACTTTGAACGGCGCCAGCTTGATAGACAATCGTGCCATTCAAATATTTGCTTCATAGCATAACTGCCATTGATCTGAGGGCTTCGAGTATTCCGCGTCGATGCGGATTGAAGTCTCTTAGCGCTTCGAGGAGGTGAAAGACGCCATTTTGTGAGCTGCTATCCCCTTGGATGAAGCCCGCGAATGATAGATGGGGTGCTAATCATCAGAATAGTAGTAGGCGCCAGTAGACACCATCGTCGAGTACAAGCGCCTTAACAGTCCGATTGGTGTCGGTAGTCCCAGTCCAAAGCCCCTCGGCAGAGGTTGCAGAGGCTATTGCAGGAGGAGGAGTCGGTGTATCACCGTCGCCTCCACAAGCAGAAAGACTCACGACAAGTAACAAACCAAGAATGTAACTCTTAATCCGTTTCAGCCGCATGTTTGGTCCTCCCTAGTGAATCCAGCCGAGCCTTGAAAAGTAGAGAAGTATTCCTAACAGCTGTGTCAGGAAGACTCCAATCCCCCTCTAGGTTGAACTAACCGAATAGGTGGTTCAAAATGGAAGGATATGGCCAGATTTCCAATTAAACCGTGATGGATAGGACTGGGATGGGGAAATCGGCGGCAGAAGGAGTCGAAAAAATTGGAGCGGGCGATGGGATTTGAACCCACGACAACTTGCTTGGGAAGCAAGGACTCTACCACTGAGCTACGCCCGCTCGCTGATTTGCATCCTACGCGGGTACTTCACAGCAAGTCAAGAAAACTACTCCACTTTTCGCTCATCAGTCCACGGGGGCAGTGGGTTATAGATCAGAGGGTGCGGCACGTCAGGGAAAGCTGACAATATGCTTCATTATGTTCTGGACAACGAAACGTGCGCGCAGGTTTGAGAGATGAAACTCGTCAAGATAGAGAGAATAGCCATTGACGTGAGCACGCAGCTCGTTCGATGTACGTATTGCAAAAGATCGTGTCTGGTAGTATGCGAATCAGATTGGGATGCTCACCGATGCTGTCGAAGACATGTATAGTTTCTTTGTTCCTGGCCTTGTAGGCTTCGTAACTGATCGTCAATTCGCGGTCACTGTTATGATACATTCGAGAACATCGCGTGCTTTGGCCAAATAGCGAGGGATGTGAAAGCTGGCCTACGGGATGGGGTACACTAAGATCACGGTCTTGCCTGTTTTGATATACCGTATAATCGAATCGACGAACGCTTCCTTGATGAGTTTCACTCTCTCGTCGTCCGGGGTGCTTTTTCTGACATTGCTGGAAACAATGTCCAGCAGCGGACTTTCAACGTACATAGTCCAGTATCCTGCGAATATCAAAATTTCAAGATCGTGATGCTCTCCTTACATGATCAATGCTTCTTCGTTGTGTTCAGGGCATCGATGGGTGCTTCCCCTATCGACTGGATAGACACCCAAGATAGGAGGACAATGTAAGAAGCTCATATTCAAGAAGATAAGAGAGTGGCTGGTTAAGGTGTTGATGAGCTAGAAGCTCAGGGTGAAGGCTATAGAATAGATTAATAGCGCAACTTTGACATTGAGTTTATCACCACGATAGACTATAGGAGACAGGGATGTACTTTAACATCTAGGACATACAACAGAGTTCATCAAATTGAGCAAGTTGAGATACGATGACTTAGTTGGAGATAAGATTGGGGAATACAAGTTGAAGTAAAAATCAACGAGAATGAGATAAAAGAGACACTGCAGGAGACTACAATAGTAAACAACTGCTTAAGTGTGAAGGATTGATTGCAAGAAAAGGTGTCTGAACGTACTTACAGCTGAGGTACGATAACAATAAAGAGGCGACGATTAACGAATACAGCAATGAGTGATTGGGGGCTAGATGGAGAGATGCCTAGATAGGGCAAACAGGGGTTGATGTAATAAGTAGGCGCTGTAACTGATGAGGTAGATTACAACGAGATACGTGTGTCAGAGGAGTTTGCTCACAAGTGTTTCTTGCGTTGCAAACAGGATGATGCAGGCGGTGCTTATAGTAGGCAACAACGTATAGACACTGGGATACGGCGTTAGCGCGTCGAACGCTCAGAAATAAGCGCACAGCATCAGGTCAAGAATGCAGAGGATCTGCCGGACAACAGAGGACTGAGAATGGGCTGCGAGGGGGGGGGATATACGTACTAGTACTGAATGCATGGAATAAGACAAGTGCGCTGATCAATATCTCCCACGCACGCGTCGGTAAGAGAAAGAACGTGAAAGAGGGATCAGTAGTCGAACCATAATGTGCTGCCGCTAAGCTAATGGGTGAGCAGAATAAGGATGATCACAATACATCTCTTGCCGAAGCGCCAGGCGATGAGCAACATGATTGGATAGAGCAGATAATATGTTCTTCAACGGACAGACTACAGGTATGCAACAGAGGTTTGAGCTCGGCGGCAGGCTCGAAGTAGCTGCTCGTGAGATAGAATAAGATGTTTGAGGTAAACGAGGGAACGGCGACCAAACTTTGGGAAAACATTTTCATGTCGCTCGGCAACAACCAGAGCCAACTGAATACCGAGCACACACCCATCACCACAAACAATGCAGGCAGAATGCGTCTCGCTCGGCGCTCAAAAACCCGACAAGCGTGAAGGTGACTGCCTGTCTCTCGGCGAGAATGATTGAGGTGATGAGATACCCGCTGATGACGAAAAAGACATCGACGCCGACAAAGCCGCCACTGAATGTTGGAAAACCGGCATGAAACAGGATTACCGGCAGGACCGCCAGCGCTCGAAGCCCATCAATCTCTCTCTATAGGTCATAGACTCTTAGATCAGCTGGCAGGTCATGCGCGATGAGAAAGAAGGTAAGGTAGCCCCAAGCAATGCACATGGCTTCAAGAAAGCGGCTGTATCTTCACACTGCATTTCAACGTGTCAGGCTTCAATTCTGCAATCGCAAACTTCTTTTTCCCGATCTTGAGGCGGCGTTGTTGATTCACTTCAAAAGCAATGAGCTTGTCGGGATTTGTTTCCTTGATGCCATCGACTTCGATTCCGCCTTGAATGATCAATCGCCTTGCTTCACTGCCGCTAGAAATCAAACCCGTTTTTGCGATCAGCTTCGCAAGCTTTATGGAATGTCCCTCAAACGTCTCTCTCTGACATATCTTCATTCAGATCAACACGTTTGTCTGGCTCATCCGGAAATTCCTTGGCCTGAAACTTTTGCTGAAACTCCGCTCTGGCCTGCTTGCCTGCATCCGTACCGTGGTATCGAGTCACGATCAGCTCGGCGAGTGTCTGTTTCGCCTCCATTGGGTGGAGCGATTTGGCGTGCCCAAGGTCTTCTGTCGTCAGCAACTCATAGTATCGATACATTAAGACATCGCTGATCGACATGACTTTTCCGAACATCTCCCCAGGTTTGTCTTCAAGCGCGATGTAATTTCCGACGCTCTTGCTCATTTTCTTGATGCCGTCCGTCCCTTCGAGCAAGGGCATCGTGATGACGACTTGCGATTCCTGGCCGTAGTCGCGCTGTAACTCACGGCCCACCAAGAGATTGAATTTTTGATCCGTCCCCCCTAGTTCCACATCCGCCTTCAACGCCACGGAATCATAGCCCTGGACGAGCGGATAGAGAAATTCGTGGACGCTGATGGGTTTCTGTTCTTGATACCGTTTATGGAAATCGTCCCGCTCCATCATGCGAGCGACGCGATAATGGGCAGCCAGTTGAATCAGTCCGTCGGCCGACATCGCCCCCATCCACCGACTGTTGAACTCAATCACAGTCTTCGCAGGATCCAGGATCTTGAAGATCTGCCGTTGGTAGGTTTTGGCGTTCTCCAGAACTTGTTCTTTAGTCAGCGCCTTGCGAGTCTCGGAGACGCCGGTTGGATCACCGATCATTCCGGTAAAATCACCGATCAAAAAAATGACTTGGTGACCAAGATCCTGGAAGTGTTTCAACTTGTGAATCAGAACCGTATGTCCAAGGTGAAGATCCGGCGCTGTCGGGTCAAAGCCGGCTTTGACCCGCAGTGGACGGCCCTCCGTGAGTGCCCGCTTGAGCTTGGTTTCTAGCTCCGCAGGCTGGATCACCTCCACGGCGCCGCGTCGAATAAGATCGATCTGCTGATTCACATCCTTCATAGCACGCGTCGCTCCGTCGTTCCGTTTGAATCTGAGGTCGAAACCGTCACCAACAATTTGAGCTGATCGAATTTCTTGGCACCGATACCCTTTACTTCACGAAGGTCCTCGATCTTCCGAAACCCTCCGAGTGATTCCCTGAAGACGATCACCCGTTGGGCAAGGACCGCACCAATACCGGGCAAGGCCTCCAGCTCACCCGCCTTCGCCCGATTGAGATCCAACAACGGCCCAACTGGCGTGGACGATGGCTTCGCAAGTGCGACGATCTCACTATTCGGCTCCTGGCCACTGCGACCAGGTTGCCTAGGCGCGTGCCCTACCCGATTGTCCGGCCCCGTTGCCGGAACAGGAGCGACTTGCCGTTCGGCGGTGAATCCAGACACATGATGCGGAGTTTTATGAGGGGCCCCTATGATCCAGAAAACAATGCCCACCGTGACTGCCAGCAGGCCAAGCTTCAGCAACAGTGAGCTGATCATCTTGCCACCTGCTTTCGGAGCTGATGAATGGCGGCACCATCGACATCCTCTGCCGCTTCCATCACCCCCTCAGCGAGGGTTGGATGGGCATGAATCATCCCGGCCACTTGATCCACCGTGGCTCCCACCTGCAATGCCAATGCAGCCTCATGAATCAGATCCGCTGCGTGCGCGCCAAGAATATGGACGCCAAGAATCTTGCCAGTTGCGGAATCGGCAATGACTTTGAAAAAGCCGGTGGTATCACCCGTGGCTTGCGCCTTGCCCAAACCTGCGTACCGGAAGCGGCCGATCTTCACCGCCTGATCGGGCTCCTGTCCCCTGGCCTGTGCCTGGTCCCGAGCCTGCTGCTCAGTCAGCCCAACACGCCCGATCTCGGGCAAGGTAAAAATACCGGCGGGGATCACGTCATACTGAATGATCCGCGGATGTCCAAGAATATTTTCAACTGCCACTTGCCCCTGCGTCGAGGCGACATGGGCCAACATGGCCTTCCCGGTCACGTCGCCAATCGCATAAATACCCGACACATTTGTTTCCAGCCGCGCATCAACCAGAATTTCGCCACGCCGTCCAGTGATCACACCGACCTGCTCCAATCCAATTCCTCGTGAGTTGAGCCCTCGGCCGACAGAGACTAAGAGCTTCTCTACGGTGATGGCACTGCCATCTTTCATCTCCACCACAATCAATTCGGGTGATTGTTCTACCTTTTCGACTGTGGTACCTGTCAGCACCGTGACGCCACGTTTTTTCAGTTCACGCGTCATGGTGGATGAGATTTCTTCATCCTCTAAGGGCAAGACCCGTGGCATCAGCTCAACCATCGTCACCTGCGTGCCAAGCCCGCTATACAATGAGGCAAACTCACAGCCCTCCACACCGCCGCCAATAATCATGAGACTGGCCGGGATCTGTGTAAGATCCAGCATCTGCTGGCTGGTCAGAATTTGTCGTCCATCGATTGGAAATTGAGGAAGGTTGGGCCACGATGATCCGGTCGCAACGACCAACGCATCAGCCTGGATCTCGCACTGACTCCCATCAGATTTGGTGACCAGGATGGTCCGCGTATTCTTGATTGTTCCCTGCCCACTCACGTGATCGATGCCCCACCCCTTGAACAACGTCGTAATCCCTTTCACAAGGGTCGCCACGACTTTATCTTTTCGCGACACCATCCGTGCAAGGTCATAGGCGACAGGTCCCTGAAACAGGAGTCCCAGCTCCTCCGCTTTTTTCAGTTTGTCGCCAAGCTCTACCACGGAGAGGAGGGCTTTACTTGGAATGCAACCCCAGTTGAGGCAGACTCCACCAAGCTTCTCTCGCTCGATGACCGTCACCCGAGCGCCGAGTTGAGCCGCCCGGATCGCGGCTACATAGCCGCCGGGGCCCGCACCGAGAATCGCGATGTGGGTTGGAGAAGTCATGTGGATCAGTCACTCATTGTGGATTAAGGCATTGCAGACCGTCACCGAGATCCAATCACGCAATGATGCAGAGATCCAATAGACAGGAGACTCAATGCTTTTGACTGGCGAGAAAGGCTTCGTACTGAGCAGCCGTCATTAACTGATCAACTTCCGCCGGATCGGCAAGATCGATGATCGCGATCCAACCCTTGCCGTAGGGATCGGAATTCACCACTTCAGGACGATCTTTTAGCTCGGTGTTAATCTGGCTCACCGTTCCGCTCACCGGCGTATAGATCGTAGACGTTGTTTTCGTCGATTCCACTTCACCGATCTGTTGGCCGACCTTGACCGAGACGCCCACTTTGGGCAGGTCCAGAAACACGATATCACCTAAGGCATCCTGCGCGAAATCGCTGATACCCACAGTCGCTCGTTTCCCATCGAGGCGAACCCACTCATGCTCTTTGTGAAAACGCAAATCGGATGGAATCATGTCGGCTCCCTATAAAGAAAGTTCAACGTAAGATCAGGCGAAACGAACGGACACTTCTCCTCGGTCGCCACTCAATCTCAGTCCAGATCTTCTAACTTTTTCAGGATGGTAGTTGGGGCCGACTGGCGTTGTCAAGGAACGATCTGTGCCGAGCCGAAGAGGAGGATCGTAGACCATCAAGCCTGAACCAGTTCTGATTCCGAAGAGGTCTCGCAAGTAAAAAGTGGAGGAACAGCAACAGTGCTGTTCCTCTTCAACGGTACTGGTCAGAGCTGGGAAGGCGAGGAGATCCGCGTACTCCAAGACATGAAGGTTAACGGAAAATCTCCATGCCGGGGAAGAAATATCCAATCTCGAATTGTGCAGTTTCCGGCGAGTCGGAACCATGCACAGCGTTGAATTCGATATTCGCTCCGTGTGCTTTGCGGATGGTCCCCGCATCGGCTTTCGCTGGGTCGGTTGCCCCCATCAACTCACGATTCTTTTTGATGGCATTGTCACCCTGCAACACAAGGACGACGGCAGGCCCGGAAGACATGAAGCTGCAGAGGCTCCCGAAAAAAGGGCGCGCTTTATGTACGGCATAAAACCCCTCAGCCACCGACTGAGACATGTGAATCAGCTTGATCGCCACCGGCTTCAGCCCGGCCTGCTCATAGCGATTGATAATATCTCCCACGACATTCTTTTTCACGGCATCCGGCTTGATGATGGCCAACGTTCTTTCGCTCATGATATCAACGATTCCTCCAGATAGTTAATGCATGCACTGAACGGCGCAACACATTATAGGGGGGGCTTCTTGCACCTTGCAACCATCTGCGGGATGGAGGGGAACATGCTTCAGTGGATCTCTGAGTGCTACGATTGCCGTTCAATGACGACAAGCATGCGGAAGGCAAGCAGGTGCCCCAGTCGCTCCAGCATAGGCTCCAAGCGCAGCATCGGCATAACCATCCACTGAGGCAGAAGCGAGGGATGGTCAAAGCCGCCGCTCAACGGGTACGCTGCGCAGGCCATTCGTCGGATGTGTTGAACAGCGAGTCGAGGATACCGCGAATGGAACTGCGGCTGGTTCCGCTCGAATAAGGTCGTCGCGATGGCTTGATTGGCGTCAAACGGCACACGATCTGTTCGCTGTGGTTTGAGCACGAGCGGGTCTTCCAGGCAGTCGACCGGCTCCGAGTGCAACCAGCGATAGATCGGCCACGACGCCCATGAGATATACGGATCCATCACCACGATCCTGCCGCCGACCCGAAGCGCGCGCTGCGCATCATCGAAAAAAAGCATGACATTTTCAATATGGTGAAGAGCATCAAACAGTACCAGATTCGCCAAGGACTCGGACTGAAATGGGAGGCGCTGCGCATCTGCGACGACATTCAGCCACGGCAGCATGACCACATCGGTACAACAAACTGTGGGCACATACTCTTTCAGATTGCCAGTCCCTCCACCCAGCTCAACCGTGTGCCCAGGCACTAACCAAGCGACGATCTCCCTATACCAATCTTCATACAGCCGTCGAAGCACAGGTTTCTGCTGCCACACGGTCCGATGTCGATGGAGAACGTCGTCGGACATCACACGGCCTTCAGACGAAAGAATCCATAGACCGTCATCTTGAGCAACAACCACCCGTGCGCAAATCGCTGGATATTGGTACTACCATAGGCCCGCGCTTGGTACCGAATCGGAATCTCGACGATCTGTAGATTCAGCTTTGACGCCCCGAACAACAGGTCGAAATCTCCAAAGGGATCGAACTCTCCAAAATAATCCCGATTCGCCGCCAATCGTTCGTAATCGCGTCTGAATAGGACCTTGGTTCCACATAGCGTATCTTTGATCCGCTGATTCAAGAGCCATGAGAATGCCAGACTAAAACACTTGTTCCCGATCAGATTGAGCAGACGCATGGCCTGAGCTTCCATAGGATACACAAGGCGACAGCCGTTGATGAACTCGCCCTTTCCAGTCGTAAGTGCCTCGTAAAACTTCGGAAGGGTTTCCGGCGGCATCGTCAGATCCGCATCAAGAATCATGAGCACGTCACCGGTGGCATGGGCAAAGCCTTTCCGCACCGCGTCACCTTTTCCCTTGCCGTCTTGCACTAGCAGCTTGATATCTTTACCCGGATAGCAGGCCATCAGGCGCCGAATCTCTTCCGGCGTCCCATCGCTCGAGTGCCCGTCGACAAAAATAATCTGTTGGCGGCCGCCAAATCGTGGAATCCGTTTGAGCGCCGCGTCGATATTTCCACGCTCATTTCGACAAGGGATGACGATCGTCGTCGAGTAGGGACGTTCCAGTCTCCGAAGGCGCGGCCGAGCCACCACATAGTGACTAAGACAGAGCGTACGAACTCCCGATAGATGGGCGAGGACCTTGTTGCAAAATGAGGAAAGGAACGGAATCTTTATTGGCAACAGCAATCGCCGTTCCGTCTTCACCACCTCAAAGTCGGCCAAGCGTAAAAGATTCGCGATGTCTTCCGGAGAGAGCCAGCTTTGCTTTGGCTGAGGCATCTTCCACCCAAGCATTTCGCTGAGCCGAAGAACTGGTTCCCACAGATAATTGTAGTAGGAGACAATGATGCGCGTGTGTGGAGTGCAGGCTTGGTGCAGCCGCCTGAAGGCGGCTCCCACATCCTGCAAGTGGCCGACCACATCAGCGAGAATAATGACGTCGAAGGTTTCAGCGATCTCCAACGTCTCCGCATCATCGACTCTGAACTCCAAGGCAGGATGGAGTCGAGCCGCTTGCTTGGCCATTTCTGGACTCAGCTCGACGCCGACACCGCGCACCGGTCGAAGCGCGGCGAGCAAATTACCTAGGCCCGAACCAATTTCAAGCACATGCAACCCTTCGGGCACGAGGAATTTGAAATAGCGAGCCTGATCGTCGTAGTACGCCCTGGCTTTCTGCTCCCATTCCATCCGCCATGCAGCCCAGGCGTCAAAGTGATCACGGGTTGCCTGTTTTCTTGCATCCGTCGGCGACTGACTCCTCGTTTGAAACAGATCGTCAGCCTCGGTGGACAGCAAATCCAATGAGGTTGGAGCGGAGGGTAGTTTAGAAACTCGAGCCGGTTCCATCGATACCTATACGAAGGGTCTTGTGAATCACAACCTAGTGGCCTGTAACACCTATTTATAGACTATACTCGTGTTCATGAACAACACGATTCCCCTGACGACACGTGAACGGATGGAACTGCGCCGACAAGCGAGAAGCCGGAGCGGGCGTGCCGACGCTGCACGGCGGGCCCGCGTCATTCTGCTCCTGGCTGAGGGGGCGACGTGGGCTGCCGTGTGTCACGCCGTGGAGTGCAGTCGCGGTTTTATTGCGACGTGGAGCCATCGGTTTGCCGCTGAGCGGGTGGCGGGACTGTATAGCCGTCATCGCGGGCAAGCTCCTCTGCGCGATACCCCGCAGGCAGAAGCCCGCATCCTGGAGGCGACGCGGCGAGCACCAGCCGACGGGGCGACGCACTGGAGTACCCGCAAACTGGCGGCCCACCTCGGGGTCAGCCACATGCGGGTCGCGCGGGTCTGGGCGAAACATGGACTCAAACCGCATCGGCTGGAGCGCTATATGGCCTCTACCGATCCGGATTTCGAGACGAAGGCTGCGGACATCATCGGCCTGTATCTGAACCCGCCTCAGCATGCGGCCGTGTTTTGCGTGGATGAGAAAACTGCCATCCAGGCCTTGGATCGCAAAGATCCGGTGCTGCCCCTGTCGCCCGGGCGGGCCGAACGGCATGGGTTCGAATATTACCGGCACGGCACGCTCTCGCTGTACGCCGCGTTCAATACCAAGACAGGGGAAGTGTTGGGCAAGACGGCGGACCGGCACACCTCTGAACAATTCGTCGCCTTTCTGACGGACCTTGTGGCCAATCAACCCACCGGTCAAGAGATTCACGTGATCGCCGACAACCTCTCGGCCCACAAGACCACTCGAGTCACCGCGTTTCTGCAGACCCACGCGACGGTGCACCTGCATTTCACGCCGACGTACTCCTCGTGGCTCAACCAGGTCGAACTGTGGTTCGCGAAGATCGAGCGCAATGTCATCGCCCGAGGCGTCTTTACCTCGGTCAAGGACCTCAGCAAGAAACTGATGCGCTATATCCGTCACTACAATAAGGCCCCCAAGATCGTGAAGTGGAAATACCGTGATCCGTCTCGACGCATCGGTCCACAATTACCCGTTACAGGCCACTAGCATCGGATCGATATAACTGCACGTGATTTCAATTGCTTACGACAGAGTAAGACAGGGTAGCTACCCTAGTGAAGACGATAGCCATGGGTCGATCAGGCTGCACGGCTACACGAGATTATTTAGGGGGCTTGTAGAGATTGCAATGCAGCGGCTGAATCTTTGTCCTCAGGGACAGTGCAAAGGAGTTTGAGCATGCAGGTAATTACCACCTTGGTTGTTTGTATTGGCTTCATGATGGCTGGTTTTACGTTATTCATAGACGGCAATGAGTAAGAGAACCAGTCGGTTTTGTTAGCAGTCCTGCCACACTATCAAACAAACACTTTTCGACATCCCATTCATGAATTCAGGATGCACGCGATAATCCCTCTCCGGCCAGGAGTACAGAGAAGTTTGGCATGGCACAAGGAGGGGTTAGCGGACAGGTCGGTTCACAGAGCAGATCTGCTCTGTGAACTAATGGTAGCGTTCAGAGATAGTGGGGTGCGACATCAACGATCGCATTCGAGGCCGTATTGCTTCTGAATCGATTCTGCGACATCTGGCGGCTCTTTGGTGAGGAGCGCACAGGTGGTGAAATTGCCAACAACCTTCTTCTTGCTCTTATCGATATACGTCCAATCGATGATTTCCGTCTTTGCAAATGCGTACGCCTGTCCTTTCTTGACCGATCGAATCATCGGGAGGTTGTCGATCCGTCCAGACCAGAGCTCTCCCTGTACCTTTAGGTTGGAGAGCCACAGATATTCTTGCTGGTCGCCTTCACTCACTCTGACCTTGACCGAATACTGATCAGTGTTGGGTGGCGGTGATCCGGCTTTTCGAAGAAAATCTTCCAAGCCCGCCCGGGCGCGTTCCATCGCTTTCTGCATCGCAGGGTCCTCGTCACTGAATTCGACCGCCCTGTCCTTCTTGGCCTTCTCAGTGAACGATTGCGAAAACGCAGAGGGGGATATCAGAATCGCCAGCAAGGCGACGCTCAGCACGACACGTCGTTGCATACAAGCCTCCCAGAGCCTACGGCTTACTGCATGAGATGAGCCCACTATTTCTCGGGCATCTTGAACTCGTCCTGACTGCAAATCAAGATCGTTCACGCATTCAGCGTCTCACAGAACTGTTGTGCACACCCACGCCACTATCTCGAAGAGGAAGAATTTATCTGTTTTTGTTACTCTGCCACTATGTTGCCTCGCCGCCACACCCGCCCTGCTCGCCCTCACCATCCTCACCCAGTGAGATCGATGGCTCGCTTCGTTCATCGGCGCTGGAAGAATCTCTGCACGTTTCTCCGGGCTGTCGGCCGAACGCCACCCGCGACACGGTTAGGAATCAGCGCCCTCCTGCTTTTCGTCGTCCTGTTGGGGGTCAATTGGGCCTATCACACGTTTTATAAACCGACGGAATTGTTCTTTCCAGTGGAGAAGGCACTCAGCAAGAATCCTCGCCAGACGTGGCAAGAATACGGCGCGTTGTTCGAGACACATTCGACAGCCATTATGACACCCGAACTGCTCGCGGCCTTGGCTCAAGCCGAAGGCTCGGGGAATCCCGTGGCACGAACCTACTGGCGGTGGCGCGTCGTCTCGTCAAATCCGCTGGAGTGGTACCAACCGGCCTCGACGGCAGTCGGCATGTTTCAAATCACCGACGGCACGTTTCACGAAGGAACGCGCTACTGTATCCATAACCATGTCGTCGTCGAAAACGGGCCCTGGCACAACCTCAACTCCTGTTGGTTCAACAGCCTCTACACCAGAATCATCCCAGGTCACGCGATCGAGCTGACCGCCGCGTTCCTCGACCGTCATGTGGCAAAATTGGTCGGAGAGCAACCGGCGACGTTCCAGCAAAAGCAGGACCTCGCCGCAGTCATCCATCTCTGCGGTGCCGGGGCGGGCCGTGACTATGCAAAGCGAAACTTTCGTCTCACACCCCACCAACGCTGCGGCGACCATGATGTGAGGACCTATCTGCTGAAGATTCAGACATTCAAACAGCAATTTGCTGCGCTGAAGTCATAAGTGCGTGTCGAGATACAGAGAACGGAAGACGGGGTCAGCTAGGGGACGGGACGGTTGGAGGTTCTCACCACGACACGAACGAAGCTCCCCCAACAATCCTAGTGCGCCATGAAGAGCGAATACATTTCTGCACCATTCGCGCAGTGTCCTTCCAAGGTTATCACGAGAGTCAATCCATCACGCTATTGAGCGCTCTAGTGACGACGCACCTCTCGCATTTGACGGAGGCATTCATGGTATGGTGACCGCGGCAATGTGCCACTGTTGTGCGAGGGTGCATTCTTATGGATTCAGATGGACCCAAAGTATTACGGAAAACGGTCTTGGCCGGTGCAATCGGTAATGTGCTGGAGTGGTATGACTTTGCCCTCTTTGGATACTTCGCGCCGGTCTTGTCTCGTCTCTTCTTTCCTGCGTCGGATCCGTCGTTATCGTTAATCGCCACGTTCGGTGTGTTCGCCGTCGGCTTTCTGGCCAGACCACTGGGTGCGCTGCTGTTTGGGCACTGGGGTGATACCAGGGGCCGGCGAGCGGCCTTGGCGTGGTCCATAATTTTAATGGCGTTGCCCACCTGCTTGGTCGGCATGCTGCCGACCTATGCTCAGATCGGTCTTGCTGCACCGCTCATACTCACCGTCCTGCGCTTTCTTCAAGGTCTCTCGGTCGGTGGAGAATTCACGGGGTCCGTCACCTTCCTTGTTGAACATGCCGCACCGACCGAGCGAGGTTATATCGGCAGCTGGGCGGGGTTCAGCGCACAGATCGGCGCGCTGTTAGGCTCTGGTGTCGGGACCGTGGCGACGCTGAACCTCTCATCAGAGGCACTTCAAGAATGGGGATGGCGCATCCCGTTCGTGGCGGGAAGTGTCATCGCGTTGGTCGGCTGGTATCTTCGACGGCGCATTCCCGAGTCGCCGGCTTTTGAACGGCTGCAACAATCGGGTGTGGTGTCGTCCTCACCGGTCCGAGAATTGCTCACATCCCACCGTGCGCCGCTCCTACAAGTCATCGGTCTCGTCCTGGTGCATGGCGTGGGGTTTTACATCTTCTATGTGTTTCTCCCCACCTATCTGACCAAAGTGACCGACCTCCCGATGGGAACGGCACTGCTGATCAACACAGTGTGCATGGCGCTGTTGGCGATGCTGATTCCGTGCATGGGCAAGCTGTCCGATCGAGTCGGGCATCGATGGGTACTGGCCATCGGCGCCGCCGGCCTGGCCCTCGGCTCAGTCCCGTTCTTTTCGTGGTTGAGCAGCGGCCAGCTCGTGCTGATCGTCACGGCTCAAATCCTGATCACGGTGTTCGTGTCAGCCTATATGGGTCCGTTCTTTGCCATCGTGGCGACGCTCTTTCCAGTCGCAAGCCGCTACACAGGCCTCTCGATTTCGTACAATATTGCCTCGGCTCTGTTCGGCGGGACTGCCCCGTTGATGGCTACGGTAATCATGGAACGGAGTGGGAGTGCGCTTGCCCCTGGATGGTATGTCAGTCTGTGCGCCGTCCTGTCGTTGATCGCACTGTCCACGATTCGTGAAGAGAAGAAAGAGACCGCCGAGGTACCAGTCGGCACTCAGTGACAGCGGCAACCAGATATACGGTATTTTTCATGAGCAATGCGTAGGCCGCATGATCGACCAAGCGATACCACCACCCACCCTTTCCGGCCCACCGGTCTCGCGTTGGTGGGGATGTTTCCCCGACCTTCGCCGCGACACCCTTGGCTTTCTCATACAGTGTCAGGCCTATGGTGACGTGGTCAAACTTCCGATGGGGCTTGTCGTTGAATTACTCTTGCGGCAGCGTGACGCCGCCATGTATGTGCTGAACCATCCCACCGATGTGAAACATGTACTCGTGACCAATCAAGACAATTATCGAAAGGCGTCCGTCCCCCCGGTCGAATCGCGCATCTTTGGTCAGGGCGTGCTTCACACGGAAGGCGAAATTCATCACCGTCAGCGACGGGTACTCCTACCCTTCTTTCATGGAAATCATGTGACCACTTACACCAACCTCATCACGAGCCAGGCTCGCGACCGTGTGGCACTGTGGCAGGATGAAACACCCGTCGACATCGGACAGGAAATGGCCCACCTCACCCTGTCGGTGATCTGGCGCCTTCTCTTCGGTCAAGACCTGCGGTCCGAGGGCGAGACCATTCGTGAAGCCATTGCAGTCGGTCAAAGTCTCATCAAGCTCCAATATGACTCTCTCCTCGCAAGCGTGACCCCGCTCTGGGTTCCCATCCCACGACATCGTCGGTTCACCCGTGGCTTTCTCATGATCGAAGAGAGGCTGTTTCAATTCATTCACGAGCGACGAATGGCTGCTGAGCCACATGATGACGTGTTATCTCTTCTACTGAGCGCGACCGATACAGAAGGTCGCCAGCTGAGTGATGAAGAAATTCGTGATGAACTCATGACCTTCTTGCTGGCTGGTCACGAAACCACCGCTAACGTGCTGACCTGGACGTGGTTTCTCCTGTCGCAATATGGATCGGTTCGAGAACGACTGACTCAAGAACTGAACGAAGTCTTGGGGGATCGGCTACCTAACGCAGCCGATCTCCCTCGCTTGCGCTACATGAAGATGATCTGGGATGAGTCGCTGCGCCTCTACCCTCCGGCCTGGACGCTTCACACCCGTCTTGCCCATGCGCAGGACCGACTTCCATCTGGAGCAGTCCTTCCACCAGGAGCCTGGGTCTTCATCAGCCCCTGGAGCTTGCACCGCAATCCACGGTGGTTCCCCGATCCAAACCAATTCGATCCTGAGCGCTTTTCAGACGAGGCGCAACGGACCCGCCCGGCGTTCACCTACATCCCGTTCGGTGCCGGTGGACGGCGATGCTTGGGAGAGTCATTTGCGGAGATGGAAGGACTGTTGATCTTGGCGACGATCGCCTCCACAGTTCGCTTACACCTGGTCAACGGGCAGACAATCCGTCCGGAACCGGTCATGACGTTACGCCCAGATCTTCCGGTGCAGATGATCGTTCAGCGAGTCGGGATCTCGGCACCGCATCCCGCTGTGGCATAGCTCGCTTACTGATCCGTCTCCCCTGCTGCTAGGCATCTCCCTGGTGATATGGTACAACTCGCGTCCGATTGTTGTCGGCGTTCGCAGCGAGGTGCTGGCTTGATGAGAAATTCCGTTGTACCCACTGCTTGGTTCAGCGTAGGGGTTGTCTCCTGCCTGCTCTCGTTGTCAGGATGCCTCTCGCCGGTCACTCTGACACGAGCCGTCATCGCCTACGACGAGGCCATCACTGAATCGCAATCCAAGCAATTGCTCGTGAATATCGCCCGAGCACAACACCATCAGCCGATTCACTTTACCGGCGTCTCCAATGTCGCGGCGACCTTCGATTTTCGTTTCACAGCCGGTGCCACACCGGCCCTCACCGGAGACGCCAGCCGGACGATCTTGCCTGTCATCGGCGGAAGCGTGGCCGAGAACCCGACTATCAGTATCGCTCCGATTGAGGGAGAAGAGTTTACCAAACGCTTGCTCACGCCGTTCCATGAAGCCAAGCTGACGCTGTTGCTGCGGCAGGGCATCGATATCGATCTCCTCCTCCGGCTGATGGCCAAAGAGCTCCGAGTCAACCAGAGCGACGGCACGATCGCCTACCGGAATAATCCGTCCGACAAGGCCGGCTACGAGATGTTCAGGCGGGTGGTCCTCCATCTCTCGGCCATTCAAGACCACAACAGCCTTTACGTTGAACCACTGCGCATCGAACGAAGTTGGACGATTCCCGCCGACTCGGTCACGGCGGAAGGATTCAAAGCGCTCGAACAGGAATACCAGGTAGCCTACAACGCGAAAGACAAGACATTCACGCTGCGGAAACAGATCGAAGGCGGCACGCTGATCACGAACTACGATCCGAATGTCCTGTCCCGGGAGGAACGGACCCGCTTGCAGAACGAGAACGAACAGGGACTCCCGCATGACGTGACGTTTGATATTCGCCCTGGACATGTCGGCGGCGACTGGCCGCTGAAGGGAGACTTTCGGCTGCGCAGCTTCAATGCCATGCTGAACTTTCTTGGGCTCTCCCTCGCTGAAGAGCCGGAACACCATATCGAGAAGGATCACCGCACGCCTGAGGTGATGGAGAATCCGGTCAAGACCATGGATCTGATCCTGTCGTCGTCAGCTCCGTCGGGGCTGGATCTCGTCATGAAATCCCACGGGAACTACTATGCCGTCAATACGACCGGGCCACAGGCGCGCTGGAACCGCGAGGCCTTCAAGCTCTTGTCGCAACTGTTTCAGATGACGGTCACGGAGATCTCACGCGCCGGCGTGCCCAGCATTACCATCGCCAAATAGCCTGGCAAGATCCGGTGCGTTGGAGAGGGCTGGTCCCGACTACGCGTCCACTCGATCGAGGTTGGCCTTCGGTGGACGGCGGCCGATCAGATAAATGATGGCGGGAAAAAGCATAGTGGTGCCAGGGAAAATCAATCGGTATCCCCACCAGGGCAAGGTCGGCTTGAAGAATCCCAGGCCAAGGGTTAACAGAATCGACGCCACGATTCCATAGACGTAGGCTGGAACAAGCGTCGTGGAATGATGCTCGCTGCGTTGCCTGGATGCCGCGATGAACCCCTTGATGAGGATATAAAGGGAGAAAATGACACAGGCTGTCCCATAGTACACTGAGTAATCTTGCATAACCTAGACCTCGTTCTGAGCTCACGCGCGTTGTTCGACAGATACTGTATAGCGTATCGCCTCCACTCTTGTCGAGCTGCCTCCCGCATGACCACGCTCCGCATCAATCCCGAGAGCTGTATTTAGCATATGTGTCATAGGTCGACGACCTCCGGCAACAGGGTTGCTGGAGGTCGTCTGGAAGACTGCAGAGCTCTCAAGTATTGTGGATCAGAGCTGAGTCGTCTAGTACGGCCTAGACGTCGTGGATTCAACCGCTTCCTTGGCCTTCCTCTGGGCCTTACCGTTCTTTGCCTTTGCGGTACTCTTCATCTCCTGCCTCTCAGCCTTGAGCGCATCTCGCTTCGCTTTCATCTCGGATTTCATCTGCTCTCGTTTGGCCTTCATCTCGTCCTTCATCTGATCTTTCTTGGCTTTGAAGTTCTCCTTCATCTGCTCATGCTCTGACGCCATGTCGCCCTTAGCCTCACTGGCCATTGAACCCATGTCCTGCTTCATATCGGAACCGAGGTTCGTGAGCTCGTCCGCCATGACCAAGGGACCACCTCCGATGACGAGTGCCGATGCCACTGCCGATACAAGGATGAACCGCATGGATAACCCTCCCCTGAAATAGGTTGTGTCAACGTGGGCGACGCCGGAAGCCAGCGCCCAGGCTAGGGGTATCGTGAGACAGAGTTTCTGGCAACTGATTTCACGGTTTTAGACTCAGGAATCTTGCGAGACATACGGAAAGGCAAGGCAAGAAATGGAGCAAAAAAACCACGGCCTCCAGCAGGCTGTCCCCTGGAGGCCGCGTACGAGCATGTACCTCAAAAGAGCACGCTCGATGCTTTTACATGGAAGCAAGCGTTATGGCCGGATCTCCCACAACAAATACACCAACCCCGACTGCAATGGCTGATACCACGACGAAATGCATGAACATCCTCCATACACTTAATTGTTGTAGCCTGTTCAACGCCGGAAACCAGCGTCTGGACTAGGGGTATCGCGAGATGGGTTTTCTGGCAACTGATTTCAAGGTTTGTGACATGCGGTATTCAGCAATGCTGAACATGAGACAATGTTGACGAGCGCGCCGGACTGCCACGTGCTGAGATCCACATTGCTGAGCAAGATGGTGTGCTGACCAGCCACAACAAGTGCAGTGAAAAGGACTCAGATGATGAGTGGAGGAAGAACAAGGATTGTAGACGTCATTCGACTTTTCTCCCCATCAGGGTCTTCTCCTACCAGCACTGTGCCCAAGCCGGTGCCGGCGCAGGAGTCGGCTCAAGATTGGAGAGATCCACTTCAAAGAGAATTTCCGGACTATCGCCTTCAAGATTTCGTATTTGCAGCAGGCCCGTTCGCGTCGCTACGAGTAGCTGCCCTTCCCAACTCCAATCCGCCCACTGAAGATCATCCAAGAGATCGAGATCGCCATGAGGCCTCTGCGAGAATTATGGCATGACGACCAACTTGCTGAACTCTTCACGCGCCGCAGTCACGATGGCTGACGGCGCCTTGTCTGGGCTCCCAGCATCAAACGGTGGTTGGGGATCGTACTCAATGAGCAGCTGGATGAGTTGCGCCGCATCGGCGCCAAACTCTTCCGCGACCAGGGTGAGGGCCATGTCGATCCCTGAGGAAACCCCGGCGGCCGTGACAACCTTGCCGTCGCGGACGACACGTGCTTTAGTCGGAATGGCACCGAATTGTTGCAGGATATCGTGGGCGAGCCAATGTGTTGTGGCCTTCAGCTCCTGGAGCACGCCGGCGGCTGCCAGCCCTAAGGCCCCGGTACAGACCGACGTGGTCCACGTGGTTGTGCGGTGCACCTGTGCAATCCATTCCAGAACCAGCTGATCCCCCATCACCGCTTGTGGAAATGCCGTGCCTGGTACCACCAGGATATCGGGACTGGTGGTTTCATCGAGCGAATAGTCTGCCGTCAGGCGGAGTCTGCCAAAATCGGTCCGCTTCACGCCCTTCTCACGTGCCACGAAGCGCACATCGGTCCCGAGTGTCGGCGCCTGAAGAACTTCGTAAGGACCGATCGCGTCGAGTGCCGTCATGCCGTCGTACAGCAATATCGCCACTTGTAACTTCTTGTCTGGAATCATTATCCCCTCTCTTGGTCATCACTGACCATAGAATGGCCAGTTCCGTTTACATGGGCATCTACCTACTTGAATAAGAAGGCAGTATAATGAAACTTATGCGTCGGATCACTGCCTTTGTCGTCATCCTGGTGGGGACCATCGGGCAAAGCCTGTCGATCGCCGGTGGGGAGGAACCCTCTCAACAACCAAGTGCACAGGAACGCTTGAATCAGGTATTGGACTCTGAAGGCGGCACAACAGTCTATAAGGATCGGAAAGGAAATGTAGAGAGCACAATCAATCTGCCGGGCGGGGAACAGATCATCACGGTACAGCCACCCCAGGGTGCTGGGATCAACCTTGGTCCTCCCCTTCAATTAAACAATCAGACGCTCCGGTTTCCTCCTCAACCTCCCGTTCCCGCTCTACCACCACCTCCCGACTTTCCACAGAGGGCTCGGCAGCCGTAACTGTGCTTCACGCTCCGCATCCTGTCGCAGGAGCTCACCCTCTCACCTTTCAGCTTGACGATTACTTTGCGGGCACGGCATACTCAAAAAGCCATGCGTGCCATTGCCACCATCATGCTTCTCGCAACCCTTGCCCTTCCTCTTGGAGAAGGGGCAGCATTTGCCCCACTCGATAACAAAGACCTGAGTGCACTCCAGGCCCAGGCCACCCAAGGAGATACGGAGGCACAGAATCGACTCGGGGAACTGTATGCCAAGGGAAGAGGCGTACCACAAGATCATACCCAGGCGCGAGCGTGGTACGAGAAAGCGGCTGAAAAGGGTCACCCACTGGCGCAAAATAACCTTGCGGAATTGTATTTCGCAGGGCTAGGAGGCCCACCGGACTATGTGCGGGCCTATATGTGGGTGAGTCTTGCCGCCGCACACATGCAGGGTGAGGAAAAGAAGCAAGCGGAAGAAAATCTCGAGGATGTCGCCAAGCGTATGTCGCCAGCCCAGGTCACAGAAGCCAAGCGGCTCTCGGAACAGTGCCGGACAAAGAAGTTCAAGGGCTGCTGAGATTCACTCGGCTGCCTCTGTGCGCACCGTTTCACGATCCCACAAACTCTCACACTCAACGACACACATAACTCGCTGCCGGACGTTGAGCAGGCCGATGGCGGATATTGCCAACAGCCTGCTAACCGAGTAATCGGTTCAGACGGCAGCTGAGCACGTTACGAGACGCGGGTGTTGCCATGCATCCGACTGAAGACGTCCCAGTCGAACTGTTTCGGCATGACTGCGTGGAGTGGAATCGGGCTGATTGATCCCCGTTCACGGTAGGCCAAGAGACACCCGACAATGTCCTCAGGCGATTCGATCAGCCGGTGCACCACTTCATGGGCAAGATGCTGGGCAATCGCCTTGTCCTCCGGTATTGGCCGGGCACCCCGGAGCGTGTGGCCAAGAATAGTGGCTTTGGTGGCCGGCGTGAACGGATAGTGATCAGGCCGCGGCTGTCGTTCCGGCCATCGCGCAATCACTCCGGCCACATAGTCCACCAGCCCATGGACGCCACCGTCCTTATGATGACGGTGCGGTGTCCGTTCGGCGACGACGAAGAGGTGGCTCTTGTTCGGCACACCCAATGTCCGCTTCAGCGTCCCGAGGATCACCTCATCGATATAGGCGTTTGGGTCGGGATGCTCATTGACCAACAACCCTTCGGCTCTCGCCTGATAGGCACAGGCCAACGCAAGATGACCTGACCCCGCGCCCATGATCTCCACGAAAAACACACTGCCCATCGCCGCGCTGGTGGCTTTGAGAGATTCGATGGATTGATCCGCCAACGTCACGGCAGACTGAAACCCGAGCGATATGGTTCCTTCGAGATTATTGTCAATGCTGCCTGGCATGCCAACCACCTGCACGCCGAATTCTTCGTAAATAGCCCGAGCGCCTCGCATGCTGCCGTCCCCTCCCAGCACAATCAGTGCACCATCGCGCACGTAGGGTTCCAGGTGGCGCATGGCGACCTGCTGCACCGTCGCCTGTTTGAACTCCTCGAAGCGGCTGCTGCCGATGGGACTGCTGGGATGGCTGCCCATGCCGCGAGTATGTTCATCGGTGACACGTTCGATCCAATTGTTGGCCAGGCCCAGATAGCCATGCCGAACAAAATAGACCTCCAATCCCATGCGTTGGCCTGTCACATGCAATTCTTTGAGCGCGGCGCCGGCCCCGGCAAAATCACCTCCGGAGACAAGCGCCACGATCCGCTTGAGGGATCGAGGTTTGAGTGTCACGCGATCTTTTCTCGTGGCCTCCACTGTCACCCAGGTATTCCGGGCGACCCGCTCCCGCTCGGACAGCCCAACCGCTGTTGAGTAGCCGGACATCCGTCCCTGTTCGACCGTGAGCAGCACCACATTGTCTTGGCTTTCCTTGTAGTCGCTGAACTCACTGAACGCTTCATGGAACGGACGTGGGTCCAAATAGATCATTAAGGCCCGCAGGGTGGAACTGTGCGTATAGAGACAGGCGACTCTCCCCTTCTGCGCAGAGCCCAACCGGTGGAGCCCATCGATGACGTCGACATAGAGGTCGAAGAATGAATTGCCATCGGGATAACAATAGAGCGGATCTTTCATCAGCCGCTTGGCGGTCGAGGTCTCCACGCCGAACGCCTGCGCGGCTTCTTCGATCTCCACCGACTTCTCCAATCCCGTGACCCAGCCGAAATCCGACGATTCAAGTGCCGGCTCGGCAATCGGTTCGGCTGCGGACGCACCTTGGAGCAGCGCCGCAGACACCCGTTCGTACAGTTGCCTGGTATTCGGGCTGCGGCTGATGCAATGGAGGAAGGTTCGTGGATCGAGGTAATTCGCGAGATGCAGAAAATCCAGCTGCTGTCCCACGAGGCCGATCATGTGGGCGAGCGCTGCCCCTACCGCATCGGCTTTGGCAACACCTCGTTCGCGGTCTAATTGGTTTGGCAAGCGGCATCCGACGCGATGGGTCTTGCTGTCAACCTGTGACACGCCGTGACGCATGGTGAGGAACAGCGTCCGGTCGCCAAGGTCCCGTGGCAATAACCAAAACCGGTCGTCGCCTAATTCCAGAACAATCCGGCCTTCCGCCAGCGTGGGTGTCAGCTGCGAGCGAGGTACAATGGCGACCGGGCGCCGATAGGTCGGTTTGGCCACCGACCCGATTGTAGCTCGGAGCAGCGGCTGCAGCGAGCCTTCCGCCAGAAGAGCGTTCCATGCTGCAAAGAACACTAGAGGGTCATCGATGAGGCTTTCCCGGGCCGACTGGTACGCTTCGGCGGTTGCAAAGCCGGACTTGGAGCGTTCGACGAACGAGCGGAGTTGCTCCATCTTGGCGTGGACACGATCAGCGTCATCGCCGGATGCTTCTCTCAGCGTGGGTTGGACAAGTCCCCGCTCCGACGCTCGTCGAGCGAGGGCGCGACCATAGGCAAGGAGTCCTT
>CAWKLH010000009.1:0-58261 GCA_963850405.1 Nitrospirota bacterium
TTGGTCGGTTGACTGGCTCTAAGCTGCGTGTTAGCATACCAAGAACTGTTTCAACGCCTCAATTTTCCATAGTAATTTCGCTCTCTAAATCTCCCTGGGTGGGGCTGTAGCGCAGTTGGGAGCGCGCGTGAATGGCATTCACGAGGTCGCCGGTTCAATCCCGGCCAGCTCCACCAAACCGCACTTCGTGCGTATCGCCGCCTATTGTAAGGATTTTGCAAGTGAGTCGACGGATACAACCCGAACGTGTCAGTGGCTTGAATTGAGTAAGCTTTGCGTGGTCCAGCGGCTCCTTCACGTAGGTTCATCACTGTTACCTGGATAAACACCTCAAGGATTTAGGATTCTAGAATGGTTACGTTGCACGTATCACTTATGCTCAGCTTTCTTCAGCTTCCTCGCCTTCCGACCTACTAGCTGTTTCCCTTGTTCGAGTGCATCTCGGGTGACCTAGGCATCCCATTATCACACGGAAGGTTTGTGCCGATGCTCCAAATTGAATCCGTCAGCAAGCAATATTCCACGAAGGTCCTTCTTTCTGAGGTCTCCGCACATCTTCGCCCGAATTCACGAGTCGGCTTGGTCGGACCGAACGGCGCCGGCAAGACCACACTCTTTCGTATGATCCTGGCCGAAGAGTCACCCGATGAAGGCTCGATCCGTAAGCGACCTCGTCTTCGAATCGGCTACCTTCCGCAAGAACTAGAAACCATTACTGGCAAGACCGTCCTCGATGCCACACATCGTGACGAGTACCCTGAGCACGAAGCTAAGCGCATCCTGATGGGGTTGGGATTTACGGAAGTCGATTTCGATCGCCCCGTCGAGAAACTGTCCGGAGGGTACCGGATGCGGGTCGCGTTAGGACATCTGCTCTTGTCCAATCCCGACGTGCTCATGCTGGACGAGCCGACCAACCATTTGGACAAGCCGACTCAACGCTGGTTCGAGCAGTTTTTGTTGCAGTCGGGTATGACGCTCCTGATCATCAGCCACGACACCGCCTTTCTCGATCGTGTCGTCACCCATATCTGGGAACTACGGCATCACAAAATCGAAGAATACCGAGGCAACTATTCGCTCTTCTGCAAACTGAAAGCCGAAAAGGATGCTCAACTCCACGCCTCGGCGGCTCGCCAATCCAAAGAGGTCGCTCGGGTTCAAAAGTTTGTCGATCGCTTTCGATACCAAGCCAACAAAGCCAGTCAGGTGCAGTCGCGCCTCAAGCAGCTCGATAAGGTGAAGCGGATTGAAATCCAGCGAGATCCGAAACGCGTCAAGTTCCGGTTTCCCCTTCCGTCGACCAGCGGACGCCAGGTGTTAGATCTGGCTGGTGCCAGTAAGCGCTACGGCGAAAAAGTGGTTTACAAGACGCTCGATTTTTCCATAGAGCGTGGCCAACGTATCGCACTGGTCGGTGAGAACGGAGCCGGAAAGAGCACGCTCTTGAAGATGCTCGCTGGTGTCCTTCCGTCCGATACCGGTACCAGAACCGTCGGACACGGCGTGACATTGCACTACTTCGCTCAGCATCAGGCGGAAACCTTGAACCCCGAGCACTCGATTCTCGAGTCGCTGGAAGAAGTCACCAACCATGCAGAAATGAATTTCCTGCGCGGCATCGCCGGCGCCTTCTTGTTTTCCGGCGACGATCAGAAAAAACTGATCAAGGCGTTGAGCGGTGGTGAGCGAAACCGAGTGGCCTTAGCCCGCATGCTGGTCGAGCCCGCCAATACCTTGCTGCTCGATGAGCCGACGAACCATTTGGACCCAGCCTCTGTGGATATGCTCACAGACGCATTGGCTCAATTCCCCGGGACCATCATCTTCATTTCCCATGACCCGACATTTTTGGCACGCATCGCCACCCGGGTCGTTGAGATTGAAGAGGGACAGGCGCGGAACTTCATCGGTGACTACGAGTATTATTTGTGGAAGAAGACCCAAGAGTTTGAGTCGATTAAAGAAACGAGTGACGAGCTCGAACGAGCATCGCCCCGCTCCTCTTCAGGCCCTACTCGGGCAATGGAACAGCAAGTACAGCCAAAAGGGCGCGGTGGAGAGCGCCGTGATCTCACTAAGACGCAGGCGCGATTGGAGAAACAGGTATCACGCGCCGAAACCGAGATTAGTGAGGCCGAAGAGAAGATCAGCACCCGCGAGGCAGAATTGGCTGACCCGAAGCTCTACGAACAGTTCGATAGGTGGAACCTTCTGCAGCACGAGCAGAGGGAGTGGAAGCGCGATCTTGAGCGACTGACTGCCCGCTGGGAATCACTGTCGGCTGAATTAGAAAACGTCAAACAACAGCTGGTCTCGCTGGGCTAGTTCTGTAATCCCTTTTAGAGTTCGTATGTGCAGTAATCAGAAAGCGTTTTAGACAGAGGCTTTGAGGGTTTCTTCTAGATAGTAGTACAGCCAGCGGTTCTTCTCTTTCGTCACCAATTCATCCCAGACGACGCCGATCAAGAATCCTTTCTTTTCCCAGGGCCTGACCCAGGCGACAGTCCCATCGAGTTTTTCCTGTTGCTCAACTCGATCGGAATCGAGGAAGGCGAGCGAGACCGTGACTTTCTCATTCGATGGGAAGCGATCTTTGGTGTGAAGTCCGGCCCCGAGCTTGTTCACATTATCCAGGACTGCAGTACAGGCGCGTCCGCCTTTCTTCGGCGACATCAAGGCAGAGCCGACCAGAGTGGCTCGGACAAATTTCCTCCGCTCACTCAGTGCAACCACGCTGGCCGATGGTTTTCCTTCCCCTCGCTTCATTCATCTAAGTATAACCGATTAGACAAGAATGTAAACCAGGACAATCGGCCCTATTCCAGAGGCTTTGGGCGGTAGTACTGTCGACCTTTGAGTGGTAGTGGGAGGTGGGTTTGTTCCGTTCGTGCTGACGGGTCGTCGTGGACATAGCGGTAGTTGGTTCCATAGCCTAGGTCCCTCATCAGCGAGGTCACGGCGTTCCGGAGATGGACCGGGACCCCCAAATTGCCATAGGCTTTCGCGTCTTTTAGCGCTTCCAAAAGACCGACGTAGGACGCATTGTCTTTGGGCCGCGAAGCCAAGTAGGTGGTCCCTTGTGCCAGGTTGATCTGCGCCTCGGGGAGCCCTACGAACTGGACAGCTTGTGCCACCGATGTGGCAATGAGAAGGGCGAGGGGATCAGCATTGCCGATATCCTCCGAGGCAAAGATCACCATACGTCGAGCGATGAATTTCGGATCTTCGCCAGCATCCAGCATCCTGGCCAGCCAGTAAAGCGCCCCATTTGGATCGGAATCTCGCAGGCTTTTAATGTAGGCCGAAATGACGTTGTAGTGTTCTTCGCCTGACTTATCGTAGCGCAGGGCCTTGGTGCCCAGTGCCGCTTCCAATATCGCTTCATCAATCACGCGCGCGCCATCGGGTCCTGCCGGCGCTTGCGTCACCACAAATTCCAACGATGTGAGCAGCGCCCTCGCATCGCCATTGCCGAACAAAATCATTCGTTGGCGTGCCTCCGGTAAGAAGCGCGCTTCCCATTTCCCCAGCCCGAGTTCAACATCGGCAAGCGCGCGATCAAGAATCTGACCTAACGCGTCCTCGGTAAGCGGTTTGAGCACGACGACCAGCGAACGGGACAAGAGTGGGCTGATAACTTCAAAGGAAGGATTCTCCGTGGTCGCGCCGACAAGAATGATGGTGCCTCGCTCGACATGCGGAAGAAACGCGTCTTGCTGTGCCTTGTTGAAGCGGTGGATTTCATCAACGAATAAGATGGTCCGCTGCCCATTGATCGCTCGGCGTTGGTCAGCTGCCTTAATGATCGTGCGTAACTCAGGCACGCCGCTGGTCACGGCCGAAAACGGAATAAACTGCGCCTTCGTATGCCGGGCAATCAGATGGGCCAGCGTTGTCTTCCCAGAACCGGGCGGCCCCCAGAAGATTACGGACGAGAGCTGGTCGGCCTCGATGGCCCGCCGAAGCGGCCGATCCGATGCCGTGATGTCGTCTTGCCCCACGAAATCCGCAAACACACGTGGCCGCATCCGCTCGGCGAGCGGAGCCTCGACCGTGTCATCGCGATCTGGAGGCGTGAACAAATCAGGAGTCGGATCACGAGAACGAGTCATGTTCCTCCTCAGGAAAGAGCAGGAATTGTATACGCCGTACTGGATGATCGCAAATGGCCTCTTGACCCTGCAGGCAGCCGATGGTACGAACCACGCAACGTACGGAGCAGATTGTGCAAACCCAGGTCAACGGTATCACCCTTGCCTATAACGATCAGGGCTCTGGCCTTCCCATCATCTTTCTCCACGCCTTTCCGCTCAACCGAACGATGTGGGCAGAGCAGGAGAAAGCGTTTTCGTCACAGTTTCGAGTCGTGACGATTGACTTGCGCGGGCATGGAGAATCCGACGCGCCGCTCTGGCGGTATACGCTGGACCAAGCCGCCGATGATGTGATCGGGTTGCTCGATCACCTCTCGATCCGGAAGGCGGTTTTCGTTGGACTGTCCATGGGCGGCTACATCCTATTTGCTCTCTATCGAAAGTATGCGGATCGCGTAAAAGGCTTGGTACTTGCTGACACAAGAGCGCAGGCTGATACGGCAGAAGGGAAACAAGCGCGGTTTCAGATGGCGCAGACGGCCTATCAGAAAGGACCATCGGCCATTGCCGACATCATGATCCCAAAATTGCTGAGCCCCGCGACAGTCCAGACGAAGCCGGGGCTCGTCCGACACGTACGTGCAATGATCGAAGGCAATCAGATCAGCGGCATCGCGGGAGACTTGATGGCAATGGCTGAACGGCCTGATTCCGTCACACTCTTGAAACAAATCACGTGTCCCACCCAAATCATCGTCGGTGAACTGGACCTTCCCACTCCACCTTCCGACGCCAAACTCATGGCAGATCGGATTCCCAATGCCCGCTTGACCATCATTCCGGCCGCCGCCCATCTTTCGAACCTGGAAAAGCCGGATATCTTCAACAATACCGTACGCGAGTTTGTTGGAAATGAGACGAGATAACTGCGGTCGGCGATGAGGGAGGCATGTATCCTGAGATCAGTCCGGGTCGCCGACACTGCCGCGGCGAATCAATTTCAGAAATTCCACGCGAGTCTGTGCTTGACTGCGAAATACTCCTAACATGGAGCTGGTGACGGCGAGCGTGTTCTGTTTTTCCACCCCGCGCATCATCATGCAGAGGTGCCGTGCTTCGACAACGACTCCGACCCCATGAGCGTTTAGCTTGGTGCTGATGGTTTCGGCGATCTGCACGGTCAGCCGTTCTTGTACTTGCAGACGCCTCGAGAAAGTATCGACAATCCGTGGAATCTTGCTCAAACCCACGACTTTCTTATTGGGCAGGTACCCGACATGGACCCTTCCAAAAAATGGCAGTAAGTGATGCTCGCACATGCTGAAGAAATCGATGTCCTTGACGATGACCATCTCGTCGTATTCGATCGGAAAGAGCGCACCGTTCAACAGATGGTCGATGTCACGCTGATAGCCCTGTGTCATAAACGCCAGTGCTTTGGCCACGCGTTCGGGCGTTTTCAGCAAACCGTTGCGTCCCGGTCTTTCCCCCAGGGCGAGAAGCATTTCGGTGACCAGCGACTGGAGTACCGGTAAGTCCGCCGGCTTCCCGCTCCCGCTGGTATCCTCAACTGGTTCTCGTCCTTTGTCTCTCTTCCGTTGTTTCCTCACTCCGTTCCCTCGTCGTTTCAGGCGACGCCCGCATATTCGAAATAGTTGTCTCTCGTCTCGATGACCCCGACCTTTTGTAGACTGCCGGCGGGCAGATCTGGCTCCAAGATGTCCCAGATCACTTTGACGAGGTTCTCCCCCGTCGTCGTCAAAGCCGTGAATGCCGGATCGCCATTCAGGTCACGATGATCGAAGCGCTCGACGATTCTCTCGTTGACCACCTGGTCGAGACGGTCAAGGTCGGACGCTCCCAGTAGCACCCCGCTCTTGACCGTAACCAGCGCAACATAGTTATGCCCGTGACCGTTTGGATTGTTACATTTTCCAAACACAGCCCAATTCTCTTCAGGAGAAAGGAGATCCGTGTTCAGCCGGTGGGCGGCGCAAAATCGATAGCGCCTCGTCACATGTACCTGCGACATTTGATCGCGTGTCTCTTCTGGAAGGTATAAATAGCAAGGACCGCTCGAGGTACGAGCGGTCCTTGCCTACAGATCCATTGTTAGCATTCTAACGGGTGACTCCGCGACGACTCTTATGCGCTAAACGAGCTGCCGCAGCCACACGTCGTTTTGGCCTGAGGATTCTTGATCGAAAAGCCAGAACCCTGCACGCTGTCCACGTAGTCCACTTCCGCACCTTGAAGCAACGGCGCGCTCTGAGAATCCATGATGACCTTCACATCACCCATCTCGATGACGGTATCATCCTCGGCCATTTTAGACTCGAAGGCCATGCCGTACTGGTAGCCATTGCACCCACCACCACGGACATACACCCGTAGTCCAACTATGTCCTTCTCCTCAGCCATCAGCTCTCGTATCTTTTGTTCCGCAACCTGTGTAATCGTAACCATCGGCATCCTCCTCTATAGATCGGTCTAGCTCACCACCGCGAGCTAGTGTGATAGTCTAACACCTCTTGCTCGAATATCAACCCCATGCTTCGGACGTGGCTGTTCTTGGATTCTCCCATTTGGCTTCCGGCACGCGCACCACAACATCCCCCAAGACACGTGCTTGGCACGCCAGGCGATGCCATGGCTGCGTCAACGCTTCCCGATCCAGTAGGTCTTGCTCGTCGAAATCGATCTCCGAGAGATGCTCCTGCCCCATCTGGACCTCCACTCGGCAGGTTGTGCAGGAAGCATTTCCTCCACAGTCGTAGCTCAATCGAAATCCCACTTCTTTCGCGGCCTGGAGAAGCGAAATGTTCTCTTCCACGTCCCCACTTCGCCCATCGGAATGAAGAAACGTCACCCGCGGCATGATCCCTCCTAGGAATGCGCAACCATCCCGGCTTGTGCTTCCTGAGAGGGACACCGCTGCAGCCGAATATGCTCTTCATATTCGTGACGGAATAACTTGAGACTGCTCTGCACCAAGACCGATGCGCCGGTCACGAGGGTACAGTATCCTGTCCCTTTGACAAATCCGCAGAGCTGCAGCATGCTGTCGAGATCTTTCTGTGTGCCGTTGCCTTCTTCGATCTTCGTCATCAGTGCGGCAAGGTTCATCGTCCCCATTCGACAAGGAGGACATTGCCCGCAACTCTCGTTCTTGAAAAAATTTGAAAAGTGCAGCGTCTTGGCCACCATGCAGGTTGCATCGTCTACGACGATCATCCCGGCTGAGCCTAACCCCGTGCCAGCTTTTTTCAGCGAATCGAAGTCCATCGTGAGATCGAGCTGATCCGCCGTCACCATAGGGAAGGCTGGACCACCGGGAAAGACAGCCTTGATCTTGCGACCATTCGGCACTCCGCCACCACATTGCTCAATCACCTCACGGATTGTCACACCCATGGGCATTTCATACACGCCAGGACGATTGACCGCCCCACTCAACGAAAACATCATTGTCCCCGGACACTTCTCCGTCCCCACCTGCGTGAACCATGAGGAGCCTTTATGGAGAATCCGTGGAATGTTGCACAGCGTCTCCACGTTGTTGACAAGAGTCGGTTTGCCATAGAGGCCGAAGTCCGTCGGATAGAACGGCGGCTTCTGTCGCGGCATCGCCGGACGGCCTTGCATCGACTCAAGCATGGCCGTCTCTTCACCGGCCACATAGCTGCCATGGCCGTCAAAAATCTCCAGCTCAATGTTGATCCCGCTGCCAAGCACATTCTTCCCGATAAACCCACGCTCTCGTGCTTGGGCGATGGCCTTCTTCAGATTCTGCTGTTCTTCGTGATATTCATGATTGATATAGATGAAGGACGCCTTCGCATTGACTGTGTGGGACGCGATCAGACAGCCTTCGATCAACTGATGCGGCAACGTTTTCAATAAGTGGCGATCTTTGAACGTACCCGGCTCGTGCTCCCCAGCATTACACACGAAATAGCGTTCAGGGACTCGATGGTTCAGAACCTTGTCCCATTTAATTCCTGTCGGAAACCCTGCTCCACCCCGCCCTCGCAGGCCGGACTTCTTCAGCTCGTCAATCACTTGAGTCGCCTTCAACTCTTTCACACAACGCTTCCAGGCTTCATAGCCACCGACTTTGAGGTACCCCTCAATCTCCCAAGGAGCACCCTCCATCTGTTGGACAAGGCGTGGTTCTGCAGCAGTAGGCATAACTGTCCCGTCAGTGACTTCCCAAAGTTCAAGCCATACTATACGGCTCCACCTCTTCATTCGTCAAGGCGACGAGGCTAAATGGGCCTGAATCTCAAGCAGTTAGGACTAGGGGACCTACTCTGATGCTGGGTATAGAGGGGCAGGAGAAATAAGGTCGGGAGATAAAACTTGGCCGGTAGGTCAACCCCACCGGCCAAAGAAAAGTATGAGTTCTATCTGAAATGGCTGCCGGCTCCCATGAAAAACAGCATGGGAATCGAGAGCATGAAGTTCACGCGAGAGGCCAACAAGGCGGTCCGTCCCCATTGCGCCATCTCAGGTGGCGCCGGAGTGCCCTGTGCGGCTGCGGTGACGGCGGCAATGATCTTCTTTTGGTTCGGCCAGATGATCCCATGGACATTGCCCATCATGATGATACCGAGCAACCCACCAATCGCCACGGCCACAGCTCCTGTTCCCCCTCTGTGGTACATGGCGCCATACAAGAGAACCCCGGCAAGTACCGTCACGGTCGCCCCGTGCCGGAACCAATTCAGCGCCATGGGCATCAGCTTGGGGATCACGACATTCTTAGTCGGCCCATCTAGACTTTTCAAGAACGAGGCATTGATCAAGTTGAAGAAATACAAGAGCCCGATCCACGTGATCCCAGCCAGGAAGTGCACCCAGCGAAGGATCATCTGGCCCCAGTCGCCTTCACCCGCACTAATGCCGGTTAAACCCAAATATATCCCTACCAACACGATGGTGAGCACAAATCCCACCCCCATCGTCTGCATCGGATCTTCAAGAAATTTCATTGCTCTCTCCTCTGAACGGTTAACTGTCTAACCTATTGTCTGTACTGCAGTGTTTCTTCGAATGTCAAGCGCACGAATGACCTTCCTCGGCGCGACGCCGGCCGCCCATAGGCACGTGAGATGATGGTGAAGGAGGTTCCTTAGGCCATCAGCCGATCCACGGTGCGACAGAGTTCCCGCACCGCGTTGGCCGACGTGTCCAATGCCGCCCGCTCATCACTCGTCAGTTCATACTCCAGAATCTGCTCGGCCCCGCCCCGGCCGATCTTCACTGGCACGCCGACGACGACGTCCTTCAGTCCGTACTCCCCGTCACACAAGACCGCGCAGGGCATCACCTGCTTCTCGTCTTTCTGTATCGATTCAACCATCGCCACCGCCGAAGCGGATGGAGCATAGAAGGCACTGCCCGTTTTCAAGAGGCCGACGATTTCAGCTCCACCATCCCGTGTTCGTTTGACGATGGCGTCGAGTTTCTCTTTCGACATCAGTTCCGACACCGGCCTGCCCCTCACAGTTGTATAGCGCGGCAGCGGCACCATCGTATCGCCGTGTCCGCCCAACACCATGGCCTGCACCTCCGTGGCCGGTACGTTGAGTTCGGCAGCAATAAAGGTCCGCATTCTTGCCGAGTCCAACACACCCGCCATGCCGATGATTCTCGATTTCGGCAAACCACTGACGGAACGCGCCACATGGACCATGGCGTCCAAGGGGTTGGTCACAAGGATCAGGATAATGTCCGGAGAGCGGGAGACTAATTCCGAAACGACAGATTTGACGATTTTCGCATTCGTCGCCAGCAACTCGTCGCGACTCATGCCCGGCTTTCTCGGCATGCCGGACGTGATCACGGCGATCGATGATCCCGCGGTTTCCGTATACCCATTGGTGCCGACCACCTGCGTGCTGTACCCACAGACTGGCCCCGCCTGTGAAATATCGAGCGCCTTGCCCTGTGGAACCCCTTGGGCAATATCGACCAAGACCACGTCGTAGAGATTCTTCTCAGCCAACCGCTGCGCCGTCGTCCCCCCGACGTTCCCCGCACCGACTACCGTCACTTTCGTCCGTTCCATCATAACCTCACATCAAGTATCGAGGACTGAGGGCCGAGGACTAAGCCGTTTGAGTTCGGCGTCTCAGCCCTCAGCACTTCGTCCTCAGTCCTAGTCTAATGTTCATGCTCCGTCCAGCCCGCAACTTTAAAGTTGATCGTGCAGATGAAATTATCTTCGTCATAGAAATTGACCTTGATCTTCTTCTTGCCGAATGTTGTTGCCAGAAACTCTTCCGGATTGTTGACCAGTGCCTGAAAGCCACCCGGAGGATACTCAGCCAAGTCATGAAAGACCACGATCATCCCTACCTTGACTTCCTGCAGCACCTTCACCCGGCAACGAGGATAGACTTCCCAGAACTTGGCTTCGATCATCTCCTTCGTCGGCTCCGCACGATCTTCGCCGGGCTTCACCACCTGTCCAAACTTGGCTAAGCGACGGACATAGGGATACTGATGCCCCGTGAAGAGCTTATACAACCAGGGCGGAACCGTCGGCTTTCCTGTCGAGTTGGTCATACGCTTGATGGAGTTATGCTGTCAATTGCCTGTAAATGAGCGGCAGCTTGGTTGGAAGGGCTTCGACACTATGAATGACGCAGTACCGCGCCTCTGCATACATGCGATGCAGATAGGTCTCCGCTTCCCGGTCGATCGTGACGCAAAAGGTCTCGACTCCCCGTTGTCGTGCCTCCCGGAGTGCCGCTTTCGTATCTTCCAACGAGTATTCATCCTTGTACTGATCATCCAATGGTCTTCCGTCGCTCAACAGCACGAGGACGCGGTTCTTCGCTTCCCGCGCCACCAGCTTCGCCGTGGCGTGCCGGATCGCCGCCCCGTCTCGATTCTGATGACGAGGAGCCAAGCCACCAAGCCGATGAGCCGTCGCCGCCCCGAGTCGATCGTCGAAGTCTTTGATCGTGAGAAACTCGACCCTCCCTCGTCCTTGGCCCGAGTAGGCATAGAGTCCATACTGATCACCAACGGCATCCAGCGCTTCACACAGGAGTACCAGACCTTCCTTCTCAATGTCGATCACCCGCCGACCGGTTCCGAGGTCCCGGCTGGTTGATCCACTGATATCAATGAGGAACGCCACTGCTACGTCGCGCTCTCGCTTTTCCCGCCGGATGTACAGCCGATCGTCGCCTTCCATGCCTGCCCGCTGTTCCCCTGCTCGTCGGACCACGGCATCGAGATCCACCTCTTCCCCATCAGGTTGCCCCGCCATGCGGCGGAAGGCTGGAGGACGCAAGCCTTCAAAAAATCGGCGCAGCGACTTGACGGTACTCTGCCGGGAGACCAACGTCTCCGTGACAAAGTCGTCGGACCCGGGGTCCGCTGGCCGTTCCACCACACGACACCAATTCATCCGGTAATCCTCAATCCGATAGTCCCATTCAGGGTAGAGAATGGCTCGTTCGCCATGAGCCATTGTTTCCTGTATCTGTTGGGCATCGACCTCAAGGGTCAGGCATTCTTCAACAACCGACGGCAATGATCGCCCTTCGCGTAACATGTCTTGGCTTCCGGATTCGTGGTCCCCGTTCCGCACCTTTTCTTCCAGCGAACGGTCCGATTCTGTTGGAGGCTTGTGTTGCTGGTCCAACTGTTCCTGACTCCACGTGATGAACTCCGGATTCATCGCGCCACGATAGGCCACATCAGTCACTGCGCGGTATTGGTCGCCCGGCTGCTCCGGTTTTGCCTGTCCCGCTTCCACATCCTTCGGCTCCTCCTCGCGTTTCTCTGCCGGTATCATCTCACCGCGAGCCGCCAGCAGCTCTTCGATCCGCCGGTAGACCGCATCGACGACACGAACTGCTTCCTCAGCTGTCGCTGTGGTTTTGAGAATGGATTCACACATGCTCCAAAGGAGCGTAACTTCTTCTTTGACGGACTTGGGAACCGCAGAATCCGCCGATTCACCGGTGGAGAGTCTCAAGAGACCGTCAACAACCAACTCCTGTACCGTCAACCCCTGAGCCGGATCACGTGGGGTAATGGATTCCTCTGCCAATCGAGCGAGATCACACCGAAGTCCTGGGTACTCGGTTTGCAGCAAGAATTCGATCCGCGTATCTTCCAGCACGATCCAGAGATCTCGCACCAGGGTGGGGTTCGGATAGAGCTGAAACAGAGCAGCCAGCGTATCGGGTCTCACCTCATTGGTTCGACCATAACGCTGTTGCACGGTTTCAACCAGATCGGCCAGGGATTCGAGCCTGAGTCGATACGTGCCGAATTCCAAGTGCCCAGCTTCATGAGCCGCCATCACGAGATAGAGACGCTCGTTTTCCGCAGCCGTCGGATACCGACGGAGCAGCGCCGGCAACGAAATGGTGCTCGCGTCTCCGCTGACCGTCGCACGGGCTGGGGAAGTCACAGAATCAGGAATCGCCGTCACGGCGACCTCGGTTCCACAAAGTCCCTGGACGAACAGTTTCACTCGTCGCGCGACCTGCCGAAACGGCACCCCACTCAAGGCTAGTTCGACCGAAGCCAGTGCTTTTCTGGACTCCACCGAAAAATAGGCCCGCGCGCCGTCTGGGCTGTAGGCCGCGACTTCCATCCCAGCCGTAAACCAATTCTCAAATCTCGTGAACGCGTCGGGCCCATGTCCGATGAGTCGGACAAGTTCGGGGGCGCGACGCAGGTACTCGAGTGTCACCTCAGCATGCTTTTCAGCAAGCAACGCGCCGTACTGCAAGAGCCGGATGCGCCATTCCAGTGACGGCAACGTTCCTAAGAGGTCGGGTGACTCTGCGAGCCACGTCATGCTGGACTCGGGGGAATGTTCAGCTAACACGAGGCACAGGGACACGACCTTTTCCCGAACAGCTGGGTGTTCGATGTTTCGAAGAATGGCCGGGCTGGTCCTGAGATACTCCATGGTCGCCACGTAATCCGGCTTCCCGAGGCTATTCGGTATAATCAATTTCATGCCCAAGGTTGCCCAATCCCTCACACTTTCCAAAGGCAGCACAGGGGCGAGTTTGAAGATCTGTCGAATAAACTCAAGGCCGACGACGACATTGACCTCGGTCAGTTCAATACCGATATCGAGCCATGATCGCAATTTGTTCGGGGCGACGGTGCTTAGAATCTGCGGGGCACATCGAATGTATTCGAGCGCGACATTGGCATCCTGCTCGGCGATTTCCAGACCGATTGTCAGGACCTCGGTGCGCGCATCGACTGGTTCGATCAGCCCGAGAACCATGGGACTATCCTTGAAATATTTGAGGGCAGATGCGCCTGAGGATTGTGTCAGGACAACACCCAGATCGAGCCAGAGTAGAGTGTGCGCGAGACCAGCCCGCTGGTCGAGCTCAGGCAATGCCGCTAGCGCCGCAGTGGCTGCTTTCTCAGACAACTCTTGGAGTTCATCGAGCAAGGTGAGCGCCTGTGCCGCGGCATCCGGTTTACCAGTGGCCTGCGGCAAACGGGTCACCAGCGGCTCTGCGACCACCAGACTCAACTCGCGGACCAGCCGCTGCAGCAAGATCTGTTGACTCGACATATCTGTCATGACTTGGTATGAAATCAGCTGAAGGGACGGATTGTAAAGCAGTGAATTACCCTTGTAAACTAACGGTTCTGCCCATCGTCGCTCGAGAGGAGGAGGTCCATGGCTGAGCCGACACAGGAAAGTCTCGAGAAGATACGAAAGTTCGTACAAGGGTTTGCCGAGAAAAGCGGAACCATGATGCATCCCAACCCTGCCGTGACGGAGGCGGTGGTGAAGGGATTAGCGTCTCATATCGACGAACTCGGAAAACCGCTCTGCCCCTGTAACTTTTATAAGGACAAAGAAGCCGAAGCCAAGCTCCGACGGTGGATCTGCGCGTGCGATGAAATGCAAATCTACAAATACTGTCACTGTCTCCTTTTTGTTCGCGAAGACGGGATGCCCATTACGGAATATTTACCGGAAGGCCATGAAGGGCGAGACGTGTATGGCCTGGTCATTGATCCAACCCCTGACAAGGGTCGCGCCCTCAAGCACAAGGCCGTCCAGACTCCAACCGAGCCGGACGAATCCACGGCAATGTCAGCTTCCTCGACATGACGTGGCATGACGGGCAACTCAGGTGCTGGTTCATGAGTCTACTGCTGATCAGCAGCGTCCACGCGACACCAGCACAGGCGGTGGTGTCGGGCTCATCGATCCCACCGACCTTCAACGAGAAAGAGCTCTTCCCCTACAGGGCAAAAGGTCGAGGAGGTGCGGCCGGACAGGTGTTCTTGCGTGCATCCTCTGGAAAAGCCGTGACTCAGGCGGGGGCCTCGATCTACCTGATTCCAATAGCTTCCTCTACTCGCTATTGGTTCGACAAACATGTGCGAGAGAACTCGTGCCCATCAAAGAGCGGAGCATCGTCCCCAGAAAGTCCCGTACCTCATGGGTCGCCTGTGGAATGCCTTCGTGAGATCATGGCTCACCTGCTGACCGATAAGAAACTGATTCCCTATCTTCGTACGACGAGAGCCAATCCAACCGGTCATTTTTGGTTCACGAAAGTTCCTGCCGGCCGCTATTATGTCGTCAGCCTTCTTGAGGGAAGCGGTGGAGCCCACCAGGATGAACGAGCGGTCGGAATCGCCTGGCTGACCATCGACCTCGATGTTGACGAAAAAGCAACCAACCTGGTGGTCACGGACTGCAAAAGCGTTCTCTGTTGACCCACCGCTTCCTCCGCTGCCGGTCCGTGTGGTCCAGTCATGAGGATAGGCCATGAGAATTCTGCTCGTTGAAGACGACGCCGATCTGGCTCAATTCATCAGAAAAGGATTGAAAGAGGAGCACTATGTGGTGGACGTGGCCGCCGACGGTGAAGAAGGCTTGGCATTGGCGTTGGGCAACGCTTACGATCTGCTGATCTTGGACATTATGCTCCCCAAGCTTGACGGCCTCACCCTCTGCCGCCGTGTTCGAGACAAGGGATTCATGACTCCGGTGCTGCTTCTGACCGCGCGCAACACGGTGGAGGACAAGGTGTCGGGGTTTGATACCGGCGCAGACCAATTTCTGCCGAAACCGTTCGCGTTCGTGGAACTGCTGGCTCAAATCCGGGCCCTCTTGCGCCGAGGAAGTCAGCAACCACTGGTTCATCTCCAAGCGGCAGATCTGAAGCTGGATCCGGCTTCTCATCGTGTCTGGCGGGCAGGACAAGAAATCGCTCTGACAAATAAAGAGTACGCCTTGCTCGAGTTTCTCTTGCGAAACAAGAACCGTGTGCTTACGCGAACCGCGATCATTGAACATGTGTGGGATATCAGCTATGACCCCATGACGAACATCGTCGACGCCCATATTCGAGCCTTGCGCGCGAAGATCGACCGGGATTTTTCTCCGCCTTTGATCGCAACAGTCCGCGGCGCAGGGTACATGCTCGAGGAGCCGGACTCATCGGCATGAAATCTTTACGCAGTTTGATCAGTTGGTCCGCCTTCGTCTTGATGGCAGGCCTCATCTTGTTTTCCGCGCTCGTGTACGCGGTGAGCGAGGTTCTGCTGCATCGTTTTGTGGATGGACAACTCTTCGCGTTGGCAGAGACGCTTGCCAAGATCGTGGAGCAGCACCCCGAAATACTCACGCGAAGGGGTCAGGGCGGCGCACTTGCCGCCGACGTGCGGCGTTCATATGAGCTTCCGGAAGTGCCGCATTCTCTTCAAGTGTTTTCTCCAGACGGTCGGCTCATCTGGACGAGTTCCAACACAGCAACGCCGCCTTCAATTCCAGCTGACGTGCTTCAACGAGTCGAGCGTGACCACACGGTGTTTGAAACGGTTGACTCGACCAGTGTCCCGGCTCGACACGTGTTTCTGTCTACCGTACAAGACGGCCAACTGCGGTATGTTCTGCAGGCACAAACCTCACTGCTTCATTACCGGGAAACTCTGAATGGCCTTGTGTTTCTGCTCGCCCTCGGGTCCGGAGCAACGCTGTTTGTCGCCTGGGTCGGCAGCCTCTGGTTGTCAAAGAAGGTGTTGGCCCCAATCGACGCTTTGTGCACGGGCGCCGAAACGATGTCGGAAACCGATCTGGGGAAGCGCCTGGCGATGGATTCACCCTATCAAGAATTTCGGCGACTCACCCAGGCGGTCAACTCCGTCTTGGATCAGTTCCAACGCAGTAGCGAGGTCCAACGGAACTTCTGCGAGATCGCCGCCCATGAGATGAAGACCCCCCTGACCATCCTGCAGGGAAACCTGGAAGTGGCGCTTATGAAAGCGAGGACCCCGGAAGAATATCATGAAGTGTTACTCAACAATCTCCAGCAAGTGGATCGGCTCATCGCCTTGACCCGTCCACTCTTGACGCTCGCGAAATTCACCAGTAGTAAACCTCCGGTCAATCTCGTCCCGCTCGCCGTGGAACCTCTGATTCAAGAGCTCGTGGATGAGTTGATGCTCTTGGCGGATGACCGTCAGATCATATTGCGGTTTGAATCCCAGCCGGTTTCCGTCGTACTCGGCGATGCTCAGTGGCTCAAACAAGCATTGATCAATTTACTCGACAATGCGCTGCGGTACACTCCATCCGGTGGAGCCGTCACCATCCGCCTGCAGGCCGTCGGTCACGACGTGGCAGTGGCGGTCGAGGACACAGGCCACGGAATCGAACCCGAGAATATTCCCCATCTGTTCGAGCGATTCTACCGCACCGATTGGGCCAGGGCGAAAGATTCCGCTGGCACCGGGCTTGGACTGCCCATCGTGAAAGAAATCATGGATGCCCACGGCGGGAGCATTTCCGTTACAAGCGAAGTCAATAAAGGCTCTGTCTTTACCCTGCGTCTCCCGGCCCTCGCCCAGCAAAAAGTTCTCGCCTAAGCCTTTTAGAATCCTGGCCCCCTCGCCACAATCTGAGTCAGTAGATTCCACAAGCTCTAGATAGCAGTAGTCATGATGGATCGTGGAGCGAAACCGGCGAGACGCCATGCGAGACGGGCATGCCGTGCCCTGAGAAGGCATAGGTCATACTTGAAACAGTATGTCGACCCCTCGAGAGTGCTGGCCTATTCCGCTGGTCATCAGCCATTCGTAATCCGGCTCGTCAATCAGGATTCCAAGCAACTGTTTCCAAATCCCCTTGTCCCGCCAGCGGATAAAACGACGATGTGTATTGCTCCACCCTCCGTAGTCCGGTGGCAAATCACGCCAGGGCGCGCCGGTTCGCAAAATCCAGAAGACCGCATTGATGAACAGGCGGTTGTCTTCCGCAATGCCGCCCCACACGCCTTTGCGTCCCGGTAGATGCGGTTCCAGCAATGCCCATGTGGCGTCGGAAATATCGTGGCGGCGGTGGACGGGCGTTGGGTTGTTCATGCAGACCTCCTTCTCGGGTCTGCCGACTCTCTCATATCTTACATCTCGTGACTACTCTATCTAGGATCGTTCGCCGTGGGCCGTGTTGTGGTGAACTGACCCCTCGTCACCAGCGTAGAAGGGGGCACACATCATGAAGAATTTTTCACGGTCTCATCATGGCTGCTTCATCTTGGTGGCGTATATAGGTAGGAAAGCGAAAGGGGGTGAACAACAATCATGATTTCCTTTATCGAAGTGTTCTTATTGGCCGCCATATTCGGAGTGCTATACGCGATGTTGCAGCTTGCGAGCAGGTGACCCGACTGGGACGATGCTGTGGAGCGACCTGCTGGAGACGGGGGCTGGGCAGAGAGGGTCACGCTTGCCAGTCACGTACGCACTTGTGACTCGTGCTCGCCCCCGACAGAGGAAGTGGTTTCCACATGGTCTGTGAGTCGTGCTGTGATCTCGGTTAGTCATACCTGCAACATCACAGGCGTCTGGTTCGGTGTCGCCCTGGGCCCTTGTTAGTTCGCAGATCCCGATCAGACTGGTCATGCAGTCTGGTACTGCCCCCATCATCCTACGAGTCACTCCCTACGTGAGCACTACGGCTTTCTAGATAGAGTAGTCACGAGATGTAAGATATGAGAGAGTCGGCAGACCCGAGAAGGAGGTCTGCATGAACAACCCAACGCCCGTCCACCGCCGCCACGATATTTCCGACGCCACATGGGCATTGCTGGAACCGCATCTACCGGGACGCAAAGGCGTGTGGGGCGGCATTGCGGAAGACAACCGCCTGTTCATCAATGCGGTCTTCTGGATTTTGCGAACCGGCGCGCCCTGGCGTGATTTGCCACCGGACTACGGAGGGTGGAGCAATACACATCGTCGTTTTATCCGCTGGCGGGACAAGGGGATTTGGAAACAGTTGCTTGGAATCCTGATTGACGAGCCGGATTACGAATGGCTGATGATCGACGCCAGTCATTGCAAGGTTCATCCTCATGCGGCAGGAGCCAGAGGCGGCAATCAGGACATGAGCCGCACAAAAGGGGGCTCAACACCAAGATACATCTGGCCGTGGATGCGTGTGGTATGCCGGTCAGAGTTGTTACTACAGAAGGTACCCGAGCGGATTGCACACAGGCCAGCACTCTGATCGAGGGGATCGACGCGGATCATCTGATTGCGGACAAGGGCTATGATACCGATGCCATTCTTGAGCAGGCACGACGTGTAGGCATGCACACCGTCATCCCGCCAAAGAAAAACCGAAAAGACCAAAGAGCGTACGACGAAGACCTCTACAAACTGCGCCACTTGATCGAAAATACCTTCCTGATGCTCAAACGGTGGCGCGGCATCGCCACACGATACGCCAAGAACAGCACATCGTTCCTCGCCGCCGTCCAGATCCGGTGTCTCGCCCTCTGGCTTAAGATCTCGTGACTACGCTATCTAGATACGGCCTCATTATCCGGGCAGTTCGTCTTCCAAGAGTTTCACGATATCCATCACTTGCTGGTGTCACTCGCCAATCAGTTGGCACGCGGTGTGGTCGCCGAATCATGAAGACTTCTTCATGATTTCATCACAGACCCTTCATAGTCGAGGGCTATGCTTTTCATCAGATGAAAGGAGGTGAAGATCTATGATGACGATATTCTTTGCGTTGCTCGCCCTGACTGCTGTTCTTGGAGTGATGTATAAAGCCGTATACCTTGACCGTGAATAGTAAGGAGAACCGTCTCCTCTCTCGAATAGAGAAGAGGAGGCCGTTGTTCCTTCGAGGTAGGATACAGAGCACTCACGCGTACCGACACAACGGCCCACGCCCTGTATGGCATCCGCCACCCATGGGCTGGGCACGGTACGATTTCCAAGTTGTGTCGGCCGAGTTCGTTGAGGTGAAAGCGGAGGGGGTTCTCGATCGTCAACGCGCGTTGACCGAAGAGGGAACTTCCACCCTACTTTCGTTCTTTGATCGCTCGTTCCACTTCTCTGCCAGCTTCCCGAGCTTTGATCGATTCTCGACGATCATGCTGCTTCTTCCCTTTGGCTAACCCCAGTTCGACCTTGACCTGGCCCCGCTCGGAAAAATAGATGCGGAGCGGGATCAGCGTAAGGCCCTTCTGCTGGGTTTTCCCCAGGAGCTTGTTGATCTCCTTTCGATGCAGGAGCAATTTGCGGGTCCTGATCGGGTCGTGGTTCATCATGTTGCCGTGACTATAGGGACTGATATGGCAATGATGGAGAAAAACCTCGCCCTCTTTGACGTCCGCATAACTGTCTTGTAAGTTCACTCGCCTGTCCCGAAGTGATTTCACCTCGGTGCCCTTGAGCACAATCCCGGCCTCGAACTTTTCTTCGATAAAATAATCGTGGTAGGCCTTCCGATTGGTAGCCACGACCTTCCCCTGATCTTCTGTCTCTTTAGCCATAACCCGACACCGACGCCTTGATCTATTTCTCCGCTACCGCCTATGATGCCACATGGCTGGCCCTCGCACACTCGATTCCTTTGGGAGCATCCTGTCCGGTCTTTCCAAGCGGCTTGGTCTTGAATCAAGACTGCTGGAACTTCGCTTGCAGCGTCGTTGGCATGAGCTCGTGGGCGAGCCCATGGCGTCTCATACCTGGCCGGCTCAGATTCGATTCAAGAAGCTCTACCTCGTCGTCAGAAATTCCGTCTGGCTCCAACAGTTGACGTTCCTCAAGCCGGCGCTCTTAACGAAGCTGCAGGCAGAGTTCGGGACCGAGTGTGTGACCGACATTGCGGGTCGGGTCGGAGAAATTCCCGCCGATTCGGAAGCTTCTTCCGCACGTCTCACCACCGACCTCGGATCACCTCAGCCAGAGGAATCTTCAGCTGAGGTGTGCTCGCATACCACCGTCATTCAAGATCCCGCACTCCGTGAGCACTTTAGAAAGGTGATATCGGCTTACCTTGTCCAGGCTCCGCCTCCACCGGTAAAGAGTCCGTCACGCGTCCTTTAAAGAGAATCCGTGTGTCCGTTGGAGAGGTGGCCATTCTTAGGGATGGGTCCCACGCCTCCTTCTTCTTCCTGATCCTGCAATCGATAGTACCCGCGCATGTGACCGTTCATAGTCGTTGATGACCGTCGCATCCCCGGCCAGATACTTCGCCAGTACCTCTGGATCGGTCCATCCGTGGTCATCGAACACGTAAATCATAATCTGTCTGTATGGCCCACCAGGATCGCCCGGAGTGGTGGGGTGGATCTTCATGCGAGCGAAATCGTGCGTTTGGTGGCCGACCTTTCGAAAACGCTTCACCAGCGATTCGATCTCCTCATCGGTGGTTCCGCGGGGAACGTCCGTGGTGACGATCTGGCTCGATTGTGCACCGACCGTGTAGGGAGGAATCGATCGATCGGGGCGGCTAAGATACATCCCCCCCCAGATCAACGCGAAAGATCCCACAAAGACGCTCAGTGCGAACTTGACGACGGTATCCAGCGGCTTCTTGGTCTTGGGACCGGAGGAAGACGGAGGCATGGGAGAAGACGCTTGCTCGTGCATGGAACAACTACGCGGCTCGGTCGGATTAGGCTTCGGGGGTGTCTTCCGAACCCGCGTCCTCTCGTTCGACCACTTCCGCCAATCTGGCAACGCCCACCACTCGGTCTCCTTCACCGTCGAGGTCGAGAATGCGGACACCTTGGGTATTCCGGCCAATCTCCCGGATATCGTCAACTTTGCAACGAAGTACCTTCCCTTGCGCCGCCATCAACATGATTTGGTCGTCATCTCGTACTTGAAGAAATCCCACCGCCAGACCGTTTCGCTCCGTCGTCTTGACGCTGATGATGCCTTTGCCGCCACGACCCTGAATACGGTATTCGCCCACAGGTGTTCGTTTGCCGTAGCCGCCTTCCGTGACGGTCAAAATGGAGGTCGTGGAATCCGGGGTGATGGTTTCCATGCCGATAACTTCGTTTCCCTCTTCGAGCGTGATCCCTTTCACCCCATACGCCGTCCGGCCCATGGATCTCACCTCTTCTTCTTTGAATCGAATGGTGAGGCCCTGCCGTGTCCCGAGAAGAATTTCCCGCTGTCCATCAGTCAGTTGAACACTGATCAGCCTATCGCCGCTCTCAAGTCCCAAGGCGATGATCCCGCCTTGGCGTGGATTGCTGAACGCGGATAGTTCCGTCTTTTTGATGACGCCCTTCTTGGTGCCCATCACGATATACCGGTCGTCCCTGAACTCTTTCACCGGCAATGTGGCCGTGACTTTTTCATTACTCGACAGCGCGAGCAGATTGACGAGCGCTTTGCCCTTTGCGGCACGGCTGGCCTCAGGAATTTCATGGACCTTTAACCAATACACCTTGCCGGCATCCGTGAAAAAGAGCAGTGAATCATGGGTGGAGGCCGTGAAGAGATTCACGACGAAATCTTCCTCCTTGATCCCCATGCCGATCTTGCCTTTTCCTCCTCGTCGCTGGGCACGATAGAGCGACACGGCATTTCGTTTGATGTATCCGGCATGAGAGATCGTGACGATCACTTCTTCTGCGGCAATCAGATCTTCCAGGGTGATTTCCGCCTCTTCCTTGACGATCTGCGTCCGCCGCTCGTCCTTATACGCTTCCCGAATTTCGGTCAGCTCGTCCTTAATGATAGTCCGGACCAGTTCCTGGTTGGCGAGGATGGACTTCAAATACTCGATCTGCTTCAGCACGTCTTGGTACTCTTCGACGAGTTTGGTTCGCTCAAGCTGCGTTAAGCGCTGGAGCCGCATGTCAAGGATCGCGCTGGCTTGGATATCGGTAAGGCCAAACTGGCGCATCAACCCGGCCCGGGCTTCGTCCGGCGATTGCGACCGACGTATGAGAGCGATCACGGCGTCGAGATTGTCGAGGGCGATCTTGAGCCCTTCGAGGATATGCGCCCGCTCTTCCGCCTTGCGCAGCTCGTAGGCGGTACGGCGGACGACGACTTCCCGTCGGTGATCGAGGAAATGATGCAGAATTTGTTTGAGGTTCAGGACTTCTGGACGATTGTTGACCAGCGCCAGCATGATGACGCCGAAGGTGGTTTCAAGAGGGGTGTGCTTGTAGAGATTATTCAACACGACCAGCGGGATTTCACCTCGCTTGAGCTCGATGACCACCCGGACCCCCTCACGATCCGATGACTCATCTCGCAAATCAGAGATGCCTTTGATCCGGTCTTCCTGAACTAGCTCGGCAATTTTTTTGATCAATGACACCTTATTGACTTGATACGGAATCTCCGTCACGATGAGCCGTTCGCGCTCGGTGCGTTCATCGATCTCTACAACCACTTTTGCCCGCAACTTCAAGAGACCCCGACCGGTCTCGTAAGCGTCCTTGATACCGCTCATGCCGTAGATAAACCCGGCCGTTGGAAAATCTGGCCCCGGGATCTTCTTCATCAACTGGGCGATCGTGACGTCTTGATTCTCCAACAGCAGAAGCAATCCATCAATGATCTCAGCGATGTTGTGCGTCGGGATATTCGTGGCATAGCCGACCGCGATGCCGCCCGCTCCGTTAATGAGGAGATTCGGCACCCTGCTCGGCAACACCAGTGGCTCCTGCCTCGATTCGTCGTAGTTCGGACCGAAGTCGACGGTTTCCTTGTCGATGTCGGCCAGCATCTCTTCGGCGAGTTTGGTCATGCGCGCTTCGGTGTAGCGCATCGCGGCCGCTGAATCGCCGTCCATCGATCCATAGTTGCCCTGGCCGTCGACGAGGGGATAACGCATGTTGAAGTTCTGCGCCATCCGCACGAGGGTATCGTAAATGGCCGTATCACCGTGGGGATGATAGTTGCCCATGATCTCACCCACGATCTTGGCTGACTTGCGGTAGGTCCGATTGGAGGCGAGGCCCATTTCGTTCATACCGAACAGGATGCGGCGATGGACCGGTTTAAGCCCATCGCGGACGTCGGGCAGCGCTCGTCCTACGATGACGCTCATCGCATAATCGAGGTATGACGACTTCATCTCGTCTTCTATCGCGATATGGCCTAACCGTTCATCAGGGGGCATCCGAACTCCTTAAAAACATCAGCGGTCATTGGTCAAGAGTCATGGACGGAGCATCTCCGATCGGCGAATGACGTTCTCCTCACACATCTAAATTCCGTACTTCGAGGGCATGCGTTTGAATAAAATTGCGCCGCGGTTCGACCTCATCGCCCATCAAGATCGTAAAGATCTCGTCCACGCCGGTGAGATCTTCAAGTGTGACCCGCAAGAGGGTACGCATTTCAGGATTCATGGTCGTTTCCCAGAGCTGCCCCGGGTTCATCTCGCCGAGCCCTTTGTAGCGCTGGATGCTGAGCCCCTGCTTCCCCATATCCAAGATAGCCTTCACCAACTCATCGGTCGCCCGATAGTGATGTTCTTGCCCTTTGGCTTTGAGCTTGTACGGAGGGCGTCCTAACCCAATAACCGACGGAGTCAGTTTTTGTAGTTCACGAAAGTCCGCGGAACCGACGAGTTCATGTGTCACACACAGTTCATGAGTGACGCCGTTCGCATGCAGCCGGCAGACCACCTTATTTGATTGATGTTCTTCATCATCCAGCACATCGAACTCCGGCATGACTTTCGGAAATACCACAGCCAGCGATGTCTTGACGTTCTCGACCGATCGTTGAAGTGCGGTTCGATCCTTAAGAAGCTCGCGATCGAGCCCTGGTTCGTCGACAAAGGTACGGAGCATCGCGGCTTCGTGGGACTTCTTATTGAGCCGACTGAGCAAGGTTTCAAAGGCAATCATTTTCTTCAGAATCGGCAACAGCCGACGTCCGGTCACATACCCTTGCGCCCCTTCCAGATACAGTTCGACATCTTCGACTGCCAGATCGGCTAGATATTCGTTCAATAACCCTTCGTCTTTGAGATACCGCTCCGTCTTGCCTTTCTTCACTTTGAACAGCGGCGGCTGCGCGATATAGATATACCCCCGTTCGATCAGCTCGGGCATCTGTCGGAAAAAGAACGTCAAGAGCAAGGTTCGGATGTGGCTGCCGTCCACATCGGCATCGGTCATGAGAATAATCTTATGATAGCGGGCCTTTGCGATGTCGAATGCATCTTTCTCCGACTTGTCGCTCTCTTCGCGCCTGCGGCCGATGCCGGTCCCCAGTGCCATGATGAGGGTCCGGATCTCATCGCTGGAGAGCATCTTGTCAAAGCGCGCCTTTTCGACGTTCAAGATCTTCCCTTTCAAGGGCAGGATCGCTTGGAACTTGCGGTCACGCCCTTGCTTCGCGGATCCGCCGGCTGAATCACCCTCCACGATGTAGAGTTCGCTCAAGGCCGGATCTTTTTCCGAACAATCAGCCAACTTTCCGGGCAACGAGCCGCCGTCAAGCGCACTCTTTCGTCGGATCAGATCCTTGGCTTTCCGCGCCGCTTCGCGGGCACGGGCCGCGTCGATAGCTTTGCCGATGATCTTGCGAGCGACCGGAGGATTTTCCTCGAAATAGTTTCCCAAGGCCTCGTTGACAGCGGCCTCGACCACGCCTTTCACTTCGCTGTTCCCGAGCTTCGCTTTCGTCTGGCCCTCGAATTGCGGATTGCGTACCTTGACGCTGACCACCGCCGTCAGCCCCTCCCGCACATCGTCTCCTGTCAGGGATTCGGTCTCTTTCTTGAAGAGATCGTTCGCATTGGCGTAGGTGTTGATCGTCCTGGTGAGAGCCGCCTTGAATCCGACTAAATGCGTACCGCCTTCTTTCGTGTTGATATTATTCGCAAACGAAAACAGGTTTTCCGCGTAGCTATCATTGTACTGGAGCGCCACTTCTAGAACCATTTCTGGCTTCTCGACCTTGACGTAGATCGGCTTATGCAGCGGCGTTTTGGCTTCGTTGAGGTGTTCAACGAAAGGACATGATGCCACCCTTGTACAAGAACACTTGCTCTTTCGCCGGTTCTTTCCGCTCATCCCTCAGGGTAATGGCCAGGCCTTTATTTAAAAAAGCGAGCTCGCGGAGCCGCTGGGCCAACACGTCAAAACTAAACTCCAGCGTCTCAAAGATTTGGCTGTCCGGTTTGAATCGAACTTTAGTCCCTCGGCGTTTTGTTTTGCCGGTTGCCTTGAGCGGGGCATCCGGTTTCCCACGTTCATAGCGCTGCTCGAACACCTGACCATCCTGCCAGATCTCCAGCTCAAGCCACTCTGACAAGGCATTCACGACGGAGATACCAACTCCGTGTAAGCCGCCGGAGACCGTATAGGCTCCCTCCTCAAACTTGCCGCCTGCATGAAGGACCGTCAATGCCACTTCGGCGGCGGACTTTTTTTGCGTGGGGTGCATGCCGGTGGGAATACCGCGCCCGTTGTCGATGACCGTCACACTTCCGTCGATGTGGATCATGACCTCAATGGCCTCGCCGAACCCCGCCATATGTTCGTCGACACTGTTGTCCACGACTTCATAAACGAGGTGGTGGAGTCCATCCACGCCCGTGCTCCCAATGTACATCGCCGGCCGCTTTCGGACGGCATCGAGTCCCTCAAGGACTTTGATCTGATCGGCGCTGTAGCTGTCTGATTTGGGCTGGGAAGAGTCGTCTGTGGTCATCCGTTTCCTAACCGTCTGTTGCGAAGTGGGGTTCGCTTTGTTTGTTCCTGGGATACGAGTACGATGTCGGCGGACTTATTCACCATCATCCCGCTAAATCTTAATGGGCATGACCACACATTTGAACCCCGGGCTTTCCGGTTCCTGAATCAGACAGGGACTGAGTGGAGTTTCCATCTGAAGCGATAGGGTTTCCCCATCCATCACGCTGAAGACATCCAACAGGTAACGGGCATTGAATCCCGTCTGGATGGCCTCTCCTTCATAGTGGGCTGGCAATTCTTCCGTGGCTTCCCCGTAATCCGGACTGCTGGAAAACAAGGTCATCTTATCAGATGCGAAGGAAACCTTTACCGCGCTGGCTTTATCCTTGGCCAGTACCGACACCCGACGCAGCGCGCTCTCCAATTCACTTCGACTGACGCTGATCTTCTTGCCGCTTTCTTTTGGGATGACCTGTTGGTAGTTAGGGTAGTTGCCTTCCATCAACCGAGAGGTCAGCAGCAACCCGCTCTTGCGGAAGATCATGAGGTTCTTCGAGAAACCGATGAGCGGTTCGGCATCTCCGCCCTCCTCCAAGAGACGGCGGATTTCATGCGCCGCCTTCTTCGGTATGATGGCTTTCATTTCCTGGGGCACACCTTTATTACCGGCCTTGCCGACTTCTTGCTCCGCCACTGCCAAACGATGGCCATCTGTGCCGACTAATCTCAGGGAGGTTTTCTTGTCGGTCGCAACGAGAGTGACTAAGAGACCGTTCAAGATATATCGAGCATCGTTATCACCGGCGGCAAAGAGTGTCTTCCGGATCAATTCCAGAAGGCCCTCTCCTGAAAGCGGTGTCAATCCCTCGCGCTCGATCGTCGGCAGTGCAGGATATTCGCTACTGGGAAGGCCGACGACTTTGAATTGGCTCTTCCCGGCTTGGATGGTCGTCCAGTTGTTATCCGTCGACGTCAGTTCGATGTCGCCAGGGGGTAACTCTTTGACGATCTCAAATAATTTTCGGGCTGAGATGGTGACACCGCCAGTCGACAGAACGGTTCCCTTGTACAGACCTCGCAATCCAATTTCGAGGTCCGTCGCGACAATCTCCACCCCATCCTGCTTGGCCTCCAACAAGATATTAGACAGAATCGGCATCGTATTTCGTTTCTCCACGACACCTTGGACCCGCTGAAGTCCCGTCAATAATTCATCTCGCCCAATACGTATTTTCATAGAGAATTCTCCCTGCGAAGCTCTTAACTACGAAGAATTTGCTCTTTCAATGTTTCAAGCGTCGTCTGCAACACCGTGTTGGTCTCCTTGGCCTTTGTGACCTGGCGACAGGCATGAATGATGGTCGTATGATCTTTACCGCCAAATTGGCGCCCGATTTCCGGGTACGATGCATCAGTCAGCTCTCGACATAGATACATGGCGATCTGTCGAGGATGTACAAGCGTCTTACTCCTGCGGCGAGATTTCAGCTCCGTCATCTTCACATGGAATTGTGTACAGACCGCCTCTTGAATATCATCCATCGCAACGATCTTTTTCTTATCCCCAATGACATCGCGCAAGACGGTCTTGGCAAGATCAAGGCTTATCACCTGCCCAGTCAGCGAGGCATAGGCACCTAGTCGAACCAGGCTGCCTTCCAATTCACGGATATTGCTCTTCATCGTGATCGACAGAAACTGGATGACGTCTTCCGGCAGTTTGAGCCCCTCATCTTCTGATTTTTTTCTCAGGATGGCAATGCGGGTCTCTACATCAGGCGGCTGCAAGTCTGCAATCAATCCCCATTCAAAGCGAGATCGTAGACGCTCTTCGATATCCGGCATATCCTTCGGAAACCGGTCGCTTGAGAGAACAATCTGCTTGTGTCCCTCATATAAGGCATTGAAGGTATGGAAGAACTCTTCCTGTGTCCGCTCCTTCCCGACCAGGAATTGGATATCATCGATCATCAACATATCGATATGTCGATACCGTTTCCGTAAATCCATCATTTTGTCATATCGAATGGAGTTGATCACCTCATTGGTAAATTGCTCTGTCGTCAGATAGGCGATTCGTAGATCGCTCTTTTCAGCGACATGATTTCCAATTGCGTTTAAGAGATGAGTCTTCCCCAGTCCCACCCCTCCATAGATAAATAGCGGGTTATAGGTCTGGCCTGGCTGTTCCGCTACGGCCATACAGGCCGCATGAGCAAATTGGTTCCCAGCACCGACAACGAAGTTCTTAAATATATATTTTGGGTTGAGCTGGATTCCCCGTCGCGGCTTAGGCTGGGTGACACCTCGCGGCGCAGTGACAACACTCTGTGGTTCAACCTCCTGCACAGTGCTCTTTTGGCGGACGGTGAATGCAACACCCATCAGTCCTCCACCACGAGCCGTGGCCATGGCTTCTGCTAATAGCGGTCCATAATGAGCATCCAGCCATTCCCCGAAGAACTTATTCGGAACCCCAATATGTGCCGTCGAGTTTTCAATCCGGTCGAGATGAACCGGTATAAACCATGTGTCATACACCTGCTTAGGAACTTTCGCCTGGATATACTGCAATGCTTCTTGCCAAACAGTGTCAATACTCATAACGCATCAAAACCTCTATACACAGGATTATTCACACTTGTGGATAACTACTATCCCACTTCTCTTTATAACGGATAAAAAGCGACGCTGAATACCACGTCACACCAGGACATGTCGAGTTATATAAAGAAAGTACAATCACTGTCTAATCCCTCTTCACAAGCTTTTCACAGATTCCAACGACTCTATAAAGAAACAATCCCCAGTGTTATCCTTGTCTATCTAGTAATACTTAATTTATAAAATCAACCACTTCACAGTTATACTCTCTATTCACTCCACTACTCCTACTTCCGCTACTCCTAACTTTCTTAACTAACAAACTTCGGAGTCATAGTGCTATGACCTTCGTACTGCTAAGGAGTAGTTCGAGTATTTGTTCATACGATAACCTCTCGCTCTCTGTGAATTGAGTGGTATTCGTTACACGCAATACTTTCCCTGGAAGAAGGGGATCTTCCAGGGAAAGTACCATCGCTGAACTGTTCTCGGATAAGAGTGCCTGGGACAGAGTATGGAGTGGAGAACGAACAATATAGACGACCGACAACATAAAGGGAGCTCCTGACTCAAAACACGAGTGTGCAGTCCATGGATTGTATAAAGGAGCGGATAGTTTCGTCGTTTTCACGTTTCACAGAAAAGTCATCATGGACTTCGATAGGATTATGTATGTCTTTGATAATAAATTTAATTTCGAGCTGTTTAATAGCAGGAAGATACTTTTCAAGGATCTCAATATCGAGAATATCGTCAGTCTCATCTCCTAAGAGACGGGCAGCCTCACCAAGGAGAACAACAGTGGTCATGTGAGATCCAGCCGAAAGGCCAAGTGCAATACGGAGAGCCTCGACAGGCCTATGGGTTTTTCGAGGATCTTCCTGAATAACAACAGCAACGTTTTTTGGCATAGAGAAAAAATAATCAGGAAAACGATAAAAACGGATCACAGGCCTCAATAATTCCGGACAATACAACGAGGCCACAGAGTGACATTTTAGAGTCTATAGTTTCGGTCGGAACGTGGTGTTGTTGACACCCGTAGGCGCAGGCAAAAACGCGGGCCCCTTCTTGAGCGAGACCTCGGTAGCGGTCAGTGTGAATATTCTTCACACCCTCATCAATAAGATATAAGTAAACCTCATGGCCAGCATCAAGAGCCGCGTGCGCGAGACCGTGCACAGTCTCAGCACTGGTGTGTGATGGGGGAAGAGCTAGGAGAAAACCAATCTTCTTTGAATCCACAGGAATTTATGATGAATTATATATAGTTATGTACTATATCCACTAGTGGAGATTAAGTGGTTTATAAGGGAAAGTCAATCCGAAAAAACGGGCTTCAGGAGCTTGGAAGGAGAGACTGAATCTGAGGACCTAACGAGGAGAGATTCACATCATACTGTACTTTTGTCTCCATATCGCGAAGAACAGCCGATCCTTTCACGACTTCATCATCCCCGATGATAAGAGTGAAGCGAGAGGCAAGACGGTCAGCTTGTCGTAAGTGAGCCTTCAGGGTTGTGGATCGAAAATCGGAGACTGCGCGAAGTCCAGTAAGACGAAGTTCTTCCAGTGCCGTAAGACCAGCCACAGCACCATGGTTACCGAAGCCGGCAACATAAATAGTTAGATCCTCCGGTGCTCTTCCTGTTACTGACTCAGACAACAACATCGACATTCTTTCGAGGCCGATGGCAAAACCAACAGCAGGAGTGGGTGGCCCTCCGAGAGTTTCAACCAACTGATCATAGCGTCCACCTGCGCCTACGGCATTCTGAGCACCTAGGTTGGTCGCAGTGACCTCAAAGGTGGTGAGGTTATAGTAATCAAGGCCTCGCACCAGCCGATGATTCAACGAGTACGGTATCTTAATGGCATCAAGACCAGTGAGGACTTGTGTGAAGTATGAACGAGCTGCCTCAGAAAGGGAGTCGCCTAGGCGGGGTGCGGTTTCTGTAATTGCCCGACACTCGGGGACTTTGCAGTCCAGAACTCGCAGTGGGTTGGCGTCGATGCGGTGCCGGCAATTTGCACACAGACCAGACTCCTGTTGTCTAAGGTAACTCACGAGGTGAGGTCGATAAGTGTCTCGATCAGCGGTATAGCCTAAGTTGTTAATTTCCAAGGTGAGACTGGGAAGATTAAGGTCGGACAGGATCCGCCAGAGGAGGGCAATGGCCTCGACATCGGCTCGGGGATCCGCCATACCAATCGACTCGACGCCAAACTGATGAAATTGCCTGAGACGGCCAGCTTGGGGACGCTCGTGACGAAACATGGGCCCGAAATAGAAGTACTTCTGAGGAACGGGGATCGCGGCCCGATTGTGCTCGATATAGGCTCGGACAGTCCCAGCAGTCCCTTCAGGCCGAAGAGTGAGAGATGTGCCGTCGCGGTCTGGGAAGGTGTACATCTCTTTCTCAACGATGTCAGTCGAGGCACCGATGCTCCGCGCAAACAAGGTCGTCACTTCAAAGATCGGAATACGAATTTCATGAAATCCATACCGGCCTGCCCACCGCCTGGCAGTTTCTTCGATGAGGCGCCAACGGGGGGTCTCTTCTGGTAACAGATCTTTGACACCTTTAATGCCTTTAATCATGAAAAACGGCCGCCTCCTGCTCCCATGATACCTTGACACAGCATGATTCGCGCGGACTATAGCGGCGCCTTCTGCGGCAAGTCAACGGACCTGAGCTTGCGCCATCCTGAATCGAGAGGTATAGTGCGCGGCCTACGGTTTAATCCGACGTGAAAGACCTTCTATGAGTCAGGATCAATCAGGTCGCCGGGTCATGGCCATCGCGCCTATGCCGCCGGAAAAATCCGCCTATGCGTTGGCACGTTACAGCCGATCGCCGGACTCCATCGAACAGAGCATTCGGTGGGTGCATGGCCATTCCTCGGAAAAGTTTTGGGAGCAGTTTTATTTCGATTACGGTCATGCGTCGATCGCCGACCTCGGCCACGTCATCATCTGTTTTGAAGAGATCTCGGAGCTCGCCGCCATTCGCCTGGAGGACGAGCCGCTCTGGGATGGTCAGGCCAAATCGAGCCGCTATCAGAACTTTGCCGCGAGCCGGTGGTTTGTGCCGGGCCAGATTCGAGGGAGCGAAACCGAGGCAGTCTATGAAGGCATTCTCCGCAGTCTGTCCGAAATTTATCGATTGCTGCACGATCCCTTGATCGCGTACCTCTCCGAACGGGACCCGCGTCCGGAGTCCATGAAACCGGCCGATTATCAGCGGACGATCGCGGCACGTGCCTTCGATGTCACCCGTTATCTGCTTCCTCTTGCGGCCAAGACGAATGTCGGGCAAGTCGTCAGCATCCGGACGTTGGAAAAACAGATTACGCGCCTGTTGTCGTCGCAATTACCGGAACTGCGGGCGATCGGCGAGGATTTGAAAGAAGCCTGCCAACGTCCGCCAGTGAATCTATGGGGCGAGCTCTGCGGTCAGACCGCCGGCCTGAGTGATCCATTGGCTCCGACACTCGCGCGGCATGCCACGGCGAATACCTATCAGGAATCGGTCTACTCCGATTTGGCCCGCCATGCGAAAGAAGTCTTGCGCGGAGCAGGGCTCGATCAGCCTGAAAACTGGGGGACCGTTGAGTCGGTTGAGTTAATTGAGCCGCACCATCCGCTGGACGAAATTGTTGCGACGCTCCTCTATCGCGTGTCGCAGGCCCCGTACCGGAAAGTACTCGAGGTCGTGAAAGAGTGGTCTGAGAAGGAGAAACACGCGACCATCGAAGTAGCCACGAGACAGCGCGGGCCATACGATGAACTCATCAAAGAATTCCGCAGCGGCTACGCATTCAATTTCGACATCCTGATGGACATCGGCGCTTGGCGGGATATGCACCGCCATCGGCGGTGCCAGCAAGTGCAACAGAACTTCACGACCATCCACGGCTATGAAGTCCCGCCGCTGCTCATCGGAGCCGGGTTGGATGAGGAATATCGTCAAGCGATGGATGCCGTGCGAAACGACATCGAGCTACTCAAGAAAAAGGACCAAGAAGCGTCGCTCTATGCCATTCCGTTCGGCTTCAAGGTCCGCTGTTTGTTTAAGATGGACTATGCCGAGGCGGAATATATTGCCAAGCTCCGGTCCGGTGTGAAAGGCCATTGGTCGTACCGAACGGTCGCCTGGCAGATGAAGCAGCAGCTGGCCAAGAAATTCCCCTTCCTCGGCGAAGGCATCCAGGCGACACCGCCTGATGTCGAAGACGCGCTGACCCGATAAGACTCTTCACATCGCGCATGAACACCCATCAGCAACAATGCGAAACGGCCATCGTGGCCGGAGCATGGGACACCGTGTTTGCCGACGCGATGGCCTGGAGCCGAGACCCGGATGGAGCGAAGGATCCACGTCCACTGTTCGCCCGCAACGTCGTGTATCTCGTGCAGGGTCGGTTTGCCGATGCCTGGAAAACCCATGCCCTCTGTCTCGAGGCTGCAGCAGGACATCGCGGTGGTGGGGGAGTGGGTGAACGATCTCCTCAGCCAGCACATGGAGTGCGGCTACGTCCATTTGATCAAGGGTTTGTTCCTTGCGCAATCAGGTCAATCGGAACAATCCATGCGATCGTACACGGAGGCCGCTCGATTGCTTCCGCAATCTGCCCATCCGCACTACTTTCTGGCCCAGATTCACGAACGGGCCAGCCATCCGGAAATGGCGATCAAGGAATATCGCGAGGCGGTTCGGCTGGCTCCCGAATTTGCCCCAGCACGGATGAATCTCGGCGTCGCCTATCAAGACCAAGGGCGGCTGGAGATGGCGATCAAAGAATACCGGGAGGTGGTCAGGCTCACCCCCAACGATTCGGCAGCACACTCCAATCTCGCCTGTGCTCTGGCGGAACAGGGGAAGATGGAACCGGCGGTGCAATCCTACAAGACGGCGCTGAAACTGAACCCACAGGACGCCGAAGTCCACTTCGCGCTGGGCGGACTCTACGAAACGCGCGGACGCCTGGACCTGGCCCAAAAGAGCTATCAAGACGCGCTCAACGCCAATCCAGACTTTGGCGCTGCCCATTCCGCGCTCGGTTGGCTCGCATTAGGCAAGCATCGGCTTCAAGAAGCATCGGATATCTTCAGTCGGGCGCTCAAGTGCAATGAGGAAGACGCGCGGGCCTATCACGGCATCGCCGAAATCTATGCGATCCGAGGGAAGCGCCAGAGCGCGATGGAAAACTACACCAAGGCGATGAAGTACTATCAAGATCCTGAAAAGAGAAATCAGATCATGAATCAGCTGTTTCAGGAGGGCCAGGTGGGGGATTGAAAGTTAGGACTAATCGAGTAGGTCCTTTGCTCGCGGAGCCCCCACGATGAAGCGGTGGTCGCTCGACGCGCGCAGTCAGGCCCCACTCGATTAGTCCCATAGGGTTGGAAGAGGGAAAAGAACGTGCACGGTTGAACGAAGAGACAGTAGGTCATTCAGGTGCCAAAAAGAAGACATCGCGGAGAATGCCGGTAGTGGAAGGGATGAGGAGCGTCGAGCACGTGCAGAAGTGGCAGATCTATATTCAGGAAGCCAAGACACAGACCGAGTTCGCCCGTCGTTGCTACGAGGCGTTCCAAGAAGCTGAGAGAGTCTCCGCTGTGACAGATGTTTTCTTCCATCTTCATCATTTTCTGGTACACGCTAGCAACATTGATCGGATTCTGGACGCAAAATCTGGGACGGATCGCCACACAATACTCGTTGGCCATGTGGATCTCTCAGGTATTGACCTGAAGCCATTCAGAAGGCTCCGGAACCACCTCGAGCATTTCGACGAACGCCTGGATCGGTGGGTGCGCGAATTCGATGGTCATGCTTTCTTCGACATGAATATTATGACGGGCGCTAAGGGATTCCCAGAGAAGGCGTTTCTCCGGGCTCTAGATGGAGAGACGTTCAAGTTTCTTGGCGAAGGCTACAACATGACCGACCTGTACCGTGCCGTACTTGAGATCAGTCACCGACTAAAATTTATGGTACAGTCCGAGTGTTAGGAAACATGTGCTCAAAATGATCCCTGAGGAGTAGGCAGGGATGTGGAGCAACAAGGTAGACCTACAAGGGTCAGGATGGTAGGATTCAGCCTACAAGAGGACGAATAATGGCCATGGCAGCAAAGCGACAACTGGTGCTTCCACTAGCGCTCTCGCGTGACCTAGAGCGTCTCGCTCGGCGTAAAGGGAAAAGCACGGTCGCGGTACTACAGGATCTCGTCACTGAGAATAAACAGAATCGTCTTGCACAGGAATTCAAGCAGATCCAAGGCTATTGGGGTAAAAAAGCAAAAGAGAAGGGTATTATTACCGCTCGAGACCTCAAGCGATATCTCGCGAAATCGTGAGAGTCGTTTTCGACACCAATATCTACATCTCAGCACTTATCCTTCCTGGCTCTTCAGCCCATCAAGCGATACAACTCGTCATTGACGGCCAGGACCGGCTAGTGATCTCTAGACCTATCCTCGACGAAATTCTCACGACGTTGGCTCGTAAGTTCTGTCGCGATGCTGAAGCCTTGAGCCGTACTGCTCTTTGGGTCATGGAGCTAGCAGAACTCGTTTATCCAGAAACACGCGTCCATGTGTTCAACGATGATCCGGACAACCGGGTTCTCGAATGTGCAATTGCGGGAAAAGCAAAGGCCATTGTGACGGGTGACAAAGCTATGCTGGCAATAGAAATCTCGCACGGAGTGCGAATTATGTCTCTAGCTGCATACCTGGGTCGATAAAGTGTGAGCGAAGCCAGGGCTGAGAGAATCAAAGTTCTCTGATCGCGCCCTGGAGGACGGTGATCTGCGTGGTTGGATCGCCCGTCGCTTTTAGTTCGTCACGGATCTGATCCTTCAGGTAGGACGAATAGCCGACACGATCGATGAGGAGGTCGAGAAATCGCTCGGAAGGTAACAGGCTTTGTTCCTTGAGTTCATCGATGGTCTCGTCACTCACGGGTACGTAGGTGCTACCGATGTGGAAGACCACATTGTAGTGACGGCCAGTGGCGATCCGCTCAAACTTCAAACCCTTCACAGATTCCTCCTCGGCAGGATGCTGAAAAAACAAGCCAGCTTCGTTCTCGCATCGATCAACGCTTCAACATACGAAGAAGTATGCCCCAGCATCTCGCTGGCTGCGGCTTCGCCGGACGGCCTTCTTGAACATCCTGCAAGTGCTAATAGAAGCCGCTCATTCTAGACAAGTTCTGGTCATGAAGACAAGGGTAACCATTGAGCGCCAGCGGTGGACAGTCATTGCAATCGGCCTTTATCATGACGTTCCGTTGCCATGACGTGCGGAGGATGTCAGTCGGTATGACAGGCACAGAACTCATCGAATGGTGGATCACCCGCCTTGAAGCGGAGCGAGTCCGACTGACTGAAACAGGGCAAGATGCTCCCGTCGTGGCGTCGCAAGGTCGTCTGGTGCACACAACCGGCGGGCTCCATCTGTACGAATTTATCGTGCCTGCTGACGTCCAACTGTCGGTCGACCTTCCGGTATCCGTCGTCCCTGCCGATGAGGCGGACACGACGGAAGGAGTTGTCCTGCGGCAAGCCGGGAACAGCCTATCCGTCCAACTGGTCGATGCCCTCGGACGCGAAATCCCTTCTGTGACCCTTGTTCCAGATCAGGCCGGCCTTGTCGGCACGTCAGCCTCCCGCCTGAAAGATATGTTGGCGAAGCCAGACCTGTATCACCTTGGGCCAACCGAGCGGTTGGCGTCGCTGCTGCAGATGCAGGACGTGGAGGCTGAGGCATTCCCCTCCACCTCATCTGTCTTCACGACGGTGTGGTCAGACGACCGGTCATCCCGCCGTCAAAAGCTGGGGAATCTAGCGATGGAGCTGATTCGCGCCAACAAGCGCATCCTCCTGATCAGCCCAGACCACCTAGAATGCGATGAGATGGTGGGGATGGTGGGGCGTACCATGAAGGCTGGTGGACTGAATCACACAACGTGGATCACTCGGTATGAACTTCCGATTGCCTCGAAGGCCGGCGGCATCGATCTTCATGAACTGGGGTTCGAAGCCCAAATGCATCAATTTTATGCCAAATCACAAGGCAACAAGGCCTCCTTGAAACACAAGTATGACCGCTTCCGAGAGCTCGCCCCGTTTTTGTCTCAGAAGGAAGCGAAACAAAAAGATCTGGACGAAGTCCGCTTACTGGAATGGCGCCTCGTCACACAATTGCGAGACCTTCAAGTGAAGATGGCCGATGTCCAGAAGACGCTCAAGGACTTCGAGCACCTACCTCTGTTTCAACGTTTGACAATGCAAGCGGTCGGGAAGAATGCAGAATCCCTCAAACAATACTGCGCGCTGTATCAGGGTCAGATGGATCAACTGAACAACGAACTCGATGTCGCCAAAGGCCGCATTCAGCAGCTTGCTCCGGAGGCGGCCGTTCCCAGCGGGAGGCGGGCCGAGTTCGAGGAACTCCAAGAACAGATCGCCAAACTGGGGGGAACCAAAAAGGTCCGCGAGTTACTGGCGGCCGAAGAACATCCAAACCGCCAGGCCTTCATTCAGAATCGACGACTCGTCGCGGCCACACCCATGCGAGTTGCGAGCGATCCCCTATTCAGCCGGGTGCGCTTCGATGTCCTGATGGTCGATGAGGCCCCGAGGATTGCCGCCCCTTTACTCTTGGCTGCAGCCGGACTCATACGTGAACGCATTGTCGTCAGCGGCGATCCTCGTGAGATCGTTACCATAGGGCAATGGGCCATGCCTGGGCCGGTCACCCGTGCCGCACCGTGAAATGGTGGCGCCAACGTTTGCTTGACGCCGATGAGGAGAATTCAGGATAATCCGGTTTCCTGGTCGTTCATCAGTCTGGCTCTTGTCGTGAGGTTGCTCGACATGGAATCGGAGCAAGTCCGCAAGGAGTTTTTTCCCCGAGGCGTACGCTGTTGGTGCGTTGAGGGGGAGGGCGACTGAGAACGCCGCTGGGAGACATTTTCAGCAGCCTGTATGCCGAAGTGGCGAAACTGGCAGACGCACTAGATTCAGGGTCTAGCGCCCGCAAGGGTGTCCGGGTTCAAATCCCGGCTTCGGCACCACAACACCTCACCCTCCCTAATCAAGGGAATTCATCGTTTTATCGTTTCCTTTTTTAAACCAGTTAACACCCCTTCAGACGTCTGGCTTGGCTGAATTGTCGCGTATCTGTTGAGCGAACACGCAGTTATCCACTGTATGAGGAACGGTTGATCATGGTCTCACCGGGGGTTTACCGTCACCATAAAGGGCAGCAGTATGAAGTCTTGGGGGTTGCCAGACATTCAGAAACGGAAGAGGCGTTTGTCGTGTACCGGGCATTGTATGGCGATCGAGGCCTCTGGGTAAGACCCCTTGCCATGTTTACTGAGAGCGTCGATAAGGGAGGCGTATCTGTTCCGCGCTTTTCACGAATAGATGAGAAAACAGGAGAAAACAAGACTTGAAGACGGATGGGGTAGTCGAAGGCGCCTATTCACTAACCCAGCGGCACCAGTTCAAGGCTTTCCTTCCCTCGTCATGATGGAGCCTGTCCAGCTTGATGCCTTTGTGGACTCATCGACCGCCACGTACCGTTCTGACAACGTTCCACGTATCATCATCAGCCCCAAAATGATATTTTGGTGACAGTTTGGTCCGGTTCAACAACAATGAGCTCTGTCCTGAGGGATCCACTTGCAGAGAATGTGAAGGCTCAAGAAGCCGTTATCAGGTTACCTCTGGCGAATCGGTCGGCATTAGGAGAAATGACTAGGATGACAGGTAGGAACATGATGAGAGGATTCGTGCTCGTGGGAGTCTTGATCCTGAGCAGTGCCGCGATTGCGGTGGCGGCGGAACCCCTGACCCGGAATCCCAAGCCAGTGGCCCCTCAGAAATCGATACCTCTGGCCGGGGAGGAGCCATACGACGCGCTGCAGCGTGGAGATTTTCGAGTTGCGGCAGGGCTCTTTTACCCCTTGGCACAACGTGGGGATGCACGGGCTCAGTATAACCTAGGGCTGCTGTATGCCAGCGGTCTGGGTGTGGATCAAGACTACCAGGCTGCACTGAAATGGCATCGCATGGCGGCGGTCCAAGGCCATGCGGGGGGCCAAAACGAACTCGCGCAGATGTATGCGAAGGGACAGGGCGTTCAACCAAATCAGGTTCTGGCCTATGTGTGGTTCAGCATGGCGATCGCGTCATCGAGTAGCGGGTCGAAAACTGAAATCACGAAGGACCGAGATCGTACGGCATCACGCATGACGCCGGAGCAGATCACGAAGGCGCAGCAGATGGCGCAGCAGTGCGAGGAGTCGAAATTTAAGAAATGCGGTGAGAAGTAAGCAATTAGAAAGTTACGCTCACGCCTTCCAAGCTCAACACCTTCCGTACTTTAGTCTACCTAGACATCCAATCAGCTTCTTGCCGCTTTCCCAACATGAGATCTGCTGGCCTGGTCTTCGCTAACATATGACTTCGGTCAGGGCCACTGCGCTGAACCTCCGTTCGTGGTTCGACAGGCTCACCACGAACGGATTTCTAAGGCTCAACCCTACGATGCACGTAACTTTCTGATCTCTTCCAACGTGGTCTCGATTTCCTTGGGTGAGTTGATGAGGCGCCGTGAGTGATTCGAGACCGGCTCCCCTGGTGCTTCCACGAGTGGCCACATCCGTTATCTTATGTGCGTGCCACGCTCCGAAGTTTGTCCATCATTTTGTCGGCTTGTACGAATAGAAATTCCTTTCCTCTCTTTTCTTTCTTGAGGAAGCCTTTCTTCGCAAGATCGAGCAAGTCGGTTCGGGCTGTTTGATAGACGATGCCATGTGCGTTTTGGTGCGTATCGAATGTGTAGGTCTCATGCGGATGTTGAATCGCGTGAGAGAGTAGACTTCTTTGACGGAGGTTTAAGCCCGGATACTTTCTCAGTGTGGCGCTCAGGCCGGTCAGTTCTTTCTGTTTTCTTTGAATATAGCTCTGTGCCTCTTCACACGCCTGCTTAGTTGCCTTCAAATTATAAAAGAGAAAATAGGTCAAATCGTTCTCGTCGGTCTCGGTATGCAGATAGGCACGGACATACTGGCCAGGTGCTCTCTGCATATAGCGGGATATGGCTAGGTACTCAAAGAGTAAATAGTCACGTGAAAGAAGATACCAATACATCAAGGCCCGTGCCGTCCGACCATTTCCATCATAGAACGGGTGGTCATAGGCCAGCCAAAAATGAAGCATCGCTGCCTTTATCACGGGATGAATCCACTTGCTGTCCCCATCCTTGTTGGCAAACTCGCAGAAGGCCTCCATGCGCTCTGGTAGCGTGCTACAATCCGGTGGAATATGAACGGTTTCTCCTTGGTACTCGACGATGATGTTGTTGCTGGTTCTGAGTCGCCCGGAGTCATCCGGATGATCCAAGGTCGCTTCTGTAATTCTTTGGTGGATTTCGATGATGAAATCTTTTGTCAGATGCGTTTTTCGTTTCTCCCTGATGAACTGCATCGTTTCCCAATTATTGAAGATCATTTGCTCGCTCCGATCTTTAGGCTTTCGGCCCGTGCGGAGCAAGTCCTTCGCCTTCTGAGTGGTTGTGGCGGCTCCTTCGAGTTGACTCGATGCAATGGCCTCATCCATCAGTGATCTGATGACAAACTGTTCTCTACCCGGTAACGCGCTGGAGGTATCAGTGACAAAGTTTCCCCCAGCCCAGACATCAACATCGTGAAGCTCTTTTTGCAGGCCATTCGGTATCCAATACAAAAAGGGTGTGCCGTTTTTGTCTGTGAACGGAGCTTTGTTAAAATTGGCGTGGCGACCAAGTTTGACTAGTGCCCAGACCTCTTCATGGGAAAACGCTTGGGGTATTAGAACATATCGAAAACGATGCCAATGGGTATAGTCTTCGTTTGCTGTTTGAATGACGTCTTGGAGCTCTGAGTCAACCCGCATCTGCAGGAGTTTTTGGAGCGTTTCTGGTTTCTTGAGGATCGTTGAGAGTTCGGGGGGATCGACAACAATCGCCATACATGCCTTTATACTAAAAAGTACTATTTTGTTATAACTTAGTACTTGAGAGATGTCAAAAAATACTAAAATTTATAATATTAGTATGAATTAGTCGAACGGTTAAAGGATCAAGTATTTACAATGTGTTGCGAGACGAATGTTCCAACAATGTGTGAGGGGCGTTAGTAAATGGCGTGATGTTGCGACGAACTCTAGGATAACCGTAATTTTCTAACCTCTTCCAGCGTGGTCTCAATTTCCTTCGGTGAGTTGATGAGGCTCGGTGCCAGTCGGACATACTTGGTTGCGTAGGGTGTCACGCTGCCGACGATGTTGCGCTGCCGAAGCTTTTCCACGACCTGGCGCGGCGCCAGGCCGGCCACTTCAAAGCAGACGATTCCAGCCGAAAGGTCTTGCGACAGCGGAGTGTGCAAAGTCACGTGCGGCATGGCTGCCAAGCCTTGCTTCAGCTGCTGGTTCAGTTCGTAGATCCGCTGCGTCACCTTGGATTTTCCGATGGTCTGATGAAAGGTGAAGGCTTCACCCAGCGCCCATCTGTGTTCAAACGAATGGAACCCTCCGGGGGTCATGTGCACTGATGGGGAAAGGTCTTTTGACGATTTGTTCTCCATCCAGAGGTCATAGGCCTGACTGCTAAAGGTCGGGATCGTTGCCCTGGCGATCGGCCATGCTCTTGGGTGGCCCCAAACCAAACCAGTTCCACGGGGACCAAACATCCACTTGTGGGTTCCGGCGATCAGGAAGTCGCAGCCAAGCTCGCTCACGCGGAAATCTTCAACTCCCAAGGCATGGACCCCATCCACGCAGAAGATGATCCGGTCCCGCTCGTCTCTCGAACGATTGATGGCCTGGATCGCCAGCGCCATCTCATGAATAGGCAGTTTAAGCCCCGTACTGGAATGGACCCAGGTGACGGCCACAATGCGCGTCATCGGGGTGATGCTCTTGCGTAACGAATCGACGATTTCATCGCGAGACACAGTTTTGGTGGAACGATAGAGGTGAATCTGTCGCACCATGGCGCCTGTCCGTTCGGCACGGAGACGCAGCGCCGTTTCCGTCGAATAGTGGTCGTGGGTCGTTGTCAGAATTTCCTGCTCGTTGCCAAGCTTGAGACCACCATAGAGAAGCCCCAGGCCCATCGTCGTGCTGTCGGTCAATGCGATGTCGGTGGGATTGCCTCCCAGATACTCGGCTGCCGCCTGGAGCACCTTCGCTTCCTGTTTCTCCTCATGTTCAACCCAATAGCCGATGGGATCGGCATCGAGGCCGGCGCGGTGCCGCTCGATCGCCTCACGCACCGGCGTCGGATGGGATGCGAGAAAAAATGCCGCCAGATGGATGAGTTGGGGAGACAACGGAAACTGGGTCCGGAGGTCTTCCCAGTTCTTGAATCTGTACTGCGAGGCTTGTTGATCGGCAGACGCGCGCGCGTGGGCACCAGCCAGAACCGCTGCGCCCAAGGCCAAACCAGTCCGTACCAGAAAACCTCGACGTCCGATGTCGCTCATAGAACCTCCTCGTCAGAGTCCGCTTCTGTACTCTACTGTGAGCGTGGAAAATGGACAAGGCAGGGTCGACCGTCACCCATGCAGGAGAGGATAGCTAAGAGGCAACGGCGTAGGATGAGCTGGCTAGGGCTGATAACTTTCGATCGGAGGACAGCTGCAGACCAGATGGCGGTCACCGTAGGCTTCATCAATGCGGCTCACGCTCGGCCAGAACTTGCTGTTCCTCAGCCAGGGTGCAGGAAACGCCGCCTGCTCTCGACTGTAAGGCCGATTCCACTCCGTCGCCGTGACGGCGGAGGCGGTATGCGGTGCATTCTTCAGCACATTGTTCGTGCGCGGCTGGCGTCCGTCGACAATTTCTTGAATCTCGGCGCGGATCAGGATCAGCGCCTCGCAGAACCGATCGAGTTCGCTCTTGGCTTCGCTTTCCGTCGGTTCGATCATGAGGGTGCCTGCCACCGGGAACGACACAGTCGGCGCATGGAAACCGTAGTCCATCAATCGCTTGGCGACATCCATCGCTTCGACCCCGGCGCTCTCCTTGAATTCACGGAGATCCAGGATGAACTCGTGAGCCACCAATCCGGAATCGCCCCGGTACAGAATGGGGTAATGTTTTTCCATCCGCTTGGCCATGTAGTTGGCATTGAGGATGGCCACCTGCGTGGCTTTGGTCAATCCGTCACGACCCATCAAGGCAATGTACACCCAGGAAATCGGAAGGATGCCCGGACTGCCAAACGGGGCTGCCGAAACAGGGCCGATGGCTTGAGGCCCACCAAGCTTGACCACGGGGTGCCCCGGTAGAAATGGCACGAGATGCCGCGCCACTCCAATCGGTCCGACGCCGGGCCCTCCACCTCCATGGGGAATACAAAACGTCTTATGGAGGTTGAGATGGCAGACATCCGCTCCGATGTCGCCCAGCCGGCAGAGGCCCACCATGGCATTCATATTGGCCCCGTCGATATAGACTTGACCGCCATGGGTATGGACGATTTGGCAAATGCGCCGCACACTTGCTTCAAACACCCCGTGAGTTGATGGATAGGTGAGCATCAAGGCCGACAATCGGTCTCGATATTGAGCGGCCTTGGCCTCCAAGTCGGCGACATCCACGTTGCCGTCCTGATCGCAGGCAACCACGACGACCGTCATCCCAACCATGGCGGCGCTGGCGGGATTCGTGCCGTGGGCTGATACGGGGATCAGGCAGACATCTCGGTGTGTTTCCCCCTTCGACCGATGATAGGCCCGAATCATCATCAGGCCCGAATATTCGCCCTGTGAACCCGCGTTCGGTTGGAGCGAGAACGCTGCAAATCCGGCAATCTCAGCCAGCCACGATTCGAGCTGTTCGAACAACGTCCGATAGCCACGTGTTTGTTCAGCCGGCGCGAAGGGGTGCAAACGAGCGAACTCCGGCCACGTTACCGGTAGCATTTCCGTGGTGGCGTTCAGCTTCATGGTGCAGGAACCCAGCGGGATCATGGAGTGGACGAGGGAGAGGTCCTTGGCCTGTAGTCTGTGAAGATAGCGGAGCATCTCGTGCTCGGAGTGATGGCGATGGAAGACCTCATGCGCCAGATACGTACTCGTCCTGGCCAAGGGAGCCGAGTAGTTGAGATCGATGGCGTCAGCGAGATCGGAAAGACGGAATGGCAACTGGTCATGTCCGACGAAGATGTGCAGAAGCCGGTGGACTTCTTCCTCGGAGCTGACTTCATCGAGTGAGATGCCGATGGAGCCGTCTTCATAGTGCCGGAAATTGATTCCTTGTTCATTCGCCCTGGTCGCAATGTGATCAGCTTGAGCTTTGGGGACCGGTATCCGAACCGTATCGAAGAAGACTTTTGGCAAGACGTCGAATCCAAGCCGACGCAGTCCTTCAGCCAGCAACAACGTGAGGCCGTGTACACGCTCGGCGATCCGACGCAACCCGTCCGGCCCGTGGTACACCGCATACATGGCGGCCATGACAGCCAACAGGACTTGAGCCGTGCAGATATTACTGGTGGCCTTTTCCCGTCGAATGTGTTGCTCCCTCGTCTGAAGCGAAAGCCTGATGGCCGGTTTGCCGGTCACATCTTTTGAGACACCAACAAGGCGACCCGGCATCTGCCGTTTGTATTCCTCTCTAGTCGCGAGAAACGCGGCATGGGGTCCACCGAAGCCGATCGGAACACCGAAGCGTTGTGTCGAACCGACGGCAATGTCGGCGCCGAATTCCCCGGGCGAGCGGAGCAAGGTCAGGGCGAGAAGATCGGTCGCCACCGCCACGAGAACACCGGCCTCATGTGCCTGCGTGACCAATGTGCTGAAGTCACTCACATAGCCGTCTGTGGCCGGGTACTGCAACAACAGGCCGCACAGCTGAGAACGCGAACAATCAACGGATGAGGCGACACCAGTCTTGATGACGATACCCAGAGGCTCGGCTCTGGTCTGCAACACCGCCAAGGTCTGTGGATGGCAGTCGCGCGAGACAAAGAATTCCTTTCGTTCATCGCCGGTGTTGCGGGCGATCGTGTAACACATCGCCATCGCTTCGGCTGCAGCGGTCGCTTCATCCAACAGCGAGGCATTCGCCAGCGGTAGACCGGTCAAGTCCGCCACCATGGTTTGGAAGTTCACAAGCGCCTCTAGGCGGCCTTGTGAGATCTCGGCTTGGTATGGGGTGTATTGCGTATACCAAGCCGGGTTTTCTAGAATATTTCGCTGGATGACGCCCGGGGTGACGCAATCGTAGTACCCCATGCCGATCAACGATCGATAGACCTGATTTTGGGACGCGATGTCTTTCAGGCGGGTCAGGACGGCCTGCTCACCGTCGGCGATCGGAATGTCAAGAGCTCGACGAAATCGAATATCAGGAGGAATGGCGGTATCGGTCAACGTATCGAGCGACAGAAGGCCCAATGTGGCCAGCATCTCTTGAATATCGGCCCCGGTGGGACCTAGGTGCCGGTGAACAAAGTCGTCAGTCGGTTGGCGCCAATTCTGAGTGGTCATGGAGTCGGCTACCCTCTGGTTAGCTCATAGAGAATGGGTTGAGTAGTGCCCTCGTCAATATCGCAGAATACCACGCGATCCGCTGTTTTTCCAAGAGACTAGACCCGCTTTCCGGAGACGATTTCATCGTTATGACAATGGCTGTATTGAGAGGAGGCTTTGTCTGAAGCAGCCGTCGGGCTCGGCACGTGCTCTGCGGAGTACATCGGCCTGCAGCGCCGCCGGCTTTGATTGCTTTTCACATGATTCAGGCTATTGTTACCTCATAATCTTCAGTCCGGAGAGCTGACCTATGGCCGCCATGAAGCAGGGGACCGATGAGAGGACCGAAAAGCGAGCGCCGCCACGCTTCTCGATGGTAAAGGCCATCGTCATTCTCTTTGTGCTGGGTACCACAGTGGCCATCGGATACGCAGGGTATGCGATTTTCAAGAATCAGAGTCTGGTCACCAAGTTTCTGGCTCCCCATGTACTGACAAGTCAGCCCAGCGTGGTTCTCACAGATTCGCAGTTGAAGCCCCTCCAGCCCGATGTCCGTCTGACTCGTGAAGGGATCGACCATCTTCTCGACGCACTCGACGAAGCGGTTCGACGAAAAGATGTCGACGGCGTCCTGCGCCACATTGCTCACGACGTGACCATCACCATTCATCTGAAACAAGGCCCGCAACAACAGATGGCCATGCTGACGCGGGAAGATTACCGAAAAACGCTCGCCATGAGCTTCGCCTTTCCCAGCGCCCATGACTTCACTCGTACGAATACGTCCGTGTCCTTGGCCGTGGATGAACGGAGCGCGAAAGTCTCCTTCAAGTCGACAGAGACGCTTCGCCAGGCCAATCGAGAATTCAAGACGGAAGGCGAGGAAACGCTGGTCTTCACGATCCGCGACGGCAAGCCCATGATTACCTCTCTGGAACAGACCTTCCCTGGCGATTCGACCTAAGTCCCCGCTTCGTGACGAGTGAGAGCCACTGTACCCTTCAAGATTCACAGTCATCGGTCTGGTATAATCACCCCGCTGCTCAATATTTGTTGGGGTGTGTATGCGCGTGCTTGTCATGGAAGATGAAACCAAAGTCGGTTGTTTTATTAAGCGGGCGCTCGAAGAAGAGAGCTATGCCGTCGACCTCTGTGAGGACGGAGCTAAGGGATTAGAGATGGCCCTGGCGACCAACTATGACCTCCTGGTCGTCGACGTGATGCTGCCCTCCATGTCTGGTCTGGATGTGCTGAAGAATATTCGTCGCGAACGGGTCCACACACCGGTGCTGATTCTCTCGGCGCAATCCCAGATCGACCAGCGGGTCAAAGGATTGGATGCCGGCGCCGATGATTACCTGACCAAACCGTTCGCGATCGATGAACTCTTGGCGCGTGTTCGAGCCCTGTTGCGTCGTGGAGCATCCGAAAGCCCAGGAATTCTCCAGGTGGATGATCTGATGCTCAACCCGGCTACCCGTGATGTCACCCGAGGTGGGCAACGCATCGATTTGACGCTGAAAGAGTATGCCTTACTCGAATATCTGATGCGTCACACCGGCCGCGTCCTCACTCGGCCCATGATCTCCGAACATGTGTGGAATCAAGATTTCGACACCTTTACGAACGTCATCGATGTCTATGTGAACTACCTTCGGAACAAAATCGATCGAGGCCGAACCAAGAAACTGATCCATACCATTCGCGGTAGCGGGTATATGCTGAAGGCCGACTAGCGTGAACCTGACACAAGCCTCGCGCGTACCCAGTGACTTGAGGCGCAGCAAACCGACAGCACGACGTCGTCACCACCGAGCAGGAGCTGATCCATGCCGCTACGCGTCCGGCTGACCCTGTGGTATGGGACCGCCCTAGCCCTGGTCTTGATCATTTTCTCCGTAGTGCTGTACGCCATTACAGCGAGAAGTCTCCGCGACACAGTCGATGAATCGTTGGAAGATACGGCCATGACGGCGGTGCGGTCGCTCGAAGAGCGAGGATTTCTTCCACTGATCAACGAAGAGGAACTGCTCTCGCAATTTCCCGAACTGACGCGAATCGATAAGTTCTTCCAGATCTTCAGCCCCTCTGGCACGATCACGATCCGTTCTCCAAATATCAAACAACACGAAGTTCCGCTGAGCCGAACCGCCCTTGATGCCGCGTTTGCCGGACAGAGAGTTTTTGAGTCGGCCAAGTATCCCAAGGAGCCTCCGTTGAGGCTGATTTCCGTGCCGATCATGTATCGAGGCAATCTCCTGTACATCGTGCAGGTCGGTACGTCGATGGAATCGGTTGGAGAGACACTCCAGCGCTTCCTGGTGCTGCTGGTTGTGGCGATCCCCATCGCCCTGGCTGTGTCTCTGGCAGGGGGATGGTTCTTGGCGGGACGAGCGTTACGTCCTGTCGATAAGATTACCCTTGCGGCGCAGCGCATTGCCGCTGGGGATTTGAGTCAACGCCTGAGCATACCGGCGGCTCACGACGAAATCGGCCGCCTGGCCGCCATCTTCAACAATATGATCGGCCGGCTGGATACGTCGTTTCGCCAGATTCGTCAATTCACCAGCGATGCCTCGCATGAGTTGCGGACTCCTCTGACGGTGATGAAGGGCGAAACAGACCTGGTGCTGCGGCGACCTCGCTCGCTCGACGACTATAAGTCGGTGCTGGAGAGCAATCTGGAAGAGATCGATCGAATGACGCGAATCGTCGATGAACTGTTGTTCCTCTCACGTGCCGACATGGGTGAAGTCAGAGTGGAGTCGCTGCCTGTCGCCATGGAGTCGCTGGTGGAGGATATTCATCGTCAGGCCAAGTTGCTTGCGCAGGACCGCAATATCGAAGTCCTGCTGGGAACCGTCATGCCGGTGGTGGTTCAGGGCGACGACTTGCGGCTTCGTGAACTGCTGCTCAATCTCGTCGAAAATGCGATGAAGTATTCACATCCTGGTGGGAGGGTGGAGATCTCGCTGTTGAATGACGGTCGGGAGGCCAGGCTGTCGGTGACAGACTATGGGATCGGCATCGCCCCTGCCGATCATAAGAAGATTTTCCAACGCTTCTTCCGCACCGACGTTGCCCGAGGCCATACCAAGAAGGGGACGGGTCTCGGCCTCGCCATCTGTGCCTGGATCGCGGAGCTGCACAAGGGCAGGATAGAAGTCAAAAGCGATCTCGGCCAGGGATCAGCGTTCACGGTTGTCTTACCGCTCGCTCACCCCACTGCTTAGTGAACTTTAATCGTTGGTTAATCTCGTTCTCATCCCAGGTTGTTATGTTCCTTGCAACTGCAAGGCAGGGGTTACCCGATCGTCAGAACTAGGAATCACGGGTTTCTAATCAACCAGCCTATGGGGAGGGCGTATGTCATCACATCTGCGTAGGAAGGTCGGTTCCGCGATCGGAATCGGTCTCATGAGTGGGGTTCTGGTTTGGGGTGGGTACTCGTTTAGTGCGTCCCAGGCATCCAGCGCCCCGACTTCAACTCCAGCGGCCGCGGTCATCACAACTCCCGCGAACGGTTTCACGGACGTCGCAAGACAAGTTACTCCCGCGGTGGTTAACATCACGACCGTCATGACGGAGAAGGTGTCGGACGGCTTCTCTGTTCCTGACGAGCTACGAGACCGAATGGAAGAATTTTTCGGGAAACCCGTCGACCCACGGCGTCGGGGGCCGCAACCTCCGGGGGAACAGCGAGGACTTCGAAGGGGGCAGGGATCAGGCGTGATCATCTCTGCTGACGGATATGTTTTGACCAACAATCATGTGATCGCCAAGGCTCAAGAAGTAAGCGTCACTCTTCCCGATAAGCGGGAATTCAAGGGCAAGATTGTCGGAGCTGACCCGAAGAGCGATCTCGCTGTGGTCAAGATCAACGCCGGCAATCTTCCCGCCATACCATGGGGCGATGCTTCGCAACTGCAGGTCGGTGAGTATGTCTTGGCGGTCGGCAATCCCTTCGGGTTGAATTCCACCGTGACGCTCGGGATCGTCAGCGCTGTTGGCCGAGGCCATATGGGGATCACCCAGTACGAAGACTTTATTCAGACGGATGCCGCCATTAACCCCGGTAACTCAGGCGGCGCACTGGTCAACACCAGAGGTGAGCTTGTCGGTATTAATACAGCCATCTTTTCGCAGACGGGTGGGTATCAAGGAGTGGGCTTCGCGGTCTCTACAACGATGGCCAAGCCGATCTATGAGAGCCTGATCAAGACCGGCAAGGTTGTCCGAGGGTATTTGGGGATCGGTCTTCAAGACTTGAACCAGGATCTGGCAGCGTCCTTCAGTATGAAGGATTCGAAAGGCGCCCTAGTCAGCGACGTTAAGGAAGACAGCCCAGCGGCTCTCGCCGGACTCAAGCAGGGCGACGTGATCATTGAGTATCAGGGGATCCTGATTGAGGATGGTGTCGCACTGCAACGGATGGTCACCAGGACTTCAGTCGGCAGCAAGGTCCCGGTGAAGGTCATGCGCGATGGGCGTGTGCGCGATCTGACCGTGCGCGTCGGCGAGCAGCCGGACCAACGTCGAGTTGAAAAGGCGGAAGTCGGTCAAAATGAGTATGCCTTGGCCGGTCTGTCGGTCGAGGATTTGGATCGAGACACCGCGAGAGAGTTAGGCCTCAAGGGTAAGACCCAAGGAGTCGTCGTGACCAAGGTTGAACCTGACAGCGGAGCCGAGAAGGCCGGATTAATGCCAGGTGATGTCATTCGTGAGGTCAATCGGCAGCCGGTCAAGTCCGTGAAGGACTTTGAGAACGTATCCGCGCACATGAAAAAGGGGGAAAATGTCTTGATCCTCGTCAATCGGCAAGGGAATGCACTGTTTCTATCCGCAAAAGTTTAGAGGGGTACAGTCACTTCAAAGGAGAGGGGAGCAGGCCTTAGCCTGCTCTCTTTTTGTACGTCCGCCGCTATGGTGATACCCGGCTCAATCGAACACGACCGTCTTTCTCCCGTAGACTAACACTCGCCGCTCAATGTGGCGCCGCACGGCGCGCGCCAGCACGATTTCCTCCAAGTCGCGTCCTTTCCGTACGAGATCGTCCACTGTATCTCGATGTCCGATGCGAATCACGTCTTGCTCGATGATCGGCCCTTCATCCAAATCGTGGGTCGCGTAGTGCGCCGTTGTCCCGATGATCTTGACGCCGCGGTCGTAGGCCTGCCGGTAGGGATTGGCTCCGATAAAGGCCGGCAGAAAGGAATGGTGAATGTTGATGACCGGGCAGCCGACCTGAGCCAAAAACTCCGCAGTGAGGATCTGCATGTAGCGAGCCATCACCACGAGCTCCACCCGGTGCTCTTTCAGCAGCGCTAAGACCTGTTGTTCTTGCTGGGGCTTGGTCTCCTTCGTCACGGGATAGACGGCAAAGGGAATGTTGAAGAGCTCAGCCCAGCTCGCGCAGGTGTCGTGATTCGAAATGATGACGGGAATATCGATGTGCAGTTCGTCTCGGCGGTGCCGCTGGAGGAGGTCGGCGAGACAGTGATCTTGTTTCGAAACCAGCAGACCGACACGGGTTCGTCGGCTGGACAGATACACCTCGCAATGCATTTCGTACACGTTCGCAATCGGAGCAAAGGCGGACGGAATGTCGTCAGGGGGAATCTGGAATCCCTCCGTGGCGAACTCCATGCGCATGAGAAAATCGTTCGTGTCCTTGTCAGTGTGATGGTCGGAATCGAGGATGTTGCCGCCGAAATCGTGAATGAACCCCGACACGCGCGCCACGATGCCCTTACGGTCTTTGCAATGGATCAACAGAATGATCGAATCTTTTCCCTGTGCCGACATCGGTGGTCACTCCTCTGTTGGTGGTTGCTATGAGTCTAGCAGGAGCGGCAAGGAACCACACTTCCTAGCCCGCATTATTCATGACAGTTCGTCGCGAAATCGCCAAGCCGCGTTGTGAGACCGGCGCACGGAGCCCGGAGGACCTGAGGCGTATTAGTGCAGTACGTCGAGGGTCCGAGGGGCGAGTCCGCCGACCGTAGGCGTGTCGCAACAGCGGATCGGCGATTGCAGCAGAAGTGTTCATGAATAATACGGGCTAGACAGGAGCCGTGACGATGTGTCCGACGAGGTCGAAGGCCGAAGCATCGGTAATCTCGACCTTACAGAACTCACCAGGTGTGGGAGAGGAGACGTTGTGACGGGCTGGGCGCTGTGAAGTGGTATCAGACGGGCCCTCGTCGATGTAGACGACACCATCGATTTCAGGAGCGAGCCCTTCGTGGCGGCCTTCCAGAACGTGTTCCGTTTCCTCGGATCGTCCATCGACCAGCACCTCGAGGATGGAACCGACTGTGGCCCTTCCTTTGGCGGCTGAAATCGACTCCTGAATGGAGAGGATCGCATTGCGGCGCTCATCCATGACGTCCCGCTCGACTTTTTCGTCGAGGCCGACTGCTCCAGTGCCTTCTTCATCCGAATAAAGAAACACCGCAACGCGGTCGAACTCCGCCCGTTCCACGTAATCGCGAAGCTCGGTATAGGCGGCATCGGTTTCTCCAGGAAAGCCAACAATAAAGGCTGTTCGAAAGGTCACCATGGGGATGCGGGTCCGGATACGATCGACGAGAGATTCAATGGCAGCGCGATCGCCCAGCCGATGCATGCGTTTAAGCATCCGGTCATTGATGTGCTGGAGCGGCATGTCGATATACTTCGTGATCTTTTCTTCCCCGGCGTAGAGATCGAGGAGGTCATCCGTGACTTGTTGGGGGTACAGGTAAAACGGTCTGATCCACCGGAGTGTCTCAACCTTCACCAACTCACGAAGCAGCTGAACGAGGCCGTGGCGAAGACCAAGATCGACCCCGTAGTTGATCGTATCTTGCGAGATCAGGTTGATCTCTTTGACACCCTCAGCGGCGAGCTGGCGCGCTTCAGCGATAATGGATTCCACCGGCCTGCTGCGCTGTTTCCCGCGCATCAACGGAATCGCGCAAAAGGTACAGTTGCGGTTGCAACCTTCGGCGATTTTCACATAGGCGCTGTGCTGTTTGCCGAGCCTCAGGCGAGGTGCGAGTTCATCGTAGAGATAGGGAGGTTGACTGATCCAGAGACGTCGATGCCGTTTCTTGGGAGCCAACAAGTCTCGGCAAATCTCCGCGATCTTGCCGAACTCCCCGGTGCCGACCACCGCATCCAACTCCGGTAACTCTTTCAGCAAGTCTCCTTGATACCGCTGTGCGAGACAACCGGCTGCAATCAAGACACGGCAGGTTCCTGTTGTCTTCAGCTGCCCATGTTCGAGGATGGCGTTGATCGATTCCTCTTTGGCTTCTTCGATGAAGCCGCAGGTATTGACGATGACCACGTCAGCTTGTTTCGGGTCACTGGTCAGCTGAAACCCCTCGGTTACGAGACTCCCGAGCATGATTTCCGAATCGACCTGATTTTTGGAACAGCCAAGATTGACGAAACCAATAGTGGTCGTGGATCCTTTTGCCTTGGCGGACTTGGCTGATCTGGCGCGGTGAGGGACGATGAGGGGCTGAGACATGGAGGCCAGTCTACGGGACGTTTGAAAAGCCTGTCAATTAGACCCTTGTAGACCCTTGCGGGAGGCTGCCCACTTCCCCTAGAGTGCCCCTCATGATTCGCACGTTTCAAGGCATCAAGCCGACCATCCCCACATCATGCTTTATCGAAGAGACCGCTGTCGTGATCGGCGATGTGGTCATGGGGGAGAATTGCAGTGTGTGGTTCAATGCCGTCATCCGGGGCGATGTCCACTACATCCGGATCGGAGAACGGACGAATGTCCAGGATCTCTGCATGCTCCATGTGACGCACGACACCCATCCGCTCATCATCGGCAGCGACGTTACGATCGGCCATAATGTTGTGCTGCATGGGTGTACGATTCAGGATCGTGTGCTGGTCGGAATGGGCGCGGTCATTATGGACGGGGCGGTGATCGGGGAAGACTCCGTTGTGGGTGCTGGCTCATTGGTGGTGGAAGGAACGGTGGTTCCTCCGAAGAGCGTCATCCTTGGCTCGCCCGGCCGGGTGCGGCGTGGCGCGTCGGAGGCCGAACTCGCCTGGATCAAAGAGTCAGCCGCCAACTACATGAAATATGCCCGGCAGTATATGGACGACTCGTCGAAGCCGCCGACCGGATTTAGACTTTAGCTCCTTTCGGTTTGCGATTGTTCGTTTCCAAGCCTCCAATCTTCATAAAGCAGACTGGATCGCCGACCAGAGCCGTCGGAAATTGCTCTCGTTCAACGAGATACGGAATATTCTTGCGATGGCACCAGTCCGCGATCCAGATCACTTCTTCTGTTGAGGTGGTTACCAATCCAGGCAGGCTCAGTTTCGGCATAACGCGATCGACAATCGAACGTACAACGCGGCGCTGCTGTTCAAATTGGCGTGGGTCAAACGTCACCGGATCGGCGGTACCGTAGGAGAGCGGGGCCAGGTGAGGAAATCGTTCCGGATCATTGAGCACGCTCACAATCCAGAGATGGTCGAAGAGGCCGGAAGCTAGAGAGGCATCCTGTGCTCTAAACTTCACGGGTAGAGATCGGCAGGCACGATTGAGGACCGTCACTTCAGACCGTCGGAGATTGTAGGGCGCAACCTGGCGTTGAAGCTCGATCACTTCTGCTAATAAGGCCGGCAACTCCGTCACGCCGGCTCCGACGTATAGACTCCGCCCGCCATGCGGCAACTTCCGTACGAGAACTTCGGCCACCTTGGTTCCCAGTCGCCGGCAGGGTTCCCGCTTCTTACGCCAAAACTCATCACCACCTTCGTAACAGTAGACGGACTCGAGCCGCTTGTAATCGAGGTGGTCAAACACATCGGCAATCACACGCCGTGTTGAGTTGTGGATCAGTTTCCGTGACATTGCGGATACTCTGGTGCGCCCGCCTTAAAAATCAGTGAGGGTTGGTGTGACTGATAGTTTTTATAGGCAAGCGTGATCTGCCTTGCGCAACCATGCCGAGAAGTTAGACTCAGCGCTGCTCATACAGCACTTTGCCCTCCTTCTCGATGACAGACAAGAGCGTGCCGCTGACATGTCGCAGGCGGCGGACTTCTTCGGGCGTGTACACAACGATATCCATCGGCCATGGACGGAGCCCAAATGCTTCGCTTACTTCGATCGCGCGCTCTGGTGGGCGGCGAGCTGTGTCCATTTCGATGAACAAATCCAGATCGCTGTCTGGACCAGCCTCACCACGGGCATGGCTTCCGAAGACCATGATCCGCTTTGGCCGAAACCGCTCAACGATTGTCTTTGTCACATGTTCCAGAAGAGCTGCCTGCGTCATCTAGACTTCCTTCCGACCATCAGCTTACACCAGCATCTCTATCACAACAATCCGTTGCAGCATGACTGGCGCAGATAAGGTGAGAGGTGCTGAAAGACGAATGGTGGAAAGTCATACAGAAGAATCATCAGGGTAACAGACGTTTGTTCTCTGTTAAAATCGTGAGATCCATGCCCTTAAAATCACCGTCATCGGTGACGAGTATCAACCCGTTGCTCTTACACAGTTCGGCAAGCATCTGGTCGTTGAAGTCCGCCTTGCCCACCTCATAGTCGCTCAGCACTGTTTCAATGTGCAGCGACGGGAAGTCGCTGTTCGTGCGGGTAGCCTGGCTCAGAATTCGTCGGCACACATCGGCAATACTTTTCGCAATGGGCTTGAAGGCAGTGCTCTTTCGATAGGCCTTGAAGTCTCTTGGCCGTGGTTGGTTAGGTAGCGTGTTAAACGCGAAACGAGCCATCGCATTCATGAACTCGGAGAGGATGAGTACATCAATCAAGATACGACTCTGTGCAGCGAGGACGCTTTTCAGCGCTGCGGAGTAAACCCGAACACGAGGATCGCTGGGACCGTGTTGTGAGCCGTACAGGAACAGCCAGATATTGGTGTCAAAAAGCAAATGATCAGTGTTGCGAAAGTGGTAAGTGCTGATGCGATGAATCTTGCCAGGCATCAGCTTCCCCTCGATACCGCCTGCTCCGCTTTCTTGAACCGCTGGGGGTCCTTGAAATATTCCTTAGCTGTATCGACTACCCGTTTCAGCAACGCACGGTCATCGGGCTGGAGATCCGTGACTTTGAGCTTCGACCGAATCTGTTCCTCGTTGAAGAAACTATACAGTTGACCGATCGAGCGTTTAAAAAAGCAGAGGTCAGACTGGTAACGTTTAAGAACGACAAGGTCACGCTTTGCCCTTCCTTGAAGGCGTCGGCAATTCGATCGTGGATTCTCTGGCCATCGTCTGAAGCGACGCAGAGCGGGCTGCCGACGATTTCAAAGATGGAGAGAGTAAGGCTCTTACTCATAGCGGGATCACCTTTCGTCGATTCCTTAAAAGATATCGGATTCGCTCAACTCCGAAGAGAGAGTATATGATTGCGCGTCGGATGTGTTGATTTCAAGTGTCACAGCAGTTCCAGGAAAGGGCGAACGTAACCGGGTGGTCTGGGCTTGATTTTTGTCCAGACACCAATATCCGGCATCTGACACAATCTGCAAGCGGCCCCCGTTCAAGCCAATGAATTCCTTCAGCAACTTCAGGCCCAACCCACCGGGAATCGATCCGCTTTTGGTCGTGTTTCGCCCGTTCGTTGCCCAAACAATCGCATGCTCAGCAGGGAGATCGAGTCCGGCGCGCGCGATCACATTTTGTCCTAATACCGATCCCCAGATCGACAACTGAGAAGTTGAGCAAGTGTTTCTTGGGGAAATATTGCCCACAACTGAAAATGCCGAGCGTGGTCCGGGAGTGAAGCACGGCGTTGCTGAAAATCTCGAACACGCTTTCCCTAAATTTCTTGACCAAGTCCGGGAGACATGTGCGGCATTTCCGGTCGATGAACGAATTCTTTTCGATATACCCAGCGAAGTAACGATCATCTTTCACATCAAACCGCTGATAGGGAATCGTCGTACCATAGGTGTCCGGGAAGATTGACGCGGCCATAGTTGCTCAAAAAGCCGTTCTTCGAAAGAATGGTTTCAACAGCAAGGGGTATGTCCGTTAACTGGATGGTATTCAGCTTGCTTCCAAGCCTATACAGAATTGCTCCGAACGCGGCGCACATATCGGCATCAAACCACCCAGTAGATGCGTCATGTCTGATGTTGATAGTCGTTGACTGGCAATCCTTCGTCTGGTCATGGAGATGCACCAATGCCTCAAATCCTGTTTGTTCATGACGGACCTGAGGCAAGGCAACCCTCAAGCCCTCACCCCAAGGACCTTTGCGCAGTCGTTGCTGAGAATGCCGATCGGCAAAGTGCGAGAAAACTTGAGCCGCGCCAGGTGGTCACAATTTGTGACCACCTCCAACTGTTCCTTTGCCGTGAGTCGAAAGGCGAAATCACGAGGGAAACGATCTGCATTCCGTTTGACCGCTTGGTTCAAGGCCTTCGTCGGAACTGCATAGAGCGTGGCAAGATCGGCATCGATGATGACCTTACGGTCACGGATCGTGAAAATCATGGATCCGAGCGGTTTGAGTGGCTTCATGACAGGATCTTCTGGGACCGGCTGACCATCAGCGCATTTTAACAGCGGGCAGTCTAGCCAATTCAGCGAATGAAAGCTACGCAGATGGTCGGATGGCTAATTCAACAACAGCTGCCATAAGACCCTCGGCCACTGAAGCGATGAAGTCCAGATTCAGTGTGTCGAGGGTGTCGGTTGGCCGATGGTAATGAGGATTACGGAAGTTTGCCGTATCCGTGAGCATGACGGCGGGAAACCCCTGCTCCCAGAATGAGGTGTGGTCGCTCCGTCTGGTGTCCGGGAGCTTCTCTCCGTTGCCCGGCACGACCAGTGGAACAATCGGGAGATGTGATTGCATGGCTTTCGCGACGGAGCCGGTCAAGATGTGTGAGTGCTCGTTCCCGATCACGGCAAGAAAATTTCCGGTCGTGGGCACCGCGATGGGGATACCAGGAGGAATCTTCTGCGAGTGCTCGTGATGGCTTGCATAGCCAACACATTCCAACACGATCGCTCCGTGGATCGTTTCACGATTCTTTCTCAACATCGCTGTATAGGCGGAGCTGCCGAGCAAGTTCTCTTCTTCCAAGTTAAAGGCGATGAAATGGATCGGTCTGGCCAATTTCATGGGTCGCACTCGGCGAGCGATGTGAAGTATCACCGCGAGGGCGCTAGCATTATCATCGGCGCCGGGAGACCCTTGGACCGTATCGAAGTGCGCAGCGAGGATCAGCGGCGGTGCGGATTGGAATGGCTCAGTGTCGGGAAGCGCCGTTCCGATCACATTGTGGTAGGTGCCGCCCAAGGCCTGGAAGTGTTGCGTTGTGACGGTAAGACCGGCTTCAGAGAATTGGCGGTGCAGATAGGCTTCTGCTTCCTGGAGGCGAATCGGAGAAGAGAGGGGATGGCGCTCCCCCACCAGATGGCGAAGGTCTTCTTTGAGGAGGTTGTGATCAATGGGCACGTGGGTTTCCGTCAACGGAAGGATTAGGTCACGATCTCGGTGCCGATCCCCTTGCGCGTGAAGATTTCGAGCAGAACAGCGTGTGGAATGCGCCCGTCGATGATATGTGCCTTCCCGACCCCTCAGCTAGCGCGTCCAGGCAGGCGTGAACGTAGGGACCAGCTTCACTGCTGCAGCCATCAGGGACGACGACGGGACGGTGTCGGTCATCGGCCTCGGCCCCATCGCGGACAGTATCCCTACGGTGCTCTATCTCGATAGCGATGGCGGCATCCTGGCGGGAGACGCCGCCAACCGTCGAGCGCTCCTCGATCCCACCGGTGCGGCCGGGAATTCAAGCGCCGCCTGGGCGACCCGACCCCGATCTTCCTCCGGGGCTCGCCGTTCTCGGCCGAGTCCCTCATTGTCACCATCCTGGCTCACGTCGTCGAGCGGGTGGTCGATCGCCAGCGTGAACGGCCACGATCCATCGCTGTCACCCACCCCGCCAACTGGGGTCCGTACAAACTCGAGTTGTTCGGTCAAGCGTTGCGACTGTCCGATCTCGAGGACGCCTTGCTCATCACCGAGCCTGCCGCGGCTGCCAGCTACGCCATGCAGA
>CAWKLH010000010.1:0-235382 GCA_963850405.1 Nitrospirota bacterium
TGACCTAGCCAACCGTCGATACATCGTTGCGACGATTACTTGCCAACCGGAATATTCTCCGTCCGCTTGACGATCTCGATCGGCTGGAAGACCGGATCTTGTGAGCCTTGGGATGACTCAGCTTCGACACGCTGGAGGAACGAGGCAGGGCCATTCAATGGAGCGTAATTGAGCCCGACTTCGACATCGAACGTCTTGGTATCTTTCGGCGTCGGGAAGGTGAAGGTTTCCTCTCTCGTCTCTTCTGGTTTCAAGACCGTGTCTTCAGCCACTTTCGCCGCTTCGAAGTCAAAGATCGTGGGCTGTCCCTGGGCATCCAGATACGTCCGACCATAGACCCGCTTATCGGTGAACACCGTTTTGAGATTTTTCCCTTTGATGTCCAGATTGAGAACCACCGCAGCCCAAGCCGGATGGGTCGCAGGCAGATTATGCGGCACTAGGCTTTGGACCTTGACCACAACGGTCGTTTTGTCGCCGTCGATCTTGGTCTGCACATCTAGCTTCGCCGCCTCTTGGCGCAATTTCCCAATTCGTCCAGGGAAACTATGATTGGCGATCGTGCGCTTCTTTTCCCCATTGGCCGATTCCCCTACTTGTTGCGGCATATGGCACGTCTGGCATTCTTTGCCGGACTTGGCGGCCCGGCTCTGATCCCAATTGCCAAGTAAATCGTTCGCCTTACCCAAGTTCGTCGCTGACGGCACCGACTGATGGCAGTTCAAGCACAGATCGGACTTCTGAAACAGGCTCAATTCCATCGACTGGTGCGCGAGGTTCTGGACAAAATCCTTGTAGGGCCCATACAGCGTCTTTCCACCGATTTCATACTTCGGCTCCGGGGGATGTTTGGCCCGATCCACCTGCTTGATCAGATGACACTGGCTGCAAGCGACGCCATCCAAGGAGGGATCGCCTGCTTTCGCTTGATCAATAAAGAGTTGGGTGGAATCTGAAAACTCCCGCACATGCGGGGCATGACAGCGAAAACACGCAGCTTTGTCTTTTCCGCCTGGGGATTTAAGATACGCATCGAGCGAGACACGGAACGCCGGAGAATGGATGGACTTCGCCAGAGGCGAGGTTTCCCACTCTTCATAGACCCGTTCGTGACACCGTTTGCATTTGGTGGAATGGGGAAAGGTTTTCTCGATCACCGACTGAGTTGGAGCCTGTTGCGCAGAGACCGTTGTGCTCGTCCCCGCAAGGATACAGGCAACAGACAGTATCACCGCCCCACTCAGCCCAACCCTGGTCATGCCATCGACTCGTCCCATCCTCACAGCCATTTCACGGCAGTGCTTTCACGCGGTAAGTCAGAAAATGCCGCTGCGTATACTCGTGCACGATCTTCCTCGCCTCCTCCCTGGCCGTCTCAGTCTCTAACGTCGCCAGGTACTTCTCCAGCACGGGAGGCTCCGGCGTGGGAATGAGCGCATAGGTGAGCACAGCTTCGATCGACGAAGCGGCTGTGCCGGCCGGGAGCGTCAGCGCAAATGGGACCTTCCTCGTATTGCCACCCTTAATGAAGGGATCAGGAATCGGACCGCGAAGGATCTTGTCGTACGGCAACCCAAATTGTTTCGTCTCTTCCGCTAAGGTCCTGCCTGCCGCATCCTTCGCCGTAACAGTCAGGAAGAACTGTTTCAGCACCGGATCGCCATCGGGGAAACTGTGCGGGAGACTGCCAACCTTCACGATCCCAGTTCCCTCCACCACCGTGCCGGCCTTCGTCACATCCACATCGATACGAGGCATCCATTCCGCCTGCAGATTCCGATTCTTGAGCATCGTACCGGCAACGACGACACCGCGAAACCAGTGGCGTCCGATCGCTCTCGTCATGGCCCCACGTCTCGACGTGGAACTGCCGGTCGAGGGCTCCATGTGGCAATCCTGACAAATCGTTCCCTCAAGAATTTCTCCCGGCAGATTCTTCTGCGCCACATCCTTTACTTTGTCGAAATGGCACGCGGCACAATAATTGGCTCCTCGAAAGTGCTCAGACTGCGCGGCAGGATGGACAAGATTTTCTTCAGGATTGGGATAGGGGCCATAGAGTGTGTTGCCTGGCTGCAATTTGAATGTCGGCGGTGAGTTCAATCCCCTTTCCATTCCATTCATCAAATGGCAAGCCGAGCAACCGATTCCTTCGAATCCCGCCTTGCGAGCAAGCACGCGCGCCACCATCTTCTCGGCATGCTGAGGGAACACGGTAACGGCAGGCACGTGACAGGAGAGACATCGTCCCTGTTCATCTGCTGTCGGATTCGTCTGTTTCCAAAGACCCAACACCGTTCGAAAGACCGGTGACTCCAACGACGTGCCATGTAAAAGGGCCGCATCTACCCGGCCAAATGTTTTCAAATCAGGTGTCTGCTCCCTGGCGCCCTTCCACTCTTCGTAATGACGCTCATGGCACTGTTTGCAGTCTTCCGACCGGATGAAGACTTTCTCGATTTCAGCTACCCACTCAGGCACAGACCGACTGTTCGTCTCCTGAGCAATCGCCCGATCGTGATAGAGGCTAATCAGGCAACCCGCCATCACTAGCATCCCGATTATGCCGACGATTCGCAGCCTTACCATGTTCAAACGACCTTCACTCCTTAATCTCGTTTGCAACCAACAAAGTGGAAATTGACGCCCCAGCCGACCGGATCACCTGGATCTGCTGGCTCATAGGTTCCGACCGTAAAATTACATTCTTTTATCGCTTTCTTGATGGCGCGTCCAAAATCCGCCATAGTTCGAATCTCTTGCTTATCAATTTCTTTAATGACGGAACGAACCTTAATCCCTGCGTAATCCGCGCGTGAACTCCCAATCACTTCGAACACGGCGACTCCCTGCGGCTGCTGGAGCTTCAGTTCTTGCTGAATGTCCTCGTCCACGGCTCCGACGACGATCCCGAATTCCTCGCCGAGCCGAGCCGCTTCTTCCTCCGTCATCGCATCGGATTGCGCCGCAGCCTGTGCGACCCCAACGTCGGTGAAGAGGAACAGGCCCACCAACACCACGCCCAGCGCTCCTCCATTCACCAAACGCTCCTCCAAACCTGATGCGACTCTTCTCTCTCGCAGGGTGGTCAAACAGGCTGTCCAGCAAGGCCGCAGGGAGTCCGGAAACTGAGGCGTACCCTCTGGGGTACGTCGCAAGGAGACGGATGACTGAGAACGAAGCTGGCAGCCTGTTTCACCGCCCTGCTACGGGATCGATCGCCAGTTGAAACCATGGCGCCACAGCCTTCTGGCCGTTTCGCTCTTTGTTTTCCCCATTCCACACGGCGAATGACACGGTCTGCATACGACCAGGAACGAGTGTGGCTTCATTCTCTTGCTCTTCGCTCACCAGAGGGCGGCGCATCACGACATGCCAGACACCGTCCTTCCAGACCGCCTGTCCCTGCACCCGCCCTTGTTTATCTTTTGTGGTCAACGTGCTGAATCCCCCACCGATCAAATCCTCCACGGACGAAACCCGCCGAGGAATGACTTCGAATGTCCGAACCCCGCCTTCTTTTTTTTCTGATGTCCGAGCCGCCCGTCGATCGATATCAGTTTGCCAGTCCGCCTTCCAATGCCAGATATTGATGTAGTGGTCCAGCTGCCCCATGCAGAAAAATGCCGGCGCATCGCCGAGCGGAAGACCAATCGCGACGCCATCCCGGAAGGTCCCCGGAGTGAGCCGATCATTCTTCGTGTTGTCCTGCCATTCCAGTAGAAAGGCGATCTCGGTTCCGTTGTGGATGGACCGTACGGTTAGTGCTCGCACCGTGGGTTCCGGCCACACCGGTCTCGTGATCACCTGCCCGCTCAGGGGAATCATGATTGGTGAGACCTGTTGCCATGCCGCATCGTCGGCGGCAATCGGTAGATCACCGTGGACCAGGTACGATCTGATGGTCATCCCCTCGGAACTGACCAGCGGAATCCCAAACGCCCCGAGCACACTGGCAACGACAATCAGGCTGGAAAAAAACCCAACGAGGTGAGAGCGGGAACTGTCGATGTACGTCATTCGCACCGCACAGAACTCCGAGGGAAAACCGAACTCAGAATACCACAAAACCCGTGCGGGACAAACGTGAAGGATCGAGGGGAGGGTTAGACGAGCTTCAGACGGCGAATCTTGTTCTCTCCGCGTTCGCAGATATAGAGGTGGCCTTGTGAATCCATGGCCAAACCGACTGGCGAATTCACCACGGCCTCAATCGCCAGCAGACCGTCGCCATGTTTCAACATCCCTGCCGATTCCTTGGCGACAAATCGAGCGGCTCCGCATCCGCCGATATTCTTATCCTCATACCCACTGTCGCCATTCCCCGCCACCGTGGTCATGACGCCGGTCGCACTATCCACCTTGCGAACCCGGTGATTCATGGTATCGGAAATGTAGAGATTGCCATCGTGATCAAAGACCACGGCTTCTGGGGCGTGGAGCATGGCTCTGACGGCCGGCTTATCGTCACCGTCATATCCGTATCGGCAGACCCCTGCGACCGTCGAAATAATTCCCGTCTGGGAATCGATTTTCCTGACACGATTGCTGCCCTTATCGACCACGTATACATCGCCCTTTGCATCGACCGCGAGTCCGACAATGTCGTAGAGGCGCGCCTCCATCGCGGGCCTCCCATCGTCCAGATACATCGACATATCCAGCCCATCGGAACAGACCGGCATGAGCCATCCCTGATCATCGCTGAAATCGATTCCGATCGCATCGCCTGACAGCACAACCAAATTCCTCGCCACCAAGGGCTGTTCTCGCGCCTCATCTTCAGCCGTCCAGGCCCCAGCAATCGTCGTCACCATTCCCGTCTTGGGATCATACCGCCTGACCTTGTGCGCTTGGGTATCAGCGATAAAGAGGACATCCTCGCGATCAATGGTGATCGCCGCAGGCCAGGTCAGATTGGCGTCCAGCGCGGGACCATCCCCATTGAACCCATGCTGACCGGTACCGATCACCGTCGTAATGATGCCGGTCTCATGATCGATCTTTCGAATCCGGTTGCTCCCGGAATCACAGATATACAAATTATTGTGGGAATCAAACGCGACGCCCAAGGGCAGATAGAGTCCGGCTTCTGCACAGGAGCCCTCATCTCCGCTATAGCATGTTTCCCCGATGCCGGCGAAATTGTGGAGTGTGCCTTGTAGCAGGTCAATGCGCCGGACTCGGTCAGATCCCGATTCAGCGAAGTACACCCACTTCTCTTCCCGGTCCAGTGCAACGTGATGGGGGAGCGGGATTCCGGCCTTCACCGCACGCTTGCCGTCACCCGTGCTTCGGGCCTTGCCGTTCCCGGCAAAGGTTTCAATGTAACCAGCAGCTAAGCCAAGTTCGGTTTCCATAAGTACGACGCTCTCTAGAGGGCTGTTAAAGGATTATTTTGCCGCTCGCGCACGTTCGACTCTCGGCGCAAGATGTTCAAAAAGACCATCGTTCTCACCCGCCCACCCCTGCGAGCCTAGACGCGCATTTCACCGCCCAAGGCTGCAGCGAGCGAAGAGGCAAGGCCTACGCTTCGGTACGTTGAGCCTCTGAGCGACGCGAGAACGCCGCTGGAGGACTTTTTCAACATACTGCTAAGAGCGTGGAACCGGCTGTGCAGCAGCCCCGGCAGCTTGATTCAATGTGGCATTCTGAGTGGGCGCTGCAGTCACAGCTTGCGGCGCCGTCGCCTGTTGAGCTGCGGCCTGCGCTTCGGCCTCGATCGCATCCGCCTCATGGATAGACTTCTTAAAGCCCTTGATCGCCTTGCCGATCCCCTCACCTAACTGCGGTAATTTCCCTGCGCCAAAAATAATGAGCACAATCATGAGGATGAGAATCAGCTCGGTAAACCCTAGACTCCCAAACATAGTGCACCTCTTCCTAAAAGTAAGTTAGGACTTCGGACCATCCTTCGGCTTCTTGGCAAATCGCTCTTTCAACCGTTTGCGGGCCTCTTCCGCCTGGTCAAACATCTTGCACTTGTCATACACACTGATGAGGTTGTAATACGCGAGCGGTTCATCCGGATTGTGCTCCACCGCACTCTCCATGACCCTGACTGCCAAATCGGTTTTTTTATGACTGAGCGCGATTTCCATCAGCTTGAAGCTTGACTCCAAGTGTTTGGGATCCAGCTCCAACGTACGAAGATAGCACTGAATTCCCATGTCAATCGTGTTGTAGTCGGATACCTGGGGGTTATCCAGCTCAATATAGACGCCAGCGAGATTGTACCAAGCAATCGGATCATCTGGCGTGATCTCAACGAGGCGTTCGTAGTACCCCTTGGCCTCCATGTATTTCTTCTTGTCTGCGTAGAGCCTCCCCAGGTTGAACAGCGCCAGGACATCATGAGGGAAGATATCCAGCGCATGCCGAAACTCGGCCTCGGCTTCATCGGCCATGTTCTTCGTCGCATAGATCGTTCCCAGATTTGCGTAATACATGGCGAGCGAGCGATTCATTTCCGCGCGAAGAGATTCCGCCATCTCAATCGCTTTCTTGACTTCTGCCAGCGCATCGTCGAGCCGCCCTTTGCTAAAGTACAATTCACCAAGCCGACAGCGAGCCTGAAAGTCATCAGGTTCGTCGACCAGCAATTGTTCGATCCCGGAGATCTCTTCATCCGGATTGAGCGGCTGATCGCCAGGGTCAAGAACGGTCTCTGACTGCACTGGTGTCGGTCCTACATTTTCCATCATCATCTATCTCGCTCTCACACTAGGCCTGACCGTGAACGAGGCCATCCGTTGCCGGCAACACAGGGCCGGCGGAAGCCGGCAGCGATTCAGCAGCGGTTGGCTTCACTCGATCAAGGGTAAGTAATATGACTCCGAGAACAACCATCAACGTCAGGTTGGAGAACAGTAAGGCATACCCAGCAATAAACATCAGACCAACCCCATAGCCGGCCAGTCGCCCAATCATCAGCAACTTCACAACGGTGTAGGACCAACAGAGTAATCCCCCCACATACACCGCAAAGGGGAGATAGAAGGTATAGCCCATCCCGAATTGAAAGATCCAGCCGATGCCTTGCGAGGCCTGCCGAAAGGCCGATGCGAAGGCTGGACTATAGAGCTCCAGAAGATAGTCGGCCACGATGAGTGCGGTAAAAATAACACCCGTCGTCGACCAAAACCACATGGCCCGGTTCCACTGCTGTCGGTTCCTCGTTCGCAGCGAGAGACTCTTGCTCTTGCCATAGGCCACAAACGCGAAGAAGCTGGCCAACACCATCAACGCCTCACCCATGCGATGTGATTCGTAGACCAAGGGCGGCGCCGCTATCGTTCCCGTCAAACTGTAAATTGTCGATACGATCTGATAATAGAGCCACCCGGAAATGCCCAAATAATACGTGGCCGCCAGCACACGTTGTGCCGGCTCACGATGGGTCATCACGTATTCCGACACAAACGCCGTCAGCACCAGTAGCGTCAACCCGTTGTAGACAATTGCGCCCAGCATGCCGGGCTGTACCACGAGAAACACAATCGTCAACAGCAACAAGAGCGCCGCCCCTGCACTGCCAAGTTTGCTGAGCTTGCTTGTTTTAGCCCCTCCCCAGCGATTGATCAGGGCCAATGTCAGCGCCAAAAATAATAACACGGCGACGATATTGAGAAGCCACGTGCCCACCTCGGTCAGGGCGGTGAATGTGGGGGTGATCCACGGGTGATCTGCCGCTAACTTGCTGAGATGCATTCCAAGACGGGAGACCAGACGATAGAGAACCAGCTCAAGAAAAGAGGTGAGGAGAACGAGCTTGACGGTATACTCAAACAGTGGACCGAAGTCCGACACTTTGCCCGTCACCCGTTCGCTGAGAGTTGCTACCTTCATGACCATACCCATCAGGGCTGACATTATAGCTGTCGAAAAAAAATGCGGTCAATGTGCCGCCACCGGCGCCTGTCCAGCTCCTTCCTTCGCCCGTGAGATATACAACAACCCATCGGCCATCGCATAGTTGAAAGGAAGCTCGCACACGACTTCACTGATCCGCCCATAAACATACTGATAGAGTCGCTCGGCCTCGTCTGGAGTCATACCTTCCTGCACTTCATAGAAAAACCCGAGGCTCAGGTCCTCCGCCGACGGACGCATGATTCGTCGAATCCCATACCCGCCGGGATCGTTCATAATAGGCGCTTCTTTTTCCAGGTCAAATAGGCAGGGCTGGCAAGAAAATCCATACGACTCGTGGAGCTTCTTGTTTTCGACGATGAAATTCATGGTTTCGAGGGCTTCGTCTTCTTTTTCCGTGGGGAACCCAACGATAATGTAACAATGCACCGCAATACCAAGATCCACGCAGTCGTCCGCGATTCGCCGGACCCATTCTTGCTTGATCCCCTTCTTCATGAAATCCATGACGCGCTGATTGAAGGACTCCAACCCGAAGACGATCTTCAAACACCCGGCATCCCGCATGGACGCCAGCAGCTCGCGTGAAAGATTTTTCTCGAACCGCATCTCGCAGGTCCATTTGATATCAAGCTGTTTCTCGATCAGCTGCTGGCACAACCGCCTTGTGGGCGCCAGCGCAAAGCATTCGTCGGTAAAAAAGAAATGGCGCGCCCCATAGCGTTGCTTGAGCCATTGCAGCTCCTCGACCGTCCGACCAGGGTCTTTCTGTCTAAAATTCTGATGGTCGAGGGTCAGGGCACAGAACGCACAATCCTTGTAGTAACAGCCCCGCGAAAACTGGACCGGCAATACCGGCTCCGGCGACAAATAGCGATCCAGCGGGAATCCATCATAATTCGGCGCTGGAAGTTGATTGACATTTTCGGAATAGAACGGTTGATTGACCGTAATCTTGCCATTCTGCCGATAGATCAGGTTGGGAACCTTACTGTAGTCCTTCTTACCCGCCAGCTGATTGACCAATTCCAGCAAGGCCGTTTCGCCCTCAAACACGACGATGTCGTCAGTTAATTCGAAGAGGCTCGGACAACGGCGAATGTTGTCCACGAGACGGGTGAAGATGCTGCCGCCAATAGTCACGTGAAGATCCGGAGCGGCCTCCTTGATCAGCCGGCAGAGCGTGAGGCCAGGGATGATCTGAGACGTGGCCGTAATCGAGACTCCGATGAGATCAGGACGGTCATTCACGATTGAGGGAATGAACCGATCCCGGAAGAGGTTCAGATAAGGATTCTGTCCTTCGTCACGAATGACCTTCATCAGATCTTTCGAGGAATAGATGGAGTAGCTCCCAAATTGATTATCCACAACCGTGAGCCGGGTTGGAAAATACACAGAGGAAACAACTTCCAACCATTTGTCGATCATGAATAAGCTTGCTCGGTAGGCGTCAGGATCGTAAAATCCTTCACTGCGCAATGTGTCCTTAGCGAGCTCAATCCGATCGACGAGATAGGAGAACCGATCGAGCGAATCGGTCACCTTCGCGTAATGCTCGCGACTTCCAAAACCCGTCTCCCCGGTCTGAGTCCGTTCAAGTTCGCGCTGCTTGGCGATCAACTGCTGGTAGACTTCAGCCGCATACTCTCTGGTCAGCACTGTATCCAACAATTCGATTCCAAGGTCGCGCTGCGAGACGTCAGAAACCCCACCCTGGCGCAAAAACCCAGTCAGAGATGGCAAACTGAGGTAAGGTTGCGACGGATGCCAGGTTGGGGGGAAAAGCAGCGAGACTTTCATGCGACACTGGTCCTTTTATGCTTGAAAATCAGTGAGTTCCAGACCATTCTCTCTTATACCCTCCGCGCTTCGGTAAATGCAATCCTGCGGACGTAGAGAGACTGACGCCAGTGCCAGGAATCTACAAGAAAAAAGGCCTCGAACCGTTCCCTCACTTACCGGGACTCCGATCCGAGGCCTTTTTAGAATTACGCAACGTCGTGGCTGTTACTTGCCGCTCCGGCCGCTACAGCTTCAACGTGAACCAGGTCGACAGCGACTTCATGCCGTTCCGTTCGATGTTGGCACCATCCCACACCGCAAAGGCGATCGGCACCGACATGCCTGCCTTGAACTGGACATCGTTCGCATCGCCGTTTTCCAATGTCCGCTTCACGACCACCCGCCATGTCGGACCGGAATAGGCTCCGCCCTTAACAGACCCTGACGGTTCCCAGACACCATTTCCGATAACGTCCTGGTGAGCTTGCGTCGTGAGGGTGCTGAAGCCGTTCGCGCTCAAATCTTCAACGGAACTCACGCGAAGTGTCGGATCAGACATGATGTTCCCAGACCAGATACCAGAGTTGAATGGTCCCAGGCTCCGACCAATACGGTCTGGATAGGTGACGCCCCCCGCCGGCTCTTCAAAGTAATAATCCCAGAAAATTCCAGGATACTGATCATCGACATCCCAGATTCCCGCGCTGTCCTTGCCGAGGTCCTTCTGCCATTCCGCATTCCACCGCCAGATGTTGGTCGTCCCACCGGACTGTCCCATACACTGAAACGGCGGAGCCCCGGCCGTGTTCACCGGAAACATCACCGCAACCTGGTCCCGGAAGTCTTGCGGGCCGATCGCCGTGTCATTCTTCGTTTGATCGATCCACTCCAGCCGCAACCCAACGTCCTTGCCGTTGGTCATCGCTTTCACGAACACCGACTTCACCGAGATATTCGGATGCATCGGGGTCGTGATGAGCTGACCGCTCAACGGCACGACAACGCCCGGAACACTTTCCCAGATAGGGTTGGCGCCGTCCATGGGAATTTGGCCCTTCACCGCCTTCGCCGGTATCGTCACCGGTTGACTGACGGCCAGTGGTACTCGCCCCAATGTCAGCATCAGGCCGACAGTGAGGGCGGAGAGAAGAATGGCAAACACCAATTTCTTGTTGGTCGTCTGCGCTACCCTCATAGTGCACTCCCTCCTCTGAATTAGTGTAAAGACTGTGTTCGCTCTCGAACCGTTACCACACTTACTCACGCCGTTCCGGAAGGTTGCCCCTCCTCATTCTCCTTGTCTTTCTCTTTCACATCCATAAAGGACTGTGCGCCCACTTCGTTCAACAACATGGTCAACTCGTTCCCCTGGTCTTGCGCACCGCATTCATACGTTTGGCCTTCGGGGGAGCTGAATGTCGCCGGACGATAGTCGGTTTCCGTGTAGGGCTGAGGGGTCACGCCCAAGAAGGCCGTTTCGAAATCCATCCAATCCGCGGCCATATCGGCCACCAATTTAAAGAGACCCGAGTCCGCCTTTTTGGTCAACATGCGACAGAACAGCGGCACCCATCGACCGATATGATTTTTGACAAACTTCTTCTCTGCGTCGACCACGATCTGCGTCTTCTCCGGCCCATCGTGGCAGAGCGAGTAGGATTCCTTGTACGCGAGAAAGTGCATGAACTCAAACTCGACACTGAGGTGATCAAGCCGTTCATGGATGTCTTTCGACAACTCAACTCCAAAGGCTTTATAGAATCCTGAAATGTCGCCCATCACATGGGATTGCGCGAACACGTGGTCATTCCCGAACAGGGTTTCGTAGGGAGGGCAATCGAGTGTAATCACGTTGCTGAACACCCGGCGATGTTCCGACTGGAGATCGCTGAGCTGCCAGTTGACACACTCTGAGGCAATCAGATTCTCAACCAGGGCCAACTGCGTCCTCAGCGAAGTCAATTTCTTCTTGGCTCGCTCGCCCCCCTCAGTGCCGATGGCAACCTCTAATACATCAAGGGCAGCCCGGCCATCCTCCACAAACTCGCCGCACCGGAGGTAATCAAGAAATTCCTCATCTTCGGGGTACAGGAGGCTCCAGGAGACCAACAAATAGATTTTACTGCGATTAAGCGCACGTTCGACGGCGGGGGAGTCCTTGATGGACACAGGACTCGGCAGCGTGGCGGCGGCAGATGCAGATACGCCTTGCATCGGCTGTTGACTCGTCATACAAATTGCCTCCCGACCACCTTAGCTCACCCTACCACCGTAGCCCCCAAGGCAGGGTAGCAGGACCTCGTATGTATATGAAAAGGCCCGTGCGAAGTCAAGGGTGAACTGGTTAGGTCTTGTGAATAGTAATTTTCTTCCACGCGACATCGCAGGATGTGGCGCAATCATCAATCGATTCTTCCAAGCTGCCTCGACGGTACCACACGAATTGCGACATGGTCATTGACGGTTTTACAGACCATTTCACACATTCCACAGCCAACACAGGCTTCCTTCACCACGGAAAGATGCAGGGACGCAACGTCCATCGCAAGGGCATCCGTCGGACACTTCGAGACACAGGCATGGCAGCCTTGGCCTGCCGTGCAGAGTCTATGTGAAACCGTCGCAATTCCCATTCGGACATGGTTAATCCCCTCGACCGGAAAGAGCGCCTCTGTCCCACAAGCTGTAATGCAAGGAAGATCCTCACATAACAGGCAGGGCGACTGATCGGCGAAAAGTACGGGTGTCCCGTCCAGGGGATGGGCCGCGATCGCGCCTGGTGGACAGGCCGTGACACAATCATTGCACTTCGTACAACGTTCAAGGAAAAGCGGTTCTTCCACCGCACCAGGGGGACGCAGCCAGTCCATACGCATCGGCGGAGGCGGCTGCTCCGCTGGAACACCCTCCGCCTGTTTGACGAGTTCGCGTGCGGCTTTGACCGTAGAAATAACGGAGTCTTTCAGGAAATCCCGCCGACCGTATGAGGGGTTAGTTGCCACAGCTGGGGTTTTCCTTTGAGGAGGGTCAAAAGGGCCGTCGGCAAGGCCGCAGGCGATGCAAGAACCGGAGGCGTACCTTCGGAGGTACGTTGAGGATTCTTGCGAGCCGAGAACGCAGTCGGCGGCTTTTTTCACCCTCCTCTATCTACATGACGCCGTCGGCGCGCAACTTATACACCTCAACACAACGATCACAGGCTCCGAAGTCCACGTCCCAGCCTGGATGATTCTCGCGGATGAAGTCGAGCACGTAGGGTTCCACCTTCGTCCCCATATCCTCGACCCACGAATAGGTGGGGAACCGACACAGCGGGCACGGGAACCCCGGCATGAGCATGATTTTGTTTTCAGTCTCAGGAACTTCACCACCTTCTACATCCACAGCCCGGTCCATCACACGAAGCGTATCGGCGGCCATTTCAATCAGCTCTGAATGGGTGAAGTACGAGGTCTGCCACAGCCCCTCAAACACCGACTTCAGTTGAGGAGGCGGAATTTTTCGGTACCACGACCGAAATTCCTTGAAGCGATCCTCCTTGCTCAGCATCGGCTCCTTGCCTGCCCCGACCAGCCGACTATCGACGCTCAAACTCCAGAGCACACGATAGCGCTGTAAGATGAGCGTCTCTTCGCCGGGGTTCTGCCCCAGCTTGGTATCGGGGTCGTAGCCGAACATCGAGTCGATCATGTCGGAGATGTGCATCAACTCATGGCGGCAATAGCGGGTCAATGCCGGGTCGTAAAAGCGGCGGGGAATCAGCTTAATTCCAACGCCCTTCAGACCCTTCTCCTCAAACTCCTTCGCCAAGTCCTTTTCGACGGACCCCCATTTGCGTAGAATATCGACGCCTTCCTGATCTTCCTTCAGCACGCCTTTGACCAGGACAATTCCCACCTTCTCCTTCAAGAGCGGATACTCGTTGAATGAATCGCGGACGATATCGGAAAACCCCCAGATGCCGAAGAGATATTGATACAACTTTTTGAACTCCGCCTCCCGGTCTTCGAGCATGTATTTCTCGTAAATCGGGTCGGCATACTCATGGAATTCTTTGTAGTAGGTGGGATCCCCTTCTCGTTCCGTCTTTTCAACGAACGAATCGATGACTTCCTGGAGCAAAGCTGGTTGAAATCTGATTTCCATGAAAAAATCCTCAGCGGCTAATTTAGGGGGACCAGTAAGAAACACGGTGCACGACGACCCATGGACGACATGGCCATGGAAGCGGCTTGACTTGGCCGCGAGGCATCTCTTACGATCCGTAACGACCGACAGAATTATACTGGCTGGCCTGTTGACCAATCAAGGACTAGACGGCCAAGAAAACGCTGCACATGCCGGACCCGACAATGACTCCACCACTCCCGAGTGTCTCCTCAGAGATAGTCGCCGCATCAACACCTCCCATCGACTTTTTGGACTTCTGGGAAGCCGACTGTCGGGAAGTGAACACGTTCCGCGGCCATTCGCACGGAGTCTGGGTGGTCGCCTTTTCCCCTGACGGATCGACGCTCGCCAGTGGCGGCGCCGAACGCCTCGTGCGCATGTGGGACATCGAAACCGGCCGGCTCCTGCGTTCCCTGCGCGGCCACACCCATGATATTCGCGCCATTGTCTTCACACCGGACGGACAAACCTTGGCCACCGGGAGTGAGGACCGCACAATCCGGTTGTGGAACGGCAGGACCGGCGAGCCCATGAAGCTCCTGTTCTCACGGTACGATCATAACGTCTGCAGCCTTTCGCTCTCGCCGGATGGGCTCATGCTCGCGCGTGGCAGCTATAACAAAGACATCAAGATTTGGGAAGTCACTACCGGTACCGAACTGATGACGTTGCTCGGGAAGGATGAGTACGACCATCACTGGTCGGTCTGTATAGCCTTCTCCCCGGACGGCATTCATCTGGCCAGCGGAACCGACATCGGAAAGATCAAGATGTGGGAGGTCCTCCCGAGCGGCGAGGAAACAATTCTCCACGACGGCCATTGGCGGAAAAACCAGGAAGATTCCACCGAGACCCGCGGCTACTATATCGAGGATGACGGCGGGTTCCAAAAACCCATGGACTACTGGATCGGGGCCATGATCTTTACCCCGGACGCGAAACTCTTGATCACCGGCAGCCGGGACACCACGATCAAGCTGTTCGAGATGCCGAGCGTCGTTGAGAAGAAATCCCTCACCGGCCACAAGGGCTGGGTCCGCAGTCTCGCTGTGTCGCCGGATGGGAAAGTCTTGGTCAGCGCGAGCGACGACGAGACCATCAAGTTTTGGGATCTCTCGACCGGCCGCAACTTCCGGACACTCAAAGGCCATAGTAGCGGTGTGCGTTGTATCACCTTTTCTCCCGATGGCAAGCGCCTCGCCAGCGCCTCCTGGGATCGCACCGTCAAGCTGTGGGAAGGCGGAGCAAAAACGGAAGAGTAAGGACGACGCTGCTTACTGCAGCAAACCAGGAACGTCTGACACTTTCTTGGCGACGGCATACCCCCACTTTCCATATGTGCCATACGTGTTGACCGCCGCGACCCATCTCTCAGCAGCAGCGCGCTTTACTTCCTCTGTTGGGTCATATCTCTTGATCTCAAGTATGAAGTGGTGCGGTTGCTTAGACTTCAGTCGAATAATGAAATCCGGCACATAGTCATGCATCTGTCCATTGTGGAGATACGGAATAGCAAAGCCAAGGCCAGAGTTCTTCACGAAAGCTTCGACTTTAGAGTGTTTGTCTAGATAGTAGGGCAGCCGATTGCTCCCACTGATTTGTGTCAGCGACGACATAATTAAGGTGACTTTTTACGACTTCCCGCACCTCGCGACTCGTCCAGAAATCCACATCGGCGGTCGAACCAGGCCCGCGAGTTGCTTCATGGCGGGGCACTTCAGGTGCCTCTCCAAGACTGGTATCGCCATGAATGTTAGGAAGAAGGCGTTCTATGGCCCAGCCGTAATAGGGAGAGAGAAGGACATCCTTCTTGGACGTCGTTGGCGGGGCATCGATCTTTTCATCCACAAACTGACCGACAATGGCAACCAGTTGAGGGAATAACCGGTGAGCTGGAACTGTACAGCTACGCTGTGACGCATAATCACGAGTCAGCGCGAAGGCGAGATCGAATATGACTTCCTGAAGCCGAAGCTTCGCTCGCACTTCATCCAAGGAGACTGTTTCCCTTCGTCCTGGTCCGCTGAGGGTCAGCCGCCCTTGCACAGTACTATGCAAGCCCTTGACCTCGACCTCAGGCGGAATACGACCAGGCTCCAGAATCAACGATGGAACCGAGCCCCAATCTACCGTCACTCGATTACGGATTGCCTGGGTGTACCCTTCAACTCGCGGGAACTTAATTTCATACTGTGCTTTACCTGGAATTGCATGAACGTGGAACCGTTTGACCCTCGGCTTAGGCTGGCCCTGCGGCGATGCTTTGAAAGGGATTACCTCGAACGGGACACCAAAAACTTTGGCCACTTCCTCTGTCAGCTTATCGTCAGCGCCAAGTTCATAGCTCGCTCGACGCAGGCCACGACCAACGACCTGTTCACAAAGAAGCTGAGACATGAACGGTCGAAGCCCGATAATGTGGGTGACCGTGTTGCAATCCCATCCTTCCGTGAGCATACCCACACTGACGATGTACCGTACATCACGACCAGGAGGGTGATCAGGACGTTCAAGCTTTTCCGCGAGTTCCTTAAATCCTTCCGGATAGATTGGGCGCCCAACTCGGTCCGTCGGCCACGAGAGTTTCCCCACCGTATCAAGAGTGAATCTCATCCAACGAACTTCATCGTTCTTGGACTCACCCGAGTCAGACTCGTGAACGACCTTGGAGTCCACACGGATCGTGTGCTGCCGACCATTATTTTTGAAGCTTTCGATTTTAACAGGCGGGATTCCTGTTGGTGCCGTATCTTCAGCCAGCCACTCGTACAACACCTTGGCAATCTGTGTGTTCTTGCACACAAGAATAAATACCGGTGGCCGGGGGTCTTCTCGATTCGCAACCCAGTCCTCCCGTTCTTTCTCCCAGAGCCCTCCGAGCATGGCAATCGGATGATGGGCGTATTTTAAGATCGCCTCGAGTTTGGGATTGGCCTTTTTGCCGCCTCGTTCTGCAGGCGTGAGTTGCGGGAGAATCCAATGCCAAACATTAAAGTAGCCGGGGATCTCCTTGCCGGTCGTGTCACGCACGCAAGCTGTGAGATTTTCACTAAGCCTGATTCGAACGCGTCAATAAGACCGCAGATTCAACTCTCCAGTGCATAACATTCAGCCGCGTCTGACTAGAGCCTGAAAGACCTCGTTGGGCGTTTGAAAGCCGAGTGATTTTCTAGGTCTACGGTTGAGCAGGCGTTCACCCCTCGCCACCGTCGCCGGGTGGATTGTAGTGAAGTCCGTGCCTTTGGGGAAGAAGTCTCGGATGAGGCCATTGGTGTTCTCGTTCACGCCGCGCTCCCACGCAGGATAGGGCGTGGCAAAAAAGACCTGCGCGCACAGGATATCGGCGGTGTCCCGGTGTCGGGCGAACTCCTTCCCGTTGTCGTAAGTGATGGTGTGAACGTGGTCGCGCAACGGGTTCAGCCGATGCACCGTGGCGCGGTGCGTGGCGTTGGCTGTTGGACGGGGCAATTTCGAAATGGTCGTGAACAGGCTTTTGCGCTCGACATGGGTCAGCAGGGCGCCGTTGCGTTGCGCCCCGACGATGGTGTCGCCCTCCCAGTCGCCGAGTCGCGTCTTGGCTGCGATAATCGCGGGGCGCTCCGCGATGTCGATGCGATGAGGGATCACGCCGCGTCCGGCATGCTGGGCACCACGCAGGTTGTAGCGCTTGCCCCGTCGACGCAAGAACCGCCAGAGATCACCGCCCATGCGCTTGTTCCCCCAGATCATCTGATAGATCCATTCAGGGCTGAGCGAGAGGCCGTGTTCGTTCCACAACCAAAAGCTGAGTTGCTCTGGACTCCACCGTTCCGCCCGCAGCTTCCGAGTAAGAGCGCGATGAACACGACTAGTCAGTTCATGCTTATCCGCTTGTTTCAGCAGACCGCAAGAGCTTGCGATCACGGGCGTGCTGAATCTGCGCGTAGGCCGTAGGACCTCGGTTACTGCCAAGGCCGAGCAGGGTTTGAAAAGCGGCCCTCGGTTCACGACGACGGTTCGTGCGGAAGACGAATTCATCGAGATAGACCTGGAGCTGGCTGCGGCTGACGCCGTGGTGGGTGCCGACCAGCCAGCTCTGAAGGTTCCCGATCATCCGGTCGGCAAGCGGAACGACGGACTTGGCTCCTTGGCGCAACTGAAGCGGGGGCGGCTGCGTTCGTGGCACATGGGTATAGCCGCTCGCCGTGAGCACCCCGAAGCTCGAGAGGCCATCGGTGGAGATGGTGGTACCTGTGGCGATGTTTCTGGCAGCGAACTCCTTGATGGTGGTTCCTGCGAAATCGGGTATGACCTCCATCCGGGCTCGACCGGACGCCCGTCCCCGCCGTTCGACTGCAACCAGAACCAGCGCGGCGTTGCGCCCTCTGAGCTGGCGACTGCCCCGCAGTCCTGTCTGAGTTCCCCCCACCCAGGTCTCGTCCATCTCAACCTCGCCGCAAAGCGGGTCCCGCGCCGCGTTCACCATCGCGCGACGGAGCTTGTGCAGCATCATCCACGCGGTCTCGTAGCGGCTGAGTCCCAGTTGCTGCTGCAGGAGGAGGGCCGACAGCCCACGCTTATCCGTCGTCATCAGATACGCAGCCCAAAACCACGTCATGAGCGGGGTCTTCGAATTGTGGAGGATTGTCCCGGCCGTCACAGAGACCTGATAGCGGCAGGAGGCACACTGCCAGCGCCGGCGGCCTGCCAAGCCGTACGCGGACGTCTGACCGCACCTCGGACACCGGAACCCATCTGGCCAGCGGCATGCCGTCAGATACTCCGCGCAAGCGTCCTCGCTGGCAAACTGTTGTTGGAACTGCCGCAGGCTCTTGGGGAAACTCGGTCGAGGCATCCCACGATACTACCCATTAAGGTCTGCTGAAACAAGCGGATAAGCATAAGTCAGTTTGCGTGGCTGGTGCCGGATCTGTTGCGGTCGGGCCTGTGCCGAGTACTGCGCTTGCTGAAAGCGGTAGCCCCGCTGTCCTGCGTTCCGAGCCAGTTCCCGACTGACCGTCCCTTGGCTGAACCCCAGGGCCTGGCCGATCTCGGCCTGGGTCTTGCCCGCCTTTCGCAATCCGTATATCTGACATCGATCTTCGTACGTGATCCGACGATACGGCCTCATTTGTAACCCCTTAGTGTCCCAAGAGGTTACTCCATCATGCCGTCGGTGAACTTATGCACTGGCTACTTGAATCCGCGCCTGGGCCTGGATGCGATTCACCAATTTCAGCTCGACGGCAGTCCCAGCCACCGTGCCATACTCTTTTTCAGGCTTCACTTTGGGGTCGCGATAGAAATACATCGCAGGACGACGCCCGGGCCGTTGCTCAGGCTCTTCGCCTTCCACGATATGCCAATGCTCTTTGGGCTCTTCGAAGGGAGAATTCAGAATGGGCTGTGGGACTTCGTAGGCGCTCATGGTCGAAGAGAAATAGACGCTCAGGCGGCAAATTTGATCACACTCAATTCAGCAGCCTCATCCGCAGTATCGAGTATTGTTTCTACGACTGCCATGACGGAATCCTCAAGGGAGCATTCCGTGCAGTTGTCACAGAGCAGAACGGGCAGATTTTAACCACGACAATAGACCGGTCGCTGTGCTTAAACGGAAAATCTGTCACGGAGACCTGCATGGACGCTCCGCACACTCGACACATCATGTCGTCACTTGATGCGGTTGATTTCGTCCTCGTTCCGTGCGGTCGAGGTCGGCATCGAAGCTCACGATGACCAGATTGTGTTTGTCGGCAGTCACATATTGATAGGCGTCGTCGAAATCGAGTCCGAACTGCTGCGAGCGCCGGGCAACATCGGCCAGATCAGCCGGAGCCAGTCGTAACAACGTCACGCCGCCGGTAAAGAGCAAGTCTTCGATGGCTCGGAGAAAGATGTCGTGCATATTTCGTCGAATCAGCAGGACACCAAGCGAATAGAGTGAGAATTCAGTGAGGAAGAGCTGTTGCGATGGTGCACGCTCAAAAAATTGCTTCACTTCTTCGGCTTTGGCCTGTCGGAGCAAAACTTCCAGGATGAGATTAGTGTCCACGAGATACATCGTCGCCCCACCATTCGAGAATCTTATGTTGTAAGTCGACGGAGGTATACTGACCTTGCAGATCGGCGAGAGCGCCCTCCCAAGCAAATTTCATCTTGCCCTTGGAATGGGGAACGCGGCGATCGATCAAGAACTCGACAAAGTCCTCTACTTCGCGCCGGAGATCAGGCGGTAAGTCTTTGATCCGGTCCTCAAGAGATGGCATAGTGTAGGTCCTCCTCTTTGGTATCGATCAAATCCATCTTATTACGTCAGCTTCTTCACCACCAGCAATTCGTTGCCTCGGTCGTCGATCACTTTCACAGCGATCTGCTTGTGCTCGCCTGCTTCAAAGGGTGCGCTGGTGGTGCCGGACAAGTGATCCCACACACTTTCTTCGTATTCGCCCTTGAGGGCCTTCTTCAGATTGTCCCAGGCGCTGGTGCGGGGGAAGAAGGCTTGCGAGAGATGAAAGCAGAGATCGTTGTAGTCCGTATCAAGGAGCCAGGCCGGCACATCGTTACCGCTCCGGTGCGTCACGTCCATCGTAATGGGATCGAACACATCCAGACCGAGTAGCTCAACTTGGTATTGTTTATCCTTAGTCCGAATAACCTTAATCTCTGGTTGCCCACAGACACTGAAAATTTGGCTCGACCGCATGTTCTTGAGTAGATCGCCCATCATCAAGTCCGGCGTGGCTTGCACATAGGTGGCAGGCACACCCATAACCTCGGCACACTTCTCAACAAGTGTGCGAGCATTAGACTGGATCGCGAACCCAACCACATAGAGATGTGGTATAGTTCTTCGCGTGAGCTTCGCGAGCGGCCTCATAGACGAGCTTCTCACTGACGGCGCCATTCTCCGGACCAAACACGGGTTTATCCTGCCCGTTGGCCACGAGAGCTTCAGCCGATAAGCTGAGGGTCCTCGCAGGCGGGCGGATGTTCTTCAACATGACGGTCTTGTTCCCTTCCAACCGAAGCACCGGGCTCTTGCGCAGCACCTCCAACATGCGGTCCACAAAGGACCCGTAGGATTCCCTGGAGTCGGCCTCAGAATCCTCGACACCGCCCCCCTCCCAATCCACCGGCGTGGGGATTGTTGCCTCGACGCAGAAGGGACCAGTCACGCGCGTGATGCCGTTCTCAACCTCAGGCCGGTCCACCAACACTTCTTCCGCAGGCGGCTCGTTGTTGGCGATGGACTTGAGCGTGACATGCGGAACAATTTCACCGACCTCTTCGCCCTTCTTGTTCTGCTTGCGCTTGTAGGCAAACCCACCGGCTGGGCCGCGATGCTGGTCTTTCAACTCGTACCAAGGGAAGGTGGCGGTCAGTAGCCGCTGACGGGCAAGTGCTAACGGCACCCGGCTGGTGTCAGCGGTGATCCAACGACGGCCCCATTGTTCAGCGACATAAGCTGTTGTCCCGCTTCCACACGTGGGATCGAGCACCAGATCACCTGGATCGGTGGACATGAGAAGACAGCGATCAACAACCTTTGTATTTATTTGAACAACGTAAAGCTTGTCCGAAGCAAAACCGGCTATTCCCGTGTCATCCCAATTGTTATCAAGCGGGCTAACAGGAAAATCGCTCCAATGGCGAACGTAGTAAAGTCCAGTTGTGGCTTCAAGGCGGTTTAAACTGGCTAGTCGTTTCAGTCCATCAACGGTAGTTTTCCAATTCCTCTCTGCCCCAGGATGGTAGCGCTTTCCATTGAACTCGAACTCAACAGTTGTGAATTGGCGGAACCCCTGGCTGGTTAAATTGTCTAATCGGTACAGCTTGGCACCCGGAGGCAACAGTGCAAGATCGTCTCGCTCTTCCTTGGTCATAGGACATCTGATACCACCGGGAAGTTCAACACGAGAATAGGCGCTATCTTCGCTGCCAGCGGTCGCCTTTAGCTTGAATATTTGATGATATTTAGTTCGCTCTCGATCTCGGCCATACCACAGAAGATAGTCGCAAGGAGACCCGAGCAGTTCACTTGTTGTTCCACCTGATTTTTTAAAAACAATCAATCCACAGAAATTATCTGCCCCGAATACCTCGTCCATCACTTCCCGTACATGGTGCAGGTTCTCATCACTAATCTGGACGAAGATACTGCCGCTTGGTGTGAGCAAGTCTCGGGCCAGCAGCAGTCGGTCACGGAGATATGTCAGATATGAATGCAGGCCTAGTTCACAGGTCTCTCGATAGGCCTGGACCATTTCTGGCTCGCGGGTCATGTCCTCGTCGTCGTTGTGGGAGACATCGCGTTTGCGGACGAAGGGTTGGAAGTTGCTGCCGAACTTCACGCCGTAGGGCGGGTCCATATAGATCATCTGCACCTGCCCGCCCAGGCCTTCATAGTGCAGCAGCGAGTTCATGACGGCAAGAGAATCACCCAAGACCATCCGATTGGTCCAGTTGTCCTGATACTCATACGATTTCAACACCTGATCGGCAATCGAGTGCTGTGGATCGCCGAAGAGGGCGAACATGTCCTCTTGCTTGTCGGTTTTATGACCAGCCAGCGTTTCAATAATCGCTTTGGTGGAAAGCCGCTCATGAATGAACAGCGGCAAAGTCGGCACGTCGAACGATAGCCGTTCCGCCTTACCCGCCCAATTCAGAAACGGCTTGCTCAGACTCTTGAGCTTGGATGCGGCGGCCTTCGCCTCTTCGAGGCTCTTGGCGTCCAGGACTTGTTTAATGAGACGCTCTCCTTCCTCGCGGGCCGGGTTCTTGGCATCCCAATCCAGCGAGGGAGAGAGCGACGAATCGTAGCGGTAGGTCTTCGGAGATTTCTTCTTCTTAAACTGCGCCTGCGTCCCCACCTCCGGCCGCATGAGGCTCTTCGCCTCAGGATGCTTGTAGGGCTCGGCCTGGTTCGCCTTTGCCGCAGACTTGGCTTTCTTCGCCATTCACCTGGTCCCTGATGGTGGATACAAGCAATTGCGCCAAAGGATACCCTGTTAGCTCAGGGAAATCATCTGGCTGGTCTCTCTGGAGGAATGGGTAAGACTTAAGAACCGGGGAAAGAGCAGCGTTCCAGAACTCGTTTAGTGAGCAGAGCCTAGCCGACCTTCGTCTGTGGAATCCCCGTCAGGGTCTTAAGGCGATCCATACTGACTGGCTGGTTCTCAAATGCCATGGACTGAACCACGCGGTCCAGCAAAACTTTCCGATGCGTCGCCGAGACCTTCTCGGGTGTGTTGTGTTCCTCTTGCCACGTGCGCAGCTTGACATCCAACTCGTCAGCGTTCATGGAAACGATCATGAGCCGGTCTGATAAATCACAGGCCGATATCGCGGACGGGGAATGGGTTTTCCCTCGGCACGAGCGGCTTCCAACCACGCCTTCTTGGCCAGTTGCGCTTGCCTGAGCGCCTCTGCCGGTGTTTTGCCAAAAGCAGAGCAGGCGTCGAGATCGGGAATGTCGGCAATGTAGCCCTTGTCGGCGTCGCTGTAGAAGATGTTGATGTGATAATCCTTCATGGCTCATCTCCCATTTCCAGCGATAGATTACACCGCTCCACGATATCAAGCAACTGGCGTACTTGATAGGGCTTTGCTTTGCCTCCGACTTCTTGAAGGTTGATCAGTTCCTTGTTTTTTGGATGAACGAAAATGTGATGGCTTCCTTTGGTCCTCGCCAAACGATAACCAAACGCTTTCGCGAGTGCAATGGCTTCGATAAACCGAAGATTCTTCGAGCCAGCCAATGCTTTGGCCAGCAGTTTCTGCTTATTCACGAGGATACGTCTGTCCTTCTTTCATTTTCTATCAGCCCGAAGAAGTTATAGCCGAGCCGGTGACGGACTGATCGTAGCGGCGAACCTGCGTTTCGTTGTAGCCTTGACTCTTGTAGACATCGCGGTTCTGGTCGAGTGGACAGGAGAATACCGTTTTCCTGAAAAGAAGTCATCGAGCATCTGCTTTTGGAACTGAGTCACATGGGACATGAAGAGGCATGGTAAAAGGCACAACAAGTCTCCGCCGTGCGAGGCGGAACCCAAAAAAATGAGTCAAGTATGAGTCAAGTTATTAGTCAACCAGTCTGAGGCGCTCCGGCTATGAGTTGAGGTAATGGCACCAAAAATCGCCGCGAAAGTGGGCGGCTGAATGCCGACCGGCAAACCCTGACGCTTGACCTTTAACAGGGCGCTTGCCCGTGCTGAGAAGCATGGCAACGACTTCGTTCATACCCCTGCAAGGAAGAGTCGCACTTCAGTTTGGCGCAACTTCATACACCAACGTCACCGTGGCCTCGACCTTCAGTTCCCCCGGTGAGATCGGCACATCACCTGCGCCCGACTCCATCGCCATGCGTGCCATAGCAGCGCCGGGCCTGACCATATGGCCCCCCTCATGAATTGATAGCACCCGCGCGAGTTTCACCTGCAGCGCCTCGCTCAGCACCGCTGCTTTCTCGCGCGCCTTGGCAGCAGCCTGTCTCAATGCACTCAAACGTACCGATTGTTCATCGCGCAACCCCCAGTGCAACCCCTGAAAGCTATTCGCGCCGGCCTTCAAAACTTCTTCGATCACCGTGCCGACTCTGTCGAGGACACGGATTTCCACCGTCACCATATTGCTGACGACGTAGCCGACAATTTCCGGAGAAGTAGGCGGCACATCAGCGGGGCGGTTAGGCGGCGGTCGATATTGCGGGGAGACCGTAAAGGACGAGGTTTGGATACGTTCCTTGTCGATCTGCAGATCTCGTAGCCGGTCCATGACTTTGCTCATGACGGCGCTGTTCCGCTTCTGCGCCTCGGCAAGTGATTTGCCGGCAGTCTCCAAGCCGAATGTCACAAACGCCGTATCCGGCGCGTGCGTCACCGTCCCGGTTTCACTGACCGTGAGGGTCGGCGTCTCGGGCTTCGTCTCATCATGCGCCAGCGTCATAGCCGGAACCCCCAGCAACAGCACTAACAGCCAGGCAATCCGCATGCTCGTCCTCCTTATCACCAAAGGGACAACTCATCTCAGTCATGGCTCGCCCACACAGCCAAGCGATATGTGGCAGCATAGCGGCCCTTCAACGATGACGCAAGAAACGCGGCCGTCGCACTGCTACTTGACCCAGCCGACGACATACGGCATCTTCTCTCTGACAGACCCAGCGAGACAGGATCTCATGGCTAAGACTTCACCCATGCTCCCACTTGGTACCACAGCACTCCCGTTCGACTTGCACGACGTGGTGAGTGGGCAACGGTATTCACTCGACTCGTTCACCGCCAAGACAGGGCTGCTCGTCATGTTCATCTGCAAGCACTGTCCCTATGTGGTGCATGTTGAGCAGGAACTTGCCCGACTCGGATGCGACTATCGCGACACGAGCTTAGGTATTATTGCCATTAGCAGCAATGACCCCATTAGCTATCCCGATGATGCACCGCCCAGGCTCAAAGAAATGGCCGTACGCCTGGGCTTGACCTTTCCATTCTGTCACGACGAGACACAGGAGGTCGCGAAGGCCTATCGCGCTGCCTGCACCCCAGAATTCTATCTTTTTGGTGGCGATCGTCGACTGGCCTACCATGGACAACTCGATGAGAGCCGACCCGGCAACAACAAACCGGTCACCGGCCACGATCTCCGCGCCGCCATCCAAGCAGTGCTCGCCGGCAAGCCGGTCGACGACACCCAGAGACCCAGCATTGGTTGCAGTATCAAGTGGAAGCAGGGCAATGCCCCGCCTTACGCTTGAGAGGCCATTACAGGAACCCACCCGCATCGCGCCCAACTCCTGAGAATGCGTTCGGCTCGCAATGGCCTACCCCATCTAGAACGCACCTATCCATCAGACATCAAAACCGTCGCGCGAATATGGCCGGCACATCAATAAATTAAGCAAGCTAACAATTCCAGATAGTTGACCAAAAACCATGCCTTTAGTGGGCTGTTTACGATGAGCGTGGCATGAGAATTCAGATTCCCCATCTTCTGTTGATAACCTTGTGAACAAGTCACGGTATTCAGCAAAAGACGGTACGAATGGCGTGTGTATTCATCAAATCGCCTATTTTTTAGGCATCCGCCCCATCTCAATAGAACCACAACTAATAGTGGTCAACGCCTATGTTCCTTGCTTTCTTGCATATTCCTAGGAAATTTCCTTGACACGATCGAATCGGCTCTTACCTGGGCCAACGTTATTCCCACCAATCCAATGGCTATCCACAGGTTCAACACATTTCTGTGGATGACAGCTCTCAGCAACAGGAGCGAGGTTTCGTATCTGTCAAGGGGGCGAAGAAGAAAAGACGGCTCCATTGAATGGGAAAAATGATCTAGAGACTAAGTCACAAGACCAGGGCCAAACGGATATCCCAGGCGATCGATTTGGAGTCATCACGTGAAGTCCATCGAGAGCGTACGAGGAGCATCAGGAAGACTTCATCATCGCGCAGGCGTAAGAACGTCTTCCCTGATGCCCCATCCCTCGAGGACCGCAACACTAGCCAACCTGGATCTCGATGGCTTTCGGCTTTGCTTGCACGGATTTCTGAAGATGCACGTGGAGCATCCCGTCTTTGAAGTCCGCAGTCACCTTGCTCCCGTCCGCATCCTCCGGAAGTGAAAAACTGCGCACAAAGCTCCCGTAGGCGCGTTCGACCCGGTGATATTTTTTGCCCTTTTCTTCCTTCTCGAATGTCCGCTCGCCGGAAATCGCCAGGACGTCGTTCTCTACCGTAAGACGCACGTCCTCTTTCTTCATGTCCGGCAATTCGGCCTTGATGAGGTATTCCTTTTCATCTTCCATAATGTCCACCAGCGGCGACCATTGGGTCACCGTCAGGGCTTCCTTTCCTCCGTTGCTCGTCGCCTCCCGGCCGGTAAACAGCGTCGCCAAGCGGCTTTCCAGTTCATCCCGATCCTTGAAAGGATTCCATCGAGTTCTGCTCATCGGATCCCAGCGTAAGATTGTGTTCATGGCCTTATCTCCTTGTTGTCATAGAAATGAACGTTTCATACTCACGGGTTTCTGTCATGATTGACCTAACACGCTAACCAGTTGCAGTTCCGCATTCAGCCAGTCCTCCAAGGCCCGGCCTTCTTGCCGGCCCCGTTGTTCATATAAGTCGTAGGCCAGCTGCGCAATGCGGTCGTGCGTCAGAGCTCCCTCCAATGTCTGCCTAGGAAGACCAGCCTTCTCACCGATTGAACTGGTCCTTGGCGTGCCTACCGACATGGCCGGCGTTGCTTGCCGCAAAACTCTTTCCTTGCTCATCGCACACCTCCTCTCGTTACCGCGTTCATAACTGTGAGTTGCTGAGTAAGACGTCTCTCAGCAATCGAGTCCGGTCACTGGATCTTTTTCCCCGTCTTGGCCGGCGGAGCCTTGTGGTACCACTGATCCGCCCACTTCATCAGCTCACGCTTTTTATCGCCATACCGTTCCTGAACTTTGCCGACAAATCTGTCGTAGTTCCCTCCAATCTCCTGGAGATCATTGTCCGTAAACTTACCCCACTTCTCTTTCAGTTCACCTTTGAACTGCATCCATTTTCCTTTGAGTTGCTCAGCATTCATGGCATTGCCCTCCTTATTGATAATTGACCTGAGGGACTGGTCGTTTGCTGGGAACCACCAGACAACCCGACACCCCTCGGTCACACCGTTCGACTGGTGCGTCCCATGATTAAGTGAATCGCTAGCAACGCGAGCATCCCGGCTAGGACCAGAATCCACGAAATCTGAACCACGACCGTCGAAACCCCGGTGAGGTTCAGCGCGCCGACAATCAAGCCGACGACCAGGAACATCAGTGCGTAATAGAGCATAGGTGCTCCTCTCTGATGGAATGCCGATGTGAGTGGATCAGTCCTCTGCGGCACGGCCAGCGTCCTGGCCGCCTCCATCAGCAGGCCATCGCACCAAACCAGCAACGAGTCAGAGAGACTGTGATGTAAACGCGGCGGAGACTGGGGAATCGGTCACGCTGGGAAGGGTCAGGAAGCGCGAGGGATAGGACAGCCAGCGGGGCTTCACACCTGACTATCATCACCCTGGGCGCAATAGGGACAGGAGTCAAGCGATATATATTGTGTAGAAACTGAAACTTGCTCGGACAGATGCGGCCGGAGCGACCGGCAGGTTCCGATCCGATACGGAAGAAGACGGCTGGCCACCATCGGGAGATCCAATCGAATTCTTGAATCGCTGCTTGACGCCGAATTTACGTATGTCAGGGTGGTCAAACCAAACTTTCTGATCGGTCCCCAACTGTCTGAACCTCACAGGTAAGATTCGACCCTCATTCTTTCCTCTCACTCAGTATGAACTAAAAAGCTGATGGCATGAAATTTTCGACACGAAAGTCCATGCCATACTCTTTGATGAGAAACTCCTGGTGGATCAGCCACTGCAGATTATGCGTGATGCGCTAAGAGCATCACACCGCTTGGCCAACGTACGGCTCATCACCAGCGTAAACCTCCGGCTCCAACGCTATTCTGACAAGCTACCTGAGCTGTGCATACATCAGCCGCAGACGTCGATCCATCTCGAAGAAAAGACCACCGGCATAGAGAGTCGTATTTGACGTGGCCAGCGCGAGCACCTCACCAGGAAAATCCCTGATCTTGGGATTGAAGGAAGTCAGTGCTCCGGTCTTCGTGAGGCGTGCGATGTACCCCTGAGGCGTGCCGCCGACGTGAGTGAAAGACCCGCCGATATAGACCTCCTCGTCTGTAACCACGATCCGAAAGATCTCCGGTCGCTGACCGCCGGTGACATTCGGATTAAAGCCGGTCACCTCAGCGCCCGTCGGGGGATTCAGCGTGGCCACATTGTTGCGCGCCGCTCCACCAATACTGGGAAAATCCCCAACCACGAACAATGTGCTGCGCGCGAGCACGATGTCGAAGATGTATGGGCCCACGTTGCTGCCGCCACTGACATGCGCATCGAACTGCACGTCGACATCGCCGGTTGTCCCTGAGACCTTGGCAAGCTTGTTGCGCGGGTGGCCTCCGATCGTCGTGAAGTCACCACCCACGTAGACGCTGTCTCCGGACACTTGGAGCGTTCGAACTCGGCTCGGGTTCACGCCGTCGAGGGGGTCCGGGTCGAAGGACTGCCGTCCCCCGTCCACGAGGCCTGTCATCGGATTGATTTTTGCGAGATCGATGCGTGGTTGGCCGCCGATGGCGGAAAAATCGCCGCCGACATAGACGTCTGAACTCGTGATAACGATCGTATCGACGCCGGGAATGTGACCACCCGTGGCGTTCGGGTTGAAATTCTGGTCGAGCGTGCCATCCAGCGAAACCTTTGCGACTCGATTGCGCGGCTGGCCACCTATGGAAGTGAAGTTGCCACCGAGGTAGATGGCATTGTCCCTCACGGCGATTGCGCTCACATCGTTAAAGGTGTTCGGACCTCCAGGACCGGCATCAGGATTGAATGACGTCGGCACACCGTCCGCATCAAGCGCCGCAATGCCGTGTCGTGTAACCCTGTTCACAAAAGAGAGCTGTCCGCCCAGATAAACGCTCGTACCAGCAACCGCCAGCGTCTTGACCGAAACCGCCCCATTATTAAAGACACCAATGTGAGGATCGAACGGGAGTACCGCACCCGTTATGGCATCGACCTTCGCCAGCGCGGTGCGTGGCGCGCCGCCGACACTTGTCAGGAACCCACCGAGATAAAGATCGGAACCGGAGACCGCAAGCGCCCGAATACCATCGGTCTCAATGAGCGTCGCGTCGAATGGGGTCAGCGTCCCCAGGACTGCATTCAGGCGTGCCAGCTTGGGGCGCGGCTGACCTGCGATATTTTTGAAATCCCCGCCGGCATAGACCGTCGTTCCCGAAAGCGCGAGCACGAGGACGATGTCGTCGGGATTCGGCGCAAACTCCGCCGCCGCAGTGCCGTTCGTGGCCGAGAGCTTCGCGAGATGGCGGAGCGCCTGGCCACCGATGGTGCTGAAGACGCCGCCGACATACACCGAGTTGCCCGAGACCTCAATCGCCATGATCAGGCCGCCGCCAGCGCCGAACATTGGATTCGGGATCCAGCCGAGATCGCCTCCTGTCGTCCCGGCAACTTTGGCAAGCCCGTTGCGCATCTGGCCGCCCAGCTTCTCGAACTGACCGCCGACATACACCTGCGTACCCGACACCGTGAGCGCAAAGACCTGACCGTCGGTACCGAGCCCTGCCGGGTTAAAGTTGGTCACCGTACCCGTGGCAGCATCGACCGCCGCGAGGTTGTTGCGGGTCTGACCACCGATGTTCTCGAAGCCACCGCCGACATACAGCGTATGACCGTCCTGTGAGATCGCGAGTGCATTCACGGCGCTGTTCTGTCCAGGCACACCAGGATTGAAATTGAGGTCCACACTTCCGTCAGCCAGAATGTGCGCGATCTTCAAGCGAGGTTCGCCACCGACCGAAGTAAATGTGCCTCCGATGTAGAAGCCATTATTGCCGTCACTCGCGCTCGCGCGCACCTCGCCGTGCTCGGCTTCCGCCAGCGGTGCAATCCGCTTAGCCGTTGTAGAATCGAGGCGCGCGAAGGCGCCCGTGATGGCGGCCAACTCATCAAAGTTCCCGCCGATGTAGGTGACGTTGCCATGCGGCACGATCGTACTGATGCCTCCGTTTCCCAGCACACCGAACGCCGACTGGGTCGGCTGTATCGTGGGGTTGAGAGCCGGAACGCTCGTGGGCTGTTGCGTGCCGCCGCCACCCACGCAGCCAACGAACCCCGTAACAAGGGATGTCACCACTAAGCGCAGAACCCACCTAGGTTTCATAACAACCTCCTGACAAGCTCGACAGATTGATTGATAGATTTATGCATTGCTGTCCAAGATAGCCGAGCTCGGGTGGCCGCCCACGTGATGTGATGCGGGTTTTGGACGGGTGATGACGGGTGTTCACGTTCGTGCCTCCTGGTGCTGTCCAAGATTAGGCGAAGGCCAAGATGGTTTGCGGGTGGTCCTGTTGATGGGGTGGCGTGGTGAACGGTTCGTCGAGCCAAGCCATCAAATCGCGATGGGTGAAGAGGTTCATGCGCAGCAGCGCCACGAGATTCGCCAAGCTCCAGCTGAACCGGGAAGACAGCTGCAGGTAGCGTAGTAGGAGCATCGAGATCAATGCTGTCCAAATCTGGGTCTTCACCGCGTTGGCCGAGATGCCGACGAACGTCTTGATCTTCAGGTTCTGCTTCAGGGCCTTGAAGAACAGCTCGATCTGCCAGCGATCCTTGTACATGGCGGCGATGGTGCTGGCACCCAGCCCGTGGTGGTTGGTCAGAAACACCAGGGTGTCTCCCGTGTCCTCGCGGATCGCTTCCACCCGGCGCAGCAGATGCGGACACTTGCCGTGGGCCCCTGGGCCGGTCAAGCGGATGGTCTGATCCTTGACGATGGGTCGGTTCTGTGGCACCGCGTGGTCCTCGACAATCTCGAACCGGGCATTGTCCTTCATGCGCGTGACGAAGAACACCTGGGCGTCGGTCCATTTGGCGAACAAGCGATAGTCGTTGTAGCCCCGATCATCCACCACGATCGTGCCAGAGGCGAAGTTCATCTGGTGGGCCGCGCTGACATCATGTACCTTCCCCTCGGTAATGAGGCCGAAACAGGGCAGATAGCCGTCGTGGTCGAGCACTAAATGGAGCTTGACCGCACCCTTGGTCCGGCGAAACTTTGCCCAGTCGTACAGCGACAGGCACAGATCGATCACGGTTGAATCGAGGCTGACCAGCTTGTTCTTGAAGCGGAACTTGTGTGTACCCTGCGCCTTGGCGGCGACCGTCTCGAACAGTCCGTAGAAGACCTGCTCAAACAACTGCCACGGCCGGTGGCTGTTCGCGTAGGACAGCGAGGAACGGACCGGGACGTCAATGCCCAGGTGGGCCAGCTTGCCTTCGCAGCTCTTCAGCCCGCCTTCGATCTCTCGCAGCGAATGAGCGCGGCCCAACTGACAGAACAGCATGCCCACAAACTGGCTCCAGCTCGACAAGCCCTTACTGCGATATTCGGCACCCGTGGCTGTGACGATGCGCTCGAAGTCGGTGCGCGGGATGAGCTTGAGGATCTGACTAAACATGCTGCATGATGCGTTCACGTTGGGTCTCCTTCGGTTGGGGTAGGTGGGTTTGGCGATTCACCGGCACCCTATACCCTTGGATGACCCAACGTCCAAAGCTGTTTTGGACAAGACTGAGATTTATGGGAGCAGTATCGGAAATATGAATATCCTAAACAACGACTTCCGTCCGAGATGTACATTCTCGGCGCAGCTATTCTCCCATGTTGTGGTTTGGGGAGCAATGGAGCCGATAGTGCGGTTGATGTGTAGAAGTTCAACTCGATTCGGCAGTCAGCTATCGACCAAAATCGGTCGACAACCGAATTGAAAAGCGAGCGTTCAACGCCTACGTTTTACGGTGAGCAGGTTATCCGTTCACTGGGATGCGTCGATCTGGTGGCTTACGCCGATCCGCATAAGAACCCGTGCACATGGTCCATGGGACGAAACGCATTGCGCCACCGTCGATGATGGGATATTGTTCACAGGCATTGTATGTATGTGACGCGGATGGAACATGGCGGACCCGGTTCTTCGATGGATCCGCCTCAACCTGGTGAGGTAACCCTCGCGGAGAACACTGTGAGCCACGATCACACCATCATTCAGCAGTTTTCGTTGCAGGCCAAACCATTCGCTGAGTTGCCTGGGCATTCCGATGCCCTGCAACTGTTGATTCAATGCGCTGGAGCCGCTGAATCGGATGTGGTACTTGATGTCGCCTGTGGTCCTGGCTTAGTGGCCTGCGCGTTTGCCGAGCATGTCACCCATGTGACCGGCATCGACATCACGCCCAACATGATCGAGCAGGCGACAAAGAGACAACACGAAAGACATCTCCAGAATGTCGCGTGGCACATCGGCACGGTACTGCCCCTTCCATTTCCGGATGCGCAGTTTTCCATTGTGGTGACCCGCTATAGCTTCCACCACTTCCTTGATCCGATGGCGGTGCTGATGGAAATGGTGCGGGTGTGTCAGCCTGGATGCAAGGTTCTGGTTGTGGATGCGGTGCTCCCCGCTGAAAAAACTGCTGCGTACAATAGGATGGAGAAACTGCGTGACCCTTCGCACACGCAGGCCCTCAGCGTTGAAGAGATGTCCCACATGGTGCACGCGTCGGGATTACGTCATATCAGAACCGCACGCTATACGGTCGAGATGGAGCTTGAAACACAACTTGCCGCGTCGTTCCCCAATCCGGGTGACGACGAAAAGTTCCGGCAACTCGTGATGGCGGATATTGGGCATGATCACCTCGGTGTGGGGGCCCATCGTGTTGGCCGTGACATTCACTTCGCGTACCCTATTCTGATCACCGTCGGTGAAAAAGTCGCCGAATAAGTCCATCAACTGGACGCCTCCACGCGGCGCGCCCCGGCGCCGCTCACGGGGAAGGGCGTGAAGGTGAAGTGTTCAGACTCGACCCAGCAGGCTGTGTCACCTATAGCCCCAACCAGTCGATCACTGGATTGAAAAGCAGCCGTTCAACGCCTGCGTGTTGCCATTAGGAGAGATTCTCCGTTCGCTGAAACGGCGTCGGTCAGGCGGCTTACGCCGATCCACATACGAACCCGTGTACATGGTCGTCCGGTTACAACTCATTGAAACGATAACGGTTATGGCGTATTGTTCGCGAACCATAGTGGCGTGTCATACAAACAGAAATGGGCGAATCCGGCTCTTATGCGGATCGACCTAAACATAGTCACGCCCACGAAGGATACTTTGGCCACGTTCTCACCTTCTCACGCCAAACTGCTCTGGCGCGTTTGCAATGATGCCCACGAGGCGTGGAAGCTTCGTCGCGCCCTCGTGGATGACAATCTTAAACTCGCCGAGATCAAGCAGAGCGCTCACAACTACTTCGTTATCCAGCTAAGTGACGCCTTGCATCAGCATGTGCTGTTGCAGATCGCCAAGTTGCACGATCCTGCCCAGATGAGCGGTCGCCTGAACATGTCCCTCGCTTTCGTCGTGGAGCGGCACGACTGGGACCCGGCAACGCGCAAGATGCTGTCAGAGTTGAGTACACAGCTCGGTAGCCTCTACGACGCAATCAAGACAGCGCGGCACCGCCTCCTTGCTCACAACGACCTTGCAACCCTCTCTGCCAACCACGAGCTCGGCGCATTCCCGGCGGGAGCCGACTCGGCGTATTTCAAGATCCTCTTCACCTTTGTGCAAACTGTGTGCGTAGTCGTGGATGGCAGCACGTGCGCTGACTTCTCGTCGTTCTCTGCTTCGGATGCGGAGATAGCGATTGCAGCGTTGCTTCACGACGAAGCGGCACCGAATTAGGGAATAGGGGTCAGTGAACAATTTAGAGGATGATTAAAGGAGTCGGTCCCGGTGATTCGTTCCAGACAGTAGATGGCTCAATTTTGGAAAGACAGTTTGCTGGTTGGCACGGGAACATGATCTTGTCCTCACGATTGAGACAGCGGCATGGCCCATTATTCACGAGCCGCGTTCAGAAAATAGGCTCTGACCCGAATGGCACTTACTTAACACCAACCCCTTTGATGTAATGTCCAAAAGGACTGGTCCCCAGTGATACGATGGAGTCGCTAACCGCCCCTCCATTACCCTTACAGGAGCCAGTCCCCATGCATCCTCATCTCCGTGCGTGTGCGCTGCAACAGCAACGGATTCGCCGCCGTGCCAAGCACAGCGATGCCTATACCTTCTTGACTCTCCTGACCAGCCCGGGGATGCTCGATCGGGTGGAGTCGTTTCTGCCTAAGCACCGTGAGCGGCTGTTTCCGCCGACCGAGACACTTTCTATGTTCCTGTCGCAGGCCTTGAGCGCCGACCGTTCCTGCCAGCGGGCCGTGAATGAGGCGGCGGTCAAACGCCTAATCGGCGGCCTGCCGCGATTGAGCACGCACACCGGTGCCTATTGCCGTGCGCGCGCGCGATTGCCGGGATCGATGGTGTCGGGCCTGGTGCAGCACACCGGGCAGAGGATGAGCGCGAGCGCCACGGCGTGGCGCTGGCACGGCCACCCAGTGCGACTCGTGGACGGGACAACGGTGGCGATGCCCGACACCCCGGCGAATCAGGCGGTCTACCCGCAACCGCGCAGCCAGGAGTCTGGTCTCGGGTTCCCATTGTGCCGGTGGGTGGGCCTGATCTGCCTCGGCAGCGGTGCCGTGCTCGATTGCGCCCTCGGCGGGTATCGCGGCAAGGGCAACGATGAACAGAGCTTGCTGCGCACCGTGCTCGATACCCTGAAAACCGGGGATGTGCTGCTCGGGGATGCCTATTTTGCGACCTATTTCCTGTTCTGCGCGCTTCGCGTGCGCGGCGTCGAGGCGGTGTTCGAGCAACAGGGCGCACGCCGACGCTCAACCGACTTTCGCCGCGGGCAACGGCTTGGCGCACGCGATCATCTGATCGAACTGCGCAAACCCGTTCTCAAACCGGACTGGATGACGCCGGAACAATACGCGCAGGCACCAGAGTCCCTGACCGTGCGGGAACTCGCCACTGGTGGCAAGATTCTGGTGACCACGTTGTTGTGCCCGACGCAGACGCCCAAGGCGGACTTGAAAGCACTGTACCGTGAGCGCTGGCACGTCGAACTCGACTTTCGTCATATCAAGACCACCCTCGGCATGGAAATACTGAGCTGCAAGACCCCGGCGATGGCGCAAAAAGAAGTCTGGGTCTATCTGCTGGCCTACAACCTCATCCGGTTGATGATGGTCCAAGCAGCTACGCTCAGCGCGTGCCACCCACGCAAACTCAGCTTCAAACACACCCTGCAGTTGTGGGGCGCCTGGGATCGCCACGCCGGCGCGGATCACGAGGGCAGGCTCCGTGCGCTGTTCATCCTGATCGCACAACAGCGTGTGGGCAACCGACCCGGACGCATCGAGCCGCGCGCCATCAAACGACGTCCCAAACCCTTTCCCTTGCTGACCGAAGCCAGGGGAAGCGCTCGGGAGAAGACCAGAAAATATGGGCATGCTCGGAAGATTAAGTAAGTGCCATTCGGCTCTGACCCGAATGGTAACCAGAACCGGGCACCGTCCATTTCACGACAAAACATGGCTGATTCCACAAGCACGGAGCATCGCATTGATCTTGCGCGGTTGGGAGCGCGAAGGGTTTCCGCACAAGTTACTTGATGCTTTAGCGAAACAGCCTTCGCGCGCCTGATTTACTTTTTATTTCGAGGGTCATCGGCCGGATTGACATATGTGAAGTCAACCGGTCCCATGCCGTGTAACAAGATAATCACTTCGTCGTCGTCCGTGTAGGCATAATGAGTCATGCCCGTTGGGGTGATCGAGAAACTGCCCGGCGGCAAGGCTGTGCCTCTTTTGGTGTCGAGCCTTTCTGCCATCCCCATGAACAAGGTTCCGCGAAGAACCGTGACGTGCTCATCTGTGGGATGCGAATGGGCGGGAATGCCATAATGGGGTGGAAACTTGAGTCGCACCGTGTATAAGCCTTCCGCGCCAGGATTGCCGCTCAGTACCGCAATCTTGGCGCCGGTCGGCAGCATCGGTGGGGCATCGCCCCACTTGACCTCGTCTAGGGTTTGCATGATGCGTTCTGCTGCACATGCGGTGAGGGACGATCCAACGGCCAGTGAGAAAAGACACGTAACGAGTGTGCTTCTAATCGCAGGTAGAATCATTTTACCCACTGTCGTTGGATTGATGAGGTTCATTACTTTCATGATGATCTCCTTAAGTTGTAGGTTTCACTGTTTCATCACCTGGCGCGACATACATGGCAAAGGTTTGTGAAACGATCTTGCCGTTGCCGACGACAAACGTATCGGTGCCCATGGGAATATCGGCGCCTACGCTCCATGTGATATACGCAATGTCTCCGGCGACGTGCAGGCTCCGCATTGAGAAGTGATCAATAGCGCGGGCCGGCAAGGAATCGATAAAGTTCTTAAAGAAGCCGTGAATTTCTTGCTTGCCTTGATAGATCTTGGTTTCGCTAATGAAGCGCGCATTTTCGTCGTAGTCGTTCAGAATTGCGGCGAGGCCTTTCTGTTCCAAGAAGGCTTGCAGATGGTTGCGAACAACGGTTTCAGTAATAGATGATTGGGTGTTCATGATGGATTTCCTTTTACGAGATTAGTTTGGCGTGAGTGGCTCGCGGGACGGCATCCGACCTGCGAGCTGGATATCGCTCTACGCGGCCTTGCCGGCAGCAAGCGCGTGAACATCAGCCTCACGCAGCGCTTTGCCGCCAATGGCCCAGTCACTGCCTTCGAACTTATTCATCCGCACCCACGTAACGGGGCGCATGTGTTCGCCTTCGACGCAGACCATCGCCTCGGTAACTTTGGCGATGAGCTCTTTCTTCTGTGACGGCGTGAACGCGTCTTGATTACATCAATCGTAACTATATGTTCGCGCATCGATAAGCAGTGATCTAGCCAATTTCGGTTCTTTTGTGCCACAGTGCCTGCATGCGCCAATCCAGGTTGAAACGGCCCTTAGAAACTTTGGTTCTTGCCCTTCCGGACACGGCGGGCTACGCGTTGTACGGCCTGGTCGATGTCTTGATGACGACTGGCGCAATATGGCAAGCGCTGTTACGAAGCGAAATTGGGCCGTTGCCGTTCAATGTGCAGATCGCATCGGCGGGAAAACGCCCGTTCCGCTGTGGCAATGGAATCCCGGTCTCACCAACGGTTTCAATCCGCGATCGGCCCAACGCCGACATTATTGTCATTCCAGAACTCTGGCTTGGTCCGGATCAGCATCTGGCCGGCAAGCACAGGCAGGTGACGGACTGGATTCGAGCGAGCTATAAGAAGGGCGCCTTTATCTATTCGGTGTGCTCAGCGTCGATACTCCTTGCAGAATCGGGCTTACTCGATGGTCGCGAAGCGACGTCGCATTGGGGCTATCAGCAGCTTTTCGAGCAGCACTATCCTCAGGTGCGATTTCGTCCTGAGGCGAATCTATGCTTTGCCGACGCGGGCGGCCGACTAGTTACGGCGAGCGGGGCGACGTCCTGGCATGATCTCGTCCTGCACATCATCTCGCGGCACGTGAACCCGGCGGAGGCCCTCCGAATTGCCAAAGTCTATCTGCTCAAGACGCATGACGAGGGCCAGTTGCCATATCAAGCGCTGGTGCGACCATTGCCCCATCCGGATTCGATGGTTCGTGATTGTGAAGCATGGTTAAGCCAACACTTTCGAGAGACGAGTACCGTTGCCCGCGCTGTTCAGCGCTCACGAATGCCCGAACGGACCTTGAAGCGACGTTTTAAGGTCGCCACCGGCCTGAGCTTCATCGAGTATCTACAGAATCTACGGATCGAAGAAGCAAAACGCCTGCTAGAGTCCTCGGCACAATCCGCAGACGAGATCAGCGCCGAGGTGGGTTATCAAGATCCTTCGTTTTTCAGACGGCTATTTAGCCAGCGAACCGGAATGACGCCGGGTCGTTATCGGCAGATGTTTCAGCGGATGAGAGTATCGTAACTCGTTTGCTGAGGGTTGCCCCATTTCGCGCTCTCCCGCGCGAACGGCAGCAATCCGGCAACAAGTTTAGATCGCCGAATGTCTCCAGTTGGCCAAGAGCGGCCATCGTGGACAGTCAATACTGCCGTGTTTCAAGCGAACCTCTCGATCAAAATCCGACGCCAAACATCAGATCAAGTTTGAGCTATTACATAATGTCGGCCCGGATAGTTCAACGATTCTGACATGCTGCGATGGCAGCTGTGTTACGTCCCACAACTTCTTGCCATAATCCGTTCACCCTGAGCTCGTCGAAGGGCGTGCTTGTTAGCTCCCTTCCCCTTAATAGCGCTTGACTCTCATGCCCAATGCGCCCAGGGTGATCTTATGACGTATTGAGCCACGCCGACCCTCCCATCCTCGCGCGTCACATTCTCTCCCTCCCTTGTTTTGCGCGACCGATTCCCTGGTCTCCGCCGCTTTTGCGCCGAATGTTCCTCGAAATACCTGTGTAGACGTCTTCTGTCCAAGTCCCATTGTCGCTTGGGGTGGCAGAGGTGCCTCCGCACGGGAGTGGAGCTGAGGTCTATCGACCATATCACTTAATGCAGATATAAGGAGCCACGCCATGATTACCATCACACCGACGGCAGAAGGAAAGATCCGAGAACTCATGCAGGAAGAGAAAGATACGGTCGGCCTGCGCGTCTACGTGAAGGGCGGTGGGTGCCATGGCTATCAGTACGGGATGGCCTTCGAGTCCGTCATGAGCGAAGACGACACCGTCATCGAGAAAGGTGACGTCAAGGTCATCATGGACTCCCAGAGCGCCCCGTTGCTGGCCGGCTGCGAAGTCGATTTCCACGACAGCGTGCAAGGCTCCGGCTTTGAGATCAAGAACCCACAAGCCAAAACGACCTGTGGGTGCGGCAGTTCATTCAGCGCCTAACGTCATCACACGGTGCGCCGGATCGCCGGCCACCGCCGTTCGATAGAAAGGGACTAGCTATGGACAGTACAGCCATCATCGGAACCACGAATAAGAAGGGGCAAGTCATCACCGATCCACGCGTGATGATGAACGACGCGCCTCGCACGCCGTCGTTTTTTACCGGCAGCGAGGTCATTAAGGAAGCCGTCAGGCGTGCGAACGTCGATGTGATGGTGGCCTATCCCATCACACCCCAGAGCGAGGCAGCCGCCCTGTGCGGCGAGCTCTTTGCTGAGGGCTATATCGGCGATTATTTCCGTGGGGAAAGTGAATTTGCGGTCATGTCCCAGTGCGCCGGCGCCGCCTTTGGCGGGGCCCGCGTCTTCACGACGACCGCCGGGCCAGGCACCATGCGGGCCATGGAAAATTTTCCGATGTGGGCCGGATCTCGATTGCCGATCCAATGTATCGTCACCTGCCGGGGCATCAATTCCCCCTTATCGATCCAACCGGACACGATCGAGATCGCCTACCTCATGAATACGGGCATGCTGGTCTGGCATGCAGAAACCGCACAGGATTTCTACGACTGGATCCTCAAAGGCTACATCGTGTCGGAAGAGCCGGACGTACATTTACCTTTGGCCCTTTGTTGCGACGGCTTCTTCGTCACCCATACGAAGGACGTCGTCGGCCTGACTCCCGCCGACATGTGCCTGCCGCCCTATGATCCCTATCGCTCACCGGTACCCTGCATGGATATGGAGTGTCCCCCGGTCCGGATGATGCGCGATCCCTTCGTGATGAAGAGCAACTACATCAGCTACGCCACACACGCGAGCTGGCAACAGGAAGTCTGGGCCGCCGCGGAACGCTCGCGCAAGCACACGATTGCCTGGCTGGATGGCTTGATCGAGACAGAGGACGTCGATGCCGACATCCTCATCGTCTCCTCAGGAACCGCGGTCTCCCAGGGGCGGGAAGCCATCCGACTGCTGGCGGATGAAGGCATTCGCGTCGGACTGGTAAAAATCAAAACCCTGCGCCCATGGCCGGAAGAAGAACTGCTTGAGGCAACCAAGCATGCCTCGCACATCATCGTGCCAGAGTTCAATGCCATCGGATGGATGGCCAAAGAAATCAAAGCCACCATCCCCAACAGCAAACGGGTCGTCGCCGGGCCGCGCGTCTGCGGCGGCATGACCTTGCCACCGGAAGTCATTGTGGAGGAAGTCAAGAAGGCGATCGGCATGCGATCCGGCGTGCTGGCGGGACGTGGCGGATGAACCGGACACAGGGGCGGAACAGCGGCACAGCAGTTGGCTACGAACGAGATGTACCCACACACCGCATTTGCGGATTACAGAGAGAGCGAGGTATCCGATGAGTCTTGATTATGTAAAATTCACCCCAGGATTTGAATCCTTCATGCCAAAAGAATATCGGGACATGGTGGAGCACGGGCCCTTCGGGAAGAAAACGACCGTGTCGCAGATGGGGAGTTTCAAAGAGATCCTTGAAGAGCATCCCATGTGCGCCGGCTGTGCGATGACCCTGTTCATCCGGCTTGCGATCATCGCATTCCCAAATCCCGAAGATACGATTACCGTCGGAACGGCGGGCTGTGGCCGGCTGGCGATTTCCCAGGCGGCGATTCCATTCGTGTACGGCAACTATGGTGATCAGAACGGCGTGGCCAGTGGACTGTCACGCGGATTGCGGATTCGTTTCGGCGACAAGCATAAGGATGTCGTCGTGATTGCTGGTGACGGTGGCACTGCCGACATCGGATTCCAGCAAGTTCTCCATTCCTGGTTCCGGAAAGAGCGATTCACGACGATCATGCTGGACAATGAGGTGTATGGGAATACGGGCGGACAGGAAAGCGGTATGACGACCAGAGGGGCGGTGCTGAAGATGGCGCCGCTCGGCAAGAAGTTCGAGAAAATGGACATGGTCGCCATGGCGAAGATCGCCGGCTGTGCCTACATCGCCACCGTCGTGCCGAATAACCCGCGCCGGGTGGAAAGCTGCATCAAGAAGGCCGTGCTGATCGCTCGCGAGGTCGGTCCGACCTATATTCAGGCCTATACGTCCTGCAATATCGAGTACGCGATCCCGACCGACCAGGTGATGGCAGACGCCAAGACCGTCGAGGATGACCGGTACAAGTTTGCTGAGTACGTCAGCGAGGACGCCAAGGCCTATCTGGCCGAGCGCTATGGCTACAAAGAGTTCATCCAGAAGCCGGTGGCGGCAGTCACGACGGCGTAATCACATGGGTGGAAGATTCCAGAAATGGCCCATACGACCCGCTCGAATCTTCCACCCGTCGGCCGATACGCCCTGTCGACGATCGAACAGGAGAGGAATCATGATGGACATGCCATCAACTGACACACGTACGAAGCCCCGCTATACACTGAGCTATGGCCTACGGCTGGATAAAGGCACGGCGAGCGAGCTCACTCACCCGCGTGTGCCCATTCTCCTGCCCGATGGCTCGGTCGGCAGCATGACGCTGCACGTGATGAACGGCACGGCGGATGAAATCAAGGCGCAGCTCCTCGACAGCATCGACGCGTTCTTCGACATCTACGCCGATGTGTACGCCGACGTGTAAGGCTCAACGGTCCGTGACCGAGGCGTCGGTATCGCTCAAGATCCTTCCGACGTCTTTGGTAGGAGGCCCTCGATCATGCAAACACTCGACATCCATCGCCCCGAGATGCCAAATCTACAGTTCGTCCTATTGGTCACGGCGCTCTGTACGTCTCGTCTCACCGCAATCAATATTCCCTATGCCCTCCGTGCCACGATTTTCAACCGGTGCTGGGCGCTGATTCATGACAGCCCTCCGCCCGGCAGACCGGAGGAGCGGGTCCTGGACCTCCGACCCTGGACTGAGCTCACCGTCGAGGCGATGGTAGAGACCATACGCGTAGCGCTCATGGAAGCTGAGATTCAAACCTTGGCCTGGGATCATGCACCCAGCGAGCCGACCAGCACCAGCACCCCTGAAGCCAAACCCCTCATCGAACGACTCGCGCAACTGTATCCTCGGCCACCCGAGGAAACCGACAGCGACCATGCAGCAGACGCTGTCCCGCACTGACAGAGCTGCGACATGCTGAATCTCCCACACTGTCTGCGAACTCGACGACTTTGAAGCCACAAATTCTTGCAGGATGACTTCCCTGTTACCACGCGTAGGCTTCCGGTGCAGCGCCACCAGGGCCTGGGAAAATGTCGTCGAGCTGCTTCAAGGTGTCCTGGTCAAGAGCAAGGCTGAGCGCTCGCATGGCCCCCTCCAGCTGTTCCATCGTGCGTGGCCCAATAATCGGCGCCGTGACGGCCTTTTGGTGCAGCAGCCAGGCAAGGCCGACATCTGCCGGTCGTTCGCCAATTCGTTCACACAACGTCTCATAGGCTTCCAGTTTGAGCCGAGATTTGACCACCTCTTTTTTTAGGTCTTCATCCGCTCGACGCCCACTGTCTGCGGACTGCAGAACTCCGGCCAAAAGTCCTCGTCCCAGCGGACTCCAGGGGATCAGACCAATGCCATAGGCCTCACAGGCAGGAATCACTTCCAGCTCAATCATACGTTCAGTGAGGTTATAGAGGCTCTGCTCGGATACAAGTCCCATGAAGTTGCGGCTGCGCGCGATTTCCTGAGCCTGGGCTAAGTGCCAACCGGCGAAATTGCTGCTGCCCACATACACCACTTTACCTTCCCTAACTAACTGCTCCATCGCCTGCCAGACTTCTTCCCACGGCGTTTCTCGGTCTACATGATGCATCTGATACAGGTCGATCCAGTCCGTCTTCAACCGCCGAAGACTGTCCTCACAGGCTCGCTTGATATGGACCGCCGAAAGACGCGACTGATTCAGCCAGTCGCCCATGCGACCGTACACCTTCGTAGCCAGCACCACTTTGTCCCGGCGGCCTCCGCCTTGTGCGAACCACCGGCCGATGATCTGCTCGGTCCAGCCTTCACCGAGCTTCCAGCCGTACACATTCGCCGTATCGAAAAAGTTGATACCGAGCTCTAAGGCCCGATCCATGAGAGCGAAGCTATCCTGTTCGCTTGTCTGCGGGCCGAAATTCATCGTACCGAGACAGAGCCGACTGACTTTCACGCCTGACCGGCCAAGATGTCTGTATTCCATAGGCACAATCGTCTTCCCTCTGAAAGCAGTATTGAGAAGGGACCTTCACGAGGAACGTGAGAGGGCTCGTACTGACCAGAGCATCCTATCGGGCTTAGTAGCCCCGCCCTGTACTCCCACCACGCCCCATGCGATCGAGAGGGAGGGCCTCGTAGCGTTGTTTGAGATCCGGATGTTCGCCGAGATAGTGCTTGACCGCCGCATCATCCGCAAACACTTCTGGGCTCCGCTTCCGATATTCGTCGAGAGTCAGATCGCGCTTCGCCAGGAGCGCCGTGAGCTTGGCATTGATGTCCGCTCCCATTTGTTGCATGTGTTCCTGTGACGGGCGCTGTCCCTCACCATAACCTGCGCCCCCTTTGAAATAGTTCGTCATCATCTCGCCGATCTCAATGCGCGCATTGACGAACTTCTCAACATCCGCCGGTTCCACGGCTACGGCGGCACCTGTGAAAAACACCATGCTCCATAGGAGACTTGTAAGAACCTGCACTTTCTTCATAATGATGCTTCTCCCCTTCCTTATTCGCGAAAACAAGATTGCCCTGTCAAAACCTTTTTCACCATACCATCCTGAATTCGTGACTTATAAGTCTGCACCAGCACAGTTTGGCCGCGAACAAATCCTAAGGGGTGCGCGCCTCGCACTCCCGAGTCCCACCTGATGCCCAGAACTCCTGAGTTGGTCATCCTAGGTCAGTCCTTCACAGGCATATAGAAGGAGTACCGGAGCTATCACCACCCCTCTGCACGATCAGCGCTATACGTACCCTCCCCTTCCTTAGTCACCATACGCCTGGAGAATCCCATATGGAATCTCTCGACTGAACCTAATTTGATTCACCAATTGAATCTATTTCGATACACCTGCTGCGCCAAGCAACGGACTTCCTAGAGGCAGAACTTAACAGGCGCATCTTAAAATATATTGAATACTTATAGTTCGTACTTACTAGCTTTGTGAGCGCACATCCTTCAAACCGGCACCGAATTTGCTCAATGCAAGGCTGTCTTGGGTCGATGCAAATTCGCTGGGAACTGAGTCCTGCAAAATCCCGGCACCATACCCAGCCCTTGGCCATGACTGTTCGAGCAGAAATCAGAGAGGAAGACCGTCATGCAGACGTGGCACGACTGCAACGCGGTATCTATGCGCACACGCATTCAACACAGTCCACTCCGCTGGCATACGGAGATCCCAAGCAGCCCACCAGAAGTCCGGCACTTTCTTCCTCCATCCAAAAGACACCAGAGAGAAGCGCCGCTTTGAAGAGTCAGCTGTCGCGTTTGGCATGGCCTAAGAACACATCGGCAGAGCAAGAAAGGAGGTGGCGGCCGAGGTGAGGAAAAAGAGCAGAACCACACGGAGTACGGGCAATGATTCATGAGGGAGAGGGAGAGCAACACGGGAGCCGTTCCCTCTCATGGAACCTGGCCGAGAGAATTGAGTCAAGACAACCAACCAATTGATAGGAGGTAATGATGGCGATCATCAACGGAACATCAGGGAATAATATCCTCAGGGGTACAGCCAATGCTGACGAGATGAACGGACTTGGTGGACATGACCAGCTTTTCGGCGGGAGGCACGATGACACCCTCAACGGCGGCGATGGCAACGATACGCTCGACGGCGGCAGCGGCAACGATTTTCTGAACGGAGGAACCGGGGCCGATACCTTGAATGGCGGCAACGGCAACGACCAGCTGAACGGTGAGGCCGGGGCCGACACCTTGAACGGTGGCGACGACTTTGACAGGCTGGACGGTGGAACAGGGGCCGACACCATGAATGGCGGCGACGGGAGCGATATCTACATTGTGGACAACGTGGGTGATGTGGCCAAGGAGTCATTTGACGACGACCTAGGCGGGTTTGATTCCGTGGAAGCCTCTGTAACCCATACTCTGGGCTTTGGGATCGAGGACCTCAGGCTGACGGGCTCTGACGCCATCAATGGCACGGGTAATGAGAAGAACAATTCCCTCTATGGCAATGACAACAACAACGTGCTCTCGGGGCTGGCTGGCAACGACTTCCTCGTCGGCAGCAACGGCAATGACCGGTTGAACGGTGGAGCTGACAATGACTCGCTCTCCGGCGACGGCGGCGATGACCAGCTGAGCGGGGGGACCGGCGACGACTCACTCAACGGCGGCAGCGGCAACGATCTCCTGAATGGGGGAGCTGGGGCCGACACCATGAACGGCGACGATGGGAACGATACCTACATTGTGGACAACGCGAATGATGTGGCGCAGGAGTTTTTTTCCCCGGATGGCGAAGTGGATATCGTGCAGGCATCCGTGACTCATACCCTGAGCACCGAGATCGAGAACCTCAGCCTAACCGGCGCAGCTGCTATCAATGGCACGGGCAACGAGAAGGGTAACGTCATCACCGGCAACAGCGCCAGTAACGCGCTCTCCGGTCTGGATGGCAACGACACGCTCAACGGCAGCAGCGGCAATGACCTGCTCGACGGCGGCAGCGGGGATGACCTGCTGATCGGTGGGTCCGGGGCCGATGCTCTCATCGGTGGGTTAGGTGCCGATATCTTCAAATACAAATCGGTCAGCGACAGTCCAGCCGGTGCTGGCAGGGATGTCATCATCAATTTTCAAGCAGGTTCTGGAATCGGCGACCAAATCGACCTGTCCACGATCGATGCCAATGCCTTGGCAGTCGGCAACCAGGCCTTCACCTACATCGGCGGTGCGGCATTTACGGCGGCGGGCCAGCTCCGATATGCCGGCGGAGTCCTGTCGGGCAGTACCGATGCGGATACGGCGCCAGAGTTCGAGATTCAGCTGCTCGGCGGCCCGGCGCTCTTCGTCAATCCGACGTCGGCGGGCACCGACATCCTCTTGTAATCAACATACGCCCCTGGAAGGGCGCCCCTGTCCGGGGCGCCCTTCGTAGGTCGATACGAAGATCTTGAAATCCTTGCAGGCCATGGAGAGGAAATCCGGGTCACGAGGGAAATAGCCTACTCTCCCCCCCTTTGGTCATCGTTGTACGCCGAAGGGATGCCGTAGCGTTTACACTTTTCCCAGAGCGCCTTTCGAGACAGCCCCAAAATTTTTGACGCCGTCGTGCGACTCCCATCCACACGCTCCAACACGGAAACAATATAGTTCTTTTCGAAGCCTTCTCGTGCAGCAGCAAGTGAAGTCAGGGTCGTATCTTTCTTCTTTTTCCCTCCGGTCAAACCTTCACTACAGAAACCGCAGGATTCCTGTGGAACACCCCCAAGATATGGGCAGGATTGCAATCCACAGAGGTCAGCCGGTTGCACCGTCGTTCCGTCCCGTCCAAGCGCCACGGCCCGCTCAACCATATTTTCCAACTCTCGGACATTTCCCGGATATGAATAGCGAAGCAACAATTCATGCGCCTGCTGGGAAAACCCACGCAGTTGCTTGTTCAGCTTGCGCGCACATCGTTCCAATACATGTTCAGCAATGACCATGATGTCTTCTTGGCGTTGTCGAAGCGGCGGAACCACGATTGGGACGACGTTGAGCCGGTAGAAGAGGTCTTCACGGAACCGGCCCTGTGCCACCTCTTTGCGTAGGTCTTTCTGTGTGGCGCACACAAGTCGCACATCCGTCTCGATCGGCTCATTGCTCCCGACCCGTTCAAAGGTACGTTCCTGCAGGGCGCGCAAAAGTTTCACCTGCACTACGGGCGAGATTTCTCCGATTTCATCAAGAAAGAGAGTTCCCCGGTTGGCCATCTCAAACCGCCCCCGTCGTTGGCGCAACGCGCCCGTAAAGGCCCCTTTCTCGTGGCCGAAGAGTTCCGCTTCCAGCAGCGTCTCCGGCAACGCGGCGCAGCTGACTTTGATCAACGGATACCCTTTCCGCGGGCTGTTCTGATGCAGCGCATTGGCGACAAGTTCCTTGCCTGTTCCACTCTCCCCCACGATCAGGACGGTGGAATCGGTCTCAGCCACGAGCTTGATTTTGTCCAGTACACCGCGCATCTGACTGTTCGCCCCTAAAATACCATTGAAGCAGAACTTGTTTTCAAGCTGATGTTTGAGATCCTGATTCTCCCGACGGAGCGCGATCATGCCACCGACCCGTTCAACGATCAGCAGCAATTCATCCATCTGGAATGGCTTCGTGATGTAATCAAACGCCCCCAGCTTCATAGCCTCAACAGCCGTTTCGACTGATCCATGTGCGGTAATCACGAGCACCTCGGTCTGGGGCTCCTTGCCTTTGGCCGTCTGAAGCACAGTCAGCCCATCCACACCCGGCAACCGCAGGTCGGTGATCACCACATCATAGGTCTTCGCTCGAATCGCTTCGAGCCCTTCCGTGCCGGTCGAAGCCGCCTGAACCTCGCAGCCAACAGCCTCCAATGCGTCCACCATGGACAGACGCATCAGCGGCTCATCGTCAACCAGCAGAACGGTCAACTCTTTCATCCTTCCTTCTCCGCAAAGGAACGTTCTCGTGACACGGGCAGGCACAGCGTAAATGTGGTTCCTTTCCCAACTTCACTCTCGACCAAAATTTTTCCGCCATGACGTTCCACGATGCCAAGATTGACCGAGAGGCCAAGCCCCGTCCCCTCCCCTTCCCCTTTGGTGGTGAAGAAGGGATCAAAGACCCGTGGAAGCACTGATGCAGGAATACCGGACCCCGTATCGTTCACCTCGACCCGGCAAATGCCCTCAGCCACGGATGTCCTGATCGTCAGCACTCCACCGTTTTTCATGGCCTGCACGGCGTTCAAGATCAAATTCATCAAGACTTGTTCGATCATATGCCGATCAACCATCACACTCGGTACGTCATGGGTTGGGAATGTTTCCAAACGAATCCGATTGGGCACAAAGAGATGGGTGGTCAACCCCAACACCTGGTCAACGATGCGATTGATATCAGCCGGGCTGAATGCCGGTTCGTGCTGCTGTGAAAAATCGAGTAATTGCCGAACGATCTTTTGGACACGACGGACGCCATGTTCCATGGAGGCCCAATATTCCTCTTGACGTGCCGGGGAGGGTGTCCCCTTTCGAAGGTTGTAGAGACAATTGAGAATCCCTCCGAGAGGATTGTTGATTTCATGGGCCACCCCAGCCGCCAGTTGACCGATTGAGGCCAGCTTTTCCGCATTGCGAATCTGTCGCTCCAGCTTCTTGGTTTCCGTCATGTCACGCGCGATGCCAAGCACTCCAAGGACTTCCCCGTCGGCCCCTTGAAGGGGAGAGACACTGACCATGACGGCACGCACTTCACCCAGCCGAGTCACGACTTCGACCTCGTACACCTGCTTGGCACCAATATCCAGTGTATTCTTGAGACGTCGTCCCCGATGCCGCCGGGAGAGCAATGAGAGATACGGCCGTCCGATCAAATCATCCTTGCGATAGCCCCAAGCATTGACCTTACTGTTGACATAGGTAAACTGCTGATCCAGATCGAGTGTATAAATGACGTCGTTGGCATTCTCGAGCAGATTTTCGAGATACTGCTTAGTCTCTTCGATTTCTCTTGTGCGTTCTCGAACGTTCAGTTCAAGATCTTCGCGGTGTGATTGCAGTTGGTGCTCGAGCTTTTTCCGATCGGTAATATCGCGAAGCTGGACCATCACAAGCAATTGTTCGGTCCCACCCACCCGAATCAGATCCATTTCCACCGGGACCTCATGGCGATCGGCGTGGTATACGGTCATGTCCTGAGTCGCGACCTGACGTTGCTCCGTACTGACATCACACAACCAGCCCGTGAAGGCTCGGTGGTGCAGGTCCGGGACGATATCAAGAAAGTGTTTCCCGATAATCTCCGACTCGGCATAGCCCAGTACGTGTTGTTCCCGTTCATTGACGGCCACGACTGCCCCCGTCGCACTCACCATAAACACCGAATCAGCGACGAAATCGAAGAGAGACTTATAGCGGGCTTGTGATGCTGTCAGCTGCTGTGTACGCTCCGACACCGCCTGCTCAAGCCCAACCGTGTACCGCTGAAGTTCCTGCTCTAACCGGTGCCGTTCCGTCACATCTCGGACGAACGCACGAGAGTGAACCAGCCCGCCGCGCGCTTGATTCAAAAGCGCCGTCGCATGAATTTCCACCTCGATCGGCCGGTGATCCTTCGCCAACAGCATCGTTTCGATTGCGCCCTGCCCCACACAAGCAAGCTGCGCCAGAAAGTGGGACACCTGTGATTCCTGTCCGATCGGAACGAGGTCCAACAGTTTCATCCCCAACACTTCGTCATGGGTATATCCAAGTTTATCGAGGCCGGTTTTATTGACATGGGCCAGCCGGCCATCTCGATCAAATTGACAGATCATTTCCGGCGCATGTTCGATCAAATCCCGATACTTCTCTTCCAACTGCCGAACCTCTGTCATCCGCTGTTCGATCTGCCCAAATGAGCGTTGCAGATTGCTCGCCATCTGATTGAACGCTTGAGCTAATCGTTCAATTTCGTCACCAGTCTTGATCTCCAGTCTTTGCTCTAAGCGTCCGCTCCCGATCTGCTGTACACCATCATGCAACATCCGGATCGGCCGAGCGATTCGGCGGGCGACGATTACTCCTGTTACAGAGAGCACGACTAACACCATCATGCCGAATAACAAGACCTTGACCATCAACTCTCCCAGTGGGGCAAAGGTTTCTGATGGATCTTGGCGAACGACCGTAATCCAGCGCTTCCCACCAATACTGCCGGTCGCAAGCTGATCGGCAAACCGCACCGGCGCAAACCCGATCAGGGCGCGCTTGTTTCCGTGCGAGTCGTCGGCGGCCACTGCCCATCCTGGTTTTGGAGCCCCCAGCGTACTGACCAATTCAGAATCGATCGAGTGGGCTTCTGGCGGAAGCACAGGACAAATCACAACACTCCCGTCCGAAGTGAACAACATGGCATGGCCTGTCACGTCGAACGAACCCTCAGCGATGGACTGAAACAATGTGTCGCGCCGAAGAAGGATCGTCACGGCGCCGACCACACCCCGATGTTGATCATCCAGAATCGGTGCAGCAACGATGACGACGTGAGTCCCAAAGGCTGGATCGAAGGCGATTTCACCCACATAAGGATGCTGGCTGCCGCTTTTGACCACGGCCTGCCACCAGGCGGTCTTGGCATAGGAATATTCGACCTGGGGAATCGAACTGACCACCAACGCTCCCTGTCCATCGGTCACCAAGATGCCGACATAGTCTGACTTTCGGATCTCGTGCCATCGGATCAAATAATTGGTGACAATCCGGTTGACGAAGAGGGGGAATTCGCTTCGCTTGTCTCGCTGCCCCCACCGCTGTTGCCAATCCTTGATGATGTCCGAAATGCTCTGAGCGTCTTTGCCCTCGTACGTTCGGTTGGCTTCCGAAACGGCGGTGCGAAGAAATGGCGCGGTCGCGAGTTGTTGGGCCTCGTTCATGCCCCGCGTAACATGCATTTCGATCCGGCGGGCGGCCTCGACGGCCACTTCTTTGAAATTCGTCCCCGTCGACTCCTGCAAGGCGCGTCGTTCTTCGACGTAAATGAGGGCAAGCATGAGGGTCAGCGGCAGGAGACCGACCATCACGATCGCCGCGATGATCTTCTGCTGGAGACTGTGAGACTGGCTCCAGAGATTCATACAGGTGCCTTTGAAGGGCGAGCTACCTCAGCATACTGCGGCCGGATCTCGAATTTCCAGACCGCCAAACAGGGCCTGGACGAATTTCAGAGTCTGTTGATCTGACGATCTGATGACTACCTTCCATTTCCGACAAGTCGATAAATCATCGGATCAACAGATTCGAGCTATGACCGTTTCAAGAGGCGACCCGAGGCTCCTGGCCACAAGAGCAGGAGTGGACTGGCCACGAAGACTGATGAATAGGTGCCGAAAATCACACCCCAGAGCAGGGCAAGTGAGAAATCGTGCAGCACTTCTCCTCCTGCTAGGGTCAACGGGATCAGCACGAGCACGACGGTCAGACTGGTGATGATCGTACGGCTCAACACCTGGTTGATGGCGGTGTTGATCGTCGCTTCCTCGCTCTCCCGACGACGCGATTTTAAGTTTTCCCTGATCCGATCGAATACCACGACTGTGTCGGTCAATGAATAGCCAGCCAACGTCAAGAGTGCTGTCACGATCAGAAGCGTAATTTCTTTGTCCAGGAGATAGAACGCCCCGACCACAGCCAAGACATCATGAAACGTCGCCAGCGCGGCCGCAACGCCAAAACGAAGTTCGAATCGTGCCGCAATGTACAGAATAATGCCCACAAATGAGACAATGATCGCGACGAGCGCATCTTCCTGAAGCTTCTTCCCGATAGTCGGTCCGATCTCAGTGGTGGAGTCGACCACGAATTTATTGGCAGGAAACTCTTTGGCGAAGATTCCCACTACACGTTCCGCTATCTTTTCTTCGATCGTCGTGGAGGCCTTCACCCGGACGAGGAGCTTGTTGTCCTGTCCAAATTCCTGCAGCTCCACATCACTCAAGCCGTTGGCCTCCAAGGCCTTCCTGGCCTCATCGATCCTGACTGATTGCTCGAACTTGAGCTGGACAGCTGTTCCCCCGGCAAAGTCAATGCCCAGGTTGGCGGAGCCCCGCGCAATCTGGACCAGGGCGATGAGCCCGAGCAAAACCATCACGCCAGAAAAGAGAAATGCGAACGTGCGCTTGCCCATGAAGTCAATGTTGGTCTTCCCAAGAATCTCTAACATGCGCACTCCCTTTTGATAACCCTGAGCCTCTCCTTGAAGAGTCATCGCTGATGGCTTCATGGTTAGATGCTCAACGCCTCGACTTTTCGTCGATGATACAACAGATCAAAAATGACTTTTGTCCCGACCAATGCCGTGAAGAGATTGATGGCAATCCCCAGGCACAGCGTCACGGCAAATCCCTTGATCGGCCCAGTCCCAAAGAGAAACAGGGCGACTCCAGTGATCAGCGTCGTCACGTGTGAATCGATAATCGTCAATAACGCCTTGTCGTAACCAGCATCGATGGCAGATCGCGCCGCCTTTCCGCTGCGCAGCTCTTCACGAATCCGCTCAAAAATCAAGACGTTCGAATCGACACCCATTCCAATCGTGAGCACGATACCGGCGATTCCTGGCAGGGTCAACGTGGCGGTCACGGCGGATAGGGCCCCCATCAGACACACCAAATTCAATACCAAGGCAAAGTCCGCGATCAGCCCGGACAGACGGTAGTATACGATCATGAAAATCACCACCATCGTCCCGGCGATGAGAGTAGCCCTGATCCCCTTATCGATAGAATCTTGGCCGAGGGACGGACCGACCGTAAGATCCTGCACGATCTTCAACGGTGCCGGGAGCGCACCGGCCCGGAGAACAATCGCCAAATCATTGGCCTCCTGCGTGGTAAAGGTCCCGGTAATCTGCGCACGTCCCCCTGAAATACGTTCCTGGATAACCGGCGCCGAATAGATGGTGTTATCCAGGACGACGGCCATACGCTTCTTGACGTTCTCGCTCGTAATCCGTTCGAATTCCTGCCCCCCCTTGGAGTCAAACGTGATGGACACATACGCATCGTTGAATTGACCGATGGCAACACGTGCATCGCTCAGCACGTCACCGGTCAACATGACCCGCTTCTTGACGACATAGGGCATGCGAAACTCGACACCCGTGTCCTTGTCGACCATTCGCTCGAATAAAATCTGGTCGCTCTCCGGCAGTTTGCCGGCAAACTGCTGGAGCACCTCGGCTTCTTTGTCTTTCGGAACACTCGCCGGGAGATCAAGGTGGAGGTCTTCGTCCAACATTTTGAATTCGAGCAGCGCCGTCTCCTTAATCAGACCCTTGGCACGTTTTGGATCCTTGACACCGGGCAACTGCACAACGATTTGCTTCAACCCTTGGCGCTGAACGATCGGCTCCGCGACACCGAACTGATCGATGCGGTTCCGGATGGTTTCCAACGCCTGGTTGATAGCGGAATCCTTGATGCGCTTGGTTTCTAGCTCACGAAGCTCCCACACCATGCTATTCGTCGACCCCGCCGACTCCTTCTCGACAAACATGGGGAAATCATCGATCAGTTTCTGGGCGGAGGCCTTCGTATCGGCATTCTGCAGCTGAATCACAATCTGCTCATGTCCGGTTCGCTTGACTGAATCGACCGCGAGTTTCTTTTCGGTCATGAGATCCTGCAGCGCGGTGACGGAACGGTCAACCGCAATCTCCACGGCGCGATCCTCGTCCACCTCCAGAACCATATGGATGCCGCCCTGCAAATCTAACCCCAAGGTAATCCCTTTGTTCGGGAGAACTGCCTTCAGCCAGCCCGGCAAGGCTTGATACACCGGCTGATAGGACGGGAGAAAGGCCACCACCGATACCAAGATGACCAGTGTTAATAACCAAAGCCGCCCACTTACCTTTTTCATGTCGTCCGTGACCCCTTATCCCGTGTGAACTACGCGTCTTTGTCCTTGTCTTTATCTTTATCTTCCTCTTCCCCACGTACGCGCGAAACATTCTCGCGCTGCATTTTAATTTTGGTATTATCGGCAATCTGCAAGGTCACCGTCTCTTTCCCGATGTTGGTGATGGTGCCCCAGATTCCTGACGTCGTGACCACTTTGTCGCCCTTCTTCAAGGCGTCCAACAAGGACTGCTGCTGCTTTTGCTTCTTCTGTTGAGGCCGGATCAGAAGAAAATAAAAAATGACAAAGATCAAGAGGAACGGGAGCAACGATAACATCCCGCTCGCCCCTCCACTCGCAGATGCCCCGCCTCCGCTCGTCCCCTCAGCCCATGCAATCGATTCCATCAACATCGAGCCAATCCCCTTCTTCTATATGTGACCGTTCCCATCCAATTTTCCACACGGTTCTTCACACTCCGCTAGACCGGCCATGACCGCCTGTCGGGTGTGGTTCTGATAAAACGCATCCCGAAATTCAGGAAACGTTCCCTCTCGCAAGGCTTCCCGTATTTGGCGCATCAATTCTGAAAAATACCATAAGTTATGAATCGTGTTGAGCCGGGCTCCCAGCATTTCCTTGACCATAAACAAGTGGTGCAAATAGGCCCGTGAGTATCGACGGCATACCGGACACGTGCACTCAGGCTCGATCGGCCGTTCATCCTCCGCATACCGTGCTTGCTTGATGACAACCCGACCGGTGCGTGTAAACAGAGAGCCTGTTCGGCCATGACGCGAGGGGACGACGCAATCGAAGAGATCGATACCCCGGGCCACCCCTTCAAGCAGATCGTCCGGATGTCCGACCCCCATAAGATACCGAGGCGTGCTTGCCGGCAACTCCGGAACCGTCACATCGAGCATCGCATACATGTCGGGCTTCCCTTCTCCGACCGACAGCCCGCCGATCGCGTAGCCGTCGAACCCCAATTTCACGAGGTCCCTCGCCGAGGCTACCCGCAAGTCCGGTTCCAATCCACCCTGGACGATGCCAAACAAGGCCTGGTCCGTTCGTCGCCGGCTTGCCTGACAGCGCTCCGCCCAGAGCTGAGTTCGGCGCACACCGTCCTGGATGATCGCTCGATCGGCAGGCAACGCCACACATTGATCAAGCACCATGATGATGTCGGCACCCAACGCCTCTTCGATTTCTATCGCCTTTTCTGGCGTCAGGAAATGCGTCGAGCCATCGATGTGCGATTGAAACGTGACCCCCTCGTCGGCAATCTCGCACAACTTCGCTAAACTGAAAATCTGAAACCCCCCGCTGTCGGTGAGGATCGCTCCCGGCCAGCCGGTGAAGGCATGAAGCCCCCCCATGTCGGCCACGATCTTATGACCAGGGCGCAAGTACAGGTGATAAGCATTATTGAGGATGAGTCGAAACCCAAGATCCTTCACGTCATCCGGTTCGAGCCCCTTGACGGGACCCAACGAGCCAACTGGCATGAAGGCCGGTGTTTCGACCTCTGCATGGCCGGTCGTGAGCAGGCCGACGCGGCCTTTGGAGTGCCGATCGGATTGTTGAACTTGGTACTGCATCATCTTCTACGGGGTCTGACCCGCTACATGTGCTCCGGCGCTGAGATGCCGAGCACATTGAGTCCATTCCGAAGAACCTGCTGGACCGCCCCCATCAAAACCAGTCGCGCCGCCGTCCGTTTGACAGTGAGCACTTCAGTAGAGGCTGACTCCTTGTTCTCTTGATCGAGTTCGGGAGGCAACACACGGTGTTTGTTATAAAACGTATGGAGAAGCGCCGCCAATTGTTGAAGGTAGTACGTCACACGGTGCGGCTCAAAAGCCAGGGCACTCGCCTGGACGACGTCAGGGTAAGAGGACAGCTTCTTGATCAACCCTAATTCATCGGGATCCATTAACACTGTCAGATCCGTCGCCTCCGCAGATGGCCGGGTAACCCCTCGGGCAGCCGCGACACGCCACAGGCTGCAAATTCTCGCGTGGGCATATTGAACATAGTACACCGGATTGTCGGCGGACCGTTGCTTCGCCAACTCCAGGTCGAATTCCAAATGTGTCGTGGAGTCGCGCATCAAGAAATAGAACTTCGCAGCATCGGCTCCGACCTCATCGAGGACTTCCCGCATGGTAATGAATTCCCCGGTCCGCTTGGACATCTTCACTTCGACTCCATCCCGCAGCAGCTTCACCAACTGGACCAGCACGACATGGAGACGATCTTTGGGATGTCCATAGGCCTGCATGACCGCTTGCATGCGTGGGATATACCCATGGTGGTCAGCACCGAAGACATCGATCAACAGATCGTAGCCACGCCTCAGCTTGTCGTGATGGTAGGCGATATCGGCGGCCAAGTACGTATACTCACCATCCTGCTTCTTGACGACACGGTCTTTTTCGTCACCATACGTGGATGCCCGAAACCACCATGCACCATCCTGTTGGAACAGGAGGTCGCGGGCTTTCAATTCTTCCAGAGCCAACTCGATAGCTTTGGACTCTAGAAGCGACGCTTCGCTGAACCAGGATTGGATCTCGATACCAAAGGACATAAGATCGTCACGGATGAGTCCCAGCAGTTTCTGATAGGCAAGGGATCGGCAGCGAGTTTCAAGGTCGGCAGGAGTCAGTTCACCTGCTACTCGGTCGAGTTGCTCCTTGAGCTGCTGTGCCAGCGATGTGATGTATGAACCATGATAGCCATCCTCAGGAAACGCGATAGTCTGCCCTGACAACTCCTGGTAACGGGCATACACGGACGCGCCCAACAATTTCATCTGGCGGCCTGCGTCGTTGATATAGTACTCGCTGACGGCCTCGTATCCGATCGCATCCAGCAATCGAACGACCGCCTGCCCGACCGCCGCCCCCCTGCCATGGCCAACATGCAACGGCCCGGTCGGATTGGCGCTCACATACTCAACCAACACTCGACGGCCGGCTCCGACAGCTGTCCGGCCATAACGAGCCCCTTGCGACTCGACTTCACGAAGAACCTCTTGCCAGAGAGCCGGTTTAACCGTCAAATTCAAGAAACCGGGACGAACGATTTCAACACGATCAAACAGCTGCTCTCGCTGAGGAATATTTTCTACGATGATCTGGGCAATATCATGAGGTGCCTTGTGCTCAGATGAGGCTAATGACATGGCGACCGTGGAAGCGAGATCACCCCATTCTGGCCGTTTGGGCGCATCAAGACTCAGCGTGGGCCAAGCCGCCGTCTTCAATTGCCCCTTTTGCCTCGCGCCATTGAGGGCGCCAAGTAGGGCCGTTGTGACCCGCTCTTGCACAAATCCTTGAGACACAACTATTCCTCTAAGTCCTTACCAAAGAAAGGAAATTAACGAGTCACTGTATCATTGTGGGGTAGCCAGAGACAAGGCGGTTTCCGGGGAGTTATGAGGGTTTGTGTTATCGGTTCCTCTATATGTAAGCCGCGATGCCTCTAAAATTTTCTCAACCGGCACATGAAGACAAGGTTTCTCCACACACAATTTAATTGTTTCCCACGACTCACAACTACACGGCAACCCTCGCACGATCGACACATGGCTACCGTATGGTCCCCACCGATGGTGATCTGTAGGGCCAAATATGGCTATGGTCCGCACACCCAATAGAGCCGCTAAATGGGTCACGCCCGAATCATGACCAATATATACGGCAACCCTCCCAAACACCCCTGCAAGCTGAGATAGATCAAGGTCTCTGAGCACAAGAGGTGGCCGACTCACAAAGTGCAGTGCCTGACCTACGGCATCCTGATCAGCCGGTCCCTCCAAGATGAGGGGATACATCCCCTCCTGCCACAACCGTTCAATCAACGAGGCCATTCTTCTAGGTTCAAGGCGCTTGTGAACGCTTCCACTCCCTGGATGCACAAGGACCAGCGATTGCTCCTGGGAGATCCTCAGCGCGTCAAGATAGTCCTTCCCCCGCTCCAAGAGATGCGGGGGAACCTGTACCGTTCTCTCCGATAAACTCTCTCTGGTCGGTTCACCCAACGTCTCAAGAAAACGGTCGCTCTGATGCCTTGCACGTAATCCCTTGGAAAATGGTGACTGAATCTGAACGCTCGCGACACCAAATTCCTGGAAGAAGGAACCAAGCACGCCTTCTTTATCTTCCATCCAAACCACAGCTCGATCACAGCGATTCACGCAGGAATATAACTCCTTGGAAATAAATGAAGCCCCTGAAAAGAGCCCTAGACATGCTTGCCCTTCTAAGGGGAGCCAATCGCTGATCACTCCACATTCCAATAGGAATCGGCTCACGGCGGCAGCAGCTATGAGCACAATCTCATGCTGGGGAAACCTCAGACTTAGACGCCTTATTGCTGGGACAGCCAGCAAGACATCCCCAAGTGCACCCGGATGAATGATAAGGAGGGTACGTTTCACCTGTCAGACCTACACACTACGACCCAATCCCCGTACCAGGATCACACACTGATCGAGCCTGTTCCAAATCGGATGGCGTATTGATGTTGAGCATGGAACGCCCCTCATGGTCGATGTGCCTGATCTCTGTCTCAGGCACCACGCATACGCGAAGAGATGGATGGCTGACCATACTGTGAATCTTCCTATTATGGAGGGCTATCATTTCCTCAATAACTGGAAGGCAGTTTCGGCCATAGACCGCATGGGTTGGCTGAAGACGAGTCGCCCACCGACTGATGACAATATCAGCTGAATCCTTCAGTTGAACCATATGCCGTATGACATGCGAGCTGAGAAATGGCATATCACAGGCCACGACGAAGATATGTTGGGTCTTGGCCAGTCGAAGCCCCGTGTACAATCCACCAAGGCTCCCACAGTCCGGAATAAGATCACGGACCACCGGCACTTCCGCTTGCAGGGGCGGACTATCTTGAGCGATGACGACACATACCGCCTCAAACAATTCACGGAGAACCGTCAAGCTCCGATCAAAGAGAGTCTCCTGACCGACAAGAATGAATCGCTTGTCTTCTCCCATCCTCCTACTTTTTCCGCCAGCCAGCAGAACACCTGTCACATCAGTGATCATAGGAATGTAACCTGTCTAAAAAAAAGAGGGGGTAGGTTTCCCCACCCCCTCCATCTTCTTGCTGCGCTGAAGCGCGTCGCTATGAAACGCTACAGCGTCTTCCCCTTTTTCCTGTTTGCGCGACGAGTCAGAACCCAACCCTCCAGCAGTACCACACCGACAGCGATAACGACTGGATAGATGTACGTTTCCTGAGGAACCGTTGGATTCATGAAGGTGTAATAAAATGCGGAGACGGCCATTTTTCGTCCTGCATCACCATTGTGACCATCCCATGCAAAGAAGACAGTGGGAATATATTGACCCACTTCAAAAAAGGTGTCTTCGTCGTAGTCCTGGTCTTTCTTATTTCCTACAGGCCGCTGAATCATGACATACCAGCGACCATTCTTCCATTCGCTCTTTACGAGCTTCATGGCCTCTTCGTAGTTATCACGTTCCTCAAAGTCCTTATCCCAGCCTGTACCTTTAAAGGCACGAAGGGAGCCGTCCGCTTCCCACTTCACTATATCCATGGGGAATTGGTCGTTCGTCCCGAACAAATAGCGCGGCTTAATTGGAGCCGGTAATTCTTTCCACTTCACCGCTGTCTCAATAGCAATTGCATCGTTGTAGAGCGTGTAATTATTTTGCTTTGCTGCGATTGACCCCTCCTCGCCGGTCTTAGGGTCCTGCTCTTTAACATCGATATTCACCTGAGTGGGCGCCCACGGGAGCTTCCCTTCAGCCACACTTTTCGTTCGGTCATCCCATTCAAGAAGATAGACAATATACTTGTCATTGTAGAGCGACCGAACCCAGATATCGTCGATTCGATTCACAAAGTTTCTTGGCTTATGGGTGATCTGTCCCCCCATCGCCACAATTCGTTTTGGAGCCTTTTGCCAGGCCTCATGCTCAATGTCAGCAGGGATTTCACCCTCAACGAGATCTGAAGGGATGACGAAGTTGATTTTAGGCTTATCGGTTAATGGATCAATGGGCAGTGGATTACCCAGTGTGTCTCTTTCACACAGCGAACTGACAAAGTTGGCGATATCCCACCGTTCATCGACGGTCGTGTTATCCGCAAAAGATGGCATCGGTGTGCCATTTACACCCGTAGAAAAAGTACGGAAGATGTTGCCAACATTGTACGGATCTTGACGACTCCCCCTGAAGTTCCAGCACTTATGCCAATTGGCCGGTTGGATTGAGAAACCCCAGTCATCCTTTAAGTTGAAGGCGTTTCCATCGCCACGCCCTTCCATTCCATGACATTCGACACACTTTTTCTCTACGATCAACTCGCCACCCCGCTTCTTACTTTCGTCAGTGGCGGGTTTAGGCTTAAGGTCCGCTAGCTGTAAAATCGTCTGTGTTTCTGACTGCTTGTCGGTAAACTTTCGGTCTTTGACGAGTTGAGTCGTAACAAAAGAGAGGACTTGTAGACGCTGTTCCTCGCTCAAAATACCTTCCCAAGGTGGCATGGCAGAACCCGGCAATCCATGCGTGACCGTTTCAAACAGATCATTTTGCCCAGCTATAGGTTTCTTAGCATCGAAGAGTGGGAGTTCGCCGCTTGCAGTATGGCGAATTTTGAATGTGCCTTGATTGAAATTCCGCGGGCGTGGCCAAAGTCGGTCGGCTCCAGGTCCATCACCGGCTCCATCCACTCCGTGACACCACACGCACTTGGTGAAATAGACTCGCTTCCCTGCTTCAATCATGTCTGCTGACGGTTCAGGCGAAAGATCACCTTTCTTAAAACCCTCGGGAAGCCCTTGAGCAGATACTGACGAATACCCTGCACTCGACACTAGAACCACTCCGAAGGCAGCAGCCGCGATGATCCCGGCCTTCTGAGTTATACTGTCCATCATGTTTGGCCTCATAATCTTCATTATGTCTGGTTTGGCATTCTTAAGGAATATGGCGACTAATCCCAGGTTCGCGGATAGTAGCCGGTGTGCCAATATTCAAACAAAACAACCTTCCAAATTTCATCCACCGTCAGGTGTTGCTCCCAGGGCGGCATAACTGATGCCCAAGGGAACCCTTCGTTGGGTAACCCAATCCCACCCTTCGAAACACGCCAGAAGATAAATGTTTCTTGCAGCTGTGCGATTGTTCCAGGATCCGTAAAATTGGCTGGAATTGGATTGAAGGCAAAGGCGTGGAGCCCTCGACCATTCAAATTATCACCATGGCAAAAATGGCAGTTCTGATAGAATATTTCACCACCCTCTCGCACATACTTTAGATAGCCCTGATTTTTATCATCCCACGGGTTGGCATTGGGCTTCATCAAACGCCCCATACCCTGCTCAACAATATTGGCATTGCTGAACTCTTGATCGTATTTCCCTTCTGGGTTCACACGATAGGGGTTCTGAGAGGTCTGTAACGTATAGGTCTTCCCGTGGACCTTAGTACTCGCAGGTGGTGCTGGATGAACCGTTCGTAACTCGATTGGTTCCTCAGACTTTGGCATCATGGCATTAAATGAAAATCCGCCGATGAGGATCGGCAGGAGCACAAGATAGAGATACCGTAAGAGCCGGTTCCCCCCTGTCTGAGCATCAAGAACGTTCATGATGGGTTGCTTAAACTTCTGCCAGTCCTCTTCACTAGCAGAGACCCACATGAAGACTGCCACCAATGACACTGTGCCATACATTGCTCGCACGCTGAATGGGATAGGCGGGTACATACGGTACTTCAGATAGAGCAGAAAAAATACCCAGAAACCGATGCCCTGCCAAAACCGTGGGATAGCCATACCCATGGCATTCAACGTATAGCTCAATCCCGTAAAGCCGATCACATAGCATGCCACTTCGAGCAGCATTTGAATCGGCATGTAGCCTTCCACCAACCGTATGTAGGTTGAAGGAACGACATCCAGAACCATTCCGCCCAGAAGGAGAAGACCAGCCACTCCGATCAGGGCACCGAGCGACATCAACGCTTTCATCGGCAAACTCCCTTTACTCTCCGCATGACAGACACTCGGAGGCTACTATATTTTTGGTGGAGGCGCTCCGGTTTTCACCTGAGACAAATAATCGACAATTTTCTTCAACGCGCCAGCACTCAGCTTTTGTCCAAAGATTTTGGGCATCGTGTTATCTGGGAACGGCTTCACCACAAAGGCACTAGGGTCTACGATAGACTCCATAATGTATTCGGTAGGTGACTTGGCTGTTCCCTTATAGGTGGGATCCTTAATACGCTGCGGAGCTGTTGTCCCTTCTTCCAGTTTAGGCCCGATGGTTCCCACCGCTCCTGGGATGCCAGGGATCGTATGACATGAAATGCATTGTCCTTTGGCAAAAATCTGGTCAATCGGTTCTGATCCATCAGCCAACAGGGATGTGGCTCCCGCAGGCTTTTCATCAGCCTGCTTAGGACGATCTGCTTCTGGAATAAACTTCTCGTACGACTTTACGATCTCTTCAAACGACGGAGCATCTATTCCTTCGCGCAAATACATCCAGGTATCCACAGCCGCAAGCTCTGGAAGGCTGAGGGAGATAGGCGGCTTATGAATAGAAGGCATTGGACTTTGCTTATCATTCGTTCCCTTTACCCCATACCCAGCGACAACATAGCAGCTAGGGCATGCGTGCGATTCCGCAATATACTCTTGGCCATTTTCCGCAGTTCCCGAGCCTGGGAAGGCCTCTTTCGCCTCATATTCCCGCTTGGAAGGATTACCCTTGGAATACTTGGGATCCTCTAATCGCTCTTTCCCTCGCCCAGGGAGTCCCGCTAAATTTGGCGCTCGTTCGCCCAACATGCCGGCATGGAATGCATGGCAGAGCGGACATTGGCCCTTCCCGATTGCGCCTTGCTCTTTATTCTTCCCAACACCTCCGAAGATAATCTTTTCGCCTTCATCGGCTAGCTGTTGTGGGGTCATCGAATCCCACGTCTTCTTTTCCTCTACCGGCGGGAAACCACCCTCGACTTGAGGAAGCCAGTTTCCATAGCCTGATAGAAACGCAGCGACAAAGAACATCACCCCACCGATCTTCAGGAGAGCACTGAGATTGGTGAAATACAGCGCCATGACAAAGGTGCCTACAGTGATAATCACCAGTGACACTGGCAAGAGCCGATTTTGACCGTAGAAATTATTCGCATAGTTCGCGATAGCCATAAACAGCAAAAGCGTCGTAACAATACCGATGAATGTCTTGAAAACAGCACGCTTCTTTGCCGCAGGCTCGCTGATGGACATCTGAAAATAAACCAATAGTCCGGCTAGGATGGCCAGAGCCATCCAGCCCATAGAGACTGCCTCTGCAATTAAGTTACCCAAGGTCTTGACCTCCTACAGCTACAATGCGTGGACTGAACCCCCACCATTGAGCTGACTAGCAACAACCACCGTCGATTAATGACTGGCAATCGGCTGCGGGATGCTTCCAGGAATTCCAGCTTTAGATTCAACTGGAACCTTCTTCGCACCCAAGCTGCCAAGCCAGAAGACAAATAGGATCGTGATCCAGAAAAACAAAACATTGAATGAAATCATGTTGGCCGCAAACCCCACCGTATGAGTATAAGCCCATGGTGAGTTATCTCTCATGATCTCATTGACGTGCCAGAACAGCCTGACTGACGAGCGAATATAACCCATCAATCCCATCATCCAAGTAAAGGCCGTCGCCAACATAATAAGCGCGTACTGAGACCGGGCTGAAATCTTGCCCCACTCAATCGGCCCTAATTGCTTGGCCCCCTTCATCATGACGCTATTGAGGGCAAACATGAAGAAGAGACACGACAAGGTGGTCGCCACCTGAGGAACAGACAAACCAACGCGAACGTTTGCTGGAATGTAATACCCATATACGGCCAGGAAAATAATATTGAAGTAGGCGCAGGCGAAAAAGATGCCCATAAAGATATTACCGAATTTCGCCCACGATACGGTTGAAACTTTGTTCCCCCTCATGTACCAGACGAAACTCAATACAGTGGTCGTAATAATGACATTGATCCCACCGTTTTTCGCCGACATGACTCCATAATTGCCCAGAACAGGATGCTGCTGGCCTCCCATTGCCTTCAATTCAGCCGGGGTCATGACCATTGTGTGAGGGGTAATAAAGACCATGTATCCGCAGGCAAGGATGAAAACAAGGTACTTAATATAGCGTTGGTACTTTTCAGCACCACGCATACGACCCATGGCCTGCCAGAGATAATAGTTAGTGCTCAGGAACAGAATCCCAATCATCGTAGCCTGGATGATGAACAGCCAAGCAAGGAGTCCACCCATCAGCGTGATCCCCATCTGCTGACGATAGGCATACACTTCTCGCATGAGCCAATATCCCGCAAATGGTAGAGGAATCAAGAATGCCACACCGAGCGCCATGGCGATGTAGCCCATCCAATCATAATGAGCTCGATCCTCATCGGTCTTGGATGCTAAAAATTTGTAGGCGGCATAGGCAGCAACAACACCACCGCCGAAGGCCATATTGCCAAGAATGCGATGCAGATTGAGAGGGTTCCACAAGGCAGTGTGGATCACATGCCAGATATTTCCAAGATACCGACCCTGCTCATCGACGCCAGCAGGCGACATCATAAAACCAATCCAGGAGTTCGCCAGGAACATCAGCAATGTGCCGATGATATTCAAGATCACCGACATGCTCAGATGAATCCACTTCAGGAACCCCTCCTTCATCTTATCCCAGCCGTAATAGTAGATGTAGAGAGTCCCGCTCTCAGCCACAAACATCAATGCATAGATGTGCATGACAGGACGGAAAATACCGGACAGATAAGAGAAAAACGCCGGATACAAGGTCAGAAAGGTAAAGATCAGAATACCACCAAGAATAGCCGTGAGAGAGTAGGCCGTAAGACTGATCTTTATAAAATCATACGCTAACTGATCGTAACGCTTGGCGAGCGCCTTATCCTTCGTCACGACACCCATAAACTCAATGATCATGCAGAAGATCGGCACAGCCAATACGAAGCTGCCATAATAAAGATGCTGCTGGTTGGCAAACCAGAGCAATACACGGCTTTCAAAGTTGTATCGTGGGTAGTCTCTAGGACCATCCACCGTTTTAGGGGCGGGAGCACCGACGACAATGCCCTCGGTTTTGTAATAGACATCTCGACCCTTTTCAACCTTGTCCCCATCCTTCTTAGCCGCATCGCCAGCAGGAGCCTCTTCACCGATTGCCAGTGAAGGCAACGCTACGACGATCGGAAGCAGAAGGAGGCCAACCATCATGCAGAGCGCCATAATCGAAAAGACGCGCTTGCCGGCTAAAAGGCCCATGGAATACCTCCTTGATACCCTTACGTTAAGATTCACAAATTACTCAGTAATGTCCGACCACACCCTCTAGAGGTTTAGTTCCGGAAGAGATACCAGAAATCCAACCCCTGCATGTCCATAAGGTAATGATCGACAAAAACAAAGTAACCAACCGAGATAATAAGAGAGACAATCACTGCGACAACAGGATTATTCAGCGCACTCATTTCTTTCTTCTCCTCTGCCACCAAGTCCAGTCGTTGATTAAACTGTACCGCCCCCCCCTGACAACTACACAAGACCTTCAACTCAACAGGGGCACTGGATACCGGCAAACCAGTAGAAAAACCATAGTCCAACAGCACAGGTGATGTAGAAAATCATCTTCCCGATTTTTACTTTAATTTCGCTGTCAGGGACCACCGTTGCCATTGTTGCCGTACTCCCGATTAAGATAATTTTTGATAAAAAATCAGAATTGACGCATTCCGCATTACTTGACAGGTACAAGACCCTGTGTTATCAAAATTTTGTCGCTTGCATACAAAAAAACAGGAGAAACCGTGACGAAAAACTCAAAAGTGTTTGACATTATAGTTTTGGTCGGAATGGTTGTCAATATCATTTTGGCCGTGTTTTTGATCCTCTACCACTTTGATTTTCTGTAACTACATCCTGATTTTTCTTTTCTTCTTCTCTCATTCCCGCCTTCGAAATCGCGCAGCGAAATCCGATCGTTTCATCTCGAAAGTCAGGCATCATCTTACTTCGACTGGTAATTCGAACATCACCTCCGGTCGTCGTATAACCTCCGCCGCGAAGCACCCGATAGGTGCCATACTCGGGACTCGGTGGGTTCTGTTCCGGCGAGCGCTTGTAGTATGTTTCATCATACCAATCATCCACCCATTCGATGGCGTTCCCCGCTCCATCCATTACGCCATAGGGACTCGTATCAGACTGAAAGCTCCCCACAGGCGCAGATACCTCATACCCATCCTGCACCCTGGCCCAATTAGCACCACTGGCCTGCTCTTTGGTCCCCCATGGCCAGAGCCTTCCGTCTCCGCCTCGCATTGCCTTTTCCCATTCCGCTTCCGTCGGAAGTCGCTTCCCTTTCCAGCGGCAATACTCCGTGGCATCATCCCACGAGACGTAGACGACCGGCTGATTGGTTCCCTTCACCCTTCCACCGCTCTTGGCGTAACGCGCAGGCAACCCTGGCTTCCGATGGCCGGTCGCCGAGATGAACTGCTGATAGTGATGATTCGTCACTTCGTACCGATCAATAGAAAACGCATCCAAGTGGATGGTTCGCTGCGGCCCCTCATCGAAGCCCCCGCTCTCGGTGCCACGAACGAACGGCCCCGCTGGAATCGTCAGCATCTCATCCGCAATAGGCTCCTCCCTGGGAATGCTCTCGGGTGCCGGCTCAACATCAGCATTGGCTCCAGGCATCGGCGCTTCATACGGAGTCGAAATAGTACCTCGCATAATGGCGACGATTGGCATGGCAGCACAAGCCAGTACCACGAGCAGAAAGACGAATTTAAATTTCGATTCGAGCATATCGGACTAAGACTCAGGAGTCCCTCCTGCTTGATCAAGATCGCTCGCACAGCGAATACCAATCGTTACATCCGTCCGCCAATGTTTCGCGGTAAACCGCTTTGACAGTCTTGCATTATGTTCCGTTTCTCGCCATGAGCCGCCGCGCACAACTTTGAGATCAGCATTCTCCGGTCCCTTAGGGTCTCTGAATGGTGACTTCTTGTAGTAGTGTTCGTCATAGGAGTCCTCGACCCATTCAGCGACATTGCCTGTCATGTCATAGAGGCCGTAGGGGCTTCGTCCCCCGTCGAACGACCCAGGCGGAGCGATGTATTTATATCCGTCCTCGCTGCCGTCGACATTGGCAGCAGTCGTGACAAACTTCTCCCCCCACGGATATTTTCGCTTGCTCTCGCCACGCCCGGCCTTCTCCCACTCAGCTTCTGTGGATAGCCGCTTACCGGCCCACTTGCAGTAGGCGACCGCTTCGTCCCACGAGACGCTCATCGCTGCAAACTCCGGCTTCAAGATCTTTGACTGATCATCGTCGAACACCTCGATTCTCGGCATCGCTCGCTTGGTCATCTTCGCGAACCGCGTATACTCCTCTTGTGTGACTTCTTTTCGGTCGAGGTAGAATCCCTTCAGGTAGACCTGATGCTCCGGCGCCTCGTCCGGATCACCATCATGACTCCCCATCGTAAACGGACCTTCTGGGATCTGAACCATCTCCCGGCCCTCGTCTCCTATTTTCGTCTTATACATCGAGAAATCCTGAGAAGGCAGACCACTCACCGTCGGTCGAGCTTCTGACTTCACTGATGCCGCGAGCTGTTTCATCTGCTTTGCCTTATAGGACTCATAGGCCAGCAGACCAATCATGAGAAAGAACGATGTAAACACAAAGACGATGGACCCGACTAAGACACCTCTGTTTTCCACGAGCACCTCTTTAACGAAAGTACCTACCGATAGGACGGGGACGTCTCCGCTTGTTCAGACGCCGCCTTCTTCGCAGCACGCACGTCGAGCAACATTGAAATCTGGACACCGAGAAACCCACCCATGGCAGCTCCTGCTCCGGCGCCAACCCAGATCCGCTCGACACCAGCCATCACCCAGGCTAAAACACCACCCAACACAGTCCCGACAAGGATACTGATGAGAAATCTACGCCCACCCAGAAAGCCGATCACCGCACCAAGAACAATCCCGATAGCAATGGCGAGGGGCATCAGCCCACCACCCATGGTCATACCGATCAGCGTCCCGACGGTACCCATCACGACCATCCCAAGCGCAATATCAAATACCTTACTTTTCGCCATCACTGGTCCTTCATAGACCGAGAGGCAGACCGCTACTTAGCCGGAGCGGCAATCAGCGGGCCAAAGTCGATTTCAACTCCAGGCGCCGCGATGATGGAAATCCCCCATGCCTTCTCCGCCGGCTCATGTTTATGAATCCGTTTAAAATCTTCGTAGACATTCACCCGCTCCTCAAACCATTGCCCGATCTCCCTCGTTCCGGTCTGGACGACAATCTCGGAGCCACTAAACATGCCCCCTTCTGTCACGGTGCCATCCGGCTTCGACTCGCTCCACACATATTTCGTGAACACCGGGATAAAGAGGAGATCCGTATCAAGTGATGCATAGACTGCGGCCAGCGGCTCGGTACCAGTTGTTGCCTTATTCAGACGCCACCGCCAGGTCAAAATCGGATAGGCCTTGGGATCCCAATCTATTTTCTTTTTCTTGATTCGCTGCCCTGCATCTTTGGCCGACAGAAAGTTCACGCCGTTCTCCGATTGCACCTTATAGGCGTCACGACCTTTCGATTGGCTCCGCTGATTTTCGTGATCCCACAGAGAAGGGAACCCGTCCGCTTCCTTCGCTTGAAAATCTTCCAGCACAAGTGCCTGCCCTTGGACTGTCAGTGGAGCTTGCCACAGGCCAACACTGATCAAGAGACTGAAAACTGCTGTCATATACTTCGGCGAACGGCACTCCATAGGCATCATTCCCTTTCTATGTTTCTCGCGATGGAACTGGCGACAGTAACGGCACCTGTTCCTCCTGGAATTCCTCCCCCATCACCGGCTGCTGCCCTCGCTCACACATCCAGAACAATGCGAGGACGGCTGCCCAAAAGACCACCATGTTCAGCGTCACCATTTTCGTGGCGTATTGAAGGTCTGGGGTGAAGGCCCAGGGCGAGACGTCAGCCATCAACTCACTGATATGCCATGACAACCGTCCTGATGAACGAATGTATCCCATCAAGCCCATCACCCAACTAAAGGACGCCGCCAATCCAAACAATCCGACCATGCCGCGCAGCGGAATTTTCCCCCACTGAATCGGGCCATGCACCACCGCGCCTCTGAGCATGAGGCGGTTCATCACCACACCGATTACGATCACCGTGAACGTCGTGAAGGCCTGGGGTGCAGACAGGCCGACACGTACCTTCGCCGGCAAGTAAAACCCATAGATCGATAACCAAACGATATTCAGCGCCCCGACAATATACAGGACGGTGAGAATCCTATTCCCCGTCTTGACCCACGAGATCGTCATGGTTCGATTCGCTCGACGGTAGTACAGAAAACTGAGGGCGGTGACGAGGATCAGGATATTGACTGCTCCGTTCTTGGCCGACATGACACCATAATTGCCGATCACGGGGTGCTGAGCACCTCCCATCGCCTTGGCTTCACTGGCAGACGTGAGCAGCGTGTGCGGCGTCAGCCAGACGAAGAGCGCCAGCATCAACACCCCCAATAAGAATTGATAATAGGGCTGATAGCGCTCACCACCTTTGATCCGCGCCATGCTCTGCCATAGATAGTAGTTAATCCCCAAAAATAGGACGCCGATCAAGAGTGCCTGAACCACAAACAGCCAGGTGAGCAAGCCACCCATCATCGTGACACCCATGGTCTGGCGAAACACGAACACCGATTTCATCAGCCAATAGCCGGCGAAGGGCATGGGAATAAGCGCGCAGACTGTGACAAACAGGAAGACATAGCCGACCCAATCAAAATAGGCTCGCTCTTCGTCGGTCTTGCTGGTAAAAAACCGATAACAGGCATAGGCCAACACCACCGCCCCACCGGACATAATGTCCGCAAGGAAGCGATGGACGTTCAGCGGGTTCCAGAGCGCGGAGTGCAGCAGATGCCAGGCATTTCCCAGAAACCGCCCCTGCGCATCCACCCCGGCGGGTGACATCATGAAGGCCGACCAGGCATTGGCCATCATCAATAACGCGGTTCCCACAATGTTGGTCAGAATCCCGATCGCGGCGTGGATCCACTTCATGCCCCGCCCCGTCATCCGATTCCACCCGTAGTAATAGACGATCAGGAGCAGCGATTCTCCCACAAATACAGCCGCGTAGGCGGGCATGAACCCTTTGAAGGTTCCGCCCATATACTTCATAAAACTGGGATACAACGTGATGAACATCGTCAGCATCAGGCTGCCGATGAGCGCGGTCACCGACAGGGCCAAGACCGCCACCTTTGCGAGATCCCTTGCCAAACCATCATAGCGAAGGGCCAGTGCCGGCTTCTTGGTGAGTAGCCCGAGGAACTCGAGCAACGCGCAAAACAACGGCAGGGCGAGCACGAATCCTCCGAAATAGGTATGTTGCTGTGTCACAAACCACACCAGCAACCGACTGTCTAACGCACCGATTCGCGGATAGACCGTTTCATGAGGAGCAGGAGCCGCCGGTCCCTGCGGAGTCCCCTCCGTGCCGAAGTACACATCCGTCGATGATTCCGCGAATGACAGATCGGGTCCATTCCACGCAAACCCAATGACGATCGCAACCATCGCGATGCCCATCGCAACGGCAATCGAGGAACGTGTCATCATCATGAATCCTCGGCCCATATCTCTACCCCTTCGTTCCAGTCTTGCCGAGCGCGAAGCCCCCAGCCGCACCGTCAGCACCAATCGACTTCCCAAGAATTCCCATCATAAACGGGCACCGTAACATGCCAGGCGACAGTTGTGGCGCCTGCTCATCCTCGACATGACGCCGATCACCGAGATAGTACCCATACACCGCCATCATCGCCGTAACCAGCGCACCCATCACTGCCGTGGCACCCACCGTCATAGTCGGCTGACGGACGACAAACAACAGCACACCCATCGCCACCAAATAATAGGTCGACGCAAAGGCCATCCCAGGCCACCACCAATATTTCAGCAATTCACCCGGTGCCGTCTGGCGGAGCGAGTGCAGCCACGAACTGGCGGGATAGAGTCCTCCAAAATACGCACAGAGCGCAAGGCCTCCCCCGAGAAGCGTCACGGTCACCAGTTGTGCCAAGGCAGCGCCTTGCTCATTCGCAACGGCCAGCCCTGACAACGATGTCAGCGCACCAATACTCAGTCCTACGAGAGCCCACGGTCCTAATTGCCATGCCCGGCGTTGCACCAGCACACGCAGCTGCTCCCCATCCGGGAATGTCAAAAATGGACGCCCCAGCACTGATAACTTGCGTATATGGCCAATCTCAAACGCATCCCGCGCGACAGATGTGCAGGAGATGATGATCGCCATCATAGCCGGCCCGTCGGGATGCTGGAGATAACTGTAGTGCATGATCCATAACAGGGTAAGCACCAATAGGGATAGTTGAATGCCATACACGGCTCCGATCCAGCCGCCCAGCCAGCTAAGAATCTTCAGACCATCCTGTCGAATAATGGCAGACCAGGATGCTGCACGCCCCACTCGATAGGCCAAGAGTGCCGTGACCATTGCGACTAAACTACTAACCGCCAGCAAGACCAAGGGCTCAGTGATCGGCACAAGATGTTTCGCCAGCCGATACACCCCGAAGGCGATCAGTCCGGGCACAAACATGACAACTCGCTTTTTCCGACGGACGGCATCTTCCGTCACCGCCAGGCTCAAGCTAGGAATCACGCGCAATGCCATTCGATGCAGCATAATGTTCAGAACTGAGCCAGCAGGACTGAGGGCCGAACTGGGAGAGGAGATTGTTTCATTTCTTCTCTCCTTCTCAGCATCTCAGCACTCGTGACTATTTTGAAGCGGCCATCCCGAAATACTTCGCTTTGATCTCTTCCATCAGCGACACGGTGATGCGAGACAGTCCGCGATCGGCCGCGGTACGCTCAAGTTCAATCCCTGCCATGGTACGAACTGCCGCCGGCACTCGAGCTAACCGCTGTTTCGCCTCCGGGTCCCATTCAATGCGCTCCCCAGTGCGGGGACGCAGAAGCGTCTCATATGTCACCACGCGCTGGCCTTGGTAACGCAGATCCTGCTCTACTTCTTCTCGAACCAGCCCAGCCACATACGGCGGCATGCGATCCAAGCGATGTAATGCCTCATCAGTCCACAGCAATCGGTCGACAAATCCCTGTGTCTGCCCCTCCGGCACATCGACCCCCACTTTCAGTCCACAGCCTCTACATTCCGAACGGATAAACCACTGAAGGGCATCATGTTCGCCGGTACGTTCTTCAATCCCTTCCGTATGCATCCATCGGCCACAGCCGCAGGTCAACATCTCAACACCCTACCCAATCTTCCCCGGGTAGAGAATATAGAGCATCGTGTACGTAAAGCTGCCCGTGACGAACAGCACGCAGTAAATGACCATCGTAAATCGGCCGAGCGCGCGATGCCGCCGCGCGCCATCGGGCCAAATCCGTTGAATCGTCATCTCGATCGCAAACACAAAAGCCACGATGGCGAGAAAGACCACATACACTTCCAGCTTCCGCATCGAAAACCCTGCTGTGGCGACACGCGAGAAAAACAGCCCGAGTACCACCACGGCAATTCCGCCAAAGATGAGGCCGATCTTCTTCCACGTCGTGAGCAGCCGTGATTCCCGTAAGGATCGGACTCCGTCGAGGAACTGCTGAGAGCGAAACCCCAACACAATCATATACACCGCCATGATCAGCCCAATCATGACGAGAATAATATGGAGCGTCAGGACGGGGATGAAGACATAATCATAGAGCGACTGCGAGCCACCAAACCCTTCCTTACCTTCAAACGCCAGGACCCCCAGCTGCCGAAACAGATAATAAGCGATAAAGAAGCTGAGCATGGCAATCATGCCGCCCAACATCAACCAATGATGGGCATCGGCCTTTCGCCGACGAGCTTGGAACCATCCCATGATGAACAGCCCGGTGAAGAGCGTCGCCATCAGCTGACTGAGGTCCGCACCCGCCGTCGCATACGTTCCAAAGAAGCCTGGTTCCCGTAACCAATCCAGCATCAGACCCTGCCCCTACTTCCTCGTTTCTCACACCTACGCGAACTCTCTCGCGTTCGATACCACACATGCTTTCTACGGCTTCGTGCCTTGCACCACTGCCGTCTTCTCCAACTCCACAACAGAGACAAACCCGGCGGCCTGGAGCCATTGCATGGCCTGGCCCGCCTGATAGCAGCTGCCCTGCTGAGTGTTGACAAGGATATGGACCGCAAACGCGGTCGTCCACGCCGGGCCGGTCCCAGCTTCGTCTAGAAATCGATCTTTAATCACCAACCGCCCACCCGGCGCCAGCGATCCGAAGCCCTTTTTGACCAGATCCTGATTCATCTGAAACGTTTGATAGTGCAAGATATCGGACATCAAGACCACATCGTATGGTCCCCCAAGTTGGTCTCTATTGAAATCACCGGGATGCAGGGCGACTCGTGATTCCAACCCGGCGTCCTTGACCGTTTTTTCCGCCAACTCCAACGTCGCTGGGAGATCAAAGACCGTCGCGTGCAGTTCTGGATACACCTGGCAAAATGCAATGGCGTTGGTCCCAGCGCCACCACCGAGATCTAGCAACCGCTCGCGGCCACCCAGCTTCAGCCGCTTGGCTAAATCAGGACCGCTTTGTTGGCCAATCCGATTGAGCACCGCTAGCACGTTGCTTCCCAATTCGGGATCAGTCTCAAAGACATGGCGGTCGACCGCCCGCTTCCCTGTCAGAATCGTCTCTTCCAGCTTTCCCCAGTTATTCCACTCCGCATCGTGCAGAAGGAGCAAGTGGCCAACATACTGCGGCGACTGCCGAACAAGGTGTGTCAGCGCCGTCGACGAGTTGCCATACAGGTCCCCCTCCTTCGTCAGCAACTTCATTGCAACGAGGGCGTTCAAGAGAAGGCTCAGCGTGTGAGGGTCAGCCTGAAGTCGACCGGCAATGTCCTGAACTGCCTTCGGTCGCTCACCGATGGCAGAAAAGACGTCCAGCTTCACGGCCGTCAGGAGGACTTTGGTCTCCCAGTAGTAGCCAAGCTGGAAAACTTCTGCGAGTGAGAGCTCTCGTGACACACCCATCCCCTTGAGCTAATAGCTTTCAAACACAAGATCTTACCTAGATCAGAAAGTAAAAGACAAGGCGGCGAATGCCCCGCTTTGGGGTTGAAAAGTCCACATCAAAGACGTCTTGGGGACTGGTCAGAGGACTGACTCCGACCGAGCCGGTGCCTGCCCTGGTTCTCATGACTGCCTCAGGCTGAACCCAACCAGCATAATGGCAGTGGAATTAGGAGACGAGAGCAGATTGCCTTTACGCCTCGTCCAACTGGATGGTTTCTACATGGACCCTGGCAACGCCCTGTTCGGCAAATCCCAGTTGTTCGGCGGCTCCCCGGCTAAGGTCGATGATCCGCTTTCCAGAATCAGGGTTGTAATCACTGGGGAAGGGGCCGCGGTCATTCACTCGGACAATGATCGACTTTCCATTTTCGAGGTTCGTCACCTGGACGTGGATCGGCAGCGGCAGATACTTGTGTGCCGCCGTCAACGTGCTGGGATTGAACAGCTCACCGTTGGCCGTCATGTGGCCTCCCGGCAGACGCCTGGTTTCCTCCCCATACCACGAGGCCAAGCCTGTCTCTTCGTAGGTCTGTGCACTGGCGAGGCTCATCGGCACATAATGCTGACCCTTGACAGTGTACGGAGCGGCTTTAACCCGCCCAAGCCTGATCGCCTCCTTAACCGGAAGCCCATCGATGGTCTGAATATCGTCACGGATCAATGGATACTCCAACGGAGCCTGGACCACCTCAAAGGTAAACTTCCCGATGTGATAGACCAGTTTGGTGGCCCCCTTCGTCAATTCATAGGTCCCGCGCACCACCCAGATCGTGCCTCTGACCGTCTTTTTGGCGACACGATAGCCAGTCTTGATGACCGAGAAGGTGGTCTTGATCGCAGAGAAGGTCCCCTCGATCGCCGAACAGGACACAAGCGTCAGCAGGATGGGGAGCAAGAGCAGTGAAATGATCTTTGATTTCTTGCAGCGGAAATATAAAGACACGGCGGCGAGCTTGGTATGAAAACAGGAAGGGCAGCGGATCACCCGCTGCCCTTCAACAACACATCGACAAAACGAGGCTTACTTAATTTCAGCCTTGAGGTTGGCGGTGCCGCCATCGGTCACATCCACCTCGAACTCAATCTTCTTGGCCTTGCCGGCAAATGGATGCCAGGCAATGACCTTATGCTTTCCAGCAGGAACATCCTTGATCTCGAAAGAACCATCGTCCTTCGCTACCGCGAAATGCGGGTTCGATACAGGCAGGAAGAACCCTTGCATAAACTCATGCTGGTCGCATTGTAACCGGTAGTACCCTTCCTTTTCTGCACCGCCACGGAAGGTCACTGGCTTATCCAACTTGTCACCCTTCTTTGCGAGACCGATGTTAAACCCGGTCGCCGAACTGACCCCCTTCACCGTGAAGCTATGTGGGTTATGAAGCACACCGGCAACCGACTTGGGATCATCAGCGTCTGCATCCGTGTTTTCGACCTTGAACGGGCGGGTGTTCACCACGATGCCACTGAATGGCTGGAAGTCACAGAACGCGGCCACTACTTCCGTCCCGGCATAGCCATCCATCCACGCCTTGTCTTCGATGTCAGCCACGGCTACCACCGCGCCCTTCAACCCACCATCTTTACTCACTTCGATCTGCCTCAAGAACCGCTTGTCGCCATCCACCTTGCTCTTGTCAGGAATCTGGGGACAGAACTTGGGATTGGGGAACTTTGAGAAGAGAAACTCCTTCTGTTCGGCCTTCCCGGCAAACGTCACTTTCCCACTGATGGTCCCCCCCGCATACGAGGTGAGAGGCGCCGCGACCATCGCGACGGCTGCCACACCGAACATAACTGATAACGCACTCTTCATTGGACTGCCTCCTTGTGAATAGACCAACCAGCCTGTTTCTGACTTTCTCTCTCCACCCTATTTCACTTCGGTCGCGAAGAAAGCTCCGAACCAACGTCCGTTATTAGGTGGACACATTCACACCCTCGCTGGCGAGCTTGACTCAGACCGAGTATGTATATGAAATCTTACAGCCCCCTGTCAACGTGAAACAAGAGGCTAGTAACAGACTACTATCGGCCTTTCCACAGTAGATTTTTTGCCTTTAGTCCTGGTAGAGTTAGGAAATACTTGCCTGATTCCTCAGGCCTTACTATCTGCAAGAGCCTCTGCTTTATGAAGACATGCTCCCTTCCTCAGTAGTGAGTCTATGGTAACACCCGTACAATCCGCCACCACGCTCAGGCGTACCTATCCCATCTACGTGACAGTAGTACTGTTCACCCTTGTCGTGGGGAGCGCACTCATCGGGGTGCCCGCTTTCGCCTTTGTTTATGGGTATACCTGGTTGGACTGGACCATGTTTGGGCTCCTGTACATGATTACCGGGCTCGGCATTACGGTTGGCTACCATCGGCTGATTTCGCACAGGAGTTTCCTATGTCCCGATTGGGTCAAGGCCGGATTACTGATCGCCGGCGGATGGGCACTGCAAAACTCTGCCCTGAAGTGGGGAGCTGATCACATCCGCCACCATGCCGCGTGCGACCAAGATGCCGATCCTTACAACGCTCAACGAGGATTCTGGCATAGCCATTGCGGATGGCTCTTCTCCGACGGGCGATACTCGGATGAAAAATATGCCTCACGGCTCAAGCAAGATCCGGTTGTCATGTGGCAACACCGGTATTATGGGCTCATCTTTCTCTCAGGATTGGCACTCCCGTTCGTGGTGGGCTTTCTCTACGACGGTTGGGTCGGCGGCTTCGGTTGTTTTATGCTCGCCGGCGTCGGCCGGACATTTGCTGTGCTGAATTCGACCTTTTGTATCAATTCAGTTTGCCATTTGTGGGGGAGCCAACCCCATGGCCAATCGGATTCAAGCCGCGACAGCTGGTTGGTCTCGCTCCTGACGTTTGGGGAGGGGTATCATAACTACCACCACACCTACCAAAGCGACTACCGAAACGGTCCCCGCTGGTATAATTTCGACCCATCGAAATGGCTGATTTTCACGCTGTCGCTGCTCGGATTAGCCTGGTCGCTCCGCACTGCTTCTGCAGCTGAGGGCAAAGCTTTAAACTCCTAACCGTTACCAGACCCCTCAGCACCACAATTCGCGGCAGGCAAACGAGCGGTGGGCTTAGTATTTCCGTAGAGACACCGGCGGGAGATTCCACAAGCCTTCACGCACGGCTGCCCATAACGCATCGAGCATAGCGGTGAGGTCAGGGGCCGTTCGAGTTAGGACCTTGACCGCAAGCCCCGGTACCGGTGGGGTCGACACACCTCCTAAGACTTCCCCTGGACAAGTGTCCAAGATGGCGGCGATTTTTGACTCCAGCCTGCTCCAAACCTCTGAGGCCATGGCGTCGTTCACCACATAAAACGAGGCCACATAGTTCCATTCTTCTGCCAAACCAACACGTCCTAAATCCGTAGATGGATCAAGAACATATCGCTCAAGCAGCGAGCTGCCGGACGCCGTCGTAATTCGGATGTCGTTCTCCAGATCCGTAAATGCCCATCGCTCCCCTCTGGCGATGCGGCCAGATGCGACAGCATCCCATAACAAAAGTGTGGCACCAGGCGCCAGAGTGGCCTGGAGTACCTGTCGAAATCGCGAACCGGCAAAAGGGATCGTATGTTCAGGAAACCACTCAAGCACCGCGCCAGAGCCGACCGTGATATTGACATGCTGTTCGGACACCTTTCCCTCTGTCCGATAGACACGGTTGGCAGAAGGGGCAGAAATCAGGACATGCGCATCCTGCTCCACGTTCATGTCGATGGACAGATGGTCACCCCCCACCAGACCCCCGGATGGGTTGACCAGCAATGTATAGGCGGCTCCCGTGTCATCAAGATAAATGGGAGGAAGCAGTTTCCACGGCGTTGTGAAATAGGCGTGCGAAATAATGGTTCGGTGATCGCGCTTCGCGTAGTCGAGCTTAAGCTCGCCGACCCGCCCGACCAATTCCGTCTCAAACCGTCCTGGGGCCTTCTTTTTCAAGGAAGGCTTTCTTCTCCCAGAAGGTATTCTTTTTGAGGATGTACCGGTTTCCCGAGACGTCCTCTTGTGCTGTCCCTCCCGAGTCGGCATGGTTAGGAGCGCCTGGCTCGTTGCGAGATGCGCTGCTCCACCCAGGCCATTACGGTATCCATGCCCTCGCCGGAAAGAATATTCGTGAACGCGAAAGGCAGATCCCCGCGCATTTTGCGGGTATCCCGATCCATAACGGACAGATCCGCGCGCACATGCGGAGCCAAGTCCATCTTGTTGATGACGAGAAAATCGGATCGAGTGATCCCTGGTCCACCTTTTCGTGGGATCTTGTCACCACCCGCCACATCAATCACATAGATGACGTGATCGACAAGCTCAGGGCTAAAGGTCGCGGCCAAGTTGTCGCCCCCGCTTTCCAGAAAGATCAATTCAACGTCCGGATGACGGCGCAACAAGTCGTCAATGGCTTCTTGGTTATGTGAGGCATCTTCCCGGATTGCCGTATGTGGGCACCCACCAGTTTCAACACCAAGAATCCGGTCAACCGGCAAGGCACCGCGCTTGGTCAGGATTTCTGCGTCGATTTTCGTGAAAATATCGTTTGTCACGGCGGCAAGGCTGAATCGATCGCGCAACCGCTGACACAGCGCTTCGACAAGCGCTGTCTTCCCTGACCCAACGGGACCTCCAATACCAATGACCGGAATGCCTTGTTTTCGCGCTTGAGTCGGAGTCCAATTGTGACTGTGCTCACGATTTAGATCATGCATGGTAATCCCACGAGCGGACAGTTGAGACCGAAGGCCCTCAACGGCCGTTCTGTTCCTTTCTATGCGTCACGCATGCTCGCTGACTCACTATTAAGACCGAAAGAGTCTCCATTCCAGAGCGCCATGCCGCATTGCATAAATGTCTTGAATCGGCGACCACGAGCTCATTGCGGTATCTGAGTCCACGTCTCGACTGATCCGCTCAATCAATGGCAGCCATTCGCCCAAGATGCGCTGCCCTTCATGTTGTCCAAGAGGGCTGAGTCGCATGGCGGCGGAGACAAACCCGACCGCAGTTTGATACAGGAAGGCAGCAGCCGTGTCCTCTTGGCTCCAACCTGCTGCACCGAGAGTGAGTCCGAACGTAATCGCCAAATGGCCAGGAGCTCGCCCGGACTCGACCTCGTCACGATATGCCGCAAGGATCGAGTTTCCTCGGATTTGATCCGCCGCAACACGGATGACTTGCCGCCCCATTTGACGGCTGGCCAGCCGCGATGCTCGACTGAGCTTCGCCGCCTCGAGCGTTCGATCGATAGCCAGCGCCACCGAAATTTGTCCGGTGGCCCCTGCTCGATTGGCTCGTTTCGTGGCCAGGGCTTCTCGGCGGCTCATGCCACCTCGGAGCAAATCCTCGATGTACCCGGCAAGTTGATCGGAGGTTTTTACAGCACCACCTTGAACGGCAGCTTCCAAGCCCGACGAAAACGCGTACCCGCCAGACGGGAAAAATGTATCAACAAACCGCAACCCTTCAAGCAATGCAGACGTATTCATGGGGTATGCAGAAACAAAAACAGCCGGTCAGCGACCTTCACACTACATCCGCTACAGGTAACCGAGCCAGCCGTCATTTTCGTCAGAACAAGAAATACCGCTGCGCCATCGGGAGCACGACGGCTGGCTCACAGGTAAGCCGCACCCCATCGGCCGTCACGACGTACGTCTCCGAATCAACCTCGATCTTGGGAAGATAGTCGTTCAGCTTGAGGTCCCGTTTTTTGATATTCCGGCAATTCTTGACCACAGCCACGCGCTTCTGCAATCCAAGCTTCTTTGGGACCCCTCGATCCAGTCCTGCCTGCGACAAGAAGGTCAGACTGGTGCTGGACAGCGCCCTCCCAAAGGCACCGAACATGGGCCGGCTGATAATCGGCTCCGGCGTGGGGATTGACGCGTTCGGATCGCCCATCTGTGCCTGAGCGATAAACCCCCCTTTCAGCACCATTTCTGGCTTGACGCCGAAGAACGCCGGCTTCCAGAGCACCAGGTCGGCGAACTTCCCGACCTCCACGGACCCAACCTCATGGGCAATCCCATGCGTGATGGCGGGATTGATCGTGTACTTGGCCACATACCGCTTGGCGCGGAAGTTGTCGTTCTGCGACGAGTCCTTCCCCTCATTCGGCGACAGATGGCCCCGCTGAACCTTCATCTTGTGCGCGTTTTGCCAGGTCCGGATGATGACTTCTCCGATGCGACCCATAGCTTGCGAGTCAGACGACATGATACTGATCGCGCCTAAATCATGGAGGATGTCTTCCGCCGCAATGGTTTCTCGCCGGATTCTGGACTCGGCAAAGGCCACGTCTTCCGGAATTCTTGGGTTGAGGTGATGGCACACCATCAACATATCCAGATGCTCGTCCATCGTGTTGGTCGTAAACGGCATCGTGGGGTTCGTCGACGAAGGAAGCACGTTCGGCTCGCCGCACACTTTAATGATATCCGGTGCATGACCGCCCCCGGCGCCTTCCGTATGGAACGTATGGATCGTTCGGCCCTTGAACGCCTTGATCGTGTCTTCGACAAACCCTGCCTCATTCAACGTATCGGTATGAATCGCAACCTGCACATCGTAACGCTCCGCCACGCTCAGACAGGTATCGATCGCCGCCGGGGTCGTCCCCCAATCTTCGTGCAGCTTGAGACCGATGGCGCCGGCCTCAACCTGCTCGTTCAATCCATCGGGATGGGACGAGTTGCCTTTACCCAGAAATCCCAGATTGATAGGAATGCCCTCGGATGCCTCCAGCATGCGATGGATATTCCATGGTCCTGGCGTACAGGTCGTCGCGTTGGTGCCCGTCGCAGGGCCGGTGCCGCCGCCGATCATCGTGGTAATGCCAGCCGATAGCGCGTCCCAATATTGTTGCGGACAGATGAAATGGATGTGGGTATCGATGCCCCCAGCCGTCACGATATGCCCTTCTCCCGCGATAACTTCCGTTCCAGCACCGATCTCCATTCCCTTGGTCACGTTCGGCATCAGATCGGAATTGCCTGCCTTCCCGATACCAACGATCCGCCCGTCTTTGATCCCGATGTCTGCCTTCACAATCCCGGTGTAGTCGAGGATGAGGGCATTGGTGATGACCGTGTCGAGCGCACCGTTCACGTTCGTCACCCGCGGCGACTGGCCCATCCCGTCTCGAATCACTTTCCCACCGCCGAACACCGCTTCCTCTCCGTAAGTCGTAAAATCTTTCTCGACTTCAATGAGCAGTTCCGTATCCGCTAGCCGGACACGATCACCAGTGGTGGGGCCGTAGAGTGAGGCATATTGCCTTCTTGGAATTTTCACCGGACGCCTCCTTTTCCAGAAAATCCGCGGGTACCCGCGAGCGACAGCGCGCGTGCCTTGACCTGCGCATCATCGAGTGATCCTTCCGTCAATCCGTTGATGCCATAGGCGACCCGCTTCCCGGCCAAGGCCACAACCGTCACTCGCTTGTCCTCTCCCGGCTCGAACCGAACCGCCGTGCCGGCGGGGATACAGAGCCGAAATCCGAACGCTTGGGCACGGTCGAACGTGAGCGCATGATTGGATTCGAAGAAGTGGCAGTGGGAACCAACTTGGATAGGTCGATCCGCGACATTCTTGACGGTCAGCTCCCTTGTTTCACGCCCGTTGAACGCCTCTACATCGCCGGCGGCGGCCAGAATCTCCCCTGGAACAACCGGCTTCCCCAGCTCAGCTTTGATCACGGCGGCAAGCGATCTCATGGTTTTCTGCGGCGACTTCTGACGCTTCGCCGAACTTCGCTTCGTCTTCTTCGGCATGGCTCCCTCCTACAGGGATACAGATTAGGTGGTTGGGCACAAGTTGCGCTTATCGAATTGGATTGTGGACGGTCACCAGTTTGGTCCCATCAGGAAAGGTCCCCTCGACTTGAAATTCATGAATCATCTCCGGCACACCAGGCATCACATCCTTCCGCGTGAGAAGCGTGGTGCCGTACGTCATCAACTCGGCGACGGTTTTCCCGTCACGAATACCTTCCAGAACAGCGGCGGTAAGATACGCAACGGCTTCCGGATGATTGAGCTTGAGGCCTCGCTTCTTGCGATCAGTGGCCAGTTGTCCCGCAACATAAATAAGTAACTTTTCCTGTTCTCTCGGGGTCAGATGCATGAGTTTTCCTCCCTAGCGCAATGACTCTCCCATTTCTTGGCAAGAATACTCGATGTGGGCAAGAGCATCCTCTCTCTTACCGTAACCCAAGGATTCCTACTGTAGAGTTGCAATCCCTGTCTAGACGATTGGCAATCCAGATAGTCCATCGAGGCAAGTCCAAACAAACAAGAGGCAGGAGATACCTTCCTATCGCACCCACTACACCGTCAGATGTTGCCGGACCATATCGGCATTCAACTCCGTGCTCTTGCCCTGAGCCATCACGGCCCCTTTGGCCATCACGACGTACTTCTCCGCCAGCCGGGCGGCAAAATGGAGCCCTTGCTCGACTAACAGAATGGCGAACCGGCGCGACTGCTTAAAGCCGATAATGACGTCCTCGATCTGATCGACAATCGAGGGTTGAATCCCCTCCGTCGGTTCATCCAACAAGAGGAGCTTGGGACTGGAGAGGATGGCGCGGCCGATCGCCAGCTGCTGTTGTTCGCCCCCGCTCAACACCCCACCCGGGCGATGGAGAATCTGCGTCAACTTGGGAAAGAGGTGATAGACCTCGTCAAAGGCGTCGTGTTCGGAGACATCGCCCGTGATGGACGGGCGGTTCCAGTACCCCAGCAAGAGATTTTGGTGCACCGTCAGGTGCGGGATAATCTCGCGCCCTTGCGGCACATACGCCAGCCCGCGTTTGGCCCGGAGATCCGTGCGATCCTGCGTGATGTCTCGCCCATCAAACGTAATGGTGCCGGACCGGGCCGGCAGCAAGCCCGTCAGCGTCTTCAAGGTGGTCGTCTTGCCCATCCCGTTGCGGCCCATCAGACACACCACTTCACCCGGCTCAATGGTGAAGGAGACATTCCGCAGAATATGGCTCTCGCCGTAGTACGCGTTGATATTCTCGAGCGCCAGGGTCATCCGTGGTGGTTCGTGTGCCATACGCGGCGTCGCTCCGTCTCGTTCCTAATGGGCCACCTTGGCCCGGCCAAGGTAGATTTCTCGCACATGGTCATCCGCTTGGACGGCTTCGACGGTGCCTTCGCAGATGACGGTGCCCTCAGCGAGCACCGTCACGATCTTGGCAATCTGCCGGACAAAGTCCATATCATGCTCGATCACGACGATCGCCTGCTTCTCCGACAGGGACGTCAGCAAGCGCCCGGTCTGCTCCGTTTCCTTATCACTCATCCCGGCGACCGGCTCATCGACCAAGAGCAACGAGGGCTCTTGCAAAATCACCATGCCGATCTCCAGCCATTGCTTTTGGCCGTGCGACAAGGACCCGGCCCGATCATGCGCATGGGGCGATAAGCCGATGGTCTCCAACGTCTCCTCGATGCGCGCGCGCTCGGCCGGCGACGACCGGCCCATCAAGGTCGGAAAGACGCCCTTACTCGGGCGCTTGACCGACAGATCCAGGTTCTGCCAGACCGACAAGTTGCCATAGACCGACGGCGCCTGAAACTTCCGGCCCACGCCCAGCTTCGTGATGTCTTCCGCGTTCTTCCCAACTAAATTGATCCCCTTGCCGAACAGGATCTTCCCGGACGTGGGTGTGGTTTTGCCACAAATCACGTCCAAGAGCGTCGTCTTCCCAGCTCCGTTCGGCCCGATGACGACACGCAACTCGTTATACTGCACACGAAAGTTGCAGTTATTCAGCGCCTTGAAGCCGTCGTAGTCCATGACGACGTTTTCGCAGTTGAGAATCAGATCGCCGTCGGTCACGCCACCGTCCTCCCGTCCGCGTTGATCCCCGGCGCCGGGGTGTCCTTGCGCGCCGTCACTTTCCGAATCATCCCCAGGAGTCCGTCCGGAAACATCGTCACCACGACCACAAAGAGTCCGCCGAGGATAAACGGCCAGGCCTCGGGGAAGTAGTTGGTCAACACGCTGCGGCCATAGTTCACGGCCACCGCGCCCAGGACGGCGCCGATCAACGTGCCCCGCCCGCCGACCGCCACCCAGATGACCACCTCCAGCGACGGCAACACCCCGATCTGGGCGGGGGTAATAATGCCCACCTGCGGCACATACAGCATGCCCGCCAAGCCCGCCAGTCCCGCGGACACCACGAAGACAAAGAGCTTGTACACCCAGGGGGTGTAGCCTGAAAACGTGACGCGGGATTCACTGTCGCGGATCGCAATGAGGACCTTGCCCGCGCGTGAGGCCACAATCCACCGACAGAAGAGATACGCGGCGCCCAACGCCACGACCGTCAGGATATACAGCCCCCGTTGCGTCGAGGGATCAGACAGCCGAAAGCCGAGCAATTGCTTAAAATCCGTCAACCCATTGGTGCCACCCAGCCGCGTCTCGTTCCGATTGAACACCAGCCAGGCCGCAAAGGCCAACGCCTGGGTGATGATGGCAAAATAGACGCCCTTGATGCGGCTGCGAAACGCCAGAAACCCGAAGAGCGTCGCGAAGAGGACCGGCACGAGAATGGCGCCGAGGAACCCGCCCACAAAACTCTTAAACGGGTACCAGAAGAGCGGGAGCTCTTTGACCTGGGTCCACACCATAAAGTCCGGCAACTCGCTGCCATACACACTTTCCGTCCCGATCTGCAGCGCCAGATACATCCCCATGCAATAGGCGCCCAACCCGAAAAAGACGCCCTGCCCCATGCTGAGCACGCCGCAATACCCCCAGATCAGGTCCAATCCCAGCGCGAGAATGGCAAACGCCAAGAACTTGCCGAATTGATTCAATCGAAAGTCCGAGAGATGCAGCCAGGAGTCGTCGGCCGGCAGCACATTCAGCACCGGGAGGACCACGAGTAAGACCAGTCCGACCAGGTACAACGAGACGGTCTCACGGCTATCGGGACGAGCGACCGCTTGTTCAGGCATCGGCGTTGCGTCCTTTCGCGGCAAACAGGCCCTGCGGCCGCCACTGCAGGAAGAGAATCACCCCGACCAGGATAAAGACCTTCCCGTAGACCGCGCCACTGACCGGCTCGATCAGCTTGTTCAGCCCCCCAATGCCGAGCGAGGCCCAGATCGTCCCGGCGAGTTTGCCCACGCCTCCCGTCACCACCACCATAAAGGCATCGACGATATAGTTCTGCCCGAGTCCGGGATCGACGTTGCCCACCATGGTCAGCGCCCAGCCGGCGATCCCCGCCAGCCCGGAGGCGAAGGCAAAGGTATAGGAGTCGACCTTGCGGGTCGGGATGCCGAGACAGGCACTCATATTGCGGTTTTGCGTGACGGACCGGACCCGAATGCCGAGGTTGGATCGGAACAATAAGAAATAAATCCCCAGCACGCACACGATCGAGAGCAGGATGATGAAAATCCGATTATACGGCAGATAGACGCCGACCATCACTTGCGCCCCGCCGCGCAAGGCTTGCGGCGCAATGACCGCTGTCAGGTCGCCGAAGTACACTCGCGCCGCCTGCATGAGGATCAAACTCACGCCCCACGTCGCCAGCAGGGTCTCCAGCAGTCGCCCATAGAGAAAGCGAATCACCGTCGCCTCGAGCACCCACCCGAAGGCCGCGGCCGCAAGAAAGGCCACGGGGAGCGCCACGGGAAAGTACCAGTCGAACAGCTCGGGAGACACCCAGCCGACGAACGCCTGTTGCGTCACGAACGTGGCATAGGCGCCCACCATCATCAACTCGCCGTGCGCCATGTTGATGACCCCCATCAAGCCGAAGACGATCGCCAGGCCCAGCGACATCATCAACAGAATCGAACTGAGACTGATGCCGCGGAAGAACGTCTCGATGGCGCCCGCCCACCAGAACCATGCGTCAATCTGCCCGATCGACGCCTGCGCCGCATCCGCCAACGCGCGCTGCTCGTCCGTGGCCCCACTCTGGGCGCCGGCGTCCACCAATTCTTTAAGCGCCGACAGCCCGTTCTGGCTTCTGAGCTCCCCGAGCTTCGTGACGGCGACCACGCGGACCGCGTGCGCGTCAGCACGAAGCCGGAGCAGCTGTGCGGATTCTTCCATCGTGTACTTGACCCACCAGACGGACTCCTTCGCCGCCGCCTGCTCCAGCCAGGCAATGGCTTCCGGCCGGCCCGTGCCCACCAGATCGGCGGCCGCCGACCGCCGGGTATCCGACTGGGCACTGGTCAGATTGGCATGGTTCTTCAGCAGATCGATCACGGGCTTGAGGGCTTGCCGAGTCGCTCGATCTGCCTCGGCACGGATGGCATCGAGCTGGGGAAGCAGGCTCGCATCGCCCTGTGCAATGAGGAGCGCCGCCGCCGCGCTCCGGACCGCCGCGTCCTCACTCGTGATATCGCGGAGTGCTTGGTCGATCGGCGTGGCCGATTGCGCTGGGGAAGCGACCGTTGGAGTCGCAGGAGCCACTTCATCAGCTGCCAGTACCGACGGGAGATTGAGCCCGATAGGCAGGAACGTGACCAGGGCGAGCGCACGCACATATGTCGGGACGTGGGCCAAACGTATCACCGCACAACCTCCCTACAATTCCGTTGAGCCAATCAGTACACGACGGTACTGGCAGGGAGGCTGGAATCCCTCAGCACGAGAGATTCCAGCGCTTTCCCAAGAAAACCTGGACCCAGTATCAGAACGGCCGGTGAACCGGCTTGCGTCCCGCTCCTATTTCTTCTGATAGGTCCCTTGGTGATTAATCCAGTCGCATCCCTTCTCGGGATTGGTGTACTCACTCCAGGGCTCAGGCTTCACCAGGCCTTTGGAGCGATGCACGACCTTGAGCTGCCCATTTTTCAGAATTTCGCCGATCAGCACCGGCTTGTGCGTATGCTGGTTGGCTTCATCCATCATGATCTGACCGCCGGGCGCCAGGAACTTTTGCCCATAGACGGCCTTGCGCACCTTATCCACCTCGATGGACCCGGCCTTTTCCACGGCCTGCTTCCACACATAGACGCCGAAATACGCGGCCTCAATGGGGTCGTCGGTGACCCGGTTTTCTCCATCCGGCAGGTTGTTGCGCTTGCAATAGGCTTTGAAGTTCGCCACGAATGTCTTGTTTTGCGGGGTATCCACGCTCTGGTAGTAATTCCAGGCCGCCAAGTGCCCAACAAGCGCGCTCGTATCCATCCCGCGCAACTCATCTTCGGCCACGCTGAAGGCCATGATCGGGGCATCTTCGGCCCGCAACCCCTGGTTGCCGAACTCTTTATAGAACGGCACGTTGCTGTCTCCGTTGATGGTACTGATCACCGCCGCCCCGCCGCCGGCGGCAAATTTCTTAATCTTCCCGCAGATGGTTTGATAGTCCTGGTGATGGAAGGGGGTGTACTCTTCTTCGATGTTCGCGGCTGGCACTTTCTTCGCCAACAGCATGGCCCGCAAAATCTTGTTGGTGGTGCGCGGATACACGTAGTCCGTGCCTAACAGATAGAACTTCTTGTAGTTCCCGCCTTCGGGGCTCATCAAGTATTCCACCGCCGGCGCCGCCTGTTGATTGACCGCCGCGCCGGTATAGAACACGTTGCGGGAACACTCTTCGCCTTCGTACTGGACGGGATAGAAGAGCAAGCCATTGTTCTTTTCAAAGACCGGCAGCACGGATTTCCGGCTCACCGACGTCCAGCAGCCGAACACCACCGACACTTTGTCTTCCAACAGCAGCTGCTTGGCCTTTTCGGCAAACAGGTCCCAATTCGACGCCGGATCCACGATCTTCGCCTCGATCGGCCGCCCCATGACGCCGCCCGCCTTGTTGATTTCCTCGACGGCCATCAACACGACATCGCGCAAGGACACTTCGCTGATCGCCATCGTGCCGCTCAGCGAATGTAAGATCCCGATCTTGATCGGCGGGCCGCCCGCCCCATACGACAGGGCATACTGGCCCAGATTGCCCAACAGCGCCGCCACGCCGACGCCGGCCGCGACCCGCCCGCTCTGGCCGAGAAATTCCCGTCGCGAGGACCCCGGGGAATCCATCTGGGTCGCCGCGTCCTTGCTGCTTGCTCCATCCTGTGGGGTGTTCGTATCCATACTGCATCACTCCTTTGTGTCTGCCGTGAGTTGCCACTTGCCGGTCCCTGCTGCTGCCGCCCTGCCCCTCCTCTCCCAAACGATCGGCCACCTGTCAGGTGTCTCTCGCCTAACAGATTCTTCGAGCGGGCTCCTGTACAGCCTTACACCGAACTACCTGGCTCATGAACAGACCCATCTCCCTCCTTTCTTTGGAAGGTCAGAGAGCCAGTGGAAACTATCGGAACTCCCTAAAGGGGGCCACCAAGAGTGGATGTTGACGAGTACCGTGCGCTGTATGGAATGCGCGTTACTGCGTGATTGACTGTTTCGCTTGCGCCTAATAAGCATTCAAACCCGTTCGCCTCCGTGGGGCGACGAGATTGTATACAAAATCTTCTCATCCCGTCAATGACGATGTCCGCTCATCAATGCACGTGATTTATCCGCAAACCAAGCGAGAAGCCATCCCCAGCCAAGCGTTCCATTCCCTTCTGCATCGTGGAGAACGCTCCATCTGACTGCCGGACTCACTTGCTCACCCAGCATGAGAGTCATCCTGAATAGCGGCCTTGCAGCTACCATCCTCCAGGACCACACGACCCGCTACAAACTGGATGCCGGTGTTTTTGTTTTTACCGGATGTTCCTGTTACACTGCGTATCGCTTGAACTCAACTCAATAACACAACATCATGGATTTCATGCAACACTCCTCATTGACGTTGGCTCTGAGTCTTCTCACGATGAGCTGTCTGGCAATGGGTTGCGCCGGCCCTCGCCCCACCACGCCCATTCACGAGGCTCCGCTCGGCTCAGTGTTCCTTGAGAATGTCTCCGACAACTCCTCCCAGGCGGCCCACCCCATCAAATTGTCCGAGACGACCGTCGCTGACATCTTGCGCGGGGTACACACAAAAGAAAAATCCGGACTCTTGCTGCTGCTTGGTAAAGCCTTGAAGTCGACAAACCTGAACGATATTCGGACATTCTCCGAGGATGATATCGCATTTTTGACTCCACATATTGCCACCGCCCTTGCACAAGCGACGCCCAATCAACGAGTGGGTTTTCATATCTATTCCACACCGCAGCTATCACAGGCTTCAAAGGTCAATCAAAATAGAGAGACGACCTCGGGGCATCTCTTCGCTGACGGTCTCTCGCTGCATTTCACGTTGACTCACTACCGATACTATCCAGGGAAAAAACCCACCACGAGCCACAAGGAGCCACGTCCACTCCCAGATACGGATGGCCTGCGTGACCGCGAAGTGACCTTCCTCCCGGAGGCCGCCCTCCGACCGGATGTATATGACCGATCGAGCTGGATTGGAAAGTCAGAAGATCGATCACTCGCCATTGATTATCAACTGCTGGCGAGAGTCCTTGCGACACCTCCACCATCCGCCCCCGTTGCACAGCCGATTCCCACGGTCGCAGCGCCCGTTCCACAACAGCCCCCATCGATTCCCGTGCAAGCCGCACCAGGTGGCAGAAATGAGGCCGACCTGCAGGCGTTTAAGGAAGAGCTGAAAGCGCTCCAGAAAAAGGTGGACGAACAGAGCGTGGAACTCCAGCGACTCAAGAACCCACCGCCTAGGAAAAAGTAACGTTCTTATTACGGAAGCTGGTGAAGACCAAGGGGTCTAGTGACGGCTCGAAGGCCAAACACCACACACTAGCCTATCGCCTGGACTCCCAAAGACCTGTTCGTTGACTATTGCGCGGCAGGAATGGAATCCAACGTTTCATCGAAAGAGGTAGACGTTTGAAGATCATCGCTCACTGAAGGCTCCACACTTGTCTCGATCGTCGCAATCAATCCCTCCTCAGACAACACCTCTCCACCGTCCATCGGAAGAAGTCCTTGCTCCGCCTCGCCGAGCTCCTTGAATTCACGAAGAGGCGGCAGCTGCGAGAGGTCGCTCAAACCGAAATGTTCAAGAAAGAACTTGGTCGTCCCATACATGATCGGACGACCTGGGACTTCTTTGCGCCCGACGATTCGCACCAGTTTTCGCTCCAACAGCGTGCGCAAGACGCCGGACGTCTCCACTCCACGGATTTCTTCGACCTCCGACCGCACCAACGGCTGTTTGTAGGCAATGATTGCCAATGACTCCAGCGCGGACCGGGACAGCTTCGCCGATGTCTTGGCCTTGTCCAGCCGTTTGATCCAGGGCGCATAGTCCAACTTCGTCACGAGGCGGTATCCGCCCGCGACGGCAGCCAGTCGCACCCCGCGCCCATCTTGATCGAGCGCTTGGCCAAGATGTCGCAGCGCCTCTTCCACATCCATCTTCGGCACATTCCCCATCACGGTCACAAGGCGAGCCACAGACAACGGTTCGGAAGAAACAAAGAGCAGTGCTTCCAGAATCGCTTGGAGTTCCCCCATGCCTTGCACCTGAGGGCCATTGATACTCTGATCAGACGGCGATCCATTCGCCTCTTCCATATTCACCGTACTCGTCTCCGGCATATCATGCACCAGATCCGCCGTCAGTGGCGTCATGTCCCCCTCCATTCCATATCGACATCGTCAAGTTCTGCCGGATCAGGCACCAAAGAGAACATCCGTGAGACTAAAATCGGTCCGAATGTTTCCGCTTGGAATACACGAGCCACCCGCAGTCTCATCAATTCAAGTAACGCCAAGAACGTCACGACGACCACCAGCCGATGACTCGATCCCTCGAACAGCGCAGCAAATGAGACCGAGTCTTTGCCTTCGAGCGTTTCCAAAATAAGATTCATTCGCTCGCGTACCGTGAGATTGTCGGGCGCAATCTCAATGAGCCTGCTGCCCGGATTCCGCTCAAGCACTCCCTTGAGCGCATCGACCAGATCAAACAGCGAGACATTCTCCAGCGAAAGATCCTCCTCAACCGCTGCTTCTACTGAGAGCGCTTGCTCACGCCAAAAGATCTCACGCCACACCTTTTCCTGGTCGTCGAGCTGACGGGCCGCTTCTTTGAAACCCTTATATTCCAGCAGCCGTCGAACGAGCTCTTCCCGGGGATCCGGCCCTTCCTCGTCATCGTCGGCCGTCTCATCCACCGGCAGCAGCATTTTGGATTTGATCTGCAAGAGCGTCGCCGCCATGACCAAAAAATCGCCCGCCACATTGAGATTGAGTTCTTCCATCGCTTCCAGATACTCGAGGTATTGCCGGGCGATCATCGCGACGGGGATATCGTAGATGTTGATCTCATTCTTCTTGATGAGATGCAGCAACAGATCCAGTGGCCCCTCGAAATTTTCGATACGGACCTGGTACGGAAGCTCTGTTTGCTCAAAATCTTCGGCCTGAGAGTCCACGGCGTCGTTATATCAACTTATGGGGTGACGGGCAAGCCTGATTCTATATGTTGGGGATGATCGAGTGCTCTTCATTTGAGCTTTGCGGCATAGGCCACAAGCAAAGCGGCCACGATGAGAAAAATCGCAGTAAGCGCATACTGTCCATTGCTGGTTTGAAGAAGACCGCCAGGCTGGGCTGATTCAAGCCGTTTTGTTTCGTCTAACAGAGGCGGGTGATCGAACCGTGCTTTTGCCAAATCGTCTTGTTGCCGGAACTCAGCATGCGAGAAATCAGCTGATCCTAAAAACTGGGCACCCGCAAAGACCGCGTCGCTCTCAAAGGCCGCAAAGCCAAAGAACGTCTCGCGACTGAAAATCGCTTCACTGAAGCTGACCCGCCCCTTGAAGCGACTCCCTGAAAATCCTGTCCCCAGGCCGAACCTCGACCGCTCAAATACCACCGACTGCTCGAACGTCACTTCTAGGAATTCCGCCATACCGTCGAAGAGCGCGCTGGTACAGTCCACCGAACCTCGAAACGTAGATTGATGAAATCTGGTGCTGGGGCCAAACTTGGTCTCCCGACACCCCACCGGCATGGTGAACTGTCCCTGGACAAAATACGCTTCTTTCTCAAATATGGCTCGTGAGAACTCAACCGGCTTGTGGAACACCGACCGGGAGAGATCCACACCTTCCTTGAAATGGGACCCAGAAAAGTCGACAGGTCCTTCAAACTGAAGCGTGCTGTCGGCTGCCCGATGGCGCACTGCGCCTAATACCACGGAATCTCGCAAGCTCAGGGCCTCACGAACGACTCGCTGCCCGTTGCCGCCGACACGATCCTCGCGGTTCGCTCTCTCCGAGGCAGACCCTAGTGAGCCTGCCGTCGTCTGTACAACCAGGCGATCAAAGATCAGATCCCCGCGCACCAATACACCAAGGAGATCCACGGAACGCCCCTTGGCGATCGCATCCATAATCACGTCGCTACGCACGGCATGGCTCTCCCGCTCTGCCTGCGTACAGCTGGGCGAGAGATGGATCACGAGTCCCGCGTCAGTTCCAGTTACAGATGTCTCGACAACGCAACCAGCATCGGCCTCTCGTGGACAAGTCACCATGGCACATACAAGCACCAGCGCCAGACACCAACGAGACCGTCTCGTTTTCAGCATGGCAGTAGGTGAACGATCGGAGTGGCAATGGAACAAGGTGCTGTCCACATTTCACGGAGGAGAGAAACAAAACATTCGGAAGATGACGAGACACCGCCGCTGGAACTGATCAGTTCCAGCGGCGGTCAGTGAACATACTGAGCGACTCCAACCTGAGAGGCCCTCGCTCTTGCACAAGTGATTTACATCGAACAGAAGATACGAGGGACCCAGCCTGAAGCCACAGAGGGCCATGAGATCTCAGTTATTCCGATAGTCGTCGTCCAATAAGTCTTCGGATTTATTGATTAACCCGTCCCTGTCATCATCGGCATCGAGATCCAGCTCTTCTTGGGCGTCATCTTCTTCGACCTCGTCCTCCATCCCCAGCTCATCGCTGTCCATTTCATCTTCATCGTCGAGATCAGCCTCGTCCGGCTCTATGGGCATAGCTGGTTTCGTCGCTACGGACTTGCGTGGAGCTACGTCCGGCTCCGCAACGATTTTCTTCGCGGATGCACTCGGCGGGCTGACCTTGGGCGCAGCCTTCTTCGCAGGTTTGCCAGCCGCTTTCTTGACGGGCTTTTTCTTCAAGGCCGGCTTGGACGCCTTGACGGCTGCCCGCTTCTTCACTGTCTTCTTGACTGCCTTCTTCTTCGGCAACGGTATCGTCTTTTTCGGCCGCAACGATTTTTTCGTGACGGCTTTTTTCTTCTTGTTCGCCATTCCGATTCCTCCTCTTCGTTTCAGCCCGGCGTAACGGCCTCCATCTAGCATGAACGAACAACCTCTTGCAACCACCCCAATCCGGATTTGCTCGGATCGACCCTTCCCTTCTTTACTAAGGAGGCGATCGTAGCCACCCAGGCACCAGAATGAGTCATGAACGAGCATCCACAAGCGGTCCGGCTCAATCCCATGCTAAGATTAACGCCGTCGAAAACATGAATCAGCATCCTCTATCTTTACTCATGACTCTTATCAATCACCGCACTATCCAGTATGAGGGGTACACCAACGTGAACCGCTTACGCATCATGACGATTGCCCTCGGGATCGGAGCCGCCACAGGTGGACCAGCCTTGGACCTCTCCCCTGCCACACAGATTCTGATGGAGAACGGATCGCCCTATTACATTCCTGCCACCGCCACCGTGGCGAGCGGCATGCCCATTCGCTGGGATAATCCGACGCCAACTCACCATACCGTCACCCACAGCGACTGCATGAGGGACGACCGTCCCTGCCTGTTCGATTCGGGAGCGGTGGCACCGGGAGGACACTTCACGGTGCCGGGCTTGCCGGCCGGCCGGTACCCCTATCACTGCGGTATCCATCCCATCATGCGAGGCCAACTGGTCGTGACTGACGATTCCTCAACACCGTCTCAGTTGTAAAACACCGACCATCTTGCAGGATGCCTGATCGCTCCTGTAGGCTGCCGGAGCTCAGCACGAAGAACTGCTCGTCATGAAACCCGCTGCCGCTGTCCATCCACCCTGGAGCTTGACTGGAGAGGCCCTGAGCCTCCTGGCCTGGCACATGCCCGACCTCGTCGCGTATCACTATCACCTAGACGAATGGTGGTTTGCTCCGCTCGATGACAACCTGCCGCTCATCCGACTGAACCCCACCGGCCTGGATATGCTCAAGGCCATGAACGGCCATACGACGGTCGGTATGCTCGTTGAACAGTACGGCACGAAAATCTGCGGGCCGGACGGGCAACCAGGGTCCTGGCACCTTGAACGATGGGCCACGCCCAACTATTCCCTTTGTTATTTCGGAACGGATCCTCCAGGAGGCCATCGACACAACGCCAAGTGGGATATCCTGCTCCAACAGATCCGCGAAGGCTGGTCGGGACAAGAAGGCTTCGAGGGCGAGGAACACCTGGAAGATTTCCATCATCATGAGCTTGCCCACAGCGAGGAAGATGACAGTCATTTTGACCTGATCGAAACCACCGTCTCACATCTCTTCCGTGAACCAAGTGAAGCACTGAGCGGCTTGACCTACGGGCGGCTCCTCATGCGGCAACTCCGTCGACTCGGTTGGTTCAATCCCAAGCCGAAAGTTCTCCTGGAAATCGGCGGGGGACTGGGCTACCTTGCGCAAGAACTTGGCAAGGATCTGTTGCCCTTCGAAAAGCAAGGCATCACGTACTTGTCGCTCGACATCACGCAACCGTTCCTCACACTCCAAGTCACTCGAGCCAAAGCCAGCGGATGGCAGGTCTCCGGCACCAGGGCCAATGCTGAATCGCTTCCGTTTGCCGATCACTCCATCGATCTCGTGATCGACAACGAGAACATGGCGGACATGACACCGGTGCAACTGAGCAGAAACGAGCTGACGTGTGGGGTCGGTGAGACTGCGCAACATCAAGAAGCCCTGGATTGGATCAGGCGGCTTCGCCTTCCAATCGAAGCAGACCCGCCGGAATCGGTCATCTTCAACTTAGGACCGATTCGCTTCGTCGCTGAATTATGGCGAGTGCTCAAGCCGGGTGGCCGGGCCTTTCTCACCGAGTTCGGCATTGAGGCAGGATGGCCCGCGCCCGTGAAGCTGCCGGGCCATACAGAATACGAGGTCCAATACAGCCACCTGCGGCAAGCGGTACGCTGGCTCGGCTTTCAGGAGCGATATCTGTCTCTTCCGCAATTCCTAGGACTCAAGCCGGACACGAAAGTCCTCTGCACCGGCGCAGCCTACACCATCCAGCGATTCTGTCAGGCGATCAACCAACCCTTCGCCGTGCGCGCCTATACAGAGAAGGAGTTGCAACAGACCTTGGGTGATATGCTTCCCAAACTGCAAGGCCTCCACTATCACGACCTCGCCGATCCTGCTTGGTTCGGACTCCAAGACTTTAAGGTGCTGTTGCTCGAAAAACCAGGTGGCGACACCGAAAGCCCAATTCACCGAGAACAAAGGTTATCGGTGGTATTCGCAGAAATGAGGGGGTTGAGGGCAGCCTAGTTAGTTCCCCGGGCTCGCCGACCGCGCACACAAGAATTACCAAATTCTCAGATCAAGGGCGATGCTCGGTCAATGCGCGCAGTGGGGAACCAACCAAGCTGCCCTCAGTTGGGAAGAGAAGGGAGGAAATCCGATGCACTGAGTCCTGAACTCATGAAGTGATGAACACGGATAGCGTGTCAGCTAGGGAAGCTCTGATTAATTCACAATTTCATTCGGTCGGTGTGCAAAACACTGGGAATCTGCATGATCGACACCTAGAACTTTGAATTAATCAGACCTTCCCTAGGAAGGATTCTGCTGCCATGCTTGCTCTTTTGCGCGCCGAATCTCGCGCATGACTTGTACCATGGCATCACCCTGAGATTCATCCTGTTGCACCACAGACCGACGCAGAGCCAATCCGAGCTCAGTCAACTCGATGGCGCGGCGCAAATTGGCGGCAACCTTCGCATCGTCTGGTTGAGTGGGATGTCTTTGCATCGCCTGAACTCCTATCAACACGCTGTAGGAAGTGTACAAGACTCCACACCAAGGGGCAACTTCGACCGGGTTCTTGTACCGACGAACCAGGAAGCGCGCCGAAGGCCCGGTTCACCGAGAATAGGGGCTATCGGTGGAACTCGCAGAGGTAGGGGGACTTAGGATCGCCTGATTGGTTCCCTGTGCTCGCCAACCGCACACACAGGAACTATCAGACTCCAGAATTGCTCAACTCAAAAAATAGAACTTCCCTGTTTCCCCCGCTTCCCGCATCCGACCCTGCTCGATCGTTAGCTGGCCATTACCTCAAAATGAACTATCTTGGCACATACGTCTACAATCCAAACCTTCCTGAATTGCCCGTAGCCGCTGCATCGTTCCAGGAATTGTACGACGCCTGGCTTCCATACGTTATCAGGGAACTTAAGATTTCCGTCAATATACGCCAGCAACTCGATAGGACAGCTTGATTCATATTTCTTTTCAAACTTGTCCCTTAAACGGTCAACGACAGGATCTCCCATCCTTATGTAGCTTTCAATGTCAAACAAAGGACCCTGAACCCCACGATTCACCCTGATAAAACGCAACACCTCACATAGTTTCCGGTTATCAAAAGTCGTGATCTCGCCCTGAAAATGCTCAGGTTGGTTGAGGAGTTCATCGAAGGCCAAAGGAATCCTCTGTTTGAGAATATTATGAGTCGTCTTTGGGTTGAATCGGAATTGGAGGTCTGCATCATGATAGAGCGCATAGAATTGCTCCCTTTTGTCGGAAGGAAGATTCTCGTGTAACTTTTCCAAAAGTTTTTTGTCTTCGAAGTGGCGGCCCATGCCATGTGCGAAATTGTTGTCAAGCAACTCAGTGAGCTCGAAAGCAAGAGCTTCATTGGAAGCAGTTCGACAGAAGATATCTGGTGATGGTGACTCGAGCTTGCGCACCGAGCCTAAGTCGATATCAAGACTGGCTATCTCTACGAATTTAAGAAATACCCTTAGTTCTCTATCAACGTGTTGTTTAGACAAGGTCTATGTCTTTGGCCCCCAACCTTTGAGTCCCGTGGTCCGTGTTGTTATTCGCACTGGTCCGGTGAAATGATGGCTTGGGCATACGCGCTTCAATCAGCAATTTCCGGAGTACCAGCGATCCTGCGAGAACTGAAATTTGATGGTGCCGCCCTCTTCTGGTAAATACGAAAAATAGATTTCGTCATCCATTTTCTTGAACCATGGCCCTGTCCAAGACCTACCCGTTTCCACATTGGCATCGAATTTCCTTCCAGCGAATCTGATTTTTGCAGTGGAGCCAGAAACCTCATAACTCAACTTATATTGCACCCCGGCCTGAACAATTTGGCGCGAGCCGGTCTCAATGTTTCCCTGACATGTGCGAGTTACCTCCACGGACGGGGCAACAGAAGGAGCGACAATCCCCAACGCGCTGACGACTGCAAGAAGAAACTGACTTACCATGGGATACCTTATTCCCAAAAATGACTTATCTGATTCGGTATAAGATTCCGCCCCTCCTGGGATACTGAATAGGTCCTGTACGATAACCTGCCAGGATTGGGTGCCTCAGTCCGAGTATTTTTCGCGGTTTTGCTATGCAGTGTATGCACACGAGGTCTCATACGGTTCCGGATAAAGCTCCCCGCCTTCCAGCGCTGACAATTCTTACCCTACATCTCAACCAGAAAGAGGCATAGCTGTGTAGCCATCTTATGCTTATCCGCTTGTTTCAGCAGACCGCAAGAGCTTGCGATCACGGGCGTGCTGAATCTGCGCGTAGGCCGTAGGACCTCGGTTACTGCCAAGGCCGAGCAGGGTTTGAAAAGCGGCCCTCGGTTCACGACGACGGTTCGTGCGGAAGACGAATTCATCGAGATAGACCTGGAGCTGGCTGCGGCTGACGCCGTGGTGGGTGCCGACCAGCCAGCTCTGAAGGTTCCCGATCATCCGGTCGGCAAGCGGAACGACGGACTTGGCTCCTTGGCGCAACTGAAGCGGGGGCGGCTGCGTTCGTGGCACATGGGTATAGCCGCTCGCCGTGAGCACCCCGAAGCTCGAGAGGCCATCGGTGGAGATGGTGGTACCTGTGGCGATGTTTCTGGCAGCGAACTCCTTGATGGTGGTTCCTGCGAAATCGGGTATGACCTCCATCCGGACTCGACCGGACGCCCGTCCCCGCCGTTCGACTGCAACCAGAACCAGCGCGGCGTTGCGCCCTCTGAGCTGGCGACTGCCCCGCAGTCCTGTCTGAGTTCCCCCCACCCAGGTCTCGTCCATCTCAACCTCGCCGCAAAGCGGGTCCCGCGCCGCGTTCACCATCGCGCGACGGAGCTTGTGCAGCATCATCCACGCGGTCTCGTAGCGGCTGAGTCCCAGTTGCTGCTGCAGGAGGAGGGCCGACAGCCCACGCTTATCCGTCGTCATCAGATACGCAGCCCAAAACCACGTCATGAGCGGGGTCTTCGAATTGTGGAGGATTGTCCCGGCCGTCACAGAGACCTGATAGCGGCAGGAGGCACACTGCCAGCGCCGGCGGCCTGCCAAGCCGTACGCGGACGTCTGACCGCACCTCGGACACCGGAACCCATCTGGCCAGCGGCATGCCGTCAGATACTCCGCGCAAGCGTCCTCGCTGGCAAACTGTTGTTGGAACTGCCGCAGGCTCTTGGGGAAACTCGGTCGAGGCATCCCACGATACTACCCATTGCGGTCTGCTGAAACAAGCGGATAAGCATAAGCCATCTACAGCCGTCGAGCGACACCAGGTTTCATGTTTTTCTGAATGGAGATGTTCGAACCCTGCCCCTTGAGCACAACACGGAAATCGTTATACGTGAACGAGGTCATGCTTGATCTCGATCAACGTCCGCAACTCCCAATCGGTCTTGCAAGCGGCAATGGCCTCGATATAGGGCGCATGGTGGGCTCTGTTGAGGCTTATGGCATATCGATCGCGATCTTGGAGATATTCCTTCGCGTAGTCCCGAATAGCTTCAATCAGATCTTCCAAGGCAGCATCGGCGGTCGGAAGTTCCGTCGCAAGATCTAGCTCTGGACACTTGGCACAATAGTGGCCATTATCCTTGGCGAGGAGGACCGTGAGCAGAGGATCGGCAACCATGATCTTTGGTTTTCTCCCTCGACGACGGGTCATCTTTGAAATTCTCATGACGGTGTCTCCCACCGAATTGCATTGTAGTCTACCGGTTGAGCACGAGCAACTCTGTCATTCTCTTCCTGGCTCACCGATTTCCTGCCTGCCTCTCCAAATCTATCAGCACCCCTTCCCGCAATCCCAGATCACTGACAAGCACGCTCTGCTGCCCTAGCGTCTCCATGATCGGCCGAATAATGATCGCCCCGGCGGCGATGACTTCTTCGCGGTTCTTTTCCAAGCCTAGCAAACCAACTCGCTCGGCCTTTGTTCTAGTGAGCAGCGCACGCTCCAACTCTCTGAGAGTTTCCAATCTCAGCACGTAGTTGTGGATTCTAGCCGGTTCATAGGTCGGGAGCTTCTGAGCCATGGCTGCGAGAGAAGTGACTGTGCCAGCCGTTCCAACAAATCTAGCTTGTCGATAGTCACCCATCGCGGCAACAGCCGCTTTCGTTTCTCGGGTCACCCACTCGCGTGTCTGTTGGAGCTCCTCGGCAGTCGGTGGATCATGGTGCAGCACCCGCTCGCAGAGGCGGACGACTCCGATATCAATTGACTGCACAATAGGCTTCCCGCCAGGTCTATCCAGAATGAACTCGGTGCTCCCGCCGCCGATGTCCAGAGCCAGAATGTCGGTCACCCCTGTAGGAAGTCCTGAACGAATCCCGAGCAACGTTCGCCGCGCTTCTTCCTCCCCTGAAATGACTTCAACATCAAACCCGGCTTCTCGCTTGACCCGTTCAAGAAAATCATCTCGATTCACAGCGTCTCGGACTGCGCTCGTCGCCACGACGGCAATAGCCTCAACGTGATAGCTGTTGATGACATTCCGCCACTCTTGGAGACAGGCAAGAACCCGATCCATTGCGACTGGACTCAGTCGTTTAGTCTGATCGACACCTTCCCCCAAGCGGAGGATGCGCCGTTCTGATCGAAGTTCTGTGAGGGGATGCCCAGGGGCTAGATCCGCAATCAACAAGCGACAGGTGAGGGTGCCGATATCGATGCCGGCGAATCGTCGCGTGTGCTGACGCGACTCGGTCATTGCTCGTTCCGAATGTCTTCCATGTCGGCTTCCAATTTCTTCCGCGACTCCTTAAGCACCTCAACTTCTTTAACAAGGCGCACGATCTCAGCATCGTACACCACCCGCTCCGCCGTTTCGCCCCGTTCCTTCATATCGATGGCCCGCTCACCGATGTCTTTGTACAAATCAGACAATTGCTGTTCAAGCTTGCGGAGCTCCAGCCTCATGCGGAGCAATTCCGTCTCTTCCAGAGCACGTCCTGCCGCATGAACAGTCCCCAGGCGCAGGGTAGCAATCCCGGCTCGCAAGTCATCTTTCATCCGCTGCAACAAACCCATACGACTCCTGGCTGACAGGGTACCATGTGTCACGCTGACAGCGACAATTCTATCTTGTCAGCCTGCACTCCCGTCAGCGTATCAGTTCATTCAACTGATTGAACCCAACTCCAACTTTTTCTCCCATTTCCGCAACATCGCCTCTCGCAATTCCTGATGGGCCGGCTCTTTCAATCCTGGGTCTGTTTTCAGCAGCGAAAAAGCCTCCTGCCTGGCCTGCTGCAACAGATCAGCGTCGCTTACCAGATTCGCCACACGAAACTCCGGCATCCCCCATTGGCGCAACCCAAAGAACTCTCCAGGGCCTCTGATTCGCAAATCATCTTCGGCAATCACAAATCCATCGTGTGACCGGACCAGCGCCTCCAGTCGTTCTCTTGCCGTAGACACCGATTCCTCACTTCCCATCGCACGTCCGCCCGACTGCGCCCGTCCTCGTCCCAGATGCTGGGCCATCAAGAGACAATAGGATTGTTGGTTGCCTCGCCCGACTCGTCCGCGCAATTGATGCAATTGTGCGAGGCCAAACCGCTCGGCATGTTCGATCAAGATGACTGTCGCATTCGGCACATCGACCCCGACTTCAATCACCGTCGTCGCGACCAACACCTGAATCCTTCCGGCCTTAAAGTCGGCCATTACCGCTTCTTTTTCAGCCGCTTTCATGCGCCCATGCAGTAGGCCGATACGGAATTCCGAAAATTCCCCGTTCTGCAACTGCTCGGCTCCCTGAATCGCTGCTTGAAGATCAACCTTTTCCGATTCGTCCACCAGCGGATAGACCACATACGCTTGCCGTTCGGCGCGCAACTCATCGCGCACAATCTGATAGGCACGCCGTCGCTGCGCGTCCTGAAAAAGAAATGTTCGCACCGGCTTTCGTCCAGGCGGCAGGACATCAATCACCGAGACATCAAGGTCACCATAGACCGTCATGGCCAATGTCCGGGGAATGGGCGTGGCCGTCAAGACAAGCACATCCGGCTTGTAGCCCTTGTCGATCAGAGTCTTTCGCTGCAGAACACCGAACTTATGCTGCTCATCGACTACTGCTAACCCCAAGTTCTTGAATTGTACTCCCTGCTGAATGAGGGCATGCGTTCCGATCGCCACGTGAACCTCACCCGATGCCAGTCGCTCAGCCTGTATCTTCTTCACCGAGGATTTCTCTCCCCCACGCACGAGAGTCGTCTGAAGCCCGAGGGCCTGCAGCATTCCTGACAGGTTCCGATAGTGCTGCTCCGCCAGAATCTCGGTCGGTGCCATCAGCGCAGCCTGATAGCCTGAACCGCAGGCCAGCACCAGCGCATGCAAGGCAACCGCCGTTTTCCCAGATCCCACATCGCCTTGCACCAGACGATTCATGGGACGCGGCGAAATCATGTCCTGAAATATTTCGCGAATGACCCGATCCTGTGCGGCTGTGAGGCAAAATGGCAAGAGTCGACCAAGCTTTTCTAAGAGAGGTGTCTGCGAGTTGAACCGCAATTCCTTCGGCTCTTCGTGCACCGCTCGATGCCTGCTCACCAAGGCCAATTGGAGCAAGAGGAGTTCTTCGAACGCCAAACGCCGGTGCGCCGGCGTCTTCCCTCGTTCCAGAAGCTGAAGATCCGTGCCGGTCTTGGGGAAATGGACATCTTGCAGCGCGTCATGAATCGGGATCAGCCGCTGCCGCGCTCGAAGAGACATGGGCAGATGGTCTACGACCTCACGCCCATGGTCTGCTAACAGATTCCTCACCAGCATCCGCATCTGACGAGAGGTCCATCCCTTGGTCTCATGATAAATTGGAACGATTCGACCGACATGCAACGTCGATTCGGTATCTTCTCCGATGATTTCATATTGCGCCACATCCATGCGCGGGACCATCCATCCCTGTCGATCGGCTATCACCCGACCGCTCATCATCACGCGAGTCCCAACCGTCAGCATCTCCTCCAAATATGATTGATTGAAGAAGACCACCTGCATTCGCCCAGACTGATCTTCAACGCCGACTTCCACGAGACTCAACCGCCGATTCCTTGTTCGTTTCGCCTCACATGAGCCGATCACCCCACAAATCGAGACACTCATCCCCGGAACGAGATTTCCGATCGGTGTCATGATCGATCGATCTTCATAACGCCACGGGATGGTCCAGAGCGCATCCTCCACCGTCGCGATCTGCAATCGTTGCAAAACATTGGTGCGCTTCGGCCCGACACCTTTGATGAACCGGACAGAAAGATTCCAGAGATCGGATCTGCCGGCGCCCGCCACTTTGGAGTGACTGGAAGCCTGCGTTGGCAAATCTTTTTGGGGGATGAGATTCTCTTGATCAACGGCTCGAAGCGCCTTAATGAGCACCGACGCCGTCTGCAATCGTCGACGCTGCTCATCAAGCGGCAGCCCGGAGTGAAAATCGACGAAGAGATCCCGCAATGAAATCAGACGGGCTTCAATGGCCTTGGAGTACACGTCTTGACGGAGAGCCGACAAGACTTGGGACGAGATAAATGAACTGAGATTTGTGACAGCGCCTAGGTGAGCACCAGCATCTCGGCTCGCAAACTCGATCGGGCGCGCGATGCGGTCCAACCACTCCTGAAGCGGCGTGTGCGGACTCGATTTAGTGGGAGCCGGCATACGGGAGGGGATCGTAACACAGCAACCCTCAGCGCTCAATGAAGCAGCTACACCACGTATCAGGATCCGTCGACTGTTTTCATCCGATTACTTGGTCGCTTTTCCGTAGGGTGCTACACTCGATTTTAACAATTCATGTACCGCCGCAACATCAAACATATTCTGATACCGCTTGCAGCCGGCCTGGCTCTGGTGATTGGCTACAACCTATTTCTCAAGCCCATCCTGCCGCCACCGACGGTGCAGCGCACAGAAACCGTCGAACCGGTCGCGCCTCCTCCCGCTCCGCCACGAAGCGGGTCACCCGAAAGTGAGGACAAATCGGTTCGCGTACTCGATTACAGTGTGGTTCCGCCTACCCCCCATGAGGGCCTACTGGAAGCCATTCGCGATGAAATTGAAAAACATAACTTATCGCTCGCCGAAACGAAATTGAAAGAGCTCCCTTCGACTGTCCTGTCAAACGCAAAGTCCAAGCCCTTCGTCGCAATCCTGTGGAACAATCTCGGATTGCAGCAGGAACGACTCAATGGCACTCGGGCTTCGCTCAAAACGTTCAAGCGAGCGGCGGATCTCGACGACTCGAATTCCGTGATCCTTATGAATCTGGCCCATGCCTATTGGGAACAGCGAGACAGAGGGCTGGATGCAGAATTCCTAATGAAATTGATGAAGGTGGCCCCAGAAGAACCATTCCCGCACCTGGCTATGGCTGACCTGTTGCAAGAACAGGATGAACTACAGGAAGCCGCAAAACACTTGGACCAGGCAGCTGACCGAGCACGACACGATCCAGGATTGCGGTCCTACCTCGCTGCCGTCACGACAAAAGTGCGCCGCACGCAGTCGGTTGAATCCCGCATGACTGCAAAAAGCAGCACTCACTTTGTCGTGAAGTTCGATGGTGAGGAAGACCAGAATACTTGGATCTCAGCGCTGGAGATTCTGGAAGAAGCCTATCGAGAGATTGGACAGAAGTTCAGTCATTTCCCTTCGAAGCCGATCATGGTCATCCTCCACGCCAAGGATTCGTTTCAAGGGGCGACCGGAAGCCCGGCTTGGGCCGATGGTCTCTATGATCCCACCCTTGGGCGCATTCAGATCCCCACTCAAGGGGCGACCACGGATCGAAAGTGGTTGGCGAGCGTACTTCGTCACGAATATGTCCACGCCCTACTCCATGATCGCTTCGGAGCAAGCAGCGGCGCGTTGCCGACCTGGCTGAACGAAGGCCTGGCCATGCAATTGGCTGGAGATGCGTGGCCCGAGCTTGATCAGGCCATGAGCGGAGATTTTACGGTTCATTCCCTTAACGTATTTAGAAGGCTCTTGGGGCGCACTGCCGGCGAGTGCGTCGATAGTAGCCTACGCAGAAGCGAATTCGGCAACACGCTACTTGATTGAGCGATGGGGAATGGCCCGCGTTGATGAACTGCTAAATGCGTTGCAAGCGAAGTCATCCTTAGCCGATGCGATTCAGAACAAACTATCTGTCTCCTCCGAACAGTTTCACCGGCAGTGGCTCGAGAGCTTCCAAGCGAGCCAACCGTAACGTCGCTCTACTTGCTTGCTAGTCGATTGGCCTTAGATTACTAGATACTCGCGCTGCTAGATCGATCCTGCTACAAGCTCTTCCTGCGGGAAGTTAGGCCAAGAGGGAAGTAGATCAGCCTGATCGCTGTGCGACTGCTCTGGCCCTTCATCGGACTCCCGCTGAGATAGCTGATCCTCCCACAAAACTTTCTTTCCACTTGGATCGTACATGCGAATACTGAAGTCAAAGGTATGAGAGTTCGCGAGTGGGCTGCTCTTCGGCTGGAGCGATGGGCCTGCAATCAGCTGGGCTCGTGGAATTCTCATTCGGACAGTCGTAAACTCATCCTCCCATACAAGCATGCCGGTCGCCAGGTCCATTGCGCGCAGTAAAAACACCGGCTCCTCGATAGTCGCTTCAACAATCTGCACCTTCGTGATGATTGCGTGCCGCGGCAGCACGGTCGATACGAGCTTCCCTTCTGCCTTCCCGTCAGGCTGCACCAAATTGAGTCGCCCTTCCCATTGGAACACTCCGGTGTTTGCATCGTATACCCGCAATACAAAATTAGAGAGATCTGTCGCGCCAAGCCCAACTCCACCAGCAAAAATACGCGGCCCGCGACTCGACCTCACCCCATCGCTTTCCTTGACGGCTAGCTCGTAGACTTCATCAGACAAGATGTTGCCCGATTCAGCGTCATAGACCTTCACTGTGATCGTTGAGACGGTACCGATTTGATACCCAAACCCCGCTGCCACAATTGTCTTTTTTTCTTCTGCGCCGGTTGCGTCCCAAGCCTGACCAATGGAGGATGAGAGACACAAGACGACTGCGACTACCCAGCTCAGAATCCTCGAAGGGGCATGGTACGCTCCACCCCGCGGTTGATCAGTCAGGTCAGAACAACTCGCCGACACAACCCATGTGTGCAACATATATCTACCCTCCAAACAACTGTGTGCATTCTGAAAGAGGGTAGGTCGTTCGTAAATTCCTCGCTGTTAGGAAGAAGCCCCTCGAAAGGGGGGCTTGGAGAAGAAAAGGACGCGCTTCGTCAGTTTTGTCGACTGGGGTGCTTGGCTTCGCCAAACCATTGATACCGATGGCGTGCAATTATGCGATAGCCCCATTCGGCCAGCCGCTTTGTGGAAGGGAACCCTAACCACCACAGCAGAAGTTTCCCACCTGGGAGGTTAGGGACGAGAGGGAGAAACGCGTCGAGCCCTTTGAGCACTTCTCCTGAAGGTCGAATCAAGAAAGCCGTCTCAGGGCGACCAGGACGATACTCTCGCCCTAGGGCCAGTTTGGCCTCATCGCTCTGATATGTGAGGAACCTGACACCTGTTCCCGATTGACCAACTCATAGTTGGTCAATCTGCGCTTTTGCGAAAACGCAGAGTCGACATTCCCCATCATACAGCAGAAGACAGGCCCGCTCGGGCAACTGGTCCTCCACTAACTGATCGGTATCTATCATGGAAACAGGCTCACGCTCAGGTATTCACGACAACCAGGCACCCATTGCCGAACTTTTCTTCGACAGTCTATAGTCACCGGATGCAACAACGCCCCTTGCTAGCTCTAGTACTCAGCACCCTCATCGTTGAGGCAGGGTTTCTCTTCGTACAGAATGGCGCCTCCACTCCACTCGTCATGGATTGGAAGATCAACTTTTTTATCCTCATACCTCTTGGACTCGCTCTTCTGATTTGGTTCCAGTTTCGATGGGCATCAGCGGTTTGTGTCTTCTACGCTACGGTTGGGTTGGCAATGGACGTCGCAACGATCATTCAGGCACCAGCAAAGGATTCAGAAGGTGTTGTCTCCATGATGGCCAGCGGAGTCAGCGGGCTTTTTTATTGCTGCTTGATCGTGTTTGGCGGACTGTCGTTTTTGGACGTGGGCCAGGGACCGAGGCCTCCAGAATCCCACCCTCCCAGTCCTCCGTCCCTTCCTTGAGTGGGACGGGCTTGACGCTGACGAATCCAGCTTCTTTCAGCCATCTCGTCGTTTCCGATGCGGAATAGGTATTTCCACCTCGCGTGAACAACAGCATCGACACAGCAAACAGACTTGCTTCTACTGGATACAAACCTTTGCGATCATGCAGAAACGCGTCTTGGATGATGAAGCGGCCCCCCGGCCTCAATGCAGCCCAAGCTCGGCGAAAAATAGCTTGGTTCTCTTCGGGCGAGTATATGTGCAGCACGTTCGAATACCAGATCACATCATAGGTCCCAGGGATGGGTTCGCTGGAGAAATCAAGCGGGAGATAAGAGAGTCGCCGCCTCACTTTGTGAGTGCAGGCGATTTCTTTAGCTACCTCAAGCGCGGCCTCTCGATCACAGACGGTAGCACGAAGCAGTGGGTGCTTCGCGAGAAACGCCATGGCGTAGGTGCCTGGCCCTCCACCAAGATCCAGCAGTGTTGTAGAACCAGCGAAAGAAATCTGGGCCGCAATTGCCGGGGCAATTTCCAAGGTCCTGTGGTGCATGGCCCACGTGAATTGTCGACGGTAGTCGGGACTATCTGGAGTATCATGGTCGATCGGCAAGCCACTCCGCACGGATTCCAACAGTCGTATCCAGTCCCCCCAATGGCTTTTGATCAAATTCAAATAGCCCCCTCGATAGGCGCGATGGTGGGCATTCAGCGCTGTTGCTCCCAACCGGCTATTCTTATAGCTGGCTCCTTTTTTCTGTAATATCCCGACCGCAGCGAGATTACGACACAGGATGCTCAAACCCCGTTCGCTGACCTTGAGCTCCTTGGCAAGTCCAGGAATGGTCCACGATCGATCGCCGACAGTCGTGAAGAGATCCAGTTCCAGCGCAACCAGCAACACTCGTGGCAATCGATAGGCTGAGACTGCGTTACGAAATTCGTCGAAGGTCGTGATGCGTCGAGTCACGATGCGCTTCCGATTTGCCTGCAGCACCATCGGAGGAGATCTTCCAGCTTGGCTCGATTCTGCAGATCCGCATCTCGTGCAAACGTGACCGCCACAAACTCGTCAGTCATCTCGGTCTCCTCAATAAACCCGGATTGAAGGAGGAGCGCCCGGTATTTGGCGACAGCCGGCTGAAGAAAGTATTTGGCCTGCTTCGCGACTTCATCGGTTCCTAAATCCTCCGGCGTTCCTTCCGACATCATCGCCATGACATCTTCCATCGCGACCCCATATTGGCAAAGGACTCTCCCGTCCGGTCTGACTTCCAAGAGCCAACCATCAGCCCCCAGATCCATAACGAGCGGACCGTTGGGCTCCAATTCGTAAAACTTGGGGAAAGAGCGAAGCAGGTCAGCACGAAGCTGGGCCCATGGTGAGGAAGCCGGCTCCGTCATGCTTGCATCCCTCGACGAGGTCCCGACTGATACGGATCGGCGAGACGGACACGAAGGGTGTGTAGGCGTTGCGTGTTTTCTTCCAGTTTCGGCAGGCAATACTTACGATCCATGTATACCACCTGTTCGAGCAGATCGGCGGCGTCCTGCAAACGCCCCATGTCCTCATAACATTGAGCCAACACGTATCGGGCGCCGCCGACGCGAAGCTCATCGCGTAACCGCTCGGCGACCGACTGGCTGGTTTGACAACAGGCGGTGGCCTCGTCGTAGCGTTTTTGCATCAAGAATGTGCGGCCGATCATACGCCAGGCGTCCGCAACACCGCCCAGATTCCCCAACCGGCGCATCAACTCCAACGATCGTTCGTACAACTGAATAGCCTCCTCAAAGTGACCGGTTTCACGAGCCACCAAACCAAGGTCCGAGAACAGGACGGCTTGGGCCGGCTCATCATGCGTTTTGGTCATGAGATCGAGGGCCTCCAGATAATACGCCCGTGCCCGATCCCATTCGCCGGCATCAGCCCGAAGGTTTCCGAGGTTTGCCAGCGTCGTCCCAATGCCTTTTTCATCACCGAAAACTTTTTGCAATTCCAAGACCTCCTGATAATTCGCCTGGGCCGCATCGCGCCGTCCGCTGACCGCGCAAATGTTCCCCAGGTTCCCAAGTGTGGCGACCAGGGCACGTTGATCACCGGTGAGCCGATCATATTCCAACGCCTTGGCGTAACAGGTATAGGCCTCCGTGTAGTACCCTCGTGAGAAATGCTCGTTGCCTTGTCGATTCAATTCTTCGGAGAGGCTGTGCCGCACTGTCATGACGTCACTGACAAGAGCTGTTCCACTGGCTGTTTCCCGCCGGCAAGGATGGAGGCGCCATCTCCGACAAGCAGGCTATCGAAGTTGTACTTCAAGAGGCGGCAAAGCCCGTCCTTGGCCTTTTGGACGTCCGCGTACTTTTCGGCAGGAAGCAGACAGAGGGAACCGGGCGGTTTGCCGATCAGCGCATCCCCTACGATCAGCACACCTCGCCCCCGTTCTATGAACAATGCGGATTCTCCCGAAGACTTTTGATCCTTCAGATGGATCGCCCAGATCCCGCCGGGTAATAGCTCACCATCCTTGTAGGTCTTCGTTGGCGTCACATCCATCTGGGCAGCATCGGCTTCCGGCACTCGCAGCTGACACCTGAACTCTGCCTGATAGGCCGCAGCCTCTCGGATGTGATCTCGGTTCGTGATGATGATGTAGTCAATCGGCTCATGTCGGCGGACGACCGCCCTCGCCTCGGCCGTCATCGGGGGTGGGTCTACCAGAATCTTATGTTCACCGATCACGAGAAACAATCCATTGAAGTCGAGCTGCTTCTCCTCGGAAAACCACGACCATTGCCAGATATCGGGCAGGACTTGTTTCATAGCAAGATATGGCGACTTATTATCATTGGGGATTCATGACATCACAGAACTCACAGGGCTGCGATGGCGTCCTTGACCGTCTTGGTGACTTTCGTCCGAATGCTTGCTTCGTGAGGCAAATCGATAATGTCGTCTTCGGGGACGGTGATAAATTTACGATTCGGCCCTTTCGTCAGCGAGATCAAGAACATACTGTTGGAGGGAGTGACAGGAATCACGACTTGGACAGACCCGTCAATTCCCTGTACCACTTCTAGAAACTTTTGTTTCCCTTCCTCCATCTCATCCATTATTTCCTTTTCTCCTCTCTGCACTCTTATTATCGCGCGCGAAGGGGGACTGATGCTTCTCTGGCGATCCCGGGTTCAGCATAGGTAGAGATCGAGCCCTCCGCAGTGGAAGTAGATCGCCGTTTTGAAGTGCTCGATGTTGCGGAACCCGCAGGCCATGCGCTTGATCTTCTGGATCTGGCTGTTGAGCCCCTCGCTCATCGCAACTTCCCTTTCGAGAAGAGAATAGAGCCTCGTGATCAAGAAACCATGATCCTCTGCTGCTCCTGTGCTTCGCCGGAAGACCTTTGCATCTGCTCAGATCATCCGCGCCTAAGAGCTGCATCCTACCATGGCAATTTTTGAAGCGGCAACCGTACGGCAGGAGCGAAGCTAATCCACGGCAGGGTCTTCTGGCTGATTCAGCATATCCTTGAGTTGTTCCTTTGCCGTCCCTTCAAATCGAACAAACTCAAGTCCAAATCTATCATCGCGTTTCCATCGGACAATCGCGCGAGCGATGATGATCGGAGGCCGGGCACCTGGAGGTTGGACATGGAGACGCACACACGCCCCGAGAGGGAACTGGATCTGACTGTCAACCTCACCTCCGGCAAGTGTCAGGTTCATCACTGTCCCATAGCCCGATCCATCATCCCCTGTGAATTGGACGGGATAGTCGACCGGCACTCGAGGCCGACCTCTTGGCTGCGGCTCTTTTTCGTCGTCTTGCTCTGGAGCCATCATGTCGCAGGAGTCCCAGCCACTCAATGCCCTGATTCGAACAACCCGAGCTGGAGCTCTTCCGCGCGAGTAAACGGAATGGGATAGCGCTCGGTAAAGCAGGCGGTACAATACTGATCGGGCGGCATCGGCGCGGATGTCAGCATGCCGTCGATGCTCAGATACGCCAGACTGTCGGCCGTAATATATTTACGGATTTCCTCAATCGAATGATCGGATGCGATCAGCTCTTTCTTGGTCGGCGTGTCGATCCCATAAAAACAAGGCGACAGGATCGGCGGTGAACTGATCCGCATATGCACTTCCTTCGCCCCGGCTTGGCGGATCATCTTGACGATCTTGCGGCTGGTCGTTCCTCGAACCAATGAATCGTCGACGACGACGACCCGCTTCCCCTCCAACACTTCCGGCACGGCATTCAACTTTACTTTCACGCCGAAGTGGCGAATCGATTGTTCCGGCTCGATAAACGTTCGCCCGACATAATGATTGCGGATGAGGCCGGTTTCAAATGGAATGCGCCCACCCTCTGCATAACCGAGGGCCGCAGGAACCCCGGAGTCCGGAACGGGAATAACCACATCCGCCGGCACCCCTGATTCTTGCGCCAACCGCCGCCCCAACGCTTTTCGTGTGCCATAGACAGCGTTCGCGCCGAAGATTCGACTGTCGGGTCGAGCAAAGTAGACATATTCAAACACACACATGGCCGGATTCACTTTAGGAAAGGGATGATGGCTGTCCAGCCCTTGCTCGGTGATAACGATCAGTTCACCTGGTTCGACTTCGCGAACATATTCGGCATCGAGTAAGTCAAAGGCACAGGTCTCCGATGCCACCACCCAACTGCTGCGCAGGCGCCCGATACACAACGGCCTGAGTCCATAGGGATCGCGGGCGGCGATGAGGCCGTTATCGGTCATCAACACCACGGAGAATGCGCCTCGGACTTGGGTCAGGGCATCGACGATACGCGCGAGAAAGGAGTCTGCGCGTGAATGGGCGATGAGGTGGATTATGACTTCACTGTCCGATGTGGACTGGAAGATCGCTCCGTAGGCTTCAAGCTCATGCCGAAGCATCTGCGCATTGATCAGATTGCCGTTGTGAGCCAGAGCTAAATTACCCAGCGCAAAGTTGACAATGAGCGGCTGAACGTTCTTGAGATCGTTACCGCCGGTCGTCGAGTAGCGGTTATGGCCAATGGCCATATGACCCGTCAGTTTCTCCAGCACCGATTTATGAAAAATGTCGGCAACCAGCCCCATCCCCTTCTGAACAAAAAACTGCTCTCCATCTCCAGACACTATCCCCGAAGCCTCTTGTCCACGGTGCTGAAGCGCGTACAGCCCCAAATAAGTGAGATTCGCGGCCTCCTCGTGACCATAGACGCCGAAGACCGCACACTCATCATGAAACTTATCGGGATCGATGATCGGTAATTCTGTTGGCATAGCGTCGCGTCTGATGGAAGAACTAGGCGTGGTGGACTGCGCGTTCCAGCGAACAGGCCCATTGGTCATACAATGCCGTCACCGGCTGGTCGATCACTGATTCCGTCGACGCCCCCTCTCGAAGGTGAACGGTCAGCCGCGTACCAGTCACAGATCCGATCATTTCGGCGGGCACCCCGAAGCGCCTGGCCTGATCGAGAATCGTCTGTCGATGGGTGGACTGGGACGAGATCACGACACGCGACTGGCTTTCTCCGAACAGCATGGCGTCCTTTCGCAATCGACCTCGTGACAACTGTACCACTGCGCCCAAGGGTTGTCCTGGACCAGAGATGCAACTTTCTGCCAGTGTCACGGTAAGACCGCCGTCGGAACAGTCATGCGCAGATTGCAGGAGACCGTCACGAATCAGCGACAGCAGACAATCATGGAGGGCCTGTTCGGTATCGAAACTCAAATACGGCGGCGATCCTTGTTCACGCGCATGCATAACTTTGAGATATTCCGACCCCCCCAGATCTTCCCGCGCCGATCCCAACAGGATAATGTCGTCGCCTTCCTGCTTAAACCACTGGGTCATCGTCCGCTCAGCCTCTTCGATCAGTCCGACCATGCCCAGCATCGGCGTCGGGTAGATCGAGAGCCCATTGGTTTCATTATAGAAGCTGACATTCCCGCTCACGATTGGAATCTTGAAATGCTCGCAGGCATCTTTCATCCCTTCAATCGCCAGCACAAACTGCCACATGATGTCGGACCGTTCCGGGTTCCCGAAATTAAGGCAATCGGTTAAGCCGATCGGCGAGGCACCCGAACACACGAGATTCCGCGCCGCCTCAGCCACGGCCAGCCTGGCCCCTTCATAGGGATTCAACAGGCAATAGCGGCTATTGCAATCGACCGTCATGGCCACAGCTTTGTTCGTGCCTTTGATCCGCACCACCGCGGCATCGGATCCAGGACGAACCGTCGTATTCGTCCTCACCATGTGATCATACTGTTCGTAGACCCACCGCTTGCTGGCGATGGTCGGCGACTCCAACAAGGCCAACAAGGCCACATTCGCGTCTTTCACATCTGGGATGACGTCATAATTCAGGTTCGTCAGCATATCCTGATACGCTGGTGGCTGATAGGGCCGTTCATACCGAGGTCCGTCGTCGGCCAACGATTTGGCAGGAATTTCCGCCACGACCTTGCCCTGATCCTTCACACGCAAGAGACCGTCTGCCGTCACCTTTCCGACTACAGCCACATCCAAATCCCACTTCCGGCAAATGGCGATACAGTCCTCTTCTTTGCCGGCTTTTGCCACCATCAACATCCGCTCTTGCGACTCGGACAGCATGATCTCGTATGGCGTCATCCCAGGCTCTCGCCTCGGGACCACGGTCAGATCCAATTCCATCCCGTTGCCGGCGCGAGAGGCCATCTCGCACGACGCACTCGTCAACCCTGCCGCCCCCATATCTTGAATCCCGACAAGCAGATCTCGCTCCATCAATTCCAGACAGGCTTCCAGCAGCAATTTTTCGGTAAAGGGATCACCGACCTGTACCGTCGGCCGCTTCTGCTCTGATTGATCGTCGAACGAATCGGACGCCATCGTCGCCCCATGAATCCCATCACGGCCTGTTGTTGAGCCAAAGTAGATCACGGGATTACCGACGCCTGCCGCCGTGCCACGGAAAATTTTGTCTTTATGGGCCAGACCGAGACAGAACACGTTGACCAATGGATTCAGCGCGTAGATATCATTGAAGACGATCTCGCCGCCCACAGTAGGAACTCCCATGCAATTACCGTAACCGGCAATGCCGGAGACGACCCCCTTCATGAGATGACGAGTCTTGGGCGAGTGCAGTTCTCCAAACCGCAGGGAATCAAGCAACGCAATCGGCCGTGCCCCCATCGTAAAGATATCGCGCAGAATGCCGCCGACGCCCGTCGCCGCCCCCTGATAGGGCTCGATAAACGATGGATGGTTATGCGATTCCATCTTGAAGACGACGCAGAGCCCATCCCCGATATCGACCGCTCCGGCATTCTCACCAGGCCCTTGCACAACACGAGGTCCAGTCGTCGGCAGCTTCTTCAGATGGACGCGTGAGCTCTTGTACGAGCAGTGCTCAGACCACATCACCGAGAACATGCCGAGTTCCGTCAGATTGGGCTCACGCCCGAGAATATCGACGATCTTTTGGTATTCCTCGCCCGTAAGATTATGCTGAGCGATGAGATCTTTGGTGATACGTGGTGTGTCGGCCTGCATCATGCCCTAGCGATCACAACAAATCGTTCCACAGTGAATTCTGATCTTCGAATGCTGCGTCCTCAGGCCATGTAACAAGTGCAAACGGTTCTCCTGAATGACCGGCGAGGTGCCAGCATAGCACCTCGCCAGGTCGTAGACCTCAATCGTACACCCTGAACGCTTACTGAACTTCAACCTTGATGGCCGCTTCTGCGGCTAACATTTGGTGATCCTTGTCTGCCGCGACAACCTTGATTTCGTGAGTGCCAGGAGACATCCCCTTGACGGTCTTTTTATCCCAGCCCTTTTGGTATTCGCCATCCACAAAACAATGGGCATGCGTTGCCTGGGTCCCCTTCGTCAGCTCATAGACAAGTTCGATATCTTTTCCCACCTTGGCTCCAGGTGCCGGACTCGTGATCGCAAGCTTGCTGCCGTCATCCGTCGCAGCAAACACACCAGCCCCAGAACCCAAGGTTAATAGACCAATGGCTGCCACCAATGCACCTATACGTCTCATTGCGACCCTCCTCTAGGTATAAAAGAAGTTGAAACTGTTACCGACCAACTGACTGAATACTTTACCGTGCGCACTTTCGATCTTCAATCCTCAGGAGAGCGATCCCGCCAAATCATCGTTGGAGCGCTTACCGGACTTCTGCCACCTTCTTCTGCTCTAAAAACGAGATCATTGATTGAAAGATGTGTCGCCCATCTTCATTTCCCAACATGGTCTCCATACAGCGCTCCGGATGTGGCATCATTCCCAAGACATTGCCTTGCGCACTGCGGATACCCGCAACATTATCGAGTGAACCATTAGGACAGGCCCCAGGTACCACCTTCCCGTCTACCGTACAATAGCGAAAGACCACTTGGGCGTTGGCTTGAAGGCCACCCAACGTCACCGGATCGGTGTAGTAGTTCCCATCCGCATGCGCGATTGGGATTTTGAGCACCTGCCCAGGCTTGCACGCATTCGTAAACGGCGTCGCCGCGTTCTCCACTTTGACGTACGTCTCGCGGCAGATAAAGTGCAGCGACTTATTTCGCAACATGGCGCCGGGCAACAAACCCGCTTCCAGCAAAATTTGAAATCCGTTGCAGATCCCCAGCACCAATTTTCCCTCAGCCGCAAACTGCTGGACCGCCTGCATGACCGGAGAAAACCGCGCAATCGCCCCGGTGCGGAGATAATCGCCATATGAAAATCCTCCCGGCAGGATCACCGCATCCAAACCGGCTAACGACGACTCCTTATGCCACACCATTGTGACATTCTGCCCGAGCACATCTTTCAAAACATGCGCACAGTCGTGATCGCAATTACTACCGGGAAATACAAGAACACCGACATTCATGTGGCAGACCCCACGCGACGTTACGCGGTCAATTCATACCGATAGTCTTCAATGATCGTATTCGCCAGGAGCTTCTCGCACATCGACTTGACCGCCACTTCGGCCTTGGCCGTATCGGCCTCCTGAAGGTCCAGTTCCATGTATTTCCCGACACGCACGTTCGCCGCGTGCTTGAACCCCAAAGAGTCCAGCGCATGCTCAATAGCCTTGCCTTGAGGATCCAAGATGCCTGACTTTAACGTTACGTGAATTTTGGCTTTCACAACTTACTCTCCTGCTTTTCTTCGGCCTCATTCAACCGATCCACATATTTCTTGATCCAGAAGATGACTGCAATGGTGAGTCCGCCGCAAAACACCAAGGCCACGAACGCCCATCGCCAGGGTGACTCATTTAACCGATAAGCCATCACCCCAATAATGGCCGCCCAAACCACCACCGAAGCCACCAGCCCATAATTCAAATACGCACGCAGCATCTTCGCTCTTCCTTCTTTTACCACACGATCAGGAGGAGGTTCTGAGCCTTGCTCCGCGACATCACGGAAACTTTGGCCACTGCACTCGTTGAACCTGAGCGGTCCACCTTGAGGACTGCTCGCGATGTTCGAAGTTCCGTTCAGGCTCTGCTTCGAACGGAACAAGTTTCGCGAGCCGAGCGACGGTGAAACTGAGTGCGGTCAAGTTGACGTGTTTGAGCGGGCACGGCTCAAGCCTCCTCTACCCACACACCCTCTTCAACACCTCCTGATACGCCTCCTCAATCTTCCCCATATCCTTCCGAAACCGATCTTTATCCATCGATTCGCCGGTCGCCATGTCCCAAAAACGGCACGTGTCTGGAGAAATCTCGTCCGCCAAGATCAGTTTATTGTGAAACACCCCGAACTCGAGCTTGAAATCGACGAGCTGCATCTTCCGCTCGGCGAAGAAGGGTTTGAGGACCTTATTCACCGCGTGCCCGAGCTCTCGCAACTCTCGCAACACTCCTGGCGTCGCGACATTTATCAGCCGTAGATGATCGTCATTGACGAGCGGATCGCCAAGTCCATCGTTTTTGTAGTAGAACTCAACAACCGCCGGATCGATCCGGTTGCCCTCTTTCAATCCGAGCCGTTTGGCCAAACTCCCCGCGACGACGTTCCGAACCACGACTTCGACTCGGGACGATCCTGACTTTCTTGGTGAGCATTTCCCGGTCATTCGACCGCTCCACAAAGTGTGTCCGAATCCCATTTTGCTCCAAGAGCTGAAACAGCCGCTCGGAGACCTTGTTGTTGATGACGCCTTTCTCAAGGATGGTGCCGCGCTTCTGTGCGTTGAAGGCCGTCGCATCGTCTTTGAAATACTGCACGACCTGGTCTGGATTTCCCGTCGAAAAGATCTTCTTCGCCTTGCCTTCGTAAAGAAGCTCGCCCATTTCCATGATCGGACCCCTGTCGTTCAACTTACTGCGCCAACAGCTCCACAACCTCGTCCAACGATTTCATCGTCCCGAGTATGGTTGGACTCCCGAATCGCCGCGTATAGCGAAATTCTTGCACCTTCTCAAGCGACAGCACCAGGCTGTGAAAATCCTCCAGCTTGGAGGTTTCAAAGTAAGTAATGAAATCCAGATCGTCCAGCCCACTGGAGTGATAGAGCTTCCGCTTGACCGATTGTAAATACGGCAACGTGGCGGCGGTATGTTCCTGCATCATCTCGGCTCGTTTCTCCTGATCCAGCCCCCACCACTCGGCTGACTTCCTGACCGGGATCACGATGGCATAGGGATGCTGGCCGGGTTCACTGACCGCCTTCAAGTCAGCCCTCATCTGCTCGGAAAATCCCGGGACGTAATTCGGTTTTTTGGTAAGCCCGTGCATGACCCCGACCGTCTTGAGGTATCTCCCGAATTGGCTGCTCTTCAGATCGAGGAGAAATTCCTGCGTCGTGCGTAATTCCACCGCATGAATCCGGAACAAGAGATCAGCGTGATCGGAAAGCCCTCGAAGCAGGTACAGATCGATTGCCACATGCTCCCGATGCTGTTCCACCACACCTTTGAGCGAGGTCAGACGGACGATCCGCATCGCGGGGTCTTGCTTCGCCCACTCTTCATTCAGCGCGAAGAGAGCAAACGTGCCGTAGACTCCGGGTTCCGTAAGAAGTTTCTCGCGATCCGCCGCAGACTGCGCATCGGATAGCCACGGGCCGGCCATCACGCACATGAACATCAGTGCCACAATAAATGATCGCGTCATGATCTCGTCTTCTTCCTCCTGACACCAGGCAAACGATGGTGGTCCCGCCCGAACACCCGCCGATAGATCTGATCGAGATGGCGCAGATAGTACTTGGGGTTGAAACAAGCTGCAATCTCACTGTGCTTCAGATGCTGTGAGATAAACGGGTCTTTGCCGGCTAATTCCTGCAGTGCGCCTCCTCCCCTCCAGGAGACCATGGCATTGCGCTGCACCGCTTCATAGGACTCTTTTCGCTGCGCCCCCTTCTCGACCAAGGCCAACAGCAGCCGCTGCGAATACACGAGCCCCCCGGTCAATTCGAGGTTTCGCCTCATTCGATCAGGATACACAACCAAATGTTCGATGAGATCCGTGACTTTGGCGAGCATATAGTCGATCACAATCGTGCTGTCCGGCATGATCACCCGCTCGACCGACGAATGGCTGATATCCCGTTCATGCCAGAGCGCCACATTCTCCATCGCCGCCAGACTGTTGGCTCGCACCAGCCGCGCCAAACCACAGAGATTCTCCGAGACAATCGGGTTCCGTTTGTGAGGCATCGCCGACGATCCCTTCTGGCCTTCGGAGAAATACTCTTCCGCTTCGAGCACTTCCGTGCGCTGGAGGTGGCGAATTTCGGTGGCGATCTTTTCGATGCTGGCCGCAAGCAACGCGAGCGCTGTGGCATAGGAGGCGTGGCGGTCTCGTTGGACGACCTGATTCGAGACGGGATCGGCCTTCAAGCCAAGCTTGGCGCACACATATTCTTCAATATCCGGTCCCTGATGGGCGAAGGTTCCCATGGCGCCGGACAGTTTGCCGACCGCAATCTCGGTCCGCACCCGCCGTAACCGCTCGTGATGGCGGCGGACTTCTTCGTACCACAGGGCGAGCTTCAGCCCAAATGAGATCGGTTCCCCGTGAATGCCATGGGACCGCCCCACCATGACCTGATCCTTGTACTGGAACGACTGCCGTTTCAGGACGCCCAGCAACCCTTCCACCCCGTGCAGGATGAGATCCATCGCCTCAGTCATTTGAACGGCCAGTGAAGTATCGACAATGTCGGAGGACGTGAGTCCCATGTGGAGAAACCGATGTTCCGGGCCTACCGTGTCCATGAGCGATTCGAGAAAGGCGATCACATCATGCTTGGTGACCTTTTCGATTTCGGCAATTCGGTCGACGTTGATCTTGGCCTTCTTCCGGATTTTCGCCGCCGTTCCGCGTGGCGCCTGCTTGGCATGCTCGAAGGCGGCACAAGCCTGTAGTTCGACCTCCAGCCAGATCTCATATTTATGTTTCAGATCCCAGATCGCCTTCATCTGGGGACGTGTATACCGTTCAATCACGATCCGCTCTCCTCCAGATTCCACGATCCGGGTCTGCTCGCTTCGCGGCCAGCCGCGACTCGGTGGCCAACGCCTTGTCAAGAACCGCGTTCACAAACCTTGACGCATCCTCGTCGCCGAAACTCTTCGCCAGTTCGATGGCTTCGTCCATCGTGACCTTCGCAGGCACCTCATCCAACCACAACAGCTCGTACAGCCCGGCACGCAAGATATTGCGATCGACGATCGGCATGCGGGTCACGGTCCAATTCGTCGCATATTTACCGATGGTGGCATCGAGCTCTTTTTTATGCTCCAGCACACCCTGCACCAACTGCTCCGCGAACGCTCTTGACTCATCGGACGCCGCGCATTCACGCCAAAACTCGTCAAGATGCACGCCGGACTTCCCATGAATGTCATGCTGAAAGAGGATCTGCAAGGCTCGCTCGCGAGCTTGGTGACGAGAGCCCATAGTTATACAGTGGGAACGTGAGAACGTTGAAAAGCTCGCAAGCTCACAGGCTGACAAGAGAAATGACTCACCGTTTTGTTCGTCCTACTGCCCGCTGATTTTGGCTTAAAGACTTTCGACTTTCCAACTTTTCAACGTCCCCCCTGATCTTCCTCATTACCGCCACCATCTCGATCGCGGACTTCGCCGCCTCGCCGCCTCGGTTGAACTTCTTCTTATCCGCTCGCTCCACGGCCTGCGCCACCGTCTCAGTGGTCAACACACCAAAGATGATCGGCACATCGGTGTCCACGGCCGCTTGCCCGACGCCACGGCTAACTTCGGCACAGATATACTCGAAATGCGGGGTGTCTCCACGAATCACCGCCCCCAAGCAAATCACCGCATCAAACCGGCCTGACTTGGCCATGGCGTGCGCGACCAGCGGAATTTCGAACGCGCCCGGTACCCGGACGACCATAACATTCTCTTGCGGAACACCATGGGCCGTCAGCGCCTCGACACAGGCATGCAGCAGTCTGCTCGTGACCTGCGCATTGAACTTCGCAGCCACGATGCCGAACCTGAATCCAGCCGCGCTGCGTGAGCCCTTTCTAAGTGTCATAGGAAGATAGCACGTGTGCATGTATCAAGATGTGACCCTTAACCGATGTGGACCCTGAAACGTTGCGATGGTTACACCTTTTTGAGGAGATGCCCCAGCTTCGTTTTCTTGGTCCGAAGATACCGGACATTCGCAGCGCGCGGGGCCATTTCGATCGGAATCCGTTCGACAACCTTGAGGCCGTATCCTTCGATTCCAACAATCTTCCGTGGATTATTTGTAATCAACTTAATCTGTTGCAGGCCGAGATTCGCCAAAATTTGAGCCCCCACTCCATAGTCGCGGAGATCCGCCTTAAAGCCCAGCTGCAGATTGGCTTCGACCGTATCACTCCCGTGATCCTGTAGCCCATAGGCTCTGATCTTGTTCAGTAACCCGATTCCACGGCCTTCTTGATTGAGATAGAGCAAGACACCTCGCCCTTCCTTCTGAATGACCTCCATCGCGGAGTGCAATTGATCCCGGCAGTCGCACCGCAGTGACCCTAACGCGTCAGCCGTCAAACATCCGGAATGGACACGCACGAGGGTCGGCGCCCCACCATCGACCGGGCCCTTCACCAACGCAATGTGCGTCACTCCGTCGATCTGATTCTCGAACGCTACCGCTTCAAAGTCGCCGAACGTCGTCGGCAATCGCGCACTCGCCATCCGTTTGACGAAAGTTTCCCGCCGCATGCGGTATTCGATCAAGGCCTTCACGGTCACCATCTTCATCTTATGGAGCTTGGCAAACTTCGTCAGCTCAGGTACCCGAGCCATGGTACCGTCGGCATTCATGATCTCGCAGATCACCCCGGCAGGCCGGAGACCCGCGAGCCTGGCCAAGTCAACAGACCCCTCGGTTTGCCCAGCCCGACGGAGCACTCCACCGGTTTGCGCTTTGAGCGGAAACACATGACCAGGCCGCGCAAGATCCATCGGCTTCGTCTTGGGGTCAATCGCCACGTGAATAGTCTTCGCTCGATCGGCCGCTGAAATTCCCGTCGTGATGTCTTTTCGCGCATCGATCGAGACGGTAAAGGCGGTGCCAAAGGTGGCGGTATTTTCGGGCGCCTGCTGCGGCAACTGCAGTTCCTCGACGCGCTCGGGTGTGAGGGCCAGGCAAATCAGTCCGCGCGCATGCTTGGCCATGAAGTTGACGGCCTGCGGAGTGACTTTTTCTGCAGCAATAACCAGATCCCCTTCATTTTCCCGGTCTTCGTCGTCGACCAGAATAATGAACTTCCCCTTCTTAATATCTCGGATGGCGTCTTCGATGTGGTTGAACGGCGTGGGCATAAGGCAATCAATCTAGCATTTCAGACTGAACCTTGAATATGGTTTTTTTAGGGAGTGATCGAGAATCGAAAGATCTCATGAGGACAGTTCGGCAGACGAAGACCTGTTGGCCCGCAACGCAGCGATCACCGTACCCCAGGCACACACCGTGAACCCGGCGAACAGCCAGAACCCAGATTCGTAGCTGCCCGAGAGCCCCTTCATCGTCCCGATGAGTATCGGCAGCAGAAATCCGCCAATGGCCCCGGATGCCCCCACCACACCGGACGCCAACCCGATATCCTTGGGAAACCATTCGGCGACCAATTGGAACACCACGCCGTTGCCGAATCCCATCGCTGCCGTTGCCACCACCATCATCACGACCGCCATGGTTTGTGAAGGGCTGATCACCGCCACCACCGCCCCCGCGATCACCGGCAGGACATAATAAAGCGTCCGCAGCCCTCCTTGACGATCTGCGACATAGCCGCCGACCGGACGGATCACACTCCCCAAAAGCCCGCACAAAGCCGCCACCGCACCAGCCTCCATCGCATCGGCCCGATAGACATCGTGCAGCAGCAGCGGGAGCACACTGCACAGGCCCACGAAACCACCAAACGTGACCGCATAGAGGAACGAAAGCCAATAGGCCGACCGGCGGCGAATCAACTGTACCGCCTGGTACCACCACGCCACCGCACCTGCCCCAGGAACCAGTATTGTTCGCGGCACCACCAGCACAAATCCCAACAGGGTCGCCGCAACAACCCCGGCCATGATGCCGCAGACCTGATGCCAATCCAGTGCGGCTGCCCAACGCGGCGCAAAAAATAGGATCAACACGGTGCCGATGTTCCCCGATGCGGCGATACCGAGCACAAATCCTTGCGCCGAGAGCGGATACGCGCGGCTTGCAATCGGAAGTGAGACCGCAAAGCTCGCGCCGGCCACGCCGAGACAGGCCGAAAAGGCCAGCGCTTCTCCATACCCAGTGACACCGAGCCACCCCCAGCACAACACCAGACACTCCATCACGAGAATAACCACGGCCGTGGGCCGCGCACCGAGCCAATCCGCGCTCCATCCGGCTACCATCCGTAACACCGCCCCGCCGAGTAACGGCAAGGAGACGAGCCAGGCGATCTCGGTCTCGCTCAACTGCAGCGCCACCATGAGCGGAATGCTCATCGCCCCGATGAGCAACCAGACCATGAAACTGACCGTCAGGTGTAACCACGCCCCCGCCAGCGACGGCCAATGACCGCTTTTCAGAATGCTCCAGATCCCAGACACACCAGACCTCCGGATGGATAGCGGTCACTATAGGGGAGCCGCTTTCAGAGGCGCAAGCGAACGCCACCGAAGGGGGAGACTGACGAGTCTCTTCCTCACAGGGACAGAACGGGCGTTACCCATCGCGCCTCTTTGTCCCGCAAGACAGCCTTTGTGCCGCTCATTCATTCTGTTATAGTCACGCACGTATCATGAACGGTCGTGACCATTCAGAGGAGGACGTGGGCGAGGCCCTAGAACCGGAAATCCTCGAACCCTCCGATGATGAGATCGTCGAGGCCGACGCCGCGCCGGTGGTATTGGACATCCCAGCCTCTGATGGACGGCAGCCCGCCGACACCATGGCCGTGGTGCCAGTCACGGCCTTACAGCAGTACCTTGCCGAAGTCCGCCGATACCCCTATCTGTCAAAGGAAGAGGAACTGCAGCTTTTCCAGGAGTATCACACCCACGGCAGCCGCGAAGCAGCCGTCAAACTCATCATGGCGAACCTGCGCGTGTCGGTCTCGATTGCCGCCGAGTACCTCCATACCGGTGCCGACCACATGGATCTCATTCAAGAAGGCAACGTCGGCCTGATGCAAGCCATCAAGAAATTCGACCCCTCGAAAAACGTGCGCTTCTATGCCTACGCCGCCTGGTGGTCACGGGCCTATATTCTCCGGTACCTCCTGCACACCTTTCGACTCGTCAAGGTTGGGACGACGCAGGATCAGCGAAAGCTGTTCTATAACCTCAAAAAGGAAAAGGCGAAGCTTGAGCGGGAGGGCTTCGCGCCGGACACGAAATTACTCGCGGATCGTCTGAATGTGCGTGAGCGCGATGTGGTTGAAATGGATCAGCGCCTGGGCAACTGGGAGCTCTCGCTCGACCAGCCGATCGGTGAAGATCAGGAACATACCCTGTTGGACGTCTTGCCGTCCCACCAAGAACCGGCAGACGAACAACTCGCCGATCATCAGCTCAAGACCCTCTTCAGGGCCAAGCTTGCCGAGTTCATCAAGACCCTGGAAGAACGAGACGAAGATATTCTCAGAAATCGTATTCTGTCCGACCAGCCTCTGACCTTGGATGATCTGGGCGACAAATACGGCATCACGAAGGAGCGGACCCGTCAACTGGAAGCCCGCATCATCAAACGTCTCCGGGACTACATCAAAAAAGACATCAAAGATTTTGATCACTTGCGGGTATGACATCCCGGTGATCCCGCCCCCACCGGAGAAAATACTCCTAGAGTGTTGATTTCCCAATAGGTTAGAGTGAAATGATCTCAGCAGCGGCTGGAGTAATCGGGGACGATAAAAATCCCTTATTCCCCCTCTTGACTTAGGGGAACGAAGGTCTATCTCTACCCTTGAGTCGCAGGCTGCCTGGATCGCGCAAGTTCAGCCCAACTCTTTACAACCGTCAACACCTAACGAGTTCACTTTCATCAGGAGGAGGTTCTGCCATGAGTACAGCTGAGAAGGAAAAGAAGAACGTTGCCAAGGGGTTTCAGCCTTTGGGTGAACGAGTGTTTGTCACCTACACCGAGGAATTGGATCGGACCGCCGGTGGGATTTATGTGCCGGATTCAGCGAAGGAAAAGCCACAACGAGGCGTGGTCCAGGCAGTCGGAAAGAAAGTGGAGAACGTCAAGATCGGCGATCACGTCCTGTTCGACAAGTATTCTGGCAGCAAGCTTCGGATTGAGGATGAAGACTGCTTGATCCTCAAGGAAGAAGACATCCTGGGCGTCTTTACGGCGTAGAGGCAACCACGGTCGTAACGTCCTCACGTCTCAAATGGAGCTTGACGACGTTCAGACTTGCGTAACTTTTAGACTATAACCGGAGGAAAGATAATGGCAAAGCAACTTATGTACGGCGATGCGGCACGGGCGGCCATCCTGAGAGGGGTGAACCAGCTCGCGGACGCCGTGAAAGCAACACTCGGCCCAAAGGGCCGCAATGCGATTCTCGACAAGAAATTTGGCGCCCCGACCATCACCAAGGACGGCGTGACGGTGGCCAAGGAAGTCGAGCTGAAGAACCCTTACGAAAACATGGGCGCCCAGCTGGTCCGCGAAGTGGCCAGCAAGACCAGCGATATCGCTGGTGACGGCACCACCACCGCCACCGTGTTGGCCCAGGCTATTTTCCGGGAAGGCGCGAAGAACATCACCGCCGGCGCCAATCCAATGGAGATCAAGCGAGGCATCGACAAGGCCGTCGAAGCGATCACCGCCGAGCTCAAGAAGCTCAGCAAGCCTTGTCAAAACAAGACCGAGATCTCGCAAGTCGGCACCATTTCGGCCAACAACGACAAGACCATCGGCGATCTGATCGCCGAAGCCATGGAAAAGGTCGGCAAGGACGGCGTCATCACCGTGGAAGAGGCCAAGTCGATGACCACCTCGCTGGACGTCGTCGAGGGCATGCAGTTCGATCGTGGGTACATCTCTCCCTATTTCGTCACCAATGCGGAGCGGATGGAATGTTCCGTGGAGGAACCGCTCATCCTGATCAACGAAAAGAAGATCAGCAGCATGAAGGATCTGCTGCCGTTGCTCGAGCAAGTAGCCAAGATGGGCAAGCCGCTCGTCATCCTCGCAGAAGAAGTCGAAGGTGAAGCCCTGGCGACCCTCGTGGTCAACAAGCTGCGTGGCACCTTGAATGTGGTGGCAGTCAAAGCTCCGGGCTTCGGCGATCGCCGCAAGGCCATGCTGGAGGATATCGCGATCCTCACCGGCGGCCAGGTGATTTCTGAAGACATCGGCATCAAGCTCGAGAACGTCAAGCTGACCGATCTCGGTCGCGCCAAACGCGTCACGATCGATAAGGACAACACCACGATCGTGGAAGGCTACGGCGATGCCAAGAAGATCGAAGGGCGCGTGAAGCAAATCAAGGCTCAGATCGACGAGACCACATCTGACTACGATCGCGAAAAGCTGCAAGAGCGGCTGGCGAAGATCGTGGGCGGTGTGGCGGTCATCAATGTCGGCGCCGCAACCGAGACCGAGATGAAGGAGAAAAAGGCCCGCGTCGAGGACGCCCTGCACGCCACCAAGGCGGCAGTGGAAGAGGGAGTCGTCCCCGGTGGCGGCACAGCCTACCTCCGCTGCATCAAGGCACTCGATGAGATCAAGAATGTCCCGGCGGAGCAAAAGGTCGGACTCGACATCGTCCGGCGTTCGCTCGAAGAGCCGCTCCGACAGATCGCCGCGAATGCCGGCGCAGAAGCCTCGGTCGTCGTCGGCAAGGTTCGGGAAGACAAGAACGCCAACGGTGGCTACAACGCCGCCACGGATGAGTATGTCGATATGATCAAGGCCGGCATCATCGACCCGACCAAGGTGTCGCGCTGCGCTCTGCAGAACGCCGCCAGCGTCGCGGGCTTGATGCTCACGACCGAGGTCATGATCACCGAACTCCCCGAGGAGAAGAAGGAATCAGCCGGTGGCCCAGGCGGACACAACCACGGCGGCGGTATGGAAGGGATGTACTAACCCTTCGACAAGCTCAGGGTGGGCCAGCAACAGGCTGCTCGGACAGAAAAGGGCCCGGTGGGCAACCACCGGGCCCTTCGTGTTTTCATATCCTGCTCTTCCCGAAAGGACACCCACCCCCTCAACATACGCTTGGCGAGGTGCATCACAAGTGTTACACTGTGCCCAGTTCAAATGCAGGAGGATTTATGCCGACAACCAACCCGCGGGTGAATGTCGTGCTCGACGAGCCACTGTATCAAGGCCTCCGTCGATGGGCAAAACGCGACGGCATCTCGTTGTCATTGAAAGTCCGCGACCTGGTGAAGGATGCACTGGACATTGAAGAAGATCGGGTACTGTCCAACATTGCCGACGGGCGGATGGCCACGTTTGATCGAAAGGCCGCAAAGACTCATGCGGAGGTGTGGGGCACCTCGAAACGTCCGAGGCGATGAGTGCCGTTCTCCCTCCACTACCACCCTGCAGTCGGTGAGGAAGATATCCCGGACATCCCGCGTAACCTTCGCCGTCGGATTGCTGACGCTCTTGAATCTCGTCTGACTCTTCAACCCCACCAATACGGAGCGCCTCTTCGGAAGACTCTCAAAGGATATTGGAAACTTCGCGTTGGAGATTACAGAGTGGTGTACAAGCTGGGGAAAGATGACGTGTTGATTCTTGCCATCCGGCACAGAAAAACGGTCTATGACGACATGCTACGCAGAATCGATCAGGACAACTAGCGCCTGTCACCGTTCGCAGGCTTCGCCAGAGCAAAAACAATGCAACCGATCGGCAAGATGTGAAACGAGAAATGTGACTTTTGACGAACAGTGCGAGGACGTTTCCACAAAGAGGCGGAGCTGAATGTTCCCATCTATATGGATGGTTCCCTGGCTAACGATCCCCTGTGACCGAACCACTTGTATCAAGCAAAGCGACCGGCCCATTTCTTCTCCAATCTTGAATCCCCTCTATCAACACGGTATAAGTAGAAAGGTATGAAGACCTTGCAGGAAATTGAACAAGCGATTGCCATCTTGCCATTGACTGATAGGCTTCGTCTCTATAAGGATATGCCGCACTTGATCGCCCTAAATGCTGAAGACCTGGACTGGCAGTCGCTGGCCCTCGAAGGTTTCTTTCAGGACGACTCCCCTGACGATCGCATCTATGACCACCTATAGGGTTGGCGATATCGTTTCTGTAAACTTCCCTTTCTCCGACCTTCACGTGCAGAAGCGTAGACCCGGCCTGGTTCTTATAAGCGATGATCTCGACCTCGTCGTCGCCCGTGTGACCACCCACCCTCCACGACATCAATCCGATGTCGCACTGACCGGCTGGGCGGAGAGTGGCCTGCCACAGGCATCGACCGTTCGTCTAACCAAGCTCGCCACAATAGACCATCGGCTCGTCCATCGTACTGTGGGACATCTGCACCCGGAGGACATCCGGTCGGTCATCCACGCCTGGGAGCAATTGACGGCAACTCTCGTGACTGGCTTGAGTCGCTAGCGACCAGAGATCTATCCACCAAGCCTCTCCGTTGTCTTTTTTGCCATCACCGAATGGTCTAAATATGAAGCGCAAATGCGACTTTTCACCGGCAGTTCGAAGAAAGTTCTTCCGCAAGGGAGTGGAGCTGAATCTTCCCATCCACGTGTATGGCAAGCCGAGGATAGAACGGCTCGTGCGGATTGATTATCACGGATCGAGGGAAGTGCCGACCGGAACCTGTCACGCCATCCTAAGAGCGGCTGGGCTCACACATCGAGAGGGGTAACGTGATCAACCTCAAGTACTCGCTCGTCATCGAAGCAACGGATGATCCCACCTTTTTTGGATTTTACTCTCCCGACCTTGAGGGATTCACCGGAATCGGCCACTCCATCGAGGACTGCCTCTACCAAGCCCGCTGGGGGATGGAAGAGCATCTGGGCCTGCTGAGAGACAAGGGGATGCCCATCCCAACCACAAGCTCGAATCCTACCGTCGTCATCCAAAACGAACGGCGAGTCGGTCAAGCTGTCTTATGCTTATCCGCTTGTTTCAGCAGACCGCAAGAGCTTGCGATCACGGGCGTGCTGAATCTGCGCGTAGGCCGTAGGACCTCGGTTACTGCCAAGGCCGAGCAGGGTTTGAAAAGCGGCCCTCGGTTCACGACGACGGTTCGTGCGGAAGACGAATTCATCGAGATAGACCTGGAGCTGGCTGCGGCTGACGCCGTGGTGGGTGCCGACCAGCCAGCTCTGAAGGTTCCCGATCATCCGGTCGGCAAGCGGAACGACGGACTTGGCTCCTTGGCGCAACTGAAGCGGGGGCGGCTGCGTTCGTGGCACATGGGTATAGCCGCTCGCCGTGAGCACCCCGAAGCTCGAGAGGCCATCGGTGGAGATGGTGGTACCTGTGGCGATGTTTCTGGCAGCGAACTCCTTGATGGTGGTTCCTGCGAAATCGGGTATGACCTCCATCCGGACTCGACCGGACGCCCGTCCCCGCCGTTCGACTGCAACCAGAACCAGCGCGGCGTTGCGCCCTCTGAGCTGGCGACTGCCCCGCAGTCCTGTCTGAGTTCCCCCCACCCAGGTCTCGTCCATCTCAACCTCGCCGCAAAGCGGGTCCCGCGCCGCGTTCACCATCGCGCGACGGAGCTTGTGCAGCATCATCCACGCGGTCTCGTAGCGGCTGAGTCCCAGTTGCTGCTGCAGGAGGAGGGCCGACAGCCCACGCTTATCCGTCGTCATCAGATACGCAGCCCAAAACCACGTCATGAGCGGGGTCTTCGAATTGTGGAGGATTGTCCCGGCCGTCACAGAGACCTGATAGCGGCAGGAGGCACACTGCCAGCGCCGGCGGCCTGCCAAGCCGTACGCGGACGTCTGACCGCACCTCGGACACCGGAACCCATCTGGCCAGCGGCATGCCGTCAGATACTCCGCGCAAGCGTCCTCGCTGGCAAACTGTTGTTGGAACTGCCGCAGGCTCTTGGGGAAACTCGGTCGAGGCATCCCACGATACTACCCATTGCGGTCTGCTGAAACAAGCGGATAAGCATAAACCGGCTAGCGATTGACGGCAACCGCGAGCCGAAAGCCCAACGCATGGAGGAGGGCCTCAAGGCTTCGGAATTCAGGATTGCCGCGTTCCGAGAGCATGCGATACAGGCTTTCTCGATTCAGCTTTGCTTTCTCGGCGAGCGACGCAACTCCTCCCTGGGCCTCCGCAACATTTCGCAATGCCCGCAAAAACAATTCCGGATCATTCTCTTCGAGCGCAGCATTCAAATACTCTTCAGCTTCCTGAGCATCTCGCAGGCTTTCAATAAGATCTGTTTGATAGGCCGTACTCTTTCTCATAGACGCCTCCTGTAATCACTCCAATACCGCTGGGCTGTTTCAATATCGTCCGTCTGTGTGTCCTTATCCCCTCCGCAGAGGAGCACCACGACTGTCGTTCCTTCTTGTCCGAAGTACACGCGATATCCTGGCCCATAATCGATTCGAAGCTCCTGGACGCCACCTCCTACGCCATGGCAATCGCCAAAGTTCCCCAAACTGACTCGATCCAATCTCACCCGAATTTTGGCGCGGGCCTTGTGATTGCCGAGCGAACTCAGCCACTCTCTGAACGGCTCTCGTCCGTCTTCCATGACATAGAACTGCAACTCTTTTGGCGTAGCTTCCACGAACCTAATTGTAGCGTATAAGCTACTCTTCGGCAAGGAGCGCCTCACACTGGTGTAGGCAGCACGCGAGATGCCATCACGCACTCTCGATCATCACCGAGGGTGCGCCAATCCCATCCGGCAGGCTAGCACACACAAGATGTCAGAGTAACGCCCCCCGACTCTCCCAGTCATCTCCCCTCTCAAAGCAAACTCGTCTACTTCAAACCAGTAATCGAACGAAGCGATGTTTTAAAGACAGGCGAGGTCTCCAGCTCGATAAAAAACGACTTGAAAGCCCGATGAACCAACTCTGTATGCCGCTGATGATCGGCCTGGAAGGCCACGACGGCTTTCTTCCAATCCTCGGCGCCATATCCCATCGCTCCGAAGATGAGACGGTAATCCTCGCGCCCCTACTCATCCTTCCACAGACGCTAGCAGAGGCGAAGGACTGTCAACGTTGCTCCAGTGTTTTTGCGGCGCCTTGACAACATACTGCAAGACTGCCATTTTATTGTTGAATACTTCAACAGTCGGAGGACGTGATGGCCACAGTCAATTTCAGCGTGCCTCAAGATATCAAAGAAGCGTTCGACAAGACATTCGCAAGACAGAATAAAAGCGCGGTCCTGGCAGACCTGATGCGGCAAGCAGTGGAGGAGCGCCGGCGCCGAAAGCGAGCCGCAAAAGCCATCGACAAAATCCTGATATTGCGTAAACGAATGCGGCCTGTCGCTGACCGCACATTCAGCGCAGCACGGCGGCAAGGAAGGCCGTGACCCGGTTCGTACTCGATGCCAGCGTCGTGATCAAGTGGCTGTTCCCTGACCGCCCTGAAGAGTCCGATGCCTTTCATGCGTTGCAGATTCTGCACTTGATCAAGAACTCTCGCCTATCAGTGATACAGCCACCCCATTGGCTCGTAGAAGTGGCGGCAGTGACCACGAGGCTGGAGCCCAAGCGGGCGCGGGCAGCGGTGTCGCTCTTATTCACACTGGAGTTTCCAATTTCTAGCGGCATGGACTTGTATCTGAAGGCCTGCGATCTATCCGACTCGCTCACACAACACCTGTTCGATACCTTATATCATGCCGTAGCCCTCACCGAACCAGACACGATCTTCATCACCGCTGACGATCGGTATTACCGAAAAGCAGCTTTGGCCGGGCACATCGTGCGCTTGAAGGATTTCACGTTGCCATCGGGTAACAAGAGCTAACAGTCTGCTGAAAAATTCGAATTCTGCTTCGCGCACCGTTGCACGATGACAGAAAGACCTGTGGCACTCTGCATCTCAGAATGCTCAAAAAGGCCGTCCAGCAAGGCCGCAGCGAGCGAAGGGGCGAGGCGTACGCTTCGGTACGTTGAGCCTCTGAGTGATGCGAGAACACCGCTGGAGGACTTTTCAGCATTCTGCTAATGGCGTACGAGCCGATAGCTCGGAGTCAGAAGCGAAGGGTCTGTGGAAAACCGCCGGGCCCTTCGTGTTTTCGCCCCTCCTGCTGCTAATGCCTGAGTCCTATGGCCCTGAGCGTAGCTTTGAGGACAGGCGAGGTCGTCGGCTTGATAAAGAGCGACCTGAAGGTACGATGGACCATCTGGGTATGGCGCTGGTGATCGGCATGAAACAATGTGGCTGCCTTCATCCGATCCTGTGCACCGTACCCCATCCGGACCGCACAGCGCTCCAACTCTTCTGAGCGTTCGGGCAGCGCATGGGTCTGAAGATCATCGACCATCTGCAACTTATGCTCAACATCGCGTAAGAAGAGATACGCGGCGGCCAGCGCATCGCGGTCTTCGGTCGAGAGCAGTTTTTTCTTGGCCAGCCGGTTCAGCGAAGCGAGGGTGCTCCGGTCCAATAGCGCAGGCACCTTTCGTCCGGCCAGGACTTGAACGGTCTGCACGAAAAACTCGATCTCTCGAATCCCGCCGGTCCCCAGCTTTACGTTGCGCTGTGCGTGGCCACGGTCCGTCATTTTGGCATCGATCATGTCCTTGACGGCGCGGACGTCTTGTACGATCGTCAGAGCCTTGTTGCGATCCATTTTTCCCCCGATCCCCAAGACAAACGACTTCGCCAACTTCAGAAACGCCTGCCCAACATCATGGGAACCGGCGACTGGCCACGCTTTGAGCAACGCTAACCGCTCCCAGACCTGTCCGCGTGTCGCATAATATTTCTGATACTCGACCAGCGAGCGAGCCAACTGACCAACAGAACCCTCGGCCCGCAACCGCAGATCGACTCGAAAGACGTAGCCTTCCCTGGTGGGTTCGACCAACACCCTGGTGAGCTCACGGGCGAGAATCTCAAAATATTCTTCATTGGAAATGCCGACGCCAGCTGGGATAACAGCACGCCTCCCTCTCCGCACTCTGGTCTCTCCATCATGGGACTCATAGAGGTAGATCAGGTCCACATCGGAACTGTAATTCAGTTCATGTCCACCGAGCTTGCCCATCCCCATCACGACGAACTTGGTCTCCACCCACCGTCGCTGCCGATTCTGATGCATCGGAATGCCATATTGCTGCCGGAGATCGGCGTCGACAACCTCGTAGGCCGCATGAATCAGGAGGCAGGCCAAATCTGACAGCGAGCCGGTTGTCTCCGGCACCGTCGAGAGGCGGAGGAGATCCCGCACACCAATCCGCAACATCTCTCGCCGTTGAAATCGGCGCAGCGCGTCCAGCTTCGATTCTTTGGAGGTGAGATGCCCGATACTTGCGTAAAGCGCGCGCTCCATCCCCTTTCGCGTCGGAGGTCGTACGAGGACATCCTCCTCAGCCAGCCAGTACACCACGGTCGGGTCTCGAATGAGCGTAAAGGTCAAGGCATCGCTGTTGCCGAAGATCACACAGAGAAGATCGAGCATGCGCGGCCACGTGCGCAAATAGTCGAGAAATGAGGTCCGGGATACGCTCGTCAACATGCGCTCCCAGTGGTTCAACGCCTGGTCGGGATCGGCCGTTCGGGCAATCGATTCCATCAACATCGGCAGGATGTCGGCCAGCTGCCGGCGTTGGATCGGGTCACCGGCCATGGCATCGAGATTACGGTCTGCTTGATCGAGATCACGCAGGCCATAGGCGGACAAAATCACCCGGATGCCCTCAGCATTTCGCTTCTCCTCCAGCAGGATAGGCTTGGGATCTGGCTTATCGGGACGACCTTCAGTCAACGAGGGGAAAGGCGACGAGTGGGGTGTGGGAGTTCTTCGAGGCATGAAGCGGCATTATACTCACGGGTTCCTCTACGCACAATGAAACCATTCGGGTATACTGAAGTCCATGTCCACTAGCGCTCCCGATCGTACCGCGCTGCTCAGCACAGTTCGTCCCCTGTGTCCTGATGTTGCGCCTGAAATCCTTGATGATTTTTTCAGCCGCATGGACCCAGAATATTTCCCGAGATTCAAACCTCCGGCGATTGCCGATCATATCCGCTCGACGGCTCAGCTGACCCCGGAACGCCCCTGCGCAATTGCCTTTGCCGAACAGCAGGACACACGGTTTGAGGTCACGATCGTGGCCTATGATTACTTTTCTGAATTCGCCACGATTTGCGGCCTGCTCTCAGCGTTTGGCCTGAACATCGAAGAAGGAGATATCTATACGTTTGGCGAAACAGCAGTTGCGCCGCCCGCTCGCACAAGTTGGGCAGGATACGGACCGCGCGTCCGCACTACGGGCAGTCCGGGACTGACCAGAAAAAAGATCGTCGATGTGTTCCGCGTGCTGCCGGTACCAGGAGCGGAGTTGGGCGACATCCAACAGAAACACCTCACGGATGCACTCCACTCAGTGATCACATTGCTAGATAAAGGACAATTTACAGAAGCCCGCTGTGCAGTGAATCGACGGCTGGTCGAACAGCTCGGCAAGCGCCGCGGTTCTTTCAGCGGTCTCCTCCATCCGGTGCAGATCACATTCGACAACAACCAATCTCCCACCGACACGGTCATGGATATCCGGTCGGACGATACCCCGGCCTTTTTGTACGCCTTCGCCAACGCCCTGGCCATGCGCAACGTGTACATTTCCAAAGCACAGTTCGACGTCGAGGAGGGGAAGATTCACGATCGCTTCTCTGTCCGCAACCGCCATGGCCAAAAGCTGACCGATGCAACCGATCAGCAGCAGCTACGCCTGACGGCCGTGCTCATCAAACAATTCACCCATGCCCTGACCTGGGCTCCTGACCCGACCAAAGCCTTGGAGGCCTTTGACCAGTTTCTTGACCTGACAGTGCAGCAAACGAAAGGGAAAGCCCAGCAAGAAGCCTTGGCCTTTTTCAGCGATAAGAAGACCTTTCCCCTGCTCGCCCGTCTGCTCGGGGCCAGCGATTTTCTCTGGGAAGACTTTCTGCGCCGCCAACACAGCAACCTGCTGCCGCTCCTCCAAGATTATCGCGATGCGCCCCTCATGACTCCCAAAGCGACGCTTCGCAAGGAACTGGATCGCCTTGTGAATAAAGCCACAACCGACGAGGCCAGAAAGGCCGCGCTGAACAGCTTCAAGGACCGTGAGCTCTTCCGCATCGACATGAAGCATATTGTCGAGCCAGACACAGCACTGCCTGATTTTTCGGCTGCGTTGACTCAGCTGGCCGAAGTCATCCTCGATCGGAGCTTGAAAGATTGCCACGCCAAACTGAGTACGGTGCATGGCCCACCACGCTTGGCCAATAAAAAACCTTGTCCCTTCACTGTGCTGGGCTTGGGCAAGTTCGGTGGCAAGGAACTCGGCTACGCCTCTGATATTGAAGTGATGTTCGTGTATGGGGACGCCGGTCGCACCGGTGGCAAGCAGCCGATCGACAACAGCGAATACTTTGAGCGGCTGGGGGCGGAACTCTTGCAATGGATCGAGGCCAAACAGGAAGGCATCTTTCATCTCGACGTGCGTCTCCGTCCTCACGGCGGAAAAGGCTCGCTGACCAATCCCTTTGACGAGATCACCAACTATTACAGTGACCATGGCCTGGCCGCGCCATTCGAGCGCCAGTCATTGATCAAACTGCGGCATGTGGCGGGCGACGCAGCCCTTGGCAAACGCGTCGAGGCCCATCGCGATCGCTACGTCTATAGCGGAAAACCCTGGAATATCCCCGAGGCCCTCGCCTTGCGCCGGCAACAGCTCAAGCAGCTGGTGGAGCACGGCACCGTCAACTTGAAGCATAGCCCCGGCGGTATCGTCGATATCGAGTATGCCATGCAGTACCTCCAAATCATGCATGGCCATCGACTCCCTGTCCTGCGCACCCCCAACACCATGCAGGCGCTGGCGACCCTCGTCGACTGTGGCCTTGTCACGAGGCAAGACGGCGAGACGCTCCGCAAGGCCTACTTCTTTATCCGCATGCTCATTGACGGCCTGCGCATGGTCCGTGGCAACGCCAAAGATCGAGTCCTTCCACCAACCGACTCCGACGAATTCATCTTCCTCGCCCGCCGGGTTGGCTACACAACGGATGACTGGCAAGCCGGCGCACGCCATCTACAAACGGATATCGGGCAGCATATGACACTCACCAAGGAGTTCTTCGAACGAACATTCGGACGTCTGTAGCCCAATCAGCGGGGTCAACGGGGAGTTTTGGACCGGATTGTGGATGGACGCAGCAATGCGGTAAAGCTTGTTACGCCGTCAGCCATCACCGCGTCATCGAACCACCTGACACCCTTTACTCAACCCTTCCCGCGCGACAACCCTGGAAAGAGGAAGAGGGAAACATTGACAGCCTCGGCCAGCTCAGCGCAAGGTAGCTTGGAGTCAGTTTTGCTCCACGCTCTGGTATTCGGTCGACGGCTTACCATCGTGATTCATCGAATGCATACAGGGGCGGAGGACGGACAGGAACCTATGGTGAACAATGCGCCAATCCTGTTTCAAGTCAGATGGCTTTCCCATGTGATTGTCGCGAGTGTGGTCTTGGCCAATTGCGACAGTGCCGCGCGGCAACTCGACAGGCCGACGGGAGCGTCGCCTGTCATCCTGACGAAGGGCTGGCAGATGCACACCGACCCCGTCTATGGCTTTGCCATCGAATATCCCAAAGGGTACGTGATCCTCAAGGAGATCACCCTCCCAACACCCACGCAGCCGGCGGCGGTCCAGCGCGTACGCTTTCAACGAAAGCGCATCGCAGCCGGCCAGTTTGCGGATCTTGAACCGCCCATGTTGACCATCCAGGTATTCCCGCAACCGTCGGGACGCTCGCTGCGTGATTGGCTCAACTCCTTCGGCCTGCTGCCTCCCGGCAGCGAGATTACTGCCGTTCAACTGCCAGGGGCACGCGAAGGGGTGAAAGTCGCACTCCGGCAGCAGCTTGCGCCCAACGAGTTCCTCTATTTCGCAACCGACCAGTACGTGTACGGCCTCATCCCCTTTGGTCCAGAGAGCGAGAAAATGCTCGCGTCGTTTCGTCTGATCGTGACGCCCTAATTGGTACGGAATGCCTCACGAGTCAGTGGAGCACCAAGCGACGATCTTCATAATTTGTACATGTGGCGGGTGCGGCTGTTGCACCCGCCACTGCCATCTTCAGGATTTCAGCAGTTGCCAGCCCTCGCGGCGCACATCGTATTAAGAAGAGGAATGAACCCACCGGCTCGGCTGTCAGGAATCGAGCTGCCCTGGACCTTCGGAGCCGTCGCGGTGTACCCATATGAGCTCACTCCGACAACCGCATTCAGATTACTCGTCAGCCCACCTTTGCCCTGAATGCCATAGTTCATCACCCAAGGGCCGCCGCTCGAGCCGCCTCGGGCATTCGATCCGTATTCAACATTATTGGGGCTGGTGGCGCGAAAGCTTTGCGACGTCACCTCCTGCATTTTCTGGCATGCATCGATGTTACACGGATACCCAAGCTTCGTCGTGTGGTTGGGAAGGAGGCTAAGGGTCCGGAAACCCAAGGTCCCGGTGATCGCACCGATTTTCTTTCCAGCCCTGTCGTTCATTTCCAACATCCCGAAATCCGCCGCATTGGGGACCAGGCCATTGGAGGCGAGCCATTGGGATGTGGTGCCCACACGGCGGGGCGTGAAGGTTCCAAGAGGCGCAGCCCCGTCTCTGAACGCTGGAACGAACAGGAAGTTTCGGTGAAATCCAGCGGATCCGCCGCTCCCCTCATGGACACAATGCCCCGCCGTGAGCACAATCCTCTGTCGAATCACCGAGGCCGAGCAGACAAACCTTTCCCCCGTATTATCGGTGAAAAACAGTTTGCCGACCGTGCGGTTTGGAAAGATGGTCTCCAAAGCAGGTGGATTGACCCGCGCACTGGTGAAGTGGGCCCCGAGCGACCCCGCGGCCTGCGACTCGATATCGCCGACTTCGACCTGAATCTTGACCTGCGCCGGGTCGTAGAGACGCGTGGCAGAATCAGCGCTGGCCGTCACGGTGGGGCGCTTCCCAGGAAGGGAAACAGGCGTCCCGCTCGCCTGCGCAGCCGCCTCAGGAGCGACCGCGTTCGGATTCGCCAGTGGAAGCATCGGTTGAGCGTTCGCTAAACGTTCTGGGGTCCAATAGGCAAGAGTCTCTGCCGCCTGCGCCTCGGTGGTCTCTTTGCCGAGCTGGAATGTCAGGGGCGCGGCCACGTTGACTGCCGCGCTGAGCCGTGTCTCCGTGTTATCCTGTGCCTCCGTGTTGCTACTCTGCATACACACAACGACCAATAGAGTCGGCATGACCCTGACGAGTGCGCTTCGTGTTCTCATGAACAGTCCTCCTCGGTTGTTTAGATAGTGACTTGCCCACCGATCCCGTCAATCGTTGTGAATTGACGAGAATGCGCCCCCCACTCGTTATTCTTTCCGCTCATCGAATCTCTCTTCTTGCTCTTTTTCATCTTCCAACTGTTCCGTCTCATGCGCGATATCCCAGTTCCGACGTTCGGTGTTCGCATCTTCTTCGAGGCTCGTGTCGTCGATCGGGTCTTCGGGGACCACGACGGACAGGGGTATTCCCTCCGGCGTCCACACATTCATCATGGGAAGGATGCCAGGTTGCTCCGAAGCATCCACCGACTGGTTGGTACGGTCGGACAGGAGTGAACGGTCTGGCCGAGGCGCCGGATCTTTTTTCTGGTCCGGGACCGACTCCTGGGCTGACGTGAGAGGCACGAAGCTCGTCGCCGGCTTCGTGAGATCGTTGCGGGATGACGGACTATCTTGTTGTGCCGGATGCGCCGCAGATGTCCCATTCAGACTTGCGTGAGATTCCACACTCGGCGCGGGGTCGGATAGCGCTGGTCCACAGGCGGACAGTCCTATGGGAAGCGCCAGACTCAGCAACCACCCCAAGCATGGCGACAGCACCGGTGGGACATATCTCCACATACGCATACCCTTAAGAGCTTTCAGGTGATGGGGGTGAGACAGACTCAGAAGCCCAAGAACATCATCCCATGCGCGCAGTCAGTCATGAAACTAACTGACTTATAGTATCTGCATCACTGGCTCGTCAATGTCCAATACTCATGTATCAAACTTATAAGAGCATCTCATGATGCTCTTCTTGCGTCGATCAGCCACCGGATATTACGTCGTGCGAGCCAGCGCTCAGTGTGGATTCTTAAGCTTGGTAGGATTCTGACCGATAGAGCTTCTGACCCTTAACCAGGAACCCCCTATGACTTTGTCAAGCGCGGCCACGGAATCGGCCCTCATCGACTCAATCCGCCCTCGTCTCCATCAAAAACTCAAACCGCTCTTGGACGAATCCAGCCGCTGTCTTCCCATCTTGCAATTGACCTGTCAGCAAATCTTGACCCATATGGGTCCTCAGTCCAACGCCGTGAATCTCGCCCAGGTGATCAGCCGAGACCATGGGTTGACATGCAAAGTTCTGCAAGTGGCGAATAGCATCGCCTACAGCCCGCAGCAGACGATTGTGTCGGTCCCACACGCCGTCAGTTGGCTCGGGCTCGACACCGTTCGGTCTCTCGTGGCTGCGGCACACCTTGTCGAACAACTGCAACACTGGCCGGTTCGCCAACAGGAGTTTCGAACCCTGATCGCCAAGTCCCTGGTCTCCGCGACCTATGCCAACGAACTGGGCATGGCTATTGGCTACCCACAGCCTGGGCAGTTGTTTACCAGTGCCCTTCTCTATTCGATCGGAGACTTGGCCATCGCCTACCAGGACCCGGACCTCTTTCTCGCTCTCCAGGCTATTTCCAAGACAACCAAGCGCCCATCGGAATGTGTGCTTCAAGAGACACGGCTCATCGGTGTACCACGGCTGACCTTAGCCCAAGCGTTGGCCCACATGTGGAAACTACCGGATGATCTGATCGAGCTCTTCCGTCATCCAGAGGGACTTCCGATGGAACATTGGCAAAGTAGTCTCCACACCTACCGAGGTATCGTCGTCGGCTCCATTCAGCTGGTCGAGGTGCTGACCGGTTCCGCACCGCGCATTGCTATTGCGGAAGCTAAGAAAACTCTCCAGGTCGGAAGCGGACTCTCTTCGGGCACGTTCACGGATTTAATGATTCGAGCCATGGATCGGGGGCGCCAACTTATCCGCTCAATGGGGTTGGCCATCGACTCCTCCGATGAAGCCATCTCATCACACGAGCACGATACCATTGAATCGATCCCGCACCCGCCCCCCATCAGCCAGACGGTTAGCAACGACCCGGCGGTGGTCTCGCCGCGAGACGAACAGGCCGCTCCCATTCGAACCAAGCCGCTTGAAACGCTCCAAGCCTTTCAGGACTCGCTGCAAGCCGCGAAAGATCTCAACGGCTTACTGGGAACATTTGTACAATCCCTCCATCGGGATGCCGGATTTGATCGTGTAGGCCTGGCACTCCTGAACCAGAATGATAGTGATCTCCTTGTCGGAAGACTGGTATGTGGCGTGACTCCTCCCGCGCCCCACCTCCAGTCCCTCTCGGGCTCGCTCAGCCGGGAGCACCGGTTTTTCCTTACGATCCTCAAGCGATTCGATCCACTTCTAGTTCCCAACTTTTCAGATCAGATGGCCGGGACTCTGAAGCAGGACTTTCTCGAGGGCTGGAAACCGACATCGGCAATCGTGGCGCCGTTGCGGGTGGGAGCGAGACCGATCGGGCTCATCTACTGCGATCGAGCCACCAGCAACCAGCCGGTGCTCCCCCAAGACTACCAAGTATTCCAGCTGTTTTTTGCCCAGGCAACGCTTGGTCTGAATAGACTAGCCGGGATACTCTAGTGTGCCGGCTACGAGATGGTGAGTGCCCCACAGGAAACCGATCGATGAGCACACCCACTCAATTGGAAGATGCTGTACTTTTATTAACGCTGGCGAAGGCCAAACAGCAGGCGAGCCGAGCTCTGTTTCTAACCACCGCGCATGTGCTGAACAGCTAGGCAGCCATGGCGTGGGGATTGATCACCGCCAACGTCTCCTGGAGTTGCTCGTAGGCCTCCTTGAGCAGCGCGGGGAGATTGTCCGGCAGGAACTGTGTGCTCTCAAGAGCGGTCGTATCGAATGGGACCACCTCTCGACGCCGGTTCGGCTCACATTCTTCGTAATCCACCACAGCACCGGCGAGATGAACGATGGAGGCATGGAGAATGAAATCGCCAGCTTCCATCGGATTCACCTGGTGGCGAATGGCCTGCTCAATCTGTGCAGGCATGCCCCAGGACCGGACCAGTTCGGCCCCGACCTCCGCAAAATCGCACCCGAAGTTAGACTGCTCGACCTCGGCAAGCGAACTCTCCAGGTAGGCGGCCTCAATCAGCGCCGATTGTGCCCGCTGCGGAATGGTCTGGTAGAGGACGAAGTGGCCGATATCGCGCAGCAAGCCTTCGACAAAAAATCGCTCGCTATCGTTGATACCGCTAGACTTCGCAATCTTTCCAGCCAGCAACGCACAGAGGACGCTCTTGCGCCAAAACTTAGGAACATCCATCAGTTGAATGGGCATCCCGGAAAAGGTCCGGCCGATGGTCGTCGCGGTCACCAAGTCGTTGATGGCCTGTATGCCGAGGAGATTGGCGGCACGGGTGATGGTGTCGATCTGCCTTGGAAACCCATAGCGGGGGCTATTGACGATGCGAAGCAGCCTGGCGGAGATAGCCGGATCCATCTTGAGCACATCGGCAAGGTCGTCCATGGTTGAATTGGGGTCGTCCACGACATCCCGTACACGGAAGTAAATCTCCGGTAACGTGAAGACCGAGGTGCAGGACTGGACCAGTTCGTTGGCCGATGGCATGGTAGATGTTCCTCTCGGTTGTCTGTGGATACAGACCGGCTCTCTGCCTTCTTTATCGGCGACCAACGGATAAAACTGTAGAGAAACAAAAGGGAGAAGTCTGGAATGTTTATAGTATCAAACGCTGTGCGGCTCTCAGCGATTCGTACTATGCAGCTCGATGAGGTTTGGGCCTTGGCTCCAAGGCAATCTCCAGTCGACAGCCAGAGGTGGGAACAATCCTTCGCCGCGTGCGGAGTTCGTACCCAGCGTGCGTCCGCTTCTCACACTATGACTGCGTGCTACCGATGGTTTGGGCGCGTTTCTCGTCCAGCGCGGCCCAGCGGGCATAGAGGCGCTCGACGTCGGCTTGTGCGGCGTGAAGTGCGGCGTAGCGCTCCTGCAAATCAGCAGCGGAGGACGCGATGGACGGATCATTTACTGCGGCTTGGGAGGCGGCAACCCGTGCTTCAGATTCGAGGATTTTCGCCTCGATCTGGTCCCATTCCCCTTGTTCTTTGTATGACAACCCTTTCCGTTTGGACCGCCCCCCTGGCGTGGAGTTCCCTTTTGAGCTCTGAGATTTTCTGTCTTCCAGGGCGGTTCTCCCCTGCACGGCTTCCCATTGGGCATAGTCGGCGAACCACTCGGCACGACCCGTCCCATCCAACGCAAGCAGCCTGGTCGAGACACGGTCCAGCAACCATCGATCGTGAGTCACGAGAACGAGTGCCCCGGTGAATTCCAATAGGCTATCCTCCAGCACATCAAGCGTGGGGATATCCAGATCGTTCGTCGGTTCGTCGAGGATCAACACATCCGCCGGCTGAAGCATCAACCGGGCAATGAGCAAGCGCGCCTGCTCTCCGCCGGATAGGCGCAAGACCGGCAAATCCAGTTGCTCCGGCTTGAAGAGGAAGCGCTTGGCCCATGACACTAGGTGCACAGACCGCTCTTGATAGACGACCGCATCGCCACCGGCTGGAGCGAGAGCCCGCCGTAACGTGGCTTGCTGGTCCAAGGATTCTCGATGTTGCTCGAAGGTCACCACGCGCAGCCGATCGGCGCGGGTGATGGTTCCGGCATCAGGCGTCAACGTGCCGGCCAGCAGCTTGAGCAGCGTCGACTTGCCGCTCCCATTCGGACCGAGCAGTCCAACCCGCTCGCCCGGCCCCAGCTGCAGATCCAGATTGCTTATGATCGATTGCGCGCCCAACGACTTCCCCAGACCGATCACCTCGATCAGTTTCTTGGACCGTCGTCCCGAGGCGGTGAAGTCGATCCCAGCCGGCCCCTTCGACTGCCGAGACGCCATATCATTCAGTTCGTCAATAAGCCGGCCGGCCGAATCAATCCTGGCCTTGGCCTTGGTCGTGCGAGCTTTCGGCCCTCGCCTGAGCCATTCCACTTCCCGACGGACTCGATTGGCTAACGATGATTGATAGTCGGCCTGGGCCTGCAAGGCCGCGTCGCGCTGCTCCAAAAACTCGCTGTACCGCCCCTTGGCCTCAAAGAGACCATTAGGGTATCGGCGGTTCAACTCCCAGATCCTCGTGGTCACCGCTTCCAAGAATCGGCGGTCGTGACTGATGACGATGAAGGCATGGGGCTCAGCCTTCAACAGACCTTCAAGCCAGAGGATCCCCTCAACATCCAGATGGTTGGTCGGCTCGTCCAGAAGCAGCACGTCCGGTTCCAGCATCAGCGACCGTGCGATCGCCAGCCGTTTCTTCCATCCGCCGGACAGTGTGGACACCGCCTGGTCGGCGCGCACAAACCCGCCGAGGCTGAGCGCCCTGGCAATGCGCCCACCCTGCTCATGGGGGTCCAGCCCTTCGTCGAGAAGGACTTGGGCCAACGTGTCTTCAACCGAGTGCCTCTCCATAAACGAGGGCTCTTGCGGCACATAGCCGATACGGAGCTGCCGCCGCACAGACCTGGCCCCACGATCCGGCTCTTCGAGTCCTGCCAAGATCTTGAGTAATGTGGATTTCCCAGACCCATTGGGGCCGATCAGTCCAACATGATCGCCTTCGCAGAGCCCAAGCGATAGGTCGGTGAACAACGGTTTCACCCCGTAGCTTTTCCCAAGAGACTCACAACTGAGGAGCATGGCTGGTGGCATAATAGGTGGTGTGCAGTGTAGCCGATCGTGAGAGGCAAACGGGGATTTTTGTTTACGACCCGATGAGGCACGTCAGCTCATGATGAGGTCTATCGACCGGTGTGGTTGGAATGTTCAGGGGGAGGGCCGAACTATCGCAGATCAGTCTTCTCACCACGCGGCACCGCCACCGGAGGCGCCGGCGTGCGGTCAGGATGCGCGCTTCTCCTGTCAGCGCATCCTTCCGCTTGGACTGCCCGATTGGACGTAGATTCCGACTGCTTCATCAGATGACAACGAACGGCTGATTCCAGATCTGTCAGGGTGTGTACGCGTTTCCACAGGCCAACCTGACCCATGCCCTGTCTGGTGCAGGACATTCTGCATATGCGGAGACAGTGCTCCGCGACGAGTGCACACCCCGCTCACCAAAGCCCCCCACCAATCGCGAATCCGTGAATAGAGCCTGCCTTTACCGGAGCTCATATACTCAATCCGTTGTGCCACATCGCGAAACCCTGGATCTCCTTCGTGGATCCAGCCATACACTTCAAGGCTTTCCGCCCAACGGCCTAACGATTCCAACGTCTGACCCAGTTGGTAGAGGATATGGCGTTGTTCGACGGGTGAAACCAGAGGCGACGTGATCGCTTGTCGAAATGCCACGACCGCTTCTTCATGTCGGCCAATGGCTTTCAAGCACAGAGCCATAGGCACATACGCTTTCCCCGCATATCGAGCGTCTCTAGCGACTGTTTGAAAATCATCGATCGCTGGATGGAACATGCGCAACTCCATGAGCACCAACCCTCGTTCATAGAGCTCGGATGAAGACATCTGTTGAGGCATGCGGACTCCTCCGTGCATGGCAATGTACCACAGAATCTACGTAGATATCCGGCAAGAACGGTGCCCTGAGAAATCCCATCTCAGGCTCGTGATTTCAATAACTTACCGCCCACAACACGAAGAAGGTGTAGGTAATTTGCAACAAAGTGGAGTGATCCACACACACTGGCTTCCGATCGATTTGTAAAACGAACGAGGCCCCAACAGAGACTGGTTCCGTCAGAAGAATGAGGATGTGGCAGAATCGCAGCTGCACGCAGCAGTCTGTGCTGCCCATTCCTCATGCGCAGCACAGAACAGATGCTAGGTAGATCGCTGATCTTCGAAAGCACGGAGGAGATCAGACACGGAGAGCACTCCGATGATGGTCGCGTCGGCGGTGACGGGCAAGTGGCGAATACCCTGTTTCTTCATCAGCGACATGGCATCGGCTAGGGACTCATCTTCCTCGATCGTGATAAGCGACCGGCTCATGCAGCTGGCGACGGTCGCCGTATTGGGATCGAGCCCTTTGGCCACCGCTCTGCGAGTGAGATCGGAATCGGTGATAATGCCGATATAACGGGACCCGTCGTCCACAATCAGTGAACCGACCTTGTGCTTCTGTAACAATTGTCCAGCTTGTTTGATCGTCGCGTCTTTATGGATGCTCCGCACATCAGGGGACATATAGTCTTTGACAAGTGCGGTCTCGATCCCTTTCCCAACCCTCGTTGCCTGCAGTCGACGACGCAATTCGAGATCAGCCAAGCAGCTTTCCAGTACCTGTCGCCGCTGATGGAGACTCTCCCGCTCGACATTATGGGCTCCGCTTTCTTGGGCTTCTTCTGGCAGGATGGCCGATTCGCCAGTTTTTGCATAGAAATACAACTCAGCTTCATCTGAGGCTGCGCCGAATACCTGACCAATCAATTCTTCCGCTGCTTCGTCGAAATCGTCAAGCGACGCCGCCCCCCGCTTACGTGAGAGAAAGGGTTGAAATTTGACGAGCTGCTGTTTGAACCGCTCGACATACCGATCGAGAATATCACTCCGTGTCAACCCGGTACGAACTCGTTTCGGCATTGAATCCCTCCTCGGTTGTGAACAGGAGAATACCCTATACGAGGAAGATGCTCAACAGAGGTCGAGCAAGAGGCGGCCCCTATCACCCGCAGTTGATCATACCGAGATCATTCCATACCGATGTCGCACGTGGAGTTAGAACTCAAGCGGCCAATCGGTATGCCTTCGACTATCAGATGATGACACGGTTCTTTCTTCTAACGATTTTCCTACTGCACTATGGCCCGGTCTACGCAGGATGGCTGGCCGTGGAGAAACAGTACCAACCGATCGGCCTCGAGACCCTGTCTTTCGACCCGGAAACGATTCACCGAAACGGGATTCGCGCGACACTCTGGCAGCTCACCGATCTCAAATGGAACAACACCACACGGTTCTTGTCCACCAAAACCCACAAGGAATTTGGCTATGCGCCACGGCGCGCTACAAGTGATCGAATTCTCTCGTCAGATGGGCACCGACCGGTCGAAGCCTGGCTACATTGAAACCGGGAGCTGGCAGCCTGTTGAGGAGCGCGCTGTCAACCATGCGTTCTGGAAAGCAGCCTGCCGGAAGCCCTAGTCGCCCCCCAAGGCCTTTTGCGGCTCCGTTCTCGCCTCGCCGCCTACTAGACGTCGTAGTAGAGAAAGAACTCGTACGGATGCGGTCGCAACCGCATCGGATCGATCTCCTTGCTCCGCTTGTAGCCGATCCAGGCCTCGATCAGATCCTCGGTAAACACCTCTCCCTTGAGCAGAAACTGATGATCCTTTTCTAAGCTGTTGATCGCTTCATCCAGACTCCCGGGCATGGTTGGGATGCTCGCGGCCTCCTTCGGATCGAGATCATAGAGATCTTTTTCAGCTGGCTCGCCTGGATTGATCTTGTTCTGAATACCGTCGAGCCCAGCCATGAGCATTGCAGAGAAGGCCAAATAAGGATTGCAGGAGGGATCAGGAAATCGCACTTCAATCCGCTTGGCCTTTGGGCTCGGGGAGTACATCGGAATACGGATGCCGGCCGATCGGTTCCGGCTGGAGTACGCCAGCAGCACCGGGGCTTCGAACCCCGGCGTGATGCGCTTATAGGAATTGGTGGTTGGGTTCGTAAAGGCCGCCAACGCCGGCGCATGTTTCAGAATGCCACCGATATAATACAAACAGAGCTGTGAAATCCCGGCATAGTCCTTCCCGGCAAAGAGGGGTTTTCCATCCTTCCAAATGCTCTGGTGCGTGTGCATCCCGGATCCAGCATCACTGAAGAGCGGCTTCGGCATGAAGGTCACCGTCTTCCCATGTCGACGCGCCACGTTTTTGACAATGTACTTGTACAGCATCATCTTGTCCGCAGTTCGCAAGAGGGAATCAAATCGGATATCGATTTCGGCTTGGCCGGCCGTGGCCGTCTCATGATGGTGCTTTTCCACCGCGATACCGACCTTTTCCATCTCCAGCACCATTTCGCTGCGGATGTCTTGCTGGGTATCGGCCGGAGCCACCGGGAAGTACCCTTGCTTATGGCGGATCTTGCCGCCCAGGTTGACCCCCTCTTGCCCCATGTTCCAGGCGCCTTCTTCCGAGTCCAGATAGTAGAAGCCGCTGTGGCTGGTTTGGTCATACCGGGCGTGATCGAAGATGAAAAATTCTGCTTCCGGCCCCCAGAATGAGGTGTCGCCAATCTTGGTGCTTTGGAGATACTTCTCCGCCTTTTGGGCAATGAACCTGGGGTCGCGCTCGTAATTTTCGCGAGAAATTGGATCCACGACATTGCCGGTTAAGCTGAGCGTCGGCACTGCGGTAAACGGGTCCACGCATGCCGTGGCAGGATCCGGCACCACTAACAAATCACTGTTGTTGATGGCCTTCCAGCCGTGGATCGACGATCCATCGAGGCCAGACCCATCCTTGAACAGGTCTTCCGTCAGCTCGCTCACTGGAATGGTCATATGCTGCCAGACACCTGGCAGATCGACGAATTTCAGATCCACCATCTGAATCCTGTGCTTCTTGGCAAACTCCAATACCTCACGCACATTCATACCCTTCCTCCTTTGAGAGATCCTCCGCGATGATGTTCTACCGCTTGGACCTTACCGTCACAGCGCGGTTTCTCCGGTTTCACCCGTCCGAATGCGCACGACATCGCTCAACTCTCGCACAAAAATTTTTCCATCTCCGATACTGCCAGTTTTGGCCGCGCTGGTGATGGCCTCGATCACCCGAGGCACCTGGGCATCCGTCACCGCAACCTCGATTTTTACCTTGGGCACAAATTCGATCGTATACTCTTGGCCTCGATACGTTTCCTTATGGCCTTTCTGACGCCCAAACCCTTTGACTTCCGATACTGTCATCCCCTGGACACCGATTTCCAATAGGGCATCCTTGATCTCTTCTAGTTTGAACGGTTTGACGATGGCCTCAACCAGCTTCATGTCGATGCCCCCCTTGCCCGACCAGTTCAGCAACCTCCAACAGCGCTCCGATGAGGCTCCGTTGAGAAGCGACCTCCAACCAACCGGGCAGCCATCATAGCCCATCCTTTCCTATCACTCAACGTGGAAATCGTGTAATTTCGACAAAATGGCTCGAACTTTTGTAAGCCTAATAGGCTGCGCATCGCAGTGGAATCGGCAGGACGCCTCAGGATCGAGGCAGCCCAGGCGGCTTCGCACCTATCCAGAATCATTGGATACAGGCTTGAGTGGTCTCTGATGATCAGGAACGAGAACCAGTGCGGTCTACTCCGGCTTGATCCGATAGCCGTTCGTAATCGGCATCCGTCGGTCCTTGCCAAAGGCGCGGTGCGTGACCTTGACACCCAGGGGTGCCTGACGTCGCTTGAACTCGCTGGCATCCACCATTCTGATCACGCGCGAGACCGTTTTGCGATCGAACCCAGCCTCGACGATGTCAGCGAGCGAGCGATCTTCTTCGACATACGCCCGCAGAATGGGATCGAGCACCGTGTACGGGGGAAGGGAATCTTCATCCTTTTGATTCGGCCTCAACTCGGCGCTCGGTGGTCGGTCCAGGGTGCGCGCAGGAATTACCGGCGATGGACCACGTGCATTGCGGAATCTCGCCAAGCCGTAGACCATCGTCTTCGGCACATCCTTAATGACGGCGAACCCGCCGGCCATATCGCCGTATAGCGTCGAGTACCCCACGCTCATCTCGCTTTTGTTCCCCGTGGTCAATACCAGATGCCCGAACTTATTGGATACCGCCATGAGCAGATTGCCGCGAATGCGCGCCTGGAGGTTTTCTTCGGTCGTATCTGCGGGGCGGTCGGCAAATGCGGGTGCCAGTGATTGTCGATAGGCATCACATGTCGGCGCAATCGGGATGGTCTCCACATCGATGCGGAGACACCGCGCCAGTTCCACGACATCCTCTTCGCTTTCCCGTGAGGTGTACGGAGACGGCATGAAGACGCCGAGCACGTGTTTGGCGCCAAGCGCATCCACCGCGATGGCCGCGGTCACTGCCGAATCGACGCCGCCGCTCACCCCAATTACCACTCGGGTAAATCCATTCTTGTGGACATAATCTTTCACGGCCAGTACCAGGGCCTGGTACACCGCTTCGATCTCCTCTAATGGCTCTGCTATCCCTGGCACGATTCGAGTCCGCTTCTTCTTTTGGATCACCGCGCCCTTCACCACAAGACGATCGACGGCCGAAACAGCTTTTCGAGTCCATGCCGCTTTTCGTCCATACGTCATACGCCCACGTGACACGGTTTCCACGTTCACATCGGCCACCAGCAGCTCTTCCCGAAACACATGGCCACGGGCAACCACCGTGCCGGATTGATCCAGAATCACACTGTTCCCGTCGAAGACCAGCTCATCTTGACCGCCGACCATATTCGTATAGGCGACAATGACTCCGTTGTCCCGCGCGCTCGTCGCCAGCATCTGCTCCCTCGAACCACTGTTACCGATATGAAAGGGAGAGGCATCAATCGTGACGATCACCTCGGCGCCGGCCGCTGCGTAGACAGGGATGGGCCCTTCCGGCGACCACATATCTTCGCAGATGGTCACCCCGATGGTCGTTCCGTTGACGAGAAGCATCGGGAGCCGATGTCCAGGGAGAAAATAGCGGCTTTCATCGCATACCCCATAGTTGGGCAACTGCCATTTACTGTAACTCCCGACTACCTTGCGATCGGCAATCACTGCTGCCGCATTGTAGAGCGTACGCCGACCGGCTGAGCGCATCGATGGCCGGAAGGAATGTGGATCGCGTTGGTCTCCTTGTCTCACATACCCTACCACCGCAACTACCCCGCGACAGGCCTGGGCGATCTCGTTCAGAACCCGTACGTTCTCTTCGACAAACTGCGCCTTGAGCAGGAGGTCTTCGGGAGGAGAGCCCGTAATGGCCAGTTCAGGGAATACGACGAGATCAGCGTTGACCTTCTTCGCGTCTCGGATCCAGGTCGTGATACGGTGGAGGTTCCCGGTCAGATCCCCGACGGTCGGGTTCATCTGTGCCATCGCGATGCGCAACGTTCGCATAGAACTCCGGTGAAACCCGCCTATCCCCGCTGTCCGATCGCGCGCGACACAGGAGAGAGGTTCATCTCGACTCCGCTCGGTTGGCAAGAGATCCGTACTTAGGCATGACTCCGCGGAGAAGCTCGTGAAACAGCATGCCACTGCTCAAACATCTGTTTGTCAATCGGCCCTATCCGCACCTGTCCAATACGTTCGGGCCACACCCCGATGACCCGCCCTCCTGACACCTTCTTATCATGCAGCATGGCCTTCCATATGCTCGTCGAGGTCCACGGCGGCATACGGTCACTCAACCCCGCCTCCGTTACAAGGCGGCGAATCGATTCCACCACTGCACGAGAACAGATCTCCTGAAAACAGGCGAGTTCGGCTTCCTGTACCAATCCAATCCCCACCGCTTCTCCATGGACAAGCGACTGATACCCCCCCAACGATTCAAGCGCATGTCCGATGGTATGCCCATAGTTGAGGATTCTCCTGCGATCAGATTCTCGCTCATCTGCGGCCACCACCTCGGCCTTGATCTCACAGGATCGCTTCACCACGGTCGCGACGATACCAGGCGCTTGCCTCCGTAACGCAGGCATGTGCCGCTGTAGATAGGCAAAGAAGGACTCGTCCGCAATGATTCCGTATTTAATGACCTCGGCCAGTCCGGCGACTACTTCCCGAGCGGGCAACGTATGCAGCGTCAATGGATCGATCCAGACGGCGCGCGGTTGATAAAACGATCCGATCAGGTTCTTCCCTAGCCGATGATCGACACCCGTCTTTCCTCCGACGCTGGAATCGACCTGTGCCACAAGCGTCGTCGGCACCTGAATATAGGGAATACCACGCTGGTAGATCGAAGCGGCAAACCCGGCCATATCACCCACGACACCTCCGCCGAGCGCCACGAGCATCGACGACCGCTCAAACCGATGATGCGCCAACACGTCGAGGATCTGCTCCACCGTCTTCAGCGTTTTTGACCGCTCTCCGGGAGTCAGAATGATCGGAATGGGTTCAATCCCGGACCGCTTGATCGCCTCTAGACTACTCTTGAGGTAGTGCCGAGCGACGTGCCGATCCGTCACAATGCCAACTTTCCCTCCTACACCGTGCTCCTTCAATCTCTTACCAAGCCTCGCCAACAGTCCGGCCTGAATCACAATCTCGTAACTTCTTTCAGATAGGGAAACGGGAACCGTGAAGATTGCAGTCATTTCGTAGTCCTGGAGAATCGGACGGAGTAGGACGGCATGTCAGATTTGTACCGCGATCGTACGTGAGCCATTCACCGGATGGCCATCGTACCACAGCCTGACAAGACTAAAAAGACGGTCACGTTCCGCGCAGAGCGCCAAAACCCTGGGTGGTCTTGTCGCCATCTCTGTGGGACAAAAGCAAGAGCCTGATGATGCTGAATCGCACCACCAGGCTCTTGGTGATCACGGAAATGAAGCAGTCCTTAAGTCTTGATAATGCTTGGTGTGAGGAAAATGAGCAATTCTTGTTTCGAGACTGATTCGGACTTGTTCTTGAACAACCACCCAAGAACCGGCATACGGGATAGATAGGGAACGCCTTGAACATTGTTGTTTTGGCTATCGACAAAGACTCCACCGATCACCATGGTTTCGCCATCTCGAACGACCACCTGGGTGTTTGCCTCCCGTCGATCGATACTCGGACCAGCCGGATTACTTCGTGCCCCGACAGCATTTCGTGTTGCTCGCACACGAAGCATAATTCTCTTTCCATCCTCCTTTGGATCGCGAGAGGTGATCTGGGGTGTGACATTCAACTCCAAGTTTGCATCGACAAACGTCGTTTGCGTTCCCTGTAAGGATGTTGTCTGAAAGGGAATCGATTCGCCCTGAGAGATCTTCGCTTCGCGCTTATCCAATGTGGTGATCTTCGGCGCTGCGATCACCTTACTTAACCCGAGCAACTCTCCGGCTGAGAGCCGCATATCCAAGGCAAAGTCGCCGCCGAGTTTTCCAAAGGTCCAGCCGATCGACGGGACAGCAGGCAACCCACCGACCTGAGCCGGCAGATTCACCAGAAAACTTCGATCGATCGTACTCCCCCCTGTTCCGGCTATCTGCCCAAATGGACCGGTAATATTCGAGAGGGCAAAGAAATCCGTGGGTGTGCGATTGCCCGCTTGGAAGCCCCACTGAATCCCCAAGCCTCTCGCATACACGGTATCGGCTTGGACGATGCGCGCTTCAATCTGAACTTGAGGGACCTCTAGATCAAGTCCCTCCACCAGCTGCTTAAGGACGACCAATTTGGATTCAGTATCTCGCACAACCAACGCATTACTCCCCGCATTAAATTGCATGACGCCGCGTGGGCTCAAGTTCTGCCGCAGTGTCATCATAAGCTCCTGAGCCACGATGTGCCTGATATAAAAAACGCGGTCGACGAGTTCTTCTGCCTTGGTCTTGGATTCTCTAGCACGGGCTTCTTCATCCTGCTGCTTGCCTATATTTGCCAGGGAATCGATCCACACTATACTCCCTTGGCGAATCATGCCGAGCCCATTCATCTTCAGCAGCATATCCAGGGCCTGGTCCCACGGCACACTGACCAGTTTCATGGTCACTTTCGACTTGACCCCTTCCCCAACGACCATGTTGAAGCCACTGACCTCGGCGATCAAACGAAGAATGTTGGTGATGTCGGCCTGCTGAAAGTCGAGCGAAATACGCCGACCGACAAATCGTGTTTGCCCTACAATAATATCGTCGGATCGGTCGTCCTTTTCAGCGGGAGTACTTTCTCCAGCCATCTGGACGCGCTGCACCTTGAATTGAGCCTGCGCAGGGCCGATGATTCGCGTCGCCCGTTTGACCACACGATTCCCTGGCTCGAACAGCGCCCTACGGGCCTGGGGATGAGATGAGCCGATCTCTCCACCATCAATGTGCGCAGCGACAACAGCCGGCGTTTTCCGCTCGCTCGGCTTCAGAGTGATCAATACCTTATTATCCTCTCGAGTCAGAGAAAACACCGGGCGTTCGGACACATCGAACACCAGCCTGACCTTATCAGCATGGTGGCCTACTCTGATTTTCTTGAGCAAGTAGTGGTCGGCCCGTACCACCGATCGCCTCAGGGTGGACGATACGGCAGGAATATCGACGATGAGCCGGGACTCATCCAAAAAATTGGCCTCGGGAAATAGTTGGCCATCTCCGGCAACCACGACGGTCACCACATCCGTTTCGGGACGCACCTCGATGGCGGTCACGGCCTGTGCCAGCAATCGCGTCGTGCCATTTCGGCCCGCGTGACATCACTCTGCTGTATCCTGCCGATCTCTTCGGCAACTGCGGACCTCTGGGCACATATGGTCAGAGCAGTGAGCGACACCCCCAAGGCTCCGATGAAACATCCAGCAGTCAGGACATTATCTGCGCAAAATAGTGGTTTCATTCTGAGCCCTCTTTGGGATGTAGAAGCTTGACATGTTCTCGCTCCTGCTTCTTGCCATACACATCAGTGAACCGTTCCTGGACAATGATACCGCGCTCGGTCACGGCGCTGACCACTCCGTTGTTTTGCCCGACCCTCGTTCCCCGTCGAACGGTGTACCCATATCCATCCGGGGTCTGAACCATTGCGGTATAGCCGTATGCCCCCCACACAATGGCAATGAGATTGAGCTCTGTCAGGGTCACGCGTTGCAAAGGTGGAAGGGTTGAATCCGTCTTCCCCGGCTGAAGCTCCTGGATGATCGGTGCAAATGGGTCTCGACGACCGGAAGGGTCATACCCACTCCCAACCACACCGTCTGGTACGGACAGCTGAGAAGGCACCGAGGTGTTCACCCCAGACGATGGCGCTTCTATAGTTTGCGGGGCGGTTCTTGGAATTTCTGGCACAGCAGGCACCCTGAGCGCATCTTGCCTCATCGGAGCGATCATCCCAGGAACGGGGGAAGACTCGGCCTGTGCACCGGTGCTTCCTAAAAGGATGACACACACGCACACCACGCTGGCTCCAATGGATAAAGTATATAGTCTAGGCTTCTTCCTCATAACTTATTTACCAACTTGAGCCACTTTGGGAGCATTCACCGAAGAAGATCCTCCGGAAACTGGCTTTTCTTGAGGCGCAGCGTATGCCACCAGGTCAAATGTCGTTTGCGAGACAATTCGTCCTTGTTCAATCTTCGGCGATCCCATCTTAAGACCCGATACGGTAACAATCCGCGGGAGTCGATTGATCCGATCGAAAAACAGGGCGGCCGTGTGATAGGCCCCGGCTACTTCCACACTGACCGGCATCTTGATAAAAAGCTTCGACGCATCTTCAGTCTGGGCGCCTGGCTTCCATAGTCTGATATCGAGTCCCAATCGTACGCCGAGGTCAGACACCTGCTTCAGCAGCATGATCGCTTCTTCTTCCGGAGGGAGACGTTCCTTTTTCTTTGCTAATTCAATCTCGAGCTGCTTATTGGCGGCAACCAACTCATCGAGATGTTTCACTTTAATCGTAAGTGTTTGAATTTCACTCTCCAGCTTGCTGTTTTCAGCGTCGAGCGCCGTGATCGTTGCAGACTTCGGTTCTGCAATGTAGAAATAGAAGCCCGCAATCATGCCACCCACGAGCAGGAATAAGAGCGCGGCCTTTTGCGAGGCTGGCACATTGCGAAGCGCATCAAGATTGAGCTGTGGCAAAGCCATCATGATCCCTTCAGACGAAATGCCAAACGAAATTGGTACACATTAATCTTGTTTTCAACCGCAGCCTTGCTCTCCTGCAGATTGATGCCAGTGAAATAATCCGTCCGTCGCAAGTTATTCACGAATTCCACCACGTCGTCGTTTGTTAAGGCCTTCCCTTCTAACTCCACGGTATCGGATGCCACACCCAGCCTTGTGAGCCATACCTTGAGGGGCTCTAAACTCTGACTCACGTGGTCGAGAACCTTGACCGGACCCATTCTGGATTGCTCAAGCTGATCGATAATCCGGTTCTTGTCCTCAAGAAGCTTTTTCCTTTGCTCAAAATCCTGCACCTGCTTAACCTGTTCTTTCAGCTGAGCAACTTGCTTCTCTTTAGCTTGCTTTTCCTCCTGCCGAGCTTCAAGCTCGCTGTCCAACGAGGCCGAATACCACCAGCACCCAGCCAGCGTGACTAGAATCAGTCCAACCCCGAGCAGCGCCTGTGCGCGCACGTCATACTGAGGTTTGGCCGGCCTTCCTTTGGGCCCACCCGGAAGGAGGTTAATCCGAATCATCGATCCCCCACCGCTCTTAAGGCCAGTCCGACACTGACGGCAGCCGATGGAGCCAAATCTGCGAGTAGGTTAGGGTCCATATCACAGCCAGTCACATCGATTTCAGCGAATGGATCAGCCATTTCGACAGGCAGTTGCATCCTATCGCCGAGCTGTTGAATCAGCCCTTTCGCCCTGGCCACGCCACCACAGACGAGAACACGACTGAGCTCAGCATTGGTGGTCGATGTCTTGAAGTAGTCCACCGTCCGAGCGATCTCGGACGCTACTTCCGCATTCACGCTGTCCATGACGCTGGTGAACGACCCTCCGCTAGAGTCGCCCGCATGATCATTTTTCTTACCCTCTTCAGCCTCTTCAAATGAGAGCCCTATCTCACGCTGAATCGCCTCAGTATACCGATTTCCACCTAACGGAATATCACGCGTAAATAACGACGAACCGGCACGGATGATGTTCACGTTCATCACGCTCGCGCCGAGATTCACCAACGCCGTCGTTTCTTCCTGTGCCATCGGATAATTGATCGCATGCATATTTTCAACCGCAAACGCATCGACATCCATGATCATTGGGACAAGTCCGGCAGCCTTAACCAACTCAGTCAGCTCATTAATCTTATCCTTCTTCGCGGCAACAAGAATCACCGACATATCCCCTTGCTGATCTTCTGACGCATCCAATGACAAGACATGAAAGTCGATATTCACTTCGTTGATATCGAACGGAATGTACTGCTCCGCCGCCAATTTCACCTGCCCCTCCAGCTCTTCGTCAGGCATCGGTGGCAGGCTGATCTTCTTCACAATCACGGCATGCCCGGAAATCGAGATGGCGACATGCTTGTTCTTGACGTTGACTTCCGCAAACAATTCTTGAATCGCCGAAACGACACGCCCTTCATCCATGACCGTCCCATCGACAATCACTTCCGGTTCAAGGGGTTTCACGCCGAACTTTTGGAGAATGTACCGTCCCTTACTTTCCTTGAGCTGAGCAACTTTGATCGCACTAGATCCGATATCAAGCCCCACTAACTGCCGGCGAGGGGTCAGCATTCCAACAATGTCGGTTTCGAAAAGCTTTTTGAATGAGGTCAACATGCGTTACCTGCCACCTTACACCACAGCCTTTCTGGCGCGAATAATTTTCTCGATTTCATCCACATTCTTTCTCGTATACAGTCGCCAGTTTCTCCAATCCCGAGCGGGTTCGGTAATGACACCCTCTCGTTCCCAGCGAAAGAGGGTCGCCTTGGAAATATCAAATAAGTCACACACTTGATAGGCCTTAAACCCCACGGCATTCGATGTATATTTAGGTTTATTCACGTCAGTATTTATACTAGTTCTGATACCTTTTATTATTCACAAGGCTAAGTATAGTCAATATGCTCTACCTGTCAAGGAAGCGTTAAGAAAGCGAGAGTGACGGCAGGAAAACAGTGGCTGCTATCCCAACAACCGGCTACGATTTGTCGATATCTCGGTGCTTGAGGCCAACCTCGTACCCTAGGGCGGCAAGGCTTTCTCGAAGACGCCCGGCAACCGCAACCGAGCGATGACGCCCGCCGGTACACCCGATACCGATAGTCAGATAACTACGCCGCTCTCGCTGGAATAACGGCAAGAGAAACTTCAGAAAACCTTCGAGGTGCTGCAAAAGTGATATGGCATCAGAGTCTGTGAGCACGAAGGTTTGGACCCGCGGATCGTCTCCAGAAAGAGGCTTGAGTTCAGGCACAAAAAATGGGTTCCTGAGAAATCGCACATCAAACAACAAATCGATATCGTACGGCACCCCAAATTTATATCCAAAGGTGATGAGTGAGATTGTCAGTCGTCGATCCGATGACTCCCGTTGAAACTGCTTCGCAAGCAACTCACCGAGCTCATGGACCGTCAGATCGGACGTATCGATGATTCGATCAGCCTGGCATCGGAGTTCGGCTACACGTTCCTTTTCGAATCGGATTCCATCCAAGACGGGAAGATGTGGCAAAAGTGGATGCGGGCGCCTGGACTCTGAAAAGCGCCTGGTCAATACTTCTTCACGAGCCTCAAGAAAAAGTACCTGAATAGCATGGCCGAGCGCTTTCACTCTCTCCAGGATACCAACGAAATCCGAAAAGAACGCACGCTCTCTAATATCAATCCCAAGGGCAACGTTGGCAATTTCGCTCTGCTGCTGGTTGCAGAGATCGACAAAAGTTGGAAGCAAGGCCGGAGGAAGGTTATCGATGCAGAAATATCCGGCATCCTCAAAGGCTTTGAGGGCATAGGTTTTACCAGAGCCGGACAACCCACTAATAATGACTAAATTCAGTCGGGCCATGGGATCGCATATTGTCTCGGTTGATATAGCTGAGATATTCCCATTTGGGATTCGGCTGCCAGCCTCACGCGTGACTCAGTAACGTGGAACGCTCTGAGCCGCTCAGACGCATGGCGTGCGCCAAGGAACGAGGCCGCATAACTCTTACAAGAGACTCGCGTAGAAAATGCGATCACGCCCTCTTCGGTTGAGCCGGCTTATGATTGACAAGGCGATCTTTCCATTTTCGAAACTGCGCATCTACACGGTCAACTAGGGCATCGATGGTGGCATACATCTCAGGCGTTGCTGTCTTGGCTTGCACTCGTTTGCCACTGACCGCACCAGTCACTTCGGCCTTATGCTGAAGCTTCTCGACTCCCAATACCACTTGCAGCGATCCGACCTTCAGCCCGTATCGATCAAGGCGACCGAATCGGGTTTCCACATAGCTTCTAAGCGCTGGCGTAATGTCCATGTGACGCCCTGTAATTCTCAGCTTCATGCCCACCTCCAATTGTGATCCAGCTGGATGCGAAGCAACGGATATCAAAAAAAGCGCTTACGTTGACTGGCGGACGAGATATTCAACTCGGCCCGATATTTCGCCACAGTCCTCCGCGCAATAATCACTCCCTGTTTGCGAAGCCGGGCTGCAATTTCCTCATCTTTCAAAGGACGTTTTGCATCCTCTTCAGCCACCATGGTCTTGATCATATCCCTGACGGAAACGGAGGAATGCATCCCTGATGGCTCATCAACATGTTGAAGCCCTGCGTTGAAGAAAAACTTGAGTTCCAACATGCCCTGCGGGCAATACATATATTTATTCGCCGTCACACGGCTAATCGTAGATTCATGCATCCCAATATCCTCGGCCACCTGTTTGAGAACCAAGGGCTTGAGATATTGGACGCCATGGTCAAAATATTGCTCCTGGAACTTGACGATACTGGAAACCACTTTCACGATGGTCCGATTGCGCTGCTCAATGCTTCGAATAATCCACTGAGCGGCCCGCAACTTTTCATCCATATATGCTTTGGTTTCAGATGTTCCGCTCTGTCCAGAAGAAATAAGCTGCTTGTAATACGGACTGATTCTCATGCGTGGAAGCCCATCGTCGTTCAACAGAACAACCCACTCCCCCTCATTCTTAACCACAAACACATCAGGCACGATAACGTAGTTCTGGGTATTGGAAAACGGCCTCCCTGGCTTTGGCTCAAGCTCTCCAATGACTTTCGTCGCTTGAAAGACCTCTTCGACCGTAACGTTCAAGGCCTTCGCGACCTTGCCATACTGTTTTTTTTCTAAGTCTTTCAAATGGTGCAACACGATGTTCTCAATAACAGACCCTTTCAATGCACCAGGTGGCGACCCAAGTGATCCAAACAGATTCCGACCTAGATGCCCGAGTTGCAGCAGCAGGCATTCGGGAAGATCCCTTGCACCAACCCCGGTCGGATCGAACGTTTGAATGTCTTTGAGCACAGATTCGACTTCGGACTCGGCTAAATCAGTCCCGGCCACAACCTCAGCCAAAGGAATGCGAAGATAGCCATCGTCATCCAAATTGCCGATGATCAACCGACCAAGTTCTTTTTCTCGATCACTGAGCCCGGACAAGGACAATTGCCAGAGGAGATGCTCCTCGAGAGACGTCGCTTTTGCCACCGTTTGCTCGTACGAAGGAAACTCATCTTGTGCCGAGGAATATTCGGACGCGCCGCTCCGCTGATCTCTGCCGAAATACTCTTCCCACCCGGAAGCGGAAAACTCCTCCGGTGACCCTTGTTCTTCACGTGTCTCAACTGCTGGGTCCGACCGATCCTGTCCTTCCAATGCAGCGGGATCTTCGACCTTTTCCTCAGTGGCCGAGGACTCGCCTTCCTCGGCATCGGACTGCATCTCATCCAGCAAAGGGTTTTCCAGGAGATGCTGCGTGAGGCTCTGCTGCAGTTCCAGCCGAGACAGCTGCAGCAGCTTAATCGCTTGCTGCAGCTGAGGCGTCATGATGAGCTTTTGCGAGAGTTGTGGAACCAGACGGAGTTTCATCAATACCCCTACTACTCTTCTACAACTTGAACTGTTCCCCAAGATAAACGGCCCGAGCCGTTGGACTCTGCACAATAGCTTCAGGAGACCCTGCCTCTAAGATCAATCCTTCATTGATGATGTAGGCACGATCGACGATTGAAAGCGTTTCCTGTACATTGTGATCGGTAATCAATATGCCGATCCCTTTTTCTTTCAAGCGCGTGATGATCTGCTGAATATCCGCGACGGCGATCGGATCGATCCCAGCAAACGGTTCATCCAACAGCATGAAGGACGGTGTAGCCGCCAGCGCACGCGTGATTTCCAAGCGCCGACGCTCTCCCCCTGAGAGGGCATAGGCCATACTCTTTCGTATATGGATAAGATCTAGCTCCTTGAGCAAGGCATCCACCCGCTGACTTCGCTCTTTACGAGCATACCCTAGCATTTCAAGAATCGCCAAGACATTATGTTCAACCGAGAGTCGTCGGAAAACAGATGATTCCTGAGGGAGGTAACCGATTCCCCGCCGTGCGCGTTTATACATGGGCAAGTTGGTCACGGATTCTCCGATAAAGGTGATCTCCCCTTCATCGGGCTGACACAACCCAACCATCATGTCGAAGATTGTGGTCTTGCCTGCTCCATTCGGACCGAGAAGCCCGACCACCTCACCGGCATATACTTCGACCGCGACGCCCTTGACGACTTTGCGTCCACGGAAACTTTTCACCAATCCAGTGGCGCGCAGACAATGCCCCCGCTGTACCGCAATCGGGTCGACGATAGCCTCAGACTCTGCATGAGCACTCTGGGTCATGGTTGACTCGGCCCCTCATCTTCGATCCGAACATGTGAACCGCCTTCCACCACACTCCGCTCTTCCGCCATAAAAATCGTAATTTGCTTGCCGCTGACACGGGTGCCCCGTTCCCAAGCTATGGGATCGCCCGTCAAGACGATCTTCTCTCTGTCAACGAAATACACGGCTTTTTGACACGTCGCGTTACCGTTCTCGTACTTAATCTTGACACGATGGGCATCGCCGGTCGCTTCGATACGTTGGACGGAACGATTCGACATCGGCGACACAGCGCTGTGCTCTTTGCGAGCCGAGGAATTCCGAACGGATTCATGGTGGTCCGTTCCGCCTCCCGATGGCAGGGAGGAATCGTGATTTCGTGAAGCAAACAGCACAACCATCTTGTCCGAGTGAACGATAAGCGATCCGCGGCTCAGCACAACCGTCTCCTCAAAAATCGCCTGGCTGTCTTGATTTCTGACTGTCATTTTCTTTGAGGTAATTGTGGTTGGGACACCGGACGCCTCCACGCTCCTCTTCAGATTCACAGATTCCGCTGAGGGAGCTGCCGAGGTGGATCCGACACAGAAGGCACTAAGAAGAAGCCAGATCCACATGCACATCCTGTAACACCTCAAATTCTTCGGATTCCATTCTCCCAAGCAGCCCTTGCCCCCTCACCTCCAATCCATGCCCCACCATGCGGACAGGATCCTCGGTCCGAATTTCTCGTGCCTCGTCCGTCCAGACCAAGTGGTTGGTATAAATCGTATACCCGCTCCTCGTTTCCACAACAATGGGCGTTTGGCGATTTGCCAACCTGAAATTCTTGGTCGCCGTATCCAGCGTTCCCTCTTCCCCGTGCACGGTCACCTCATCTCCTCCGGTGCCGTAGAAGGTGAGGGCGACGTCACGCAGCACAGCGCGCTTATCTTGCTCAAATAGTCGAGCCTGTTTCGCCTGCACCTGCCACTGGACTACATTCCCTTTCGATTGGGTAAAGATAAACTCCAAGATCTTGGCATCTGCTTGTTCAATCGACTCTGGGGTGAGGGGACGGCTATTCTGAGCTGAGTCGGCGTTTCTGAAGAGAAGATAGCCGAGAAATGTCGCTAACAACACACTCAAGGTGAGAAGGGCCCGTCTTGCTATAAGCTCCCACATGCTCTAAGAATTTCCCCGAGATAGATTCATACCGATAGCTGGCACGATCGTAGCATGCATAATCTGTCAAGTAAACGTCCTCCAGGGAAGTGGAAACAAAAAGACTCCCATGTGTTGTCACATGGGAGTCTCCAGACGGACAGCTAAATGCTCTGGTTAAAAACTATGCTGAAGGTGCAGCATCAGTGGATGCAGGCGAGGCAGTGCCAGCTTTGGATTTTTTCTTGGTGGCTAATTCCTGACGAGAAACCAATTCGATGGCCACCATTTCAGCGGCGTCGCCAATGCGGCGACGAGTTTTGATGATCCTGGTGTATCCTCCTGGCCGATCTTTGAATCGTGTCGCCACATCGCTAAATAGCTTAGACACAACGGCCTTGCTGCGGATAAAGGCTAATGCTCGGCGCCGCGCAGGGAGCGTACCTTCCTTGCCAAGAGTGATCATGCGGTCGGTAAACCCTCGTATCTCCTTAGCCTTAGCTCCTGTGGTCTCGATACGCTCTTGGTCTAACAGCGAAGTCACTAAGTTCCGAAACAACGCCCATCGATGTTTCGTCTGCCGTCCAAGTTGTCGTCCCTTTTTTCTATGTCGCACGATAGTCCTCTTGATTGGAAAGCATCATTCAGGTTTCGGACTTCCATTGTATGGGGAAGCCTCAACTTTTGTTCCTAACGAAAGCCCCATCTCAGAAAGAATTTCTTTAATCTCGTTGAGGGACTTTTTCCCAAAGTTCTTTGTCCTGAGCATCTCCCCTTCAGACTTTTGGACGAGATCAGCGATCGTTTTGATATTCGCGTTCTTCAGACAATTGGCCGCGCGGACGGACAACTCCAGCTCATTCACGCCACGGGAGAGATTCTTGTTTACTTCCCGATGAGATTCCTCGTATCCCGCTTCGCTCTTTCCTTCGCTTCGCTCTTCCGGATTGATAAATATATCCAGATGTTCTCGCAAAATCCCAGCCCCTGTAGAGAGCGCATCACGCGGGCTGATGGTACCGTCGGTCCAAATCTCCATCGTTAGTTTGTCATAGTCGGTCATACGACCGACCCGCGCATTCTCGACATGGAAATTGACTCGCCTGATGGGAGAGAAGATGGAATCAATGGCAATCACTCCGATCGGCAATCCCTCTTCCTTGTTACGTTCGGCCGGCATATAACCACGGCCATGTTTCACAGTCATCTCAATATCCAGAGTCGCATCCTTATCCAGGGTGGCGATATGCAAATCTGGCGTCAGAATTGTTACGTCGCCATCGTGAAGAATATCTGCCCCTTTTGCTTCTCCGGGCCCCTTCTTTTTCAATGCGTATCGTCTTTGGTTTATCCGTGTGGAGTGCCAGCCGCAAGCTTTTAATATTCAGAATAATTGCCGTGACATCTTCCGTCACACCTGAAATCGTCGAAAACTCGTGCACGACCCCTTCAATCTTCACGGTGGTCACCGCAGCTCCCGTGAGCGACGACAGCAAAATGCGACGGAGGGCATTCCCGATCGTGGTGCCAAACCCCCGCTCAAATGCTTCTGTGGTGAACCGTCCAAATGTGGGAGAATGTGCATCCTTGTCGACTTCCACCCGCATTGGGATCTGAAAGTCTTTCATCGCTTTAATCATGACCCACCCTCCATACCATCGAGTGACTAAGACATTGGCGGATAGCGCCGATGTCCAAAGACCGCACCGCAGACCGGCGGACTATCGTGAATACAATTCCACGACCATCTGTTCATTGACTGGCAATGCGATCTGTTCCTTGGCCGGCAATGCGCGCACGGTTCCTTTAAATGCGCCTTTGTCAAGCTCCAGCCAATCAGGAATACCTCGACTATCAACTGATTCTAAGGCCGCTTGGAACGCGGCCAAGTCTCGACTCCGTTCACGAATCTGGATCACATCTCCAGGCTTCACCAGCGCCCCAGCCACCGTGATCTTCTTCCCGTTGATCGTGAAATGACCATGGCTCACCATCTGGCGAGCTTGCTTGCGCGAAGCGCCGAACCCTAAGCGATACGCAACATTGTCCAGGCGGCACTCCAACAACCGCAACAGGGCATCGCCCGTGACGCCGGTCTGTCGTTCAGCGCGTTCGAATACGCCACGGAATTGACATTCCTGAAGTCCATAGATACGACGCAGCTTCTGTTTTTCGCGCAACTGGAGACTATAATCAGAGGTTCGCTGTCGCCCCTGCCCATGTTGACCAGGCGGATAACTCCTGCGTTCGATCGCGCACTTTTCCGTCATACAGCGCGTGCCCTTGAGAAAAAGCTTCTCCCCTTCTCGCCGACACAACCGACAGACTGGACCACGATACTTTGCCACTGCTTCCTCCTCGCAATAGAACTTACTGACTCACCAGCAACAGGCCTTGCGATCTCGCCCAGAGACTCTGAGCATCCATCGAAAAAATTACACTCGCCGCCGTTTGGGAGGTCGACACCCATTATGTGGAATTGGCGTGACATCGCGAATTAGATTAATTCGCAAACCCGCTCCTTGAAGGGAACGGATCGCTGATTCTCGACCAGAACCTGGCCCATTCACATAGACATCGATTTGCCGCATCCCACTTTCCATAGCTTTTCTGGCCGCAGCCTCTCCAGCACGCTGAGCAGCAAAGGGGGTGCTCTTCCGTGATCCTTTGAACCCTTGATTACCGGCACTTGCCCAGACCACCGTGTTTCCACTCATGTCGGTGATCGTCACAATCGTATTGTTGAATGAAGCCTGGACATGGGCCACGCCACTCTGAACAATCCGACGTTCTTTCTTTTTCCCTTTTTTGATGCTCATGCAAACTCCTCCGGCTGTTTCAGCAGACTAGGTGCTTGAGGCCCCTTTGGTCATCGTCGATCTCGGCTTGCTACTGACGCCTGCGCGCCGCCCCTTACGTGTCCGAGCATTGGTCTTGGTTCGCTGTCCGCGAACAGGCAGGCCTTTGCGATGACGCAACCCTCGATAGGTCCCCGTGTCAATCAGCCGCTTGATATTCAGCGACACTTCTTTGCGGAGGTCTCCTTCAACCCGGTAATCACGCTCAATGATTTCACGTAACTTGACGATCTTATCTTCGCTCAGGTCATTAATCCTGACCGCGCCATCGATCCCCGCTTCATTGAGAATCTTCCGAGCCGACATACGTCCAATTCCATAGATGTAGCTCAGCCCGATATCCGTTCGTTTATTTCGTGGCAAATCGATGCCAGCAATACGTGCCATTCTCCCTCCCGATATAAGTACTGAGCACTAGAGCATCAACCACTTCACTGTTTGATCCTGCCGTAGCAGCGCTGTGATTAACAGTGACCGTTCGAAACTCCCCATTATTTCTGCAGCTATCCCTGCCGCTGCTTATGACGTGGATTTTTACATAAAATCCGCACCACTCCACAACGACGCACAACCTTGCATTTGGCACATATGGGCTTCACTGATGATTTGACCTTCATAACAATTCGCCACTCCCGTTACTTAAAGCGATAGGTAATTCGGCCCCTGGTCAAATCGTATGGTGACATTTCCACCGTGACCTTATCGCCGGGAAGGATGCGGATAAAATGCATCCGCATTTTCCCTGAGATGTGAGCCAGTATGACATGGCCATTATCTAGCCTGACCCGAAACATGGCGTTAGGAAGCGTTTCTGCTACCGAGCCCTGGACTTCAATAATATCTTCTTTTGCCACGTCCTTCTGTATTCTTTCCTGTGTAACCTATACCTAGGTCTTCTCCGATTGACTTAAAACGCGAGGCGCCCCGTTTGGTTGGATGGCGATCGTATGTTCGAAATGGGCAGATAAGCTCCCATCTACCGTGACCGCGGTCCACCTATCCTCAAGAACACGAACGGCACTCCGACCCATGTTCACCATTGGTTCAATCGCCAGTACCATACCTGGTTGCAATCGAGGCCCCTGACCCGGCTTCCCATAGTTGGGAACTTGAGGTTCTTCATGCAGCTGCCGACCAATCCCGTGCCCCACAAACTCGGTCACCACTGAGAAACCGGCAGATTCAACATGTTGCTGTACCGCATTCGAGATATCCGTGAGACGGTTGCCGACCACCGCCTGCCTGATCCCGAGATAGAGCGCCTCTTCCGTCACCTGAACCAATTTTGCCGTCGCCTCAGGAATCCGACCAACCACCACTGTGACTGCGGAGTCCCCATAGAATCCACCCACGATAGCACCGAGATCAAGTCCGATGATATCCCCCTCCTTGAGCTTTCTCTTCGAAGGGATACCGTGAACGACCTGCTCGTTCACAGATGCACAGAGGGTTTTTGGAAAGTTCCGGTAGCCTTTGAATGCCGGAATCGCTCCCCTCGCCCGTATAGCCTCCTCGGCAATTCGGTCCAGCTCTTCCGTGCTGATACCGAAACAGACCGCTTTCCTCACAATCGCTAGCGCCTCAGCTACCACCCTTGACGCCTCTGCCATCACCGCGATCTCGGCGGGCGTTTTCAGAATGATCATGCCGTCTGAGGTGTCGCGAGTACTTTCACGAGGTTGTGGTATACCGTGTCAACCGCCTCGGCACCGTTAAGGTGCGACAATACCTGCCGCTTCTCATAAAAGTCTATTAACGGCGCTGTCTGCTCTTCGTACACACGGAGACGCATCTCAATCGCCTCTCGCTGATCGTCACTTCGCTGAATCAACGCTTCTCCGCAGCGCTCACAGAGGCCGCCGTTCTTTGATGGGGCGAACTCGAGGTGATACGTCGCCTGACACTTTGGACAGCTCCGACGCCCACTCAGGCGCTTCACAATTTCTTCTCGAGAAACCCTAAAGTTAATCACTCGATCCAGCGGAAGACTGCGTTCAACGAGCACCTTCCCAAGCGCGTCTGCCTGAGGAACCGTCCGTGGAAACCCATCGAGAATAAAACCATTTGCGCATGCGGGATCTGCCAACCTCTCCAGCACAAGCCCTATGACAACCGAATCAGGGACCAATCTTCCCTGATCCATATGTTCTTTCGCTTCACATCCCAGAGGTGACTGAATCCGAACCGCCTCTCGAAGCAAATCCCCTGTCGAAATCTTTCGTATACGATAGTGAACAGCAGCCTTATCAGCCTGTGTGCCTTTCCCAACACCCGGAGCACCGAGAAATACAAGCCGCATGATTTTAGCCGCTTCTCCCGCGCAATGGAGCCATCCCCTTACCCAAGAACCCATCATAATTCCGCATCAACATATGGGATTCAATTTGCTGGGCCGTATCCAGCCCCACGCCAATGACAATCAACAGGGAGGTGCCACCAAAATAAAATGGAACATTCAGCTTGTAAATCAACAATTCAGGAATCACACAGACGATGGCCAAATAGATGGCACCAGCAAATGTAATCTTGGTTAAGACGTTGTAGATATAGTCTGAGGTTCGTTGCCCAGGCCGAATCCCAGGAATAAACCCTCCGTACTTTTTCATGTTGTCGGCCATATCAACGGGGTTCAGGACGACCGCCGTGTAGAAGAAACAGAAAAAGAGAATTAAGCCCACATACATCAATGTGTATAGCAGCGAGCCAGGAGCCAGCTGATCACCGATCGATTTCACCCATGGCGTTTCGAAAAATCCGGCAATGGTTGCAGGAAACGCGATGATCGAAGAGGCAAATATAGGAGGAATGACGCCCAGCCGTATTAATTTTCAAAGGAATGTGCGTGCTCTGCCCACCATAGACCCGTCGACCAATCACCCGTCTTTGCATACTGTACGGAAATTTTCCGCCGGCCACTTTCTAAAAAAACAATCGCGGCGACAACGCAGATCATTAAGAGCGCCAAGGCAATCAATAAAAACGCATTAAGCTGGCCAATTTCATATAAATTATAGGTCTGCGCCACGGCCGCAGGAAGCCTGGCTACAATACCAGCAAAAATGATTAGCGAGATACCGTTGCCAATTCCTCGCTCGGTGATCTGTTCACCGAGCCACATCAAGAAACCCGTGCCAGCCGTCAGTGTAATGACCGTCATGAGACGGAATCCCCATCCAGCGTGCAGCACGAACGCACCCTGATTCATTTGCTCTAACCCAACCGCAATCCCAAACCCCTGAATCAGAGCGATACCGATCGTCCCGAACCGGGTATACTGAATAATTTTCTTGCGGCCACGCTCCCCCTCTTTGGCTAATTTGGTCAGATGAGGGACGACGACCGTCAATAACTGCAGGATGATCGATGCGCTGATGTATGGCATGATACCCAGCGCAAAGATCGTCAGGCGGGACAGGGACCCGCCTGAAAAAATATCGAGAAACCCAAGCAAGGCCCCCCCCTGTTTCTGCAAAAACTCGGAAAGGGCTTCACCGTTGATACCAGGAGTCGGGATGTGAGACCCGACTCGGTACACCACGAGCATTCCAAGCGTAAAAAGAACACGAGTACGCAGCTCGGGGATCTTAAAGATATTCTGAAAACTTGTCAGGAGCCGTTCAAGCACCGCCGATGACCTCGACTCGCCCTCCGGCCGCTTGGATTTTCGATTCAGCCGATTTACTGAACTTATGTGCCTGAACAACGAGTGCTTTCTTTAACTCACCGTTGCCAAGAATTTTAATCGGCAGTTTTTTTCGCTTCACCAATCCAGCGTCAACCATGGCCTGCGGAGTAACAGTCTCATTTCCAACCCATTGTTCAAAACTCTTAATGTTGACGATGGAATATTCTGTCCTGGATGGGTTGGTAAATCCGAACTTTGGTAGCCGGCGTACCAACGGCATCTGTCCGCCCTCAAACCCTGGGCGTTTACCGCCACCAGATCGAGCCAGAAGTCCCTTATGTCCTTTGGTGGCCGTCTTCCCGTGACCAGACCCAGGTCCACGTCCTATACGTTTTCTTCGCTTCTTTGCCCCTTTTGCTGGAGCTAAATCATGAAGTTTCATGGCTTTCCAACCTCAAGCAGGTAGCCGACTTTTTGAATCAGTCCTCGCACCTGAGGCGTGTCTGGGTGGACAACTGTCTGTCGAATATGTCGAAGACCGAGGCCACGCAATACAAGGCGATGCCGCTCAGGTGTCCCAATGGGACTCCGTCGTAACGTCACGCGCACGCTTTGAGCAGCATGCTCTGAAGTTTTAGGCGTCTTGGATGAGCTCATTAAACCGCAGCCCTTTCTCGACCATCCGGAAGTACTTGTCGACGGAAGCGAAGAACATCCTCTAAATTTCTCAATTGCGTCAGACCGTCTAGCGTTGCACGAACTGTGTTGAAGGGGTTTCCACGGCCCAATGTTTTCGCAATGACATTATGCGCACCGACCAGCTCCACGACAGCACGAACCGCCCCTCCAGCGATGATTCCAGTACCGTCGACGGCCGGCTTCAGCAGCACATGCTCTCCACCAAACAGACCATGCACTTCATGCGGAATGGTTCCACCCTTCAGTGGAACATGAACAAGGTGTTTCTTGGCTTGTTCGACAGCCTTTGAAATCGCAACTGGGACTTCAGCGGCTTTCCCCTTGCCGATCCCTATCCACCCATGACCGTCGCCGACAACAACGAGTGCACAGAAGTTGAAACGTTTTCCACCTTTCACAACTTTTGCCACACGATTGATAAATACAACTTTATCTTTCAGGCTTAATTCATCGGGATTGACTCGCACGCTCTTACCCCTCAGTCCTAAGTTCAGTAACAGTTCGCCAGGAACTTACACGCTTTTCTTGCTCGCCTCGCATCCCGCCTCAGCCTAAAATTGTAAGCCCCCTTCACGCGATGCATCTGCAAGTGCCTTAATTCTGACCGTGATACATGCGCCCCCCTCGATCAAAAACTACAGTAGTGACCTTGGCAGCCTTGGCCCGATCAGCGATCAATTTCCCTACCGCCTTAGCCGCCTCAATGCCACCAGTCGATTTCATGGACTTGCGTAGCGATTTGTCGAGCGATGAGGCAGCCGCCAGAGTAGCACCTTGAATATCATCAATAATCTGGGCATAAATATGGGCCGCGCTTCGAAATACATTCAGACGCGGCCGACCGGTCGTTCCCATAATCACACGTCTCACTCGACGACGCCGTCGATTAAGTTGTCGAACTTTGTCTGCAGCATTCATGGCTAGTTCCTATTTCCCCGTCTTGCCTTCTTTTTTACGCAATGTCTCGCCCGCGTAGCGAATACCCTTTTGCTTATAGACATCCGGTGGCTTAATAGCTCGTAGATCAGCTGCCACCTGCCCTACTAACCGCTTATCAACTCCCTTGACGTTAATGAGCGTCTGCTTGTCCACTTTGACATCGATGCCCGCTGGTACCTCATAGATCACTGGATTGATATACCCCACGTTGAAGCTAAGTGTCCGCCCCTGAACTTGAGTCTTGTAGCCTACTCCAGTAATCTCAAGCGAGCGTTCATAACCTTTTGTTACACCCTGAACCATATTGCTCAATTCGGCACGGGTCAGCCCATGCAAGGCTCTCAGCTTACGATCGTCACTCGAACGGCCGACAACGACTTGGCCATTACTAACGGCAACGTCGACTCCCTGCTCGAGGGACCAATCCAGTTTGCCCAGTGGGCCTTTAACTGACACAGTTGATCCAGCAATTTTAACTTCTACTCCACCCGGAATTACGATCGGTTTTTTTCCAATGCGGGACATGGCTTGTTACACCCCTCGCTCGAGATCGAAATAACTCATCCACCTACCATACGGAACAGAGAAGCTCACCCCCAAGACGATTCTTACGGGATTCCTGGTCAGTCATAATTCCTTTGGACGTAGAAAGGATGGACACGCCGATCCCATTGCGAACTTTCTTAATTTCCTGACTACCAATATACACCCGTCGTCCTGGCTTACTGACGCGCTCCAGCCCAGTAATCATAGGCTGCCCCTCACCGACATATCGAAGACGTACGGTAAGAATGGGATGCCCCTCATGAGCTCCATCCTCGATGGCGTCAACATAACCTTCTCTCATCAAAATCGTCAAAATAGCACGCTTCAACTTTGAAGTTGGAACTGTGACGGTCTCATGACGACGCTGAGCGCCATTCTTTAAGCGAACCAGAAGATCGCCGATTGGATCGGTAACCATGCTATATTCTTCTATCCTCCATTGGCAGTCACCGGTGTGAGAACACCCGTTACCAGCTAGATTTTCGCACGCCAGGAATCTCTCCGCGCAGAGACATCAGTCGAAAGCAAATACGGCACATTCGAAATCGACGGAGATATCCGTGAACTCGACCACAAACTCCACACCGATGGTAGTTACGCGTGGAGAACTTCTGCTGCGTTGCTGCCTTATTTCTCAGCGCTAATCTCGACACACGCACTCCTTCCGTTCAAACAAACACTATTGATCCACGTCGTGCTCACGTACGGAACGGCATACCCAGGTGCTTCAGAAGCGCCTTCCCCTCGTCGTTTGTCCTGGCCGTAGTGACAACCGTAATATCCATCCCATGAATCGAGGCAACTTCATCGTACTTAATTTCAGGGAAAATGAGTTGCTCTTTTAAACCAAGAGTATAATTCCCTCGACCATCAAAAGCCTTTGGAGAAACGCCACGGAAGTCTCGGATACGAGGAAGCGCCAACGTAACCAGGCGATCAAAAAACTCATACATCCTCCGGCTACGAAGCGTCACTTTAGTACCGATGGGCAACCCCTGCCGAAGCTTGAATCCAGCGATGGCTTTTTTAGCTCGAGTGACGACTGGCTTTTGACCGGTGATCATCCCCAGCTCAGCTACTGCACCTTCCAAGAGTTTCACATTCTGAATCGCCTCACCCATTCCCACGTTCAACACCACACGCTCAAGCCGTGGAACCTGCATCACGTTTTTATATCCAAACTCCTTCATCAGGGCGGGGACCACCTGCTGCTCATACATGTCACGAAGACGTGGTCGAAACTTGGACTCCTCGCTACCTTGGTCCAATGGCGTGACCGATTCCTTCTTCGATGATTTACGCTCGGACGGTTTACTAGATTTGTTTTTAGGTTCCTTAGTCATCACGTAGCCTATTCCACAGTCTCGTTTGATTTCTTACTGAAGCGCACTCGTCGCCCATCTTCTAACACCCGAATCCCGATCCGCGTAGGCTTCTGTGTGACCGGACAGAAAAACATGACATTGGAAATCTGTAGAGGTGCCTCTCGCTCGAGAATACCACCCTGCTTAGCCTTCTGATTGGGTTTGGTGTGTCGTTTGATGATATTTAGCTTCTCGACAATCACCTTCCCCGCTTGCAGGTCAACAGACAGAACTTTCCCCGTCTTGCCTCGCTCACGACCAGAGACCACGACAACCGTATCCCCTTTTCGAATTCTGCTTTTTCGGAGTACTTCCACGATGCTCCTCGTTCGTTCTGCCCTATAAAACTTCAGGCGCTAAAGAAATGATCTTCATGAATTTCTTCCAGCGGAGCTCGCGGGCAACAGGACCGAATATGCGCGTTCCAATTGGCTCGCCATCTTTGTTGATCAACACGCATGCGTTCCGATCAAACTTAATATAGGACCCATCTTCTCGACGAACTTCCTTTGTCGTTCGGACGATGACAGCCCGACTCACGTCCCCCTTCTTCACACTCGCCTGCGGGATCGCCTCCTTGACAGCCACCACCACGATATCACCTAGCGACGCATAACGCCGTCTCGTTCCCCCGAACACATGAAAACACATGGCCTGCTTGGCTCCTGAATTATCGGCCACATCCATATATGTATAGTTCTGAATCATCGCTATATTCCTACGCGCGGCAATAAACCAAAGACCATCCGAAATACCGCTTCTTACTTTTCAGGTTGACCTTTTTCCATGACTTGAACGACACGCCAGTTCTTTTCTTTGCTTAACGGCCTCGTCTGCACGAGCTTGACCCGATCTCCCACTTTACACACGCCACCTTCATCGTGGGCTTTTAGTCTCGTCACCCGTCTAAGAACTTTCTTATAGACCGGATGAATGACCGACCTTGAGACCACGACAACGACCGTCTTTTGCATTTTATTACTGACGACGTCGCCATACCAATGACGGCGCTTTACTACCTCAGCCATAGCATCCTTTACTTTTTAGAGCCCTCTGTTCGGGCCTTCACTTGCTCGAGAATAGTTTTCACACGCGCAATATCTCGTTTTGTTTTTCGGATTTGCATAGGATTCTCGAGACGACCAGAGCCAAATTTGAAAACGTAGACTGAACAGCTCTTGTACAAGTTGTTTTTCTTTATCGACAAGCTCACTCGCCCCTAGCTGCTGGAGCTCCTTGACGTCCAATGCCATATCCACTGCTCCTCTTTATCCTCTCAAGAACCTTGCCCAAACTCGCCGCGAACAACCAATTTCGTGGCAATCGGCAACTTGTGGGACGCAAGACGAAACGCCTCGCGAGCAACCTCGGGGGTGACGCCGTCCATCTCATAAAGGATCCTGCCAGGCTTGACAACAGCAACCCAGTACTCAGGATTCCCCTTCCCCTTACCCATTCGAGTCTCAGCCGGCTTTTTCGTGATCGGCTTATCAGGGAAAATGCGTGTCCACACCTGCCCGCCGCGCTTCACGTATCGAGTAATCGCGATACGCGCGGCCTCAATTTGTCGGCTCGTCACCCATCCTGGCTCCAATGCCTTCAGACCAAACTCCCCCAGAGTAATTTGGCCTCCACGATAGGCCTTGCCGGTCATCCGGCCTTTTTGCATCTTTCTGAATTTAACTTTCTTAGGCGCTAACACAGCTCGATCTCCTCACCCAAACCGTCGTTCTAAAGATGATTCAGCCTTGACGGGCTGCATAGGAAGAAGCTCTCCCTTATAGATCCAGGTCTTCACCCCGATCTGCCCCATCGTCGTGTGCGCTTCGGCGAATCCATAATCTATTTCAGCGCGGAGCGTATGTAGCGGAACACGCCCCTCTCGATACCATTCCGTTCGAGCAATTTCAGCACCACCCAGGCGACCAGCCACCATGATCTTGATACCTTGAGCACCAAGCCTCAACGCAGACTGTACACTGCGCTTCATCGCTCTCCGAAACGCAACCCGCTTCTCAAGCTGAGTAGCAACATTTTCACTAACGAGTTGAGCGTCAAGTTCTGGCTTCTTGATTTCCTTGACCGTAATATAAACCTGCCCCCCATACTGCTTTTCAAGGTCAGCCTTCAGCTTATCAACTTCAGCCCCCTTACGGCCGATAATGATGCCAGGGCGAGCAGTATGAATAATCACTCTGGCCTGATCACCAGAACGCTCAATTTCAACCTTGGATACGCCGGCATGATACAGCCTTGCCTTAACCATCTTTCGGATCTTGACATCCTGATGGAGTAGTTTGGCGTAATCTTTCCCCGCATACCAGCGTGAGCTCCATGTATAGTTGTAGCCCAGCCGATAACCTATTGGATGTGTTTTCTGACCCATGCGTTATATGCCTCAATAGAGAGAAATGAGCTATTTTCTCTTACCCTGAATTTCAGGCGCTGTCACGACGACGGTAATGTGACTCGTACGTTTTTGAATTGCATTGGCCCGCCCCATCGACCTTGCACGTACACGCTTATACGTTGGACCACAATTAACGAAAGCCTTGGAGATGACCATTGATTCGCTATCGCCCATCTCCTTCAGCTCTGCATTGGCCACAGCGGAGCGGACGAGTTTTTCAACGACCTTCGCAGCATGGCGTGGCGTGTGCTTCAAGATGGCCAACGCCATTGGCACTTGCCTCCCACGAATCAAATCAATCACTGGTCTTGCTTTCCGAGGCGCAACACGAGCAAATTTTAAAACCGCATGTGCTTCAGTCATCTTCTAAACCCTGTTACCGAGTTGGATCCCATCCACCAATGAATTACGCGATACGTTAGACATTGATGATGAGCCAACCGATCAACCTTTCTACTTAAGTGCGACAGCTTTTTCAGTCCTAGCATGGCCATGCCCCTTAAAAAACCTTGTTGGAGCGAACTCGCCAAGCTTATGACCAACCATGTTCTCAGTCACGAACACCGGAATAAACTTCTTCCCGTTATGGACCGCAAACGTATGGCCGATCATGTCCGGAATGACCGTTGACCGTCGCGACCACGTCTTGATTAACTTGCGGTCCTTCGTCTCATTCATGTGCTCGACTTTTTCGAGAAGGTGACCGTCAACAAACGCCCCCTTACTTACCGATCTAGGCATTGCGAACTCCTGACTTACGTCGAGCAATAATGAATTTGTCTGTTTTCTTATTCTGTCTAGTCTTGTACCCCTTGGTTGGGAGCCCCCAGGGAGAGACCGGGTGAGGATTCCCCTGCCCAGACTTTCCTTCACCACCTCCGTGCGGATGGTCAACAGGGTTCATCACAACCCCTCGCACGTGCGGCTTCTTCCCTTTCCAACGATTCCGCCCGGCCTTTCCAACGCTGACATTCTCATGGTCGACGTTTCCAACTTGGCCAACAGTCGCCATGCAGGCCCCTAGGATTCGACGCATTTCACCGGACTTTAGACGTACCTGCACATACTCACCATCACGCCCCATGACCTGCGCAAACCCGCCAGCACTTCGAATCAACTGCCCTCCCTTTCCAACCTTCAACTCAAGATTGTGGATGGTCGTACCAAGAGGCATATTCATCAAAGGAAGCGCATTCCCAGGTCTGATCTCCGCCTGTGGGCCAGATTGTATTTCATCATTTATGCTTAATCCGACAGGAGCTAAGATATACCGCTTCTCTCCGTCCCGATATTTCAGGAGTGCAATTCGCGCTGATCGATTCGGATCGTACTCAATAGCCTCAACCCGAGCTGAAACTCCAACTTTATCGCGCAAGAAATCAATCGTGCGATAGAGCCGCTTGTGCCCTCCCCCACGAAATCTGACAGTCGTTCGACCATCGTTGTTACGCCCACCACTCCGGAGATGGAAAGCAGTCAACGATTTCTCTGGCTTCTTATTGGTTAACTCCTCGGTCACCACAGCCGTCATACCTCGACGACCAGGAGACGTAGGACGATACGATTTCAGTCCCATAATAATACTCCCACTTTTCACCCTTCACGAACAAGCCGACGACGAGACCCTACTAGGCACTTTCGTACATCTCTAACTTTTCGCCTTGCTTAAGAGTCACCAGCGCCTTCTTCCAATCGGAACGCCTACCAGAGAATCGACCGAGTCGCTTAACTTTCCCACGAACATTCATGATGTTGACCTTGTCAACCTTGACTTTTAACAGCGTCTCGACGGCCAGCCTGATCTGAATGCGGTTTGCATCAGGATGAACCACAAAACCGACCGTATTCGTTGCTTCCCGAAGTGCGGTAATCTTCTCCGTTAACAATGGCCGAATCAAGATCCTGTGGCTATCAACTTTCATGACCACACCTCGTTCACAGGACCAAGCTCTCGCTCGGCGATCATGATCACTTGGGCACGAACCACATCGTACACGTTCAATTGATCAGCACTAAGCACCTTCACAGCAGCGAGATTTCCTGCAGCCTTCAAGATGTCAGATTGATCCTTACCAACGATCACCAGCGCGTGATCACCCCCAGTGAATTGCTTTAACGCTTGCGCTAGCAACTTCGTTCTGGGCTGCTGGAGGGAGAGGTCAGACACAACAAACAATTTACTCTCCACTACCTTAGCCGACAAGGCGCTTTGCAGCGCAATACGATACTTCTTCTTGGGCATAGAATAGGCATAGCTTCTAGGCTTTGGCCCAAAAACACTTCCGCCATGGCGCCAGACAGGAGAGCGAAGAGACCCAGCCCTGGCACGCCCCGTATGCTTTTGCTTCCATGGCTTTTTACCAGATCCGCTCACTTCACCGCGCCGCAACGTAGAGGCCGTTCCCCTACGCTCACAGGCACGCTGCATAATGACCGCTTCATGAACTAAAGCGGCACGAGGCTCACAGCCGAATACCTGCGGAGATAAATCGACCGTTCCCACTTTCTTTTTTTGCAAATCAACGAGATCGATAGTAGGCATACTAGCTCTTTTTGGACTTTCGCACGATAACGAGGCCGCTGATGGCCCCAGGAATGGCTCCTCGGACAAAGAGGAGATTTTCATCAGATCGCGACTCAACAACTTTCAACCTCTGAACCGTGACACGCTCCGACCCCATATGACCAGGCAAGGTCTTCCCTTTCCACACACGAGAAGGAAACGAACTCGCCCCTATAGAACCTGGCGCCCGATGAAACATGGACCCATGAGACTCAGGACCACCCGCGTAGTGATGACGCTTCACGACTCCCTGAAACCCCTTACCTTTGGATATTCCGATGACGTCAACCCAGTCACCCTTCTGAAACATGCCGACCGTTACCATTTGTCCGACAGCCGGATTTCCGTCTTTTTTAAACTCACGCAGGACTCGACTGGGCGCCGCTTGGTTTTTCTTGAGGTGCCCCAACTCTGACTTCGATAACTTGCGCTCTTTGACTTCACCGAAAGAAAGCTGGACCGCTTCATACTGATCCCGCTCTTTCGTCTTTAGCGCTACCACTCGACACGGACCCGCCTCGATTATCGTCACTGGAGTCAAACGACTCTCATCGAAGACTTGGGTCATTCCCAACTTTTTCCCAATCAGTCCATTCGTCATTGACTCACCGCATATTTGAGAGGACAACCAAGACCATATCCAACCTTCAACTCACGCGCCATCATAGCTTTATCTCTACATCCACTCCAGCCGCCAAATTCAGCTTCATCAAGGAATCCATCGTCTCAGGCGTTGGCTCCATAATATCGAGCAATCGCTTGTGTGTGCGCATTTCAAATTGCTCACGGGATTTCTTATCGGCGTGCGTCGACCGCTGGACGGTAATCTTTTCAATCCGCGTAGGAAGCGGAATTGGCCCCACTACCCTAGCTCCACTGCGCCGAACAGTCTCAACAATTTCCGTAACCGACTGATCCAGCACTCGGTAGTCAAAACCCCTTAATCTGATCCTGATCCGCTGATCGACTTTCACGTCATTCACTCCTAACCTGTCAAGCGAACAGTTCCGTCTTACGCCAGAATTTCCGTCACGACCCCCGACCCCACGGTCTTGCCGCCCTCACGCACAGCAAACCGCAACCCCTGATCCATCGCGATCGGACTGATCAACTCTCCCGTCACACTGACATTGTCCCCCGGCATCACCATCTCCACCCCCGGATTCAACTGCACGATCCCCGTCACATCCGTCGTCCGGAAGTAGAACTGCGGCCGATACCCATTGAAGAACGGCGTGTGCCGCCCGCCTTCTTCTTTCGTCAACACATAAATCTCTGCCTTGAACTTCGTATGCGGCGTGATGGTCTTCGCTTTGCACAACACCATCCCCCGCTCAACGTCTTCTTTCTTCGTGCCGCGCAACAACACCCCGACGTTGTCTCCCGCCTGCCCCTCATCAAGCACCTTGCGGAACATCTCCACACCCGTCACGATCGTGGTCTGCGTCGGCCGAAGCCCCACAATCTCGATTTCATCGCCCACCTTCACAATGCCCCGCTCGCACCGCCCCGTGACGACCGTCCCGCGGCCACTGATGGTAAACACGTCTTCAATCGGCATGAGAAACGGCTTGTCGATCGGCCGCTGCGGCGTCGGAATATACGTATCCACCGCCTCCAACAGCTTCATGATGGACGGCACCCCCAATTCCCCCGGATCCGCCTCCATCGCCTTCAACGCACTCCCATGGATGATCGGGGTCTTGTCCCCCGGAAACCCATACTTGGTGAGCAACTCCCGCACTTCCAGCTCCACCAACTCCAACAACTCCTTGTCATCGACTTTGTCGGCCTTGTTCAAAAACACCACGATGTAGGGCACCCCCACCTGCCGCGCCAAGAGAATGTGCTCCCGCGTCTGTGGCATCGGCCCATCCGCCGCACTGACCACCAGAATCGCCCCATCCATCTGCGCCGCGCCGGTGATCATGTTCTTCACGTAATCCGCGTGCCCCGGACAATCCACGTGGGCATAATGGCGGTTATCCGTCTCATACTCGACGTGGCTGATGGCGATCGTCATGATCTTGGTCGCATCCCGTCGCCCCTGACTCTCACTGGCTTTTGCCACTTCGTCGTACGGGATATACTTCGCCAACCCCCGATCCGCACACACTTTCGTCAACGCCGCCGTCAACGTCGTCTTCCCATGGTCCACGTGCCCAATCGTCCCAATGTTCACGTGCGGCTTCTTCCGCTCGTATTTCGCCTTCGCCATAATGCCACCCCCTCCTAATTCACCACGCTATTTCTTGATGATGGCTTCCGCAATATTTCTAGGAACCTGATCATACCGATCAAACTCCATGCTATAGGTCGCACGACCCTGCGTACGAGACCGGAGATCAGTCGCATAGCCAAACATCTCCATCAAGGGCACGGCAGCATCAATAGCTTGAGCACCAGCCCGGACCTTCATTCCCTGCACTTTGCCTCTCCGGCTGTTCAAGTTACCAATCACATCACCCATGAACTCCTGCGGAACCAAAACCTCAACCTTCATGATTGGCTCAAGCAGGACAGGATCGGCCCTCTTACACGCATCAGCAAACCCCATTGACCCTGCAATCTTAAATGCCATTTCATTTGAATCGACATCGTGGTAGGAACCATCAATCACCGTCACCTTCACATCCCGAAGCGGATACCCTGCAACGACACCGCTTTCCATCCGCTCGCGAACACCCTTCTCAATAGCAGGGACAAACTCCTTCGGAATGGCTCCACCCACAACCTTATTCACAAACTCAAGCCCCTTACCTGACTCTGAAGGCTCAACCGTTAAGACAACGTGACCGTACTGTCCACGCCCGCCAGTCTGTTTAACATATTTCGATTCAGCCTCAGCCTTCCGCCTGATCGTCTCCCGGAATGCCACCTCAGGCTTTCCAACATTTGCTTCAACTTTAAACTCACGCAACATTCGATCGACGATGATTTCAAGATGCAATTCACCCATTCCAGCAATGATCGTCTGCTGGGTCTCTTCGTCCGTCCGCACACGGAATGATGGATCCTCTTGAGCCAATTTCTGGAGGGCAAAACCCATCTTCTCCTGATCCGGCTTTGTCTTCGGCTCAATCGCCATCGCGATCACCGGCTCAGGAAACTTCATCACCTCCAGGAGCACTGGCTGCTTTTCATCCGCCAGTGTATCTCCTGTTGTAGCCCCCTTAAGCCCCACCGCTGCAGCGATGTCCCCTGCGTACACCTCATCGATTTCTTCTCGCTTATTGGCGTGCATCTTCAGGAGACGCCCAATGCGGTCCTTTGTGCCCTTCGTCACATTCAAGACTGGCGTACCAGTTTTCAGCGTTCCAGAATAGACACGAAAAAATGTCAACTGTCCGGCAAATGGATCAGACATGATCTTGAACGCCAACGCTGAAAATGGCTCACTGTCATTTGCCTTTCGCTCAACTTCCTTACTGCTATTCGGATCCAGCCCCATGACCGGAGGGACATCAAGCGGAGACGGCAAGTAGTCAACAACTGCATCCAACAACTGCTGAACACCCTTGTTCTTAAAAGCCGATCCACACAACACCGGAGTAATCTTCATCGAGATAACGCCGGCGCGGATCGCGCGCATGACCTCTTCTTCGGTCAAGGGATGCCCGCTTAAATATTTCTCCATCACCTGGTCATCAAACTCTGCCACCGCATCGAGCATTTTCTCTCGGTACTCTTTTGCCTGAGCGAGAAGAGCCTCTGGAATTTCATCGACCTTATACTTCGCACCCAATGTCTCGTCGTCGTAGAAGAATCCCTTCATCCTCACTAGATCAATCGATCCACGAAATTCCGCTTCACGCCCGATTGGAATCTGAATCGGAACCGGCGTAGCCCCCAGTCGATCAATGATGGACTGGACACTTCCGTAGAAATCCGCGCCGATTCGATCCATCTTATTCATGAAGGCAATACGAGGAACATGATACTTATCAGCTTGACGCCAGACCGTTTCAGACTGAGGCTCAACACCCTGAACGGAATCAAATGCTGCTACCGCCCCATCAAGCACGCGCAAGGAACGCTCCACCTCAATCGTAAAATCAACATGCCCAGGGGTATCAATAATATTGATGCGATGATCACGCCAGAAACAGGTTGTTGCGGCGGCCGTAATGGTAATGCCACGCTCACGCTCTTGCTCCATCCAATCCATCGTGGCCGCACCTTCATGGACCTCGCCCAACTTATGAGTCATGCCCGTATAATAGAGGATGCGCTCCGTGGTCGTAGTCTTACCGGCATCAATATGGGCCATGATGCCGATATTCCGTGTGTGCCCTAAGGATGTCTGACGAGCCACTTTAACTCCCTCAAAAAACACGAATGCCGCAAGTCAAGCCAAGAATACTACTGCGATACAAGCTAGCCAGAGTCTGCAGATCGCAGCACGGCTCAACTGCAGCACAGAATGACACTACCAGCGATAATGAGCGAATGCTTTGTTGGCCTCTGCCATCCGATGCACGTCTTCCCGCTTCTTGACCGCAGCCCCGGTATTATTCGATGCATCCAACAGTTCAGCGGCAAGCTTTTCGCGCATACTTTTCCCACCGCGCGTACGGGCAAACTGCGACAACCAACGAAGCGCCAACGACACTCGACGTGCAGGCCTAATTTCGACTGGAACCTGATAAGAGGCACCCCCTACTCGACGAGACTTGACTTCAACAATCGGCTTCACATTATCCACAGCCGCCTTAAACACTTTCAGCGGGTCGCTGCCTGTTTTCTCCTGAATAACATCAAACGCGCCATAGCATATCCGTTCCGTGGTGCTCTTTTTCCCGCTACTCATTAGCGCGTTAATAAACTTCCCGACCAACTTATCTCGGTACCGCACATCAGGAAGCACTTCTCGTTGACCTAAAAACCTACTGCGTGGCATATCAACCTATCCAATCCGTGTGATGATTTTCAAAACTCACAAATCTACTTGGGCCGCTTTGCTCCATACTTCGAACGACTCTGCTTTCTTCCAGCCACACCCACCGCGTCCAAGGCGCCACGAACCAGATGGTATCGAACACCCGGCAAATCTTTAACACGACCTCCACGCACAAGCACAATGGAATGCTCCTGAAGATTGTGCCCTACGCCGGGTATATACGTCGTCACCTCCATACCATTCGTAAGGCGCACACGCGCAACTTTCCGCAATGCTGAGTTCGGCTTCTTCGGCGTCGTTGTGTATACACGAAGGCACACGCCTCTCTTCTGCGGACAGGACTTCAGGGCAGGACTTTTCGTCTTTGCCTTTACGAAGATCCTCCCTTTCCGAACCAGCTGATTGATCGTCGGCATCGCGTTCAAACCCTTTCAAATAGAACAAGCACCAACCGTCAAGTGCAAAGCCGCCGGATTATAGTGACGTAAACGCCGACTGTCAAGTAGGCAGTATTCCATCACGCACTAAGACCGAGCACCTTCTCCTGAAACCGCCGGAACAGCCGCACCAGATGCTACTGCAGTCGTAACACCTACAGGTATTACCTCAGGCTTTTCACTGATGACGAACGTATCGCGGTACTCTTCAAACCCTGTCCCAGCCGGAATCAAACGACCGACAATGACGTTTTCCTTCAAGCCCAATAACTTATCCTCGCGTCCATTAATTGCGGCTTCAGTGAGAACGCGTGTGGTTTCCTGGAACGATGCCGCAGAAATAAAGCTGTCGGTCGTGAGGGCCGCCTTGGTAATCCCAAGCAAGACAGGCTTACCCAGGGCAGGCTGGCCGTCATTGGCGAGCACCCGCTGATTTTCTTTTTCGAAGAGACTCTTGCTAACTTGACTGCCCGGCAAGAACTGGGTATCTCCCGGATCTTCAACCCGCACCTTACGCAGCATTTGCCGCACGATGATCTCGATGTGCTTGTCGTTAATCGAAACGCCTTGCAATCGGTATACGTCCTGCACCTCATCTACGAGGTACTTTTGCAATTCATTCGGACCCAACACATCAAGGATGTCATGAGGATTTGCCGAGCCGTCCATCAACGGCTCCCCGGCCCGAACCCAGTCACCTTCGTGAACGTTGACGTGCTTGCCCTTGGGAATAAAATATTCCTTCACATCACCCATCTTATTGTCGACAAGAACCTTGCGCTGGCCTTTGACGAAGCCGCCGTAGGAGACTTCTCCATCGATCTCAGTGATGACCGCCTGCTCTTTCGGCTTCCGCGCCTCAAAAAGCTCCACCACGCGCGGAAGACCTCCCGTAATGTCCTTGGTCTTCGTCGTCTCACGAGGGATCTTTGCCAAGACATCACCAGGATGCACAGTGGCCCCCTTTTCAACAAAGATATGGGCTCCGACTGGTAATAAGTACCTAGCCACCGCGCTGGATCCGCCGGTCGCTTTGGCCGTTTTACCGCTGTCGTCTTTAATCGACACGCGAGGGCGAAGCGTCTGGCCGGTATGTTCAATGATAACCTTGCGCGACAAGCCGGTTACTTCATCAAACTCGTCCTTCATCGTGACACCTTCGACAATATCACCGTACGCCACTTTCCCACCGACTTCCGTCAGAATAGTCAGAGAGTACGGATCCCACTCGACCAATTTCTGGCCAGCAGCAACCGGATCGCCATCTTTAATCTTGATCTTAGCCCCATACACCACGGGGTATTTCTCACGCTCTCGTCCACTATCGTCGACAATCGCAATCTTCGTATTGCGATTCATAACGACCCATTCACCATCTTTATTCCGGACCGCAATACCACCATTGTGAATGTCGGCGTTCTTTTTGGCATCGAAACTCATGAACTTAATGCGCCCGGCATGTTTCGCCTCAAGCACGGTCTGCTCGACGACCTTACTGGCCGTGCCGCCGATGTGAAAGGTCCGCATCGTCAACTGCGTGCCAGGTTCGCCGATTGATTGCGCTGCGATGACACCGACCGGCTCGCCTTTTTCCACCAGACGCCCTCGCGCCAGATCTCGACCGTAACAGGCACGGCAGACACCACGTGGAGATTGACAGGTCAGCACGGACCGAATCTTCACACGGTCAACTCCCGCCTCAACGATCAACTTCGTTAGCTCTTCATTGATTTCTTCATCCCAGGACACAATAATTTCCCCGGTGACGGGGTCACGAATATCCTCTGCCGCCAAACGACCGAGAACGCGCTCCTCCAACGGCTGGATAATTTCACCACCTTCGACCAACGGACTGACAGTTATGCCGTCTCGCGTACCACAATCAATCTCATTAATAATAACGTCTTGCGCAATATCGACCAATCTCCGAGTGAGATACCCTGAATTGGCGGTCTTCAACGCCGTATCGGCAAGCCCCTTACGAGCACCGTGGGTGGAGATGAAGTACTGCAACACCGTCAACCCTTCACGGAAGTTAGCGGTGATCGGTGTTTCAATGATCTCACCGGATGGCTTGGCCATCAATCCGCGCATACCACCCAACTGCCGGATCTGTTGCGAACTACCACGGGCACCGGAATCCGCCATCATGAAGATTGGGTTGAACGATTCGGCTTTGGCCGGATCACCGCCGGCGCCGAGTTCCTTCATCATCTCGTTGGCAACCTGCTCAGTGACGTGTGCCCAAATATCGATCACCTTGTTGTACCGCTCGCCGTTCGTGATCAACCCCTCTGAATACTGCTTCTCGATCTCGCTCACTTCGCGCTGCGCTTTCCCGATGAATTCTTCCTTCTTACTCGGGATGTGCATATTATCGACGCAGATCGATATACCGGCTCTCGTCGCATAGGTAAAGCCAATATCTTTGATCTTATCCAGAAACTCGACGGTGTCTCGATGACCAGTCTGTCGATACACCGCATCAATGAGTTTCGTCATTTCCTTTTTGGTCATGAGCTTGTTCGCATTGGCGAACGGTAAACCTTGCGGAAGGATTTCTGACAGCAAGACACGGCCAACAGTCGTCTGCACCAGCGAACCCTCAAGACGCACCTTAATCCGCGCATGCTCTTCCATTTCTCTCGCATCAAAGGCAATCCGAACTTCTTCAGGGGATCCAAACACCTTCCCCTCGCCCTTTGCGCCCAACCGCTCCTTCGTCAACCAATAGCAGCCCAACACCATATCCTGCGACGGCACCGCAATCGGTTTACCATTGGCCGGAGAAAGAATGTTGTTGATGGACATCATGAGGACCCGTGCTTCAACCTGCGCTTCGACGGATAGCGGGACGTGCACTGCCATCTGATCTCCATCGAAGTCCGCATTGAACGCCGCACAGACGAGCGGATGCAATCGGATCGCCTTGCCCTCAACTAACACAGGATCGAAGGCCTGGATGCCCAACCGATGGAGCGTCGGGGCTCGATTCAGCAGTACAGGGTGCTCGCGAATCACTTCGTCCAATACATCCCAAACCTCTGGCCGTTCTTTTTCGACCAGCCGTTTAGCACTCTTAATGGTGGTGGCTGCCCCTCTGGCTTCCAGCTTGTGGAAGATGAACGGCTTGAACAACTCGAGTGCCATCTTCTTCGGTAAACCACATTGGTGGAGACGCAGCTCAGGACCGACAACGATGACGGTACGACCAGAGTAATCCACACGCTTCCCGAGTAGATTCTGCCGGAACCGTCCTTGTTTTCCCTTCAGCATGTCGCTCAACGATTTCAGCGGACGCTTGTTTGGACCACGAATCGCGCGCCCTCGGCGACCATTATCGAAGAGCGCATCCACAGCTTCCTGCAGCATCCGCATCTCGTTCCTGATGATGACGCCTGGCGCCTTCAACTCCATCAATCGTTTCAATCGATTATTTCGATTGATCACACGACGGTAAAGGTCGTTCAGATCGGATGTGGCAAATCGGCCTCCATCAAGCGGAACCAGGGGACGCAACTCCGGCGGCAGGACCGGAATGACATCCATGATCATCCATTCCGGCTTATTCCCAGACTTACGAAACGCCTCCAGCACCTTTAAGCGCTTAGCATACTTCTTCTTCATGGCTGCCGATGTCGACGCTTTTGCCTTCACCTGCAATTCATCCCACAGCGCATTAATATCGATCTTCCTCAATAAGTCACGGATAGCCTCTGCACCGATTCCAACTTTAAACCCGCTCGACCCGAACTCAGATACAAGGGTGCGCAGCTTATCCTCCGGCACCAACTCTTTTTCCCCTAAGTCGGTTGAGCCTGGGTCCACACAGACATAACTCTCAAAATAGAGAATTTTCTCGAGCTGCTTGAGGCTCATATCAAGCAGGGTTCCAATCCGACTCGGAACACCCTTCAGAAACCAAATATGGGCGACAGGCGCAGCCAATTCGATATGGCCCATCCGTTCACGTCGAACCTTCGACTGAATTACCTCGACGCCGCATTTGTCGCACACGATCCCGCGGTGCTTCATGCGTTTGTATTTCCCGCAATTGCACTCCCAATCCTTGGTAGGACCGAAGATCTTGGCACAAAACAGCCCGTCTTTTTCCGGCTTGAACGACCGATAGTTGATCGTTTCCGGTTTCTTGACTTCACCATACGACCAAGATCGGATCTTCTCGGGCGATGCGATGCGAATCCGCATCGCATCAAACGACACCGAATCCCGTTGCTTTTCAAACAGTGTATATACGCCTTCCAAGGTAGTGACCTCCTCTGATACCGGTCTTCAGCCGGCACACAAGCGGTTAGTCTTGCGTCTTAACCAGCTCAATATCGAGTCCCAAGCTCTGCAGTTCCTTCACCAACACATTGAACGACTCAGGCAACCCGGGCTCGAGGAACGGTTCACCTTTGACAATCGCTTCATACATGCGAGACCGACCCGGCACATCGTCTGACTTGACGGTCAGGAATTCTTGAAGCGTCGATGCCGCCCCATATGCCTGTAGCGCCCAGACTTCCATTTCTCCCAGCCGCTGGCCCCCAAATTGAGCCTTGCCGCCCAGAGGCTGCTGGGTCACGAGAGAATAGGGACCGATCGACCGTGCGTGAATCTTGTCGTCCACCAGATGGTGGAGCTTTAGCACGTACATATAGCCGATCGTGACCGGACTGCTGAATGGTTCGCCCGTCTTACCATCGATGAGTTGCGACTGGCCGCTCACCGGCAGTTTGGCTTGTTTCAGCAGATCCTTAATTTCCTTCTCGGACGCGCCATCGAAGACCGGACTGGCCACCTGGATGCCCAAGGCCTTAGCTGCCCATCCAAGGTGAGTCTCAAGAATTTGCCCGACGTTCATACGGGACGGCACCCCCAGAGGATTCAATACGATTTCCACCGGGGTCCCATCCGGAAGATAGGGCATATCTTCTTCGGGTAGCACCCGCGATACGACACCCTTATTGCCGTGTCGACCGGCCATTTTGTCTCCGACCTGGATCTTGCGCTTCATTGCGACGTAGACCTTAACAAGCTTGATGACACCAGGAGGCAGTTCATCACCTCGTTTTAAGCGCCCCACCTTTTCATCGTACAACGTCTGGAGAATTTCAATCTGCTCTTTCGCCCGTCGCTCAACATCTTCCAGCTCTTTTTGCTCATCAGGATCACTCAGGAGGATGTGACGCACCATGTCGTCTGGCAATCGCTTAAGAATCTCCGCCGTCATCTTACCCTTCTTCTTCAAGATAACGTCGCCACTCTCAGGGTCCATCAGATCACGTCCAACGACCTTCCCCAGCAAGAGCTTGCGAATCTTTTTCGTTTTTTCCTCATCAATGATCCGCAGCTCTTCATGGTGATCACGCTGCAACTTCATCTGATCGTCAGTCTCGATGCTCTTTGAACGCTCGTCTTTGTCGAGTCCTTTGCGAGAAAAAATCTTGACATCGACTACGATACCTTCCACTCCAGGAGGCACGGTCAACGAGGTATCCTTCACATCGCCGGCCTTCTCACCGAAGATCGCACGGAGCAGTTTTTCTTCCGGGGTCAGCTGGGTTTCCCCTTTAGGCGTCACCTTTCCGACCAAAATATCGCCAGGCTTTACTTCGGCACCGATCCGGATAATCCCGCTCTCATCCAAATTTCTCAGCGCCTCTTCTCCGACATTGGGAATATCTCGCGTGACATCTTCCTTCCCCAGCTTGGTATCCCGAGCTTCCACCTCGAACTCTTCGATATGGATCGACGTGAAGGCGTCCTCGCGGACCAGTTTTTCACTGAGCAATATGGCGTCCTCGAAGTTGTACCCACCCCAGGGCATGAACGCCACAAGGACATTCTTGCCCAGCGCGAGTTCGCCATGATCAATGGCTGGTCCATCTCCAAGCACCTGCCCCTTCTTAACCGGCTGGCCAATCCGAACCACTGGCGTCTGAGTAATACAGGTGTTTTGGTTCGATCGCTGAAACTTGATCAAGTCATAGACGTCCAGCCCGGAATCCTTCCCCTTCTTGCCGTCCTTCGAATCGGCCCGCACGACGATGCGGGTAGCATCGACGCTCTCCACGACCCCGGCCCGACGAGCCTGAATCACATACCCAGAATCTCGCGCGACCACCGCTTCCATCCCGGTCCCCACCAGAGGAGCCTCCGATGTGACCAACGGAACCGCCTGGCGCTGCATATTGGAACCCATCAGTGCACGATTGGCGTCGTCATGCTCCAAGAACGGCACGAGCGCGGTCGCCACGCTCACCACTTGCTTTGGCGACACGTCCATGTACTCAATCTTATCTGGGGCGGCCAGAACAAAGTCTCCACCGTGACGACACGAGACGGTTTCTGATACCAGCCTGGACGACCCATCCAATTTCGAGTTGGCTTGGGCGATGATGTATTTATCGCCCTCGATCGCCGAGAGAAACTCAATCTCATCAGTTACACGTCCCTTGACGACCTTCCGATATGGCGCCTCAATGAATCCGAACTGGTTGATCCGTGCATAAGTGGCCAGCGATGTAATCAAGCCGATATTAGGACCTTCCGGTGTCTCAATCGGGCAAATGCGGCTGTAGTGAGACGGATGCACGTCTCGAACTTCGAACCCAGCCCGCTCCCTCGTGAGTCCTCCTGGACCAAGAGCGGACAGACGCCGTTTATGTGTGATTTCAGCCAGGGGGTTCGTCTGATCCATAAATTGAGACAGCTGGCTGCTGCTGAAAAACTCCTTGACGGCCGCGACAACCGGCTTAGCATTGATCAAGTCGTGCGGCAGCACCGTTTCCATATCGAGAAGATTCATGCGCTCTTTGATGCTCCGCTCCATCCGCACCAAGCCCAGTCGGAATTGATTTTCCAAGAGTTCACCGACGGATCGCACCCGGCGATTCCCTAAGTGATCAATATCGTCGATTTCCCCTTTGCCGATCTTCAGATTGACGATATAGCGGATGACTTCCACGATGTCCTGTGCGGTCAAGGTACGCTGCTCGAGCGGTAAGTCCAAACCGAGTTTCTTATTGAGCTTGAGCCGACCGACCGGAGACAAATCATAGCGCTTGGAATTCAGAAATAGATTGTCGAATAAGGCTCTGGCTGTATCCACCGACGGTGTCTCACCGGGACGGAGGCGACGGTATATTTCGACCATCGCTTCTTCTTTTGACCCGATCTTCTCCATCGCCAAGGTATCAAGAATGACCGGCGTAGCGGTTGCCATATCCAGATAAATGACCTTGAATTCCTCAACATCGCTTTCAGTGATCTGCTCCACGATCTCGGCCGTCAATCGCTGATTTTTCTCCGCCAACACGTTCTTCTTCGAGTCGACCAATTCCGTGAGGGTGGCACGCCCCACCAACTCCGCAGGCAACAAGGGAATCTCCTTCACTCCAGAAGCCTTCAGCTTGGCAATCATCCCCTTCGTCAGCCTGGCCCCCTCTCGCACCAAGACCTCTTTACCACTCTTATCCGTCACTTCAGCGGAACAGCGAAGTCCATGGTGGATTTCCGGATCCAGCTTTCGGAACATCTTCCCCTGGGACACGCGAATTTCTTCGACAGGGTAGTACATCTTCAGCAAGTCGTCGCTCGAAAAACCGAAGGCCTTCAACAGAATAGTAGTCGGCATTTTCCGACGACGATCGATTCGCACATAAAGAATATCTCTGGCATCGAACTCGAAATCGAGCCATGAGCCCCGATACGGAATAATGCGGGCCGAATACAACACCTTGCCGCTCGCATGAGTCCTGCCCTTATCATGCGTAAACGACGCGCCCGGCGACCGGTGCAGCTGACTGACGACGACGCGCTCGGTCCCGTTGACGATAAATGTCCCGCGCTCGGTCATGAGCGGCAATTCCCCGACATAGACTTCTTGCTCGCGTACATCGAGCACTTTCTTGCGCGGACCCTTATCTTCTTTATCTAACACCACCAGACGGACACGCAGCTTCAACGGAACCGCGAAGGTCATACCCTGCTCAAGACATTCTCGCTCGTCGTACTTTGGCGTCCCTAAGGTATAACTCGAAAATTCGAGCACGGCCGTGTTGTTATAATCTGGAATCGGAAACACGCTGGCCAACGCCGCCTGCAATCCATGATCCTTCCGGCGCTCCGATTCGACCTCAAACTGCAAAAACTCTTCGTAGGAGCGCTTCTGTATTTCAATCAGATCCGGAATATCGATATTGGTTCGAATGCGAGAAAAATCTTTCCGCTCGACGAACTCCTGCAGAGTCGTTTCGGACATGCCTACTCCTCCACGCTGGTTGGCGGTGAACAGCAGTCACCACTGACGACAGATTCCCGTAACATCGAGAGACCTCCGCCTTCGGCGAACACCAGAACAGCCGCAACTATGACGAACTCGCTTCCTTACTTGACTTCGACCTTCGCACCGCTTTCTTCGAGCTTCTTCTTCATCGTGTCGGCTTCTTCCTTAGCCACCCCAGTCTTGACTGGCTTCGGTGCGCCCTCCACAAGGTCCTTGGCTTCCTTCAAACCGAGACTCGTCAACTCGCGAACCACCTTGATGATTTGGATCTTCTTGTCTGCCGGTACCGACGCGAGAATGACGTCGAATGCCGTCTGCTCTTCAGCAGGAGCCGCCGCCCCACCACCTGCAGCCGGCGCCGCTGCCATGGCAACCGGAGCCGCCGCTGTCACACCAAACCGCGTCTCTAACCCTTTCACTAATTCGGCCAGGTCGAGCACGCTCATCCCTTCGATCGCCTTAATCAATTCCTCTTGTGATAACTTTCCCTCTGTAGCTGGCATGTCCCCTTCTCCTTTCCGTTTATCCTGAATGGCTGCAATGACTCGTACAAACTTTGACAAGACTGCACTCAACGTATAGACGACTCCACGAATCGGCCCCTGCATGGCCGACAGCAACATCGCAATCAGCACTTCCTTCTTCGGCAGTTTCGCAACGGCTGCCAGTTCAGCCGGCTGGAGAATCTTGCCTTCCAGCACCCCGACCGTGATGCGAATCTTCTGGTCCCGCTTTTCAGCACCGATGAAGTCCTTCAACACCTTGGCCGGCAACACCGGATCGTCGTACCCGATGACGACTCCGGTCGGTCCCTTGAGATGAACCTTGAGTCCGGCCAAGACCGTCCCTTCGGCGGCACGCGCCGCGAGCGTATTCTTCACGATTCGATATTCTGCCTTTGCCCCGCGGAGCTGCTTGCGCAACTCGGTGACCTGGTTGACCGGAAGCCCGACGCATTCCGTCAGGATAGCCAGCCGGGCGCGACCGAATTTTTCGGTCAACTCCGCCACTGCCGTAACTTTCTCTTCCTTCTTCATCACTCCCTCTCTGGTCGCTATTCGTTATCCGCTCAATATCATCCGTCCAGCGAATCGCGAGGAACGATTCACGTTGAACGCGTGTCTCAACTCCACTGTTTGGTCAGCGCAACGGTATCCAATATCACACCAGGCCCCATCGTGCTCGCAATCGTGGCACTCTTGAGATAACGCCCCTTACAGGAGGCAGGCTTTGCCTTGATGACGGATTCAATGATGGCCGAGGCATTGTCGTACAGCTTCGCAGGATCGAAGGACACTTTTCCGACCGGCACATGCACAATACCGGCTTTCTCAACCTTGAACTCTACACGCCCTTTTCGAATATCAGCGACCGCTTTCCCAACTTCGAAGGTCACGGTGCCGGTCTTAGGGTTCGGCATCAACCCGCGAGGTCCGAGCACTTTACCGAGCTTCCCGACCGAGGCCATAAGATCCGGCGTGGAAATCGCGCAATCGAACTCCATCCATCCGCCCTTGATTTTCTCCATCAAGTCGTCAGCCCCAACATAGTCAGCCCCGGCCTGTCGCGCCTCCTGCTCCTTTTCACCCTTGGCAAATACCAAGACGCGAACCTTTTTCCCCGTGCCGTGAGGAAGCGACGCCGTCCCTCGAACCAGCTGATCCGAGCGCTTCGGATCGATTCCCAGCCTCAGCGCAAGATCAACCGATTCGTCAAACTTCGCATAGGCCGATCGTTTCACGGTTTCAACGGCCTCGCGCAACCCGTAGACACGCGGCTCAAGATTTTTGATCGCCGCATTCATTTTCTTTCCCATGACCAGACGCTCCTTCGATCTTGGCATTAGCCTTGAATAACGACACCCATACTACGGGCAGTACCTTCGATGATTTTCGTCGCCCCTTCCACATCAGCCGCGTTCAGATCGGCCATCTTCTTCCGAGCAATTTCGTCCAACTGTTGCCTGGTGATTTTCCCCACCTTATCTTTCTGCGGCACACCAGATCCCTTGATGATCCCAGCGGCTTTCTTGAGGAGGTCAGACGCCGGGGGAGTCTTCATGATAAAGCTGAAGGTACGGTCCTTGTAGACCGTAATGATGACAGGGATAATACTATCCCCGTCCTTCTGGGTCTTGGCATTGAACTGCTTACAAAACTCCATAATGTTGACCCCATGTTGTCCCAACGAGGGACCGACAGGAGGAGCCGGATTGGCCTTGCCAGCCGGAATTTGCAACTTGATCTGTGCCGAAACTTCTTTCGCCATGTCGCTCTCTTTCTCCTTCGCGATCGACACTCAACCTTCAGCCCTCACACGACTGAAGACCGACATCGACCGATCGGCTTAAATCCGTTCAACCTGCAAAAAGCCCAATTCCACAGGAGTCGACCGACCAAAAATACTCACCATCACCTTCACCCGACTATGATCCTGATCGACCTCCTCAACCACCCCATTAAACCCAAGGAAAGGCCCATCGATAATGCGAACGTTATCGCTCTTAATGAACTTGACCTGCTCCCGAGGCTCGGCTTGACCCGCATCGACCTGCTTGAGCAAGGACTCCACCTCATCACTGGTCAGAGGTGTCGGCACCGCGCCGCCCCCGACGAATCCAGTCACTTTTGGCGTCTCCTTGATCATCTGTACGGTGTCATCCCCCAACGGAGACTCCAACTCCACAAGGACGTAGCCCGGATAGAACTTTCGTCGAGAGGTCCGTCGCTTCCCGTCCTTAATTTCAATGACGTCCTCTGTCGGAACGAGCACCTGCCCGAGCTTTTCAACAAGCCCCATTTGATTTGCGCGCTCCATGAGGCTGGTCTTCACTCGCCCCTCAAAACCCGCGTACGTATGAATGACGTACCAGTTCTTTATCATGCACCACCCTCATGTCTTCGATGAATTACCGCCAACTTCCCCAATTCCTCTTCTCGCCAGATTTAGATGAATTTCGCAACCAACCATGAAAGGAATGAGTCAATAACGGATAAGTACAGAGACATTAGAATGCAGAACACGATCACCACCGTCGTTGATCCGATGGTTTCCGCGCGACTCGGAAAGGAAACCTTTTTCAGCTCTGCCCGCACGTCCGTCACGAACAGCCGAATCGTCTCTGTCATACGCTTAAACATCTGTGACTCCGTTGCCTAATCACGTCAATCCGAATAACTGCCTCACACCCACCACCGCCCCGCATCACGTCCAATCTGCCAGCTCCGATTGCAAGGCCAATTGATGCTGCAATCCACTCCTACTATTACCCGCAAAAAACTTACAGGGCTTACCCCACATCGAGCTCAATTCCGACAGCCCTCCGGATCGCGCACGCGAGACTTGGCAGGGGCACTAGGATTTGAACCTAGACTCTCGGTTTTGGAGACCGATGTGCTGCCATTGACACTATGCCCCTACTCGAACGTAAGGTGTGAGGCATCAGCCAATCGGTGAGGCTCTCCACCCCGAACGATTCATCCCCTCTCGCCTCGGCCTATTTCACCTCTTTATGAGGCACGTGCTTGCGGCAGAACTTACAAAACTTGCTTCGCTCCAACCGATCCGGATCGTTCTTCTTGTTTTTCATGGTCGAGTAATTCCGCTGCTTGCAGAGCGTACAAGCCATGTTAATGATTTCACGCATCTCTTTCTCCTCGATACAAACCGGCAGGACCGCAGCCAACACGCACTCTCGCGTTGACTTACCTCCTGTCCACTTGCTTCGCTACGCCAGAATTTCCGTCACGACCCCCGACCCCACGGTCTTGCCGCCCTCACGCACAGCAAACCGCAACCCCTGATCCATCGCGATCGGACTGATCAACTCTCCCGTCACACTGACATTGTCCCCCGGCATCACCATCTCCACCCCCGGATTCAACTGCACGATCCCCGTCACATCCGTCGTCCGGAAGTAGAACTGCGGCCGATACCCATTGAAGAACGGCGTGTGCCGCCCGCCTTCTTCTTTCGTCAACACATAAATCTCTGCCTTGAACTTCGTATGCGGCGTGATGGTCTTCGCTTTACACAACACCATCCCCCGCTCAACGTCTTCTTTCTTCGTGCCGCGCAACAACACCCCGACGTTGTCTCCCGCCTGCCCCTCATCAAGCACCTTGCGGAACATCTCCACACCCGTCACGATCGTGGTCTGCGTCGGCCGAAGCCCCACAATCTCGATTTCATCGCCCACCTTCACAATGCCCCGCTCGCACCGCCCCGTGACGACCGTCCCGCGGCCACTGATGGTAAACACGTCTTCAATCGGCATGAGAAACGGCTTGTCGATCGGCCGCTGCGGCGTCGGAATATACGTATCCACCGCCTCCAACAGCTTCATGATGGACGGCACCCCCAATTCCCCCGGATCCGCCTCCATCGCCTTCAACGCACTCCCATGGATGATCGGGGTCTTGTCCCCCGGAAACCCATACTTGGTGAGCAACTCCCGCACTTCCAGCTCCACCAACTCCAACAACTCCTTGTCATCGACTTTGTCGGCCTTGTTCAAAAACACCACGATGTAGGGCACCCCCACCTGCCGGGCCAAGAGAATGTGCTCCCGCGTCTGTGGCATCGGCCCATCCGCCGCACTGACCACCAGAATCGCCCCATCCATCTGCGCCGCGCCGGTGATCATGTTCTTCACGTAATCCGCGTGCCCCGGACAATCCACGTGGGCATAATGGCGGTTATCCGTCTCATACTCGACGTGGCTGATGGCGATCGTCATAATCTTGGTCGCATCCCGTCGCCCCTGACTCTCACTGGCTTTTGCCACTTCGTCGTACGGGATATACTTCGCCAACCCCCGATCCGCACACACTTTCGTCAACGCCGCCGTCAACGTCGTCTTCCCATGGTCCACGTGCCCAATCGTCCCAATGTTCACGTGCGGCTTCTTCCGCTCGTATTTCGCCTTCGCCATAACCCACTCCTTTGTCTAGAACACTGAAGGTGTCAACCCGTCGCGCCCTACTACTTGCACCCCGGATCAAGCAAGCCCTGCATGGAGCCCACGACGCGGATCGAACGCGTGACCTCGTCCTTACCAAGGACGTGCTCTACCAACTGAGCTACGTGGGCATTCGACACGCTAGAGGTCATTCGTGAACCTAGGCCTTCTCTCCACTAATTGATTGCCGCTACTAATGCTCGCCAATTAACTCTTACCGCCCTAGCACCTTTTTCTTGGAGCGGGCGATGGGATTTGAACCCACGACAGCCAGCTTGGAAGGCTGGAACTCTACCACTGAGCTACGCCCGCCTGTTCCGTAATTGTCTCGATTCACGCATTCATCAAGCCAAACACCTGAAGCTTTTATCCGGCTCACTCCACATAAAGAAGCTCGCCGACCCACACAAGCGCGGTTTGGTGGGCAGGCAAGGATTCGAACCTTGGAAGACATAAGCCAGCAGATTTACAGTCTGCCCCCTTTGGCCACTTGGGTACCTGCCCGCGACACTTCATCGTTCTCAATCAATCAATTCCAGCACACAGAAAACGCGTTCACCGACCAACCGCTCAACAAAGACAAGCAGGCCTACCCGTGCACAGCTTTCTTCCTCAATCCTCAAAGATTGATTCGCTGAAGTGCTCGGACAGGCTAGATTACGAAATGCTGGATTCTATTGATGAACTTTCTTCATGTCAAGAGGGGAATTCGGCTCCGGTACTTTTTTTTAATTTACCCTCCTTGGTAGCCTAACAGGAAGATGGCTGAGATGACCCGAATGACGCTTCCAACTCCTCAACAAAATCATACTGAAAACCGAGGACTTGCTTCATCAAAACCACGGCTTCCCGCAGTGTTAGCTGTGACGGTTTCGCCAAATATCGCTTCTGGGCAAGACGTCGTTCTTCGGGATCTTCAGGGACATAGTACCCTCGGAGCTCCACCTTCTCAAATGCCGTTTTGAGTCGCCGTATCCATCGATGAGCTTGCCCCCGCCCCTGAAACATAGATTTCCCGGTCTTGTGCTGTACCTCAAGCTGATTCCACACGGTCCAGCCAATAAAGACTGCCCATGTTTCATTCAGCGCTTCCCACGACTCGGCCTGCGTCAAGTAGCGCGACTCCATTTCATTCTGTCGCTGAACAATCGGTGCGATTTTCACTTCACTATAGCGACAGACTTGCTGCTCTCGGGCGAAGCCCAGCAGATCTTTTGAACGGCTACCAGCCTCACGAGATTGCTCCTCTATAAGGCTGAGATAATCCATATACGCATGAAACAGTTCATGATAGAGCACCTCCAGTTCCTTGTGCGTCATCTGGGCAAGCGGCTTGAGGACCCTCCCCGCAGCGTTAAAGGACAACGACCGGTTCAGGACCATCCGATGCTCTCCGGGATGGTACTCGGCGGCGTAGGTCCGAAGATCATCGAACTCAAACTGAATAAAGTCCGGTGGGAGCGCCTTCAGAAACTTCACAGGCAACCGGAGCCGTTCCGCGTCAGCGAGAAAACGCACCCACGTTTGGCCGGCACTGCCTTGCTGGTTCAGAGATGTGACGGATGCCTCGGCGAGAAAAGCTGGCCCGGACCAGCAGCACCACAATACAAGGAGCAATCGAATTGGGCGGTAGCTCATGCGGATAGAAAACAGGCGTGATCCGTCACGACAACAAACTCAAATCAATAATAGGGGTCTCGTGCCATTCCCCAATCCTCCTGCCCGCCTTCCTCCACCAACGCGAGGGTATCAAGCAGGTCCGAGGACACATGGTCCAGAAACCGTGAGGGTTTCGACAACAACATCCCGCTGGTCTTGTCGTACACATTAATGGGATACGTCATAAACAAGTATCGCTTGGCTCGCGTCACGGCCACATAGAAGAGCCGACGTTCTTCTTCTAGTTCATCATCGGTCAGAAAGGAATAGGCGGATGGAAACCGGCCGTCGACTACCCAGATCACAAACACGCACTGCCACTCCAACCCCTTCGAGGAATGAATCGTCGAGAGCACCAGCCGTTCATCATCGCGATCAGGCGCTTCGACATTCACCGCACTCCCATCCGGCGGTTCCAGCGCCAAGTCAGCAAGAAATTCATCGATGCCATGGTACCCATCGGCAATCGTATGGAGATGGTCGAGATCTCTCGTGCGCTTAGGGTAATCGTCGTACTGGTCCTTGAGGATCGGGAGATAGTACTCGTAGATATGATTGACCTGTTCAGCCGGTTGCCGATCGTCCGATCCAGCTAGACTCTCCAGCGTGTTGGCCAAGTTTTTGAGACCCTGGCCGGAACGGCCGCTCACTCCGCGTAACACGTCATATGGTCGCTCAGCTTTCACAATCGCAGCGAGCAAATCCTGGGCCTTCTTCGGCCCGACCCCTTCCACCAATAGCAACACGCGATGCCAGCTCACCGTATCAAGCGGATTTGCGACGACTCGCACATGGGCCAGCAAATCCTTGACATGAGCTGTTTCGATAAACTTCACCCCACCGCGTTTAATAAAGGGAAGTCCCTTGCGGGACAGCTCGATTTCCAAATCGAAGGAATGGAAGCTCGAACGAAAAAGGACCGCCACCTCATCCAGCGGCACCCCTTCTTCACGAAGTTCAAGAATCTTCTGCGCGATGAATCGCGATTGCGCATGTTCCCCGGCGGCTTCGACCAGCGCCGGCAGCGGGCCATCGATCTTCCTGGTAAACAGACGCTTCGTATACTTCTCAGCCGCTTCATCGATAATGCAGTTCGCGAGGTTCAAGATCGGCTGGGTGCTGCGATAATTTTCTTCGAGTTTATAAATCGTCGTGCCGGGAAACAGTACTGGAAAGTCCATGATATTCTTGAAGGTCGCACCCCGGAACGCATAGATCGACTGCGAATCATCGCCGACCACCATTACATTCTGATGCATCGTCGCCAGCTGACGGATGACTTCGGCCTGCAACCGGTTCGTATCTTGATACTCATCCACAAGGATATAGCGATACTGGCTGGAAATGCGCGTGCGTGCCGCCTCATCCAACAACAGCAGTTGCCGTAGCATCACCAGCAGATCATCGTAATCCAACAGCTGTTTCTGTCGCTTCGCAGCTTGATACGCCTTCTGCAACTGGCCGAGATCTTCCGAATGATCCAAGAAATGGCTGAACTCCTCCAGAATGATTTCGTCGAGACTGCGCAGCGTGTTCTCGCTCTTGCTGATCATTTCCATGATCGTCCCCTTGCGGGGAAACCGCTTATCTTTTTCGTTGAGCCCCAGCTGCGATCGCACCAACGCGATCAAGTCTTCCGCATCGCCGCGATCCAGAATCGTGAACCCAGGTTCAATGCCGACCGACCGGCCATTGCGGCGCAAGAGCATGTTCGCAACAGAGTGGAATGTCCCGCCGCAGACCCGCTGGCTGCTCGTTCCGATCAGATCGCCGGCGCGTTCCAACATTTCCTGTGCGGACTTCCGCGTGAACGTGAGCAGAAGAATGTTTGACGGGTCGACGCCCGAATCGATCAGATAGGCCACGCGATAGACCAGCGTGCGCGTCTTGCCGCTCCCCGCTCCCGCGATAACCAGCGACGGACCATCACCCGCCGTCACCGCGGCCAGCTGCTGAGGATTCAACGCCGCCGCATAGTTGATGGACAACTTGCGTGGCACAGCCTCCTCAGTGGGCCGCTTTAACACGTAGGTTTTCACTTCTCGTTCCATGGAGATAGGCGAAGGAAGTATCCGCTCGTTTCGTTACTCAGGAAAGTTCGTTGTATACCATACTCGACTTCCCTTTCCTATCCACCCATGGCCATTATCCAAAGCGTAATGACCACCCAGACCACGAAGGCAATAGTTGCCAGCAAGAGCGCAACCGTGCCTCCGATGATTCCGATCACATAGAACCAATCGGCGTGGGTCTCACGATCTGGTTTCATCGCTGCTTCACGAAGCAACGCAGCGTTCCTCGTGTGACTCCGAAACCAGACCGAAAAGAGATCTCCAGCAATCGGGATTGCGCTGACCGTTCCATTGATGAGCAGATTGAGACTCATGCGGGCCAGCACTACTCGGGGAAGCTGTAAGCGCGTCGCCAATCCAAGAATGACCGTACCGATGAGATTGGCCAGAACATCGCCGATGCCGGGAATCAGTCCGAGCAACGGATCCAACCCGATGGACCACGACGTACCGGGAATCCTGATCGTGGCATCCATCACCTTGGCAAGCATGTCCGCGATCGTGATCAGGTGCTCGCGCCCCTCATCACGCGGTAACACCTCGATCGGTGACTTGGGGCTTGGATGATGATCTGCGGAAGTATGCACCTGGAGAGCAGCCAATTATCCCCCCACCGTCACAGGTACGAGGGTCATGGTGTCGTTGCCGAAGATGTCGATGACTTTGACGGCGATGATGTAGCGGCCGGGTGTGTCGTACCGGTGCGTGGCGGTTTTCAATTCGAGGTCGCGGCTTTGGCGGGTGCGGAAGCTTTGCCATTCGTTCTCAAAGATGTAGGCGCCCGTCCAGCGTTCTTCGAAGTCGTCGGCGGGCAACTCCAACTCGCGCTGTGATGGTTCCTGTCCGGGGAGAAAACCTTGCACTCCGCCGAGGCCGGTTCCACGAGGGACCTTGATGATTTCCTTCCGGCTTTCGTAATTGAAATCCACGGCCCAGTAGTCCACCCAGTCGGTCCATTGCTTGGTCAGCACGTCGCGGGTCACCACTCCCTGCTTGTCCTTGCTGATCTTGATGAGCTTGCCGGACTCGCAGACGACTTCGCTTTTGCCTTCCTTCAGCTCCACCGCGATCGAATCCACTAGCCCCTGCGAGTAGTAGACGGAGAAATCCGACAGCTCCACCGCCAGCGTGAGCTTGTCGTTCTTGTCGAAGCGCGGCGTGACTTCGATGTAGGCCACGTCGTGAAACCGGACTTGCCCCTTATCCACGGCGCGTTTGTCGAACACTTCCGGCGGGATCGTCTTGGGCGCGAGGTCGATGCCCTTCTGCCTCGCCTCGTCCAGCACGGCAGGGAACAGACCCATCTCGAACTCGAAGGCCAGCACGTCCACGCGCGACGCCCCGCGCTTGCGGCATTCCGTGATGACTTCCTCCACGAACAGCCGACCGACCGGAAGGTTAATCGGACCGACGACGACCAACCGCCCGCCGTTCTTGCCATGGAAGAAGCCCGTGTCAGGCAAAGGCTCGGCGCGATAGGCCGTCAGGATCAGCTCGCGGAACTCCGATTCCTTCTTCGCCAGCGCCTGTTCTTTCTGTTTGCCAGTCAGCCTCCCGGCAACGTTCAGATAGGCTTGCCGCTCGTAGCGGCCCAGGTTCAGGACTTCAAACGCGCGGAAGGGTTTGCCGGAGGCTTTCAACTCGCGCTGCACCTGAATGAGCCGTTTGCGCGTGGTGTGAATGCCGAACTTGCCCAGATCCGTGGCGATCCATTTACGCCCGAGTTTCTCCGCCACGGCGGCGGTCGTACCGCTGCCGCAGAAAAAGTCGGCGACAAGATCGCCTTCGTTGCTGGAGGCTTTGAGGATGCGTTCAACAAGTGCTTCGGGCTTTTGCGTCTCATAACCCAGGCGTTCTTTCGAAGCCTGATTGATGCGATCGATGTCTGTCCACACATCACCGACAGTGGTGACTCTGTCTTCGGCTACAAATGGCGAATCCGCTCGGCGGCGCGGCCATCCCCCATCTTTCGGCCAGTGTATCAATGCGGCTCGATCCCACTCATCCATAACTGAAGGTAGATTTCCCCAGTGGCGGCCTAGCTTCGCAGGATCAAATCCATGCCACACCTTACCGCTTTCGCCAGCTTGCGTGACGCCAAGCGCAGTCAGTTCAAACGTTTGATACTTCTGACCATCCGCGCCGGTTATCAGAGTGTGCGGTAGCTTAGCCGAGTCGGCTTTGACGGTCAGGCTTTTGAAGAATGCGGAATCGCTTCTGGATATAGTGATAAATGGTGTCATGAATTCTGGGCCAACGTGCATCGGTCCCGCGCGCATTCGTCCGCTGCCAAATGATCTCTCCCGTCTGATTTCCTTTATCGAACACTTCGTCCAAGGCCGACTTCATGTAAGCATTCACCCGCCAATCGCAATGCACATAGATACTCCCCTCATTGTGCATCAAATCGCGAATGAGGATGAGGCGTTCGTAGATCATGGAGATGAAGGAATCCGCGCCCCGTCCCCAGGTGTCGCGGTAGGCGATTTGTTCCAATAAATTTGGCTCCTTGTGGAAGGTCTCGCCGCCGATCTCGATGTCCATGCTGAAGTCCGCGCCCACGTCGAAGGGCGGGTCGATGTAGATGAGCTTCAGCCCGTCGGCGTCCTCGATCTGGCGGCGGAGCGCTCCGGCCTTGAGCGACGACAGAATGAGCTTGTTGTCGCCCCAAATGAGTTTGTTGGTCCATCCCTTGATCTGCCGCCCGCCGATATCGAAGCCGAGTTCCTCCTGGTCGCGCTGTTCCTTCCGGGGTTCGTCGATGTGTTCGAGGGTCTGGAAAGGCAGGATGGCGGTGCAGACTTCGCGGGACTTTCCGTTCCAGACCAGTTCGACCTCGCGTTTGTCGGCGAAGAGGAGGAAGCGGTATTTCTCCGGCAAGGGTTTGCCCTGCTCGATGAGCTTGATGAGATCACGCTTCTCGGCGTCGGAGAGGTCGTATTTCTCGCTGTCGTGTGGACGTGCCATACCTCAGCTCTCTTTCGGTTTCCGGAACGACTCGTCAATCGACCGCCTGCAACCCCTATCGCTCGTCATTCCCGCGAAGCTTGTCCCCGCATGTTTTAAGCGGGGAACGGGAATCCAGGAGGTCAGCAAATGCCCGGCCATAAGTCCTGCCATGTTGAGTTGGTCTTCTCGATTAACTCGATTTTCCACGTGCGATTCCACTTCTTGATGTGCTTCTCGCGCTGGATGGCTTGGCGCATGTCCTCATGCTGCTCGAAGTAAACAAGATTGTGCACATGGTACGTCCGAGTAAAACCCGCGACGACATTCTGTTTATGTTCCCAGACACGCTTGACCAGGTCCGAGGTTACTCCGACATACAGCGTACCGTTCCGCTTGCTCGCGAGAATGTAGACTGCGGGCTGTTTTGTCATGGCGCCACCACCCATGGATTCCCGCTTTCGCGGGAGAGACAAGCCTCTTTCAACAACCTGTAGTTATTACCCTCTCTTACCCTCTTTTAAGGGTAGTACCCAATTCAGTACCCATTTGATTGGGTACTACCTATTTTCACCGCCAGGCCTCGGGCATAAATGCGCTAAGAACCGTTAGGAACAGGGTAATAACCCCTCACTTATTACCCCATTTCTGCTGAGCATTACGCCATTTCGCCCCGCAGCCTTTCTCGACCGGAATGATGACGCCAGCCTCCCGGAGTTGGCCGAGCACATGGCGAATCATGTCTCGAAGCGTCATCATAATTTGCTTTTGTACTCCGCAAAGCTTGCGACGAGCGCGGCGAAGGTATGCGGTGTGTGCTTCTCAAAGCTGGACTGATCGACAAATACGAAGTCGTATCGTTGCCCGTTCTCCTCGGCGGCGCTGGCGGCGGCGCTGGCGTCGGCGCACCACAGCTTGAGCCGCGCCATTTTCTGCGGCAGGTCCAATTCCTGACGCCCCTTGGTCTCGACGATCCAGACTGTGCTGTCGATGGTGCGGACGATAAAGTCCGGTGTGTAGTTGGACAGATCGCCATCGGCCCTCACATAGTCGAGCTTGAACCCGACAGCCAAGTAGTTCTTGGCGAATGCCGCCACGTCTTTTGCGGACTCCAGAAAGGCAGCGAACGACATCTCAAAGCCACCGGACTGCGCTTCCCCGACGGTTTTGGTGAAAATGGATTTCTTCGCCGCAAGGAACGGACGACGCTCGGTACGGAAGGGGCGCGTCTCGCGCAGACGAATCCGGGCCTCGATGCGCGTGGTGCCGCGGTCTTGGATGGTCAGCGCATTGATAGCGGTCTTGAAGGCATCGTACAGGGTTTTGCCTGTTTCCGGCTCGGACATATTGCGAAGCACGATAGGATCTTCGAGGTTCACCGGCGACTGGGCAAACAACTGTTCGCGCATGAAGGCTTTCACCTTCCCATAGAGCACATCGTAGCCGCCGACGAGGCGCAGATCTTTCAGCAATTGTCGCGCAAAGAACGCCACGACGGAGCGGAAGTCGGCAGGCCCTGAGCCGTCGAGCTGTATCGTATGGTGAATTTCCGAGTTGAGCATCGTTTTGAAGACGATCTCCCTGGTCTCCTCCGGCGTGAACGGTTTCAGGGACAGCCGCTTGTTGCCCAAGGCCGCTGGATTCAGCGCGTCGAGGTCCTTGAAATCGCGGTGAAAGCGGCGGGTGAGTTTGGGAAGCGGAATATCGAGGTCGTCGAGGTTTTTGTCAGGGTTCGCTGTGTCCACTTCGACAATGAGCGAGTCCTGGCGCGTTGCGCCGTCCCCCATCGGCACATGCTCGAAGCTGACGCCCTCGGTTTGGATGGATTCGACGAACTCCATGAAGGCGGGCGTCCCCATGACGGAGATGGTTTCCTTCGTGTCGGTGCCGAAATACATGCGGCGGAGACCACGCCCAAGCGTTTGCTCCGGAAGGATTTTACTCTCAGCACTGTATTCGCGCAGACCAACAATCACGGTCACATTACGCACGTCCCAGCCTTCCTTAAGCATGAGCACGGAGACGATGGCCTTAAAGGGAGATTTCCACGAGTCGATTTCATTGGACTGTTTACGAAGGAGTTCGAGTTCCTCCTTCTTCTTACCCGAAGCCGTCTCGGAGATTTCGCCGTTGTTCTTGGTGTGGATGACGAGCACCCCGCCTTGCAGTTCTGGGCAGATCTTTTCGAGGTAGGCTCCCACGTCGTCACAGTTGCGCGTGTCGTCTACCATCACAAACAGCACGGCCTTTCTGCCGAGCAGCTGGTGTTCAGCGACGCTCTTCTTCCATTCTTCGATTCCCAGAGCCAGGTAGTCGGCATACTTTTCCGTGAAGAGGGCGCTCTTGCGATCGTGAAGTTTGGCGCGGCTGGCCGCGTCGGGTAACACAGGATGTTTGACGACGTTCTGGTGAATGGCTTCGACCAGCGGGTAGTCGGATACTGTCTGCACGAAGATGGCTCCGTTATTGTGGCGCGGCGTAGCGGTCACATCGACCTGCAAGGCGAGGCGGCAATCCTTTTGCAGCATCTTGTGATGAATGTCCTGAATGGACTTGAACCAAGCCATCTTCGGGTCATGAATATGATGCGCCTCGTCGTTGAAGACGGCCAGTTCCTCGACTTCGCGGACAATCTCGCCGAGATCCGTGTGGCTATCGGTGGTCTTGCCGGCAGGCTTCGAGCCGAACGGCGCGAGAAAGTAATCCCGCAAGTCGTCGTCTTCCAGCGAAGGATCGGCCACGTCGCCAAGGAAGACCCTGTGGATGTTGGTCAGGAACAGATTGCCGGTGTCGCAGACGACACGCACGTCGTCCTGGATATGCAGCGTGAGTTGGAAATCGTCCCGCCAGTTGCGGCCCTCATGTCCATTGCTTGGCAGGATCGGGTCATTGAAAAATATCCTGAGGCCATCGAAGTCCGCCCGCAGGCGGTCGAGCACGATGATGTTCGGGGCGATGACGAGGAAATTGCGCGACAGCGCGGAGTCTGTTTCGTACAGTTTGTGAAAGAAGCTCCAGGCGATGAGGAGTGAGAGGACTTTCGTTTTCCCGGCGCCGGTCGCCATTTTCACGACATACCGAGGCCAGTCTTCGTCGAACATGCCTGACGATACTGCGCCGGACGCATCGAAGCGAAGCAGGTCATATTTCTCGCGGGCGCGGCGGACCTCGAACAGCCAGATGACGGTCTCCACTGCTTCACGTTGGGCAAAATAATAGCGAAAGGGAGAGAGCGAACTGTCAGCGTTTTCGATGAGATGTTCACGTTCAAACCAGTGCCGGAGCAACGCTGCCGAAGTGGCAGACGCACCGGCATATCCTTTGGCTCGCCAGGCAAAGACTTCCTCACGAACTTTGGCGACGAGCGGCGGGAGCAGCTTTTCGTAGGCCGTGTCGCGAAGCACTTCGTCAGCCGGAAACCAGCGTTGCTCTGGAATCAGCGGAGCGTACGGCGAGGTGGGAAAATCAGGGTGCAGCGACATTCCTATCTTTCGCTCAAGAGGTTGCGACTTGCCGCCGGAGAATACCCTTTTCCCCAAGAGAAATCACCACGCCCATGCGGAGAAGCCTGTTTCATCTGCCCTGCTTTCTGGTCCACTTACTTTGCCTCAAAACAGCTTCGAGGTCCGCAGTTTATACACCCCCCTCAGAGGACAAGAACTTTGCTCACCCCTTTTATCAACGAGCACGTCTCCGCTATAATCCCCGTTCCTCTGGAGCAAACCTATGGCCATTGCCACTACTGAATACAAGGAACGCCTCCGCCAGCTGGCTGAACTGATGCTCGCCGTGTCGGGCGAGTCGGTCACGATGATGAAGCGCACTGCGCCTGAGCAGGCGCTCAAGCTCAAGCGGCAGGAGGAGTGGGGCATCTATCTCGAATTCCTCAAGATTATGTTCAATCTCACGGACCGGCTGGTGGCCCTGCACATCCCGTTGAAAGACCAGTTGGAGTTCATGAACGGGCTGGAAGATGCCGTCACCCAGCAGCTGAAGCGCGCGCTGGAACCGGCGTTCGGGAATAATGCGGATCAGATGGAAATCGTCATGACCATCGGCACGACCGTATCGGAGAGTCGGCAGGCGTACGAGCAATACAAGTTTCTGATCACCGAAGACTCCAAGACGAAGAACGAGATGTTCCGCGACTTCGGCGACAAAGTTGCCGAGGGCCTCGGCGCAGCCGGCAACGCGCGGCTCAGTTCCGCGGCGACGCTCTGCGCCAGCGCGGTCGTGCCGGCGCTCAGCGCAGTCCTGCAAGGACAGGCTCCTCCCTCTCAGGAACCGTCGCAGATTGTGCCTCCAGCTGTCGAGACATCGATGGAACAGAACAAGTCGACCGGCCAGGAGATCAAGCTTGTCAGCTTGATGTCGAGCGTGTCGGGCGAAGAAGTGGAGACCCGTTGGGGACTCCACCCCCGGTTCCGTGAGGACCTCACCACGTCCGAGCTGCAGCAACTCTCCAAACTCCTGAACCGGGTTGCAAAAATCCTTGGCGAACGTTATGCCGCCGTGGCATTCTCCAAAGACTGGGCCTCGTGGCATAAGGCCGGGCATGCCTGATCGCACCCGGTGATCGCCCGTCATTGCCGATACTGAGTACGTGATCTTGACCAAAGGAGTGTTTGTGGATTCTCCTAACGTAGTGCACCGTTCTCTTCCGCAGAACCTCAATCGTCTGCCCGAACTGGCGCAGAATCTCTGGTGGAGCTGGACGTTGGAAGCTCGCCAGCTGTTCGAACTGATCGATCCGACTCTGTGGGCTCTCACACACCACAATCCCGTCAAACTCTTGTCTGATGTCACACCGGACCGGTTGGCACGCTTGGCTGAAGACCCGTCGTTTCTCCGCCAATACTCGGCGGTGTTCCGCCTGTTTGACGAATATCTGGCCAACAAGAAAAGTTGGGTCGGGACGCACCATGCGGATCTGACGAAGTCGACGATTGCGTACTTCTCAGCCGAATTTGGCTTGCATGCCTCCGTGCCCATTTATAGCGGTGGTCTCGGAATTTTGGCCGGAGACCATTGCAAGGAGGCGAGCGACATTGGCTTGCCATTCGTCGGAATCGGATTCATGTACCCGCAGGGGTATTTCCGCCAGCGGATCACGCCGGAAGGGTGGCAAGAAGCAGCCTACGCTCCGTTCAACCGCGACGAATCTCCGGTTCATCTGGCCCTGACGCCGTCGGGCGAGCCCTGCCGGTTTGCCGTCGAGATGGGCAGCCGCCGGGTGACCGCGACTGTCTGGAAAGTGCTGGTGGGACGGATCTCGCTCTTTCTCATCGATACGGATGTGCCGGAAAACAGCCCGGAGGACCGTGCCCTCTCCGCCCGTCTCTACGGCGGGGACCAAGAAATGCGCCTCTGCCAGGAAATCTTGCTGGGTATCGGCGGCGTGCGCATGTTGCGCTCACTTAATATCTCGCCATCGATCTGGCATGCCAACGAAGGTCACTCGGCCTTCCTGACCTTGGAACGGGTACGCGAGTTTGTTCAAAAGGGGTCGTCCCATGCGGAGGCCTGCGAGCTGGTCCGTCAGAGCACCGTCTTCACGACACACACCCCAGTGCCGGCCGGGCACGATGTCTTCCCGCACCATCTGATGGATCGATACTTTGCCGGCTATTGGGAACAACTGGGCCTTTCGCGTGACGAGTTCCTCCGCCTTGGAGAAACTCCCGAGTCGCACGGACACGGGTTCAATATGACGGCGCTGGTCATGCGCCTGTCGGCCCACGTCAACGGCGTCAGCCGCGAACATGGCCGCGTCTCACGAGAGATGTGGCAACACTTCTGGCCGGGGTTGCCGGCCGACCAAGTCCCCATCCGCAGCGTGACCAACGGCATTCATGCGCCGACATGGATCTCGCCGGAGCTGCACCATCTGTACAGCAAGTCGCTCAGCCCAACCTGGACCCACACCTGCGATGATCCGGCCATGTGGCAGCGGGTGATGGACGTTCCCGACCACGAGCTATGGGCGGTCCGACAAACGATGAAGCGGAAACTGATGGGGTTCATCCGAGAACGAGCCAGGGTCGGCTGGATGCATGGGCATCTTCAGCCGTCTCAAGTGCTCACACGCGGCACGCTCCTGGATCCCGAGGCTTTGACCATTGGCTTCGCCCGGCGGTTCGCGACGTACAAACGGGCGACCTTGCTCTTCCGAGACCTGGAACGGTTGAAGGCGCTCCTCCAAGACCGCTGGCGGCCGGTCCAACTCGTCTTCGCCGGCAAGGCCCACCCGGCCGATGAACCGGGGCGATACTTCATTCACGAGGTGCTGAACTTCTGCCATGACCACAAGTTGGGTGGTCGCATCGCCTTCCTCGAAGATTACGAGATGCATATGGCGAAGTACCTCGTCCAAGGTGTCGATATTTGGTTGAACACCCCTCGCTTTCCTCTGGAAGCCAGCGGCACCAGCGGCATGAAGGCTGCCCTGAACGGCGTGTTGAATCTGAGTGTCCTCGATGGCTGGTGGGTTGAAGGATATAATGGAGCCAACGGGTGGGGCATCCAGCCACTCAGCGAACAGGCCGACACACAGGCGCAGGATCATCATGATGCGGAACAGCTCTATCGCATATTGGAACAAGAGGTCGTGCCACTGTTCTATCAGCGCGATCGTGACGGAATTCCCCGGGGCTGGCTCCAAATGGTCAAAGAATGTATCCGCACCATCGCGCCCCAGTTCTGTACCACGCGCATGCTGAAGGACTATGTTGGTCTGATGTACCGCGCCGCCACGGTGCGGCCACCGACGACATGGTGACTCGGTTCGACGCAGCGGATCGCTCGCTGATACGCGACCAGGGCTTCACCCCGACTGCCATGACGCGTGTCATTGGCGCGCTCATTCTGATGCTCAGCACAGCGCCTCTCCTTCCTGCATCGGCAGGAGCCCCTTCCACGGTCGAATCGAAAGCTGCGGCCCTCTTCAAGGCCGGCGACTACCCCGAAGTGACCGCTCTCTACCGAGGTCTTCCACCGGACGTGACACCCTCGACCGCATTCCTCCGGCTTTCCTTGCTGAGCTATGTCCGACTTGGACGAACAGACGAAGCCCTGGCCATCTACGCGAAATTGAACCAGACGGGGCAGCCCTCTGATGCTTCGCTGCTTCGCCCATTGGCACTCGGAGTGATCACCGGCCACGTTCGAGACCGAAAAGAGCATGTCCGCATTGCGGCCTACTCGGCCCTTGCGGAATTGGGCTTGCCTGAGACCTCGGCAATTTTGGAGGATGGCTTACTGGACGCTTCGGTGGTCGTACGCGCGCGCGCCGCCGAGGCGATCGGAAAAGCCGGACTCGCGGCGAAGTCCGGCGCCGTGCGCCGCGCGTTGCGGGATGACATGCCGACCGTCCGTATCGCTGCGATGACGGCACTCGCGGAAGCACAGGCCACTGACGTTCAGCAGCGGTTTCTGGATATCGCTCGGACTGAAGATGGGCCTGAGGCCATCTTCGCCTACGCCGCGCTGTTCAAGCTGGGGCATACTGAAAAGCTGGACGATATCACCAGCGCCGCGACCCTGCCGGACCCAGAGACGAGGATGGCCGCGCTGGGGGTATTGGGGCGCCTCAAACGTCCGGCCAGCCTGGCGATCCTATCCCAAGCTGTGTATGATCCTGATCCATCGGTGCGCGCGTTCGCTGCCGGAGCACTGGGAGAATTTGGCTCCGCTAGCGGCGTGGCTCCGCTCACCCACGCAATCGGGGACGAGATGGCGATGGTTCGTGGTGTCGCTGCCGCAAGTCTCGGAAGGCTTGGCATCAAGGAGAACCGGCCCTTGCTGCTGGCACTCACGAGAGACCCGAATAGTCATGTCCGTGCCAGCGCCACAGAGGGATTGATTCGCCTGGGCGATCCCTCCGCCCTCACGCTAGCCACAGAGTTGGCTCGGCATTCCGACCCTTCAATCCGCGGTGCAGCGGCACAGGCCTTGAGTGCCTCCGCCGAGAAAGAGGCCCTGGCGGTTCTCCACACGCTCTTACAGGACCAGCAGCCGCTTCCTCGCCTGATGGCCGCCAAGGGATTGCGGAAAAGCAACGAGAGTGCCATCCCGCTCTTAGTAAAGGGCTTGCAAGACTCGGATGAGGCCGTGCGTATCGCGAGCGCGAACAGTCTGCTCCAGCAGTTAACCCGGCTAAGCTCATCCAAACGTCGCCACTAACCGAGGACCGCTATGGTTAAATTTTTCGCTGTTGTCTTGCTGCTCGTTGGGGCATTCGGAGCGGGCTACTATCTCGGACAACGGCCCGTCGGAACGCTTCAGCGAACCGTCGCGGAACTGCAACAGTCATTGAAGGATATGTCCAGAAACGTGTTGGATACGACACTTGGAATTGAGCGCGATCTCCGCAGGCGTCAGGGACTCGTGGATGCGAAGTCTCGATTGGTCCAAGCGAAGGCGCACCTCGTCGATCGCAATTTCGGCGACGCAGCGAAAGAAATGGCCGAAGCCATCCAGGCCGTGGAAGCCGCCACAAAAGGAACCAAGTCCGACGACGCAACCAATGCGCTGCGAGACATGGCCGGATCGCTGCGGGAGGTGAAGTTGGAAATTGTGACGGGGAAACAGGTGTCGATGAAAAAGCTGGACGAGCTCCAGCAGAGCATGAATCAACTCTTGAATAAATAACTCAGGCGTTGGCCGGTTGAGAGATTGATGGCGTCTTCCACTTCGCCAGAATTCGCTCCACCCTCATCTTAACCACCATATCGGGATCCTTGAGCAAGGGCTTCATCGCCTCGCGGCCTCGCTCGTCACCGATCGACTCCAACGCGGCGGCAGCCGTCAACCGCGTAAACCAGTCTTTATCACCGAGCATCCCGATCAGGGGATCAATGGCCTCACCGCTCTTGATCCGCCCCAACGCAAGGACGGCGCACTTGCGGACATTTTCGTCCTTATCACGAAGGGCACCAATCAGTTTCTCGACGGATGGCTCACCCAGTACGACCAAGGCATCAATGGCATCGTCTTTAAACTCATCGTTCCGAAGCTGAAGCATCAAGGGATCGAGGACCCGTTCGTCACGGATTTTCCCGAGCGCAGCAATCGCGTATTTCCGTACCTCCCAATCGCGAAGCAGCTTCAGGAGTATCTCGACGGCGGGAGAGCCCACCTCACCCATCGCCTCGATCGCGACCTCTCGAACCTGCCAATCACCGTCACGCAACGCGCGAGCCAGCGGTTCGACACACCGTTCATCACCCATCTCGCCCAGAGTAATGACCGCTTCGCGGCGGACCACCCAGTCAGGATCACTCAGCAGATCGACCTGAATGTCGATCTCATCCTTGACCTGCTCTTCGTCAAGGGCGACCGTGTCTTGACTACCCACTCTCTCGTCGACAGCGGAAGACACAGCCGGCATCTGATCGGCTACACCACCGGCGAGCGGCTCGTCACCAGCTTGCTGGGTGAGAGGGTTGATGCCCTGGGGGAGATGTTTCGGTTCTTCTTCCATGGAATCAGAGCCTGGCACGACTGTCACCGCGAAAAGACTAGGCCGATGCAGCAGTGGCAGCCGCGCCTTTGCTTCCGGCCGCTCGTTTCTTCCGCTGCACAAGTGCCCGCCGTTTACGCTGTTCCCTCTTCAATCGTTTCTTCAGTGACCGGAGAGCGGCGCCCCCCTCCGGGTTGCCTTGATCGGTCACCTTTGCGCCGATCTTCTTCTTCAACTTCACTTCATCCGGTTCCGCTGCGCGCTTCTTGGCCATCGCTCCATGCCTCCCCTTCGATAAACTCACGTATTGTCAGCTACTGACGGGAACGATGCAGTCTAGTGGAGAGCTTTGCACCGTGTCAACCTGAGTAGGATCGGCAAGATGAACCTTCACAGGCGGCTGCAGGCTGTTCAAAAAGGCTGCCGGCAAGGCCGCAGCGAGCGAAAAGGTGAGCCGTACGCTTCGGTACGTTGAGCCTCCGAGCGATGCGAGAACGCCGCTGACGGGCTTTTTCAACAGCCTGTTAGTTGAGGACCAACGGGACGACCGGAGTGCCGGCGGAATGAGTGACCGCGAGCATGGCAACAGCCCAGCGATTCCGCCTTGCAATCCAGAGATCGCCAAGGAAATTTCTAGCTGGAGAAGCCATCCCAGGCGACGCCCGATGGGTCCACGGCTGCGCACCAACAAGAAGCGAGGCCGCTCGGTCTGAGAATTGTTCTGACAGCAGCATCAGCTCCGGGCGGCGTTCGCCGACAATCTCAACCTGCACATAGGCCACCCCTTTGTGCTCCACACCCAACTGGACAGCCGCACCATGGGAAAGGTCGAGAATCCGCCCTTTCTCATAAGGACCCCGGTCCGTGATCCGGACATAGAGATGCTTGCCATTCGTCAAATTCACCACACGCACCACACTGCCGAGAGGCATGGTCCGATGGGCAGCCGTCAGCGCTTCCATATCGAACAACTCGCCGTTCGCCGCTTGTCTGCCATGAAACTGTTCACCGTACCACGAAGCGACTCCTCGATCTTTGATCCCAATATCCAATTGCATATCCCCTTTGGGAACCCAAGAGCAGGCCCCCAATGATAAGCATAGGATTATCGCAAAGGATGTGGACGACGATGAAAGCCGGCTGTGATGAAGCTCAGTTTGCATGCTGGGTATCGCCTCCCTCCTGATGGTAACAACGAGACCACTGGTCGAGTCAGGGTATAAAAGGTATGGGACTTCGACAATACCGACTGGAGTATCTGCTCCCCCACTTCCGTATGGGAGCTCCTCTCTGTGAGCGAGAGGATGACTGTGGGGAAAATTCAACGGATAGGATTCTACGACCTCTATATAAACGAGCCAGGATTTAAATTCAACACCTGTGTAGATCATACGGAGCCGGAAACGACAGGGAGACATCGTTAAGCGATCACGCTCCCGACATTGCGTAGATGACCCATCAGGCTTGATACTCATCCTACTACCCATATATTGACTGCCTTGCGCGGAGTGAGTAAGATCCTCCGTCAAGGAATATGGTGTAGTTTCGAGAGCGGCACCACTCCATTCTCCGCAATTGTTCACACCGATACCACATTCGTGATCGACGTTCACAACATCACCAAGCGCTACGGGTATCATACCGCCATTGATCGCGTCACCTTCTCGGTGGCCAAAGGCGAGGTGCTGGCGTTCCTTGGTCCCAACGGTGCGGGCAAAACAACCACCATGCGGATCTTAACGTGCTTCATGCCGGCGACCGAAGGCACGGCACGAGTAGCGGGGTTTGATTGCGCCGACCAGCCATTGGAGGTGAAACGGCAAATCGGCTACCTGCCGGAAACACCGCCGGTCTATCAAGAACTCACGGTGGCGGAATATCTGACCTTTGTCGGCCGACTTCGTGGAATCACGGGACCAAAACTCTCGTCAGCGCTCGACCAATCGATTGGACGACTTGAGCTGGGCTCCGTCCGCCATCGGCTGATCGGCAACCTGTCCCGCGGCTATCGTCAGCGCGTGGGGCTGGCGCAAGCGCTCTTACACGATCCCCCGGTGTTGATCCTTGACGAACCAACGGTCGGCCTTGACCCCAAGCAGATCATTGAAATCCGAGAGCTCATCAAAAGCCTGGCTGGCTCACATTCCGTGATTCTCAGCACCCATATCCTTCCAGAAGCGACCGCAGTCTGCCAACGGGTTGTCATCATCAATCAAGGCCGTATCGTTGCGGAAGATACCCCGGAACAGCTATCGGCCCGATTGCGTCAATCGGAGAAAGTTTCGATTACCCTCAAGGCATGCCCGGCGGACTGCGAGATGAAGTTGCGCGCGATTGCCGGCGTACTCAATGTTTTTCCCGGACAGGCAGGAGGGAGCTTTCTTCTCGAATGCGAGCTGGGCCGTGATCTGCGGGACGAGATCGCACGCGTAGCCGTGTTGAGCCAGTGGGGATTGCTTGAGCTCCGCACCGTGTCGATGACGTTGGAAGACGTCTTCCTCCAGCTCACGCGCCACGAAGACCACCTCTCCGAACCGGCTGAGGCCGCCGTCAGCATGGTCGCAGCCGAAAAGACAGAGGCGTAGCCTATTTATGACACCAGTGCAGGCCATCATCGCCAAAGAACTGCGCGGTTATTTCGTCTCCCCTATTGTCTATGTGGTCGGCGCGGTCTTTCTGTTCATCTTCGGGCTGCTCTCCTACCTCTACGTTGGTTTCGCCGGGGCGCAAGCCATCCAATTGATGCAGATGCAGGGGGGAATGGCCCAGATCAACTTGAACGATCTGGTCTTCCGAAATCTGTTCGCGAGCATGCGGATCGTCCTCGTGATTATTCTACCCATCCTAACCATGCGGTTGTTCGCGGAAGAGCGCAAGCTGCGGACTTTTGAGTTCTTGATGACCTCGCCAATCAGGATCCATGAAATCGTCGTCGGCAAATTCGTCAGCGTGTTCCTGATCTATCTTGGCCTCATCGGGCTCACCGTATTGGTCCCCACGGTGCTGATGCTGTTCAGCGACTTCGACTGGAACCCCATCTGGACCGGCTATGTGGGCATGGTGCTGCTGGGAGCCCTGTTTCTTTCCGTGGGCCTGTTTGCCTCGGCGCTGACGGAGAATCAAATCGTCGCCGCCTTTGTCAGCTTCGGCCTGCTCCTGACCATTTGGTTGATCGCTGGATTGGGAGGCCTGTTCGGTGATACTACGGCAGGCCGCGTCATCTCGTATGTTTCCTACATGGAACATTATGACCGTCTGGTGCGGGGACTGATCGACACGAGCGATCTCCTGTACTTCGGAAGCGGATTGGTACTCATGCTGTTCCTCACACATCGCGTCGTGGAGTCGACACGCTGGAAATGAGCCTCAAGTCCTTTCCTCTCGGCATTCTCGGAGTCGTGCTCGGCCTCGGCGGCATGATCACGTACAGCCTTCGCCCTGACTGGCTGTGGGCCGTCACGATCGCGGAAGGGCTGGCGCTGGTCTGCCTCGTCCTGTTCTTTGCTTTCCATTTTGAGGCAGTCAAGGCGTTCTCCGTCCGGCGCTCGACCAGGATGGGGCTGAATAGCTTTCTGATGATCGTGCTGTTCACCGGCATCCTGGTCATTGTGAACTTTCTGGCCTCTCGACACTCGATACGCTGGGACCTCTCGGAAAATCAGAATTTTACGCTTGCCCCACAAACCCACCGAGTACTTCGCGGCCTGCCCCACGACGTGAAAGTTACCGTCTTCACGAGAGAAAAGGATCCCGGCTATCAGGTGTTCAAGGAACGACTGGAGAGTTATCGGCAAGCGTCTCCCAAGCTCAGCGTAGAATTCATCGACCCGGAGAAACAGCCGAAGATCGCCCAAAATTATGGAATCTTCCGGACAGACACCGCTATTTTTGAGAGCAATGGCCAGACGATCCGCGTCACCTCTCCCTCAGAAGTTGAGTTGACCGGTGCGCTGATCCGCATTTCCAAGGATGCCAAGAAACACATCGTCTTCGTTGAGGGCCACAGCGAATTGAATGTCGAGGACAAGGACCGCAATGGGCTCTCCGCTGCCAAAGAAGCACTCATCCGACAGGGCTATGAGGTCGGTACGCTCTCGCTCCTCAAGGAATCAGCCGTGCCGGATAAGACCTCCGTGCTGATTTTGGCAGGACCGCGCCGTGCCGTGATGAAGGACGAGCAGGACCGTATTCAGGCCTACGTCGAGAAGGGCGGCCACCTCTTGGTGTTGGCCGATCCCGATACACAGACTGGACTGGAATCATTGCTCGCCCATTGGGGACTGGGTCTGGGGTCGGGAGTGTTGGTCGATCTGCAAGATCGATTGGCCCAAGGAGACCTCACCGCGCTGTTGGTCAGAACGTTTACCGAGCATGAGATCACGCAAGACCTGAACTCCGCCGTGCTGTTGCCGCTGTCCCGGCACGTGACGTTCGACGAGCAGGTCGGGAAAGACTGGGACTTTGTGCCGCTGGCCCGTACCTCGCCGAACAGCTGGGCTGAAATGAACATGCAAGGCCGGGTCGTGAGCCTGAACGAAAAGGAAGACGTGAAAGGACCGCTGCCTATGGCGGCCGCGCTGGCACCGAAGAAAGCCCAGGAGGAGGGCACACCTCGACCCGCTATCGTGGTCATCGGGAACTCCACCTTCGTCTCCAACGCCTTTTTCAATTTCCCCGGCAACAGCGACTTTTTTCTCCACACGACCGGTTGGCTGGCCGAGGAACGGGACTTGATTTCCATCGCGCCAAAAGAACCGGCGTTGCACCCGTTCACGCCCAACCCCACCCAAGAACGGGCGCTGATTTACATCCAGGTTGTGTTCCTTCCATTCGTGACGCTGCTTACCGGCATCATCGTGTGGAGAAAACGCCGGCGTCTCTAGCCTATGACTCGCTACTGGCCAACTCTCCTCATGTTTCTCGCACTGGCTGGCCTAGGAGGCTATCTCTATCTCGTGGAGTTTCCCGCCCAGCAGCGAGAAGAAAAACAGGAACGCGCACAGAAACAAGTCCTGCCCTTCCCCGAAACCGCCATCACCGGACTCAGGATCACCACCGCGCAGGGGCCTATCGAATTAAAGCTGGCAGAACCTGGCAAATGGTCGATCGTGGCTCCGCTTCAAACGGATGCCGATCATCGCGAAGTGCAGGCGCTGATTCGAGCGCTCGTGACCGGAGCCGTCACCAGAACCGTCGAGGAGCAGGCGACACAGTTGGCGGCCTTCGGGCTTGAACAGCCGGTGACCACCCTCACCGTCACGGCCGGGGTACAACAGGAGACGATTTCAATCGGCGACAGTGGTCCGCTGTCCAATACCCTCTATGTGCTTCGGGCATCGGACCGGAGCGTGTTACTGACCAACCTGGCGCCGAAGGACTTCATCAACAAGTCGTTGATGGCATTCCGTCGAAAAGAGCTCTTGCGATTTGTCCAGAATGATATCGAACGGGTCCGCCTGACCTATGCCACCACCGAAGTCGTGCTCTACAACATGGCCAAGGATAAGCCGAAGCCGTCGTGGAAGATCCGCTATCCGATCGAAGCCGAAGCCGACCAGAACGAGGTCCGCTCGTTGATGTTTCGGTTGGAAGATCTGAAAGCACTCGGCATCATCGATCCCGGTCCTGAACGCGATACCATCGCCAAGACTCTGACGAGCCCCAAGCTAAAAATCACGCTGCATACGGCAGCCGGTGACCAGTCCGTCCGGCTGTATCAACCGGACCCCCAGAGCGGAGAAGCCATCGCGGAGACCACCGCCGACGGCCCGCTCTATCGCATCAACCCCGTACTGATCAGAGATCTCACGAAAGAACTCTTCACGCTCCAGGACAAACGGCTGCTCGGCCTCGACTCCACCGACATCGCCATGTTGTCGGTGAAGACGAGAGAACATCAGTATGTCTTGATCAACCAGACCGGTGAGTGGCTGCTCGAAGATCAGCCCACCGAGAAAATCAGCCAAGAAGCGGCAGATCTCTTTGTCAGTCGGGTCGCGAATCTTCCGGCGGAAGAACGCGTCATGAAACAATCCGCACCACTGGCCCCCTATGGGCTACTTGCGCCCGCCGCAGAATTTGTGGCGACGGGCAAGGACGGCCAGACCACAGGGAAACTGACCCTCGGCAACAAGGCAGGCAATCTCCTCTATGCCACCGGCCAACGTCTGCAAGGAGTCTTTCAGGTACGCCCGGATCTCCTCACACAGATCCCGTCCAAGGCCGAGCTCCTCGCCAAATCGCAGGGCACTCCAGAAACCAGGCACTGACCAGCTCAACGCGCAGGGATGTCCCAAACGCTCGCGCCGACCGACAATGGCGATGCCACCGCCATGCAATCATACGTTCACCAACCAACCTCTTCTCCCCACAATGACGGCAAACCCTTACCTATGTAGGGCTCGACCGAATGCGACCCCTCTCGTAGGATCAGCACCTACAGTTCGTGTTCATAAGCATGAATCAATCCATCACTCCTCTCTTTAAAAGAAAGTGATCGGCGTTATATGAAACAGAACTTCATATCCCCAGGACAATGGCTCGTTACCACCCTGATCCTCGCCATCAGCCTGGGCGCCTACGGCTGTGCGGACACCGCGTCGGTTTCGGAAGACGTCGCAGCACCCTTGTCCAACCTGACGGTCACCCCTGGAACCCTCCAGCCTGGGTTTTTGGCCAATACCACGAACTATGCTGGTCAACGCGCCGACATCCGCGACCAGCGTCACCGTGACCGCCGTCCCCAAGGACAATGCGGCAACGGTCACGATCAACGGGATTGTAACCGCTGCTGGACTGGGACGATCCGTCGCGCTCGGCTCTCCGGGATCGACCACGACCATCCTCATCGTTGTGGAAACACTGAATGGCCTTGAGACCACCTATACCGTCACGGTTACGAGACTCCTATCGAGCGACAACAATCTATCAGCTATGGATGTAACGCCGGGCGACTTGGACCCGCCCTTTGACCCAAATACTGAAAACTACATTGTCAGTGTCGGCGTCCTCGTTGACAGTGTCACCGTCTCGGCAACCAAGTCCGATCCCAGTGCCGGGATGCTGATCGGTTCCGTGGCTGTCCCGCTCGGAACAGCCTCAGGACAAGCGACCATTTCACTCGGTGCCCCGGGGACAGCTACCCTGGTGCCGGTCGAAGTGAGCGCACCAAATGGCACTAAAAAAACCTACCGCATCACCGTAAATCGCGCGGCTCCCTCCGGTGACAACAATCTGTCCACCTTGACCGTGACACCAGGTGCCTTGAATCCCGCTTTTGATGCGGCGACCTTGAACTACACAGTGAACGTGGCGCCCAGTGTTACTAGCGTCACAGTCACCGCAACACTTTCGGATACAAGTGCGAGCATGATGATCAATGGACAGGGAACCAGCTCAGGTCAGGCTCGTGACATTGGTCTTGGACCTCCTGGACCAACACCAATTGAGATCGTTGTGACCGCTCCTAATGGAACCCCCCGGACCTACACCATCACGGTGAACCGAGCAGTGCCATCGAGTGACGACAAGCTGTTGGACCTAACAGTGACACCAGGATCCTTGATCCCTGGCTTTGAGCCGAACACACCGAACTACACGGTCATCGTCTTCAGCAGCGTCACCAGCGTGACGGTCTCCGCCACCAAATCGGATCCAAATTCCGTTATGCAGATCGGTTCAGTCACTGTCCCGGCAGGAACCATTTTAGGACAAGAGACCTTTCCACTGAATGGAGCAGGAGGGCCGCCCACCCTGTTGTCTGTCACGGTGACCGCCCAAAATGGTATCGACTCTGAAACGTATAACATTGAGGTAACCCGACTGTTTTTCCCGTAAATTGATGTCGGTGGCTCCCACTCGTATGCTCCCAATTTTCTTACCCCGCAATTAGCTTCAGTTACCTCTAGATAGAGTAGTCACGAGATGTAAGATATGAGAGAGTCGGCAGACCCGAGAAGGAGGTCTGCATGAACAACCCAACGCCCGTCCACCGCCGCCACGATATTTCCGACGCCACATGGGCATTGCTGGAACCGCATCTACCGGGACGCAAAGGCGTGTGGGGCGGCATTGCGGAAGACAACCGCCTGTTCATCAATGCGGTCTTCTGGATTTTGCGAACCGGCGCGCCCTGGCGTGATTTGCCACCGGACTACGGAGGGTGGAGCAATACACATCGTCGTTTTATCCGCTGGCGGGACAAGGGGATTTGGAAACAGTTGCTTGGAATCCTGATTGACGAGCCGGATTACGAATGGCTGATGATCGACGCCAGTCATTGCAAGGTTCATCCTCATGCGGCAGGAGCCAGAGGCGGCAATCAGGACATGAGCCGCACAAAAGGGGGCTCAACACCAAGATACATCTGGCCGTGGATGCGTGTGGTATGCCGGTCAGAGTTGTTACTACAGAAGGTACCCGAGCGGATTGCACACAGGCCAGCACTCTGATCGAGGGGATCGACGCGGATCATCTGATTGCGGACAAGGGCTATGATACCGATGCCATTCTTGAGCAGGCACGACGTGTAGGCATGCACACCGTCATCCCGCCAAAGAAAAACCGAAAAGACCAAAGAGCGTACGACGAAGACCTCTACAAACTGCGCCACTTGATCGAAAATACCTTCCTGATGCTCAAACGGTGGCGCGGCATCGCCACACGATACGCCAAGAACAGCACATCGTTCCTCGCCGCCGTCCAGATCCGGTGTCTCGCCCTCTGGCTTAAGATCTCGTGACTACGCTATCTAGAACTGAAGCCTTGACCTCACCGGAGGATAGTCCATAGGGACCTGTCCTATTTCCCCTATACCAAAGTAGGGGTAGACCAATCTTTAGCAGTTTCGTATTATTCACCCCTTTTTATCGAGGTTCACACTGATGGACCTGTCACATCACGCCTCTGGAGAAAGAGACTACATCGCCATGCGTACCTTGACCGTCGTGAGACAGTATCTCGCTGCCGCGTTCCTCGTTGTGTTCGGCTTGATCGCCTATGGCTGCGGAGACTCAGCGACGGTTAGCGAACCGGCGGCACTCGGTAACCTGTCGGTCTCCGATGGAACGCTGGAACCACCATTTACCCCTGCAACGACTAGCTACATAGTTCAACTCCCAATCAATATCTCGAGTACGACCATCACCGCCAGCCCTCAAGTAGCCGGAGACAGCATACGGATCGACAACCAAGCGATCACAAGTCAAACCATTACGCTTTCCTCGCCAGGAGCGGAACAATCCATCACTATCGTCGTCACCGATACAGGTACAGGCGGCACTTCGAAGTCCTACACAGTCCAAGTCAAGAGAGCGGCCCTAAACGGAAACAATTCATTAGATAGTTTAGGCATTTCGCCAGGAGCTCTAGCACCCACATTCGAAGCAGGTGTATTGAGGTATACTGCCAGCGTTGCCAATGGCATCGGGAGCGTCACGATCACCCCCACACTCTCGGATCCTGTAGCGACAATAACCGTGAATGGGCAACCCGCCATCTCTGGTCAGGCACGCTCCATTAATCTCCAAGGCGGCGGCCAAATCACGACCATCCCAATTACTATCACAGCTCAGAATGGAAGCACGAAAACCTATGAGGTTTCCGTGAGTCGCGGGCCGTCGAACAATAACAACTTGCAAGGATTAACCATCACCCCAGGGACTTTAGACCCATCCTTCAGAGCAAATAGAACCGGTTACACGGTGGATGTGGGCAGCGGTGTAGCGAGCGTGACAATAACGCCGAGGCTACAAGACACCACGGCAACCATGACCGTGAATGGAGCAAGTACGAACTCCGGACAGGCCCAAACCATCACACTGAACCCAGCAGGTCAGGATACCTCTATCGCGATCGTAGTAACCGCTCAGAACAACACTACAAAGCTCTATTCAGTGACGGTGGAACGCGCCGCCCCTGATGGGAACAATAATCTACAGAGTTTGACCGTGAACAGGGGCACCCTGGTCCCCACCTTTGGCACCAACACAAGAAGCTACACAGTCCAGGTCGGTAGCAGCATAGGAAACATCACTGTCGCGGCAGAGCCACAAGTCTCAACTTCGAGCCTAGCCATTGAGGCAAATGGTGCACTTATCAATACCCAGCCCATTCCGCTGTTGGGGCCTGGATTCACCACTGTTATCAAGACCCGAGTGACCGCACAGAACAGACAGGTCAAGGAGTACACCATTAACGTCGTTCGTGCTGCTCTGAACGGGAATAACAATCTGAGAAGCTTGACTGTGTCGCCAGGCAACTTGACCTTCGATCCAGACGATCAGGACTACAATGTGAGCCTATTGAGCAATGTGACCAGTGTGGTGATAACTGCAGCTCCACAGGATAGCAATGCAAGGGTAACAATTAATGGACAACCCAGCCCAACCAACATCAATCTTGGGGCTCCAGGACCAGAAGCACGGATCACTATACCTATAGTTGTGACTGCCCAGAACAATGACACAAAAATATACGAGGTAACCGTCATTCGTACCGCCCTCGGCGGGAACAACAATCTGCAAAGTTTGGCGGTATCACAGCCTGGCCTATCTCCATCCCCATTTAGAGCAGACCGAACGGTTTATAGACTGAATGTAGGAAACAACATTGACAGCATCGCCGTGACTGCCTCTCCTCAAGTTACCAGCTCAAGTATGAGCATGAAGGTGAACAACGGGGTCCCAATCAACCTCACTGCCGGACAGGCTAGTCCTTCTATTTCACTAGCACCCAGCCCATCGGATACGGAAATAGAAATTATCGTAAAAGCACAGAATCAAAGTGAGAAGCCATACGTCATCACCGTGACTCGCTCGGCACCCTCGAGCAACAACAATTTGTCGGCATTGAGAGTGAACGGCAGCTCAGTTCCGGGCTTCACTCAAGGAACGCTGGCCTACACGGTCAATGTGGCGACCGAAGTCACGGAAGTGGTCGTCCGGGCCACCAAGGATGATCCGAATGCCACGATGGCTATTGGTAGCGTAACGGTTGCACCAGGGACCGCAACAGGGCAAGGAACCTTCCCGCTGAATGGAGCAGGAGGGCCACCCACACCGATATCCGTCACCGTAACCGCTCAGAATGGGGTCGATGCCCAGACCTACTCCATCACAGTCAATCGAGCCTTAGCAGAACCACCAGCCCCGACAGTCGCACCGGATCTGATCGAGGCAGATGACTCCTGTGAACCTGATGATACCATCGGTGGTGACCCTACTAAGTGCAGTACAGGCACTAGTAAGGATGACAACGTCACCAACGTCACGACACCAGGATTCAGTATTATTCCTTCGCCAGGAGTTGGGGTGACTCCGAAGCTCTATGTAGATGGGGTCAAAGACGACAATTCGACCTTCACTCAGGGAATCCTCAGGAGGAGTACGCCATTTAGTGTGGGAACGTATAACATCACCTACACCTTAACTAATGCCGGGGGTGAGTCTGACCAGAGTCCAATTATGATGACGCCACAATTATTGAGGATCATCAGCGCCCCGCCACCACCGCCGAGAGGGTGAGCAACCAGCAGCGCGATCGTGTCGGCATCCAAGTCCCCGTCGACTACGGTGAATGCCCCAGCGGCACCTACACTATCACTGCGAACCACGCGCGAGCGTGGTGCCACCATACTCCCCAGATTTATATCGATTATTCCACACCTATTAAGGTCTGCTGTCACCAGGCTGTGCCCACGAAGCACTGACTCTAATTGGAAATTCCCTCATCGCACATACTTGTCACACGCCATCGGTTCTCCACGTCCCGATTTGACGTCTTGACCTCACCGGTCGGATTCGCTATATCTGTCACTCCTGCTTCGCCTCGAGTAGACACTCGAACCCTCTCGTCGTTTCCACGTTAGCGTTTGGGTTCGCCAGAGCACACAGGCTCATCACTTCACGTAACAAGGGAAAGTGACCGCCTCATGATGAGACGTCCGTTCAACATTGCTGTGCAATATCTAGCCGCCTTTTTTTTTATCGCACTTGGCTTGGGCACGTATGGGTGTGGCGATTCCGCCACGGTCTCAGAAGGGCCACCCGTAAGGCTCTCTAGCTTAGCGGTCACCCCTCCTGGAGCCTTCCAACCGGCTTTTTCCTCCAACGTCACGGATTACCGAGCCACGGTATCGACGACCGATAGCAGTGTCGTAGTAAAAGCCACCCCTGAAAATAGCACCACCACGATGACGATCGATAGGCGGCAGGCCGGCACTGACCAGGGGATCTCGATCACGTTGGATCCGGCCCCCTCGACGAAGAGCATCTTCATCCGCATCACCGACCAAAGCGGAGCGCAGACCACGTATGTGGTCATTGTAACCAGACCGGCCTCAAGCAATACCGATCTCCGAAGTTTATCCCTGTCGCCGGGCCCCCTCGACCCTTCGTTTAGGGCGGGCACAACAAGGTATACGGCACAAGTCGGCAGCGGCACGGCTCGAGTCAGCGTCACCGCAACTCTTCAGGACCCGACAGCGGCGCTCGACGTGGATGGCCAGGGCACTATTTCCGGGCAAGCCCGTGCCATCGACCTTGGAGATCCTGGATCGAGTAAGGACATTACCATTGTCGTGACAGCCCCGAATGGGAGTCTGAAGTCGTACCTTGTGACTGTGGTGCGAGCCGCCCTCGGAGGAAATTTCAATCTTGGGAAGCTGACCGTGTCGCCGGGTACGCTGGGCCCTTCCTTTAAGGCGAACACCACGAGATATACGGTAAATGTCGGCAGCAGCACTGACAGTGTGATGGTGACCGCAACTCCCCAGGAGTCGAGTTCGACCCTACAGGTGAATAGACAGGTCGCCAATTCAGGTCAGGCACGTACCATCGACCTTCAAGATCCTGGCTTGCCCACAGACATAGAAGTTCTCGTGATCGCACAAAATGGCAGTCGGCAGCCGTACGTCATCACTGTGAACCGAGCAGCGCTTTCGGCTGATAACAACTTGGAAGCCCTCAGCGTGTCACCAGGGACCTTGGACCCTCCCTTTTCTGCCGACACCACGCAGTACACCGTCGAGGTGGCAACCGGTGTCACCAGCGTAGGTGTGACCGCCACCAAGTCCGACCTAAATGCCGTGCTCTCTGGGAATATACCCAATGGAGGGCAAGCGAATATTCCACTCGACGGACCTGGGACCAGTAAGATTGTTAGGATCACCGTTGCTGCACCGAATGGCGATACCAAGACCTACTCCATCACCGTGAATCGATTGGCACCTTCGACGGACAACAATCTCTCGGCTTTGACGGCCTCCGCAGGCACACTGACTCCCGCCTTCTCCCCGATTCAGCTGACCTATGGAGCAAGCGTCTCGGGTAACAATGAAACCGTCACTGTTTCCGCGGTCAAATCTGATCCGAATGCCGAAATCTCTTCGGCCGACTCAACAATCGCGGCAACAGGGGTTCAAACAGGTCGTGTCACGGTCTCGCTTGGGCTGAACACAACCACCACTGTGTTGATCCAGGTAACCGCGCAGGATGGAATAAGCCGTAAGACGTATACGATCAACTTTTTCCGGCCTGATCGCTAAATGAAAGTACCCCGCCTCTGGCTTGTCGAAGCTCCCTGCGGACAGAGTCCGGTATACCAATCGCTCGTCCTCACCAAGCAGGTCACTCAACCCATGCTGTTGACCCACCTGTTCAGATTAGTTATACAGTCCAATGACGGTCTCATCACCCACGGCAATCCAGTTCGACCCTCTAGTAGTCTCACGACTGGCCGATTGGGTTCACCAGCACGACGGATTCGGTAAGTGATGAATGGAGCGAGAAAGGAAACAACTCTGCATGAAATACCCGCTTGCCGTCGTGCACCAATCTCTCGTTGCGCTTTTGCTTATGCCGATTGGTTTCGGTGCCTCCAGCTGTGGAGACTCAGCATCAATTAACCCAGAAGTGGAACTTGGCAGCCTGACCATAAACCCAGGGACACTTCAGCCAGCCTTTGCGAGCACAACAACCCGATACAGCGTTGATCTCCCCACGAGCGTCACGAGTGTGGCCATCACCGCACAACCACGAGTGGCCGGCGACACGGTGACTATCGATGGGCAAACGACGACGAGCCGGTCTATTACCGTAGGTCCAGTAGGAGGCCCTCCCACGATCGTCAGCATTGTGGTGTCTGAATCGACGACCAAGTCGAGAACCTATACGGTTGTTTTCAACAAGGTCTCCTTAGCGGGCGACAACGACTTGTCTGCATTGGTGGTCGTGCCCAGCACATTGACCCCGGCATTCGCTTCGGACCAACAGAACTACATGGTGGACGTGGCGACCAATGTCACCACGGTGAGTGTGTCCGCAACCAAGTCTGATCCGAATGCCGTGCTTTCTGGTGATATACCCAATGACGGTCAAGCCGTAATCCCACTCGGTGGGCCAGGAACAAGCAGAGATGTGTTAATTACAGTCGCGGCGCAAAATGGAAATGCAAAGACCTACCGCATCACCATCAAACGAGCGGCGCCCATGGACAACAATAATCTGTCTGGCTTGAGTGTGAACGGCGGTACTTTAGATCGAGCCTTTGCGGCAGATATACAGATCTACACGGTGAACGTTGCGAGCGTCGTTGACCGCATAACCGTTTCGGCAACCAAGTCTGATCCGCAGGCCGTGATGTCCGCTTTTGGCTCGGTCATCGCTGATGCAGGGGTTCCAGCAGGTCAAACGTCCACTTCGCTGGGGTTAGGGACAACCACAACTGTATCAATCACCGTCAGGGCGCCGAATGGAAGTCCAAAAACCTACACCGTGAACGTATTCCGACCGAGCCGCTGACAGAACGCGTGATCTTCCACTGCTGGTACAGGCAGCTATGGTTCGGAACACAGGTTCGTAGCGGCAAAAGATTTTACCGCTTCGGATCCAGCTCGATCAGGCCCTTGCGGATGGCGGTGATGGCCGCTTGCGTGCGGTCATAGACTTGTAGTTTATGGAAGATGTTCCGGACGTGATTCTTGACCGTCTTTTCGCTCAGATCAAGGTTATTGGCGATCTCCTTGTTGGTTTTCCCGTCGGCCACCAATCGTAACACCGTAATCTCCCGCTCCGTCAGATCATGCTCAGCCCAGGATGGCTTTTTCCCCTTCTTTTGGGCCATCAATGAGAATTCCGCCAAGATTTTGCTGGCGACGGACGGATGGATCAGCGATTCGCCCCGATAGATCGCTCGAATGGCCGCCACGATTTGCGACGATTCAGAGTCTTTCAAGAGATAACCTGTCGCGCCCGCACGGACAAGATCGAAGATATACTGTTGTTCTTCGTACATGGTCAACGCCACGATGCCGATGTGCGGGAACTCACGTTTGACTTGTCTGGTGGCCTCGACGCCTCCCATCCGTGGCATGCTCACATCCATCAGAATCACATCCGGAAGCAACGCCCTGGCTTTTTCGACGGCCTCCGCACCGTCTTGTGCTTCGCCGATGACGTGAATGTCCTCTTTGGTCTTGAGAATGGCCGCCAAGCCTTCCCGAACCACTCGGTGATCGTCGGCAATCAGCACCTTGATTTTTTCCATTACTCCTCCCTCTCCTCTCGATGCCCCAGCGGCACCTTGACGATGATTTTCGTGCCCTTCCCCGGCTTCGATTGGACGAGCCCCTCTCCCCCCACCAGTCGAGCTCGTTCCAAGATGCCCTTGATTCCGAAATGATCCCACTTTTCAGGGTCGCGCAGCACGGCCTCCAGATCGAATCCAATTCCATTGTCGGCAATGGTGACGCGCAACAGCTCCATCTCGATGTCCAGTTTGATCGAGACTCGATCGGCCCGTGCATGTTTTTGCACGTTGCTCAACGCCTCCTGGATAATGCGAAAGAGAAAGATCTTCGTCCGTGGGAAGAGAATCTGCTCATCTCCGCTCACGGAAAACTTCGTGGTGATGTGGGTCTGAAGCTGATACGACTTGAAATAATTCGTCAGGGCAGGAATCAATTCCATCTTGTCGTAGTGCAGGGGACGCAGGTTGAAAATCACTTGGCGGGCTTCCTGGATGGCCAACTTCAGTTGAGCCTTGCTCTCCTTGATGGTGGCCAAACTGGCCCGTGATTTCTTCCGGATGAGTTCCTGGCACAGATCCAGCTTGAAATTCACCCCCGCCAAACTCTGCACGAAGCCGTCGTGGATCTCGCACGCGATTCTGGTCCGCTCCTCCGTCACTGCCGCTCCAGTCTCTTTCACATACAACCGATACAAGGATTGATATTTGTTCAGCGTCTTCTCGATCTCCGCCGTCGCGCGAATACGAGCGCCGATCAGCTCCCACATGAATTTCGCACTGGCGCCGCCGATGACGGTGACACCCATTCGATGAAAATCCTCAAGAAACCTCCAGACCTCTGCATCACCCGACACATCGATAATCAGATCGACGCGCTCCATCGCGAGGAGCTGCCGATAGTCGTGCGTGATCGGGATTCTGAACTGTCGAGCCAGTTCCAGCCCTGGGGCTTTCGGATCGAGTTCCGCGACACCGACAATCCGCACGAGGGGATCGTTTGCAAAGATCTCCATCAGCGCCGCCCCCCCGCGACCGGCGCCAATAATGGCGACGTTCGTCGCCCCGGAGGCTGGCGTGTGTCGTCGAGCACGCTGAGAGAGGGGCTTCTTCATCAATACGGCACTTCCCGCACAGGACTTGTCGGAGTTCATAACGAACACAGGTCGAATCGGGGAACATGAACGAGGCTGGGAGAGAGGGGCTGAGGGATCCAGACGTTACGTTTTAACTCTCACGCCGGTGCTGAGCAAGCGTTTGTAACTCGTCCATAAATTGGTCGATGCCCTTGAACTCTCGATACACGGACGCAAACCGGACATAGGCGACCTGATCCAGCTGATGTAACTCCTTCATGACTTCCTCTCCGACAACCCGACTTTGAATCTCCGTCTCGCCCATCTCCTGAATCCGTTTTTCTATCCGGTCGGTGACGGCCTCAATGGTGCCGATACTGATCGGCCGTTTTTCACAAGCCTTTTTCAGCCCGACGAGAATCTTGTTGCGGTCAAACGACTCGCGGCGGCCGTCCTTCTTCACCACGACCGGGAGTATTTCTTCAACTCGCTCGTAGGTGGTATAGCGGCGTTTGCAACCAAGGCACTCGCGGCGGCGGCGGATGACCTCGCCTTCCTTGGCCATGCGAGAATCAACAACCTTGTCTTCGAGTTCATCGCAGAACGGACATTTCACCGGCGGCGACCCTGCCCTCTCGCTATCGGTCGACTAGTAGGGGTGAAAGATGGGAAACCGGGCGCACAACGCTTTCGCGTGCGCGCGAACCTCTTCCAGAATCGTCGACTCTTGCCGATGCTGGAGAACACGGTCGACTAAATCGACGATCTGTTTCATCTCTGATTCGCGCATGCCACGTGTCGACACAATCGGAGACCCGAGGCGGATGCCGCTAGCCACCGTCGGTGGCTTTTCATCGTATGGGACGGCGTTCTTATTGACGATAATGCCGGCTGCATCAAGGGCTGCATCGGCCTCTTTCCCGGTAATGCCCTTGTTCGTAAGGTTCAGGAGCATCAGGTGCGTATCAGTTCCACCAGAGACGATCTTATAGCCACGATCGACGAACCCCTGCGCCAAGGCCTTCGCATTGGTCAGAACTTGCTGCTGATAGCGCTTGAATCCCGGCGACAAGGCCTCTTTGAAGGCCACCGCCTTGGCCGCAATCACATGCATCAGAGGTCCGCCCTGCAGTCCTGGGAATACAAGCTTATCGACCCCCTTTGCATATTCGGCTTTACACATCGTGACCCCTCCGCGCGGACCACGCAATGTTTTGTGGGTCGTCGTCGTCACAAAGTCGGCATAGGGCACGGGATTGGGATGAAGCCCCGCCGCAATGAGGCCGGCAATATGCGCGATATCGACCAACAGATACGCGCCGACCGATTTGGCGATCTGCTGGAATCGAGGAAAATCGAGTATGCGGGCATACGCGCTGGCCCCGACCACGATCATTCTTGGACGGCATTCCTCTGCAACCTTCTGCACAGCATCATAGTCGATCAGTTCCGTCTGGCGATCAACACCATAGGAAAACACGCGGAAGAGGATGCCGGAGAAATTGACCTTGCTCCCATGCGTGAGATGACCGCCCTGGGCAAGGTCCATTCCCAGAATAGTGTCCCCTGCCTTGAGGACCGAGAGATAGGCCGCCATGTTGGCCTGTGAACCTGAATGCGGCTGCACGTTCACGTGCTCCGCACCGAAGATCTCTTTGCATCGCTGGATCGCCAAATCTTCGACAGCATCGGCATGCTGACACCCGCCGTAGTAGCGCTTGCCGGGATAGCCTTCGGCATACTTATTGGTCAGCAAAGAGCCTTGGGCCGCCAAGACTGCGGGACTGGCAAAGTTCTCCGACGCAATCAGCAGCAGTTTCTCACGCTGCCGGATTTCCTCCGCCTCAATCGCGGCACAGACCTCCGGATCTGCTTCCTTCAAGGCGTCCCAGGAACCAAGTGCGTAGCTGTTCATCTTCTCCATCGTCGATACCCTAGGCTGAAGGCTCTTCCGGCTCTTGTTTCTTGACCACGTGGACCTTCACCGTCGCCACCACATCTCTGGGCATCTTGATGGGCACGGCCACAGTCCCAAGTTCCTTGATCGGTTGCGCCAATTGAATCTTTCGCCGATCCACCGTGACACCTTGTGCCGCCAATCCTTCCGCGATGTCTTTGGTCGTGACAGAACCGAACATCTTATCGTCTTTGCCGACCTGCGCTTCGATCGTCAGCTCAACAGCCGACACCTTCTTGGCGTGGGATTCAATTTCCAGCGTTTCCTTCTTAGCCTTATCGGCTGCCACTCGCTTGGCATGCTCGAAGGCCTTGATGCTCCGACCATCGGCCTCAACGGCCTTCCGGCGCGGTAACAGATAGTTTCTCGCAAATCCATCGGCGACGTTAATGAGATCACCGAGATGCCCCACCCCTTCCAGGGTCTCTTGAAGAATGACTTTCATACCCATACTCCTTCACTAGATAAAGTAGCCGAGGATACTGACCTGACTGTGAAATGTCAATTCTGAGAAGTTCAATTGAGGCAGGTTACTGGATCACACCGAGAGTCCGGCCCACCTTCGCAAACGCCGCCACGGCTTGTTGCAACTGAGCCGTGGTATGGGCTGCTGACATTTGAGTTCGGATTCTTGCCTGTCCTTGCGGCACCACTGGATAACTGAATCCGACGACATAGACTCCTTCTTTCAATAACGCCTCCGCCATTGAAGTCGCAAGGGCGGCGTCACCCAACAGCACGGGAATGATCGGATGCTCGCCCGGGATAAGCCGAAAGCCAAGCCTGGTCAGTTCAGTTCGGAAGAAGACCGCATTGGCCCGAAGCTGATCCCTGAGCTGATCGCCTTGTTTCACGAGGTCGAGGGCGCACAACGCACCGGCTACGATGGGCGGAGGAAGCGAGTTCGAGAACAGATAGGGTCGTGATCGTTGACGCAGCAATTCGATCACCTCAGCCTTGCCGGAGGTAAACCCGCCGGTCGCGCCACCGAGCGTTTTCCCCAACGTACTCGTGACGATCTCGATTCGATCGGCCACCCCGAAATGAGCCGGCGTCCCCCGGCCCTTCGGACCGAGAACCCCAGTCGCGTGGCTGTCATCGACCACCACCACTGCGTCATACCGTTCCGCCAAATCCACAATTCGATCCAGTTTGGCTAGATCGCCATCCATCGAGAACACTCCATCGGTAACGATCAGCCGCACGCGGCACCCGGCGGCTTCCTGAAGCCGCGCTTCGAGGTCTGCCATGTCGGAATGGGCGTATCGGAATCGTTTGGCCTTGCAGAGCCTGATGCCGTCGATCAGGCTGGCATGGTTCAAAGCGTCGCTGATGACGGCATCGCCCTCATCCAACAGTACCTCGAATAGTCCCCCGTTCGCATCGAAGCAGGAGCTGTAGAGGATGGTGTCCTCGGTACCGAGAAAGTCGCTGACGGCCTGTTCCAGCTGCTTGTGCAAGTCCTGCGTGCCACAAATAAACCGTACGGAAGCCATACCGTAGCCATGTGTTTCCAACCCATTTTGAGCTGCCTGCACGATGGCCGGATGATTCGCGAGCCCGAGATAATTGTTTGCACAGAGGTTCAGAACGGTACCTTGCGACACCAGGAGGTCCGAGCCTTGCGGACCAAGAATGCGACGCTCGGACTTGTAGAGGCCTTTGGCGCGGATGTCGGCGAGTTGGGCACTGAGAACCTGCTTGAGTGAGTCGTAAGCCATCTTGAAAGGATGTGGTTTGGAATCTGTTGATCTGTCGGTCTGATAAATTTCCGAAAACTCAACAGATCATCAGATCAACAAATCAGCTTATGCTTCGCTCACAGAATCAATACAACTTTGCCGCATTGACCCGACTGAATCAACTCAAACCCAGTCGCAAACTCTTTCAAAGGAAACGAATGGGTCACAACCGGCCGAATATCGAGACCCGCCTTAAAGAGTCCTGCCAGCCGGTACCATGTGCTGAACAGGCGACGGCCGGTGATCCCATAGACGCGGATCCCCTTAAAAATCATTTCGTTCGGCAGATCGAAGCACACGGGACCGGTCGGGATGCCGAACAAGGTGACTCGACCGCCGTTCTTCACCGCACGAAAAGCTTGATGCAACGCCGTAGGATCTCCCGACATCTCCAGCGAGGCATCGACTCCCTCCCCATCCGTCATCTCAAGGATGGCCGCTGCCACCTGCTCCGATGACTCGGTCCTCGCGTTGAGGACATGATCCGCCCCCACCTGCTTCGCCAATCCAAGCCGATAGTCACTGACATCGGATGCGATAATGGTCGCGGCACCGGCTGTTCGCGCGACCGCTGCGGCAAACAAGCCGGTCGGGCCACATCCCGTGATCAACACTGTCTGGCCGGTGAGATCTTCAGCGAGCGCGGCATCGACGGCATTGCCAAGCGGCTCCTGCACACAGGCTAACTCCGGAGGAATGTCCGGAGCCGTGTGCCACAAAACCCCTTCAGGCAACGCGACATACTGAGCGTACGACCCGTCCCGATCGATCCCGAGAATCTTGTAATTCTTGCAGACATGCGCCTGTCCGGTGCGACACTGAAAGCAACGACCACACGTGATGTGTGATTCGGCGGCAACATAATCACCGACCTTGACCAGGGACACCTCACGACCAACCTCCACGACATGGCCACATAATTCATGTCCGATGATTCGTGGCGGATGAATCCGTCGCTGCGCCCATTCGTCCCAACGATAGATATGGGCGTCGGTTCCACATAACGAGGTCGCCGCCACCTTCACCACCGCGTCATGTGGTCCCGGAGTTGGGTCCGCCCAATCGGTGAGGGTGAGGCCTGGTCCAGCAGTCGCTTTGACGAGTGCCTGCATGAACGTATTCTATACCAATTCAATCGGTTGACACCCGTGTTTCGATGAAAGAACAGGTTGCACGGACATCCCAGCGATGGGTAGGATGCCAACTCAACTCGTGAGATCGACCAAGAGGCAACGAATCTGTTTACACTGGCCAACAGGGAGCAGCTAAATGGTGAAGATATGAAAACCAGGACAAATTGGATACGGAAAATCGTCATGGTGGGTCTGTTGGGATTGCTCCCCCTCTCTGCCGAGGCTGAAACAGCTCGCTGGACCATCGATCCAGATCACTCGGTGATCGAGTTCCGCGTCGCCCATATGGTGGTGTCCAAAACGTCAGGACGCTTCCTGGACTATCAGGGGTTTGTCGAGATGGACGCGGATGCGAAGACCTTCACGATGATCGAGGCCACGATCAAGGCTGAATCGATCAACACGAATCAAGACAAGCGCGACACGCATCTGCGCAATACCGACTTCTTGGATGTCAACCAGTTCCCGACGATCACATACAAAATGAAAACCTATCAGAAACAGGGAGACAGCTATACCGTGGTCGGGGATCTCACCCTGCGTGGTCTCACCAAAGCCGTTACGCTGAACGTCACCTTCAACGGCGTGGCGAAAGACCCCTGGGGAAACACCAGGGCGGGCTTCAGCGCCGACGGGAAACTAAACCGCAAGGATTTTGGGATGGTTTGGAATAAGACCCTCGACACCGGAGGACTCGTCGTCGGAGACGAGGTACAGATCCATCTCGATATCGAGTGCATCAAAGCTCAGAAAACCTCATAAGCGGTACGGTCTGATGAGAGCCATGGTGCTCGATCATACGGGCGATGTCTCCCACAGTCCCTTACATCTCCGAGATCGGCCGGTTCCTGTTCCACAGGCAGGTCAGGTCCTCGTCAAAATTCACGTCTGCGGCGTCTGTCGCACCGATCTCCACGTGGTGGAAGGAGAACTTCCCAACAGGAGCTTCCCATTGATTCCAGGGCATCAAGCAGTCGGCACGGTGACGCAAGCCGGCGGCGGAGTCACGGATATCCATGAAGGAGACCGGGTTGGGATCGCCTGGCTGCAAGGGACTTGCGGACAGTGTGAATTCTGCACAAGCGGGCGAGAGAACCTCTGCTTAGAAGCGACGTTCACCGGCTATCAGGTCGATGGAGGCTATGCCGAATATGCGGTCGTCCCTGCACGGTTTGCCTACCCAATCCCATCAATCTTTTCTGACGAGGAAGCCGCCCCTTTGTTGTGTGCGGGCATTATCGGCTATCGAGCCTTACGGCTCAGCGGCATCAAGCCAGGCCAACGCCTCGGGCTCTATGGATTCGGTGCCTCGGCGCACATCGCCATTCAGATTGCCCGCCACTGGGGCTGCCAGGTCTATGTGAGTTCGTTGAAACCGGAGCATCAAGCGTTGGCGAGACAGCTCGGAGCAGTCTGGGTCGGCGGGGCGACCGATACGCCGCCGGAGAAGCTGCATGGCTCAATCATCTTTGCACCAGCTGGTGAACTCGTCCCTCCGGCACTGCGCGCGCTTGAACGTGGAGGCACCGTCGCCTTGGCCGGCATCCACATGTCGCCGATTCCCTCGCTCGACTACGATCGAGACGTGTTTGGTGAACGAGTCATCCGCAGCGTCACAGCCAACACCAGGCAGGATGGCATCGACCTCTTGCGCGAAGCAGCGGCAATTCCCATCAAGCCACATACAGTCCGTTTTCCACTGGAAGAGGCGAATCGCGCGTTACAAGAATTGAAAGCCGGGAGCTTTCAAGGGGCCGCAGTGCTGACGATGTGAGTGTGGATGTAATGACCGACCGTGCGCTTGACGGGAAGTACCATGGTACACCACGTTTTTCTGGACAGAATTGAGCCCGTTGCACACAAAATTGTGTCGTCGTGATGCCTGTACTGTGCCTTGTCGACGCGTTGATCGAGACGAAGCGGACTTATGCAACCCGCAGCACCAGCCGCTTGCCACAAGCCTTGACATACTTCCGCAACGTCGCAATCGATGGCGAATGTTTCCCACTGGCTAGGGCCCGCTCCAGACGAGCGACCGCCGGAGCCTGTGGTGCCCATGCGTACCGCCACCTGGCTTTGAGTCAGCCCCGCCTCTTGCCGCGCCTTGAGTAAGGCATCGAGCAAGCCAGCCTCTTCACGTTCAATGCGGTCCACCTCCGTTCGAACCCCACGTCGACGAAGGAGCTTTTTGACGAGTTGATTATGTGTCTGCACATTTCACCTCCTTCATGCGCACCTCAGCGATCTCACGTTCTCGACGAGGCGTCTTGTCCGACTTCTTGACGAAGCAATGCAGCATGACGATCCGTTCGCCCACCAATGCGCAGAAGAACACCCGAGCGATTCCCTCCGCTCCTTTCAACCGCAATTCAAACAGACCATGGCCAAACGCCTTCGTATGCGGTGCCCCAAGGTTTGGACCAAGCACGATCATTCGCCGAGTGAGGACGATATATCCGTGCAGCCAGCGTGTCAGGCAACGCAAGAATGTCGTGCTGCACAGCTTCGCTATAATACGTGATCGTGTAGTCCATGTTGAAGAATAACAAATATGTTATTCTCTCGCAAGGCATGGAGGACAACGGAGGTCAGATGAAGCAAGACTGGTCCCTAAGATTCGACCGCTGCTCTCTGCCACAGGCAAATTAACCAGTCCGCCTTTGGGACAGGTACATTGAGAATCGAATCGGCTCTCACAATGCACAATACAGAAGAAGATCCGACCCTACTGATTCTCGCTGGACTACGAGCGGGACATCTTCGGGGAGCGCGTCATCCTCAGTGTCACGGCCAACACCAGGCAGGATGGACTCGACCTGCCACACCGAAGCGGCGACGATTCCCATCAAGCCACATACGGTCCATTTTTCACTTGAAGAGGCAAACCAGGCGCTACAAGAATTAAAGGCCGGGAGCTTTCA